>JBFMGT010000006.1:0-302190 GCA_040752555.1 Actinomycetota bacterium | reverse complement strand
GCCGTAGGGTACAGCGATTTTCGGGATTGGGTTCAACGTTGGGTGCAGTCCCAACGCTGAAACCCTTCCCTACCTGTGCGCCGTCAGGGTTTCGAACCCCGGACCCGCTGATTAAGAGTCAGCTGCTGCGGTAGAATTGCGGTGCGTTCCTGCAGTAAACTCGCAGCTCAGCGTGTTGTAGCGTGACGAGACGTACCGATACGTACGGATACATTGGGTACAGCGGTTGGGTACAGTAACGATCCGATCACAAAATTGACTCACGAGAGGTGCTGGTGGCTCGGCTCGACAAGAACGGCAGAGAGATCCGCCGACAGAAGGGCGACGGCGGCCTGTTTCAACGCGCCGACGGCATGTGGATCGGCCGCGTTGAACTCCCCGCCGGCCCGGACGGTGAACGCCGCCGCAAGACAGTCTCATCGAAGGAATACGACGTCGCCGCCGCCGCGCTCCGGAAACTCCGCTCCGACGTCGACTCCGGCAAGATCGCCGTCACCTCGGCCACCACCCTCGAGAAGTGGCTGGACCGGTGGATCAACGAAATCCACGCACACAAGGTCCGGCCCACCACCCTCGACGACTACCGCCGCACCATCAAGAACCACATCGTCCCAGCAATCGGCGGAAAGCGGCTCGACAAGCTCACCCCGCAGCACGTCCGCGACATGCACCGCAAGATTGGCCCATCCCGAACCTGCGAGCTGGCCCACGTTGTGCTGCAGAAGGCACTCAAGGACGCGGTCCGGGAACGAATGCTCACGGTCAACGTCGCCGAGCTCGTCGACCGCCCGAGGTACAAGCGCGCGAAACGCACCAGCCTGTCCGTCGACGTCGCCAAGCACGTCCTGCGCACCGCGATCGACACCCGCACCGACGGCGAAGCCACCCGCTGGATCGCCGCGTTCCTCACCGGTGCCCGCCAAGGCGAGCTGCTCGGCCTGCGCTGGTCCCACGTCGACCTCGAACACGGTGTCATGGACATCTCGTGGCAGCTGCAGCAGCTGTCCCAGGTCCACGGCTGCGGCGACCCCGACGCCGACGGCGCCTATCCCTGCCGGCGGAAGCGGCCCGGCTGGTGCCCCGACCGGCGCTGGGATCTGCCGCCCGACTTCGACCACGAAATCTGCCACCGCTCGCTGCTCTGGACCCGCCCGAAGTCGGAGGCCGGAGGCCGCGAGATCCCGATCATCACGCCGCTACTCGGCCCGCTGCGCGCCATGCACAAACGACAGGGCATCAACCCGCACGACCTGGTCTGGCATTACCCCGACGGGCGCCCGATCCGGCCGCGCGCCGACTACGGCAACTGGAAGTCGCTACTCACCGCGGCCGGCGTCCTCGCCCCGGGAGAGACGATGCCGCTGCACGTCGCCCGGCACACCGCCGCGACGATGCTCCGCGCCGCGGGCGTCGACGAACAGACCCGGATGGAGATACTCGGTCACGCCACCGTCGACTCCCAACGCGTCTACGCCCACGCCGACCGCGCACGCCACCTCACCGCCATGGACAGCCTGGCGGAACTGCTGGCAGCAGACGCAGACGATTAGCGGCTGCAGCCGAATGGCTCGTCGGCGTCGCGGGAGATCTTGACGATGTGGTCGCTGATCATGAAGACCGCGAGCCGGTCGATGACCTTGGGCTGATTCGCGCCGCCACCGGGCTTCTGCCATGACCATGACGTCGGTCCGCCACCGCACCACTCAAGATGGGAGCCGGGCGCGTCGAAGGGACGGCCGACAGGTAGAGCGTCGCGCAGATAGGTGAGCACCTCATCGGCGGTCATGGATTCTGGCAGATACCAGACATCGGCCCACGCACCCGTCAGGTTGTCGACACCGCGGTCATGGAGATGAGACCCGGCGGGAAGTTCGATCGGCGCCGGATCGGCGACCGGGGGCGCTGTCATCGTCACCGTCTCTGTCACCGTGGTACCCGCTGGACGTTCGGTATTGGCGCACCCTGCGATGAAGGAAGCGAGCATTACTGCGGCAACCACTGTGGTTGACTTGCCACCAGATGCTGGCAGTAAGCTGACAGAACGTGCCGAAGCTTTGCTGGGGGCGTGCAAATTGTCCGACGGTGCATCCGGGGGGATGCAATGCATGGCAGGAGACTGCATTCCATTGCTCAACAACAACGCCGCGGAAACTCGGCCCATGCCGCACCTTTGCCGAGAACCGACGGGAACCCTAACCTTCCGCCGCCGCATCCGGTCCATCCTCTTCGACATCCCTCCGCACACCTGGACCCCCGCCGAAGCCAGTCGAGTCCTCCGAGTCCTCCACGAGATCCGGGAGGACCGACGTCGTCTCCGGAACGTGGTGTACCTCCGGGGCCGGCAAGCTTAGATCGTCGTCGTCGTAATCGCGGTCCTTCTCAACCGGAGCTGAGTGGGCGTGCAGAGCCTGAGATAGTCGGGTGTGCTCGGCCCTCAACTTATTTTCGTCTGTGAAGAATTCCTGCAACACGGGCCGCGCGCGCTTGCCGGCATTGCTGCTCAGGATTTGCTCGGTCAAGATGTCGAGCACTTCAAGAAGTAGTTCGACGATGATTCGTTGGTGCGCGGCGTCGGAGTCATTCTGCTGGCTCCGCTTGGCCGCGTCGCGCAGTGTCTTCCAGGAGAGAGAGGCCAGGGCCACGGGATCCGGCCGACGGTCTGCTCGTTGGCTCTGGCTAACCGTTCCGCTGCCCGATCTTTCGTCGTCGACGGGAGTCGGCTCGCCGCCTTCGAGGACGGTGGAGGCGCTTCCCTCCGCCCAGAGCAGGCCGGCGTCGATCTTTTTCAGTGTGTCGTTGACGCCTCGTGAGGGCCGCCATTCTCCGCGCTCGATCTGTGATTGAAGTGTGTCGGAGGGGCCGCCGCGCTTGGCGACAGTTGTCTGGGACCAACCGCGGCTAGTTCGGCGCGCGAGGACGCGTTCTCCGAGGCGCTTCCAGTCGGGATTCACGAGGCCAACAATGCCGAAAATGTTCGGCAAACAAAAGCTCAGTTCGGCAAACAGGGGGATACAACGCCCTACCTGCACGGGAACTTACACGCCTGTCTTTCGGCACGTCTTGGCAATGTTTGCCCGTAAGTTGCTTGCCATTCGGTGATGTTTGCCCTACTGTTGGCGACATGGCCAAACTACCCGCAACCCAACGCGGCAAGTACGCCAACCAACGGCAAAAGGTGACTGCGCCGGTCGTCACGACAGCGACTCTCCGCAAGGCGCTCGGCATCACGCTCCAAGATGTCTGCGACCACATCAACGGAGAGTTCGACTTCCCCAAGCCGGTGGAGCGCGGCACCATCTCCGCGATCGAGAACGGCCACCGCGGCGCCAGTGCGCAGATGCTGGCTGCGATCGCCAGCGCGCTCGGCATCCCGGTCGAAGCAATCGACACCCAGTACTCCCCGCGTAGAAGCGGCGCAGTAGTAACGCAGGTGCCGGCATGACTCTCAGCGAACCCGCCGTCAGCGTCGTCATCGAGCCCGAGTTCCTCGACAAGGCCACAACTTGCCAGGTGCTCGGCGGCATCTCCCACGACCGCCTCGAGGTACTCATGCGAGCCGGAGAGATCACACCCAAGGTGATCGGTTCCCGCGTCGTCTTCCCGGTCGAAGAAGTTCGCCGGTTTGCCCGCGAATGCAAGTCCTGGGAGCCGAAGCGATGACCCATACCGAGACCCACGTCCTCTACCGGATCTTCAACGGCGCCGATGATCTGCTCTACGTCGGCATCACGAACAACCCGTCGAGCCGGTTCAGCGACCACCGCGGCAAGCCGTGGTGGCAGTGGGTCGCCAAGATCACCGTCGAGCACCACGCCTCACGCGAAGAACTACGGGAAGCCGAAGCGGCCGCTATCCGCGACGAGCACCCCTGGTTCAACGGATTGTCCGCGACGCAGATCGACGACATCGTGAACTTTGATGCCGATGAAAACCATTTCGACGAGGTTCTTGTCGCCGCTCTCTCCCAGATGCACATCGAACGCGCTGCGGGGTCGGAACTTCCCCAGTACTTGAAGCGCGCCGCCGAGAGATTGGCCCGCGCATGACTTCCGGGGCCAAGGTCAAATCGCCGACCATCCTCGCCTCACGTCTGCGCTGGATTCGCGAAGACGCCTGCCTGAACCAGAAACAATTCGCCTTCCGCTTGTGGACCGGCGCGAACCGCATCTCTGACTACGAGACCGGAATCCGCGAACCGGGCCTTCACATGCTCCGCCGCTACGCCGCGTTCGCCGGCGTGACGCTCTCCGAACTCCTGGACGGCATCGACCACCAGGCCACAGACCCCCTGCTGTCGCGACCCCCGAGCGGCGGCAGGGCGCCCGCACCCCACCTCCCCCCGAGGGGTGCGGGCAACCAACTTCCCACGAAATGAGAAACCCGCACCCCTGCACGGGTGCGGGCCAACTCAGACAACGGAACACACTGAAAGGAAATCCCGTGTCAGCACCAAGCATAGGTGAAGAACTCTTCACCACCGAGCAGCGAGCCGACGCGCTCTGGTTCAAGGTCGACGGCAACACCGCCGCGATCGCATCACCGCTCAACATGAGCGTCCCCGGCTTCCGCAAAGCCTGGCAGGTGACCCTGTTCGACCCATTCGGGGGCGACGCCGCAGCTGCCATCACGGAAGACGAAACGTGTGCCCGAGAGCTGGCCGAACTGTTCGCGCGCACCACGGCCCGGGCGGTGAACCGATGAGCCTCGTGGGTCGGCCGGACGCCGACGGACTTGTGCGCAGTTTCAACGGCACCGGATTCGGTGAGGGTGGTCTTGAGCGGCCGACATTACAGCTCGGCAGTGCTGTTCAGATCATCGCTATTCCGCATACCCGCACCGTCGCAGTCGTCGACCTCGGACCAGTCATGCATCGCGTCGACACCACGGGCACAGAAAAGGACTGGGCGCACAACTTGTTTCGCGAGGGCGTCGACGAGTACGCGCAGTCATTCACGCCGTCGATCTCACGCGACGAGGCCGCGCGCCGCCTTATCGAGCTTGGCCTCGCGTCGCTGCATCTTCCGTCGGACACGTGGTTGGAGGCCAACCGATGAATCTCGTCATCGCGCGCCGCATCGTGTGGACCGTAGCCGCAGCATCCGCCGGCTGGGCCGGCCACGCCTACTGGACGCTCCACCTCGTTCAACTGCTCGTCGCGTTCGGCATCTTCGTCCTCTGCCTGCCCGTCGACCGCATGCTCTTCCACGAGCAGGAAGCCCGCCGGCCACGCACACCGTTCGGGCCCGTCGCCAAGTTCGGGCTCAACGAAGACGCCATGCACCGACTGTCGCCGAACGCCGCCCGGACCGCCGAGCACGTCGATCACCTTGGACGCCGGGTCAAGACGTACCGGTTCGGCGGGAAGTTCTGGTCCGCGCGCCTCCGCCTGGTGTTCCGCTCCCCGCTCCTGATCGCCGCGATGCCGCTGCTCATCATCCCGGTCGGCATCTTCGCGCCCGCGCCTGATGCGCACGCGAACCCGTTCCAGGACTACGGATTCCTCTCCACCCTCGACGAATACGGCGTCTACTACAGCAGCGACTCGGCAGCCATCGCCGCCGGCCTGTCCGTCTGCTCACAACTCGACCGCAACGCCACCTTCACCGACGTCGTCCGCGGCTTCATGCGCACCGGCTGGGAACGCCACGACGCCGCCACCCTCACCGCCGCAGCGATCGGCGCCTACTGCCCGAAATACATCCCCGCCACCGACACCGCGGCCGGCGCGCGCACGGAAACGGTGCTGCGGTGACCCGGCCACAGAGCGCCCAGTGTAGCCGGGACAAATGCCGGCGCGTCGTGCAGAACCGCGGACTGTGCAAGTACCACTATCCCCTCGCATACCCCGCACACCTGCGCGGCGATACCGACGCCACCCGGGCTCGCGAGCACATCGCAGCACTACGAGGCCGCGGCGTCACCGTCAAGATGCTCCACGACGACTACGGCCTCACCGACAGTGTCGTGCACCGAATCGAGCGTAACCCGAGCCGAATTCGCCGCTACACCGAAGCGCAAGTGTTGGCGATACCGCTGCCCGCGGTGTGGGTGCCCAGCCTGGCCGACGTTGACGCAACCGGGACACAGCGGCGTCTCCGCGCGCTGGCCGCGATCGGCTACACCCAGGAGTACATCGGCGACCGCATTGGCACGGTCCAACGCCACATCGCGAACCTGATGATCCGGGAGAAGGTCAGTGGCGCGACCGCCCACAGGGTGGCCAAGGTGTTCGACGAGCTGCATATGACGCCCGGTCCCTCTGAGATCGCGCGCCGACGCGCGGCCCTCAAAGGCTGGCTTCCCCCGCTGGCGTGGGACGAAGGCACCATCGACGACCCAGCTGCGCAGCCGACCGTCGTTGAACAGCAACGGGTCTTGTTCATCGACCGGTATCTCGAGATGGTCGATCTGGGCTACACCGACGAGCAGATCGCCGGCAAGCTGGGCTACTCGATCGAGACGCTGGAACGGATGCTGTACCAGCGCGGCTACCGACCCCGCCGCGTCGTCACCCCGGCCGAGCAGGCGGCGTCATGACCGCGCTGCTGGCGTTCTTCTGCGACCGCTGCGGCCGCCCCTTCGAAACCGCCCGCATCCGCCTTGAATGTCCGCCCTGCCTCTACGCCACCCACCCCCTGCGCGTCCTACTCGGCGCCACACGACCAGGAGTCCCCGCGTGACCGACATCGTCTTCATGGACACCGAAACCCTCGGCCTACACCCCGATGCGCCGATCTGGGAGTTCGCCGCCATCCGACGCACACCGGAAGGCCGAGAGACTGCCTACCACTTCTTCATTGATCACTACCCGTTGCCGTGGTACGACAGCCTGCCCGAGCAATTCCAGCAGGACTACCGCGACCGGTACCGCCCGTCCGAAGCGTTAACCCGTTGGCAGGCAGCGAATCAATTCATCGAAGCCACCAGCGGAGCCCACGTGGTCGGCGCAGTCCCCAGTTTCGACGCCCTCCGCCTGTCGAAGCTCCTGAACCAGACCGGGGCGCTGATGCCACCCGGCGCGGACGACCCATGGCACTACCACCTCGTCGACGTCGAGAACGTAATCGTCGGATACCTCGTGGGCGTGGGTAAGCAGGCAGTCAACGACGGACGACTGCCGGAACTAGACCTAACCCTTATCGCGCCGCCGTGGTCGTCAGACGAACTGTCCAGCGCGGTCGGTATCCCCGCCGACGAATTCGACCGTCACACCGCAATGGGCGACGTGCTCTGGGTCAAGGCACAGTGGGACGCAGTGATGGGCGGTCCTCGTGTCTGAGCAGCCGTGTTTGCCGTTCGGTCAGACGATCGCCGACCGGTTCGAACAGTTCCACTGCGACAACCCCCGCGTCTATGCGGTGCTGGTCCGGCTCGCCCGCGAATGGGTGCGCACCACTGGCCGCCGAAAGGTGGGTATCAGCGCGCTGTTCGAACGTACCCGGTGGGAGATCGCGATCGAGACGAAGTCTCCGGATTTCAAGCTGAACAACAACTTCCGGGCGTTCTATGCACGGCTTCTGATGGCCGAGAACGAAGACCTCGACGACATCTTCGACCTCCGCCGATCCGAAGCCGACCAATGGATCAACGACCACCTACGGGTCGCGTCATGAAGCTGTTCGGGATCCAGATCGGCCGGAAGCCGCTGCCGCCAGAGACCGGCAAGGTCTGGCGGCAGTGGGAACACACCGGCTGGGGCAACAACATTCAGGTCCAGCAGGACGAGGGTACGAGGGTCAGATGGGTCGGCTGGACGTGGACACCACCCCAAATCGGCGACGTCATCGAAGTCCGCACCGTCGGCAGCCGCGTCGGGACATCCGGCAACGCACGCCTCCTTATCACCCACGTCGACCGCGTCCGAGACCCCGATGACATGTGGTTCGCCGACAGCGTGCGCATAGCGGACGCCGAGACCGGCTCATGACCGCAGCGATTTCCGCCGTGCCGACCGAGGACGGCGTGTACGTCGACGTTCCCGAAGAGGTGTACCACGGCGACCTCGACAGCCTGTCCAGCAGCGGCGCGCGACAGATCCTCAAGACCAGCCCCCGCAAGTTCGTGCTCGCGCAGCGAATCGAGAAGCGGGAGTGGGACGTCGGCCACGTCGTCCACAAGCTGATCCTCGGCAAGGGCTCCGAGATCGCGGTGCTCGACCCCGCTGTGCACGGCCTCACGGCAGACGGGAAACCGGCCAAGAACTACCGGTCCACCGCGATGTGGCAGGCCGCCGAGCGGGATGCCCGCGGCCGCGGCGCCATCCCGGTCAGCACCGCCGACCATGGCACCGCGCAGGCCATGGCCGCCGCGGTCCGCGACAACCCCCTCGCCGCCGGCCTCCTATCCCAAGGCGACCCCGAAATCTCCGGATACTGGACCGACCCCGCCACCGGGGCCCGCCTCCGCTGGCGGGCCGACTGGCTCCACCAGGGCCGCACCCGCATCATCATCGTCGACTACAAGACGACGAAAAACGCTGAGCCGAAAGCGTTTCACAAGTCCTGCTCCGACTACGGATACCACCAACAGGACGCCTGGTACCGCGAAGGACTGATCGCCTGCGGCGTCGACCCGGACCCGCTGTTCCTGTTCATCGCGCAGGAGAAGGAATACCCGTACGAGGTCACCGTCCACGAGTCACAACCCGACGACCTCGCCCGGGCCCGCGCACTCAACCGCAAGGCAATCGACATCTGGGCGCACTGCCACCAGAACAACGACTGGCCCGGATACCCGCCCCGCATCCACGCCATCGAACACCCCGTGTACGCCATCCGACGAGAAGAGGCACTGATCAAATGACCGCCGCCACCGAAATCCGACCCTTCCAGCCCGGCGCGCCGGCCGGCCGCCCCACCGCCGTCAGCCAAGCCACCGCGATCGAGCAGTCCCGCGCGATCGCCGAAGTCCAGGCCGCCGTCGTCGTCGCACAGAACTGCCCCCGCGACATGGCCGCCGCCGAACGCGAAATGGAGTACGTCTGCGGCCGCCTCACCATGGCCGAACGCGCCTTCTACCAAGTCACCAACCGCGGCACCGGCGCCAGCGTCCACCTCATGCGCGAACTCGCACGCATCTGGGGCAACACCGACTACGGCGTCAAGGAACTCCACCGCAACGACGCCGCCGGCGAATCCGAAGTCCAAGCATTCGCCTGGGACATCCAGAAGAACACCCGCTCGAGCCGCACCTTCATCGTGCCGCACCAGCGCATGGTCAAGATCGACGGCAAGCAGCAGCGGAAAGACCTCGTCGACCTCACCGACATCTACCTGAACAACCAGAACGTCGGCGCCCGCGCGGTCCGCGAATGCATCGACACCATTCTGCCGCGCTGGTTCGTCGAGAAGGCGCAGGACATCTGCCACGAAACCCTCCGCAACGGTGAGGGAAAGCCGCTGCGTGACCGCATCGACGCACTCGTCACAGCGTTCGATGGTCTCGGCGTCACCCTCAAGCAGCTCGAGGCGCGGGTCGGCCGGGAGCGCGGCACCTGGACGCCGGAGGACGTCGCGCAGCTCACTGTGGCCGGCCAGTCGATTCGGCGCGGCGAAGCGCAGCGCGACGACCTGTTCCCGCCGATCGAAGCCACCACCTCGA
The DNA here is from genome assembly GCA_040752555.1 of Actinomycetota bacterium. Lineage (GTDB taxonomy): Bacteria > Actinomycetota > Actinomycetes > Mycobacteriales > Mycobacteriaceae > Mycobacterium. The sequence goes on along the minus strand of JBFMGT010000006.1, from coordinate 292,590 downwards.
CTGCTGACGAGATCGCCACCGCAGCGCCGGCGAAGGAGGGCGACCCGGCCGCGCCCGGCAAGAAGCCGGCGCGGGCACGGAAGTCGTCCGCGGACAAGGCGCGCCAGCAGCTCGAGGCGGATGTGGTCGCCGCCGCGCAGAAAGCCGACGCCGAAGAGAAAGCCGCAGCCGAGCAGGGGAGCGAGCCGCCGCCCGCCGATCCCGGCGACGTCGACGGCGAAGCCACCGCCAACGCAGCCGAGGCAGCCGAACAGAACGCCGACACCCCACCACCCGCAGACCCCGAACCGACTTCGGATCATCCAGAACCGGCGTCCAAGCGGGAACGCACCAAGGTCGGTGAGGCCGCCGAACGCCGCCTCTTCTTGTTGCTCGGTCAGGTCCACCCGCCCCTCACTCGCGACGACCGCATCCTGGTCTACCGCCACATCCTCGACAACCCAGACATCAACTCCACGAACGACATCGAGAGCGCCGACATCGGCAAGCTGTGCGACCAGCTCTACAACTGGGCCAAGTTCGAAGGCACCGTCCTCAACGACCGCATCCGCGACATCCTCAACGCCGCCGACATCGCCGCAGAGAACGCCAAGGGAGGCGACCAGTCGTGAGTGTTTTCCAGGAGATCGCACGCATCGCGTCCACGGATGACGTTGGGTACGGAGACCGCGGTGTCACCGTCTTAGCCGCGTCGCACCCAAAGGCGGTGACCGCGTGAGCCTGTATGTGAAGCTGGCGCTGAACGGCGATGGCATCGGCGACATCGCCATCACCCGTGTCACAGACGTTGGTAGCGAACCGGACTCGGTCAACACCTACCGGTGGTTGTACGACCGAGGCGACGATTCCGCCCGCGGCCTCGTCACGCACCGCTTCGGCGACGGCGCCGTGGTGCTCGCATCGAAGGTGCTCGCCGAGATCGCGCTGCGCCATCAGATCGCCAACCAAGCCCAGCGGGCGCCGAAGGTCACCACCGACGACCAGAAAGTCGCCACCCGCGCGAAACGAGGGCACTTCGCATGAGCCTCGTCGACGAACTCGTCAGCTTCGACTACAACGCCCCCGGGGTCGCATCCGGGTGGGTGTACGCGCAATGCGAGGTGTGCGACGCCCACACCGCCGGCACCGAGGCAACGGTCGAGGACTGGGCCCGCCGCCACGTCGAATCCCGCCACACCGGCGGACGCCACACCCACTGGATCCGCCCCCACGAACCGCTGGTGCTCGACCCCGGCGATCACATCGCCCGCCACAGCGAGGCTGCCGCCGAAATCCGCGGCGTGTGGTTCCGCTGGCACGACGACTCCAACGTCGGCATCCCCGCCGGGTTCTACACCGGCGGCCGTTACTGCAATGACCCGGCTGTGACAGCATGAGCCGCCGCGAAGAGAAGCGCCTGGCGTTGCAATCTACCGCCGAGATCTGGCAAGGACTCAACGTCGTCGACGCCGCGCTCCGCGCCGGCCAATTCACCATCGCCCGCGACACCATCCAACAGGTCCGCGAGGTGGTGAAGCTCGCCGACGCCGCCTGGGTAGAGCAGCTCCGCGACCTCGCAGCCCGCCAGCGCGACGACTTCGACGACCACATGTCCCACCACCGCCGCGACCAAGGCAACGTCCGCTGCCTCGACTGCAACCTCCGCTACGACGAACGCGAGGAATACAGCTGCACCATCGAAGGCACCGCGCACACCTACGACGCCGACGACCTCGCCGAAGCCATGCACTGCAACGACCCCATCCACCAGCACGACGACGAGGCGGACCGGCGATGACGTTCCCCGACATGCAACACCGGCACAACCCGCCCACCGAGGTCGGCGACTGCTGGCGCGCCTGCATCGCCGGTGTCACCGGTGTACCGATCGCTCAAGTTCCACACTTCGTCGGCGACCACTACGACGCGGACACCGCCGCAGCCGAAATCGACCCGGAATCGTCGGCGCGCTGGTTCGAGGCAACACAGCAATGGCTGATCGAACGGTTCAACCACGTCTGCCTGTACTACGCCAGCCCCGCCGCCCGGTACCCACACAACCGGCCCGAACCGAGTGCATACCCACTCGTCCTGTGGTCCGGCCAGTCGCCGCGCGGCGACTGGAAGCACGTCGTCATCGCAGAAGACACCGGCGAGAGGATGATTCACGATCCTCACCCCGACCGCACGGGCGTCACCGAGCTCGACGGAGTGTTCGCCATCGTGCGGGCCGAGGACTGGGAAGGCGCGCGCTGATGCCTGCTGTCTACGACCCACAGATCACGGTGTGTGAGGCCTGCCGAACCGCCGCCTGTTTCCAAGGCGAGTTCATGTGCGAGAACGCCAAGACCGCTCGAGTGTTGTCCACAGCTGCCAGCCTGCTCGTCACCGACGGCCGAGCCCGCGAGCACCCCGACTGGTGGAACAAGGACCTCGACCAACGGTGCCGCCGACGCCTCACCACGGATGACCTCCGACGCCTCGGCATCACCGAGCCCCGACAGTTGGCGGTGAACTGATGGGTCGCCGACCGATGGCCAAGACGATCGCGCTACGCGACCAGATCATCAGCGTCCTCCGCGCCGAACACCCCATGCCCATCTCCACCAACGACGTCCTCATCAAGGTCGCCAACGAAGGCCGCAACTGCAACAGCGTTCGCACAACAGACGGCACCTGCCACGACTGGACCGGCCGCTGGGCACTCCGCGACGGCTGCCCCGCCTGGTGCTGGCACTCCCGCGTCTACCCGCAACTCCGTGCCCTCACCGCCCTCGGCCTCATCGAACAAGTCCCCATGCCCGAAATGCTCCACGCCTACTGGCGCTACGTCGAAACCGACGACGACGCCGCCATGAACGCCACCCTCGCCGCACTGGAAGGCGTCAGCGAATGATCACCCTGGACCGCTGCGACTTCTACGCCACCACCAACAAGACCGGCCAATTCATCGGCCGCTGCAAGCAATTCCCCGACATCAAGACCAAACCCCAGACCCGGAAGGTGGACGCGATCGGCGACGCCGTCACCGCCGTCTCCGCACGCATCCGCGAAATCGACGGAAAACGCAGCGGCACAGAGGCAGCACCCCATGCCTGACATTCACCCCTGCTGCGGCGCCGACATCGCCGCCCACCATCCGTGGACATGCCCCGCGACACCCGCATGGAAGGCCACGGTCGAAGCCGTACAACCGCGTGACCTCGGAATTGAAATGTGGGCGCTCGAAAGCATTCCCGTGCGCGTCATCAACCAGCCGAGCATCGGGCTCACCATCAATCAGAACGATGCGTCATGGACCCTCACAGATCAGGTTTGGTATGCCTGAACGCATCCAGCGCCGACGCACCAAAGGCTGGCGCATGCCCGACGGCGCCATCTACATTGGCCGGCCAACACGGTGGGGGAACCCGTTCCAAATCGGTGGGCGGGCACACTTTCGCCTGCTCGGCCGAGTGGTCTACGTCCAGATCGACTCCGCCGCCGAAGCCACCGCGCTGTATCGCAACTGGGTCAACCTCGACGTGCGTTACATCGCGGCCGAGCCGCCCGACTCCCGCGCCTTGGCCGAGCTCCGCGGCCACGACCTCGCGTGCTGGTGCCCTCTCGACCAGCCGTGCCACGCCGACGTCCTCTTGGAGATTGCCAATGCCTGACTATCCGATCGTCGAACCCGCCGAAATCGTCCAACTCGTCGAAGACTTCGTCGAACGCGAGCACCGCGACGCCGCCAAGTACAACAACCGGACACCACTCGACGACTCCGGCGTTTTCACCCTCCACCGCCTCGCAGCCGAAATCTATGCAGCCGGCTACCGCGACGGCGAAAGAGCCGAAGCTGCCAGAAACCACGGCGCGTATCGCCGCGAACGCGCACGAGAACAGGCCAGCGAGCAGTGACCGCCTCCACCCCGCAGCAGCACGCCGCGTACCGCGACGGCCGCTGCGTCGACTGCCGAACAGCCCCCCACTCCGCCGGCCGACCGCGCTGCAACCAGTGCCACGCACTCCACATCTGCGGCGCACCACCCACCGTCCCACCCGGCGATCCAGACCCCGAGGCGAACCAGGAGGCACCCAGATAGTGGCCGGATTGAAGTGGATTCGACTCGAAACGACGATGTTCGAGAACCCGAAACTGCTCTACCTCCAAGAGGACAAGCAGCACAAACTCATCGTCATCCATCTGCAAGGCATGTGCTATTCCGGCCGCCACGGGCTCGCCGGATACATCCCGAAAGCCGCACTACGCCTCATCGGAGCAACCGTCGGCGACGCCCACAAAATTGTCGAAGCCGGGCTCTGGTCACCGGCCCCCGGAGGCTGGAATGTCAACGATTGGGACGAATACCAGCTGGCAGACGAAGAAGCTGCCAAGCGCAGCGAGAAGGCACAGAAAGCAGCTACAGCCCGCTGGGCAAAGGTCCGAGCACAGGAGAACGGCAATGCCGCAGCCATCTGAGCACCACATGCCCGAGCATCATGCTCGCGCATTGCTCAAGCATTGCCCGAGCAATGCCCTACGTACGTACGAACGTAACTCACGTACAACTACTCACCTTGCTAGGAAATGTTGCGCTGAGTACCGCGCGCAGGGGGGTAGCAAGAAATGAGCACCCTGACGCAAGAACCAACGCGCTTTGGCGATGTGCTGGCGCACATCGGCCACGAGATCAGGCCGCACTACTCTGGGCGCTGGCATGTCCGCCGCTGCAAGCATTGCGAAGATCGGAAACCGATACCGCTGTGGCTCCGGAGGATGGTCTACAAGCGCGACCACTGGCGCTGCGTCTGGTGCGGCACAGCCAGGAACCTGACTCTGGACCATCGGATTCCGTGGTCCGCCGGCGGGCCAGACACCTTCGACAATCTCCGAACGCTCTGTCGCCGATGCAACGGCATCCGCTCGAACACAGGCCGATCTGCGGACTTGTGGTGCGTTGCGCTCGGCGGAGGCTGGGACTGCGTCATCTGCGCGCCCGAGTTGGTCGCTGGCGAACCTAACGCGGAAGCCATCTTCTGCCTGACCTGTGAGACCGCCTCCAACGGACTCGCGATCAACCCCGGCCGTGTAGCTCATCTGCGACAAGCGCACCTCACACACCCGGAGACCCGCCATGCCTGACATCACCCCGCCCGACCCCGAAACGACCGCCAGCGGCCCGCACAGCCCCGAGAAGCGCCATCCTGTCGCTGGCTCCGCAGTGCACCGCACATGGTGCTGCAACACCCCCGTGAACCACCCGCACGTCCCCGGATGCAACTTCGAACCCCGTGAAGACGAACCCATCGACTACACCGGGCCTGTCGCCGGCGCGGCCTGGCACCTGCCCATCCCCGGCGACATCGACTGGAAAGCCGCCCTGGCCGCCGGACCCGGCGCGCTCTGGGCCATCCCACACGTCGAACCCAGACCATCCGAACCCGCGATCCCAGTGCCGCCCGAAGTCCTCGCGATCGCCGCGGACTGGGACAGCATGTTCGCCACCCTGCTCGGCATGCCCTGCGGGGCGATGGCCGACGCAGTCCGCGCCTGGTGGCTCGCCTTCGTCGGGCCCCGCTGGTGCCACTGCGTCGGCGAGCCCCACTGCTGGTACTGCCCCATGACACCCATCTGGGCGGAAACCATCGAAGACCTCAATCTGAATACGTTCGACTGGCCCGAAGGAGACCGCCCGTGAGCCGCCTCGCCGCCGCTGTCCTCGAGCTCGCCTGCCAAGCCACCATCTACGCCTGTGAACGCATCATCGAGCAGCTGCACGCCCGCCGGCCACTGCACGACGAACCGCTACCCGGCGGCCACATGGAATGCGACGGACCCATGGCCGCCGACACCCTCTTCGTTCCCGCAGAATGGACGTCCACCGAATGAGCGGTGCCCATTACGAGCTCTACACCAAACACGGACCCGCCGAACGCGACTGGATGCGTAACGCCGCCTGCCGCATCGACGGAACCCCCGACCAGATCCGCAAACACGCCGACAGCTTCTTCCCCCACCCCAACGACAAAGCCGGCCGCCACGCCGCCCAAGCCATCTGCAACCAGTGCCCCGTCAAAACCGAATGCGGCGAACAGGCCACCACCCTCGACATCCCGTTCGGAGTGTGGGGCGGCCGCCACATGGACGCACCAAAAGCCCACGGCCCGAAACCACGATGCGGCACCGAACGCGGCTACTACCGCCACCTCGACTACGGCGAACCCATCGACGACGAATGCCTAGAAGCCGCACAACACGCATGGGACCGACGAAAACAGCACCGCGACAACGCAAAGAAGCAACAGCAGTGACCGCCAACGCCGACCGCTCCGGCTGGACCGGATTCGACTGGGATGGCCTGCCTGAGCTCTTGGACATGACGCCCGAAGCAGTCGCCGCGATGCTCGACACGCTCCGGCCGCACGCCCTCGACGGCGACGACTTCTGCCGCCCCATCACCCGCACCCGCAACCCCCGCACCTGGCTAATCCACGACGTCTACCCAAAGGAGTGCTACCTGTGACCACCTGGACCGCTTTCGCAGCCGGCATCGCAACCCTGCCGCTGCTCGCCGCATGCTGGCTGGGCGCCGACTGGTTGCAAATCCGACTCCGGCACTGGTGGACCCGCCCCATGCTGCTGCACGACCACCCGAACGAGATGGCCGTTAGGCGATCACTGATCACCGGCCTCGCACTCGAACTGCTCGACGCCCGGCACGTTCGCGGCATTCGCCTACCGTTCAACCGGCTCTACATCATTCGCTCAAACCCGAACCGCGAATATGACTTCCCAAGCGGCAAGCCAGTGCTGATCGGAGACGACTACAAGAACGCGCGGAACCTGTTCGGCCATGTTCTCGACCAGCTCGGATACGCGGAGGAAGACGACTGATGTTCGAACGATCGACCAGCGACGCCCGACCCGAAACCTCCGCACACCAATGCGTCGCCGGCACCCACTGCATCAACGGGAAAACCATCGAAGGCCACCGCATCCCCGCCTTCACCGACAACCCCGAAACCCTCTGCGAACCCTGCTACAAACGCATCCACTCCGCCATCAAGCAACTCCCCACCGACTGGCTCGAACTCTCCCGCGCACTCGGCGAGAAAGCCAGCAGCAGCGGCGCCCCCGCAGTCGCATCCACCCGCACACCCGGCATCCCGATCTCGTCCAACAAGATCGCGCTCATGTCCGACATCGTCGAACAAGCAGACCGCGCCGCCACCACCATCGCGATCACGCTCAACACCGAACCACCCACCGGCCGCCACAACACCGCGCCGCCCATCCTCGTCAACGGGAAACCCACCAAACCCCTACCCGACACACCCGCCAGCAGCGCCGAAGACGCCGTCACACCCGACGCCCTCCAAGCACTCCGCGCCTGCATCGCACTCGTCGAACCCCACGTGCACACCCTCGCCGCGGCCGGCCCCGAAGCCTTCATCATCTGGGACCGACCCGGCGAAGAAACCGACGCACCACTCCAACTCGACGAAGACACCGGCCAACCCGCCAGCCGCCACGGCAAACTCTTCGTCGAACTCACCGGACTCGAACTCGCCCTCGACCTCACCGACACCCACCACCGCGTCCGCGCCGAACTCGGCAAAACCAAACTCCGCCACGACTACGGACTACCCTGCCCCCGCTGCGGATCCAAATGCGGCCGCGACGACGGAACCACCATCGTCGACTGCAACAACCCCGCCTGCGACGGCTCATGGACAGAGAAAGAATTCAAATTCCTGCAAGGCCTCGTCATCGAAGGACGCGAAGAAGACATCCTGAAATGGCTTGTCACAGAGGCATATTCGCGCCTCGACAACATCACCACCCTCGTCGCCGACCTCGAAACCGACGAAGCCACCCGCGACATCGAAGCCGTGCAACTCGTCATCGGCGCACTCAAACCCCACCTCGCCGGCCACCAAAAACCCGCCGACCGCACCATCGGCACCAACCGCGCCGCCACCACCGCCCGCCAAATCGAAGAAGACAACTGGTCATGGCGCAACGAAACCCCCTACAAACCACCCAAACGCAAACGCGCGAAGCCCAAGCCCGAACCGAAACAGCGATACACCGCCAGCTCGCTGACCACCCTCACCGACATCGACGAAACCACCATCGACCAACTCCGACTCGGCGACCAAAAATGCAGACAGTGCAACATGATCCACGCAGGAGAGTGCGCATGATCCACTTCCACCAACTCACCAAGCTTGCTCGGCGCGCAATGCAGGACCGCGGCTGGACTATGAGCGCAATGGACGACACCCTTCGATCGCGCATCGCTCACGCCGTCGGCGACTGGTACCACTGGTGGGACTGGGGTAAGCCAGTCATGTGGCTAGTCGGCCGCTACGACAGCGGCTCGGCTGGAGTCCCCCGCGGACATGATCTGTGGTGGATTCCGACCGAGTACGTCGAAGACCGCCTGGCCTTGTCCCTCGTCGCCGACCTCGACCAGCGGTTCGGGTGCTACACCACCACCGACTACACAACCGTTCGCTCATCGGCTGGTGAGATCGACTGGCGAATCTACGATCTGCAAGACGAAGGGCGCACCGTCAAGGTCGGACTCTGGCCCAACCGACCCGAGCACAGCGGACACGTTCAGCCGCTGCCGTGGCAAGAACTGAACGTCAACCTGTTCCTCTGGTGGTACGTGTGGCAGCACCTTGGCCGAGCGCAGTGGCTCGGCCTGCGCCGCTGGGTCTACTACAAGGCACTTCACGCAACGGTTCATCGCAAAGTACCGTTCACCTGCCAGGTGACCCCCGAACGCGACTCCGGTGGTTACTCGCACTGGCACTGCGAACTCAAACGACGCCACTCAGGGCCACACCGGTACCGCAACTACATCTGGCCAGGGCCCGGAACACGAGTCGAATACTCACCACTTCCAGTCACGGGAGCGCGGACGTGACGAACCACCCGAACGTCCACGCCTACAAAGCCACCCGCGAAGTACGGCTACAACAACTCGTCCACGTCCTCTGGAACCACATGAACAGCTACCAGCAGGCCGACCTCGGACCCAGCATCGTCCGCGCTGGCATGGGCTGGGCCATCCCCGAAGCCCTCACCGACCACCGCGACCAAGACGACTGGCTCACCGTCGACCAACTCGCCTACGAACTCGGCCTATCCCGCTCGGCAATCCGAAACTGGCAACAGCGATACGGGCTCACACCCGTCCGCGGAACATACCGATGGGGCGACGTGCAACGCGTCCTCGCCGACAGACACCAACGCAAACAGAACCCCCACGCAGGGTGATTGCGGGAACAGCCGTCCCATGGGACACTGACCAGCAAGTACCGCTATGCCCCGACCCCGGAGCATGGCGGTTTTCTGCATGTCGGGGGAGGTGCGACATGGCCGACACCAACCCCGGCGACGGACCAGGCGCCCGCCTCAAGCGGTACTGGGCATTCGGCGAAGGCGCAGCCAAAATCAAATGGAACACCCCAGGCGACTTCGACCGCTGCGTACGTGAACTACGAGGAAAGCTCGCCGACCCAGAGGGCTACTGCAACGTCATCCACCAGATGGCCACAGGACACCCACCAGGCAAGCACTCATGACCCTGCTCGAACGTGTGCTGCTTACATTGCTCTCCCTCGCTACCGTGGTCAGCATGATCGGCATGGTGGTCGGCACAGTGATGTTCTTCAACGCTCTGCCGGACACCTACCCCTGATGCCTCGGGCACCGCGCCGCTGCCCTGGCGACGACTACCAGTGCGATCAACTCATCACTGGATCAGCTCGCTACTGCCCGACGCACACCGTCGCATGGCGCGGCGCCCGCACCGCCTCGAGCCAGGCCACCACCCACGCTCAGTGGCCGGCCATCCGCGACTACGTCCTCGAGCGAGACCACCACGTCTGCCAACTGCAATACCCCGGCATCTGCACCGGGTACGCCACCGTCGCCGACAAGCGCCAACCCGCCGCACGAAGACCAGACCTCGCGCTCGACCCCCACAACCTGCAGGCCGCCTGCACCGAGTGCAACGACCACAAGGCACGCACCAGCGACAAACGCCTCTGACCTGCGGAAACGCAGAAGGGGAGGGGCACCACCTCCCCCCGGGGGCCAGCCAGCCTGCCGCATCGCACTGTGCCTTACTATCTGTACGATTCCCCCAACTTCGGGATGTCGAATGAGACTGCACCGCAATGAGATTCGATGAGCGCCGCTACGAAGGTGCGCACGTTCTACATCTCCACTGATCCGATCAATCTGGGTCTGCGCTTCTGGTTCATTCTGCGGGTCTACCCGACGACGAAGATGCTGCAGGCTGCGGCGGCGAAGTACAGCCCGGGCGAGGACTTCACGAATGCGGGTGGCGTGTTCCATGGCCGGTTCTCGTCGTGGCGGGACAAGGAAACGGGCAAGCTGTCGCGGCACCCGTCGACGTCGTTCATCGGGGTAATGCGGTTGAGTCGCCAGAACTTGCACCCGCATGTCGTCATCCACGAATCCACGCACGCGGCCGTGACGCTGGTCCAGGCGCAGAAGCTCGTGACGGAACTCCGCCTCGGACGGACGCGCGAGCAGATGGATCACACAGAGGAACCGCTGTGCCACGCGGTGCACGAAATCTCACGCGCGGTGCTCCGCGCCACTGGCTTCTACGCCTGACTTTCCCGCCATGGGAACACCTTTCCTGACATAGGAGCCCGCCAATGCCCGCTCACTCGAAAGACCCATCGGTTCGTGCGCGTCGGAACAAGACAACGACGCGGGCGGTGCTGAAGCCGCAGACGAATCCGAAGGTGCCGGCGCTGCCTGGTCGGGCGGCGTCGTGGTATCCGCAGGTGCGGGACTGGTGGAGGCGGGCGTGGTCGTCGCCGATGGTTCCGGAGTGGACGGAGTCGGACGTCGATGCGCTGTATCTGGCGGCTCGGCTGATGCAGCAGTTCTGGGATCCGGAGTGCTCGCCGAATGTGTGCCGCGGCCTGGCGGGTGAGATTCGGCAGCTGCTGGCGCAGTGCGGTTTGACGCCGATGTCGCGGCGCAGTCTTCAGTGGGAGATTGAGCGCGCGGAGGCAGCGCAGGAGTCGACGACGAAGCGGAGGACCGCGGCGGCGACGCCGGCGAAGAAGGCGCCGGCGAAGAAGGCGGCGCCTGCTGACCCGAGAGCGCGGTTCCGGGTCGTCAACGGCGGCTAGCACCGCGCATGGATCTGATCGTCCCGCCGATCGAGGATGAGTTCTTCCCGACGCTGGGCGATCAGGTGTGCGCGTTCCTTGAGGAACGGGCGTGCTTCGGCCCTGGTGATCTGAAGGGCCAGCCACTGGTTCTCGACGAGGACCGAAAGTTCATCATCCACCGCGCCTACGAGGTGTGGCCGAAAGGGCATCCCCGGGCGGGGAAGCGGCGGTGGAAGCGCATCGCGATGTCGGTGCGCAAGGGTGCGGCGAAGACGGAGTTGGCGGCGCTGATCGCGTTCGCCGAGCTGCACCCAGAGGGGCCGGTGCGGTTCGACGGGTTCGACGATGACGCCGACTTCGGTCTGGCGCCGGGCCGGCCGGTCGTCGACCCGTACATCCCGATGCTGGCCAACGCTAAGCTGCAGGTCGAAGAGCTCGCCTACGGCGCGCTGAAGCTGATCTGCGAAGAATGCGGCGACGCCGACGTTTTCGACACCGGCGCGGATCGCATCATCCGGTTGGATGACCGCGGGAAGGCGGACGGGAAGGCTGTCCCGCTGGCGAACTCGCCGGACTCGAACGACGGCGGTCGCACCACGTTCCAGTGCTTCGACGAGCCGCTGGCGTTGGACACGGTCGTTCCGACGCCGCGGGGATGGTCGACGATCGGCGAGCTCCGGGCGGGTGACTTCGTGTACGACCGGTGGGGCCGCCAGGTCCGTGTACTCGGTGCCTCACCGGTGCATGTCGGTAGGCAGTGCTATCGGGTCACGTTCAAGGACGGATCATCGGTGGTCACTGATGGAAACCACCGATGGAAGGCCATCGACTGGTCGAATCGGCCACGCGGTGAGCAGGTCGTCACGACTGCGCAAATGCTTGAGCGCGGTCTAGATACCGGGTACGGGAAGCGGTGGCGGTTGCCGCGCTCTCAGGGATTCGACGGTGTCCAACGTGATGATCTACCGGTGGACCCGTACCTGCTGGGTATGTGGCTGGGCGACGGATCAACGAACGCGGGGTACATCCACTCGCACACCGACGACTACCGGCAGATCTCGGCCGGTTTCCCGCACACGGTCGCGAAGGCAGGGGCAGGTCGCCGCGCATCGGTGGTTCGGTGGCTGCCGACGGGGTTGCGATCGCTGCTGCGGACTGCGGGGGTGTTCGGCGACAAGCACATCCCCGATACCTACCGGTTCAGTTCGCGGGCGCAACGTCTGGAACTGATGGCCGGTCTGGTCGATTCCGACGGGCACGTCATACCCGGCACTGGATCTGTGTGCTTCGTCCAAGGGACAGAGCGGCTGGCGCGCGATGTCTGCGAGCTGGCGCTGTCGCTGGGATGGGATGCGTCGCTGACACGTCGCGCCGACGTCCGGAGTCGCAGCGGGTTCACCTGGAAGGTTCATCTGTTCGCCGCCGACGGCCTGCAGTGCCGGCTCGACCGCAAACGGATCGTGGCCAAGGTGAACGTCAATCATGCTCGCCCGACCATCACGGCGATCGAACCGACTGCGCCGGTTCCGGTGCGTTGCATCAAGGTCGACAACGACGACTCGTTGTTCGTGTTCGGTCGGGAGTGCCGGCTGACACACAACACGCATCGCCTGTACTTGCCGTCGGAGCGTAAAGCGGTGACGACGATGGAAGCGAACCTGGGTAAGCGCGTTGCACAGGATCCGTGGTCGATGTCGACGACGACGGCGGGGGAACCGGGGCAGAACTCGGTTGCGGAGACGGATCACCTTGAGGCGGAGGCGATGGCGCGCGGCGAGATCAAACGCCCCCGCATGTGGTACTTCCACCGGCAGGCCGATGACCGCTGGAACATGGACAAGTTCGAGGATCGGGTGGAGGCGATCCGCGACGCGTCGGGCCCGGAGTTAGCCGCCCGCACGGACCTTGAGGATTTGGCGTCGCAGTGGGACATTCCGGGTGCGGATACGCCGTATCTCGAGCGGGTGTGGTGTAACCGGTGGACGCAGCAGGGTGCGCAGGCGTTCGACCTGGGGCAGTGGAAGACGCTGGCTCGGCCGGAGGGCATCATCCCGAAGGGTGCGTTCGTCACGCTCGGTATGGACGGCGCGAAGTTCCGCGACTCGACGGCCATCGTGATGACCGACGTCCGGACCGGTCTGCAGCAGATCGAGTTCCTCGCCGAGAAGCCGCTGAACGACGACGACTGGGAAGTCAACGAGACCTCGTTGACGGCGCGGGTAATGTACCTGCGCCGTCACTACCGGGTGATGCTGATGTATTGCGACCCGGCGTACTACCAGACGGTGATCGGGCAGTGGTCGGCGAAACTCGGCGACAGCCCTTACACCAAAAAGCCTGTGGTGCAGGAGTTCTGGACGAACCAGGAAACTCGCATGATCAAGGCGTTGCTGGCGTATGAGACGGCGATCAACTCGTCGGCGGTGACGTACACAGACACCGATGAGATCGGTCAACCGACGAAGCATGGGCGGCTGACTCGGCATGTCGGTAACGCCGGGAAGAAGTACCTGACCCGGGTCGACAAGGAAACCGGGAAGCAGCTCTGGATCCTGGGGAAGTTGCACAAGGACCGGAAGTTCGACGCGTGCATGGCGGGAGTGCTGTCGTGGCAGGCCCGCATGGAATGCCTGAAGTCTCTGCCGAAAAAGCGGCCGGGACAGGTTGTGAGAGTGAGGTGAATTGTCTTGGCCGTGCTGTCCCCTTCAGAGTGGTTCGACCGGCTCGAGCGGCGATTCACCGCGAACACTCAGACGTCTTGGCAGGACCAGCAGCACCGCCCGGAGACGTACCGGCCGCGTAACCAGTGGCTGGACACGCTGTGGTCTTACTACGCCGGCGATCCGCCGCTGCCGCAGATCGCTCCGGAGTTCCAGGACATCTTCCGCGATGTGATGCGCAAATCGCGGTCGAACTACGCCGAGATGTGTGTCACCGCGGTGGTAGACCGGATGGAACTGCTGGCGGTGTCGACCGGTTCGGATTCGACTCCGAACGGTGACGACCGGGCCGCCGAGTTGATGGAAGACACGGGATTCACGGCGCAGCTGAAGGATCTGCTGACCTACATGCTGGCGATGCGTGAGGCGTACGCCATGGTGGTTCCCACGGCGTACGGGCCGACGATCCACGCGATCGACCCGCGCCGCTGCGTCGGTATCTCGGACCCGAACAACCCGGTGCGGTTGCGGGCGGCGCTGGTGCGGTCCTACGACGTCGAGGCAGACGAAGAGATCGCGCACCTGTTCCTGCCGGGCGAGAAGTGGACATTGCGGCGCAACGACTTCCGCCAGTGGGAACGCACCAGCGATCAGCCCGAGTTGGTCACGGGACTGGACGATCTGGGTGGCATTCCGATCGTGAAGTTCGAGAACAAGCTGGGTGTCGGCGAGTACGAGGCGCACGTCGACGTGCTGGACCGGATGATCGACACGACGCTGCAGCGCATGGTGCTGATGCGCTACCAAGCGTTCAAGCAGCGCGGCGTGTCCGGTGATGAGCCGGAAGACGCAGAGTTCGACGACGAGAACGAAGAGGCGCCGCCGAAGGACGAGACCGACTGGAACCAGGTGTTCAAGGCCGGACCGGGCGCGGTGTGGAAGGTGCCGGCGGGCTGGCAGTTCTGGGAGTCCGGGCAGGCTGATCTGTCGGGCATGCTGGCGGCCGAGCTGCGTGATGTGAAGACGTTCGCTGCGGTCACGCACACTCCGCTGTACTTGATCACCCCGGATGATGCGAATGGTTCCGCGGAGGGCGCTGGTCTGCTGCGCGAGGCGTTGACGTCGAAGGTCCGGGATCGTCGCGCGCGCACGACTCCGCAGCTGAAGCTGCTGTGGCGCATCGTGTTCGCGATGGATGGCGATGCTTCGCGTGGCAAGTCGGTGAAGTTGCGGTGGGGTCCGATCGAGTACAAGTCGCTGGCCGAGAAGGGTTCGGCGACTGCGCAGGCGGCAAATGTGCTGTCGAAGCAGCGGATCATGCGCGACATCTGGGAGATGCCGCCCGAGGACATCGAAGAGAACCTCGCCGAACTGGATGCGGAGCGGCTCCTGGCTGCATCGATCGCCGCCCAGACATCGCCGAACACCGGCGCCTCGACTTCGGCGCCGTCCGGTCAGCCGACAGTGGCTCCGGAGCCGGTGAATGACCCAGCCGTCGCCTAACGGCATCGCGACGACCGCGGACGCACTTGCCGCGGTCACGGCGGCCCGCGCCGCGGCAGCAGCGGGCAACACCCTGCTGGCGTCGACGGCGAGCCTGTCAGAGACGGTGATCGCCGCGCGGGAGACCGCCGGGAACTACGCCAAGACGCTGATCTTGGGCTTGTGGGCCGCGGTCGACCCGTACTCCGGCAGCGATGTGCAGGCGTTCACGGAGTCTGCGGCGAAGCACATGCGGACCGCGCAGACGTCGACCGCCCGCGCGGCCGCCGCCGGGCAGAAGCAACTGCTGTCCGCAATGGGAGTGAAGGTGCGAGGGGTGCCGTCGAACCCGATCGACGTGCGGGCCCCGGCGGCGGCCGTCGTCGACGGACGCCTCGAGTTGGAGCGGCCCGACGAGGTCGAGGTGGACTACCTCACGCGGGGCAGCACCGTGATCAGCGCGGAAGACTTCACCACCGAAGCGATCTTCAACCGGCCGGCGCGCACGCTGCGCGCGCTGGAATCGAAGGGCGCCACCCGCGCGGTCGCTGACGAGGCGGCGCGGCAACGTATCGAACTGCTCGTCGACGACAACGTGATGCTGGCGCAGCGATTCGCCGAATCCGAGATCATCGTCGCGGCAGCCGACCTGGACACGATCGCGAACCCGGTAGTGGCGACGCGACGCATCATTCATCCAGAACTGTCGCGAACAGGGACGTGCGGGCTGTGCATCGCCGCATCGGATCGGATCTACACCGTCCGCGAGCTGCGGCCAATCCATGACCGCTGCCAGTGCACGACGGCACCCGTTACAGCGGACTACGACCCCGCCGACGAGTTGAACGCGGTCGACCTGGGCGCCCTGTACGACGCGGCGGGCGGCACCTCCGGTGCGCACCTGAAGCGCACCCGCTACCAGATCGACCAGCACGGCGAACTCGGCCCGGTGCTGGTCCCGGCGCGGAACTACAAGCCGCGCAGCAAGACCGCGAAAAATCAGGCCGCAGGCACCGGTGTAGCCGCGGTCGAATCGCCCGCGCAGGTCGCGGCGCGGCACCTGCCGATCCTGGAAACCAACCTCGCTGCGCTGCGCGCCCAAGGGCTGGCTGAGGACTCGCCGCAGATCCAGTACCACCTGCAGCAGATCGCCAAGTTCAAGCGCGCAGCTGCCTGAAGAACTTCCGCCGTCTCGGCGGTTGACCCGTCATGGGTTTCCCATCCCGACAGGGGAGTATCAGTGTTCGATCTGTTTCCCACGCATCCGCTCACCGGTGTCACGGCGATCGGTTTCACCAAGCGCGGCAACCCGATCTGGCCCGTCATGGGCGGCTCGCAGCCACTCGGTGATCCCGGTGCTCCGCCGCCGGCCGATCCTCCGGAGAACCCTCCGGCCGACCCGCCGCAGGATCCGCCCGACAGGGGCTTTCCTCCTCACACGCCGATCAAGGACATGACCCCTGATCAGCAGGCGGCCTACTGGAAGTACCACGATCGGCAGAAGAGCAACCTGCTCGACAAGTTCCAGGGCATCACGCCCGAGCAGGCGTTGCAGTGGAAGAACGAAGCAGAGGAAGCTCGGCGCCAGCAGCAGACGCCATCCGAGCGGGCTCTCGAGGACGCTCGGACACAGGCGCAGGCCGCCGCTGCGACAGCAGCGGCCGAGCAGTGGGCTCCGCAACTCGCGGAGGCCGTCGTCAGCCAGTTCGTGACTGACGAGAACCAGAGACCGGCCGTCATGGCGGGCCTCAACCCGATGTCCTTCGTCAAGGACGGCAAGTTCGACAAGGACGCACTCATTGGCCATCTCACCGGTCTCGCACAGGCTTTCGGCGGTGTCGAGTCCGGCGGCCATGAGGCACCGCCACCCAGACAGTGGGGCCAATCAGGAGATCGCCCGCCGGCGCCGTCGGCGAGCGCAATCGGTTTGGCCGAGGCTGAGCGCCGCGGCTACGTCAAGAAGTAGGAGGAACGATGTCGAGCGACATCACCGTTCACTCCAGCGCATCCCAAGTCGACAACCGCGAGTGGCTCATCGGAACCCACGGCGTGGATCTGACTCCGGGTGTGACGCTGGACATCTCGAAGTTCACGAAGGCCACGCACTACCCGAACGGGTACGTGCCGTCGGGCACGCTGCTGGGCAAGGTGACCGCCACGGGTCTGTACGGCCCGTACGACAACGCGGCCAGCGATGGCCGTGAGGTCGCCGCCGGTGTGCTGTTCAGCTTCGTGCGCGCGGTCGACGCGACCGGTGCCACGCTGGCCAAGGTGGGCGGCGCGATCTTCGTCCACGGCGCCGTGAAGGAATCGAAGCTCCCGACGAACTCGGGTGTCGATTCGGCCGGCAAGACCGACCTGTCCAAGATCGTCTGGCTCTGAGGGAGGACTGACACATGGCTATCGTCTTCGACGGTCCCATCGGCCTCCGGCCCGATGCGATCACCACGTTCATCCGGAACGTGCCCATCCCGGCGAGCAACCTGCTCCAGCAGCTGTTCCCGACGCGGTTCTTCGACACCAACCGGGTCGACTGGGCCGAGCTGGTGCAGACCAACCGCACCGCGGCCTACCGGTCGTTCGACGGGCTCATCCACGTGTCGGCGCGCGACGCCGGCTCGGGGAAGTACGTCGAGCTGATCCCGTTCTCGGACTCGCTGAACAAGGGCGAGTACGAGCGGATCGCCGCCGAGATCGCGCTGAACGCGGGCACGAACACCGACCGCCTGGTGCGGGCGGCCTACAACGACGCCGAGCGGCTCATGGGCACCATGAACAACCGCATCGAGCTCGCGTGGGGCGACGTGCTGACCGACGGCAAGCTCACCATCAACGAGGGTGGGTTCAACGGTGAGGCGGACTACGGTGTTCCGGCCAACCAGATCTCCGCCCCGGCGGGTGCGAGCTGGACGGACGCCAACCAGGCGACCGCGGTGCCGCTGACCGACTTCGATGCGCAGCAGGAAGTGCGTATCGCGAACGGTTACGCTCCGGCCGCGCAGGCGTTGATGTCGCGCACGCGCATCAGCATCCTGCGGCGCAACAAGCAGATCATCGACGCGGTCTACGGTTCCACGCAGGGCCGTACCAGCGTTACGGTCGAGGAACTCAACCGGTTGCTGTCGCAGGAGAACCTGCCCGTCGTGCGGGCCTACGACTCGACGCTGTCGGTCGAAGGCACCACTACGCGGGTGATCGGCGTCGACAAGGTCATCATGCTGCCCGAGGACATCGGCTCGCTGGGCTTCATGGCGTTCGGCCTGTCGGCCACCGCTCTGGAGCTCGTCCGGTCGAACCAGGCGGAGATGACGTTCGGCAACGCTTCCGGTGTCGTCGGCCTGGTGGAGAAGGTGGGTCCGCCCTACCGCGAGTTCACCTTCGTCGACGCGGTCGGCATGCCGATCCTGGCCAACGCGGGTCTGCTGTCGGTTCTGGACGTCGCCTGATGGCCGCGCTCGCGATGCACGTGGCCGTGCGCGACGCCGACGGTGTCACCCACTCCTTCGGTCCTCCGCTCACGTCGGACGAGCTGCCGGAGTGGGCGACCCGTCAGATCACCAACCCGAAGGTGTGGGAGGACGGCGACGTCCCCTTCCCGGTGGGCGGATCCGATGCCGGCGACGGCGGTTCCAGCGATGGGCCGCCTCCGCAGTCCGGCAAGGGTTCGGGCGAGACCGCGTGGCGTGCCTACGCGGCGTCGAAGGGTGTCGAACTGCCCGCCGACGTCGACGGCCGTGACGGCGTCATCGCCTACCTCGAGGCGAAGGACGTGCCGGTCGAGTGACCAGCCCGACGGAACCAGCCGACGGCCGCTTCGTCACCATCGACGCCGTGCAGGCCCGGTACGAGGGGACCATCCCTTCGGACAGGGCCGCCCGGGTCAAGTGGCGCATTCTCGACGTCGAGAACGAACTGATCGGTCTGGTTCCGTCGCTGCTCACGCTCGACACGGATGCTGACCCGGAGACCCCGGAAGGCATCCGTGTCGGGCGGGTCCGCACCTTGGTCATCGACAAGGTGCTCGACCTCTACCGCAACCCGGACCGCAAGACGTCGAAATCGTCTGGCATGGACGGGTTCACCACCACCTACGGGTACTCGCAGAACCGCGACGCCGGCCCGGGGATCACCTTCACGGAAGAAGAACTGAACCGCGTGCGACTGCCTAAGAAGCGCCGGCCGCGGCTAGGGACGCTGACGGCGGCGCCGTGGCAGGTGCCGTGCTGAGCGATCTCGCGCAGGCCATCGACGAGCACGGCATCGACGTTGAACTGCGCCGTCCCGTCACCAACTTTGGCGAGACGAACTACCCCAACGATCCGACCGCCAGCGTGCGTGTCGTCCGCCGCATTGGTGCGCCGTCGCGCATCCCCGGCGACGAGGGTGGCCGCGCCTACACCCAGGCCGGTCTGATCTACGTCTACCGCGACACCGACATCCGCGACGGCGACAAGGTGAAGCTGCCCGAAGGTGACTTCATCGTGCGCGGCGGCGCGGAGAACGATCAGGTCAACCCGTTGGACGGGCACGACTTCGGCGTGAAGCGGTACAACGTGGAGCGCGGGTAGCCCGTGGACGTCGACATCCCGGAGAAGAACGCGTGGCGCGGCCAGTGGCTCAAGAGCAACGAGTGCCGGGCACTGGTGTTCGAGCGCGGCCACACCGCCCAGATGATGTACCAGGCGGAGGTGTCGCGGCGCAGCGGCCGACTGGCCGGCGCGACCCGGGTCTCGACCGCTCTGGGCGGCCCGCGGCGGAACTACTGGGAAGCCACGCTGACCGTCGGCGGCCTGTCGGCGTCCGGGCTGCTCGACTATGTGCTGCCGCACGAATTCGGCGCGCGGGAACGCTACGACGCCAACCGCGGCGACCCACTGTTCGATGAGACCCACGGCGCCCACGATCTCGACATGGTCCTCGAGTTGTTGGCGCTGGTGCCGCTGTGACTCTCACCTACCCGGCGTGGTGGCGCGGATTCCGCTGGGACGTAGAACGTCTCATCAACGACCTGTTCACCTTCGACGAGAACGCCTCGGCGATCGACGGGCTGCGGGTGGAACCGTTCTTCGCCGCGAACAGCGACCGCGACGCGTGGCTGGGGGAAGGTAACGCCTACCTGCTGGTGCACCGCCGCGGCGGCAACCTGAACAAGGACACGCTGCCGTGGGTCGACGAGAGCATCGTCGACCTGGCCGCGCTGACGTCGTCGCGTGACGACTCGAACGAATTGATGTCCTACGTGACGTCAATCCTCGATGGCTTCGGCGATGAGGGCGGGACCGTGCACCGGTCCACCCCGCATCGCTGTGGACTCTCAACAACCTTCATGGCAGCTCCTGGTGAAGTTGTTGGGCCGCAATTGATCCAGGAGCTGATCAGGGAAAAGCGCATCGTGCCGGCGACATGGGAGATCCATGCGGCGGTGCCACGCGGGCTTCCCGAATACCGCGAGCTGCTAGGGCTCGATTCCGAGTGAAAGGAAACATCTCATGGTGGCAACCGCTCCCGTGACGACGACGCGGAAAGATCTCCTGGTCAACCCGCGGAAGCTGATGGTCGTCCAGTGGCCCTACTCGACGCCGCTGATCACCACGCTGAAGAACCCGACCACCGGCGCGCTGGTGATCCCGGACAACGGCTACGTGGTCGGCGCGCACCGCAAGCAGCGCGGCGGGTCGCTGTCCAACGCCCAGTCGTACAACGACATCATGATCCACGGGTCGGGCTCGCCGGCGATGAAGATCCCCACCGAGCGGCGCATCCGGCTCGGCGTCGAGCCGGTGGAGACCAACAAGATCAACCTGCAGAACTGGTTGGGCGCCGACCTGTCCGGCATCGTGCCGGACGCCACCGGCGGCGTGCACCTGCCGGTGCCGTCGCTGCCGATCAACATGCTCTCCCGCGTCGCCCTGATCGGCCGCCACGACTACAACGGTCTGGCGTGCTGGATCGTGTGGATGGGCAACCGGGTGTCGGTGTCGGAGACCAGCGAGCAGTCGGCCACCGACGCCGAGGTGCTGGCCTACCCGTACACCTTCGACTTCCAGGACGTCGACGAGCTCAACGAAGAGCCGGTGTTCGTGGAGATCTTCGGCCCCGGCTGGCAGGCCATGCAGCAGAACGCGGCCGGCGGCGCCGGGTTCGGCGGCGCGGTCAGTTCGATCAACGTAGTGCCGTCGGAGGCCACCATCGACCTGTCGATGGACGAGACGCAGCAGCTCGCCGTCACCGACAACAACGGCGTCAACCGGACCGCGCAGGCCACCTACCTGTCGTCGGACCCGACGAAGGCGACGGTGTCGAGCGCCGGTCTGATCGACGCGGTCGCGGCCGGCACGGCGACGATCACCGCGACCTACGGCGGGTTCTCCGACACCTGCGCCGTGACGGTCGTCGCCTGATATGGGCGCTACCGCACCGAAGAAGAGGGCGGCCAAGGGCTCCCCGTCCCCGGCACCGCGTGTGGTGTCGGTGGGCGGGGAGCCCATCGGCCGTTTCGCCCGCGTCCTCGCCGAGGCCCGCGAGAAGGGTATGGCGATCGAGCCGTACCCGGTCACCGACGGGCTGACGCTCTACCCGCCGACCGACGCACGGCTGCAGGCGATGGATCAGGCGTCGGCGGCGAAGCTGCTGGCGCAGGCGTCGATCGCGGCGCTGCTGTCCAACGAGTCGGTGGCGCCGCCGATGGAACCCACCGAGGAACCGCCGGCCGAGGATCCGCAGGAGCGCGCCGAGTGGCTGGCGGCGCGCCGCAAGGAACTGTCCGAGCAGCGGGTCGCCTGGATCCAGCAGCGGCAGAACGAACTCGATGAGGGCTACCGACAGGTCGAGGCCGCGGTCACCGCCTACAACGAGGCGCTGTTCGGCGACGCCGAGGTGTACCAGCAGGTCAACGAGTACTTCGTGACGCGGCCGGCGTGGGAGCGCCGCGCGTTTGAGAAGGACATCACCGAGCAGTTCCTGAAGTTGCCGGTGAATGACCACTGCCAGGCGTGCGGGCAGGCGGTGAATCCGGAAGCGGGGGAACGCGCGGGCGAGTCCTCTGGTGGGTCGAGCACTTCTGGGACGAGCTCGACAGTGACTTCGCCGTCGAGTTCCACGGAGTCGACATCTTCGACTGGATCCGTGGCACCCGCTGCTGGTCCCAGTTCCTGAACTACGCCGAGCGGGCCGCCCGCACTGAGGGGTCCGCGGTGTTCGCGGCCATGTCGACATCCGACGTGCTGAAGGCCGAGTTCAACGAGGAATTCTCGAAGGTCGACCCGGAGAAGCCGCCGCGCCCTGACCTGTTCGGGTACGGGCGGTTGGTCCGGCAGGTGCAGCAGGTCGAAGTGACGCTGGTGCATCTGCTGCGGGTGTGGCGGCCGCAGTTCCCGCTGCCCACCGAGCCGGAGTCCGCGTATGAGCGGTGGCAACGCGAGCAGGAAGACGCCGGCGACGACATGCTGCTGGCCGACATCTTCAACGCGAACCCGAAAGCTCTCGGCTTCAACCTGAATTAGCGAATGGCTAGCGTGGCCGCCCACTTCTCGAGGTAGTCGGCGGCCGCGCGTAGCCGCTCGGGGTCGTCGAGCATCAGCCCGATGGCCTTGTTGCAGCGGCCGCACAGCAGGGCACGAATCTCTCCGGTTCGGTGGCAGTGGTCGATCGCGAGGTTGATCACCTGCCCGCGGATGGCGTCGGTTTCCGGCAACCCGCAAATGGCGCACAGATTGTTCTGCGCCTCTCGCATCGCCAGATACTCGTCGTGCGTGATGTCAAACTTCTTTGACCGCGCCCGATTCGAGAACTTTCGGTCCTGCGGTGTCGCTCTCCAGGTGTCGCTGTTGCAGGATCGGCAGAAGGCTGATCGCCCGCACGCCTTCTGCTTTGTCTTGCTGAAGTCTTCGACGGGCAGGGTGCGGTCACACCGGTTGCAGTGCTTCACCACCAGGTAGCAGTCGTCGCACAGCGGGACGCCACTTCCGTTGTGCCGATTGCTCTTGACTGCGGGCAGGTAGTCGACCTGGCAGTGGTGACACTGGAGGACGCGCCGCCCGCGCGAGTAGGGCATGCATGCCTTGCAGTAGCGAGCTGTTGACGTTCCGTCCGGCCGATTCTTGGCGGCGAAAAACTCCGACTTGAGCGGCGCGTGGTTCCCCCAGAAGCACCATTTGTGCCAGCGCAGACATTCGTCGCACAGACGCCGCTTCTGCTGTTCGTTACCGCGGACGTCATGCCGGATCACCTGGCGGTCGCAGACGGCGCACGCGAATTCGCATATCACACAACGAAACTACCTGCATGAACCGACAAGGGAGGTGAATGATGCCCGATCGCTCTGCTGGGTCAGCAAGCATCAGGATCCGCCCGGACGCGACCAAGTTCATCGCGGACCTGAAGCGCGACCTGGCGGCGAAGAACGCCGAGTTCGTGATGCAGGTGTCGGCGGACACCGGGCAGGCCCGGTCGGACATCGACCGGTTCCGGCAGATGCAGCAGCGCAACGGCATCCGCATGGGTGTCGACATGGCGCTGGGGCAGGCGCAGGCCGACATGGCTGCGTTCCGGACGCGCCAGCAGGCCGACGGCCTGACCATCAAGGTCGACGCCGACACCGATAAGGCGCAACGCGAACTGCGCGCGGTCCGCACCCAGCTCGGGGACTTCGGGTCGCTCGCCGGCGCGGTGAAGATCAACCTGGGCGCCGGGGCGATCGCCGGGCTGCCCGCGCTGGCGTCCGGGCTCGCCAACGTCGCCGCCGGTCTGCAGCAGGTCGCGCAGGCCGGTCTTGCCGTGCCGGGCGCGCTGGCCGGCGCCGCCGCGTCGGTGGGCACCCTGGTGCTGGGACTGTCGGGCATCAAGGACGCGTGGGACGCCGCCTCGTCGGCGGCCGACAGCGCGGGCGTGGATCAGGCCGCGGCGGCGCGGACGTCGGCGGCCGCGTCGAACCAGCTGCGCAACAGCCTCGTCGACGAGGCGCGGGCCCGCGACGACGTCGCGCGCGCCACCCGCGACGCCAAGCAGCAGCTGCAGGATCTGCGCATCGAGCAACGCGGCGGCATGATCGACGAGTCCCGCGCGATCCTCGAGGCGCAGAAGGCGCGCGAAGACCTCGCGAAGGGCAACTACAGCGACGTCCGCGACGCGCGGCTGCGCGTCGCCGAAGCTGACCAGCGCGTCATCGAGGTCCGTAACCGCAACGTCCAGACGCAGGACAAGGTCAACGAGGCCAACACCAAGGGCGTCGCCGGATCCGATCAGGTCGTCGCCGCGAACGAGCGGCTGGTGCGGTCGCAGCAGCAGGTCGCCGACGCGCAGGCAGCGGTCGCCGACTCCGGATCGAAGGTGTCGTCGGCGCAGGACAAGGCGAACAAGGCGATGTCCGCGCTGTCGCCGAACGCGCAGCAGGTGGTGCGGACGCTGCTGGAGATGAAGCCGGCGTTCCAGGATCTGCGCAACAGCGTGTCCGAGCCGCTGCTGGCGGGCAAGGCCGACGAGTTCAAGAACTTCTTCACCGCGGTGACCCCGAACCTGAAGACCGGGCTCGGCGCGATCGCGACGGGCTGGAACCAGAACATCAGCGCGCTGCTGGGGTCGCTCGGGTCGGAGCAGGGCAAGGGTCTGCTCGACCGGATCCTGGGCAACACCGCCGACGCGCAGGGTCGCCTGTCCGCCGCGATGCAGCCGCTCGTCGAGGGCATCGGCACGCTCACCGCGGCGGGCACCGACGCGCTGCCGCGCATGGCCGACGGCATCACCAGCGTCCTCGAGCGGTTCCGCGACTTCATCACCGAAGCCGACAAGGACGGCCGACTCAAGGGCTGGATCGACAGCGGCCTGACCGGGCTGGGGCAGCTCGGCGAAAGCGTGCTGAACATCGGCAAGTCGTTCACCGCGATCACCGACGCCGCGACCGCCGGTGGCGGCCGCACCTTCCTCGAGTGGCTGCAGGACGCCACCGGCCGCCTGCAGACGTTCCTCAATTCCACTGAGGGACA
Organism: Actinomycetota bacterium; assembly: GCA_040752555.1. Taxonomy (GTDB): domain Bacteria; phylum Actinomycetota; class Actinomycetes; order Mycobacteriales; family Mycobacteriaceae; genus Mycobacterium. The sequence continues at coordinate 267,332 of JBFMGT010000006.1, read as the reverse complement.
GAACAAACTGCAGGAGTACTTCGCGCAGGGCCGCGACATCATCAACGAGCTCAAGCCCGTGCTCGCCGAGCTGCCCGGACTGTTCCAGGGCATCGCGACCGGAGCCAGCCAGTATGTCGGCGGCCTGCTGCCGATCCTGCGCACCCTGTCGGATCTGCTCGGCGGCCAGCCTGAACTGGTCGGCGCTGTGGTCAACGCGTTCATCGCGTGGAAGACGATCACCGGCATCGCGTCGGTCATCGAAAACCTCACCAAGGTCGGGCAGTTGCTCGACCTGATCCCCGGCAAGGCGGAGACGGCGGCCACGAAGTCCTCCGGCGCATTCGCCGGTCTGTCCAAAGCTCTTCTGCCGCTGGCGATCGCGCTCGGCCTCAACGACATCGCCGGTGTCAACAAGGACGACTTCGACCCGAACAAATCGGACTGGACGCACATCCTGTTCGGCCCGCTCGGCGACAAGATCAAGGAAGGCATCGGGCAGAAGCCTGCAGCGGCGCCACCGCCCGCGTCGGCCGACGCCGGCGGCCCCGGGTCGATGAGCGGCGGAGTGCCCCAGACACAGCTGAACGCGCCGGCAGGAACGCGGGACAGTGGCGGTGTCCCCGCCGCGGTCCCGGGAATTCCCGACGCCCAAGCGAACGCACCGGCGGGCACCAGAGACTCCGGTGGACTGCCTCCGGGCATGGTGGCTGTCCCGACGCGCGCCATGGGCGGGCCGACGCCGTCGGGCCGCGGCCCCGGCCCGACCGGTGGCTTCCTCGCCGAGATCCACAGCGACGAGTGGATCCTGCCCGCGCACGCCCGCCGCGCGGTCGGCGACGCGGCGCTGTGGAACCTGACCGCGGGCCGCAGTTTCGAGCCCGGCGGCTACGTCGACGAGAACGGCAACCCGATCACCCCGGGTGCGGCACCCGGCCCGGCGCTGATCGCGCCCAACCCGACCGGCGGCCCGGGCGGCGGCCTCACCGGCATCGTCGGCAGCATCCAGTCCGGATTGCAGGGGCCGATCAGCATGGGGACGCAACTGCTGGGCTCGCTGGCGCCCGGAGGGCAGCAGGCTGGCGCGAATCCGCTGCAGTCGCTGGGCAGCAACCTGCTCGGCGGGCTGGTGCCTGGTCTGAACCTCGGGTCCATTGGTGATGCGGCGGGCGGCGGGCAGACGCAGCTGCTGCCGGGACTCGCCGGGCTGTTCCAGGCGGGCGGCAACCCTGCACTGCAGCAGCAGTGGCTCGGCCAGACAGGGGACTGGCTGGCGAACTGGGGCGCGAACACCGTGCTGTCGTTCGGCAAGACGTTGGTCGGTGGGGTGCTGAACTTCTTCGGCGCCGGCGACCTGATGAACAACCCGCTCATCCAGGGCATCGGCCAGACGGTCGGGCACCTCGCGAACGTCGGTATGCAGCTCGCCGGTCCGCAGCCAGGCACCGCCCCCGCGGGCGCCGACCTGACCAGCATCCTGCAGGGCGCGAACCTGCCGCCCGACGTGCTGCAGTCGCTGCTGTCGGGCACCGCGCCCGGCGCGGCGGCGACGGCGTCGGTGCCCGGCGGCCCGGACTGGGACGCGATCGCGCAGAAGGAATCGTCGGGCAACTGGCAGATCAACACCGGCAACGGCTATTTCGGCGGTCTGCAGTTCCTGCAGAGCACGTGGGACCAGTTCGGCGGGCAGCAGTACGCCGCGCGTGCTGACCTGGCCACCCGGGATCAGCAGATCGCGGTCGCGGAGAAGGTGCTGGCGAGCCAAGGTCCGGGTGCGTGGCCCAACACCTTCACCCGCAAGGCGGTCACCCCCGGAACAGGCGCGGCCGCCGCCGGCGGAACGTACGGTCTGCCCGCCGGGTCGAACAGCGGCGGTTACGGCGGCGGCGGGGTCAAGTTCCCCGACTGGGTCTACAAGCTCGGGGCTGCGTTCAACCTCAAGCCGTCCACCTACCCGGGCCACCAGGAAGGGTCGGGCCAGAACCGCGGCATCGACTGGGTGGGCTCGGTCGACGACATGCAGCGGTTCGCCGCGTATCTCGCGTCGAATCATGCTGCCGAGCAGGTGATCTGGAAGAACCCGGGCACGCAGCAGGTACTCGGCCTCACCCCTGACGGTCAGATCATCACCAAGGACGGCGGCTACTACCGCAACGACTGGAACGACCATATGAACCACGTGCACACGCGGTTCAGCACTCCGGTGCCCGGCTTCCTCGCCGGTGGTCCGACACCGCCCGGGCGGGACCGCGCCTACCCGGCGATCCTGCACGGTGACGAGTTCGTGGTCAGCGCGCGCGGCCGCGCGACGGTACCGGACTCGTTCCTGCACGCGCTGAACACCGGCAAGGTGGATGCGGGCTCGCTGCCGCAGTTCGCCGCCGGCGGAGATGTGACGCTCGCGCTGCCGACGCCGCCTCCGGCACCACCGAAGGTGCCCGATGCGCGGATGATCATTCCGCCGGCGCGCACCAAGGTGGTGCAGCCGGTGCGTCCGCAGCCGGCGCCGCGGCCGGTGATCCAGGCGCCGCCGACCCCGGCGCCGCCGCCGCCGGTCGCGCCGCAGCAGCCCGCGCCGCCCGCCCCCGACGCGGGTCAGTCGCTGGGCCCAATCCAGGCGGGTATTCCGCAGGGCATCGTGGCGCCGCCGTCGGGCATCGACCACACGCTCCCGTGGATCAACCAGGCCATCATGTCGACGGCGTCGACGCTGGGCAACATCGCATCGACCGCGATCTCCGCGGCGGCAGCCGCTGGATCGATGGGTGCCGCGGGTGCTGGTGGCGGCGCCGCCGGGTCGCTGGTCGGCGGCCTGTTCACCCAGGGCGGCAAGGTCGCGACGAAGGTCGCCAACGTGGTTTCCTCCGCGCTGGTGGGTTCGGTGCCGGGATCGTTCACCGATAAGCCGTCGGGGGAGGTTGTGCGCGCGGAGCAGCGGCGCCCGTCGACCGCGGACTACCGGGGCGGCGACACCTATCAGGTCCAAGGCTATGAGCCGGCAGCGATCGCTCGGGAGATTCAGATGCACCAGTCGTTGGCGGAGCAGGCGAGATTGGCGGCGATCCCGCGATGAGCCTGTCCGCGAAGGCGCAGCGTCACCGCTTGATGCGGTCGACGGACAACATCAAAATCGTCGGCTACAACGGCGACGAATGCCACATCGCCGGCCCGATGGCCAAGCACACGTGGGGTCCGCTGCTGGCGCCGCACTCAAAGGGTCTGTTCGCGGCGCCGTTCAAGACGAACTGGTCGAAATCCATGCTCGGCCAGAAGTATTCGTCGTGGGCGCCGCAGCGCCGCGACATCGCGTGCACCATGCACATCGTCAACCCCGAAACCGGTGACCCCTACACCGACCGCGACGCTGACCTGTGGCATCTCATCTACTCGCGGTACCGGGCGATGTTCCACCCCGACTTCGAGTCCACGATCGTCTACACGTCGATCGACGGTGAACGCCACCTTGGGGTTCGGGAGATCAAGGATCCGGAACCGTTCGTCGGCGCCGAGTTCGAGGGCGGCGACCCGCACATCTGGGCGTACGGGTCGATCGGGCAGATGCTGGGCTGCGAGAACCCCTACTACGTCGGGCCGACGGAGCGGTTTGCGTGGGAAACCTCGATGATCGGCGACTTCTGGTTCACCCTGCCGTACTACAACCCGGCGTCGGTGATGTGCTGGCCGAAGTGGTATCTGAGCGATCAGGCGGAATGGACGCTGCCGGACTACTCGTTCGGCTGGGAGGAATACGGCTCGGGCATCGCGGATCTCGGGAAGACGTACTCGCCCGGACCGTTCTTCGACGAGGGCGGCCTGGTCGAGGCGGACTCGCGGCCGGACGTGATGACCCTGGTCGCGGCGAACGGGAACCCGGTGCAGCAGCGCGCCAACGGCCAAGACCTCGAGTACCCGATCCAGCCCGGCATGGGCGACCCGTACAACGGGTGCACCGTGACGGTGCGCAACGTCACCAACCCCGACGGCGCCCGCTGCGAACTCGAGCTGCCGCGCTGGTACAACGACCCCTTCTCGACACCCACGGTGGTCGGAACCTCGGTCGGGGTCGGGGCGGTATAGCCCGGTGTCGGTGCTCTCCGAGCGGTTCACCGAAGCCAAGGAGAGAGTCGACGAGATCCGCGCGTCCCACGCCGCGCTGAAGCAGGCCAAGCCGAAATGCAAGGTCTACAAGAACAATCCGGACGGCACCCCGGGCGCGGTGTTCCAGGGTTCGTACAACTTCCGCGAGTTCACCCGCGGCCAGTTCCCCGACGTGCAGAACGTGTCGAGCTCGGGGATGTTCGAGGTCCGCGCCGACCACTACCTGTCGAAGTGGATCATGACGATCCCGAACACCCCGGAGGAATGCAAGAACGTCCTCATCCGGGTGGACATGTACGGCGGGGAGTGGCGCTGGACCGGGCTGATGCATCACTGGGAGGTCGACACCCGCGACGGCGTTGACTACCTGGTGGTCACCGCCAACGACGACAAGCAGTTCGCGCAGTTCATGCTGTGCCCGCCGAATCCGTTGTTGCCCATCGGTTTGTTCCAGTTTCCGCGCGACTGGATGGTGGGCGGCCCGTCGGTGTATTCGATCACCGGCATGCTGATGCTGCCCAACATTCTCCGCCTGGAGGGGCACCCCTACACGCTGCCGGACGACCCGGGCGACCGCCGGCAGTGGAACGAGGCGCTGGACTGGCGCAAGTGGCAGGTCCACGTGAAGGTGCCGAAGTTCTTCGACGACTCGAGCCTGTGGACGTTCCTCGGGTCGCGGATGAACTCGATCGACAGCATCATCGCCGACGCCCTGGATGACGGGCAGCTCACCTTGCAGTACCGCCGCGTCTTCACCGATGAAGGCGAGCAGGTCACCGGGCTGATCGTCGACGACATCGCCAACGGCGCCCTGGTGTTCGAGGTGGTCGACAACTCCGGGTTCAACAAGGAGTCGGGCACCTGGTTCGGCGGCAACGTCGTCACCGGTCTGGTCCGCTCGGTCGTGCAGCGCACCGTCGGCAACATCGAGGACGGGCTGGCGCCGCGCACCGACAGCCCCGAGCTGTACCAGGACGAGTACTTCCAGTCCGGGTTCATGGGCAGCCTCGCCGGCGGCCCGATCCACACCCTGCGGGACTCGCGGTTCAACGATCTGCAGTCGAAGCTGGCGCACTCGCCGGCCACCGCGGTGTCGGTGATCATCGGTGGCGACAACCCGACCGTCGACGCGATCGCCGACCTGATCATCTCCGCGACCGGCAACCTGATCGGCTACTTCCTGCTCGCCGGGTTCGACAGCCTCGGCGACATCGCCTCCGACATCATCATGCCGTTCCTGGTCGGCACCATCCTGGCGTGGGACGAGCACAAGAACACCAAGCGCGCAACGAATCTCGGCTGGATCCACCTGCACGAGGTGTATGTGTCGGGCGCGGAGATGAACGTGTGGTCGCTGTCGGCGATCGCGGTCAAGCGCGGCGGGTTCAACGCCACCGACGACGAGACGTCCAACACCTGCGCGATCGGCCCGAACACCTGGTTCATCCCCGGGCTGCACGGCAAGACCGGCGATCGGCTGGGCACCACGAACGGCGCGTACCGCCGCGCCACCGGCGACGGATCGATCTTCGTCGCGCAGATCGAAGAGCAGACGCTGCAGGTGCAGTCCGACGGCGAGTTCGACTTCGTGCAGAAGGTCGGCAAGAACAAGGCCACCATGTCGGTCGGCGAACGCAACGCCCGCCGCATCAAGGCGCTGTTCGAGCGGATCAACGATGTCGGCTTCCACATCGTGCAATGAGCCGAGACACATTGGCGCAGAAGGGAAGTAGATAGATGCCGAAGATGGCTGCGCTGGTCTTGTCGCGCGGGGAACAGTTCGAACCGCCGCCGCTCATCCCGATCGCGCACGGCTACTCGTCGTGGCCCGACGACGCCAGCGTCTACACCGTGTTCTACGACACCAGCAGCGGTGAGATCGCCCGCATCTACGGCGACGTCACCCCCGAGCAGATCACCTTCGACTCCCCGCCTGACGACGTCGACGTGGTGCCCGCCGGCGCACCCTACGAGACGTTCATGATCGACGACGAGGGCAAGCCGAAGAAGATCCGCTACGGCAACGTCGTCCGCAAGGAAGCGCAGTTCTTCAACGCCCCGGCCCGCAACACCTCCACCCGGGCGCTGCAGTTCCGCGACGACTTCTACAACCGCACCGGCCGCGTCGGGTCGAAGTGGTTCGTCACCAACGGGCGGCCCACGATCTTCGACCACGGCGACGACCCCAACGCGGTCGGCCCGAACGCCGCGTTCTTCAAGACCGCGGCGATGCGCTACTACGCGCCGCTGAACACCGACAGCGTGACCCTGTCGTTCAACCTGCTGCACGACGGCGCCGGCGACACCTGCATCGTGCTGTGCTCGAACGCGGCGATGACGTCCTACCTGTACGTGCAGTTCCATGACCCCGGGATCTTCGAGTCCAGCATCGACAAGGTGCGCATGGGTGTCGGGCACGGGCCGATGGAACCGCTGGTGCAGAAGCGGCCCGAAGTCGCGCACACCGTCGTCGACAACACGAATTACAAGCTGCGCTACGACGACCTGACCAAACGGTTCTCGCTGCTCAACTCCGACATGACCGTCGAGATCATCGGCTGGACCGACGAAGACAACGAGGTGCCGCACGGGCCCGGCTACCGGTACTTCGGTGCGAACTTCCAGGCGTCGATCTTCGATAAGGGAATCCAACTCACCTCGATCACCGCACAGGACGCCAATGCCTGACATCGACGACCGCGCCAACCAGATCCTCGCGATCGGCCGCGTGCTCTCCCGCATCCCCACCGGCCAGAAGGACCGCTACATCGGCACGCCGGCGCCGGTCATCGGCATGTGGGCCACCGAACTGCATGACGAGCTCGGTGTCCGCGTGCACGAAGACCTCGCCCGCAAGGAACTGGTGCGCGTGCAGTCCCCGCTGGGCAACAACGGCCCGGTCCGCGCGGTCACCAAGGACACCCCGGCCCGCGTCGACGACGACACCGACGTGCAGCGCATGCAGCACGCCCGCGAGCTGATGTTCGACTTCCTGCGCACCCACAACCCCGGCCTGGCCGACCGGATCGAACGCGCCCAGGACGATCCCGAACTGCAGGCCATCGTGCTCAACGACATCGTCAAGCAGCACCCGGAGGTGTGGGCCAAGGGGCAGGAACTCGTCGACCAGGCGATGGCTGAGGCCGCGAACAAGTGACCCTGCCCGGTGGTGTCAGTGACGTCACCATCCCCGACCGGCTGCCCGCGCTGCTGTGGCCGATGGGCGGGCCCGGCAAGTTCAAACGCGGCATCTCCAGCGGCTATGACCTGACTCAGGCCAACGTCGAGCGGGAACTGAAGCGCGACAAGGTCATCAACAACCGGCGCATCCGCGGCGCGAAGGGTGACGTCGACAACTGGACTAACGACATCGCCGAAGCGTGGGCCACCGCGGCGCAGTCGGTGTGGCACCTCACCCAGCAGCTGCCCATCATCGGCGACTTCATCGAGGTGTTCACCGGCAAAGAGGACGGCAACACCAACGACCTCGGCACAGCGATCAACACCTGGCGCCAAGAACTGCAGGACAACCGGAACCGTCTGGTCAACGGGCTGTTCGGCTGGGACCGTTGGGACGCGACGGGGGAGCTCGCCGACCAGGCGGTCAGGGAGAACGCCGAGACCGTGGCGGCGCTCGGCGCCGCGGTCGCCGACCTGCAGAACGACCGCAACAATTCCAGCGTCGGCGGTAAGGGTGTGGTCGTCGACTTCACCACCCGCCCCACCGCGTCGACGCTCGGCGCCGACTTCGACCAGAGCTACACGGGGTCGGGCACCGGCACGCTGGGCATCGTCAACGGCACCGGTGCTCACTGGAACGCCAAGAACGACGCGTCGCGCACCTGCCTGTTCCGGTACAACGCGCTGCAGACCGCCACCGACTACCAGAAGGTGTGGGTTGCGTTCGGATCCTCGCCCGAGCAGTTCGGCCGCAACGCGGGCCGCAACGAGATCCATGGCCGCAAGAACGCCGCCGGCACCGCCTACGTGTACGCAGCGATGGAGAAGGGCCGCGCCGAACTGGGCTGCTACGTCGGCGGCGCGAAGACCATGTTCGTCGCGAAGACGTCCGGGTTCAGCTTCAAATCGACCGGCCTGTACGCCCTCGAGTGCGGCACCGTCGGTGTCCTCGGGCTGCGCGTGTTCCGGCTGCTCGACTCCAACGGGTCAGTCATCCTCGCCCACACCGAAGTAGGCACCACCAGCCAAGCCGGCCCGGACTACCGCGGAGGTGGCGGCGCGGTGTACGCCGTCGCGACCGGCTTCGGCACCACCGGCCCGGGCGACATGCTGGCGTGGGCGATGGCCGACAACTACCCGCCCACCCTGGTCGGGTCGATCGCCAAGATGTACCGCGCCAACACCGGCCTGGTGGCGATCAACTCCGGCATCAACCCGCTGCCCACCGACTTTTTCGACAACTCGGGCGCGACCACTGCGGACTATATCGTCAGCCGCCCGAACGGATCATTCACCGTCACCATGGACGGCAACTACTGGTGCAAGATCCAGGCCAAAACCGTTGACCTGCCGGAGCAGTTCACCTTCGTGCTGTTCATCAACGACAACCCCTATGAGCACGCCGGCGACGCGCACTGCCGCGGGGTCAACATCCTCGGCGGCAACGTCGATCCGAAAGCCTGCTCGGCGGAGATCACCGTCCCGCTGCAGTCTGGGGACACCGTGAGCTGGGGCACCGACTCTGTCGGATTCTCCGGCACCGCGTTTGGCGGCGAAGCGAGCGGCAGCGAAACCTTCTGCAAGATGGCCCTCGACAACAGGAGCTTGGCCTAATGGGAGACACGAACGTGGCCTACGACGCCTTCATCGACCAAGTCGACCACAATCTCCAAACCACCGACAGCGCAGTCCTTCTCGACGCGGTCATCACCGGCGACACCGACCAGGTGATGGCCGCCGTTCGCATCGTGGTCAAGGACGCGTGCGGCAAGGCGAAGTTGCTGTGGCTGGGCTCACCGGTCGGCACCATCCTGCGGAACATCAAGACCGGTGAGTCCGCGACCCGGGCGATCAGCCCCGCCGGTATCCCGCTGTGGACGATCTCCAAACCCGACGGCGGCCGCGAGGACAACCACGAACCAGTGCTGCAGCCCGAAGCGGACTGGAAGTGCATCTACAACCCCGAAGCGGAGATCTGATCATGGCGTTCGATCGCTGGAAAGTCACGTCGACCACCCGCCTGAAACTGGTCACCGGCCAGTTCGACCTCGACAACGACGCCTTCAAAGTCGCGCTGTTCGCATCGACGTCGAACCTCGGCACCGCGTCCACCACCTTCGCGTCGGTCACCAACGAGCTGCCCGCCGCCAACGGCTACACCCCCGGCGGTGTCGCGGTCACCCTCGACATCACCGGCACCGACCTGTTGTCCGTGGCGTTCGCGACGAACCCGAAGTGGACCGCTACCGGCGGCAGCCTCGTCGCGAACAAGGCAGCCCTCTACAAGGTCGGCGGCGACGTGCTCGCCTGGCTGCAACTCGATGACACCGGCATCGACCTGATCACCACCGTCGGCAACGAACTCGAGCTCGACAACGACGGCACCCCGTACCCGGTGCTCACCCTCGGCTGACGATGCCCGCACTGTTCGAAGCAGTCGGCGACGGCGGGAAACCCCGCACCTTCGACGGCCAGTCCGCGGGCAGCTTCACCGGCACCCATCCCGGTGCCGACGGCCCGAACGGCATCGTCGTCATCCCCGTCACCGGCTACCGCAACACCGGCAACCCGGTAAGCATCACCGTCACCTACGGCGACGACGACATCCCGATGACACCGCTCGAGCAGGTGTGGGGCAACGGCGTCTCCGACACCACACCGCGGTCCGGGTGGGTGCAGTATTTCTACCTCCTGAACCCGCCGACTGGCCCGCAGACCTGGACCGTTACCTGGTCGTCGCCGCTCGGTGTCATCGACCAGATCCAGATGCGCGCCAACAGCATCTCCTACACCGGGGTAGCCGCAGTCGGCGATCTCGACGTGGTGTTCGGTCGGGCGTTCAACGTCGCGATGGAACAGACCGTCACCGCGCCGGCCGGAAGCGTGCTGCTGCACGGCTTCTACCAGGAGTGGTTCAACGCGATCACCCAATACAGCGCGCTCGAGCGGATGCGGCTCGACGACAACTTCACGCTGCGCCCCTACGACACCGTCATCGGCGAAGCGCCCGGCGGCAAAGACGTCACGTTCCGCGGCCGCCGCGCCGTCGCGTCAGCGTGGGCCGGCGTCACCCTGCCCCTGATCGCCGCGCAACCGAACGTCATCCAGGCACGCCCCGCCGAACTGCTGCTCACCGGGTACCGGCCATACACCGGCGGCAACGTCATCACCGCCCAGCCCGCGCGCCTCACCCTCGCCGGCAGCACCGGAGCGGCGCGCCGCCGCACCCGCGTCCAGGCGCGCCCGGCCGAGCTGATGCTGGCCACCTACGAGCCTTGGTTTGGCCTTCCGGTGTTCCCCGCGGCCACCGTGCTCACACTGCGCGGCCTGAACATCTTCGGCGCCGCCACCCCGAACGACATGCCGTTCAAGTTCCAGGGCATCTTCGCCGACGACCCCTACACCATGCACGAAGTGGTGTACCCGGCGTCCGTCGCGCCGTACTCGATCCCCAAGGGCGTTGCCGCGCTCGACGCTGCGTTCGACGTGTACCCGGGCCCGTACATCGTGCTCGCGCACTCACAGGGCGCGCAGGTCGCTTCGCGGTGGATCGCCGAGCACGCCGACGACCCCGACGCGCCCGACAGCAGCCAGTTGCAGTTCCTGGTCACCGGCAACCCGCTGCGCGCCACCGGCGGCGCCGGCATCGGCGTCCCTGAGTTCGACGGGCACATCGGGGAACCGACCCGCACCGACGGGCCCTGGACCGTGATCGACTTCGCGCGCCGCTGGGACGGCTGGCCCGACCCGAACCAGGACCACACGAACACGATCGCCGAACAGAACGCCCAACGCGGCCGCAGCACCTTCCACCTGCGCTACGACCAACCCGACCTGTACGACACCCGCAACACGATCTGGCGGGTAGGGACGACGATCTTCGTGCTCACCCACGAGGACGACCTGCCCTACTACAAAGGCTCGAATCAGCCGGCGTCGCTGGTCGCCGAGACACGCAAGGTCATCGAGTCCGCCTACACCAACCGGCCACCCAACGATCCGCCGATTCTTGATGTGCTACCCGCGAATTCGCTGGAACGGCACCTGATCGCGAAGATGCTCGCAACCCCATGAAAGGCGGTACCTGATGCCGGGTGAATTCCACTTCACTGGGACAGCGGCCCAGCTCCTGGCCGACGGCGCCGACCCCGGCAACACGCAGGATGAGGTGGCCCTGACCGGGCTGCGCGGCCAGTTCATCCCGAACATCGCACGCAATAAGCCGATCCCCTATAACGGTGGGCTGCTGTGGATCCCGCCGCGCAGTTTCGTGATCGGAGACGACGGCCAGTTCTACGAAGTGCTCGTCGACGGCAGCACTGCGGCGACTCCGGGCATCACGCTCACCGCCAACGACCCTGACTTCGACCTGTCCGATCCGCTGCAGTGGCGCTGCGTCCTCGACGTGTACGCACTCGGCGGCCGCGTCATCAAACTCGCGTCATGGTGGTTCAACGCGCCCGAACCGGGCTGGACCGGGACGATCGCCGAACTCACCCCGGTCCCTGGTGTCGGGCAGACCGGAACCTCTCGCGGCGAGCGCGGCAAGCGCAGCCGCCTCGTCCAGGTGCAGGACGGCCCGCCGACCCTGTACCGGTGGCAGGACGAAGACGGCCAGTTCTGGGGACCGACAGCCGAGTACATCGTCACCGGTGTGCCCGGCGACATGGACGACATCACCGACGCGAAGGTCATCGGCAAGGCCGTGGTGCGGGCGGCGTCGCCAGCCGATGCTCGCGCGGCCATGGAAGCTGTCGGCCTCTCCGAGCTCACCGCCGTGGTCAATCAGACGATCGCGTCCGCCGACACCGTCAAGGCGGCGGCTGCCGCCGCTGTGACCGCCAACATGGCGGGACGCAACGTCCTCGACGCCGCCGACCCCCGCATCCCCATGAGCCTCGACAGCGATACCTGGATCGCGGCCTGGACCGGACAGAACGGCCGCATCGCCATCGGCATCGACGCCGCCGGCCACACGTACCTCAAGTTCCGTGACGACGTCGTCATCCCGCGAGCACCGACCGACTCGGGCGCCTACGACCTGCTGTACCTAATCACCGACATCGCCAACCGAGTAGCGTTTTCGATCGCCAACGACGGCACCGTCGACATCGCGAAGCTGACGCAACGCAGCATCGCCGCACCGATCGCCGCCATGCTCGCAGCAGGCACCCTCGCCGGGCAGGGAAGCGCCATCCTCCCCGCCTCGCTGCCCAACGCCTACGGTCTCATGTACGCCATCACCGACGGCGGCGACCGCATGCCGTTCTACATCACCGCCGACGGCACCGTGGTCATCCAAAAGCTGTCATCGCCGGGTATCTCGGGCACCGCCGTCGCCGACGCGGTCGACATCATGACATCTGGGCCGAACATCGTGTGCGTTGGCGACTCGCTGACAGCGGGAGCGGGCGGCAGCGGCACCACCTACCCGAGCGTGCTCGCCGCGCTCGTCGGTAACACGCGCACCGTCTACAACCGCGGTGTCGGTGGTGAGACTTCATGGACAATCGCCGCCCGCCAGGCGGCCACCCCGATCTCGGCCATCCCGGTCGGCGGATCCATCCCCGCATCCGGCAGCGTCGACCTTACGCTGTCGACCATCAATGGGCAGACGCCCGCACCGTTGCTGCAGGGCGGGGCAACAGAATTCGGCAACGTCACCTTCGCTGGTGTGCAAGGCGCAGTGACGTTGGTGAGCGGTACCTACAAGTTCACCCGCACCACCGCCGGCTCTGCGGTGGCGTTCAACGAGCCGCGCGCCATCATCCCCGCAGACGGTGTCGCCCGCCGCGGCGACATCTACATCATCTGGGTAGGCCAGAACAACGGCAGCAGCACCGACATGGTTGCGCGGGCGAAAGCCGATGCGCAGGCGCTGATTCAGGAGATGAACGTCGGCGCAAAGCGGTTCCTGGTGATGAATCGGCCGAGCGGCAACGACACCGAAGACGCCGAATGGCATGCGCTGTTCGGCCGCCGATACCTGTCGCCGCGGAAGCTGCTCGTCAACTACGGATTGTCCGAAGTCGGCGTCACCCCGACGTCGCAGGACACCACAGACATCGCAGCCGGCACCGTTCCCACCTCGCTGCGATCTGATGCAATCCACCTCAATCCCAACGGCTACACGGCCCTGGGGCGTTTCATTTACCGTCGTCTACTCGAATTCGGATGGGTGTAATCACATGGCGTACAAGCTGACTCTGCCCGGCACGTTCTCCGACACTTCGCTGCCGATCTTCAAGATCGACCCGATCCTGCCGGATAGCGGCGGCGCGGTATTCCTCGTCGACCCCACCCATCCGGTGAACCCCTGGGCGGCTGGCCTGCCCGCCAACAATGGCGCGATTCCGAACCTCGTCGCGGCGCAGCCCAGTCTGGGTTCACAGCCGCTCGCGACCGCCCTCGGCGGGCCGCTGCCGCTGACGTACTTCACCGATGGCCTGCTGACCGGGGCGTACGGCAAGATGGAACGCACCGGCAAAGGCGGGCTGCACACCATCATCAGCCAGAACACCGCGCTCGGCGACCTCGCCTCTCACAGCGGCGGCAAGTATTACCAGGCGATCCGCCCGGTGGGCGTATTTACTCCGGCGGGCGGAAGCGCATCCAACGGCGGCATCACCGATTACCTGTGGGGCACCACCGGCACTGACGGCGCAGCGATGCACGCATTCTTCCTGTCGGTGTGGCTGCGCATCACTCGTCGCCGCGTGGCCGGTACACAAGCCACACCCGCGGCGGGCCTGACGCTGACAGGTTCATACACGTCCGGCTTCAACGTCTTCGCCTTCGGCCCGCAGGGCTCCGGCAACGCCTACAACACGTACCCCACTACGCCCACACACGTTGAATATGCAGGCAACTACACACGACTCGGCGCCCCCGTCGCCACGCTGGGCAACGAGTTGCAGGAAGTGGCGTCGACCGCGTACCACGCGGGCGGCTCGCCGTCGAAGGCAACGACCTACCTGTCTGCGATGGATGGCGGTCAGACCGGTACCTTCGGATCCACGACCACCGCCAAGGGCAACCACGGCTCATTCATCTTCTACCGCTCCTACCTCGAGGATCTGACCGTGTCAGGCCGCACCTTCGCGCAGGTGTCGGCGATCGACCAGGCGTTGTTCACCAAAGAGGTGCTGACCGCCGGTGGCCGCTACTACAACGACACCTTCACCGACCCGGCCACCATCCCGTAACCTACGGCGTCGCTGGTTGCTGCAGTTGAGCCGCAATCACCGGCGCGATCTTGTCGGCCATGTAGACGTGCCCGGCGTCGTTCGGGTGAACGTTGTCGGTCCCGATTAGATTGGGCTGACCGGCGAACCACCCCTCTGCGATCGGGTCGACGAACGTTGCACCAGCGGCCTCCGCTTCGGTGCGTAACGCGTCGCGCACATTCAGTATCGACGGCGTCGGCTCACCTTCGACCCACGGTGGACCGATCACCAGAAGCCCCGCGCTCGGCGCGATAGCTTTCGCCGAACCGAGTGCCTGCTGCACCGCCCTGCCGAGCTCGGCGGGATCGATACCGCGGTCATTCCGAGATCCGAAGAACACGACCAACCGATCGCCCGGATGAACGACATCGGGAACCTCGTCGGCGAACACCCGGTTCTTCGGACCGCGGTTCACGTATCCCGAGCCGCCGACCGCGCCGACGTCGAATCTGACGGGAACGCCCTGACGGTCGAGCTGCGTGGTGACCAGCGCCGGCCAGCCGTGCTCGCGCGTCCCGCCCTCGTTCGATCCACCAGTGTAAGAGTCGCCGATTACCGCTACCGCCGACGTCTTCGGCGGGGGCGGCGGGGGCGTGTAGTGCGACTCGTAGGCCGGTGGCTCATGGCTGCATCCGACCACGATGACCAGCAAAAACAACAGCGCGACAACACGGCGCATTCGGATTCCACCCCCAGATAGCGAACTCGCGCGAGTCTACGGCACGCGCACCCAGAGAGGTTTGCCGATGAGATTCCTGCAGCGACTCGACACCTACGGCTTTGAAGACCCCGACAACAGCGAGGGCCAGCCGGAGGACATCTGCACCGTGTGCTTCGGCGACCGCCGCATCGTCGACCACCCCGGCCACCGTTTCGCCGACCTCGGCGACGAGTCCGCGCGCTGGCCACACCGCCTCGGCGCGCTCGCCGCGATGGCCGGCCGGAAGATCGACCGGTTCCTCGATCGCCTCTGGTGGCAGATGTGAAGCGGTGCTGCGGCTGCGCCGCCGTCGGACTGATCGCCGGTGCGGCGGCCGCGCTGCTCGGCGGCTGGGCGCTCATCATGTTCGGCGACGACACCATGATGCCGCTATGACCACCGTGCTCACCCTCAGCGGCTACACCGCCGGCGTGAAAGCGCGGTTCGCCGACAAGCTCGACACCGCGCTCCACGGCTACGCCAACCGCGGCGGTGCGCGCCGCCGGATCGTGGACTACCCACAGAACCCCGCCAAGAACGCGATCGCCGCCGGCATCGAACTGCTGCAGCAGCACATCGTCGCCTGCGTCGCAGCCGGCGACACCATCGAGATCGAAGCCCACTCGATGGGCGCAGAGATCGTGTCCGGCTGGCTCGAGCAGTACGCCACCCAGCCCGACGCGCCCAGCACCGACCAGCTCGTCCGGATCATCCTGCTGGGCAACCCGCGGCGACGATTCGGTGGCGCGTGGAACTCCGGGGAACTGCTGACCAGCTTCCAGTTCGGCGGCACGAAACGCACCCCGACACCGATAAGCAAATACTGGACCGACGACATCGCCCGGGTAGGGGATCCGTGGGCGAACTCGGACGCCTGGTCGTCGATGTCGAAGACCACGCAGCTGCGCAACCGCGCGCTGCGGCTGCTGCCGCTGCCCAGCGCGCACTCGAACTACGACAACGTCGACCCCGCCGCCCCCGGCCAGCTCCGCTCTCGGCTCGGCAACACCGCGTACTGGGTCGCCCCCTAACCGATCACTGACACCCCGCCCGCCCGTCGGCGGCGCGGGCGTTCGGCATGCCCGAAAGGACTCCGCCATGGCCTATGGGCTCCCCACCGGAACACGAATCACCTACGGATCGCCCGGTTTCCCCGCGTGGGTGTACCAGGTCGCCGACGCGTTCGGACTCAAGGCCAGCACCTACCCGGGCCATCAGGAGACCGACCGCACCGAAGCCGGGTACGCGCGCAATCCGGAGCGGCAGAACCGCGGCATCGACTGGGCGGGGCCCGTCGACAAGATGCAGCGGTTCGCCGAGTACCTGCTGTCGGTGCGCACCGCGCTCGAGCAGGTCATCTGGCAGAACCCCAGCAACGGCCGCCGGATCGGCGTCGCAGGCGGCAAGGACGTCACCGCCACCGGTTACTTCGGCGCCGACTACGCGAACCACACCGACCACGTCCACACCCGGCAGAGCGCACCCATTCCTCTGCCCGCACAACCGAACTCAGGAGGCACCGTGAGCGGATGGACCGGCGACCCCGTCTGGCTCGCCGACGTGCTGCGCGCCGACGGGCAGATCAACGTGCGCGAGCTCGACGGCTGGCGCGGCCGCGGCCACGGCGACTTCAAGGACATCCGCGGGATCATGTTCCACCACACCGGCGGACCCGCCTCGGCCGAGTCGATCCGCGACGGCCGCCCCGACCTCCCCGGCCCGCTGAGTCAGTTGCACATCAGTCGCACCGGCGTGGTCACCGTGGTCTGCGCCGGCGTGGCCTGGCACGCGGGTGTCGGGTCGCTGCCCTGGGTGCCCGCCAACATGGGCAACTGGCATCTGATCGGCGTCGAATGCGAATGGCCCTACCCGGGCAGCGGCGTCACCGGACCCGGCAACGCGCATCTATGTCCGTGGGACGACCGCCAGATCAAGGCAATGCGCAACGTCGCTGCCGCGGTGTGCCGCAAGCTGGCCTACGGCGCCGACCGCGTCACCACACACAAGGAATACGCCGGTGCGGCGCAAGGCAAATGGGATCCAGGATTCTTTGATCCGCGATGGTTCCGCGGCGAGGCGGCCAAAGATCTTTCTGGGTTCCAGTTCCCCGGTGAAGGCACCACCCCGACGCAGACACCGCCGCCCGTCCCGGCGCCGCTGCCGCCGCCGGCCGCGCACCGCGACGTGCTGCTGTACCGCGGTGTCAACGACCCGGCCGCTGTGCGGAAACTGCAGACCATCCTAAAAGCGAAGATCGTCAGTCGGCTCGTCGTCGACGGCGACTACGGCCCGGCGACCGAAGCTGCGGTGCGCGCGTTCCAGCAGAGCAAGTACCGCAAGCCGCCGCTCGTCGTCGACGGCGTCGTCGGGCCGGCCACTGCTGCACAGTTGGGGCTGGTGCTCTGATGGCGTGGTCACCGGCGAAGGCCGCGGAGGATTTCGATGTCTTGATCTCCGACGCCAAGGAAGTCCTCGACAACTACAGCTACGGTCAGGAACTGCTGCCCGAGAAGCGTGCCGGCGGATACACCGACAAGTACACCGTCGAGTTCGGTCGCGCGATCGTCCGATACAAGACCGCCGTCAATGAGCTCGTCCGCCTCGGACGCCGCCCCGGCCCAGCGCCGGACTTCGACACCGAATTCGACTGGGCCACCAAGGTCCAGATGGGATTGATCCCACGCTCGATCATCCCGGCCCCGCCCGGCGTCCCCACACCGAACCGGCGCCCGCTGTGGATCAGCGTCGAAGGCCACATGTCGGACATGTGGATCGGGCCCGCCGTCGAAGTCGGCCGACGCCTTGAGACCGAGCACAAGGTCCAGCTGCAGCCCACCTGGTACGACAACGGCCGCATCCCGTTCAACAACCAGTCCGGCGTCGACATGATCTGCTCGTTCTTCCGCGACCCCAACCGCATGTGGGTCGGCCGGCCGTGGTGGATCTCCGGGTTCAGCCAAGGCGACATCGTCGTCAGCCTGTTCCTGCTGCGGCACGTCTTCCCGGCCGACGGCGAGTTCCACGCTCACCTGCCGTACTGGATCGGCGCCCTCGAATACGGTGCCCCGTTCCGGCCCCTCGACGTCGTCGCACCGTGGGTCGGCGACCCGCCCAAGCCCGGGACGCGTGGCATCAGCTCCGAGCGGATGCCACTGCTGGTGCCCGCCGGCCGCGGCAACTTCGTCCCCGTCCAGGACAAGATCTCCTACGTCTGCCGGCACAAGGACATGTACACCGAAACCCCCGACGACGACGCCGGGAAGAAGCAGACCGCGATCTACGACATCGTCCAAGGCCGGCCCGGGCCGCTGCTGATGGAGTTGCTGAACTTCGGAATCGAACCGACCCAGCAGGTCATCGAGACCGCTGTGGCGATCAGCCGCGGCGCGCTGTTCCTGATGAACATGACCACCCACGGCGGATACATCCTCGAGCCCGGCCAGGACTGGGCGCGCGCCCGGACCGACGCCTACATGTTGGCCGCCTGACCTACTACTCGAAACCTGCTGTAAAGCCGTCTGCAGCACTGACCTGCGTGAACACAACCACTCGAAAGGTGCTGGGCCATGTCCACTCTCACCACTCAGGCTTTCTGGAAAGACGCCGCCGAGCGCGCGTTCAAGTCAGCGGTCCAAGGCTTCGCCGTCGGCGCCGGCATCCTCAAACTCGGCAGCACCGTCGTCGCCGAGCACGTCGAGATCATCGGCATGCCGTGGGCCGCCGCCGCGTCCACAGCGGGCGGCATGGCGATCGCGTCGCTCGTCTCATCGGTGCTGTCCGCGGACGTCGGCAGCAGCGGCACCGCATCGCTGACCACCGCGGTCCAACCCACGCCGGCCGCCATCGAGCACACGGACCACGGCGGCAGCCTCGCGTGATCGCCGGGCTCACGCCGGAAGCCTGGAACGGCGTCGGTGTCGTCACCGTCCTGATCCTCGTTGTGGCCTACCACGCCGTTGCCTACATCCGCGGATGGCTCGTGCCCGGCAGACACCACCGTGAAATCGTCATCGCCCTCGAAGCGAGAATCGCCAAAGCGGACGAACGCGACACGGCCAACGGCGAAACCATCCGCATCCAAGCGCAGACCATCGCCGAGAAGAACGCCGTCGAACTCACCGCCGCGCATCTTTTGGAGTCCGTGCGGGAACTCGCCGAGCGGAAGGCGGGTGCGTGATGGTGTGGCCGTGGGCGAAGCATCGACAGGAAGTCGCGGAACTGACCGCGAAACTCGAGGAAGATGACCGGCGGGTAAAGGCGGCGCGGACACGCACTCTTGAGGCGACGCTCGACCAGATGGCATCCCGCCAGAACAGCAGCGTCGTGATGGGCCACATTCGGCTCAACGGCTGGACCGAAATGCTGCAAGCAGCGTGGAAAGGGCGGCCGTGATCCGTCAACTCCTGACCGAGCACCGGTTCCTGGCGTGGGTCAACATCATGGTGGTCATCGCGATCGCCGTCACGGTGCTCTCCGACCTGTGGTTCGACCCGAACTACCGCACCCTCGCCAACATCGCGCTGCTGACTATGGCCGTGCTCGTCGTGTTCTTCACCCTGCTCTACATCTTCCGATCGCGATGGTCTACGAACAAGATCGGTCTGATCTACGCGGTCAAGTGCGGCGCGCTCTCCCTCGTGCTCGTCCAGGCGACTGTAGCGAGCTGGTGGGACCTCGAATACCCTTTCCGGCAACAGATTCGGTTTGCTATCTACACTGTCGGCGCGCTGGTCTATATCCCAATGATCGTGTCGCTGGCCCGCGAGCAGCAGCGTGATCGACGGGACGAACCGAAGCGGATGCCGCGGCAGGACTTGCCGCCGCTGTGAGCGATCCGCAACTCGACTGCCATTGGTACCTGTACGTGATGGTGGTGGCGCTCGGGTCGGCCGCCGCGCTGCTGTACGCGGTCACCCGCCCCGCATAGAATCCCTTCCGCCTCCCCCGCAAGAGCTTCGGGCTCTCAGCGGGGGAGGCGCCTTTTCTATGCCCGAATGTGCTTGCGGCGCAGACTGTACTGCGGTACGGTTCAGACATTCGGTTGATGTGAGCCGGACGCAGATCGGTTACCGCTGCTAACGGAGAGGTCGCGGGTTCAAATCCCGCCAGGGGTCCGCCCCTGTAGCTCAGTCAGGTACGAGCACTTAACCCCGGTCAGCAATAACACGCCCACATCACCCGAGGAACAACTGAATTGCGGTGTGAGCCGGACGTGAATCGGTTACCTCAGTGGTCCGCGGGTTCGAATCCCGCCATTCTCTCCGGAGGGTGTGGCAGAGCGGCCTATTGCAAACTGACCTCAAACTCCCGGTCCACAACTCAGCACGCCCACACCGCCCCCCCTGAAACACTCTGGTGCGAGCCGGATTTCGGTCGGTTACCCATTTGGAGAGTACCCCCGGTCGAAGCACACACGCCCGCACCACCCCGACAACCGAAGGCACCGGCATGGACGTCCTGACCACCATCGACAAGCGGCACACCGCCCAGACCGAGCAGGCCGACCACCGCCAGATCAAGAACGCGGCCGGCGGCTACACCTTCGCCGTCGACGACTGGAACCGCGTCCACCGATTCCTCACCCTCGGCACCGACGGCGGCACCTACTACACCTCGGCCAAAGATCTGACCAAGGACAACGCCGCCGTCATCTTCCGCGCCGCAGCCACCGACCCCGTCGAGCTGGTCCGCCGCATCGTCGACATCTCCGTCGCCGGCCGGGCGCCGAAGCAGAACCCGGCACTGTTCGCCCTCGCGATCGCCGCCGCCTGCGACGACGTTGACGGCCGCCGCGCCGCGCTCGCCGCCCTCCCGCAGGTCGCCCGGACCGCATCCCACCTGTTCACGTTCAGCAACTACGTCGAGCAGTTCCGCGGATGGGGTCCGACTCTCAAGCGCGCCGTCGCCGCCTGGTACACCGACCGTCCCGTCGACCAGCTGGCCTACCAGGTCGTCAAGTATCGGCAGCGTGACGACTGGACCCACCGCGACCTTCTGCGCCTGTCCCACCCCGTCACCCGCGACGAGGAACGCCGCACCCTGTTCGACTTCATCACCCGCGGCGTCGTCGGTCGCGACCCCGAATCGCTGGCCGACTGCGAGGCGGTGCCCGGGCTTCCCGCCATCGTCGAGGACTACGTCCACGCCCAGCACACCCGGTTCGTCGACGCATGGGTCGAGATCATCAACCGTGGACACGGCCTGTCCTGGGAGATGCTGCCCGACGCCGCGCTCGGCCACGTCGAAGTGTGGGAAGCACTGCTCGACCGTGGTATCCCGCAGACCGCCCTCATGCGGCAGCTGCCGCGCCTCACCCGCCTCGGCCTGGCCACCGGTGCGACCGGCCGCGCGATCGCCGAGCAGCTGCAGGACGCCGGCCGGCTCAAGAGCGCCCGCGTGCACCCGATCAACGTGCTCGTCGCCCAGCGCACCTACACCGCCGGCCAGTCCGCGCGCGGCGACAGCACCTGGACGCCGTCCCCGCTGATCTCCGACGCCCTCGACGCCGCGTTCTACAACGCGTTCGGCGCCGTCGAACCCACCGGCAAGCGGACCCTGCTCGCCCTCGACGTGTCCGGGTCCATGGCCATGCACACCTGCTCCGGCCTGCCGATCACGCCGCGGGAGGCGTCCGCCGCGCTCGCCATGGTCACCGCGGCCACCGAGCAGGACTACGGAGTCGTCGGCTTCTCGAGTGGTCTCCGGCCGCTCGACATCAGCCCGCGCCGCCGGCTCGACGACAACATCAACGCGGTCAGCGGTCTGCCGTTCGACCGCACCGACTGCGCGTTGCCGATGACCGCCGCGCTACGCAACGGCGCCGAGATCGACACCTTCGTGATTTTGACCGACAACGAAACGTGGTACGGCTCAATTCATCCGCATCAGGCGCTGCGGAAGTACCGCGACAAGACCGGTATCGACGCCCGCCTAGCCGTGGTCGCGATGACCGCGACCGGGAACACGATCGCCGACCCGGCCGACCCGGGCCAGATCGACGTGTCCGGATTCGACTCCACGGTGCCGCAGTTGCTCGCCGATTTCTCGCGCGGCACGATCTGACGGTGAATCCACGCGCCCAGCAGGCCCGCGAGCATCACCGGAAAGCCGCCGATGCCTCGCGGACCGCGGACCAGCACCGGGCGCAACGCGACGACCTCGTCCGCCAACTGTGGGCGACCGAGCGTGACCAGTGGACCCACGCAAAGCTCGCCAAGGCTGTCGGCTGCTCACCCGAACTGATCGCGAAGATCCTCCGCGCCACCTGACAGACCCGAGGTCTATCGTCGCCGGCATGCCCCAAGTCGGCGACGTCGTGCCGTCGCGGCGCGGCTGGATCACTGTCGCCCCGACGCGCTGTCCGCAGCTGCACCCGCTCGGCCCGCAACAGGTGCTCGTCGGCCACCTCGCGTGTGTGAACCACCAGGGCGGGCACACCACGTGGGCTTGCCGCGCCTGCGACGCCGTGATTTTCGGGCCGCCGGTCGACCCGCTCTGCTCAGTGTTGAACGGTCCCGCCGCGGTCCGGAACTCAAACCGCCGACACTGATCAGCCTCGGCCGTCTGGCCCCATATCAGTGCGCGTGACCGTGAAGTGCTCGTTCGGCCGTAACTCCAACAGGTCAAGTGCCTGCTGAAAACCCAGTCCGCCGTCCATCAACTCTGCCACCCGGCGCGCATCGTTTAGATCGTCGAACACGACGTCGAACGATGCGCCGCTGCTAATCGGGCTGTCGCTCACAGATGCCATTCTCCCACCGATGGAAGGCGCGGGCGGCCAGTCGCCGTAGACGCCGCGCGGATCGCCGGCGAGCGCCAACGCGTTCTGTGTGTCCGCGCGCTGCTCAAGCCCGGCGTGCTCGACCGATTCCTCACGGAGTCGGACATCTTCGCGGTGCGCCTGACGGACGATCATCCTGATTATCAGGATGACGACGGCGATCATCAGCAGCCACGGCCAGAGCGCGCCGAGCGCGGCGATGAGCAGCAGCAGTCCCGCGAGGCCGGCCATCACAGTCCTTCGGTCGGCCAGTGATCAGGGGGTGTGATGTGCGCGCGCTCGGCCACGACCTGGCCGTCCACGACGCGCCGCTCCACCGCCGTGCCGTCACTGTTGAACTGCATCGCGACGTAGCTGTCCGGCGCCGGCATCCGACCCCACACCGACGAGTAGTCCATCACTGCATCGCCTTGCGGCCGTCGTTGTAGAACTGCTCGAGCGCATTGACCGCGGCCTCGGCCGCCGACTCGTAGATGTCTGTCCGCCGCGCCTTATCGACACCAGGGTGTCCGTCGAGCACCGCGGCGATGCCGGCGCGCACCCGCTCGGTGAGCTCTGCTCGGATCGCCGCCTCTTGCCGCGCACGGCGGTCCGCGGCCTGCCGACGCACCATCTCCGCCGCCGCGGCAGCATGCGGGCCCAGCAGAGGACCAGGGCTCCGGAGCTGATAGTCCCAGCCGGGCGAGCCGAACGGATCCGGTGCGCTCACTTCACGACGCCAATCGAGTGTCGGTGGCGGTGCGTACGATGCGAGTCGCGGCCGACCAGTGCTGTCAACGCTGGCCGACCGCTAACCCCACCCGCTTGAGCAACCAAGGAGGGGGCTCCATGGAGCCTATCTACATCACGCACCCGTACCACGCTCCGACCTACGTCTATCGGATATTCACCGAGGACGGTCTGCTGCTCTACATCGGCTCCACGCGGAACCTCCCGAACCGCTTGGAAGACCACCGGCACACCGCCTGGTTCAGCCTGGCCCATCGGGTCGAGACGGAAGCGTTCGACACCGACTACGCGGCCCGCGTCGCCGAGTCCGAAGCCATCGCTCGCGAGAACCCTGCGGCCAACGTGGTTGGCACGCGACGCAACTGCGGCCGCGGTGCGAGCTCCGTTGACCAGCGCCTGATCGAGCGAGGAATCCGGGTCGAAACCCGATTTATTTAGCACAGCTAGCGCGCTGTCCTGGACAGCACCGTTTTGCATTTCCGCTGGTCGCGGCTGATCGACAGGCTGGGGGGAGAGTGGGTCAGAGCCCATGGCCGTAGGGTACAGCGATTTTCGGGATTGGGTTCAACGTTGGGTGCAGTCCCAACGCTGAAACCCTTCCCTACCTGTGCGCCGTCAGGGTTTCGAACCCCGGACCCGCTGATTAAGAGTCAGCTGCTCTACCAACTGAGCTAACGGCGCGCGTGTGAGACAATAACAGGCCCCCGGCGCAGGACGGAAATCACCGGAGAATCCCCTCGTCACGGCGCTTCTCGATCGCAACGTCGCGTTCATGTGCGCACTCGAAATGCACCGTAGAATCGACCTCAACAACCTGGGAATCCGCTGTCAGTATTCCTGTGAAGAGCCTGTAGAAGAGGTGGAGCGAGTATGGGGCAGGGCAACACGGCGACGCGCACGCGCACGCGGCGCGGGCGGGCATGGCTGGCCGCCGTCGTTCTGATTCCCGCGATGGCGCTGGCAATGACGGCGTGCGGGAGCACTACCGATTCGGCCGCGCCGCAGGTGATCAACGAGAAGGGCACGCCGTTCGGTGATCTGCTGGTGCCGAAGTTGACGTCCTCGGTCAAGGACGGCGCGGTCGACGTGAGCGTCGACTCGCCGGTGACGGTGAGCGCCGAGTTCGGGGTGCTCGGCGCCGTGTCGATGGTCAATCAGAACGGCAAGCCCGTCGAGGGCAAGGTGTCTGACGACGGCTTGACGTGGCAGACCGCCGAACCGTTGGGCTACAACAAGCGCTACACCCTCACGGCGGAGTCGCTGGGTCTCGGCGGCGTCGCCAAACGGCAGATGACGTTCGAGACGCATTCGCCGGAGAACCTGACGATGCCCTACGTGCTGCCGAACGAGGGCGAGGTCGTCGGGGTCGGGCAGCCTGTCGCCGTGCGGTTCGACGAGAACATCACCAATCGCCTTGCGGCGCAACGCGCCATCACGGTGAAGACCACACCGGAGGTCGAGGGCGCCTTCTACTGGCTGAGCAACCGTGAGGTGCGGTGGCGCCCCGCCGAATACTGGAAGCCGGGCACCAAGGTCGAGGTCGCGGTCAACACTTATGGTGTCGATCTCGGGGACGGGTTGTTCGGCCAGGAGAACGTCTCGACGTCGTTCACCATCGGTGACCAGGTCGTCACGACCGTCGACGACAGCACCAAGACGCTGACGGTGAAGCGCAACGGCGAGGTCATCAAGTCGATGCCGGTGTCGATGGGCAAGAACAGCACCCCCACCAACAACGGCACCTACATCGTCGGCGACCGCCGCGCGCACATGGTGATGGACTCGTCGACCTATGGGGTTCCGGTCGAATCGCCCAACGGGTACCGCACCGAGGTGGATTGGGCCACCCAGATCTCCTACAGCGGCATCTACGTCCACGCCGCGCCGTGGTCTGTTGGCAGCCAGGGCTACAGCAATGTCAGCCACGGGTGCATCAACGTCAGCACCAGCAACGGCAAGTGGTTCTACGACAACTCCAAACGCGGTGACATCGTCGAGATCGTCAACACCGTGGGGTCGCCTCTGCCGGGTACCGACGGGCTCGGTGACTGGAACATCCCGTGGGAGCAGTGGAAGGCCGGCAACGCCAACATCTAGGACGAGCGCCCCGCCGGAGGCTCCGGCGGGGCGACGATCAGCGCGTGAGTCACTCGCGCGGCTGTTGGGTCTCGGAGTAGTTGGTGTAGCGGAGGATGAACGCCGCGGACGTGATGCCGGCGGCGACGCCGATGACGCCCCACAGCACGATCTGCAGGACCAGCGACCCGAAGAGGAAGTCATAGCTCAGGGTCAAGTAGAGCGACCAGAACACCCGGTAGGCCGACCAGAAGGCGACCAGGCCGGTGCTGATGCCGATGATCAGGGCGGGCTGACGGTCGACGCGGTTGACGTGCTGCTCGAGTGCGGCGGGGAGTTTCATGGGAGTCCTTTCGACGTGTGTTCCGCGATTGCGGTTGATGCACAGTCAAGGCGGACGCCCGCGCTACCGATCCCAAGAAAAAAGTCAGGGGCCCGCGAGGGGCCCCTGACGTGTCGGGGTGGCTGACGGGACTCGAACCCGCGACAGCCAGGATCACAACCTGGTGCTCTACCAACTGAACTACAGCCACCATTGCCGCTCACGCGGCGTCGTCGATACTAGCCGGTGGAACCCCCGGGAGCCGAATCAGTTCCCGAATCAGGCCCCAGCTGGGCCGCGACCGCCGCGATCTCGCTGGTCGCGGGTCCTGGCGGCGCCACGAATGCGGTCTGCCGGTAGTACTTCAGCTCGCGGATCGACTCGTGGATGTCGGCCAGCGCGCGGTGCGCCAGCCCCTTCTCCGGCTGACCGAAATAGATGCGCGGATACCAGCGGCGGCACAGCTCCTTGATCGAGCTGACGTCGATCATCCGATAGTGCAGGTAGTCGTCGAGCTTGGGCATGTCGCGGGCCAGGAAACCGCGGTCGGTGGCGATCGAATTGCCGGCCAGCGGCGCGGTCTTGGCCTGTTTGACGTGCTCGCGGATGTAATCCAGCGCCATGGTCTCGGCGGTGGCGAGGTCGATCGTCGACGTCCTGACCTCGTCGATCAGGCCGGACTTCGTGTGCATCTGGGTGACGACGTCCACCATCGAGGTCAGCGCGTCCTCCTCGGTGTGGATCACCACGTCGATGCCGTCGCCGAGGATGTTGAGCTCCGAGTCGGTCACCAACACCGCGATCTCGATGAGGCGATCGGACCGCAGATCCAGCCCGGTCATCTCACAGTCGATCCACACCAGTTCGTCACGCACAGCGCTCAACCCTAATTCCTCGCCCCCCACTAAGGTGCGACGCATGGTCACGGAGTCGCCGAGCACCGCAGCGCAGCAGATCTCCGCGGGCTATGCCGCCGAGGGTCCTGCCCTGGAACTCGGCACGGTCGTCGTCGACGGGACAGCCGCCCCCGCCGCCCGCGTGCGCATCCCGCTGGCGACTGTCAACCGGCACGGGTTGGTGGCCGGTGCGACGGGCACCGGCAAGACCAAGACGCTGCAGATGCTCGCCGAGCAACTATCGGCGGCCGGCGTGCCGGTGCTGATGGCCGACGTCAAAGGTGACCTGTCCGGGTTGTCGCGGCCGGGTGCGGTCGACGACAAGATCACCCAGCGCGCGACCGACACCGGCGACGACTGGACGCCGACGTCCTACCCCGTGGAGTTCTTGTCGTTGGGCACCGCCGGCATCGGTGTGCCGGTTCGGGCGACCATCAGCAGCTTCGGGCCCATTCTGTTGTCGAAGGTGTTGGGCCTCAACCAAACTCAGGAGTCCACGCTCGGGCTGATCTTCCACTGGGCCGACCGGCAGGGGCTTCCGCTGCTGGACATCAAGGATCTGCGCTCAGTCATCCAGTACCTGACCAGCGAACAGGGCAAGCCGGAGCTGAAGGCGCTCGGTGCGGTCTCGACCACCACGGCCGGGGTGATCCTGCGGGCCCTGATCAACCTCGAGGCCGACGGCGCCGACACGTTCTTCGGCGAACCCGAACTCGAGCCCGCCGATCTGCTGCGCGTCGACCCGTCGGGCCGCGGGGTCATCTCGCTGCTCGAGCTCGGCGCGCAGGCCACCCGGCCGGTGATGTTCTCGACGTTCCTGATGTGGGTGCTGGCCGACCTGTTCACGACGCTGCCCGAGGTGGGCGATGTCGACAGGCCCAAGCTGGTGTTCGTCTTCGACGAGGCGCACTTGCTCTTCACCGACGCCTCGAAGGCCTTCCTGGCCCAGGTGGAGCAAACCGTCAAGCTCATCCGGTCCAAGGGCGTCGGTGTCCTCTTCAGCACGCAACAACCCACCGACGTGCCCAAAGGCGTGCTCAGCCAGCTGGGTGCCCGTGTTCAGCACGCGCTGCGCGCATTCACTCCGGATGACGAGAAGGCGCTGGCCAAGACGGTGCGCACGTATCCGAAGACCGACGTCTACGACCTGCAATCCGCGCTGACCTCACTCGGCATCGGTGAGGCGATCGTGACGGTGCTGTCGGAGACCGGGGTGCCGACGCCGGTGGCGTGGACCCGGGTGCGTGCGCCGCGCTCGCTGATGGACACGATCGGCCCCGAGGCGATTGCCGCTGCGGCAGCCGCGAGCCCGCTGCAGGCCGAGTACGGTCAGACGGTCGATCGCGAATCGGCTTACGAACGCCTGGCCGCCAAGCTGGCACCCGCATTGGATCCGCAACCGTCGCAACAGGTCCCGTTGCCGCCGCCGCTGGATCTGCCGCCGATGCCAGAGCCCGTGCTGCCGCGCGAACCCGGCTTTCTCGACACCGTCATGGACAGCCCAGCCTTCAAGAGCGCCATGCGGTCAGCGGGCACGGTGATCGGTCGCGAGATCACCCGCAGTATTTTCGGCACCGGCCGCCGCAGACGGCGCCGCTAGTCAGTCGCCGCCGAGCTTCTTGTACACCGCACCCACGATCGGCGCGACGATCGCCCGCGGTGCGTAGCCGCTGGCAGCCGACATCGCCTTGGACGTGATACCGGGAACGACACGCATCTTGTTGCGGTCAAGCCCGTCCAACGACACCTTCGCGGTGTACTCGGTGTCGATCCAGAGGAAGTCTGGAATCAACCGCTCCACCAGAGACTGCTCGTCGGGGTCCGGCAGTTCGGTGCGCACCGGACCGGGCGCCAGCACGGTGACGTGCACGCCCGCAGACTTGACCTCGCCACGCAGGGATTCACTGAACGTGTTGGCGAACGCCTTCGTCGCCGCATAAGTGGCGTTGTTCGGGATGGGGGAGTTGCCCGCCGCCGAGCCGGAGACGAGGATCCCGCCGGCCCGCCGGGCCACCATCCCGGGCAGCACCGCGAGCACCAGATCGTGCACGCCCAGCACGTTGAGCTGCACCTGCTTACGTTCCTCGGCCGGGTCCAACGACACCACCGGGCCGAACGTCGCGGTCCCGGCGTTCGCGCACAGAATCGAGATCTCGCGCTCGGACAGTTCGGTACACAGCTCGGCGCGGGCGGCGGGGTCGGCCAGGTCGACCGCGCGGACTTCCACCGTGACGCCGTAGCGGGCGCGAAGCCGTTCGGCGAGCGCCTCGAGCACCTCCCCGCGGCGAGCCGTGATGATCAGGTGATGGCCGCGGGCCGCGAGTTCGACGGCCAGCGCCTCGCCGATGTTCTGGGACGCGCCGGTGACGACCGCGCGCGCCTGCGCACTGGGTCCGGGTACGGGCATGGCCGCTGACTATATCGTGGGCGTCCATGAGCGAGTCGCCGCCGGTCCGGCCGCCCGTCCCCGGTCCGGTGCGATCCCGCGTGGCGGCCTGGGTGCTGTGGGATTTCGGCGCCACCCCGGTCAACGCGATCGTCGTGACGTTCGTGTTCTCGGTCTACCTGACCAACGCGGTCGGTGACGACCTGCCCGGCGACGCCAGTCCTACGAGCTGGCTGGGCCGCGCGCTGGCCGTGGCCGGTCTGGTGGTGGCGTTGTTCGCCCCGGTCACCGGTGTGTGGGTGGACGCACCGGGGCGCCGCCGCCGCGCGCTCGCGATCCTCACCGGGGCGATGGTGGCGCTCACCGCGTCGATGAGCTTGATCCGCGACGACAACCGGTTCCTGCTGCCCGGGTTGGTGATGCTGGCGGCCACCGCGGCGTTGAGCGAGCTGGCCACGGTGCCTTACAACGCCATGTTGCGCGACCTGTCCACCCCTCAGACCGCGGGCCGGGTGTCCGGAATGGGGTTGGGGGCGGGCTTCGTCGGCAGTGTGGTGGTGCTGGTCATCGTCTACGTCGGGTTCATCTCGGGCACCGGCGACACCCGCGGCCTGCTGAGCCTGCCCAGTGCGGACGGGCAGAACGTGCGTGCGGCAATGCTGTTGGTGGCGGTCTGGTTCGCGCTGTTCGCGCTGCCGCTGCTGCTGCGCGGCCCCGCCGGGACAGGTGTGTTGCCGGAGCGGGTCGGCTTCGTCGGCGCCTACCGTCGCATCTGGCAGGAGGTTCGCTCCGAGTGGCGACGCGACCGCAACGTCATCTACTACCTGGGTGCCAGCGCGCTGTTCCGCGACGGTCTGGCCGGCGTCTTCACCTTCGGTGCCGTGCTGGGCGTGCAGGTGTACGGCATCTCGTCGGCCGATGTGCTCTTGTTCGGGATCGCGGCCTGCGTTATCGCCGCCGTCGGTTCCGTCATCGGCGGGTACGCCCACGACCGGCTGGGCGCCAAAAGGGTCATCGTCGCGTCCCTGGTGACGATGATCGCGGTCGGGATCACGCTGATGGCACTGTCCGGCGCCGTCGCGTTCTGGTTGCTCGGGCTGGCGCTGTGTTTGTTCATCGGCCCGGTGTTGGCCTCGGCGCGCACGCTGATGATGCGCATGGCGTTGCACGGCAAGGAGGGGGTCACCTTCGGTCTCTACGCCACCGCGGGCCGGGCCGCCACGTTCCTTGCCCCGTGGCTGTTCTCGACATTCATCGACATCTTCGACACTGATCGCGCCGGTCTGGGCGGACTGCTGGTCGTGCTGGTTCTGGGGCTGGTCGCGTTCGCCCTGGTGCGGGTGCCGGGCCGGCACGGCAGCGGTTAGCGTCTGGCCGCGCAGACCGTCAGACCCGCGCCGTTGCGCTCCTGCACCGTGGTTCCGTTGACGCTGATCGAGCACGTCACTTCGCGGCCGACGTTGATGATGCTGACGCTGGCCGAACGCTCGGCGGGCTGTGGCAGCGACACCTCACGGGTCCACGGCAGCATCACGTTGAACTCGGTCTGCAGCAGGCCCCCGGTGTCGACGTAGGTGATGTTGATGACGCGGCCGGTGCCCGAGACGGTGTAGACGACGGTGTCGGTGGCGCCGGGAGTGGTCTGCTCAGGGGCGGTGGTGGTCGGCAGCGAGGGCACTGTGGGTAGGGGCAGGACCGGGCTGCGCGGGGTCCGCGACGTGGTTGTCGGCGTGGGCCGGGTGGACGTGGCGGTCGGTTCGGGCGCGGCCGGCGCCGGCGCCGTCACGGTCTGCTGTCGTGAGCTGTTGACGATCACCAGCGCGATGACGAGGCCGACGATGACGAGGACGGCGATCCCGGCGACGGCCCAGAGCCACCGCGGCGGCTTGGGATCCTCCGGCGGTGGGGGCGGCTCGCCGCCAGGACCGCCGCCGTAGCCGGACGGGTACTGGCCGGTGCCATAAGGGTCGTAGCCGTACGGCGAATAGGCGGGTAGCTGCTCGGTCGGTCGAGGCGGCTGATAGGGCGAGCCGTAGGGCGCCTGGCCCGCATAGGCCGGATCGGAATAGCCGGGATAACCGGGGTAGGTGGGGTAGCCGCCGCCGAAGGCCTGCGTCGGGTCGTCACGACGTCTGTCGGGGGAGTCCGTCATACCCACCTCATGGCTGCAGGGTACCTGTGGCGGCGCCCCGGTGGCCCGAGGCGTCAGCGCGGGCCAACCGTGTGAGAATCGAGCACCGTGGCACAGCAGGTTCGTCGGGTCTACGGGGCGTCGATGTCGCCTGACGCGACCGCGTTCGCCCATCTGGTCGACGACGGGGGCTATCCGCGAGCCGTGCAGCGGTTCCTGCGGGGGTGGCGGGCCAGTTCGTCGCGGGACGTGGAGTTGCCGGTGGAGGGGCCGGTGACCAGGGTCTTGCACTCGGCCGACGGGCACTGGTTGGCCTGCCAGGTCGCACCCGTCGGCGGTACCCGTAGCCAGATCTGGGTCGTCACAACCGATCCCGACGACCGCGCAGCCCGACGCATCGATCACTGGCCCTCCGGCGTGGAAGGCACCGCCGAACTGATCAGCTGGGACGGGACCCGGGTAGCGGCGATCCTCACCGGCGAGGACGGTGTGGGTAGCTCCTGTCTGATCGATCCGGCCGACGGCACGACGATCGTGCTCGACCGGCGCTCGGCGGGCCGGTTGGTCGACGCGTGGTGCGGCGCGTCGCTGGTGCGCGTGGGGCCGCGCGGCTATCGCGATCTGATCATGCTGCGGGGCTTGACCGAGACGGGTCTGCTGCCGTTCGACCCCGGATCGACCACCGACACCGGCATCATCCTGGACGATCACAGCCCGCGGCGGTTGCGCTACGGACCCGAGGGTGAACAGACCAAGCTCTATCACCCGGCCCGCGACTATGACGTCAACAGCACCGAAGGGTACGTGCGCGCACTGATTCGCAGCGAGAACGGCACCGAGCACGCCCGACTGCTCGAGGTGACGGTCACCGCCGACGGTGTGGCGTACCACGTGGTAGCCGAGCGACCGGGGTGTGAACTCGACGAGTTCACCGTCAGCGACGATCTGTCCACCGTGGCGATGCTGTGGAATCGACACGGCGCCAGCGAATTACAGATCCTCGAGTATGCCGATTACACGCTGCACGATCCGATTCCGTTGCCAGGCATGGTCGCCAGTGAACTGTCGATCAGTGCCGGTGGGTCGATGCTGGCGCTGACAGTCGAGGGACCGGCCATGCCGCCGCGGGTCGAGCTCGTCGACCCGCGGACTCGCGAGTGGGAGGCCGTCGACCGCGAACCCAGTAGCGGGCCGGTGTCGGCCGACCCGACGCTGGAAACCGTGACCGCGCGCGACGGCCTGGAGTTCACCGGCTGGTTGTTCCGCCCGCCGGCCGGGGTGACGACCATCGGGGCCATGCTGTTCCTCCACGGTGGCCCGGAAGGCCAGGGCAGGCCGGGGTACAACGAGTTCTTCCCCGGACTGCTCGACGCGGGAATCTGCGTGTTCCTGCCGAATGTGCGGGGTTCGGGCGGCTTCGGCCGGTCGTTCATGCACGCCGACGACCGGGAGAAGCGGTTCGCCGCGATCGACGACGTCGCCGACGCGGTCCGGTTCCTCGTCGACAACGACTACGCGCCGCGCGGGTGCGTCGCGTGCTGCGGTTGGTCCTACGGCGGGTACCTCACCCAGGCCGCGCTGGCGTTCCACCCCGACGAATTCGCCGCCGGGATCAGCATCTGCGGGATGAGCGATCTGAACAACTGGTATCGCACCACGGAGCAGTGGATCGCCGCCGCGGCCTATCCGAAGTACGGCCACCCGGTCAGTGATCAGGATCTGCTCGAGCAGCTCTCCCCGCTGCCGCGGGCCGAGGCGATCACGGCTCCGCTGCTTCTCGTGCATGGCCGTAACGACACCAACGTGCCGCCCAGCGAGTCTGTTCAGATGTACGAGGCGTTGCTGGCCCAGGGAAAAGGCACCGAACTGTTGCTCTTCGACGACGACGGCCACGAGATCGACAAGCGCGAAAACCGCGCCGTGCTCCTCAAAGCCATGACGAGCTGGCTGACGGCAGCGTTTGCGGGCTGAGCCGCGACGTTTACCGAAATTGTCTGCCGGGTAAACCCGACTGCGCGCTAGAGTGGGCGCGGTGACGGAGGAGGCAGGACATGCGAGGAATTCTCGGCGTCATTGTGCTCGTCTGGTTGTTGATCGGGGTGTTCGCCGCCTATCAGCGCGACTACTTCGCAGGCGGTGAGGCCAACTGTGCCACCGCCGGCAGCATCGCGCTGACGGTCGTGGCCGGGCCTCTCAACTACGCGGGAGTCAATCCCAAGGTGACGAATTGCAATGTGCCCGAACCCAGTCAGTGATCACCCACTGACCGCCCGTCGGAGAATGGAGGAGTCATGATCGTTCTCGGTGCGATCCTGTTGATCCTGGGGTGGATCTTCAACATCTCAGTGGTGCTCTACATCGGCGTCGTGCTGCTGGTCATCGGCGCGGTGTTCTGGGTACTCGGCTCGATCGGCCGCCCTGTCGGCGGCCGCCGAGCGTGGTATTGACGCTCAATCGGTTTCGCATTCGGCCGAGGTCAACGCAGCGACCGTCATCGCCCTCAAGACGGTCCGGGACGTGGCCTCGGCCGTTTTCGTGCTGCCGGGCTTGATGCTGTGCGCCGTCGAGTTGAGCAGACCGAACGTCGCGTGGGCCATCACCCGCGCCGACGCTTCTGACAGCTCGGGCCTGCGGCGGCGCAGCGCACCGACCCAGACTTCGACGTACTGGCGCTGCGCGCGGCGCACCTGACGCTTGGCCGGCGCGGGCAGGTTGTTCAGGTCGCGGTCCTGGATCCGGATGAGGTCGGGCTCGCCGAAGGCGAAATCGAGATGGAAGTCGATCAGCCCCGCCAGTGCCGCATCCGCGTCGGTGGCCGCGTCGATGACCGCGCCTGCGCCCCTGAGCAGCCGGGTGCTGATGCCGACCAGCAGTTCGGCCAGCATCGCTTCTTTGTTGGGGAAATGACGATAGATGGCAGGCCCGCTGACCCCTGCCGCGGCACCGATGTCTTCCAGCCGGACGGCGAGGTACCCGTGCTCGGCGATCAGATGTTCGGCCGCTGCGAGCAATTGGTCACGCCGATCGGACTTGGCTCTGCTGCGCCGCGACGCGGCGTCGGTGGCAGTCATGGCGCATCCTCTGGTCCGATGGTGGACAACGAGAGTTAATGGTGACTAACATACCACCGGTTAGTGATCATTAACTCGACACGAGGCGGAGTGCGACGATGCCGACGCGGACATCACATCGTGACGACCATCTCGCGCTCGTCGAGCAGTTGCGCGCCAAACTGGCCACCGCGGCGCTCGGCGGGCCGCCGCGGGCCCGCGACCGCCACATCGCCCGCGGCAAGCTGCTGCCCCGCGATCGCGTCGACGGGCTCCTCGATCCCGGCAGCCCGTTGCTGGAGATCTCCGCGCTGGCCGCCGACGGCATGTACGACGACGAGTGCCCGGGCGCCGGCATGATCGCCGGGATCGGCCGGGTGTCGAACAGGGAGTGCATGATCGTCGCCAACGACGCGACGGTCAAAGGCGGCACCTACTACCCGGTGACGGTCAAGAAGCATCTGCGCGCGCAGGAGATCGCGCTGCAGAACCGGCTGCCCTGTCTGTACCTGGTCGACTCCGGGGGTGCGTTCCTGCCCCGTCAGGACGAGGTCTTCCCCGACCGGGAGCACTTCGGTCGCATCTTCTACAACCAGGCGACCATGAGCGCCAAAGGAATTCCGCAGATCTCCGCGGTCATGGGCTCGTGCACCGCGGGCGGTGCCTACGTGCCCGCGATGAGCGACGAAGCGGTGATCGTCCGCAACCAGGGCACCATTTTCCTGGGCGGGCCGCCGCTGGTGAAGGCCGCGACCGGGGAGGTCGTCACCGCCGAGGAACTCGGAGGAGGAGACCTGCACGCCAAAGTGTCCGGGGTCGCCGACCATCTGGCCCACGACGACCGGGACGCGCTGCGCATCGTCCGCCGCATCGTCGGCACTCTGGCCCCCAAAGCCGACCCCCCGTGGGAGGTGGCGGCCGCGGTGGATCCGATCGCCGACCAAACCGAGCTCTACGACGTCGTCCCGGTCGACCCCCGGGTGCCCTACGACGTGCACGAGGTGATCACCCGCATCGTCGACGGTGGCGAATTTGCGGAATTCAAGGCGTCCTACGGCACCACGCTGGTGACCGGGTTCGCGCGTATCCACGGCCATCCGGTCGGCATCGTCGCCAACAACGGTGTGCTGTTCGGCGAATCAGCTGTCAAGGGTGCGCATTTCATCGAGTTGTGTGACAAGCGGGTGACGCCACTGCTCTTCCTGCAGAACATCTCCGGTTTCATGGTCGGCCGCGACTACGAGGCCGGCGGTATCGCCAAGCACGGCGCCAAGATGGTGACGGCGGTGGCCTGCGCGCGGGTGCCCAAACTCACGGTGGTGATCGGCGGTTCCTACGGCGCCGGCAACTACTCGATGTGCGGACGTGCGTATTCGCCGCGCTTTCTGTGGATGTGGCCCAACGCCAGGATCTCGGTGATGGGCGGCGAGCAAGCCGCGGCGGTGCTGGCCACTGTCCGCGGGGACATGTCCGCCGACGAGGAAGAAGCGTTCAAGGCGCCGATCCGGGCGCAGTACGAAGCCCAGGGCAATCCGTACTATTCGACCGCGCGACTGTGGGACGACGGTGTCATCGACCCCGCTGATACGAGAGATGTTGTGGGGCTGGCTCTCTCGGTGGCGGGTCAAGCACCGCTGGACCCGGTCTCCTACGGCGTCTTCAGGATGTGACCGATGTTCGACACAGTTCTGGTGGCCAACCGCGGCGAGATCGCTGTTCGTGTGATCCGCACGCTGCGGGCCATGGGTATCCGATCGGTTGCCGTGTTCAGCGACGCCGACGCCGGCGCCCGGCACGTCGCCGAAGCAGACGTCGCGGTGCACCTGGGGCCTGCGCCGGCGCGGCAGAGTTACCTGTCGATCGAGGCGCTGCTGTCGGCGGTCGAGCGCACCGGCGCCCAAGCCGTCCACCCCGGGTACGGATTCCTCTCGGAGAACGCCTCGTTCGCCGACGCGCTGGCCGCCGCGGGGGTCGCGTTCATCGGCCCTTCTGCGGCGGCCATCCGCACCATGGGTGACAAGATCTCCGCGAAGGCCACGGTTTCGACGGCCGGAGTTCCGGTGGTGCCGGGTATCTCCCGACCCGGGCTGACCGACGCCGACCTGATCGGGGCCGCGCCCGAGATCGGTTTCCCGGTCTTGGTGAAGCCGTCGGCCGGCGGCGGCGGCAAGGGCATGCGGGTGGTGCACGACGCCGGCGAACTGCCCGGTGCGCTGACCAGTGCACGGCGCGAAGCGGCCTCGGCGTTCGGCGACGACACCCTGTTCCTCGAACGGTTCGTGCTCAACCCCCGCCACATCGAGGTCCAGGTGCTCGCCGACACCCACGGTGGCGTGGTGCATCTCGGTGAGCGGGAGTGCAGCCTGCAGCGCAGACACCAGAAGGTCATCGAGGAGGCGCCCTCACCGCTGCTGGACGAGGCGACCCGGGCGCGCATCGGTGCCGCCGCCTGCGACACGGCCCGCAGTGTCGACTACACCGGCGCGGGCACGGTGGAGTTCATCGTCTCCGCCGACCGGCCCGACGAGTTCTTCTTCATGGAGATGAACACCCGCCTGCAGGTGGAGCATCCGGTGACCGAGATGGTGACCGGGCTCGATCTCGTTGCGCTACAGGTGCGCATCGCTGCTGGAGAGAAACTGCCCGTGGCGCAGGACGACATCCGGATGCGGGGGCACGCGGTCGAGGCGCGGGTGTACGCCGAGGATCCGGCGCGTGGGTTCCTGCCCACAGGGGGCACGGTGCTGGCGCTGCGCGAACCCGCCGGCCCTGGGGTGCGGGTGGACTCGGGGCTGGCCCGCGGCACGGTCGTCGGCAGTGACTACGACCCGATGCTGGCGAAGGTCATCGCCCACGCCGAGAACCGCTCGACCGCCCTGCGTTCCCTCGACGCCGCACTGAGTGAGACGGTTCTCCTCGGGTTGACCACCAACATCGACTTCCTGCGATTCCTGCTCGCCGACCCCGACGTGGTGGCCGGCCGGCTGGACACGGGTCTGTTGGACCGGCGCACACCGGATTTCGCGCCGACGCCGGCGCGTGAGGACGACCTGATCGCCGCCGCAGCCTACCGGTGGCTGGCCAAGTGGCCGGCGCGTCCGGCGAGCCCCTGGGAGGTGCCGTCAGGGTGGCGCATCGGCGGTCGCGCACCGACAGCCATCCGACTCCGCGCGGGGGAGCGCACCGATCACGTGTGGTTGACCGGCGTCCCGCAGGCAGCCACCGCGGCGGTCGAACACGGCGAAACCCGGTCGCTGTGCGCTGTTCTCGATGGTGAGCGGCTCAGCGTCACGATCGACGGAGTGCGGGTCGAATACCTGATCGCCGACGCGGGCGGCCCGATCTGGCTGTCCACCGGGGGCCGGGTGACCGTGGTCGAAGAGGTGCACGAGGCGCCGGTGCGCCCCGACGACGAGCACAGCGGAGACGCGGAGCTGACCAGCCCGATGCCCGGTGCGGTCGTGGCGTTGGGCGTCGACGACGGCGCCACGGTGACCGCAGGCACCGTCGTCGTCACCGTCGAGGCGATGAAGATGGAACACGCACTCACCGCACCCGTCGACGGGGTGGCCGAAGTCCTCGTGGGTGCGGGCGAACAGGTGAAGGTGGGCCAGGTGCTGGCCAGGATCACGGCGACCAAGGAGCAACCGCAATGACCGACTTCCTCTCGACCGGCACACTGCCCGATCACTACGCGCAGCTGGCCAAGACGGTCCGCCATTTCGCGAACACTGTCGTCGCCCCGGCGGCCGCCAAGCACGACGAGGAGCACTCGTTCCCCTACGAAGTGGTCGAGGGCATGGCCGACATGGGCTTGTTCGGCCTGCCCTTCCCGGAGGAGTACGGCGGGATGGGGGGTGACTACTTCGCGCTGTGCCTCGCACTCGAGGAACTCGGCAAGGTCGACCAGAGCGTGGCGATCACGCTGGAGGCAGGGGTGTCGCTGGGGGCGATGCCGATCCACCGCTTCGGCTCCGAGGAGCAGAAGCAGCAGTGGCTGCCGCTGCTGGCGTCGGGAAAGGCGTTGGGCGCCTTCGGGTTGACCGAGGCCGGCGGTGGTAGCGACGCCGGGGCGACCAAGACGACTGCGCGCCTCGACGACGGCCACTGGGTCATCAACGGCTCCAAGCAGTTCATCACCAACTCCGGCACCGACATCACCAAGCTGGTCACGGTCACCGCGGTGACCGGTGATGTGAACGGCAAGAAAGAGATCAGCTCGATCCTGGTGCCCGTCCCGACGGCTGGGTTCACCGCCGAGCCGGCCTACAACAAGGTCGGCTGGAACGCCTCGGACACCCATCCGTTGAGCTTCGACGATGTGCGGGTGCCGCAGGAGAACCTGCTCGGCGAACGCGGCCGCGGGTACGCGAACTTCCTGCGCATCCTCGACGAGGGCCGTATCGCGATTGCGGCGCTGTCGGTCGGTGTCGCGCAGGGCTGCGTCGACGAGAGCGTGAAGTATTCCAGGGAGCGGCAGGCGTTCGGCCGCGCGATCGGCACCAACCAGGCGATCGCGTTCAAGATCGCCCGGATGGAGGCCCGCGCCCACACCGCCAGGGCGGCGTACTACGACGCGGCGGCACTGATGTTGTCGGGCAAGCCGTTCAAGAAGGCTGCCGCCGTGGCCAAGCTGGTGGCCAGCGAGGCAGCGATGGACAACGCCCGCGACGCCACCCAGATCTTCGGCGGCTACGGCTTCATGAACGAGTACCCGGTGGCGCGGCACTACCGCGACAGCAAGATCCTCGAGATCGGCGAGGGCACAACGGAAGTGCAACTGATGCTGATCGGCCGGGAGCTGGGTCTGTGAACCGGGTGGTCGTCCAACGGGGACTGTGGTTCGAGGAGTTCGAAACCGGGGTGCTCTATCAGCACCGGCCCGGCCGCACGATCACCGAGGCCGACAACGTCCTGTTCACCACGCTGACGATGAACACCCAGGCACTGCACCTCGACGCCGCGTTCTCCGATGCGCTGCCACCGTTCCACCAACGGCTGGTCAATTCGATGTTCACGCTCTCGACCCTGGTCGGGCTGTCGGTGGCGCAACTGACGCAGGGCACGATCGTCGGCAACCTCGGCTTCGGCGAGGTCGCCTTTCCCAAGCCGCTGTTCCACGGCGACACCCTCTACGCCGAGACCGAGGTGACCGAGAAACGTGAGTCCAGAAGCCGCCCCGGGGAGGGCATCGTGACGTTCCACCACGTGGGCCGCAACCAGCACGGCGACGTCGTTGCCACGGCATCGCGAAAAACCATGGTACGCAAGCGCCCCGCTGAGCAATCATGACTCTCGCGAGCGGTCCCGGGTGGCTGTTCTGCCCGGCGGACCGGCCGGAGCGGTTCGCCAAGGCTGCCGCCGCAGCCGATGTCGTGATCCTCGACCTCGAGGACGGGGTGGCGGCCACCGATCGAGACGCCGCCCGCACCGCACTGATCGACACACCGCTGGACCCCACGCGCACCGTCGTGCGGGTCAACCCGGTGGGCACCCCCGACCATCAGTCGGACCTCGAGGCGCTGGCCGCCACCGACTACACCACCGTCATGGTGGCCAAGACCGAAACCGCTGAGCAGGTGGCCTCGCTGGCTCCGCGCGCCGTCGTCGTGCTCGTCGAGACACCGCTGGGCGCGCTGAACGTCACCGAGACCGCGCGGGTGGACAACACCTACGCCGTGATGTGGGGTGCCGAGGACCTGTTCGCGGTGACCGGCGGAACCGCCAACCGGTGGCCCGACGGTACCTATCGCGACGTCGCCCGACACGTCCGCTCGCAGAGTCTGCTCGCTGCCAAGGCGTACGGCCGGCTCGCCCTGGACTCCGTGTATCTCGACATCAAGAACCTCGACGGCCTGCGCGCGGAGAGCGACGACGCGGTCGCCGTCGGCTTCGACGCCAAGGTCGCCATCCACCCGACCCAGGTCGCGGTCATCCGGGCGGCCTACGCACCCACCGAGGAACAGGTCGACTGGGCGCGCCGCGTCCTCGACACGGCCCGCACGCAGCGGGGTGTGTTCGCTTTCGGTGGCATCATGGTGGATGCCCCAGTACTACGGCGGGCGGAGCGCATCGTCTCGTTGGCGCCCCACCCCGGCAGTTGACGGACAGACCTCCCACCAGAGGTCAGCCCCGACCGCCTCCGTGCTGAGCACCTCAGTCGACTGACGGCGCGATCCGCCGCCAGTGACCCTAGGAGGCGGTATGGCCGGTGTTGTCGAACCGATTTCACTCGTCGCGCCCGACGGCGCGCCGACGGCGGAAACCCGATACCGAAGACAGCTGCCCCCCGAGACCCTGGCCTGGCTCTACGAGTCGATGGTCGTCACCCGCGAGCTCGACACCGAGTTCGTCAATCTTCAGCGGCAGGGCGAGCTCGCGCTCTACGCCTCGTGTCGCGGGCAAGAGGGCGCCCAGGTCGGCGCGACGGCGTGCCTGCGCAAAACCGACTGGCTGTTCCCGCAGTACCGCGAGCTCGGCGCCTTTCTCGTGCGCGGGATCTCCCCGCCGCAGGTGGCGGCGCTGTGGCGCGGCCGGTGGCACGGTGGGCTCGGGTTCACCGACAAGTGCTGCGCGCCGATCTCGATCCCGATCGGCACCCAGGGCCTGCACGCCGTCGGCGCCGCGATGGGCGCGCAACGGCTCGGGGAGGACAGCGTGACCGTCGCGTTCCTCGGCGACGGAGCCACCAGCGAAGGCGATGTGCACGAAGCGCTCAACCTGGCAGCGGTCTACCAGGCGCCGTGCGTGTTCTTCGTACAGAACAACCAGTGGGCGATCTCGGTGCCGGTGCACCGCCAGATGGCGGCGCCGTCGATCGCGCAACGCGCCGACGGCTACGGCATGCCCGGATTGCGGGTCGACGGCAACGACGTGCTGGCCTGCTTCGCGGTGATGAGCGAGGCGGCTGCCCGCGCCCGCGCCGGTGCCGGACCCACGCTGATCGAGGCGGTCACCTACCGGATGGGGCCGCACACCACCTCCGATGATCCGACTCGGTACCGCGACGCCGACGAGGTCGAACTCTGGCGCACGCGCGACCCTCTTGCCCGGTACCGCACGTACCTCGAGCGTGACGGCGTATGGACGCAACGGCTGCAGGACCGTGTCGCGCACCGCGCGGCACGGCTGCGCGCCGAGCTGCGCGACGCCGTGCTCGGCGAGCCGGACGCCGATATCGCGGAGGTGTTCGACACCGTCTACCACCGCATCACACCGGATCTGGCACGCCAACGGGACAGGGTGATCGCCGAACTGCTCGAGGAGGCCTGACATGACGCAACTGATCGAGCGACCCTTCGGCTTCGACGACGACGCGCCGGTCACCGAGACGCTGTCGATGGCGCAGGCCATCAACCGGGCCCTGTCGGATGCGATGGCCGCCGACGACCGGGTCCTGGTGTTCGGGGAGGACGTCGCCACGCTGGGCGGCGTCTTCCGTGTCACCGACGGGTTGGCCCGAAAGTTCGGTGACAGCCGGTGTTTCGACACCCCACTCGCCGAGTCCGCGATCGTCGGGATCGCTGTCGGGATGGCGATCCGCGGGTTCGTGCCGGTGCCCGAGATCCAGTTCGACGGATTCGCCGCGCCCGCCTTCGACCAGATCGTCAGCCACCTGGCCAAATACCGGATGCGCACCCACGGTGATGTCGACATGCCGGTGACCATCCGCATCCCGTCGTTCGGTGGAATCGGCGCGGTGGAACATCATTCGGAATCGACCGAGACCTACTGGCTCCACACAGCCGGCCTCAAGGTCGTCGTGCCGTCCACCCCGGCAGACGCCTACTGGCTGCTGCGCTACGCGATCGCCGAGCGCGACCCGGTGATCTTCCTGGAACCCAAACGCCGGTATTGGGCCAAAGAGGCCGTCGACACCCGCAACCCCGCGGAACCCCTGGGGCGAGCGGCCATCCGGCGCGCCGGGGCGGACGTCACCGTGATCACCTACGGGCCGCTCGTCGCGACGGCGTTGAACGCAGCGGAAACATGTTCTGCCAGTATCGAAGTCATCGACCTGCGCACGTTGAATCCGTTGGACATGGACACGGTGGCCTCGTCGGTACGCCGCACGGGACGGGCGGTGGTGATGCATGAGGGTCCGCGCACCCTCGGTTTCGGCGCCGAATTGGCGGCCCGCATCTGTGAGGAGTGCTTCTACGAACTGGAGGCGCCGGTGCTGCGCGCCACCGGATTCGACACGCCCTACCCACCGGCCAGACTCGAGCGGCTGTGGTTGCCCGGCGTGGACCGGCTGCTGGACTGCATCGACGACGCGATGAGCCGGCCATGAGCGCGCTGCGAGATTTTCTCGTCCCCGACCTCGGTGAGGGTCTCGAGGAGGCGACGATCACCAGCTGGGCCGTGGCAGTCGGTGACGAGGTGACGCTGAACCAGACGCTGTGCACGGTCGAGACCAACAAGGCCGAGGTGGAGATCCCCAGCCCGTATGCCGGGCGGGTCGCCGAACTCGGTGGTGCGGCGGGGGAGACTCTGCCGGTCGGCTCGCTGCTGGCCCGTATCGAGACCAGAACGGCGGTGCTGGTCGGTTACGGTACCGACGCCACGATGGACGGCAGCCGCCGCCGCGCACGCACCAAGCCGCCGGTGCGCAAACTCGCTGCTGACCTCGGTGTCGACCTGGGCGGGGTCGGCGGATCGGGGCCCGGCGGGTTCGTGACCCGCGACGACGTACTGGCCGCCGCCTCCGGTGACGATGCGCCGGTCACCGGTGTCCGGCTGGCGATGGCGCGCCGGATGGCGTTGTCGCGCAGCGAGATTCCGGATGCGCACGCGTCGGTGGACGTGGACGGTACGGCATTGCTCGCCCTGCGGGAGCGGTGCGCCGGCTCCGGCGCGGCATCGGTGACCCCGTTCGTGCTGGTGCTGCGAATGACGGTGCTTGCCCTGAGCAGGCACGCGGAACTCAACGCGACGTGGCTGGACACTGTCGACGGGCCGCGCATCCACCACCACCCCGCGATCCGTCTCGGGGTGGCGGTCGCCGCGCCGCGCGGACTGCTGGTGCCCGTGGTCGCCGACGCGCAGAACACCACCACGCGGGCACTCGGCGACGAGGTCGCCCGGCTGGTGACGGCGGCCCGCGAGGGCACGCTGACACCTGGTGAGCTGCAGGGGTCGACATTCACGGTGTCGAACTTCGGCGCGCTCGGTCTCGACGACGGCGTGCCGGTGATCAACCACCCGGAGGCGGCAATTCTCGGGGTGGGATCGCTGAAGTCGCGCGCCGTCGTGGTCGACGGTGAGGTGGTGGCGCGCCCGACGATGAGGTTGACGTGCGCCTTCGATCATCGGGTCGCCGACGGCGCTCAGGTGGGCGCGTTCCTGAGCGAGCTGCGCTCGCTGATCGAGACGCCGGCGACCGCGCTGCTCGACCTCTAGGTCAGCGGCGCTGCGCTGCGGCCAGGCGCGCGGCGAATTCGGGTGATTCGATCGACCGCGCCTGCGGACCGATCTCCACGTCGACGGCCGCGCGGTGCTGGTCGAGGTCCACGGTGCCCGGGTTCGCGGTGGCGCGCATCGAGGCTTTGGTCGACAGCACGACTTCCCGTGGTGCAGAGGCGGGCCCGGATGCCAACTG
The DNA here is from genome assembly GCA_040752555.1 of Actinomycetota bacterium. Taxonomy (GTDB): domain Bacteria; phylum Actinomycetota; class Actinomycetes; order Mycobacteriales; family Mycobacteriaceae; genus Mycobacterium. The sequence goes on along the minus strand of JBFMGT010000006.1, from coordinate 223,178 downwards.
GCGGGCGGCGGCCACCGGATCATCGGCGATGTCGAGCGCGAGCCCGTGCTTGACCGCGGCCTCGGCGTCGAAGCGCATGCCGAACAACAGGGCGGCTCGGGCGGCCTGCGGCCCGATGGCGCGCTGCAGCATCCATGTCGCACCGCCGCCGGGGTGGATGCCGAGTTTCTGGAACCGCGGGTCGAACAGGGCGCTGGGGCCGGCGATGCGGACGTCAGCGGCCAGGGCCAGGTTCAGGCCTGCGCCCACGGCGGGACCGTTCACCGCGGCGATGGTCGGCAGCGTGCATTGTGCGACGGCGAGGAAACCGTCGTAGATCACGCGCAGCCCCTCCTCGGTCGCGGCGCCCAGCGCCGTCAGATCCGCGCCCGCACAGAATGCCTTGCCCGCACCGGTGACGATCACCGCGTGCACGTCGGGGTCTGCTTCAGCGGACTCGACAGCTGCCCGCAGGGCCGCCGAGCTCTCGGCGGTGACGGCGTTGCGCCGGTCAGGATCGTTGACGGTGATGAGGGCGACGCGGTCGGTGACCTCAGCCAGTACCAGATCGGACATCGGCTCAGCGTAGCGACAGCGGGCGCAGCAGTGCCGCGGCCCTGACCTCGTCGCCGACGGACAGCGCGATGTGGACGTCGTCGCCGTCGCGCGTCCAGCCGAGGACGACCTGTTCGCCGTACTTGATGGGTTTGCGGTACTCGACCACCGCGCGATACGGCGCCGTGCACACCTCCGGCGCGAGTGCCATCACCTCGTGGATGGCGTGCCAGTAGGCGGTGTTGGTGACATGCTCGAAGAGGTCGATGTCGGTGCGGCGCAACGCGAATGGTGCGGTTTCGTCGACCTTTTCAGGGTTGCGCAGCCAGGGCCGCCACTTGAGGCGATGCTCGGTGGTGGTGGTGCCGAACTTCTCGAGCAGGGTGTCGGTCGCACGCTGGGGTGTCAGCGTCTTTGCGTTCATCGCGATCCAGAAGCCTTCGGTCTCGATCCGTCCGCCGTCGCTGCCGACGAGGTCCACCCGCATGGTGCACCACCGCAACGACAGCGCCGAGCACCATCGGCTGAACGTCACCTCGTTCGGGAAGCCGATCGGCTCGATGACGTCGATGACGGTCCGCTGCACCAGCCAGTGCGGGTGTTCCTCGGCCTCCCCGGCGTCGACGAGGTTCTCGGCCCCGACCTCCTGGATATAGCGGGCCACACCGTCCAGCCGCAGGGTGAGATCACCGCCGACGTCACCGGTCGCCACCCGCCACGCGGTCCGGTACACGTAACCCGTCTCGGGCAGGGGGCTCAACCGATGGTCGACGTCATCGTTGCTCATCGCCGGTCAGCCTACGGTCCGTGGTCTTCGCGCAGGAGGTAGCGGTGGGGGTGGTGGTAGCGGTTGGTGCGGTGTTGGCCGGTGTCGAGGTCGGTTGGGGGCAGCCATTCGGTCTGACCATGCTCGTTGACGCGGGTGCTCCAGCCGGTCTGTTCGACCGTCCGGTTGTCGGGTCCGCAGGCCATGGTGAGGTTGGTGATGTCGGTGGCGCCGCCGGTTTTCCAGTCGGTGGTGTGGTGGACCTGGGTCCAGTAGCCGGGCACGCTGCAGCCGGGTCGGGTGCAGCCGCGGGCGGAGGAGTGCAGCACGATCCGCTGTGCCGGGGTGGCGAGCCGTTTGGTGCGGCCCAGGTAGAGCGGTTGGTTGGTGTGGTGGTCGAACACCGCCAGGTAGTGGTGGGCGTGGGCGGCCATCCGGATCAGGTCCGTCATCGGCAACAAGCTGCCGCCACCGGGTGACCGCGACCGGTAATCCGTTGTGCTGTCCAAGATCTCCCGAACACAACGCCATCCGCCCGACCGCCAGCCACGCATCGTGGGTGCGCTGCGCCGGCGTGCGGCTGTCGGAGCGGCGCTGCGCATCATCCGGCTCGCCGTCGATGCACGGTGTCTCGTCCTCGGGGTTGCACATGCCCGGCGCGGCCAGTTTCGCCTGGATCGCTTCCCAGGTGGCGCGCCACTCGGGGGTGACCCAACCGGTCAGCCGGCTCATCCCGTCGATCTGTTGGGCACTCAGGCTGATCCCGCGGCGCCTTGCCCGGTCGGCGTCGGTGGGTTCGGGTCCGTCCTGGTCGATCATCGCGGCGAGCCGGTCGGCCGCTTTCTTGAGCTCTTCGGGCCGCAATCCCGCACCCAGCGACGCCAGCTGCGCGTCGGCGGCGGTGCGGGTGCCGACATCAACCCCCGCCGGCGGGCTGTCATGGACCTTCCCGATGATCGCGACGTGCTCGGCGTCCAGCGCGCCGCGGGTCTGCGCAGCGGCCGTGGTCTCGAACACCGGCGGCAGCGCCTCGCCGCTGATCGCCCGCCGTGGACCCAGCGCCGCGGCATCAGCGAGGCGCCGTTTCGCCTCTTTATCCGAGACCTGCAGCGCGGTGGTCAGCACCTTCTTCCACGATGCTTCCCCGAGCCGGCGCGGTTCGGTCTCACCGGTCAGCCGGGCCAGGATCTGATGCTCCAACGCCGGCACCAACCGCATCCATACATCGAACACTAGTTCGATCCACCGACAACCGCCGGCTTCTGCCACCGCATCAGGTAGCGGTAATACAGCGCGCGGCGAATCTGGACGCCCGGGAGCACCTCCGAGGCGGTGCGCCGGATCTCGTCGAGGCTCTCCCGCGGGCTGGCGACGGCGACGCCGATGTCGCGGGTCTCGTGGTGCAACCAGGAACCCAGACGCACGGCCGGAAGGTACAGGGCGGACCACAGCCAGTCTGTGACAGTCGTGTTCGCGCTCAAGCCGACCACCGCGATCTCCCCGCGCGGCCGCAACATGTCCCGGGCTGCCGTCAACGCGACCGCCAAGTCCAGGTGGTGCAGACTCGCGACAAAAGTGATCAGGTCGAACTCCGCCCCGACGCGGTAGCCGGCGAACGTCGTCTCGACGATCGCGACATTGTCGGTGTCGGCCAGCCGGGCCCGGGCGCGCAGCACCGCCGCCGGGTCGGGATCGATGCCGACGACAGAATCGGCCACCGTGGCCAGCCGCTGGACGAGTAGGCCGTCACCGCATCCGACGTCGAGGACGCGACGGCCGCGGGCGAGGGGCAGCAACCACGGGTGGTAGGCGGTGTTGTGGTTCCAGTACTCGGCCATGCCGTCAATCGTCGGTGCTGTCGCCGCCCGCGTCCGTGGTGGTGTCTGACGACTCAGCCGACGGCGCCGGCTTCTTCTTCGACTCGACGTCTCTCTTCTCGGACCGTCGCTCGGCCCGATGGGCGGCGGCCTCCTCACGCACGGCGGCGCGAGCCCGAATCCGCTCCAGTCGGCGTTCCCGTTTCGACACGGTCTCGGTGGTGTCCTCCGCGTCGTCGGTGGCCGTCTCGACGTTCTTCTCGTCGGAACCGTTGTCGGACAACGCCTTCAGGCCATCGCGGATGGCCCCGGGCACTTTCGCGACCGTTTCGGCCAGCTCGCTGACCGTCGGCATCACCCGCGCCGGCCGGTATCGGCTCGGGTCCGACGGGATCGGATTGTTGTCGTAATACGCCGAATCCACGATGACCTTCAGCAGCGGCTCGCTGACATCGGCGATGACGTCGCCGAAGGGCACCACGTCGCGGATCAGCCGCGCCAACGGCAACTCTTCGGTCGTGTACGTCACGTAGGTGGTGTTGCCTCGTGTCGTCACATACGCGACCACCCGGTCGTCTGCGGGTGCGTCACACCGAGCGTCGGCGCACGGCAACGCCGCCGCACCGCTGGCCAGCACCGCGCACGTGTTGGCGCTGCCGCAGGTGACGGTCGGCCGGCCCTCGTTGTCGACCGGCAGGGCGATCTGATCTTGCTCGCGGTACCCGTAGAGGTAGGCGACGAGCGAGTTGACGTGCGCGACGAGATTGAGCAGATCCGCCGGGGCGTTCGAGTTGTAGTTGTACTGATAGGCGATGTCGATGACGGCCTTGGCGGCGGTGTCGGTCGGGGAAGGGAACGGGTTGACCCCGATCAGCGAGAACCACGGGTAGCGCGTGCCGAAGCCGCCGTCGGGCCGGGACACGTTGTTGTCGAGGACGAACACGGTGGACGGCAGCATCGGATCCCCGGCGCGGTCGAAGCGAGAGAGCACCAGGCTGGCGTTCGCTGCCCCCCACCCCGAGGCAAGTACCGCGTTGGCCTCGCCGGAGTTGGCCTGCAACGCCGCCTCGATCGCTCTCGGCCCGCCGCCGAACGGCACGCCGACCAGATCGGGCCCAGGCTGGCCGCCCGGGTTGTAGGGCGCCTGGTTGAACAGCCCACCGAAGAAGTCCTCGTTACCGCTGCCGTCGGGGTGTGTCGAACTGCCCACCACGATCAGCGCCGAAAGATCGACCGGCAGTGTCGACAACGCCGTCGGCTGCATGGCCGCGACGGCTCCCACCGTTGCCACGACACCGGCCGCCGCCGCGCTGATGGCGCCGGCCTTGACCCGGTTGGCTTTGCGATGTCTCGCCATTCTCCCCATTCCTCCCCGAAATACTTCGGGTCACCGTATCCCACAATTCACGGCATGTTGTTTGCGGGAAAGCATTCGGCGAGGAAATGCCCGAGCGTCGTCCATGCCCGCCGTGCCGCAGACTCGCTGTGTTGGATCCCGCGGTCCGGGTCGTCGGCCCAGGGGGCCATGAACGCGTGCAGGGTGTTGCCATACGCGTGCAGCTGCCAGTCGATGCCGCGCCCGGACAACTCGCGCCCCAGCGCGACGACGTCCTCGGGTGGCGCGAACGGGTCGTCCCACCCGTGGAGCACGAGAATCTTTGCCGTGACAGGACCGACATGGTTGCCGTCGCTCAACTCCGGTGAGGGCGTCAACAGTCCGTGGAAGCTGCCTACCCCGGCCAGTCGGTGTCCGGCGCGTGCCAGGTCCAGAACGCACAGCCCGCCGAAGCAGAAGCCGATGGCAGCGACTTGGGTCGGGTCCACTTCGGGCGCCGCCGTCAGCCGGTCGAACACCGTCGCGAGCCGACCCCGCAGAGCGTGGCGGTCCGCCACCAACGCCGCCATGGCCGCGCTCGTCTGATCGATCCCACCGCGGCTGACGGCTTCGCCGAACAGGTCCACCGCAATAGCCTGATAGCCCCACGCGGTCAGGCGTCTGGCGAAGTCGAGCTGTACGTCGCTGCGGCCCTCCATGCCGTGGAACACCAGGACTGTCGGCGGTGGCGACTCGACGGTGTCATCGCGGCTGTCGTCGCGGACGAGGACCGCGTCGAAGCTGGCGCCGTCGATGTCGTGGCGAAGGGAAGTGGTGTGCACGGCCATGTCTGGAAACAATTCCATGCCATGCCTCGCGCCCGGCCGCCGTTCGCTGCACGCGTAACGTCGCGGTGCACACCGGTGATCGACCGCGTCAATGACGTTGTGGCCGTGGCGGGAAACTGTCAGGCTCGGACAATTGACGCGGTCACAAATCAATAGCCGGATTTGGCTTTGAGCACCGCATTGCCGGCGTAGTGTCTGCCCCGTTTGGTGACGGCGGAGGTCTGATCATGAGTGCTGCTAGCTATATCGGTCGCGTCGGCGGGCTGGCGATCGCCCTGGGCGTGGGGGCCGCGGTCATCACCGGGCAGGCCGTGGCCTACGCCGACGACACCGGCACGTCGACCTCGCCGCCGTCGTCGGCTCACACGTCAGCTCCCGCCTCCACCCGTGAGGACACCGTCACCCTGGACAAGCGGCCCTCGAGCAAGCGCCGGACAACTGAGCGCGCTTCGCTTTCCGACACCGTCAGGGGCATCGCCGACCGGGTCGCCGAGGAGCGCCAGAAACGCGCCGACGCGAGGGCGGACGCATCCGATGACGCCGAGGCCGAGTCGACGTCGAACCGGGCCGGGGATCGTCGTAAGAGCCGCACCAGTGACTCTGCGGTGCAACGGGATTCGTCGTCGCCAGAACGCGTGGCTGAGCCGGTCTCGGACGTCGGGCCGGCCGTCGAGCAGCCCCGCCTGCTGTCGTGGTTGCAGAGTCCGCGCGCGGTCGCCGGCCGTGAGCAGACCGCGCAACCCCGGACCGTCACCCGGCTGTGGACGCCGCAGGCCGAACCGGCCGCGCCGATCACATCGACGCCGGCGCGGACCGTGGTGTCGGGCCTGCTGACCGCTCTCGATCGCGCGCTGAGCCCCGCCTCCTCGGGTGACGGCTCGGTACCCGTCGGCGGGTCGCTGTCCGATCTGGTCCTGCTCGCCGGCGCCCGCCGCGAGTCCGCACTCGTGCAGCCGGCGGCGCTGGATCAGTACTCGGTCGGCGTGGTGCAAGGAGTGATCACCGGCTGCGTCGTCGGCACGACCTGCACGACGGCCGACGGCTCCACCTACACCGTCATCGACCGGCCCAGCAACGGCGGCAAGCTGACCCTCGATGAGACCACGGGAGCGTTCCGCTTCCTGCCGTACGCCGACGAGAAGCTCACCAACGGGCCGACCGGCACCGAGACGTTCTCGGTGCTCGTCGCCCAGAACACGAAATTCACCACCGTGATCACAGGGCTGCCGATCGTCGGATCGTCGCTCATCACCCCCGTCGTGCAGCGACTGCAGCAGGCGGGTGTGCTGTCCGGTTTACTGGGAACCGCCGAGTTGCAAGACATCTCGGTCGATATCACCGGCTTGCGAGCAGGGGAGCCGATCGCCTTCACCACGTTCGTCACGTCGTGGGACGGCACGAAGATCAGTACCAACTTCTTCCCGGCACTGGCCGGCGTGCCCGACAACGACGGACAATCGGGTTACGAGACCATCTTCAACGGCCCAGGGCTCGCCGAGGCGGGCGCGACCGACCCCGGCGACCCGTTCGTCTCCACGTTCCGCGCCGCGGGCTACAACGTGGTGACGTGGGACCCGCGAGGCGAGTTCGCCTCTGGCGGAACGCTGCAACTCGACAGTCCGCAGTACGAGGGCCAGGACGTCTCCGAACTGATCAGCTGGGTGGCGACGCAGAACGGCGTCGAGCTCGACGGGGCCGACGATCCCACGATGGGCATGGTCGGCGTCTCCTACGGCGGCGGCATCCAGTTGGTGACCGCGGCCAGCGACGCCCGGGTAGACGCCATCGCGCCGGGTTGGGCCTGGAACACCCTGCCCGATTCGCTCTATCCGCACCGCGCGTTCCGGACGTCGTACGCCGGGCTGCTGCTGCTCGGTCTGGTCGAGACCGGCGCGCGCATCAATCCGATGATCTACGGCGGCATCCTCACCGGTGCGTCGCTGGGCATCCTGACGCCGGCGCAGATCCAGTTGCTGCAGGAAAGCGGCCCGGGCCAGACGGTGCGGGGGATCACCGCGCCGACGCTGCTCATCCAGGGCACCGTCGACGTGCTGTTCCCGCTTCAGCAATCGATCCTCAACATGGGGTACCTGGCCAACAATCCCAACGTGAAGATGATCTGGTACTGCGGCGGCCACGGCGCCTGCCTGCCGGGGCAGGGCAACGGCCAGGCGGACGAGGTCTGGTTCCTCACGGAGACGGCGATCTGGATGCAGCGCTACGTCAAGGACACCCCGATCCCGGATCCCTACGCGTTCGAGTGGACCGACCAGAACGGCGACCGGTGGGCGTCGACCACGCGCCCGACGGCCGATGACTTCTACGACACCGTCAGCAAGGTGCCACCGACGTCGTGGAGCACCGGCAAAACGCTGCCGATCATCCCGGTCATCGGCGGATCCGGCCCGGCTCCGCAGGTGCCGCTGCCCTATGGACTCGGAGACGGATCGGTGGCGACCAACGCGGTCACCATCGCGCTGACCAATCCCGATGAGGGCGTGGCGAACGTCGTCGGTGCGCCGCACGTGGTGATCAACTACAGCGGGCTGGGAAGCAGCCGGCACATCTACGCCCAGGTCGTGGACAAGAGCACCGGGCTGGTCGTCGGCAACATCGTCTCGCCGGTGCCGGTGACGCTCAACGGTCGCGATCAGGTCGCCGAGATCGACCTCGAGGACATCGCGTACACGATGACGCCCGGCAGTGAGCTGGAGCTGCAGATCTTCACCACGGCAACGCCGTTCCTGAACTTCACGCAGTTCGGCTTCGTGCACATCGACAGCGTGGAGGTGACGCTGCCGACGACGACGAAGGGCGTGAACCAGGGGCCGAACCTGCTGCCGGTCTAGCAACGGGCGAGAGCGCCCCCGGCAGGAATCGAACCTGCGACCTAGGGATTAGAAGGCCCTTGCTCTATCCAACTGAGCTACGGAGGCAACGCCCGAGGAGTGTATCGCGCGCAGGGCCTAAAGCCGCTCCGCGTCGCACGGCGGCCGACTAGCGTGGTGCCCATGAGTAATCCGCCGGACCTGGACGCGGCTGGACTCCCCGAAGAGCTCAGCCCCCTCGACCAGATCCTGCACCGCGGCGAGGCCAACCCGCGGACCCGCTCCGGCATCCTGACCGTCGAGCTGCTCGACACCACCCCCGACTGGGACGTCTTCCGCGCCCGCTTCGAGGCCGCCTCACGCAAGGTGCTGCGCCTGCGGCAGAAGGTCGTCATCCCCACCCTGCCGACCGCGGCGCCCCGCTGGGTCGTCGACCCCGACTTCAACCTCGATTTCCACCTGCGCCGGGTGCGCGTCCCCGAGCCGGGCAGCTTCCGTCAGGTGATGGACCTGGCCGAGGTCGCCGCGCAGTCGCCGTTGGACATCTCCCGCCCGCTGTGGACGGCGACGCTGATCGAGGGGGTGCACGACGGGCACGCCGCGTTGATGGTGCATCTCAGCCATGCCGTCACCGACGGTGTGGGAGGCGTCGAGATGTTCGCGAATCTGTACGACCTCGAACGCGACCCGCCCCCGCAGCCGGTTCCGCCGCTGCCGATCCCGGCCGACCTGTCGCCGAATGACCTGATGCGCCAAGGGCTCAACCGGCTGCCCAGCAGCATCGCCGGCGGCGTGCGCGACGCGCTGTTCGGCGCGGCGCAGGCAGTCGGCCACGTCGTGCGCGACCCGGTCTCGCGGCTGGGCAGCGTGATCGACTACGCGATGTCGGGCGCGCGGGTGATCGGTCCGGTGGCCGACCCGTCACCGCTGCTGCGGCGGCGCTCCCTGTCGAGCCGCAGTGAGGCCATCGACATCGAGTTCGGCGCCCTCCACCGCGCGGCCAAAGCCGCCGGCGGCTCCATCAACGACGCGTATCTCGCGGGCCTGTGTGGTGCGCTGCGGCTCTACCACCAGGCCAAGGGGATGCCGGTCGACACGCTGCCGATGGCTGTTCCGGTGAACCTGCGCTCGGAAGCCGACCCGGCGGGCGGCAACCGGTTCGCCGGCGTGAACCTGGCCGCGCCGATCGGGCTCACCGATCCCGCCGTCCGCATCCGCAACATCAGAACCCAGATGACCCGAAAGCGCGACGAACGCGCGCTCGACATGGTCGGGGCGATCGCGCCGGTGGTGTCGCTGCTTCCCGACACCGTGCTCGAGACGATGGCCGGCTCGATCGTGAACTCCGACGTGCAGGCCAGCAACGTGCCCGTCTACGCCGGGGACACGTTCATCGCCGGGGCACAGGTGCTACGCCAGTACGGACTCGGGCCGCTGCCCGGCGTGGCGATGATGGTGGTGCTGATCTCCCGCTCCGGCTACTGCACGATCACCGCTCGCTACGATCGCGCCGCCGTCACCGACCCGGCGCTGCTGGCCCGATGCCTGCTGGCAGGTTTCGACGAAGTCCTCGCGCTCGGAGGTGACGGACGTGCCCGGCCGGCGACCTTCACCGACGATGCCCCATCCCCGTCCCACGCCTCGACGAACGGAAGTGCCGCACAGTGAGTCCAGATACGTCCGGTAACCCTCAGATGCGTCTTCCGGGTTCGGTCGCCGAGATCGAAGCCAGCCCGGAAGGGCCCGAGGTCGGCGCGTTCTTCGATCTCGACGGAACCCTGGTCGCGGGGTTCACCGGGGTGGTGATGACCCAGGACCGGCTGCGGCGGCGCCAGATGTCGGTCGGTGAGTTCATCGGCATGGTGCAGGCCGGGCTGAACCACCAACTGGGCCGCTCGGAGTTCGAGGACCTCATCGGCAAGGGGGCCCGGATGCTGCGAGGCAACTCGGTGGAGGACATCGACGAACTGGCCGAGCGGCTGTTCGCGCAGAAGATCGTGAGCCGCATCTATCCCGAGATGCGCCAACTGGTGCGCGCTCACATGGCACGCGGCCACACCGTCGTGCTCAGCTCGTCCGCGCTCACCGTCCAGGTCGAACCCGTCGCCCGCTTCCTGGGTATCGACAACGTGTTGAGCAACAAGTTCGAGACCGACGAGAACGGGCTCATCACCGGTGAGGTGGAGCGGCCCATCATCTGGGGGCCCGGAAAAGCCCGCGCCGTACAGGAATTCGCGACCGCCAACGGCGTCGACCTGTCGAAGAGCTACTTCTACGCCGACGGCGACGAAGACGTCGCACTGATGTATCTCGTCGGCAATCCGCGGCCCACCAATCCGGAGGGCAAGATGGCCGCCGTCGCCGCCAAGCGCGGCTGGCCCATCCTGCGGTTCAGCAGCCGCAGTGGTGCGAATCCGGTGTCGCAGCTGCGTACGGCGGCCGGCATCGCGACGATGGTGCCGGTGGCTTGGGGTGCGCTGGGCGTGGGGTTGCTGACCCGCAACCGGCGCACCGGCGTGAACTTCTTCACCTCGGTCTTCGGCAGAACGCTGTTGAACACCATCGGCATCAACCTGCAGGTGCTCGGTGAGGAGAACCTGACCGCACAACGGCCCGCCGTGTTCATCTTCAATCACCGCAACCAGGCCGACCCGTTGATCGCGGGCAGGTTGGTCAGCGACAACTTCACCTCGGTCGGCAAGAAGGAACTCGAGAACGACCCGATCGTCGGGACGATGGGCAAGATCATGGACGCCGCGTTCATCGACCGCGATGATCCGCAGAAGGCCGTCGAAGGTCTCAAGAAGGTCGAAGAACTCGCGCGTAAGGGATTGTCCATCCTGATCGCCCCCGAGGGCACCAGGCTCGACACCACCGAGGTAGGGGAGTTCAAGAAGGGGCCGTTCCGCATCGCGATGTCGGTGGGCATCCCGATCGTGCCCATCGTGATCCGCAACGCGGAGGTCATCGCCGCCCGCGACTCGAGCACCTTCAATCCGGGGACCGTGGATGTCGTTGTGTACCCGCCCATTCCGGTCGACGACTGGACCCATGACAACCTGAACGAACGTATCGCCGAGGTCCGCCAGCTCTACCTCGACACCCTCAAGGACTGGCCCCACGACACACTGCCCGTGCCCGAGCTCTATCGCCGAACCCAATCCGGGAAGGCCGCCAAGAAGACGCCTGCCAAGAAGACCGCTGCCAAGAAGGCGCCTGCCAAGAAAGCGGCGGCCAACAATGCTGCGCCGAAGAAGGCCACCCAGACCGCCAAGGGTCGGCCATGAAAGTCCGCGCCGCAGACATCACCCCGTTCACCGCCGTCGACGACACGCTCGTCCTCGCCTCGGTGTCCTCACCGGCGGAGGAGGAGTTGCTCGCCGACTGGCTGCATCAGCAGCGCACCGAGCACCCCGAAACCAAGATCGAGGTACTCAAACTTCCCGCCGACGACGACCCGCCACCCGGTGTGCTGGCCCGCCTCGTGGAGATGCTCGAAGCCCACGAGGACCGGTCCGTCGTCCCGGTGCGGGTGTTCTGGGTGCCGGGCGGGCTGCCGACACGCTCAAAGGTGGTCGCGCTGCTCTCCGGCCGCGACACCTACTGCCCGCCGAAGATCCTGCAACACAGCATCCTCAAGCGGGATCCGTCCCGTGCGCGGGTGGTCGCCGGCGAGCCCGCCAAGGTCTCCGAACTACGCCAGTACTGGAGCGACCACACCACCGCTGAAAACCCCAGGGAATTCGCGCGATTCGTGTTGCGACGGGCGATCCTGGCCATCGAGCGGGTGGAGCTGCGGCTGCTCGGTCCCGAGTACAAGTCACCCCGGCTGATCAAGCCGGAGGTGCTGGCGTCGGCCCGGTTCCGCGAAGGGCTGGAGCAGATTCCCGGCGCCACCGTCGAGAAGGCCGGCGAAATGCTCGACGAGCTGGGCACCGGCTGGAGCCGGTTCTCGGTCGACTTGATTCCGTCTCTGGGCAGGGCCATCTTCAGCCGCGGCTTCGACCCCAACATCGACTACGACCGCACCGAGGTCGAGGCGATGCGCCATGCGCTCGAGGCGCATCCGGCCGTGCTGCTGTTCTCCCACCGCTCCTATCTCGACGGCGTGATCGTGCCGGTCGCAATGCAGGAGAACCGGCTCCCGCCGGTGCACACGTTCGCCGGTGTCAACCTGTCTTTCGGCGTGATGGGCCCGTTGATGCGCCGGTCCGGCGTGATCTTCTTGCGCCGCAAGCTCGACGACCCGCTGTACAAATTCGTGCTGCGCCAATTCGTCGGCTACATCGTCGAGAAGCGGTTCAACCTGTCCTGGGCGATCGAGGGCACCCGATCCCGCACCGGAAAGATGTTGCCCCCCAAGCTCGGACTGCTCGCCTACGTGGCTGACGCCTACCTCGACGGGCGCAGCGACGACATCTTGTTGCAGCCGGTGTCGATCAGCTTCGACCAGCTGCACGAGACCGCCGAGTACGCGTCGTATGCGCGCGGTGGGGAGAAGACGCCCGAGGGGCTGTCCTGGTTGGTCAATTACATTCGGGCGCAAGGGGAACGCAACTACGGCAAGATCTACGTCCGTTTCCCGCGGGCGGTGTCGATGCGCGAGTACCTCGGCGAGCCGCACGGCCCGATGACCACCGACGAGGCCGCCAAACGCCTGGCCCTGCAGAAGATGGCGTTCGAGGTGGCCTGGCGGATCGTGCAGGTGACCCCGGTCAACGCCACCGCGCTGGTGTCGGCGCTGCTGCTGTCCACCCGCGGCATCGCGCTCACCCTCGACCAGCTGCACCACACGCTGCAGGACTCGCTGGACTACCTGGAGCGTAAACAGACCCCGATGACCAACAGCGCGTTGCGGTTACGAACTCCCGACGGGGTGCGCGCCGCGCTCGACGCGCTGTCGGGTGGGCACCCGGTGACCCGGGTGGACCGCGGCCGGGAAACGGTCTGGTACATCGCGCCGCAGGACGAGCTCGAAGCGGCGTTCTACCGCAACTCGCTGATCGACCCGTTCCTCGAGACGTCTCTGGTCGAGCTGGCGCTGGCCTACGTTGCGCGTAGCGACGGCGACCGCGTCGAATTGTTCTGGACCCAGGTCATGCGGCTGCGCGACCTCTTGAAGTTCGACTTCTACTTCGCCGACTCCGCGGCGTTCCGCGCGCACGTCGCCGAGGAGATGTCGTGGCACGACGACTGGGAAAGCGATGTCGCCGCCGGCGGCGAGCGGATCGACGCCGTCTTACAGGCGAAACGCCCGACCATCGCCGGCCCGCTGCTGCGGCCGTTCTTCGAGGCCTACCAGATCGTCGCCGACGCGCTGATCGACGCCCCTGCCGACATCTCTGAAAAGGACCTGACCGCGAAGGCGCTGGGGCTCGGCGAGCAGTACGTCGCGCAAGGCCGGGTCCGCAGCAACGAGGCGGTGTCAGCGCTGCTGTTCGCCACCGCGCGTCAGGTCGCCGCCGATCAGCATCTGCTCGAGCCCGCCGCCGACCTCGTCGACCGCCGCAAAGCGTTCCGCAACGAGCTGCGGGGCATTCTGGCCGACATGGACACCGTCGACCGGTACGCCCGCAAGCAGTTCCTCGCGCGGGAACGCAGCCGCCGTCAGCTGCGCGACCAGCCGGTCTGACAGCTCACCTGCGGGCAGGTCATACGCTGGACGCATGACTGTCACCGCCCCTGCGCGGGTGCGCCGCGCTTCGGTGTGGCCGCTGCTCTACGGTGTCGCCGTGCTGGCGGGCTTGACCGCGGCGGCACTCTCGGCGCTCTCGTTGGCCGATGCGCTGACCGCGACGGGCCTGCCCGACCCGGGCCCGGTCACGACCTACGGACTGCCGTTCGTCAAAGCCGCCGGTGAGTTCGCCGCGGTGATCGCCACCGGGTCGTTCCTGTTCGCCGCGTTCCTGGTGCCGCCCCAGACCAACGGGGTTCTCGACGTCGACGGGTACCGGGCGCTGCGCATCGGGACCGCGGCGGCGGGAGTGTGGACGGTGTGCGCGGTGCTGATGGTTCCGCTGACGGTCTCCGACATCAGTGGACAGCCCCTGCTGTCGCGGCTGAGCCCGGGCGACGTCTGGTCGGTCGCGGACCTGATCGACACCGCGGGCGCCTGGCGGTGGACCGCCCTGTTCGCGGCCGCCGTGACCGTGGTCAGCATCCCGGTCCTGCGCTGGTCCTGGACGCCGGTGCTGTTCGCCGGCTCGTTGGCGACGCTGTTGCCGCTGGCGCTGACCGGGCACTCGTCCTCAGGGGGTTCGCACGACATCGCGACCAACAGCCTGCTGGTGCATCTGATGGCCGGCGCCGTATGGGCCGGGGGACTGGTGGCGCTGCTCGTGCACGCGCTGCGCGGCGGGTCCGGTCGACACGACCACCTGGCCGCGCGGCGCTTCTCGACCGTGGCGCTGTGGTGTTTCGTGGCGATGGCGCTCAGCGGGGTCCTCAACGCCTTGGTGCGGATCCGACCCGAGGATCTCGTCCACACCCGGTACGGCTGGTTGGTGCTGGCCAAGCTGGCCGCACTCGTCGCACTCGGGATCCTCGGCTGGCAGCAGCGCCGCAGCGGGGTCGCTGCGTTGGCCGGCGATCCGCCGGCCCGGGGAGCGCTGATCCGGCTGGCGCTGATCGAGGCGGTGATCTTTGCGCTGACGTTCGGGGTGGCCGTCGCCCTCGGGCGCACCCCTCCACCGCCGCCGCTGCAGACGAACCTGTCGATCCCCGCCGTCGAGATCGGCTACGACCTGGCCGGCCCACCCACCGCGGCAAGGCTGCTGTTCGACTGGCGGTTCGACCTCGTGTTCGGCACCGCGGCGCTGGTGCTGGCCGCGGTGTACCTCGCGGGTGTGCGGCGGCTGCACCGGCGCGGGGACGCCTGGCCGGCAGGCCGTGTGGTGGCCTGGCTGTTGGGCTGTCTCCTGCTGCTGGTGACGACGTCGTCGGGTCTGGGCCGCTACATGCCGGCGATGTTCAGCATGCACATGATCGCGCACATGCTGCTGTCCATGCTGGTGCCGATCCTGCTGGTGCTCGGCGCCCCGGTCACGCTGGCGCTGCGCGCGTTGCCGACCGCGGGGCGCGACGCGCCACCGGGGATGCGCGAGTGGCTGCTCGCGGCGCTGCACTCGCGGGTGTCGCGGGTGCTGACCAACCCGTTCGTGGCTACCGCGCTGTTCATCGTCGGCTTCTACGGGCTGTACTTCGGCGGCATTTTCGACGCGGTGGTCGGCAGTCACGCGGCGCACCTGGCGATGAACGTGCACTTCCTGCTCAGCGGCTACCTCTTCTACTGGGTGGTGATCGGCATCGACCCGACGCCGCGCCCGCTACCGCCGATCGCCAAGCTGGGCATGGTGTTCGCGTCGCTGCCCCTGCACGCGTTCTTCGGCGTCGTGCTGATGGGCACCAACACCGTGATCGGCGGAGACTTCTACCGCTCTCTGGCTTTGCCGTGGCACACCGATCTGCTCGGTGATCAGCGCCTCGGCGGCGCCATCGCTTGGGCGGCGGGCGAAGTGCCGCTCGTCGTCGTGTTGATCGCGCTGTTCGTGCAGTGGCGTCGCAGCGACGACCGGACCGCGCGCCGGCTCGACCGCGCCGCCGACCGCGACGACGACGCCGATCTGGCCGCCTACAACGCGATGCTGGCCGAGCTGGCCCGCCGCGACCGCGCCGGCAGCTAGCCCAACGGCTACACCGCCCCCGCTGCGACCGCGGCGGGCCAGCTGCCGTACGCGCTCACGTCGACTCCGGCGGTGGCGGAGGCGTCGCAGCCGAATCCCGTGCGCCACGATCCGTCGGCGCACTCGACCTTGCCCAGCTGCATCGGTGGCGGCAGTGAGGCCAGGAACCGGCCCAGTGCAGCCGCCGACATGAGCCACCGCTGCCCGTACAGCGCCGTCCCGCGGGTGCCTGCGTCCACCCGGCTGACCGCCGGTTTGGCGGGCGACGACGCCACCACCGTCATGCGGTAGTGCGGGGCGGTGGTGATCTCCCCGACCCAGCGCGCACCGAGGTCGGTCAGCTGGTGCGCCAACGGTCCGCCTCGCAGATGCGCGCCGAAGACCACCAACTCGACGGGGTCGGCAACGGTTTGCGGCCAGAGGTCGGTCAGCAGTTGACCCGCCAGCGCGGCCGCGACATCCAGCGCGACGGCGTCGTCGAAGGGGCGCCCGAGCACCCAGACGGGGGTGTCGCCCACGAGGGTCGCGACGCCGCAGACATCGCCCCGCGGCGGATCGGCCGTGACGAGCGCGTCGACCTCCTCGGGCGGGGCCGTCGGCTCCCCGGGAACCGCGCACGCGGACGGCAGTGCCCGGCGCACCTGCACCGGCAGCGCTGCGGTGACACCGACGACGAGGTGTGGGGGTGCGGCGAACCGGACGTCGGCGGGCCAGCGGCGCGCCGGTGCCCCGGTCAGCAGCACGGACATCGCTCGGTTGGCTGTCTCCAGATCGGGCGCCAGCACCGCGACCGGGTCGGGGACGGTAGCCGCCGTGGGCACGATGCCCACGGCACCCGGCGGAACCTGTGTGCGGAGGACGAGTCGTACCCCGGGCACGGAGGTCAGGTCGGCGGTCACCTGCACAACTTAAGCGCCGTCATCCCCAGAGCGCTTTTCATCCACAGCGCTGCCCTTCGGCGGGCCCGGGGGCGGCCGTGGTGTCGGTGGTCCAGCGGTCAATGGGGGTGTCATCGACGGCCCGGGCGCCGTGTCCGGGCCGCAGCCACAGGAGAAAGAGAACCGCCATGTTCGAAACACCCATCACCGTCGTCGGCACCATCGTGACCAATCCCGAGCGTCGCTGGGTCGGCGACCAGGAACTCTTCAAGTTCCGCGTGGCCAGCAACTCGCGCAGGCGCACCGCTGACGGGAGCTGGGAGCCGGGCAACTCGCTCTACGCCACGGTCAACTGCTGGGGACGCCTGGTCACCGGCGTCGGCGCCGGTCTCGGGAAGGGAGACGCCGTGATCGTTGTTGGGAACGTCTACACCAGCGAATACGAGGATCGCGACGGCAATCGTCGGTCCACGCTGGAGATCAGAGCCACCTCGGTGGGGCCGGACCTGGCGCGGTGCATCGCCCGCATCGACAAGCGCCGGCACTCCGAACAGCCCGCCGAGGCCGGCTCCGAGACCACCACCGAGACCAGCGCTGAGATCAGTGCCGGGTCCACCGAGGAGAACGTCGAGGTAGCCGACGGTCTGGCGCTCAGCGCGTAGCGCCGGGCGCCGCCGCACCGGTCATCACGGCCACGCCTAGGATGGGCCCGGACTGTCGCAGATCGCGAAGACCTGAGAAAGGCGATATCACAGGCATGGCCGAATTCATCTACACGATGCGGAAGGTCCGCAAGGCGCACGGCGACAAGGTCATCCTCGACGACGTCACCCTGAACTTCCTTCCGGGCGCGAAGATCGGCGTTGTCGGCCCCAACGGGGCCGGTAAGTCGAGCGTCTTGCGGATCATGGCCGGTTTGGACCAGCCCAACAACGGCGACGCGTTCTTGGCGCCGGGCGCCACCGTCGGCATCCTCATGCAGGAGCCGCAGCTCGACGAGACCAAGACCGTTCGCGAGAACGTCGAAGAGGGCGTGGCCATCAAGGCCAAACTGAACCGGTACAACGAGGTCGCCGAATTGATGGCGACCGACTACTCCGACGAGCTCATGGAAGAGATGGGCGCGCTGCAGGAGGAGCTCGACGCCGCCGACGCGTGGGACATCGACAGCCAGCTCGAACAGGCGATGGATGCGTTGCGCTGCCCGCCCGCCGACGAACCGGTGACCCACCTGTCCGGCGGTGAGAAGCGCCGCGTCGCGCTGTGCAAACTGCTGCTGTCCAAACCCGACCTGCTGCTGCTCGACGAACCGACCAACCACCTCGACGCCGAGAGCGTGCTGTGGCTCGAACAGCACCTCGCCGAGTACAAGGGCGCGATCCTGGCCGTCACCCACGACCGGTACTTCCTGGACAACGTCGCCGAGTGGATCCTCGAACTCGACCGCGGCCGCGCCTACCCGTACGAGGGCAACTACTCGACCTATCTGGAGAAGAAGGCCGAGCGCATCGCCGTGCAGGGGCGCAAGGACGCCAAGCTGCAGAAGCGCCTCAAGGACGAACTGGAGTGGGTGCGTTCGGGCGCCAAGGCCCGGCAGGCCAAGAGCAAGGCCCGGCTGAGCCGCTACGAGGAGATGGTCGCCGAGGCGGAGAAGACCCGCAAGCTCGACTTCGAGGAGATCCAGATCCCCACCGGTCCACGGCTGGGCAACGTGGTGGTGGAGGTCGAGCACCTCGACAAGGGCTTCGAGGGCAGGCAGCTCATCAAGGATCTGTCGTTCACGTTGCCGCGCAACGGCATCGTCGGGGTGATCGGGCCCAACGGCGTCGGCAAGACGACGCTGTTCAAGACGATCGTCGGCCTCGAGCAGCCCGACAGCGGAACCGTCAAGATCGGTGAGACCGTCAAGCTGAGCTATGTGGACCAGAGTCGTTCGGGCATCGACCCGAAGAAGACGGTGTGGGAGGTCGTCTCCGACGGCCTCGACTACATCGAGGTCGGGCAGAACGAGATCCCGTCGCGTGCCTACGTCTCGGCGTTCGGCTTCAAGGGTCCCGACCAGCAGAAGCCGGCCGGCGTGCTCTCCGGTGGTGAACGCAACCGGCTGAACCTGGCGCTGACCCTCAAAGAGGGCGGCAACCTGATCCTGCTCGACGAGCCCACCAACGACCTCGACGTCGAGACGCTCAGCTCGTTGGAGAATGCGCTGCAGCAGTTCCCTGGCTGCGCCGTGGTCATCTCGCACGACCGGTGGTTCCTGGACCGCACCTGCACGCACATCCTCGCGTGGGAGGGCGACACCGACAACGAGGCCAAATGGTTCTGGTTCGAGGGCAACTTCGGCGGCTACGAGGAGAACAAGGTCGAGCGTCTCGGCGCCGATGCGGCCCGTCCGCACAGGGTCACCCATCGCAAGCTCACGCGGGGATAGTCTCGTCGTGCGGACCACGTGACCGATCGCCCGTGCGGCCGGTCGCAGCCAACGGCGGCCGGTCCGCGGCGTGTGACTGGAGGAGCGGCGGATGTCGTTGAATCCCGGTGCGATCGGGGCAACCGAGAAGGACCTCACCCCTGAGGTGATCGATCGTTTGCTCCCCGCGTACCTGCAGACCTATCGGGGGCCCCACGGCGGTGCGCCCGGCTCGGAGGGCGCCGTCACCGGTCCTCTCCGGCGACCGTCGGACGGGTCGGCGACCGGTTCGGCCATGGTGGGGGCGCAGTACCGGCTGGGCCGGCAACGCTCCGCCGGATCGACCCTGGTCGCCGTCTACGGAGCTGACGAGCCTGGCGGGTTCGGCCCGGCGCTGCAGGTCATCACCGACAACGCGGCGATGCTGATGGACTCGGTGACCGTGCTGCTGCACCGTGTGGGGGTCGCGTACAAGGCGATCATGAATCCGGTGTTCCGGGTACGCCGCGGGGCCGGCGGCGAGCTGCTCGACATCGTGCCCTCGTCCGAGGCGACGTTCGGTGACGGCGTCGACGAGACCTGGGTGCACGTGCAGCTGTCCAGTGCTGTCGACCGGCGCGCACTCGCCGAAGCCGAGCGGCTCCTGCCCCGGGTGCTGGCCGACGCCCGCCAGGTGGCGTTGGATTCCGTGATCATGGGTGCGACGCTGCGCAGCCTGGCCGCCGAACTCGACAGCGACACCGGCCGCCGGTTCCCCAGCGCCGACCGTAAAGACGTGGCCGCGTTGATGCGCTGGCTCGCCGACGGGCACTTCGTGCTGCTGGGTTATCAGCGCTGCCCGGTGCGCGACGGGGAAGCCACCGTCGACGCCGCCAGCCGGCTCGGGGTGCTCAGGTTGCGCCAGGACGTGTTGCCGCAGCTGACCAACAAGGACGAACTGCTCGCGTTGGCGCAGGCGACCATCCCGAGCTTCCTGCGCTACGGCGCCTACCCGCAGATCATCGTGGTACGTGAGCAACCCGGGGACGGCAGCGACGAATCCGCGGCCATCGAGCACCGCTTCGTCGGGCTGTTCACCGTCGCCGCGATGAACGCCAACGTGCTTGAGATACCGCTGATCTCGCGCCGGGTCAGCGATGCGCTCGCAATGGCCCACCGCGACCCCAGCCACCCGGGTCAACTGCTGCTCGACATCATCCAGACGATCCCGCGCTCGGAGTTGTTCGCGCTCACCGCCCGCGGGCTACTCGACATGGCGATGGCCGTCGTCGACCTCGGTTCGCGCCGACGCACGCTGCTGTTCATGCGGGCCGACCCGCTGGCCCACTTCGTGTCCTGCCTGGTGTATCTGCCCCGCGACCGCTACACCACCGCGGTGCGCCTGGAGATGCAGGACATCCTGGTGCGTGAACTCGCTGGGGTCAGCATCGACTATGCCGCGCGTGTCAGTGAATCACCCTGGGCGCTGGTGCATTTCACTGTCCGACTGCCCGAAGGAACACGTTTCGCCGAGGTCGACGTCTCCGACGAGAACGAATCGCGCATCCAGGATCTGCTCACCGAGGCAGCACGGACCTGGGCCGACCGGATGCTCGGCGCGGTGCGGACGGCCTCGATCGACCAGGGCATCGCCGAGCACTACGCCGCGGCGTTCCCGGAGGTCTACAAACAGGCCGTCACGCCGTTGAATGCGCTGTCCGACATCGAGATCATCGAGCAACTCGACGACAACTCGGTGAAGCTGGTGCTCAACGACACGGAGAACACCGCGGTTGACGGCATCTCGAATCTGAGTTGGTATCTCGGCGGCCAGTCGGCGTCACTGAGCCGATTGCTTCCGATGCTGCAGTCGATGGGCGTGACGGTGCTCGAGGAGCGGCCGTTCACCGTGGCGCGGCCGGACGGTCTGCCGGTGTGGATCTACCAGTTCAAGGTGTCGCCGCACCGCGGTATCCCGATGACGTCGCCCGGCGGGGAGCGCGAGGCCACCGCCGCCCGCTTTGCCGACGCAGTCACCGCGATCTGGCACGGCAACTGCGAGGTCGACCGATTCAACGAGCTGGTGTTGCGTGCCGGTCTGACGTGGCAACAGGTGACGGTGCTGCGGGCCTACGCGAAATACCTCAAGCAGGCCGGTTTCTCCTACAGCCAGTCCCACATTGAGGATGTGCTGAACAACAACGCGGGCACCGCGCGGTCGCTGGTCGAACTCTTCGAGGCGTTGTTCAATCCGGCGGCCTGTTCGTCCGAAGAGAACCACACCGAAGTCCGCCGTGATGCCCAAGCGGCGGCGGCCGCGGTGGCGGCCGACATCGATGCGTTGGTGAGCCTGGACACCGACCGCGTGCTCCGGGCGTTCGCCTCGATGATCCAGGCGACGTTGCGCACCAACTACTTCGTGACCCGGCGCGACTCGGCGCGTGCCCGCAATGTGTTGTCGCTGAAGTTGAATTCGGAGCTGATCGACGAATTGCCGCTGCCGCGGCCCAAATTCGAGATCTTCGTGTATTCGCCGCGCGTCGAGGGCGTGCACCTGCGCTTCGGCTTCGTCGCGCGAGGCGGGTTGCGCTGGTCGGATCGCCGGGAGGACTTCCGCACCGAGATCCTCGGCCTGGTCAAAGCGCAGGCGGTGAAGAACGCGGTGATCGTGCCGGTCGGCGCGAAGGGCGGTTTCGTCGTCAAAAGGCCGCCGGCGCCCACCGGTGACGCCGCTGCTGATCGCGATGCCACCCGCGAAGAGGGCGTGGCCTGCTACCGGTTGTTCATCGCGGGGTTGCTCGACGTCACCGACAACGTCGACAAGTCCTCGGGCGCGATCGTCACTCCCGAGGGTGTGGTGCGGCGCGACGGCGACGACGCCTACCTCGTCGTCGCCGCGGACAAGGGCACCGCCACGTTCTCCGACATCGCCAACGACGTCGCGAAGTCCTACGGCTTCTGGCTGGGCGACGCGTTCGCCTCCGGCGGCTCGGTCGGCTACGACCACAAGGCGATGGGCATCACCGCCAAGGGGGCGTGGGAGTCGGTGAAGCGGCACTTCCGCGAAATGGGCATCGACACCCAGAGCGAGGATTTCACCGTCGTCGGTGTCGGCGACATGAGCGGCGACGTGTTCGGCAACGGCATGCTGCTCTCCGAACACATCCGGCTGCTCGCCGCGTTCGACCACCGGCACATCTTCATCGACCCCGATCCCGACGCCGCCCGGTCGTGGCAGGAGCGCAAGCGTCTGTTCGACCTGCCCCGCTCGTCGTGGGAGGACTACGACGCCTCGCTGATCAGTCGAGGTGGGGGCGTCTACAGCCGCGAGCAGAAGTCGATCCCCGTCAGCGCCGAGGCCCGCGCAGCCCTGGGCATCGAGGACGGCGTCACCGAACTGACCCCGCCCGCGCTCATGCGGGCGATCCTCAAGGCGCCGGCCGACCTGCTGTTCAACGGTGGGATCGGCACCTACGTCAAGGCCGAGTCCGAATCCGATGTGGGCGATCGGGCCAACGACGCGGTGCGGGTGAACGGAAACCAGGTGCGCGCCAAGGTCATCGGCGAGGGTGGCAACCTGGGCGTGACGTCGCTGGGTCGCATCGAGTTCGACCTGGTCGGCGGACGCGTCAACACCGATGCGCTGGACAACTCAGCGGGTGTCGACTGTTCCGACCACGAGGTCAACATCAAAATCCTGATCGACTCGCTGGTCACCGCCGGCAAGGTCACCGAAGAGGATCGGACCGACCTGCTGTTGTCGATGACCGACGAGGTGGGCCGACTCGTGTTGGCGGACAACGAGAGTCAGAACGACCTGATGGGTACCAGCAGGGCGAACGCCGCCGGCATGCTCTCGGTACATGCCCGGATGATCAAGGACTTCGTCGACGAGCGCGGATTGAACCGCGAACTGGAGGCGCTGCCGTCGGAGAAAGAGATCCGGCGGCGTACCGAAGCCGGAATCGGATTGACCTCGCCCGAACTGGCCACGCTGATGGCTCATGTGAAGCTCGCGCTCAAAGACGATCTGCTTGCCGGTGACTTGCCCGATCAAGAGGTGTTCGCCGCCCGGTTGCCGTCGTACTTCCCGACCACGCTGCGGGACCGGTTCGCCACCGAGATCCGCAGCCATCAGCTGCGCCGCGAGATCGTCGCGACGATGATCGTCAATGACGTCGTGGACACCGCGGGCATCTCGTTCGCCTACCGGGTGGCCGAGGACGTCGGGGTGACGTCGGTCGATGCGGTCCGCAGTTTCGTGGCCGTCGACGAAATCTTCGGTGTGGGCGAGGTGTGGCGGCGGATTCGCGCCGCCGGGGTGGACGGTGTGTCCGTTGCGATCACCGACCGGATGACGCTGGACCTGCGCCGGCTGATCGACCGCGCGGCGCGCTGGTTGCTCAACTATCGTCCGCAGCCACTTGCGGTGGGCGCTGAGATCAACCGGTTCGCCGACAAGGTGGCGGCGCTGACGCCGCAGATGTCGGAGTGGTTGCGCGGCGACGACCGCGCGATCGTGATGAAGGAGGCGGGGGAGTTCAGCGGGCAGGGCGTGTCCGAGGAGCTGGCTTTCCAGGTGGCCACCGGGCTGTACCAGTTCAGCCTGCTCGACGTCATCGACATCGCCGACATCGTCGACCGTGACCCCGCCGAGGTGGCCGACACCTACTTCGCGCTGATGGACCACCTCGGCACTGACGGCCTGCTCACCGCGGTGTCCCGCCTTTCGCGCGACGATCGCTGGCATTCTCTGGCACGGTTGGCGATTCGCGACGACATCTATGGTTCGCTGCGGGCGCTGAGTTTCGACGTGCTGGCGGTTGGCGAGCCCGACGAGAACGGCGAGGAGAAGATCGCCGAGTGGGAGATGACCAACAACAACCGGGTCACCAGGGCGCGTCGCACCCTGACCGAGCTCTACGAAAGTGGTGAGCACGATCTGGCGACCCTGTCGGTGGCGGCCCGCCAGATCCGCAGCATGACCAGGACGAGTGGAACGGGAACTTCGGGGTGACTCAGGGATGACACAGAGGTGACACAGCAGGGCTTCACGGCGCCGGTCCACGTGCGCTGGTCGGACATCGACATGTACCAGCACATCAACCACGCGACGATGGTGACGATTCTCGAGGAGGCGCGAATCCCGTTCCTTCGCGAGCCTTTCGAGGAGGACATCACCACGATCGGGCTGCTCATCGCAGAGGTGAAGATCGCCTACAAGGCGCAGCTGCGGCTGATCGACTCGCCGCTGCAGGTGACGATGTGGACCACTCGCGTGCGGTCGGTCGACTTCACGATCGGCTATGAGGTGCGCTCGGTCGGCGCTGCACCAGAGTCCAGACCGGCCGTCATCGCCGAAACCCAACTGGCCGCGGTGCACATCGAAGAGCAACGGCTGCAACGACTTTCGGCCGTCCAGCGGGAGTATCTGCAGCGCTGGGCCCGATGAGCGAACGCGGTATCTGGCTCGACCGCGGGCAGCGCGACGATCTGTCGGCGTTCACCGAGCGCGCCCGCGGCGTAGACGAGGCCGCGGTGGTACGGCTGCGGGAGCGCCCCGGCGGGTTGATCGCGGCCTGGGTGTCCACGGGGTTCGACGTGCTGGCCAGCCGGACGGTCGGCGGCCGGTTGCGGCCGGCGGACCTGTGCGCCGCGGCCGACGCGCTGCTGGCCGGGCTCGCGGCGATGGCGCCCGACGGATATGTCGACCCGGGTTTCGCGATGGATTCAGCGTGGCGCAGCGGCCTGCCTCCGGACGCCGGGTTCGTCCATCTCGACGACGTGCCGGCCGCCGAGGTGTTCGCGCTTGCGCAGCGCGGCACCGCGTTGGCCCGCGAGCACAGTGGTGGGCACGGTCCACCGACCTCGCTGCTCGACCAGGAAGTCGTCGAGGTCGCCGCCGGCGATGACCGGGTAGGGATTCCGATGCGGTGCGTGTTCGCGCTGACCGCGATGGGGTTCGTCCCCGACGGTGCGGGCGCCGACGAGGTGGTGCGGGTTCGGACGACGGCGGCGTGGCTGCGCATCGACGCGCGGTTCGGCTCGGTGTACCGCCGCCGGGGCAACCCCGCCGTGGTCCTGCACTGACGTTTCTCCCGCGTGGGGCCCCCACACGAAGTAGGGGACAGACGCGAACTCGAGTGATTCCGGTCCGAAAAGCTCGAGTTCGCGTCTGTTCGCCGGAGAAAAAGGGGGGGTCAGAACGGGGAGTTCACCATCGACTGCGCCGCCATCTCCAGGTAGGCGAGCAGTTCGCCGCGATGCTCGTCGTCGAGGGTCTGCGAATCGATCTCGGCGACCGCGGTGTGCATGCACCGCAGCCAGGCGTCGCGCTCGAGATAACCGATGCGGAACGGGGCGTGCCGCATCCGCAGCCGCGGATGACCGCGCCGCTCGGAGTAGGTGCGCGGCCCGCCCCAGTACTGCTCGAGGAACAGCAGCAGCCGCTCCTCGGCGGCCTCCAGCTCGTCCTCGGGGTAGAGCGGGCGCAGGATCTCGTCATCGCGCACCTGCTCGTAGAACCGCGACACGATCCGGTGAAACGTCTCGTGGCCGCCGACCGCGTCGTAAAACGATTGTTGATCCATCACCGCCCATTGTGGGCCATGCCCGCGGCGGGCCCGCGGTCAGGACTTCTTGCGGATCAGCCGGGCCAGCTCATCGCGATCGGCGACGTCGAGCTTGAAGCAGGCGCGGTAGACATGTCCCTCGACGGTGCGCACCGACAGCGTGAGGGCCTCGGCCACTTCGCGGTTGGACAACCCGGCCGACACCAGCTCGGCGATCTCCCGCTCCCGCGGGGTCAGCGGTAGGGGACGGGCCGCGGCCTTGATGGCCGGCGAGGACGCTCCGCCGCACGCCTCGGCCAGTCGC
This sequence comes from Actinomycetota bacterium, assembly GCA_040752555.1. Classification (GTDB taxonomy): domain Bacteria; phylum Actinomycetota; class Actinomycetes; order Mycobacteriales; family Mycobacteriaceae; genus Mycobacterium. The sequence goes on along the minus strand of JBFMGT010000006.1, from coordinate 197,245 downwards.
AGCGCCGTGGCACCCGATTCGGTGGTGCGCCGCCGGTCACCGGCGGCGTCGTGCAGCGGTGCCGCCTGGGCGGCGGCGTCGGCGGCCGAGAGCAGCAGCCCCGCCCTCTCGAATTCTGCGCTGACGGCATCCAGGGCGGCGGCGTCGCCGGCGGCGACTGCCGCGGCGTGCGTGGCGAACAACGGCACCAGCGTGCCGTGCACGATTCCCGAGAGTTCGGCGAGCCGCTCGGCGGTGCTGCGGTCCCCGAACCGCGTGGCGTGGTGCAACGCCTCGGCCTCCAGGGCGAGCTGGCCCGATCGCCGCGCGTTGTCGGCGGCGGCCCTGGCGAGCTCGACGGCGTTGCGCTCCATGCCCTTGGCCGCGGCGTACCAGGACCGCGAGATCAGCCGCTGCGGCTCGTGCAGCGCCATCGACGGACCGGAATGCTCCGCGGCGTCGGTGAGGACGCGTTCGGCCTCGCCGATCCGTCCCAGCGCCGCATAGGCGCGGGCCAGCAGCAACCGTCCGGGCAGCTGCCAGGGCAGCGGGCTCTCCGCGGACAGCGCCGCGAGGGCCTGCTCGATGGACGACACCACCTCCGGGAAGTCCCCGCGGGCGGTGGCCACCACACCGGCCATGATCTTGGCGATCGCCCAGGCGAGGAACTGGCCGACCGACGAGAAGTCTGCATACCGCAGCGCCCGCTCGGCGGCCGTGTCGAAGTCCCCCATATGGGTCAGTGCCAGCACGTCGCAGTACCGCACCATCACGCGAATCATGCCGTCGGTGGTCTTCTGGTCGGCGCGGCACCGTGCGGCGATCGGTTCGAACTCGTCACCGCGCCCCGCGACCGGCATCGCGAGCCCCGCGGCGAAGGCGGCGAACTCGACGGCCTGCTCGGGCGCCTGCGGATCGGCGAGCACGGCGAGCGCCTCGGCGATGCCCTCGTCGATCCTGTTCTCGTGCACCGCCATCGCGGCAGCGGTGGCGCGCAGGATCAGCGCCAGCACGGGAATGTGCACCCGCTCCCGCACCAACGCGAGCACCTCGTGGGCCTTGGTCACCTCGCCCATCGACCAGAACAGCGTGGACACCCGCGGCACCCCCCACTGCACGAGTTGCACCTCGTCGAGATCGGTGGGGGCGAACTGCGCGAGGATCGCCTCGGCGTCGGCGGGCATGCCCTGCCAGAGCAGCGCGCGGGAGAGCAGCGCACCGGACGCGAGGCTTCCGGTGCGTTCGAATGCGCGGCGCGCCAACCGTTCTCCGAGGGGAAGGTTCGACAGGAAGATGGCGTCCTTGGCGGCGGCGGTGAGCAGGTCGACGTCGACGCTCTGGTCGCTGTCTATCGACAGGTTGGCCATCCGGATGCGGCTGGCCGCGGTGTTGAGCTCGCGGCGCCGCAGGATCTGGACCACCTGTCCCTTGAGTCGACGCTCGGCGGCTCGGCCGATCTTGCTGCGCACCACGTCGCCGACGAGGGGGTGGCTGAACCGGGCGTTGAGGACCGCACCGTCTTGGGTGAATCGGATCAGGCCGCGCATCTCGGCCTGGTCGACCGCGTCGTCGCCGACGAGTTCGGTGAGCGCGTCGATGTCGAGCGGTTCGCACAGCGCCAGCAGTTTCAGCGCGGTCATCACGGTGTCGCCGGCGTGTTCCAGTCGGGTCTCCAGCAGCGCGACCAGACCCGACGGCACGGCGGTCGGGCCGCGCAGCTGCCACACGTCGTCGACCCTTCTCAGGGTGCCTGCGTCGATCGAGCCCTCGACCAGATGCCGCAGGAACAGCGGATTGCCGCCGGACGACTGCCACATCAGGTCTGCCGACAACCCCTCGAGCCGTCCGCCGATCACCGACTCGACGAGCTGGATGCTCTGGGCTTTGGTGAACGGCTGCAGCTCGATGCGGCGCAGATAGCCGTCCTTCCACAGCGACGTCACCGCGTCGGGCACCGGCTCGCCGCTGCGCACGGTGGCCAGAATGCGGCCGGATTGATCGACGGCGAGCTGGTGCAGCAGCGTGGCCGACAGCTCGTCGAGCAGGTGCGCGTCGTCTACCCCGACGATGCTGTTGCCTTGCGCCACAAGCGATTCACGCGCACAGGCCAGCAGCGCCGTGGCGTCACGCGATGAGCTGCCGCCCACCAGGTGTGCGAAGACGCCGAGCGGGATGCTGCGCGACGATTCGGTCGACGCCACCCAGTGCACCTGTGAGCGCACCGATTCGGTGACAGCGCGGGCCAGCGTGGTCTTGCCGACACCGGCATCGCCCACGAGCACAGCCCCGACGGACCCGGCGCCCGTCAGTGCGGAACGCACCGCGTCGAACTCCCTGGGACGTTCGAGCAGCTGCCAACCATGCGGCATAGCCCGGGAGTGTAATCGGCACGGACCGCCAGTTCTCGCTAATGACGTTCAGTTAGCCAGCGGGGGAGTGGCCGGCAACTGCGCCGGGGAATGCCGACAGGTCGCGCGGTTCGAGATGGGCGACCCCGTTTTTCGCGTGCCGGTATTCGCTCGATGCCTCGTACACGCGGAGCTTCAGGCGGTTGATCGACCCCAGGGGGCGGTGCTCGGCGATGCCCCGCCAGGAGTTGAAGGCCAGTGCATCATCGGCGAAATCCCGCAGGGCCTCGTCATATCCCGTTTGCTCCGGAAATCGGATGGTCGCCACGGGCTGATAGGGCGATACGGTCTCGGGCCACTCGACCGTGGCATCTTCCAGAGGCATGGTGTGTTCGTCGGTGCACAGTTGGACCGCCACCTCGTATTCGGCTGGTTTGCTCGCGAAGAATGAGGCGACTGCCTTCGATGCGGCGTCGTAGTCGCCGTCGTCGATGGTCGCCGGAACGGCCGCGGCAACGGTCGCCGGCGTCGGCGCCACTCGCAGCTTTGCCACGAAGTCGCCGTACCGCACCGGTGCGGCCGTGTAGAACGTCTGCCGCAGCGGGTGGTGGTTCGGTTCGGCGAACACCCGCAGCTTGGCGGGCAGGTCACCTCCGGTGCGCTGCACGACGCGCCGGACGCCCCGCAGTGCCCGGTTGATGGCCAGCATCCCGCCGTCGGGCAGCGCGGTCAGGGCTCGGGCGGTCCGCATGCCCGCCTTCGCGTAGTCGGCCGCGTCGCGGAACAGGAACGCCGGCTCGGTGACGAACACGAAGTCCTGGTTGGTGTCGGGGAAGCGGGCGTCGGCGCGCTCACCGCTCGGACCGCTCACCCCGAGGACCTTCAGCCCGAGGCCGCGCACGCCGCGGACCTGGTCGGACCGGATGGCCCCGGAGGTCTGGGAGATACGGGCGATCACCTCGAAGGTGGCGCCCGGCTGCGCGAACATGCCTTGTCGCAGCGTCGGGTCGAGCGTGGAGCGCACGGTGAGTTCGCCGTGCAGCACCGCGCAGCTTTTGGCGTGCGCGTCGCGGATGGCGTGCGGTCTGCCGTGTCTGCGGTACTTCGCGAACCAGCGGCTCTTGAGGTATTGGAACTGGTTGTTGCGGTGCAGGTCGGCGACCATCCCCGAGATCAGCTCCTCCTCACCGGGCGGGAATGCGGCCAGGGCGGGTCTGTATCGCAGGTAGGTGCGCGTCGGTTCGGGTCCCCCGTCGGTCATGGGCTCAGTCTGAGGCCAGTTCGCCCGACCGGCATGAGTAATGCGCTACCTGAAATCGGCGCGCGGTCACGAGATGTTCACCGGACTGACCAGCGAACACGACCAGAATTGTCGTGCGATCTGAGGTGATCCGTGGTGGACTGTCGAGCGGAGGACGTATGGCGCAGCGCAGAAATGTTCGCGGCCACCGGCACCACCGGACCGCGACGAGCTCGACCGGGTCGACATCGACTGCGCCTGCGCGCGCGCTGCACAGCCTCACCGCCGGTGGCGACGGCCCCGCGCCGGCACCGCCGGAGCCCTCCATCTGGGGACGACGGCGGGTGCTGCTGCTCAACTCGACGTTCGAACCGCTGACCGCGCTGCCGATGCGCCGGGCTGTGGTCATGTTGATGTGCGGCAAGGCCGACGTGGTGCACGATGACCCGCTGGGGCCGGTGATCCACTCGGCGAGCCGCACGATCGTGGTGCCGTCGGTGATCCGCCTACGCACCTACGTGCGGGTGCCGTACCGGGCGCGGGTGCCGATGACCCGGGCGGCGCTGATGCACCGCGACCGTTTCCGCTGCGCGTACTGCGGCGCCAAGGCCGACACCGTCGACCACGTCATCCCGCGCAGCCGGGGTGGCGGGCACTCGTGGGAGAACTGCGTCGCCGCGTGCTCGCCGTGCAATCACCGCAAGGCGGATCGCTTGCTCAGCGAGCTGGGCTGGACGCTGCGGGCCACGCCGCTGCCGCCGAAGGGTCAGCACTGGCGGCTGCTGTCCAGCGTCAAGGAACTCGACCCGGCGTGGGTCAGATACCTGGGTGAGGGCGCGGCCTGACCGGGACGTGCGTTACGGTTTGGCCGTGAACAACACTGCTCTGTTGCACGCGAGCTTCGTGCTGATTCCGCTGGTTCTTGCCGGCATCCTGGCGTTGTTGATCTACCGCAAGAAGGGGCCGCACCCCGCGACCTACAACATCGCGGAGACGTGGACACATGAGCCCATCCTGTGGGCGGCGGACGAACCCGCGGATCACGGCCACCAAGGACACGGTGGCTACGGTCCGCACGTGACGATCGGAGGCGGCGCAAGTGGCAAGTGGTGAGATCACCCGGGCGGGGGCGCTCGACCTGGCTGAGCTGCCCTACGGCTCCGTCGTCACCGCGAGCGGACGCGTCTCCGGGGTCACCGAGCCGGGCGAGCTGTCGGTGCACTACCCCTTCCCGACGCGGGAATTGGTGGTTCTCGACAATGCGCTGAAGTTCGGCTCGCGCGCGGCGAAGGCCCGGTTCGCGGTCTACATCGGCGATCTCGGCGAGGACACCGCTGCGTCGGCCCGCGACATCCTGGGCCGCGTGCCGACACCCGACAATGCTGTGCTGCTCGCGGTCTCCCCGAATCAGCGGGCCATCGAGGTGGTCTACGGCGCGAAGGTCAAGGGCCGGGGCATCGAAGAGGCCGCCCCGCTGGGCGTCTCGGCTGCCGCTGCGTCGTTCCGCGAAGGCAACCTGATCGACGGCTTGATCAGCGGCATCCGCGTGCTGTCCGCGGGCGTCTCGCCGCGCTGATCCTCACGAAGGGGCGCCGGCGTTCGCAGCGAGCAGTTCGGCGCGGATGCGCACATAGCGCTCGAGGAACAGCCGCTCGTCGAGCCGCTTGCGGCGCAGCCAGCCGGTGACCTCGTCGTTGCACTTGCTGGCGTTGCACGGTCCGCATGCGGGCACCACGTTGTCGACGGTGTAGCGCCCGCCGCGAGAGATCGCCATCACACAGTCCCGCTGCATGGTGCCCGTCGTCGTGCCGCAGTACGCGCAGCCGTTCCAGGCCGCTTTGATCGCCGTCCACTGCGCGTCGGTGAGGTCGTTGACGGCGGCCGCGACGCGCCGCTTGCGTCGGCGCGCGGCCCTGGCCCTACGACTGTTGACCGCCACCGCGTGAGCGTATGCGGGCGAGCGTGGGCGGAGTCCCGTCCGCGGGCGGCGTGTCGCTACCCGGCGTCGAACTCGCGGGCGCGCAGCGACCGCTCGACTCCGGCGCGGCCTTCCAGCACCAGCCGGCGCAGCGCAGGCGGCACCTCGGGATCGGCCAGGAAGCGGTCGGCGGCTTCCAGCGCGTCGGCGCTGATGTCCCACGACGGATACAGCCCCACGACCACGGTCTGGGCCACCTCACTGGAGCGTCGCTCCCACACCCCCGAGATCGCCTCGAAGTAGCGGTCGCGGAACGGTGCCAGCACCTCACCCTGGCCGGGCTGGGCGAAACCGCCGATGATCGCGCGCGCGGTGATGTTGGCCAGCGTGTCGTCCTCGACGACCTGCTGCCACGCCGACTCCTTGACCGCGGCCTGCGGGCGCGCTGCGGCTGCCGCCGCTGCATGTCGCCGGCCCGCCGCCGTCGGGTCGTTCTGGGCTTCGGCATCGATGAGCGGTGTCTCGGGTCCATCGGCGTCCAGCACGCCCGCGCGCGCCAGCGCGGTGACCACCCGCCAGCGCAGATCGGTGTCCACCACCAGACCCTCGAGATTCACCGCGGCCGGTTCGTTGTCCAGCAGCGTGGAGAGCACCGCGACGTGGTTGGGCGAAAGCACCGAGGCACACAGCGCATTGACGAACGCCAGCTGGTGATCCGAGCCAGGCGCGGCCTCACGCGCGAGGTCGAGCAGTGTGTCCCCGAAGGCGGGCCAGCCGTTCTCCACGGCCCACTGCGGATTCGCGTACGACCCCAACGCGGTCTGCGCCTGCAACAGAAGTCGTTGCGCCACACCGACTTCGGATTCGGCGTGCAGGCCGCTCATCACCAGTGCGACGAAGTCGCGGGCGCGCAACTCGGCGTCGCGGGTCATCTCCCACGCGGCCGACCACGCCAGCGTGCGGGGGAGCGGCTCGGCGATGTCGGCGATCCGGGCGAGGACAGTCTGCAGGGAATCGGGGTCCAGGCGCAGTGAGCAGTAGGTGAAGTCGTCGTCGTTGACCAGGATCAGCTTGCCGCGCTTCACGCCGGCCAGGCCCGGCACCTCGGTCGTCGACCCCTCGACGTCGAGCTCCTCACGGTGCACCCGCACCAACTTGCCCGACGAGTCGTCGTCGTAGATGCCCACCGCGAGCCGGTGCACACGGGTCTCCCCGGCGCCCGGCTTGGCGCCGCCCTGTTCGATCGCGAAGCGGGTGAACGTGCCGTCGCCGTCGACGTCGAAATCGGGCCGCAGCGTGTTCAGCCCGGTGGTCTTGAGCCACTGCTGTCCCCAGCCCGACAGGTCGCGGCCCGACGACTTCTCCAGCGCGCCAAGCAGATCGCCGAACGTCGCGTTGCCGAACGCGTGATCGCGGAAGTAGTCGCGAAGGCCCGCCAGGAAAGCCTCCAGACCGACATAGGCCACCAGCTGCTTGAGCACGCTCGCGCCCTTGGCGTAGGTGATGCCGTCGAAGTTCACCTCGACGGCGTGCAGGTCGGGGATGTCGGCGGCCACCGGATGGGTCGACGGCAGCTGGTCCTGCCGGTACGCCCACGACTTCTCCACGTTGGCGAACGTCGTCCACGCCTGGGTGTATTCGGTCGCCTCGGCCTGGCACAGCACCGAGGCGAACGTCGCGAACGACTCGTTGAGCCACAGGTCGTCCCACCACTGCATGGTGACCAGATCGCCGAACCACATGTGCGCCATCTCGTGCAGCACGGTCTCCGCGCGCCGCTCGTAGGAGTAGCGGGTCACCTTGGACCGGAACACGTAGTCCTCGAGGAACGTCACCGCGCCGGCATTCTCCATCGCGCCTGCGTTGAACTCCGGCACGAACAGCTGGTCGTACTTGCCGAACGCGTACGGGACGCCGAAGTTGTTGTGGTAGAAGCCAAACCCCTGCTTCGTCTCGGTGAACAGGCGGTCGGCGTCCATGTATTCGGCCAGCGACTTGCGGCAGAAGATGCCCAGCGGGATGTCGCCGTGGTCGTCGGTGTACACGTCGTCCCAGCGGGCGTAGGGCCCGGCGATCAGCGCGACCAGGTAGGTGCTCATCCGCGGGGTGGCTTTGAACGTGTGCTGTTTGGCTTTGCCGTCCGAGGTGACGTCGACGGTCGCCCCGTTTGAGATGACCTCCCAGTGCGCGGGCGCGGTGACAGTGATGTCGAAGGCGGCCTTGAGGTCGGGCTGGTCGAAGCAGGCGAACATCCGCTTGGCGTCGGCGGTCTCGAACTGTGAGTACAGGTAGACCTCGTCGTCGACCGGGTCGACGAAGCGGTGCAACCCCTCGCCGGTGTTGGAGTAGCGGCAGTCCGCGTCGACGACGACGACGTTGTGCCCGGCGAGCCCGGTCAGCGGGATACCCGTCGACTCGTCGTAACCCGACACGTCGATGTCGGCGCCGTTGAGCGTCGCGCTGCGGATGGAGTCCGCGGCAAGGTCGAGGTAGGTGTCGGCACCGGCGAGGGCATCGAACTCGACTGTGGTCACCGAGCGGAACGTCTTCTCGCTCGGCGAGCCTGCACCGTCGGTCAGATCGAGGGCGACGCGATAGCTGTCCACGGTGATCAGGGCGGCGCGTTCGGCGGCTTGGTCGCGCGTCAGATTAGGAAGGGCCACGCCCGTCAACATTAGTCTCAACCCGGGAAGACAGGACGGGCCCGATCGGTTGAGTCGGTTGAGCCCGATGTGTACCGACTCGAAGAGGAGACCTCATGACCGAGAAGTCCCGTGCCGATTTCTGGTTCGACCCGCTGTGCCCGTGGTGCTGGATCACCTCCCGCTGGATTCTCGAAGTCGAGAAGGTCCGCGACATCGACGTGAACTTCCATGTGATGAGCCTCGCGGTGCTCAACGAGGGCAGGGACCTGCCCGAGGAGTACCTGGAGATGATGAAGAAGGCGTGGGGTCCGGTGCGTGTCGCGATCGCCGCCGAACAGGCTCACGGCGCCGACGTGCTCCCACCGCTGTACACCGCGATGGGTACGCGGATTCACAACCAGGACAACAAGGACTTCACGCAGGTCATCGCCGAGTCGCTCGCCGAGGTGGGACTGCCCGCCGAGTTGGCCGAGGCGGCCGAATCGGACGCCTACGACGAGGCGCTGCGCAAGAGCCACCACGAGGGCATGGACGCCGTCGGCGACGACGTCGGAACGCCGACCATCCACGTCAACGGGGTGGCGTTCTTCGGGCCGGTGCTGTCCGAGATCCCGCGCGGCGAAGAGGCGGGCAAGCTGTGGGACGCGTCAGTGACGTTCGCGTCCTATCCGCACTTCTGGGAGCTCAAGCGGTCGCGCACCGAGGCGCCCTCCTTCGACTGATCGGGGCGAATGTTTCGGCCGTGTTGCCTCCGGTTGCGCGGTGACTGCGCCACCCTCACCGTAGATCGGTGACAGTCACCGAACGCAGCACCGACGGCACCTACCGCGACCGCGTCGTCGCCGTCGAACCCGGCGGCACCGAGTACATCGCCGAGGCCGACCGGCACGGCAAGCCGAGCCAGCTGTTCTGGACGTGGACCTCGCCGAACCTTGAGTTCGCGACCATCTTCGTCGGCATGCTCGCGGTGCTCGCCTTCGGGATGACGTTCTGGCAGGCGGTCGCCGGAATCGTGGTCGGCACCGGGCTCGGCGCACTCGCGCACTACTTCCTGTCTGCCCGTGGCCCGCTGCACGGTGTGCCCCAGATGGTGTTGGGGCGGTTGGCCTTCGGGTTCCGCGGCAATGCCGTGCCCTCGGTGCTGATGTCGGTCACCGCCGGTGTCGGCTGGTTCGCCACCAACAGCGTCAGCGGGGCGTTCGCGCTGTCCACTCTGTTCGGCATCGGGCCGCTGCTGGGTCTGGTGATCATCGTGGCGGCACAGACGGCGCTGGCGTTCTTCGGGCACAACCTGGTTCAGGCTTTCGAGCGGTACTCGTTTCCGGTACTCGCCGTGGTGTTCCTCGCGGCGTCGGTGGCGATCTTCGCCCACGCCGATCTCGGTAATGCAGCACCGGCCGCCGACGGGGTCGGCGGCCTGGGTGGCTTCCTGCTGACGGTGGGCACGTCGTTCGGTTATGCGGCCGGCTGGACCCCGTACGCCGCTGACTTCACCCGGTATCTGCCGGCCACGGTGTCCGGCGCGCGCACCGGATTCTTCGCCGCCGCCGGACTTTTCACCGCGTGCGTGGTTCTGGAGGTGGTCGGCGCGGCGTCGGTGACGACGGGTGAGGCCTCGCTGGCCGACCCGACCGGATCGTTCACCGCCGAGTTGGCGTCCCCGCTGGCCAAGGCGACGCTACTGGCCATCGCCGTCGGTGCGATCGCCGCCAACGCGATCAACGTGTACTCGGGCGCGATGGCGTTCGTCGCGACCGGTATCACCTTGCCCGCCCACGTCGCCCGCGCCTTGGTGACGGTGTTCTTCGGGGTGGCGGGCTTCCTCGTCGCGTGGTGGGCGCTGCCCGACGCCGCGCACAGTTACGAGGCATTCCTGTTGATCATCGCCTACTGGGTGGGGCCCTGGCTCGGTGTGGTGTTCACCGACCAGTACCTGCGCCGAGGCCGACCCATCGCGCACCTGCTCTACGACCGCTCCTACACGAACTGGGGTGGCCTGGCGGCGTTCCTGATCGGTCTGGTGGTGTCGGTGATGCTGTTCGCCAATCAGGAAAAGCTCGTCGGCGTGGTGGCGTCAGCCGTACCTGCGCTGGGTGACATCACGTTCTTCGTCGGTTTCGTGCTCGCCGGGGTCGCATACTGGGTGCTGTGCCGATCAGCGATCACCGCCAAGCAATGACATCACCGCAGGCCATGCTCGACGTGGCTGTCGACGAGGCGCGAAAAGGGTTGGCAGAGGGTGGTATTCCCATCGGAGCTGCGCTGTTCTCCAGTGACGGGACGTTGCTCGGTAGCGGACACAACCAGCGGGTGCAACGCGACGATCCGTCGATTCATGCCGAGACCGACGCGTTCCGCAACGCGGGGCGCCAGCGCGGCTACTCGTCGACAGTCATGGTGACCACCCTGTCGCCGTGCTGGTACTGCAGCGGGCTGGTCCGGCAATTCAACATCGGTGCCGTGGTGATCGGGGAGAGCACGACGTTCACCGGCGGGCACGACTGGCTGGCCGAGCACGGCGTTTCGGTCACCGTGCTCGACGACGAGCGGTGCGTGGCGATGATGACGGACTTCATCGCGGCGCACCCGGAGCTATGGGCGGAGGACATCGGCGAATGAGTGTGATTGCCAGCATTGACCTTTCGCGGTGGCGGCGCGGTGGGGCAGATGCCGACGCGGTGGCCGTCGAGGTCGACGAGGGCCTGCAGCGCGCCGGCTTCATCCTGGTGACCGGACACGGCGTCGATGCGACGCTCGCGAGTGACGTGCGGTCCGCGGCCCGCGAGTTCTTCGCGCTGCCCGCGCCGGTCAAGGGGCGGTACTCGGTGCCCGTGGGTGGGCACGGATGGATCGGGCCCGGGGCGGAGGCCAACGGCTACGCCGAGGGCACCGAAACCCCACCCGATCTGAAGGAGAGCTTCAGCCTGGGTGCCGAAACTGCCACCGGGGATCCCGACATCGACCGAATCTGGTTCGCCCCCAACGTCTGGCCGGCCGAGGTGCCCGCACTGCACCGCCTTGTCGACGAGTACACCGCCCAGATGCGCCGCGTCGCCGACGATCTGCTTGCGCTGTTCGCGCACGCACTCCGGTTGCCCGGTAACCCTTTTGCCGAGCTGGCAAGCATGCCGACGTGGACGATGAACATCAACCACTACCCTCCGGTGAGCGTGGTCGGGGATCCGGAGCCGGGGCAGTTCCGCATCGGCCCGCACACCGACTTCGGCACCGTGACCATCCTCGATCGCGAACCGGGTGCGGGGGGCCTACAGGTGTACAGCGACGCCGGAGGCTGGGAGGACGCGCCCTACGATCCGGCCGCGCTGACGGTCAACATCGGAGACCTGCTGGAGTACTGGAGTGGCCGGCGGTGGCCCTCGGGCCGGCACCGGGTGCTGCCGCCGCAGCCGCATGCCCCAGAAGAGGATCTGGTCTCGCTCATCTACTTCTACGAGGCCAACCATGACGCGGTCGTGACTCCGCTGGCGCCGCCCGTCGGCAGGGTCGCCGACCTGGCGCCGGTGACGACGTCGGACTTCATCAAGGAACGCCTCGACGCCATCACGATCGGCTGAGTTACCGTATCGGCCATGCGCGTCTACCTCGGGGCCGACCACGCCGGATACGAGCTCAAGCAGGCCGTCATCGAGCATCTGAAGTCGGCCGGCCACGAGCCGGTCGACTGTGGCGCCTTCACCTACGACGCCGACGACGACTACCCGGCATTCTGCATCGCCGCCGCGCAGCGCACCGTCGAAGACCCCGGCAGTCTGGGCATCGTGATCGGCGGCTCCGGCAACGGTGAGCAGATCGCCGCCAACAAGGTGCCGGGCGTCCGGTGCGCGCTCGCGTGGAGCACCGAGACCGCCCAGTTGGCCCGCGAGCACAACAACGCCCAGGTGATGGGTATCGGCGGCCGCATGCACACCGTCGAAGAGGCGCTCGCCATCATCGACGCGTTCCTGGCCGCCGAGTGGTCGCAGGCCCCGCGCCACCAGCGCCGGATCGACATCCTGTCCGACTACGAGACCACGCACACCGCCCCACCGGTGCCCGGCGCTTAGCCGATGCCCGAAGGCCACACGCTGCACCGCCTGGCGCGGCAGCACCAACGCATGTTCAAGGGACAGCGTGTCGCGGTGAGCAGCCCCCAGGGCCGATTCATCGAAGGCGCCGACGCCGTCAACGGCACGGTGTTCACCAAAGCCAGCGCGTATGGCAAGCATCTGTTCCACCACTACACCGGTGGTCGCATCGTGCACATCCACCTGGGCCTGTACGGCAAGTTCTCCGACTTCCCGGTCGAGGACGGCGTCCCGGAGCCGGTGGGTCAGGTGCGGATGCGGATCGTGGGTACCGAGCGCGGAACCGACCTGCGCGGCCCCACCGCATGCGAGATCGTCACCGAGGCCGATGTCTCCGAAATCCTCGCTCGACTGGGCCCGGACCCGCTGCGCAAGGATGCCGACCCGAGCACGGCGTGGACCCGAATCCACAAGTCCCGCCGCGTGATCGGGGCGTTGCTGATGGACCAGACGGTGCTCGCCGGGGTGGGTAACGTCTATCGCAACGAGTTGCTCTACCGGCACCGCATCGACCCGCACCGCCCCGGGACCCGGGTCGACGAAGGCGAATTCGACGAGGCGTGGACCGATCTCGTCGAGCTGATGAACGTCGGCGTGCGCAAAGGCCGGATCATCACGATCCGGCCCGAGGACGACCACGGCCTGCCGTCGTACGGCCCGCGGCGCCCGCGCACCTACGTCTACCGCCGGGCCGGTGAACCCTGCCGCATCTGCGGTACACCGATCCGCACCGAGATACTGGAGGGGCGCAACCTGTTCTGGTGCCCCACCTGCCAGACCTGAGTCCGGCGGGCGGTTCGCGGCACCACCCGCGAGAATCACCGGGTGGAACTGATCCTGGTCGTCGTCGGAGCCATCGTCGTCACCGCGATGGCACACCGCCGCGGGCTCGAACCCGCGCTGATCATCGTGGTCGTCGGCATCGCGGTGTCCTTCCTGCCTGGCTTCGAGGCACCTGAACTCGACTCGCACATCCTGCTGTCGGTGGTGTTGCCGCCTCTGCTGTACTCGGCCGCACTGGATTTCTCGTTCCCCACGTTCCTGCGCAACATCAAGCCGATCCTCGGTCTCGGGGTCGGGCTGGTCGTCGTCACCGCGTTCACGGTCGCGCTCGTGTCGTCCTGGCTGGTCGTCGTGCCGCTGACATTCGGCACCGCTCTGGTCCTCGGTGCGGTCGTCGCACCCCCGGATGCGGTGACCGCCGTCGCGGTCGGCCGCAAGCTGGGGCTGCCCAAGCGGGTCATGTCGATCCTGACCGGGGAGAGCCTGATCAACGACGCGGCTGCGCTGGCGCTGTTCTCGGTAGCCGTCGCGCAGGTCGCGGGCAGCCACACGTTCATCGAGAACCCGGTGCTGCTGTTCAGCTACAGCGCGGTGCTTGGCCCGGCAGTCGGTGCCGCGCTCGGCTACGTCACGCTGTGGATCCGGCGACGGCTGGCCAACCCGGCGCTGGAGACCGTGCAGGGGTTGATGGTCCCGTTCGCGGCGTTCCTCGTCGCCGAGGAAATGCACGCTTCAGGGGTTCTCGCGGTCGTGGTCGCCGGATTCGTGGTCGGCAGCGGCACCGTGGACGCCGGGTATCAGACCCGACTGCAGGAGCGGTACGTGTGGAACTCCGTCGACGTGCTGCTCGAAGCGTTCGTGTTCGCCTACATCGGTCTGCATCTGCGGTTCGTGCTCGAGGACCTGCGAGAAGCCCACGAGTCCCTTGTCGAAGTGGCTGTCGCGTCGGCGATCGTGCTGTTCATCGTGCTCGTCATCCGGCCCCTGTCGGTGTTCGCGATGTTCGGCAGGGGAGTGCTGTCGCGGCAGGTCGAGAAGCGGCTCAGCGTGCCGATCCCCGAGCAGGGCGGGCGCGGCGCGTTGGGCACGCGGCGGCGTGCCGCGGTTCCGCCGAGGTGGCGTTCCCGGATCGACAACCGCGCGCTGAGCTGGCAGGAGAACGTCGTGGTGTCGTGGACGGGCATGCGTGGCGTGGTCACTCTTGCTGCGGCGGCGGCGATTCCGGCGACGACCTCGGTCGGCGACCCGTTCCCCGAACGGGCCACGATCCAGGCCATCGCCTTCGTCGTCAGCGTCGGAACCCTGCTGCTACAGGGGGCCACGCTGCCGCTGCTGATCCGCCGTCTCGACCTGTCGGCCGACGACGAGCATGCCTACACCGTTGCCGAGACCGAGAAGGCCGAGCAGGTGGTTCACGCCGCCGCCGAGTCGGTGCTGGCCGACTTCCGGGCCAACCCGCCTGCCGGACTGGACCCACGGGTGCTCGCCGAGATCAGGGGCGTCGTGGCACGGCATTCCCAGGACGCCGACGAGATGCCGGACCCTGACACCCACACGCCGCGCGCCGAGGTGTTCGCCCAGCTCTACCGCGACGTCCTGTCCGCGCAGCGGCATGCGCTGATCGCCGAGCGCGACGAAGGCCGCATCGACGACGAAGCGGTGCGGGCGATGCTCGAACGCCTCGATCTGCAAGAAGCCGGTGTGTCCGCCCGGCTGGAAAGCCGGTTCTAGAAGTCGAATCCGCCGCCGAAGTCGCCGCCGCCGAAGTCGCCGCCCCCGCCCCAGTCGCCTCCGCCGCCGTCCCAGCCGCCGCCGTCCCAACCGCCGCCGGTGTCTGCACCGTCCAAACCGCCGCCGTCGAGTTGACCCTGCTCCATTCCGTCGGCGAACCCGTCGCCGTAGCCGCTCTCGAAGGCCGACGAGTCATAACCGACCCCGGCCATGCCGGAGAACAACGAGCTGAACAGCAAGGCCGATCCCACGCCCCATGCGCCTGCCACCAGAGCCGGCTTCCACCACGGCTCGGAGTACCAGCCCGCGGGAACAGGCCGCCCCGCGACCCGGCCGCCGGGGTAGTAGTTGGGCGTGCGCTGCGACGGCGTCGGGGACGCTTCG
Source organism: Actinomycetota bacterium (assembly GCA_040752555.1). Classification (GTDB taxonomy): domain Bacteria; phylum Actinomycetota; class Actinomycetes; order Mycobacteriales; family Mycobacteriaceae; genus Mycobacterium. The sequence continues at coordinate 182,132 of JBFMGT010000006.1, read as the reverse complement.
ATCTGGCGGCCGTCGAACTCCACCCTGCGGTCTTCGGTGACGGCGCCTGCCGAGCGCTGGCCGGCCAGCGTCTCCAGGTCCGGACCCGGGTCCATGCCCATCGCGGTGCGCGCGGCGCGGACGTAGTAGAGGCCTTCGACCGCGCTCTCCTTGGCCAGCGCCGCCTGTCGCACCGTGGTGGCCTGCTCGATCTGCGAGGACGCCGCGGTGTAGCGCTCGGAGGCGTCAGCCAGCGCCTGTGTGGAGGCGTCGTCGGTCCCGGTCAGCGCGTAGACCTGACCGCCGAGGCGCTCGATGAGCCGCCGGGCGTCGGCTTTTGCGTCGGCCAGCGAGGCGGCGCTGCGCTGACCGGACGCTTTCGACGAGGTGTAGACGGCAATGCCGATGGCCGCGACCACCAGCACGATGAGGAGCAGAAGCACGCCTTCCATGGCTGCCAGCGTACCGACAGGTTGGTGGTGATCCTGGTGCTCGCGATCAGAGGCGCACCACGTCCGCGACGTCTCCGCCTCGCCTGGTCACGACGCGGCGCGCTCGGCTCGCCGCTGCGCGATTCTGTCGTGCAGGCGCGGGCGATCCTTCTTCGCCGCTCGTGCCGCCGGCGCCGTGTCCGCGACTTTCTGGGCGCTCGTCGTTGCCTGCTCGGTCGACTGCCGGCGCTCCGACGACCCGGAGAACAGTTTCCGCAGCAGACGCGGCCGATCCGCGGTGTCCGCCGTCGACGCTGTCGCGGTGGTGTCCAGCCGTGTCGTCACGGCAGTTTCCTTGACCGCCGCTGCGGTGGTGACCGGATAGGTCGGAGCGGGCAGCACGACCGGCCGTTGGACCTTGCCCGGCAGGTAGTACTGGCTTTCGATGAGCGGTCGCTTCACCTGGTCCTCGGCCGCGATCTGCTCCGGTGTCTTGTTGCCCTTGTAGATGACCGGCAGCGGATAGGTGAGGAAGTACTTCGTCGTGGACCCCGTTCGCGGATCCACGTAGTTGACCGCCGGATTCGTCAGATCCAGATTGTCGTAACCCCTGCGGTGGATCGCCTGGCGGATGTTGGCTCGGGCGAAGTACCTCGTCCCCGCGGGAACATCGGCGACGATGTCGTACTGGCGCAGGACGTAGGTGACGTTGGCGTGGTTGCCGTCCATCAACGTCGGATGGCGATTGAAGACGTTGACGTTGCCGGGTGTACTGGGCGCTCCGAGGAGATAGAACTGCGTGGTGGTGTCCTCGGGATGGGTGTTCACGTACTCCACGACGGCGTCGGTGGAGTCGGAGTACGTCCAGATCGTGTTCTGGCCGGGGTGCGCCTTGACGTAGTCCTCGATGGCTTTGGCGCCGCGCGTGACGCTGACGCCGCCGGGATTGAAGTTGGCGTAGGGAATCTGCGTGCAGCCCGCGCCAGGGTCGCAGCCTTGCCCGGGCGGCGCCACGATGCTGGCGAAGTCGACCTTGGCGCCGAACAGGCCGGTCATATAGGCGACATCTGCGACGGCAGGCGTGGCTGACAGGAGTGCCGCGGCCGCCACCATCGGAAGTGTGCTGACGAGTTTGTTCATGATTTCCGTCCTTCTGACGTTCTGGAGGCGACACCCATTGCTCGAGCGCGGATTTGCGGTGAATACCCAGGAGAAGTCGTTGTCCGCCGCGTTGAACGGGTGCCCGCGCAGTCAGAGGTATCGGAGCCGACGGGCCGCGATCGCCATGGGTGGCGTGTGGCCGCCCGGTTTGCGCAAGTGATGTGCAACATGTCCCTCCCCCGGCCGCGATGTTACGCGTGCGCGGGGGAATGGGGAGATTTCGTCATCTTTGCGCCCGGGGTCGGCTATCCCCGGACTGTTTGCCTTGGGGCGCCTCGCCGCGTGCCGACGAGGAGATCGATGGACCCGATTTCGTTTCCGCGCCTCGGCTGCGGGTAGCAGGGGCGTCGACCGGCGACGTCGCCGGAGCCCCCATGCACTGAAAGGAACCGACTCACGATGACCTCACCCCGATCGACCGCCGCGAGGTCGACCACCCGCACCCCGGTCCAATGGGCCGCGCTGATCGTCGGCGTGGTGTTTCTGATCGTCGGAATCGCCGGCTTCATCCCGGGCCTGACTACGAACTACAGCGAATTGAGCTTCGCGGGCCACCATTCCGGAGCGCTCCTTCTGGGGCTGTTCGCCGTCTCGATCCTGCACAACATCGTCCACCTCCTCTTCGGAGTGGCGGGAATCGCTCTGGCACGCACGTTCAACTCCGCGCGGCTGTACCTCATCGTCGGCGGCGTGATCTACGCGGTGTTGTGGCTGTACGGCCTGATCATCGACCGAGGCAGCAGTATGAACTTCGTCCCGCTCAACGATGCGGACAACTGGCTGCACCTGATCCTGGCGTTGGGGATGCTGGCCCTGGGACTGGTGTTGGGCCGCTCCGGGACCCGCACCACCGTCGGCCGCTGAGCGTCACAGGGTGACCGTCTGGCCGCGTTCGATGTGAACCAGGCGGTCACCCAGCCCACGCTCGTGCATCGCTTTCGTGAAATCGCTCAGCGGAGAGGCGAATACGCCGTAATCATCGAAGTGGACGGGTACCACCCGGGGAAGGTCGAGCAGTCGCGCGGCCTCCGCCCCCTGGGTGCCGTCCATGGTGACGGTCAACCCGAAGGGCAGCTTGCCGCCTGCGGGCAGCCGGGTGCCGCCCAGATGGAGAATGCCGGCGTCGATTGCCTCGAAATGAACCGGTATCTCTGCGAGTTCGTCGATAAGCAGGGTGTCACCGGAGATGTAGAGCCGACACTGTTCGGTGCCGTCGCTGAACTCCAGCATCGAGCCCATCACCGGGGGAAGCAGACGCCGCACGGCCATGGGGGCGTGTCGGCCGGGCAGCGCGGTCACTGTCACTCGGTGCGTGCCCTGCTCGATGAGCGAGGTGCGCCAGGTGTCCAGTCCATGGGCGGCGTGGAAGCCCTTGCTGTGCAAGCGTTTTGCTGCCGCATGAGTGGTGACGATGGGCAGGCTGTGGTCGAGGCCGCGCTCGGCGACGCGGTCCCAGTGATCGCCGTGCATGTGGGAGAGGACCACGGCGTGCAGCGGCGGGAGTTCGTCGACGGTCAACGCGGGCGGGCGACGGCGCTTCGACCACAAGCCGTACCCGAGATACGCGCGCTGCCCCTGGTGCAGGAAGTTGGGGTCGGTCAGCACCGCGATGTCGCCGCAGCGGATCAGGGTGGTGGCGTTGCCGATGAACGTGACGTTGAGGTCCATCGCCGTCACCGCCCGGCCAGGTGGGCGCGACGGGCGCCGCGCATGCGGACCGCCAGTGGTTCTGATTCCCGGATCACGATGCTGTCCCTTTCGACGACGATCCAGCCGCGCGCGGCGAAGTCGCACAGCGCTTTGTTCACCGACTCCCTCGAGGTGCCGACCAGATGGGCGAACTGCTCCTGGGTCAGGTCCATCGGCACCCGCATCACCGCGTGCTCCTGCACTCCGAAGCGTTGCGCCAGCCCGAGCAGATGTTTGGCCACCCGCGCCGCGACGCTGGCATAGACGGTGTCGGTGATGTTGCTCGAGGTGGAGCGGATCCGGCGGGCCATGATGCGCAGGAAGCGCTGCGCCAGGTCAGGCTGTGTGGTCACGAGGGCCAGCACGGCGTCGCGCTCCAGGGACAGGGTCACGACGTCAGTCGTCGCGATGGCGCGGGAGGTCCGCGGGCGTGGGTCGAAGACGGACTCCTCACCGAAGATTTCGCCGGGGCCGAGCACCGTGAACAGGCAGTCCCGGTCGGTCCGGTGCCGGCCCACCCTTACTCGTCCCTCGGTGATGAGGTAGAGGCACGTGCCCGGATCGCCCTCGGCGAAGATCACCTGGCCTGCCCGCCACCTCACCTGCCGGGCGGGCAGCCCCGACCTCGGCATGACTGCCTCGAGCAAGGGGTTCGACGGGTGCACCATGGGGGGCTGCTACCCGATGCGCGGACGTCTACGCGTACCGCGAAAAACCGCTGGGACGTGTCGTGATGGAGCGGGCGACGGGAATCGAACCCGCGTAATCAGTTTGGAAGACTGAGGCTCTACCATTGAGCTACGCCCGCGTGTCCTGCAGCCGGCTGCAGTACCGCCAGAGGATACCGGCCCCGCCCCTCGGGAATCCAATCGCCATCTGGATGTGGCTTCGGCGAGGTCAGGACGTAGGATCGCCGATGGTCTGGCGCTGCGCGCGTGCGTGACAGGCAGCGACGACCGGGGTGTAGCGCAGCTTGGTAGCGCATCCGCTTTGGGAGCGGAAGGCCGCAGGTTCAAATCCTGTCACCCCGACCAGTTCGACCCATCAGACGAAGGCAGTAGAGGAGTACCAACGTGAAGAGCACCGTCGAGAAGCTGAGCCCGACCCGGGTGCGCATCAACGTGGAGGTGCCCTTCACCGAGCTCGAGCCAGAGATCGACAACGCCTTCAAGCAGCTGGCCAAGCAGGTCCGGCTGCCCGGCTTCCGTCCGGGCAAGGCGCCCCGCAAGCTCCTCGAGGCGCGCGTCGGCCGCGGCGCCGTGCTCGAGCAGGTCGTCAACGATGCGCTGCCGGCCCGCTACAGCGAGGCCATCACCTCGGAATCCCTGCAGCCGATCGGCCAACCCGAGATCGAGGTGACCAAGCTCGAGGACAACGAGGAGCTGGTGTTCACCGCCGAGGTGGACATCCGCCCCGAGATCGAGCTGCCCGACCTGAGTGCGCTCAAGGTCACCGTCGACCCGATCAGCGTCGAGGACTCCGACGTCGACGCCGAGCTGGACTCGCTGCAGAAGCGGTTCGGCACGCTGACCGGCGTGGACCGCGCCGCCCAGGACGGCGACTTCGTCTCGATCGATCTGTCGGCCACCGTCGACGGCGAGGACGTGCCGGAGGCCAAGACCGAGGGGCTGTCGCACGAGGTCGGCTCGGGGCAGCTCATCGACGGCCTCGACGAAGCCATCTTCGGGCTCACCGAAGGCGAGTCCAAGACCTTTACCACCACCCTGGTCGCTGGCGAGCATGCCGGCCAGGAGGCGGAGGTCACCGTCACCGTCAAGTCGGTCAAGACACGCGAGCTTCCTGAGCTCGATGACGAATTCGCCCAGATGGCAAGCGAGTTCGACACCATCGACGAGCTCAAGGCGGACCTGCGCGAGAAGGTGGCCCGGGTCAAGCGCGTGCAGCAGGCTGAGGCCATCCGCGACAAGGCCATCGAGGAGCTGCTGGCCCAGGTGGAGGTGCCGCTGCCGGAGGCCGTCGTCCAGGCCCAGGTCGACGACACGCTGCACAACGCCATCCACGGCCTCGACCACGACGAGTCGAAGTTCGCCGAAGCGCTCGCCGAGCAGGGCAGCAGCCGCGAGGAGTTCGATGCCGAGAACCGCACCAACGCCGAGAAGGCCATCAAGACCCAGCTTCTGATGGATGCCATCGCCGACAAGCTCGACATCCAGGTGGGGCAGAACGACATCACCGAGCGGCTGGTGCTGATGTCACGTCAGTACGGCATCGAGCCTCAGCAGCTGATCCAGATGCTGCAGCAGAACAACCAGCTGCCGGCCATGTTCGCCGACGTCCGGCGCGGCCTGACCGTGGCCGCTGTCGTGCACGGGGCGACCGTGACCGACACCGACGGCACCGAGATCGACACGACGGAGTTCTTCGGGCCCTCTGGCGATCAGGCGGCGGAGGCCCTTGAGGCCGATGCCGATGCCGATGTCGATGTCGATCTCGATGTCGACGAAGCCGGCGATGAGACCGACACCACCGACGCCGCACCGGACGACGACACCAAGTGATGCTCTGAGCGAACGCGCGGCGTCTGGGGACTCCCCAGCGGCGCGGGTTGGTTAGTGTCGTGCATAAGACCGGTCACCGCGTCGGAAGTACACAGAAGAAAGCAGGTATCCAGTCGTGACTGACATGCGTGGCGCCTCGTCGGGCCTCAACCTTGTCGACTCGGTGTATGAGCGGTTGCTGGCCGAGCGAATCATCTTCCTGGGTTCCCAGGTCGACGATGACATCGCCAATCGGCTCTGCGCCCAGATCCTGCTGCTGTCCGCCGAGGATCCCACCAAGGACATCCACCTCTACATCAACTCGCCCGGCGGCTCGATCAGCGCCGGCATGGCGATCTACGACACGATGGTGCTGGCGCCCTGCGATGTCGCGACCTACGCGATGGGCATGGCCGCGTCGATGGGCGAGTTCCTCCTCGCCGCGGGCACCAAGGGCAAGCGCTACGCGCTGCCGCACGCGCGCATCCTGATGCACCAGCCGCTCGGCGGTATCACCGGCGGCGCCGCGGACATCGCGATCCAGGCCGAGCAGTTCTCCAGCATCAAGAAGGAGATGTTCCGCCTGAACGCCGAGTTCACCGGGCAGACCATCGAGCGCATCGAGGCCGATTCCGATCGTGACCGGTGGTTCACGGCGCAGGAAGCGCTCGAATACGGCTTCGTCGATCACATCATCACCAGCGTCACTCTCAACGGTGACGGACCAGGAGCAGGAATCGACAAATGACCGACACTTCGTCTCATCACATGGCGGACATCCACCCCGCGCTGGACCCGCGTGTGCAGCCGCAGGCCCGCTACATCCTGCCGTCGTTCATCGAGCACTCCAGCTTCGGCGTCAAGGAATCGAACCCCTACAACAAGCTGTTCGAGGAACGCATCATCTTCCTCGGCGTGCAGGTCGACGACGCGTCGGCGAACGACATCATGGCCCAGCTGCTGGTGCTCGAGTCGCTCGACCCGGATCGCGACATCACGATGTACATCAACTCGCCGGGTGGCTCGTTCACCAGCCTGATGGCGATCTACGACACGATGCAGTACGTGCGCGCCGACATCCAGACGGTGTGCCTGGGCCAGGCCGCATCGGCGGCGGCGGTCCTGCTGGCCGCCGGCACGCCGGGCAAGCGTCTGGCCCTGCCGAACGCCCGCGTGCTGATCCATCAGCCCGCGCTGGGTGGCGTGATCCAGGGCCAGTTCTCCGATCTGGAGATCCAGGCCGCCGAGATCGAGCGGATGCGCACGTTGATGGAGGAGACGCTGTCTCGGCACACCGGCAAGCCCGCCGACGTGATCCGCAAGGACACCGACCGGGACAAGATCCTGACCGCCGAGGCGGCCAAGGACTACGGCATCATCGACACCGTTCTGCAGTACCGCAAGCTCTCGGCGCAGAACGCCTGACGGTCACCCGTTGCTGTAGACCCGGGTCGGGGTCACCAGCACCGCGGTGCGCCGCTGTTCCCGCATCGTCGCGTCGTAGGCATCCCAGTCGTCGTGGGTGCCGCCCGCGGCGGTGAAGATGTCGCGGAGCAGACGGGCGAGCATCTGGTCGGAGTGCAGCCACGGCTGCGGGTCGTCGGGTCCGGCGAGTTCGGCGCGCCCCTCGACTGTCGCCCACTGCCAGCCCTTCCGGAAGGTGATCGCGGTCTGCGGTCGCGACCGCAGGTGGGCGAGCTTCACCTTGCCGTAGGTGACATAACCGAGCACCGGGTCGCCGGAGGCGGGGTGGGCCAGTGCGCCGGCATTGACGACAGATGCCTGGATCGTGAGGTCGGCGCGCAGCGTCGACACCACCGCCAGACCGTTTTCTCCGTGTGCCAGCCCGACCGCGTCGGTGAGTGAGGTCATGGACGAAGGCTACGACCGGCGAAAGCGCGCGAATCGGCGTCCGGCGTGCCACGCTGTGATCTACGTGATCGTCAATATCCTCAGGAGGGGTGCCATGAGGCGGGCTCTGATACTGGCTGTGGCTGCTGCGGGCGCGACCACGGCACTGATTTCGGGCGTCGCGCACGCCCAAGATCCGGTGTGTCCCGCGGGGACGTACTGGGATGCCGCGGTCAGCGCGTGCGTCGCGGTGAACGTCTACGTCAACCCACCCAACCCCGTCGTCGGCCCGGTCGGGCCCGTCGGCGTCGGCGGTGTCATCGGGCCGGTCGGACCCGGGCCGGTGGGACCCGGACCTGTCGGGCCGGGGCCGCTCGGGCCCGGCCGCTGAGAGGTCACAGAAGGCGCGCCGAGAGCGCTCGGTGGGGATGGGTACTCTCGGTCGAGTAACAGCGGCGACACGCCAGGGACACGGTGGTGCGTTCCACGGCCGTCGGTGAACCCTCAGGCGCTATGTTGTCGCAAACCACACGTGAATATCAGCGGCGCTATTCGGCCTCATCGGTCGCACAGGGCAGGAAGATGCGGGTAGCGTCGGAAACGTTGCGGTGCGACCCACCGAATCGATCGATCAGCAACAGCAACAGGAAGTAGGACCCCAGCACCATGGCACGCATTGGAGACGGCGGTGACCTGCTGAAGTGCTCGTTCTGCGGCAAGAGTCAAAAGCAGGTGAAGAAGCTCATCGCGGGGCCGGGCGTCTACATTTGCGACGAGTGCATCGATCTGTGCAACGAGATCATCGAAGAGGAGCTGGCCGACGCTGACGACGTCAAGCTCGACGAGCTGCCCAAGCCCGCGGAGATCCGCGAATTCCTCGAGGGCTACGTCATCGGTCAGGACACCGCGAAGCGCACGCTCGCCGTGGCGGTCTACAACCACTACAAGCGCATCCAGGCGGGGGAGAAGAGCCGCGACTCGCGCTCCGAGCCCGTCGAGCTGGCCAAGTCGAACATCTTGATGCTCGGCCCCACCGGCTGCGGCAAGACCTACCTCGCGCAGACCCTGGCCAAGATGCTCAACGTGCCGTTCGCCATCGCCGACGCAACGGCGCTCACCGAGGCCGGCTACGTCGGCGAGGACGTCGAGAACATCCTGCTCAAGCTGATCCAGGCCGCCGACTACGACGTCAAGCGCGCCGAGACCGGCATCATCTACATCGACGAGGTCGACAAGATCGCCCGCAAGAGCGAGAACCCGTCGATCACCCGCGACGTCTCCGGTGAAGGTGTGCAGCAGGCACTGCTGAAGATCCTGGAGGGCACGCAGGCGTCGGTGCCGCCGCAGGGCGGGCGTAAGCACCCGCACCAGGAGTTCATCCAGATCGACACCACCAACGTGTTGTTCATCGTGGCCGGCGCGTTCGCCGGGCTGGAGAAGATTGTTTCCGACCGAGTCGGTAAGCGCGGTCTGGGCTTCGGCGCCGAGGTGCACTCCAAGGCCGAGATCGACACCCAGGACCACTTCGCCGAGGTCATGCCCGAGGACCTGATCAAGTTCGGGCTGATCCCGGAGTTCATCGGCCGGCTGCCGGTGGTGGCCTCGGTGACCAACCTGGACAAGGAATCGTTGGTGCAGATCCTGTCGCAGCCGAAGAACGCGTTGGTCAAGCAGTACACGCGCCTTTTCGAGATGGACGGCGTGGAACTGGAGTTCGCCGACGACGCGCTCGAAGCCATCGCCGATCAGGCCATCCACCGCGGAACCGGTGCTCGCGGCCTGCGCGCCATCATGGAAGAAGTCCTGCTGCCGGTGATGTACGACATCCCCAGCCGCGACGACGTCGCCAAGGTCGTCGTGACCAAGGAGACCGTGGAGGACAACGTCCTGCCGACGATCGTGCCGCGCAAGCCGTCCCGCACCGAGCGCCGCGACAAGACCGCCTGACATCCTGGGCCGCGAGTGTGCAGATTCATCCGCGACGCGCCGCGAGGGGCGTATCGGGACGCACACTCGATCAGCTAGGTGACGCGGTCCGGGCGGGTGTAGACGTTCATCGATTCGCCGCGCAGGAACGCCACGAGCGTCAGCCCGGACTGCGCGGCCAGATCCACCGCCAGTGATGACGGCGCGGACACCGCAGCCAGCATCGGGATGCCGGCCATCACGGCCTTCTGGGTGAGTTCGAACGACGCCCGCCCGCTCACCAGCAGCACCGTGCCGGCCAGCGGTACCCGGTGCTGCTCGAGCGCCCACCCGATGACCTTGTCGACGGCGTTGTGCCGGCCGATGTCCTCGCGCACGACCAGCGCCTCTCCTGCGGCGTCGAACAAGCCGGCGCCGTGCAGACCGCCGGTCGCGGCGAACACTTTCTGCCGGCGGCGCAGCTGCGCGGGCATCGCGGCCAGGGTGTCGGCGTCGACGGTCAGCGGGTCGTCGCCCGGCGCGTGCTTGCTCACCAGGCGCACCGCCTCCAGCGAGGCCTTGCCGCACACCCCACACGACGAGGTCGTGTAGAAGTTCCGCGTGGGGTCGACGTCGGGCGGGTCGACGCCGGGCGCCAATGTCACGTCCAGGACGTTGTAGCTGTTCATACCGTCGTCGTCGGCGCCGCGGCAGTAGCGCACGGACGCGATGTCCTCGCGGCCCGTGACCACACCTTCGGTGAGCAGAAAGCCCTGCGCCAACTCCACGTCGGAGCCGGGAGTGCGCATCGTGACCGTCAGAGGGCGGCCGTCGACGCGGATCTCCAGCGGCTCCTCGACGACCAGCGTCTCCGGGCGCGCGGACGCGCCCTCGGCAGTGACGTGGTGCGCGCGGCGGCGGGAGGTCACACGGCCCACGGGGTTCCCTCTCGTCGCGACATCTGTCCCATTGTGGTCGCTTCGCGCCACGGCGGCTACGACGGGCTCCCGTAACTCACGTCTTGCGACGTTGACGCTCACGTAACAGGATCGGCATCGGATGTTCCTACTGTTGGCCGGTCAATCGTCCGTGAAACAGAGGCGGACGACGCAGCGGATAAGGAAGTCCAGTGAGCGGTAACTCGGTGCGCCTGCAGGCGATCAACAATGTCGAAGCGTATGTCCCGCCGGCGATCAGCTTCGATCCGACGGAGGCGCCCGGCGAGGTGTTCGGGTCGAACGTGTTCACCAAGGCGGAGATGCAGCTGCGGCTGCCCAAGTCGGTGTACAAGTCGGTGGTCGCCACGATCGAGAAGGGCGCCAAACTGGACCCGGCGGTGGCCGATTCAGTGGCCTCGGCGATGAAGGACTGGGCGCTGTCGAAGGGTGCGACGCACTACGCCCACGTCTTCTACCCGATGACCGGGCTGACCGCCGAAAAGCACGACAGCTTCCTCGAGCCCGTGTCCGACGGCCAGACGCTGGCCGAGTTCGCCGGCAAGACGTTGATCCAGGGTGAGCCCGACGCGTCGAGCTTCCCGTCCGGCGGCCTGCGCAGCACCTTCGAAGCCCGCGGCTACACCGGTTGGGATGTCACCAGCCCGGCCTACATCCTGGAGAACCCCAACGGCAACACGCTGTGCATCCCCACGGTGTTCGTGTCGATGACCGGGGAGGCGCTGGACTACAAGACGCCGCTGCTGCGCAGCCAGCAGGCGATGGGTGCGCAGGCCGAGCGCATCCTGAAGCTGTTCGGCCACAAGAATTTCGACAACATCGTGTCGTTCTGCGGTCCCGAACAGGAGTACTTCCTCGTCGACCGGCACTTCTTCCTGGCCCGTCCCGATCTGATCAACGCCGGGCGCACGCTGTTCGGCGCCAAGCCGCCCAAAGGCCAGGAGTTCGACGACCACTACTTCGGCTCGGTGCCCGAGCGGGTGCTCGGGTTCATGATGGACACCGAGCGTGAGCTGTTCAAACTCGGTATCCCGGCCAAGACCCGGCACAACGAGGTCGCACCGGGACAGTTCGAGATCGCGCCGATGTTCGAGCGGGCCAACATCGCCGCCGACCACCAGCAGCTGCTGATGACGATTTTCCGCAACGTCGCCAAGAAGCACGGCATGGAGTGCCTCTTCCACGAGAAGCCGTTCGCCGGTGTCAACGGATCGGGCAAGCATGTCAACTTCTCGATGGGCAACGCGCAGTTCGGCAGCCTGCTGGTGCCCGGCGACACCCCGCACGAGAACGCGCAATTCCTGGTGTTCTGTGCGGCCGTCATCCGCGCGGTGCACAAGTTCGCTGGCCTGCTGCGGGTTTCGGTGGCTTCGGCGACCAACGACCACCGGCTCGGCGCGAACGAGGCACCGCCGGCGATCATCTCGATCTTCCTCGGTGCGCAGCTGGCCGACGTGTTCGAGCAGATCGCCAAAGGCGCTGCGACGTCGTCGAAGGGCAAGGGGTCGATGATCATCGGCGTCGACACGCTGCCGGAGCTGCCCACCGATCCCGGTGACCGCAACCGCACCAGCCCATTCGCGTTCACCGGCAACAGGTTCGAGTTCCGCGCGCCGGGATCGGGCCAGACCATCAACGTGCCGATGATCATCCTCAACACGATCATGGCCGACTCGCTCGACTACATGGCCACCGTACTGGAGAAGGCTGTCGACGCCGGCGAGGACTTCGACCAGGCCGTGCAGAAGCTGCTGACCGAGATCATCACCGAGCACGGCGCGGTGGTGTTCAACGGGGACGGCTACTCGGAGAACTGGCAGATCGAGGCCGCGGAGAGGGGTCTGCCGAACCTGAAGACGACCCTCGACGCGATTCCCGAGCTGATCAAGCCCGAGGCGATCGAGGTGTTCGAGCGCTACGGCGTGTTCAACGAGCGAGAGTTGCACAGTCGCTACGAGGTTCGCCTCGAGCAGTACGCGCTGACGATCGGCGTCGAGGCGAAGCTGGCCCTCGAACTCGGGACCACGGTGGTCCTGCCCGCCGCGGTGCGCTATCAGACGGAACTGGCGGCGAACGTGGCTACGCTCAAGGCGGCCGGTGTCGCCGCCGACACCACGCTGCTCGAGGCGGTGTCGACTCCTATCGCAGAGTTGACGGCGGCGCTGGCGTCTCTGAAGGCGGGGCTGGCTGATCATTCCGCCGAGTCGGCACTGGACGAGGCCACGCACGCGCAGAAGGTGTTGCTCCCCGCGATGGACGCCGTGCGCGCGGCGGCCGACACGCTGGAGGGCCTGGTCGCCGACGACCTGTGGCCGCTGCCGACGTATCAGGAGATGCTCTACATCCTGTGAGGCGGGTGGCTCAGCCGGGGTCGATGATCTGCACGACCCCGGCGCTGACCCCGGCGACGAACAGTCGGCCGGTCTTCGCGTCCACCCCGACGGTGTAGGGATTCTGCACCGTGGCAATGCGTTTCACCTCGTGCGGAGTGGGGTCGGTCATGTCGTAGCCGACGACTTCGTTGGTGCCTGACGAGGCGACCCAGAGCCGGTCCCGCGTCGGGTCGTAGGTGATGCCGTAGGGGCCCCCGGGTTGAGGGATCTCCGCGATCTGGCGGGGGGACGTGTCGAAGACGCGCACCGCGTCACCGCGGGTGTCGGCGGCGATGTAGCGACCGTGCCGGTCGGCGACCAGGTGGGTCGGTCCGTCGCCGGCCGCCGTCGACCCGACGATCGTCAACGCCGCTGCGTCGTACACCGTCAGGTCGTTCTTGCGGACGTCCAGCATGCCCATGCGGTCACCGATCGGCGCCATGCCGGCGGGCTGAACGCTGTCGGTGAAGACCTTCACGATGTCGCTGCCGCGCAGCACGGTCACGGTGCCGCCGAGTTCGTTGGCGACGAAGACCGTGCCATTGGGCGCTTCGGACGCGTCGTGCGGCACCGTGCCGGTGATGACCTGCGACTGCGCCCTGCCGCCGGGAAGGTCGACGCGGACGAGCGCGTTGGCGCTCTCCACCGGGACCAGCACGGGGCCGCCGGGCCGGGCGAGTTGGAGATGACGCACGACGCCGGGAAGTGGTGTGCGGCCGATGATCTCGCCGGTGTCGGCATCGAGGAGAACCAGCGCGTTGGGCGTGCGGGTGGCGACGGCGACGGTGCGGGTGACGGCATCGACGACGATGCCCTCTGGCGCAGTGCCGACGGGGACCTGGCGCCCCGGCAGGTTCGCCGACGGCGGCGGTGCGGACTGCGGTTCAGCGGCGGCAGGCAGAGACGCCGCCGGTGGGCGACTGCCCTCGGTGGGTACCCCCGGCGGGATCAGCCCGGTGGTGGTGGGTGTGCTGGTCGGCGCGGACGGGGTGGTCGATGGCGCCGCCTGGTCGACGGGTCGGCTCTCACACGCCGTCACCACACACACCGCCGCGAGGATCACCCATAGCTTGTTCACCACGGCGGGGTACCCGCTGCGGGGTGGTCAGCGCTGCGCCGTCATATTCGCTGTCGTCGCACGTCACCTCAGAGGTCAGCGAGCTGCACGTCGACGGGCAGACCGGTCTCGAGAGATTGCACGCCCGCGGCGCACACGGCCGCCGCGGCATAGCCGTCCCATGCCGTGGGGCCGTCGACGTTCGTCCCGGCGATGACGGCGTTCACCCATCGTTGGATCTCAGTGTCGTATGCGCGGCCGAAGCGCTCACGGAAACCGGGGGTGATCCGACCGCCACGCACGCCGGGCGCCGACGTGCGGACCAGCCCGATGTCCAGTCCGATGAGTGCGCTGCCTTTTTCGGCGACCAGTTCGGTGCGGACCTCGTAGCCGACACCGGTGGTGACGAACAACTCCACGTCGACGTGCCTGCCGGAGGCGGTACGCAGGATCGCCACCTGGGGATCCACGACCCCCGCCGGGGCACCGCTGTTCGACGTGGGCCTGATGATCTGCACACTGACGATCTCTTCCCCGAACAGGAAGCGGGTCACATCCACCTCGTGGACGAGCGAGTCTTTGACGATCAGCGAGCTGTCGAAATAGCTCGGCACACTCGGGTTGCGGTGCACACAGTGCAGCATCAGCGGGTTGCCGAGGTCGCCGCTGTCGATGAGGGCCTTCAGGGCGGCGTACTCGTCGTCGAAGCGGCGCATGAAACCGACCTGGATGAGCCGGGTGCCGAGCTCGGCTTCGCGGCGGACGATGTCCAGCGACGTGGAAACATCGGTGGTGAGCGGCTTTTCGCACAGCACCGGCTTGCGCTGCTCCAGGCAGGCCAGCAGCTGCTTCTCGTGTGTGGTGCCGGGGGTGGCGAGCACGACGGCATCGACGTCGGGGTCGGCGATCGCATCGAGCGGATCGACGATGGCGCGGCATCCCTCGATACCCGAGGCGATCCGCTCGGCCTTCTCGGCCACGTAGTCGTTGACGACGGTGACCCGGGCGCCGGAGATCCGCGATTGGATGCGGGCGACGTGGTCTGCACCCATCACTCCGACGCCGAGGACCGCGACGCGCACCTCAGACATGGCGGTCACTCCGACGGCCTGAGCAACGGACGCTGCACCTTTTTCCAGTCGGCATAGCGTTCATAGGCCTGCTGCGTCGAAGCCAGCGTCGACACCTCGCTGACGGGGACGTCCCACCAGGAGTGACTGTCGGGTGCGTAGATCCGGGGATCGGTCTCGACGTAGATGACCGTGGTGCGATCACTGGCTTTCGCGACCTTGACCGCGTCGGTGAATTCCGCGGCGGTGGTCGCGCGGATGACGTCGGCGCCCAGGCTCGCGGCGTTGGCGGCCAGGTCGACCGGCAACGTGTCACCGTCGAGTCGGCCGTCCTCGCCGCGGTACCGGTAGGCCGTGCCGAAGCGTTGCGAACCCAACGACTCGGACAGCCCGCCGATCGAGGCGAACCCGTGGTTCTGCACGAGCACCGGGATGATCTTGACGCCTTCCTGGACCGCGGTCGCCAGTTCCGTCGCCATCATCAGGTACGAGCCGTCGCCGACCATCACGAAGACGTCGCGGTCGGGCGCGGCCATCCGAACCCCGATGCCGCCGGCGATCTCGTACCCCATGCACGAGTAGCCGTATTCGACGTGATAGCCCTTGCGGTCTCGCATCCGCCACAGCTTGTGCAGATCGCCCGGCATCGAGCCTGCCGCGCACACCACGACGTCGCGGGGGTCCGACAGCGAGTTCACCAGACCGATGACCTGATTCTGGTTCAGCGCCGCACCGTCGTCGGTGCGGAACGCGGCCGACGCGGTGGCGTTCCACTCCGCCATGAGATCTGTTGTGCGCTGGCGGTATTGCGCGTCCACCGTGTAGTCACCGACCGCGCGTGCCAGCTCGTCGAGCGCTTCCCGCGCATCGGCGACCACACTGATGCCGCCGTGCTTGACCGAATCCAGCGACGCCACGTTGATGTTGACGAAGCGCACGTCGGGGTTGTTGAAGGCGGTGCGCGATGCGGAGGTGAAATCGCTGTACCGGGTTCCGATGCCGATGATCACGTCGGCTTCGCTGGCCAACGCGTTGGCAGCCGTCGTGCCCGTCGAACCGACCGCGCCCACGGATTGGGGGTGCTCGTGCAGCAGCGAGCCCTTGCCCGCCTGGCTCTCGCACACCGGAATGCCGGTCTGCGCCGCGAACTCGGCGAGTGCGTCGTTGGCGCCGGAGTAGATCACGCCACCGCCGGCGACGATCAGGGGCCGGCGGGCAGAACGGACCACCTCGGCGGCGCGGACCAGCGCGGATCGCTCCGGCAACGGCCGCCCGATGTGCCAGGTCCGCTCGGCGAACAGCGATTCCGGCCAGTCATGCGCTTCGGCCTGCACATCCTGTGGCAACGAGATCGTCGCAGCGCCCGTCTCCGCGGGATCGGTCAACACGCGCATCGCCCCCAGGAGCGCGGCGGGCAGCTGTTCGGGACGCCACACCCGGTCGAAATAGCGCGACAACGGTTTGAAGGCGTCGTTGACCGTCACGTCGCCGCCACTGGGCAACTCCAGCTCCTGGAGCACCGGCGAGCTCACGCGGGTGGCGAACGTATCGGAGGGCAGCAGCAGCACCGGCAACCGGTTGATCGTGGCCAGCGCCGCGCCGGTGAGCATGTTGGTCGAGCCGGGTCCGATGCTGGCGGTGACGGCCCAGGTCTGGAGGCGGTCCTGCTGGCGCGCGTAGGCCACCGCCGTGTGCACCATGGCCTGCTCGTTGCGGCCCAGCACGTATTTCAGCCCGGGCTCGACACCCGCCTCGGTCGCCTCGAGCTCATCCTGCAGCAGAGCCTGCCCGACACCGGCCACGTTGCCATGGCCGAAGATGCCCAGGCAGCCGGCGAAGAACTTGTGCCGCATGCCGTCTCGCTCGACATACTGGTGTGCCAGGAACCGCACGGTGGCCTGGGCCACGGTGAGTCGCACCGTCGGCTCGGTGTCGGTGAGCTTGTCAGGGGACTTCGGTGCAGTGGAGACCACGGGTCACTCTCCTCGGCTCTGAGTGAAGGGCAGGCGGGGATCCACCTGCTGATGCTCCCAACTGGTGCGCAACCAGGTGTGCGCGGGATCGTCGCAGATCAGCCAGGCCCGTGTGGGACCGGAGCCGGCCATCACGTTGAGGTAGTACATGTGGTGGCCGGGCGCGGCGATGGACGGCCCGTGGTAGCCGTGCGGAACGAGCACCACGTCGCCGCTGCGCACCTCCTCGAGCACCTCGATCGGTCGCTCGGGGGTGCCGTAGACCCGGTGATAGCCGAATCCTGGTGTGCCTGCCGGGCTGTCGTCGATCTCGAAGTAGTAGATCTCCTCGAGCTGGGTTTCGACGTCGGTGTTCTCGTCGTGCTTGTGTGCCGGGTAACTCGACCAGTTGCCGCCTGGGGTGAGGACTTCGCAGGCGATCAGCGAGTCGGCCTCGAATGTGGTTGCGGTGCCGAAGTTGTGCACCTGCCGGCTGCAGTTGCCGGCGCCGCGCAACTCGACCGGCACATCGGCTGCGGCCACCCGACGATTCGGGAACGACGCCGACGCCCGGGCCCCGCAGATCGCGATCCGGCCTCGTCCGGCCAGCGTGTACGGCTGGCCGATGCCGAGATAGACCATGTCGGCCGGCCCGTCGAACACCGAGACGCGCGGCGACAACGGGAACGTCTCACCGCCGCAGTCGACGGTGGCCGCCCCGGCCAGAGGCAGGATCATCACCTCGGTGGCACCGGTGTCCAGTGAGATCTCGGCGCCGTCACCGAGATCGACGACGTGCAGCGATGACTCGGACCATCCGGCGTCCCGCGGGGTGATCGACACGGTGAACGGTGCCGCGGCGCTGCGCGCCGGAATGTAGAAGGCGGAATTCATCGGACCATCGCCACCGCGGTCGCGACGGCCGAGCTGACGTCGTCGTCGGGCGGGTACAGCAGGGTGCGGCCGACGATCAGGCCCCGCACGGACGGCAGCGCCAACGCTTTCTCCCAACTCGCGAACGCCTCGTCGGGGTCGGTGGGATCCCCGCCGAGCAGTAGCGTCGGCATCGTGGTCGATTCCATGACGCGGTCCATCTCGTCGACCACGGGCAGCTTCATCCACGTGTAGGCCGACGTCGAGCCGAGACCCTGCACGATGTGCACCGATTTGATGACTGCGTCGGGGGACAGGTCGTTGCGGACCTTGCCGTCGACCCTGCTCGACAGGAACGGTTCGAGCATGGCGATGAGGCCGTGCGCGGCGAGTTCGTCGACGGCTTTGGCGCACGACGCCATCGTGGCGACGGTGCTCGGATCGCCGAGATCGATGCGGCACAACATCTTTCCGCCGTTCATCCGGGCGGCCGCGGTGGACGCGGCGGTGGCGCCGGTCATCCTGTCGTCGAGCTCGAAGACCGAGCCGGCCAGGCCGCCGCGGTTGAACGAGCTGAACACCACCTTGTCGTCGAGCGCCCCGAGCAGGAGTAGATCGTCGAGGATGTCTGCGGTGGCGAGCACGCCGTCGACCCCCGGATCGGCGAGTGCCGCGCGCAGCCTGTCGAGCAGGTCGGTCCGGCTGTTCATCGCGGTGGGCCGGGAACCGACCGCCAACGCACCGCGGGCGGGATGGTCGGCAGCCACGATCATCAGTCGACCGTTTCCGCGCATCGTCGGGCGGGTGGTGCGGTTCTGCCAGGCGCGGGCGACGGCCCCGGGATCGGTGGCGCGCAGGTCGGTGACCGCGGCATAGTCCCGGCACACAGGGTCAGACATTGACGGCCTCCACGGCGGTTTGCTCGGCGAGCTCGGCTACCTCGACCGCGGTGGGCATGGCGGTCGAGCACTCCAGCCGGCCGGCGACGATCGCGCCCGCCGCGTTGGCGTAACGCAGCGTCTTCTCCAGCGGCCACCCGTGCAGCAGCCCATGGCACAGGCTGCCGCCGAACGCGTCACCGGCGCCAAGGCCGTTCACGACATCGACCTCGTTGGGTGGCACCGTCACCGAGGACCGGCGACTCTTGCCGAGTACGCCGCGCGGTCCCTGCTTGACGATCGCCAGCTCCACGCCGAGATCGAGTAGGGCGTCGGCGGCTTTGTGCGGATTGGATTCACCGACGGCGATCTCACACTCCTCACGGTTGCCGACGGCGACACTGACATGGGCCAGCGCCGCGCGGACCTGTTCGGTGGCCGCTGCGGGGGAGTCCCAGAACATCGGGCGGTAATCGAGATCCAACACGGTCAACGGCGTGCGTTCCCGAGCCCGCCACGCCGCGAAATGTGCGCTGCGACTGGGCTCTTCGGACAGGCCGGTGACCGTGGCCCAGAACAGGCGGGCGCTGCGCACGGCGTCGACGTCCACCTCGTCGGGCTGGATCTGCAGGTCGGGTGCGCTCGGCTTGCGGTAGAAGTACAGCGGGAAATCGTCGGGCGGGAAGATCTCACAGAACGTGACCGGCGTCGGGAACTCGTCGTGGGTGGCGACGAACTCGTTGTCGACGCCCAGGCGGGCCAGTTCGTTGCGTACGAACCGGCCGAACGGGTCGTCACCGACTCCCGAGATCAGGGCGGTGCGGTTGCCGAGTCGGGCCGCGGCGACGGCCACGTTCGCCGCGCTGCCTCCCAGGAACTTCCCGAAGGTCTCGACGTGCTCGAGGCCGACTCCGACCTGAAGGGGATACACGTCGACGCCGCTGCGCCCGATGGCGAGGACGTCGTAGGGCTGAGCGTTCATCACAAGTCACTCCAACGAGAGGGGTGTGGGTGGCTGTCTACGACTGTGCCCCGCGTCACGACACAAAGTCAATACTTTGTCCTGACATTCTATCTTTGTGCCATTCGATGTTAGGCTTCCCCGGGTCCGGCAAATTCGAGATCGGAGCCCGACGTGCCTCTGACCGTGGAGCTCGACAGGTCAAGCCCTGTGCCCCTCTACTATCAGCTCGCCCAGGCAATCGAGGCCGCGATCCGCGACGGTGAGCTGGCCCCCGGTGACCGATTCGAGAACGAGCTCGCACTGGCCAAGCGGCTGACACTGTCGCGGCCTACCACCCGCCGGGCCATCCAGGAACTCGTGGACAAGGGCCTGCTCGTCCGTAAACGTGGCGTGGGAACTCAGGTGGTCCAGAACCCGGTGCACCGCCGCGTCGAGTTGACCAGCCTGTTCGACGACCTCGCGCGGGCCGGGCAGGAACCCACCACCACATTGCTCGACTATCGCGTCGGACCGCCGGACGAGGACGTCGCGCGCGAACTGAACCTGGCGGCCGACCGCGAGGTGGTCTCGATTCACCGACTGCGGTGCGCCAACGGGGAACCGCTCGCGGTGATGACCAACCATCTGCCGGTCGAAATCGCCCCAGCTGCCGAGGAACTCGAAAAGAACGGGCTCTACCAATCGTTGCGCGCGCGGGGAGTGCACATTCGGTTGGCGCGCCAGCGCATCGGGGCCCGTGGCGCCACCCGCGCCGAAGCACACCTGCTCGACGAGAAGCCGAACGCGCCGCTGTTGACGATGGCCCGCACCGCGTTCGACGACTCCGGCGCAGCGGTCGAATTCGGCAATCACGGCTATCGCGCGTCGCGCTACTACTTCGACACCACGCTGGTCGACCGCTGACGCTCGCGAACCACCGGCTCTCCGTATGACATGCAGTCCTAATGTCAGGACAAAGTGTTGACTTTCGGCTGTGAGCCGTATTACATCGACTCTGAGGCGTGGCGCCCGGCACAGCTTCGCGGAAGTCGACGGCGGCGCGGCAGGGTCTCGAGGACCTCGACGACAAGGAGATGTGATGACGTTCAAGCGGCTCGCGACGCTCGCCGGGGCCGGCGTTCTGGCGTTCGGACTCGTGGCGTGCTCGTCGACCGGTGGCAAGCCTGCCGGGTCGGGTGAGGGTGGCGGCGGAGGCACCGTCGACACTCCCCGCAAGACCATCGCGATGATCACCCACGAGGTGCCGGGTGACTCGTTCTGGGATCTCATTCGCAAGGGCGCAGAGACTGCCGCCAAGAAGGACAACATCGAGTTGCGCTACAGCAATGACGCGGAGGCGCCCGGACAGGCCAATCTGGTGCAGACCGCGGTGGACAGCGGCGTCGACGGTATCGCGGTGACGCTGGCCAAGCCCGACGCCATGCAGGCTGCGGTGAAAGCTGCTGAGGCCAAGGGTATTCCGGTGGTGGCCTTCAATGCCGGTGCCGACGCGTGGAGCGCGATGGGCGTCAAGGAGTTCTTCGGCCAGGACGAGTTCATCGCGGGGCAGGCCGTGGGGGAGCGGCTGACCGCCGACGGCGCCACGAAGGCCGTCTGCGTGATCCACGAGCAGGGCCACGTCGGGCTGGAATCGCGCTGCGCCGGCGTCAAGGACAAGTTCCCCACCACCGAGACGCTCAACGTCAACGGCAAGGACATGCCGTCGGTCGAGTCCACCATCACCGCCAAACTGCAACAGGATCCGGCCGTCGACTATGTCGTGACCCTGGGCGCGCCGTTCGCGCTGACCGCCGTGCAGTCGGCGGGTAACGCGGGCAGCAAGGCCAAGATCGGCACCTTCGACACGAATGCCGCGCTGGTCGGGGCCATCCAGGACGGCACCGTGCAGTGGGCCATCGACCAGCAGCCCTATCTGCAGGGGTACCTCGCCGTCGACTCGCTGTGGCTCTACCTGACCAACGGCAACATCATCGGCGGCGGCCAGCCGACGCTGACCGGGCCCGCGTTCATCGACAAGTCGAACATCGATGCGGTGGCTGACTACGCGAAGGGTGGCACGCGCTGATGACTACTCGAGAGGCGCTCGACGTCGGCGACCACAAGGTGGTGCGCGACGAACGGGTCAAGGAACGGAACCGGCTGCAACGCATCCTGATTCGACCGGAGATGGGCGCCGGCATCGGCGCGATCGGGATCTTCGTCTTCTTCCTGGTGGTCGCCAGTCCGTTCCGCGAGGCCGCGTCGCTGGCCACCGTGCTCTACGCCAGCTCCACCATCGGGATCAT
The DNA here is from genome assembly GCA_040752555.1 of Actinomycetota bacterium. Classification (GTDB taxonomy): domain Bacteria; phylum Actinomycetota; class Actinomycetes; order Mycobacteriales; family Mycobacteriaceae; genus Mycobacterium. Next base: position 160,211 of record JBFMGT010000006.1, on the reverse strand, counting down.
GGCCTGCGGCGTCGCATTGCTGATGATCGGCGGCGAGTTCGACCTGTCGGCAGGTGTCGCCGTGACGTTCAGCTCGCTCGCCGCATCGATGCTCGCCTACAATCTCCACCTCAATCTCTGGGTGGGTTCGGCTCTGGCGCTTGCTCTTTCCCTGGCGGTTGGGTTCTTCAACGGCTGGCTGGTGATGCGGACGAAGATTCCCAGCTTCCTGATCACCCTGAGCACCTTCTTCATGCTGGCCGGCATCAACCTGGCCGTCACGAAGCTGGTCGCCGGCCAGGTGGCCACTCAGAGCGTCAGCGACATGGCCGGCTTCGACTCCGCGCAGAAGGTGTTCGCCTCGTCGTTCACGCTGTTCGGTGTCAGCATCCGCATCACCGTGGTGTGGTGGCTGGTGTTCACCGCGATCGCTACGTGGGTGCTGTTCAAGACACGCGTCGGCAACTGGATCTTCGCCGTCGGTGGTGACGCCGACAGCGCTCGCGCCGTTGGTGTTCCGGTCACCAAGGTCAAGATCGGCCTGTTCATGGTCGTCGGCTTCTGCGCCTGGTTCGTCGGCATGCACTTGCTGTTCGCGTTCAACACCGTGCAGTCCGGTCAAGGCATCGGCAACGAGTTCTTCTACATCATCGCCGCGGTCATCGGCGGGTGCCTGCTCACCGGTGGTTACGGCACGGCCGTCGGCGCTGCGATCGGCGCGTTCATCTTCGGCATGACCAACCAGGGCATCGTCTACGCCGGCTGGGATCCCGACTGGTTCAAGTTCTTCCTGGGCGCGATGCTGCTGTTCGCGGTGATCGCCAACAACGCCTTCCGCAACTACGCCGCAAAGAAGTGATGAGATGACGATCTCCATGGAGAAGCCCAGCAGCGACGCCCCGTCGGGTGGCAAAGTGCCGTTGGTCGAACTGCGCAACGTCGGCAAGTCGTACGGGAACATCACCGCGCTCAAAGACATCTGCCTGCGGGTGCACGCCGGCGAGGTGACCGGCATCCTCGGCGACAACGGCGCCGGCAAGTCCACGCTCATCAAGATCATCGCCGGGCTGCATCAGCAGACCGAGGGTGAGCTGCTCGTCGACGGCGAGCCGACGAAGTTCGCGTCTCCGGCCGAGGCGCTCGACAAGGGCATCGCGACGGTGTACCAGAACCTCGCGGTCGTCCCGCTGATGCCGGTGTGGCGAAACTTCTTCCTCGGCCAGGAGCTGCGCCGCAAGTCGTTCCCGTTCACGTTGGACGCCAACGCGATGCGGGCCACCACGCTGACCGAGCTGTCGAAGATGGGCATCGACCTGCCCGACGTGGACGTGCCCATCGGTTCGCTGTCGGGCGGTCAGCGCCAGTGCGTGGCGATCGCCCGTGCGGTGTTCTTCGGGGCACGCGTGCTGATCCTCGACGAGCCGACGGCGGCACTGGGGGTCAAGCAGTCCGGCGTGGTGCTCAAGTACATCACTGCGGCCAAGGAGGCCGGCTTCGGAGTGGTGTTCATCACGCACAACCCGCACCATGCGCACATGGTCGGCGACCATTTCGTCCTACTGAACCGGGGTCGGCAGAAGCTCGATTGCACCTACGACGACATCACGCTCGAGCATCTCACCCAGGAGATGGCCGGCGGCGACGAGCTCGAAGCGCTGTCTCACGAGCTGCGCGGCGGCAAGGCCTGATTCGACCGATTGACCGGTGGGTTCGTGGGTATGTCCGCGGCATGGCTACCACGACCCCCGTCAAGAAGGAAGACGCCGGCCCTCACACCGTGAGCCGCAGCGTCCAGGTCAGCGCCCCTGCGGCAGAGATCTTCGCGCTGCTGGTGGACCCGCACCGTCATCACGAGGTCGACGGATCGGGCACGGTGCGCGATGCCGAGGTGAAGGGGCCGCACCGGCTCGGCGTCGGGGACAAGTTCACCGTCGGGATGAAGCAGTTCGGCGTGCCTTATCCGATCACTTCCAGGGCCACCGCCGTGGAGGAGGACCAGCTGGTCGAATGGCAGCATCCGCTCGGTCACCGGTGGCGCTGGGAACTCGCCGCCGTGGGGCCGGGAGTGACCAAGGTGACCGAGACGTTCGATTACTCCACCGCCAAGCTGCCGATCGTGATCGAGTTGATGGGCTACGACAAGAAGAACGCCCAGGGGATCGAGTCCACCCTGTCCGGGCTGGCGGAGCGTTTCGCCGAACGTCTCTGACGCGTTCGACGATCAACATTCACACGATCGACACCGTTTCGCCGCTCGCCGCGACGCGCCCCCGCCGTCGTGGCGCGGCACAATGGTGGGCATGGACAGGGAGACTTCGGCGGGTGTTCCGGCGTGGCGTGATCCGCTGTCGGCGGGTTGGCGTGCGCATCGCGGACTGCTGATGTTGCGGCTGCGTTGGCATGAGCGCCGCGCTGCCATGGTCGACCGCGCTGGCGCGGCCTGACTTCGCTTTCTATCGCTCGCGCGCAACCGACCCTAGAAGAGTTGCGCGGCAATAGCTTTCGCAGATCTTATTAGCTGTTCCCGCTCCGGGAACCAGCTCCACGTGGCGGTCTATCGGGCAGCGGCCTCATGGACGGCGCTGCCTGCAGGTCGTTCCGTTGCGAACGCTCCGGGCGTGATCGGAGCTTGACAAAACCTCTGCATGTGATCACGCTAACACCATAAGTGATAAGGATTATCACACAGTGATAGGGAGCGGGCATGAAGGTAGCGATTCTCGGCCTCGGCGAAGCGGGGTCTCTATATGCGGCGGGCTTCCTCGCCCACGGCTGGCAGGTGGACGGTTTCGACCCGGCCGACGTCAGCACGCCACCCGGGGTCACGCGCTACGCGGACGCCGCCGATGCGGTGCCTGACGCCGACATGGTGGTCAGCCTCACCAGTGCTCGCGTCGCCGTCCGGGCCGCCCGTGACGTGGTGCCGCATTTGCGGGCCGGAGCCGTGTATGCCGACATGAACTCTGCGGCCGCGGACGTGAAGACCGAGGTGGCGGCGGCCATCTCGGAGGCAGACGACGTCGCCTTCGCCGATGTCGCGGTGATCGGATCGGTTCCCGAACACGGATCGAAGACGATGCTGGTGATCAGCGGCGGTGGATCGGCCCGGGCAGCCGGCTTCTTCCGGGATCTCGGTGCGACAGTGGAGGACATCGGCGGCGGTCCGGGTGACGCATCGCGCCGGAAACTCCTGCGCAGCTCGTTCATGAAAGGTCTGGGTGCGCTGATCGTCGAGTCCACCGAGGCCGGCGCTGCCGCCGATGCCGGGCAGTGGGTCCGTGATCAGATCGCTGCCGAGTTGGCCGGCAGCTACGACGCACTCGACCGACTGCACGACGGCACGATCAAGCACGCGCAGCGCCGCGGACCCGAGGCGGCTGCGGCCGCGGAGCTGCTCGACGGACTGGGGGTCGCTCCCGTCCTGGCGCGCGCTGCGGCCCAGGTGCACCAGCGGCTCGCCGATGCCCAGGGCCGGGACGAGGAGGAACTCGTATCCGGGTACCGCGGCCTGCCGGTTGCCAACATCGGCGACGCACGCGATCGGATGGGGCTTCTCGACGCCGGCATCCGACCTCTGTGGAAGGGGGCTCATGTCGTCGGTCGCGCGCGTACCGTGTGGACGCGCGCAGGTGACAACAAGGCGTTGCAAGAAGCCCTGGAGAAGGTGCGTCCGGGGGAGGTGATCGTGATCAATGGACACGGCGACTGCAACCGCGCCCTCATGGGCGAACTGATCGCCGAGCGGGCCCGCTCACGCGGCTGCGTGGGCATGGTGATCGACGGCGCGGCCCGTGACGTCGAAACGCTGGCAGAGATCGGTTTCGGGGTCTGGGCCCGTGCCGTCAGTCCCGCGGGTCCGTACAAGAACGGACCCGGCTACATCGACGTCCCGGTCGCGGTCGGCGGCGTCGTCTGCCACCCGGGCGATCTCGTCGTCGCCGATGACGACGGCGTGGTGATCGTGCCGGCCGCCGAAGCCTTCACCAGTCTGGCCGGCGGCCGTGCCGTCGAGGCCGACGAAACCCGCCGCCGTGCCGCCATCATCGCCGCCAGGAGCGCCTCATGACCGCCGTGTGGGCTCTCGTCGCGTTCATTGCTGCGATCGTCATCTGGAACGCCGTGTTCAAACGCAACATCGGCGAAGCGATGATCGTCGGACTGATCGCCGTCGCGGCGTTCGCGGGTACGAATGCTCCGACGTACGTGTGGCACGGCTTCGTCGACGCAATCTCCGAGGAGGTCACCTTTGCCGGCCTTGCGTTCATCTTCATGAGTTTCCTGCTGGCCAAGACTCCTGTGCTCGACCGCCTGATCGACGTACTCAACTCGTTCCTCGGCCGGCTCCGGGGCGGCCCGGTGTACACGTCGACCGTCGCCGGCGGAATGTTCGGTGCCATCGCCCACGTCGGCGCGTCGGTCACCGCCGCGGTCGGATCGGTGACCGTGCCGTGGATGAAGCGCTCAGGGGTCAGCCCCGAACTCTCGGCCACGGTCGTGGCGGGATGCGCGGGGATGGGGGTGACCTTCCCGTTCAGCGCCACGATGTTCATCCTGGTGGGCTCGGCGACGGTCACCGGTCTCATGGAGCCCGACGAGATCGTGCTCCCGCTGGCGTTGGCCGGTCTGTGGTGCCTGGCCTACCGCCTGATTCTGAACTTCTACCTGGTGCGGAAGAACCGCCTGCAGCCGATCGCCGCCGAGGACCGGCTGCCGATCCGGACCAGTCTGCGCACCGGATGGCATTCGCTGCTGCTGTTCATCCCGATCTTGATCCCGCTGGCGCTGACCCGGGGCCCCCTGGCCGCGGAGCTGTCTGCCTACACCGACCTGGTGATGTCGAAGGCCATCAGCCTCGTCACGTGGATTCCGGTGCTGATGATCGCGCTCGTGCTGTTTCTCGGCCGACGGCACCTGCCGCGGGAAGCGTCCGCCTGGTGGAAGATCCTCGGTGACAGCGCCCCGCAGTTCGGGGTGATCGGCGTGACCATCGTGGCCGCCTTCACCGCGTCGAACGTGCTGGGCGACCTCGGCTTGCCGGCGCAGCTGACCGCCGTTCTCGAGCACGTCCATGCCCCGGCATGGTTGATGGCGATCATCGTCGGTGTCGTCATCGTGGTCATCGCCATTCCGCTGACGGCGTCAGCGACGATGGCCGCCGTCGGCGGTGTCGCGGTGGCAGCGCTTGTGGGCGTAGGCATTCCGGCACCGGTCGCTGCCGCTGCCGTCCTGGTGTTCGCCTCCACCGAGGGTGCCTCACCCCCGTCGGGTGCACCGATCTACGTGGCCGCGGGTATCGCCCAGGTCGATCCGTCGAAGACCTTCCTGCCGCTGCTCAAGTACTACTGCATTCCGATCCTCGGGGTCGGTGTCCTGATCGCCCTTGGCCTGCTCCCCATAGCCTGATCCCATACTCGAAAAACAAGGATTTCAATCATGATTCGCAGCATTCTGCTCACCGCCTTCCGGATCAGCGTCGCGGCTTTCCTCCTCGGTGGGGCTGTCGTCGTGGGTCTGCAAGCCGTCGGCCTCGCCCTCGGCAACGGCGCGTTCGTCGACAGCATCAGCGACCACGTCGCACCGTGGGCCTACGGGGCGGCCGGTGTCGCCGGCCTCCTGGCCTTCGCACTGTCGTACTTTCAGGTGAGCGACGGCGCCGGCGGCGAGAACGATTCCGCACCGACTCTGGTGCACGAACACGCATGACGTCGACGCGTCGCGAGGCAGGTCCACATGCCGACACCCGGTATGTGGACCTGCTCGGCCGCCGGGACGGCGCACCACCGGGATCGAGCTGGTGGGTCTTCGACGATGCTGACCGCGGCACAGCCAATTTCGCTGGACCACAGCAGGTTCGGTCCGCGGCCGAGTCTGTCCGCACAGGTGCGGTGTTCAGCCTCGATTACCCGCTGACCGCATTCGACCCGCCGATGTCGCGCTCGCGCTCTGCGCCAGCGCACACCATCACCTGCGCACACGAGCAGTCCCGCGACGACCATCTCGACGGGTTCTTCCTGCAGGCCAGCAGTCATCTCGACGGACTGCGGCACCGGCGGGTGTCCGGGTACGGCTTCTATGACGGGGTCGAGGACGACGCAATTGTCACCGGAGCTCCTCGCCTGGGCGTGCAGGCCTGGGCACACTCGCCGATCGTGGGGCGGGGGCTCCTGCTCGATGTCGCCGGACTGCTGGCAGAGGAGGGCGCCGAGCTCGACCATGCGGCCGGGCCGGCGATCGATGCCGACGTGTTGGCCCGTCCTGCCCGTCGTCAGCACGTCGCGGTCGAACGCGGTGATCTGATCCTCGTGCACACCGGCTGGGCACGATGGTTCCTCGACGCCGACGCCGAAACACGCAGAGTGGTTCGCGAGCAGCGCCGCGCGACGGGATTTGCCCAGCAGCGAGCTCTCCCGGAGTGGTTGTGGGACAATCAGATCGCGTTGTTCGCCACGGACACCTTCGCGGTCGAGGTTCTCCCGGTCTTGGCATCGAGCCCCTATCGGGAAACGGCGCCTGAAGACTCCGGCATGATGCATCAGGAGTTGATCGCCAAACTCGGCGTACCGCTGGGCGAGCTGTGGAACCTCACCGCACTCGTCGAGGACAGCCGTCGCACTGGCCGCTGGGATTCGCTTCTGACCGTCAAACCGCTGAACCTCGTCGGCGGTGTGGGATCGCCCTGCAACGCCACCGCTATCCGCTGACCGAAGCGACGCGCCGCCGTGATGCGCGGACCTCTGCGCAACGGTGCAGTCTTACGATGAGCGACGTGCGAAGGCAATCACGATGAGCGCCCCGGCCAGCAACATGCGGTCACTGGACCGGTCGTTCGACGTGCTCGACGCGCTGCAGCGGGCCAAGCATCCGATCCGGCTGGCCGACGTCGCCCGCGCCAGCGGCCTGCACATCGCCACTGCGCAACGCATTGTCAACGTGCTCGTCGCCCGCGGCTATGCCGCCCGTGCCGGTGACGGCTACACCGCCGGACCGGCCTCGCTGGCGGTTGCCCACGCATACCTGGTCAGCAATCCGCTCAGCGCGCTCGCGCAACCGGTGCTTCAGCAATTGGCGACCAACACCGGGTACGCCGCGTCACTGTATGTCCGTGTCGAGTACAGCCGGGTGCTGATCGCACGCGTGGAAAGCGACCACCCCCTGAGTTACGTGCTGCCGGTGGGAGAGCGTCTCCCACTGCACCTCGGCGGTGCGGGCAAGATCTTCCTGGCTGAGCTGGACCCCGCGGAGCGCGAGCGGGCACTCGAGGGAGTCGTCGACGTTCGTCTCGCCGACGGTGGATCGATGTCGCGGGCGGAGTTCGTGTCCTCGCTGGACCGGGTGCGGGATGACGGATTCGCCGTGTCCGTCGGTGAACGCCTCGCCGGCATCGCGTCCGTCGCTGCACCGGTGAGATACGCCGACGGGACGTTGTGCGCCGTGCTCGGCGTCACGGGACCCGCCGATGCGCTCGACGATGCGGCGCGAGCAGGGCTCGTGGCCGAAGTGCGGCGCGCAGCAGCGGCTTTCGGGAGCCGGCTGCCGTTGTGATGGCGACGTCGCTCAGCGCGGGGGCATTCCTGCCGCGCGGTAGGTGTCGTCGATCAACGCCATGTTGGCCACCGCGTCAGCGAGGTCCAGAGGAAGTGCCGCACCCCGTTCGACGTGGGCGGCGAAGGCTTCGAGCTGGTAGCTGTACGACGGACGCGTCCCGAGATGCTCGACGGTCGTCGACTCGGCGGTGGTGATCGTCACCCGATCGTCAGCGCGGGGATTGATGAAGTTGGCCACCGTCGCCTCCGCCCGGGAGCCGGCCACCCGCAGCGTGAACGAGTACTCGTCGTCGACCATCGAATTGGTCGTGAGACCTGTTGCCCCCGAAGCGAAGCTGAACTCGGCGGTGAACCGTTCGTCGACGCCGGGCGTGCGCTGGACCGCCTCGGCCCACACCACTGTCGGTGATCCGAAGCGGCGCATGATGTGGAGTGCGTAGCAACCCAGATCCATCAGCGAGCCGCCTGCCATGTCCAGCGACCACCGCGGATCGTCGGGCGCGGGTTCGGGCATCGCCATCGCCACCTCGATGCGCTGCAGGTCGCCGAGTGTGCCGTCGGCGAACAGGCCCAGGACGCGCTGCATGACCGGATGGAACAGGTAGTGGAACCCCTCCATCACGGTGACACCTGCCGCGGCGGCGGCCTGTGCCACGCGGGCGGCTTCTGCCCGGTCCCGCGCGAAGGGCTTCTCGGTGAGCACCGGTTTACCTGCCGCGACGGCGGCGAGGTTCCACGGCGCATGCAGCGCGTTGGCCAACGGGTTGTAGACGATGTCGACGTCGGCGTCACTGATCAGGTCCTGATAGGACGTCAGTACCCGCTCGATCCCGTACTTGTCGGCGAAAGCGCGGGCTCGCAACGGGTCTCGGGCGGCGACCGCGACAAGGCGATGGCCCAGCTCGCGCGCCGGGCCGACGATCGCGTTCTCGGCGATCCGCGATGCCCCGAGGATGCCGATCCGCAGGCTCACGCCGAGACGCCTGCGGCCGCTTTCGTCAGGAAGGCCACGCTGGCGAGAACGTCGGCCAGTGGGCCGTCGCCGTCGGGTTCCCCGTTGAGGATGGTGTCCTGCTCCATCACATACCAGCCGTCGAACCCGTTGTCCTGCAATGCCGTCACGATGCCGGCGATGTCGACGTCGCCCGTGCCCAGCGGCACGTACATGCCGGCCCTGACGGCATCGGTGTAGGTCAGCTCACCGGATTGCACCCGTGCGGCCAGCGCGGCGTCGACGTCTTTGAGGTGTGTGTGTTTGATGCGCTCGGGCACCCGGCGCGCCAGCTCCAGTGGATCCGTCCCGCCGATCAGCAGGTGGCCGGTGTCCAGGCACAGCGGGATGCGTGAACCAGCGAGCACGCGATCCACTTCGGCCCGGTTTTCCACCATGGTCCCGACGTGCGGATGCAACACCGCGGTCATGCCGCGTTCGGCGACGACATCGGCGAGCCGGTCGAGATTGGCCAGCAGGATCTCCCACTGCCGTTCGGACAGCTCCGGTCGGCTGTCGTACCCGTCGGCGCCGGTGGCCGCGGCGAGCACCACCACCCCCGCGCCGGCGGCGACCAGCGACTCGAGAGGTCCGGCGAGGTCGTCGACCGGGTCATGCTGCTCATCGAACAGCACCACGGGAACGAACCCGCCAACGCAGCGCAATCCGAACCGGTCGAGCGTCGTGACGAGCTCGGAGGTGTCGGAGGGCAGGAAGCCCTCAGGGCCCAATTCCGTTGCGGTCAAACCCGCTTCGGCCATCTCTGCCAGGACGCGCTCGGGCGCGAGCTGGTGCCCCCAGCCCGGTACCTCGCAGACACCCCAGGAAATCGGTGCTCCGGCGATCTTCACTGCTTGACCTCCTCGATGCGCACCGGGGCGCCCCGGCGCAGGGATTCACTGGCTGCCTCGGCGATCCAAGCGACCTCTACCGCGTCCGCGACCGTCGCACCGCGGATCGGGCCGCCGCCGACCACGTCGACGAACGCGCTGAGCTCGGCCCGGAACGCCGCGGTGAACCGGTCCATGAAGAAGTGGTGCGGTTGGCCGGTCGGGAACGCGGTGTCCGGGTCGCCGTTGCGGACCGGTGCACCCTGGTCCCACCCGGCGACCATGGTGTCGTCGAAACCGTGCACCTCGAGGCGGCAGTCGTAGCCGCGCCCGTTGTATCGGGCCGCGGAGACCACGCCGAGTGCGCCGCCGTCGAAACGCACGGTGACGACCGCCGTGTCGACGTCGCCGTATTCGGTGAACAGCGGGTCTCCCTGGACACTCCCGGTGGCGTACACCTCGACGACCTCCTGACCGGTCACCCATCGGATCGCGTCGAAATCGTGTACGGCACAGTCGCGGAAGATGCCGCCGGAGCCGCGGATGTACTCCATCGGTGGGGGAGCGGGATCCATCGTCGTGCTGCGCACCGTGTGCAGTGGTCCGAGCGTGCCCGCGTCGACGGCCTGCTTGACCGCGGCGAAGGCGGTGTCGAAGCGCCGCTGGTAACCGACCTGCACCGGCACACCGGAGCGGGCGATCACCTCGGCAACGCGGGCGCTCTCGGCGGCGGTGGACGCGATCGGCTTCTCGCAGAATGTCGGCAGCCCCTTGTCCACCGCAGCGAGCGCCAGCTCGGCATGGGCCGGGGTCGCTGCGGCGACGACCACGCCGTCCACCCCCGAGGACAGCAGCTCCGCCACCGAATCTGCCGGAATCGCACCGTATTTCGTGGCGATCTCAGCGACGACTTGGGGCCGTTCGTCGGTGACGACCAGCTGCGTGACGTTCGGCAGGTTGGTCAGTGTCTCGGCGTGGAAGGCGCCGATGCGGCCGAGGCCGATCAGACCCAGGGTGGTCATGGCATTCTCCGATCGTGATAGTCGTGCAGCGCGAGATCGAGCTGTTCGTCGGTGAGGTCGGAGTGCAGGGCGTCCAGCACGATGTCGACCTGACTGCGCGGTGCCAGACTGCCGACCGGGGGATCGCTGTCGAGGTTGGTGGGGAAGGCGTAGCCCTCCGCGGTGGCGATCACGATGTTGCGCAGCTCGCGTGCGGGCCGACCGGCCTCGCGCATCTGGCGCAGCACCGGGTAGACGGCCCGCACCATCGCGGCGCGGTCCACGGCCTCCATGGCGCGGCCGAACGGTGAGCTGACCTGCAGCAGGTTGGCGATGCGCCGAATGCCCTTCGAGGTGTTGGCGCCGGCACCGTGATACAGAGCGGGATTGAAGAACATCGCATCGCCGGTGCACAACGGCACCTGCACGTGATGGCGAGCGAAGTAGGAGATGAATTCGGGTCGGTGGAACGCGAGGTAGCCGCCGACGAAGCGTTGCGAGAACGGCAACAACATCGTCGGGCCGCTCTCGATCGGCATGTCACAGTGGGCGACAGCGCCCTGCAGCGTCAACACCGCTGACATGCGGTGCAGGTGCGCGGGATAGTGCTCGAGCTGCTCGACCGGGACGAAACCAAGGTGGTAATCCCGGTGCGGAACCTGTGCTGCCCCACCGGGATTGACGATGTTCACCTGGGAGGTCACCTGGTATCGCGGGCCGAGCCAGGCCTCGCACACCAGCGCCAGAGTGTCGTTGGCGTAGTACTGCGCGTAGCCGTGCGGATCACGCAGTGCGAGTTTCTGCGCCGCGTTCCAGATGCGATCGTTGGCGCCCGGGGCGCCGAAGTGATCCCCTGCGGTGGTCTCGTCCCTGCGCTGCGCTTCGACGATGCCGAAGAACGCGTCGTTGGCCCGGTGCACCACCTCGTCGGCGAACGCCCGGGTGAACACCACCACGCCTGGCCCGTCGGTGAGGGCGCGGATCAGCTCGGCCTGCAGCGCGCGCCGATCCTCGTCGGCTGCGGCATCCGCCGAGTACACCGGGACGTTGCTGCGCACCTCAGCGGCGTGGGGGTAGTCGCCGGGATCTGTCTGCTGCTGGACCTGCACGCAGAACTCGTCGAAGTCGCAGTCCGCCTCGCCGAGCCGTGCCGCGGAGTGCACAGACGTTGCCATGGCGGTTAGTCTTGCTGTGATCGGCATCGCAATCAACGCCAAAAACCCATCAAAAACACCTCACGAAGATCCGGCCTGGGGCCCCACGAAGTAGGGGACAGACGCGAACTCGAGCAACACGCCGCGAATTCACTCGAGTACACGTCTCCTCGCCGAAAGAACAGGGGCACGTCGGTGGCGCATCGCTACAAAATCCGGGAGATCGCCCAGCAGAGCGGGCTGAGCGAGGCCACCGTGGACCGCGTGCTCAATCGCCGCCCTGGCGTGCGGGAAACCACCATCGCCGAGGTCAACCAGGCGATCGCCGACCTCGACAAGCAGCGCGCCCAGCTGCGGCTGAACGGCAGGCGCTACCTCATCGACGTGGTCATGCAGACGCCCCGGCGCTTCTCCGACGCCTTCCGCGCCGCCCTCGAGGCGGAGCTCCCCGCGTTCGCGCCGGCCATGCTGCGGGCCCGATTCCATCTGTGGGAAGCCGGCTCCACGGCACAGATGGTCGAGACTTTGGTCCGGCTTCGGGGCAGTCACGGCGTGATCTTGAAGGCCCAGGACGAGCCGCAGGTCGCCGAGGCCGTCGATCGGCTGGTGGACTCCGGGGTGCCGGTGGTGACCTACACCACCGACATCCCCGCCAGTGCGCGCAGCGCCTACGTGGGCATCGACAACCACGGCGCCGGTGTCACCGCGGCCTACCTGATGCAGCAGTGGTTGGGTGAGGCGCCGTCGGATGTGCTGATCACCCTGAGCCGCGCCGTGTTCCGCGGGGAGGGCGAACGTGAGGTCGGCTTCCGCTCCGCGCTGCGCGCGTCGGGCAGGACCATCGTCGAGGTCAGCGGCAGCGACGGCATCGATGCGAGCAACGAACGGCTGGTGCTCGAGGCGCTGTCCGCCCATCCGGAGATCGAAGCGGTGTACTCGGTCGGAGGTGGCAACGTCGCGACGGTGGCGGCGTTCGAAAAGCTGGGCCGCACCTGCCGGGTCTTCGTCGCGCACGACCTGGACGCCGACAATCGTCGCCTGCTGGGCGCGGGAAAGCTCTCGGCGGTGCTGCACAACGACCTGCGCGCCGACGCGAGGTTGGCCCTACGGCTGATCCTGCACGAGCGCGGTGCTTTGCCAGCTGAGGTCGCACGCCCGGTACCCATCCAGGTGATCACCCCGTACAACCTGCCCGCCCAGTGCTAGCTGATGGCTACTGATCGGTAACCATTCCTAAGAACCCGCGCGGTGGCGGACACGGCCCCGTGACGTGACGAACAACACACTCGTGTCTGGTCACGGCCGAGGGCATACCGCCTGAACAGGGTGTTCGGCGAAAAGAAACCTGCGCGTCACCTGCGGGGCTGGTATAGGCGCCCCTAAGAGAAGTGCCATAATCGGTACTGCCAGTGACACCAACTTCTTGATGGGTGTCCATTGACGGCGCACCGCACGGGCGCGACACGATGGGCATTCGCCACGAACACCACTCGGCAGACGAGCGGCAACGCGCGAAGAAGGACCGCGAAGTAGGACACGGAAGGCAGGCGAGTGGGAGACAACGGCACCGTGAGTGCGAGCGCGTCCGGCGCGCCCCGGCAGAAGCTCGAAAAGGTCGTCATCCGCTTCGCCGGCGATTCCGGGGACGGCATGCAGCTGACCGGCGACCGATTCACCTCCGAAGCGGCCTTGTTCGGCAACGACCTTGCCACGCAGCCGAATTACCCGGCCGAGATCCGCGCACCACAGGGCACGCTGCCCGGCGTCTCGTCGTTCCAGATCCAGATCGCCGACTACGACATCCTCACCGCCGGCGACCGTCCCGACGTGCTGGTCGCGATGAATCCCGCCGCGCTCAAGGCCAACGTCTCCGACCTGCCCCGCGGCGGCCTGATCATCGCCAACTCCGACGAGTTCACCAAGCGCAACCTCGCCAAGGTCGGATACGACGCCAACCCGCTCGAGACCGACGAACTGTCGGACTACGTGGTGCAGGCCGTGGCGATGACCACGCTCACGCTCGGCGCGGTGGAGTCGATCGGCGCCAGCAAAAAGGACGGCCAGCGCGCCAAGAACATGTTCGCGCTCGGGCTGCTGTCCTGGATGTACGGCCGCGAACTCGAGCACAGCGAAGCGTTCATCCGGGAGAAGTTCGCCCGCAAACCCGACGTGGCCGAGGCCAACGTGCTGGCTCTGAAGGCCGGCTGGAACTACGGCGAGACCACCGAGGCGTTCGGCACCACCTACGAGGTCGCCCCGGCGAAGCTGAAAAGCGGTGAGTACCGGCAGATCTCGGGCAACACCGCGCTGGCCTACGGCATCGTCACCGCCGGCCAGCTGGCTGATCTGCAGGTGGTGCTCGGTACCTACCCGATCACGCCGGCGTCGGACATCCTGCACGAGCTGTCCAAGCACAAGAACTTCAACGTCCTGACCTTCCAGGCCGAGGACGAGATCGCCGGCATCGGCGCGGCGATCGGCGCGTCCTACGGCGGCGCGATCGGCGTCACCAGCACCTCGGGGCCTGGCATCTCGCTGAAATCGGAGGCCATCGGCCTGGCGGTGATGACCGAGCTCCCACTGATCGTCATCGACGTGCAGCGCGGCGGCCCGTCGACCGGGCTGCCCACCAAAACCGAGCAGGCCGACCTGCTGCAGGCGATGTTCGGCCGCAACGGCGAGTCGCCCGTGGCCGTCCTGGCCCCGCGCTCGCCGTCGGACTGCTTCGACGTCGCGGTCGAGGCGGTGCGCATCGCGATCAACTACCACACGCCGGTGATGATCCTGTCCGACGGCGCAATCGCCAACGGGTCGGAGCCGTGGCGCATCCCCGACGTCAGCACGTTCACGCCCATCGAGCACACCTTCGCCAAGGAAGGCGAACCGTTCCAGCCGTACGCGCGCGACCCCGAGACGCTGGCCCGGCAGTTCGCCGTACCGGGCACCCCGGGCCTGGCCCACCGCATCGGCGGACTGGAATCGGCCAACGGTTCGGGCAACATCTCCTACGAGCCCAAGAACCACGACCTGATGGTCCGCCTGCGACAGGAGAAGATCGCCGGCATCGACGTCGCCGACCTCGAGGTCGACGACCCGACCGGTGATGCCGATCTGCTGATGCTCGGCTGGGGCAGCAGCTACGGACCGATCGGTGAGGCATGCCGGCGCGCCCGGCGCAAGGGCATCAAGGTCGCCCACGCGCAGCTGCGCCACCTCAATCCGTTCCCGGCCAATCTCGGTGAGGTGCTGGGTCGCTACTCGCGCGTCGTCGTACCGGAGATGAATCTCGGTCAGCTGGCGCTGCTGCTGCGGGGCCGGTACCTGGTGGACGTGCAGTCGGTGACCAAGGTCGAGGGCATGGCGTTTCTGGCCGACGAGGTCGAGGGCATCATCGACGCGGCGTTGGACGGCACGCTGGCCGAGAAGGAAAACGAGAAAGCCAAGTTCGCGCGGCTGGCTGCGGCCACCATCGAGACTGAAGTAACCGGAGTGAACGCATGACCGACCTGATGGGCACTGATCTCGGGCTGACGCCGCTGAACAAGATGAGCCTGGTCCCGACCACGGACGAGCCGCAGAAGGCCAAGGACTTCACCAGCGACCAAGAGGTGCGCTGGTGCCCGGGCTGCGGTGACTACGTCATCCTCAACACGATCCGCAACTTCCTGCCCGAGCTGGGGTTGAAGCGGGAGAACATCGCGTTCGTCAGCGGTATCGGCTGCTCCAGCCGCTTCCCGTACTACCTGGAGACCTACGGTTTCCACTCCATCCACGGCCGTGCCCCGACGATCGCGACCGGGCTGGCGCTGGCACGCCAAGACCTGTCGGTCTGGGTGGTCACCGGCGACGGTGACGCGCTGTCGATCGGTGGCAACCACCTGATCCACGCGCTGCGTCGCAACGTGAACCTGACGATCCTGCTGTTCAACAACCGGATCTACGGGCTGACCAAGGGGCAGTATTCGCCGACCTCGGAGGTCGGCAAGGTCACCAAGTCGACGCCGATGGGCTCGCTGGACTACCCGTTCAATCCGGTGTCGCTGGCACTCGGTGCCGAGGCGACGTTCGTTGGTCGCGCACTGGACTCCGATCGCAAGGGTCTGTCCGAAGTGCTGCGGGGCGCTGCCGAACACCGAGGTGCTGCCCTGGTCGAGATCATGCAGGACTGCCCGATCTTCAACGACGGTTCGTTCGATGCGCTGCGCAAGGAAGGCGCCGAGGAGCGGCTGATCAACCTGCGCCACGGCGAGCCGATCACGTTCGGCGCCGACGCCGAGTACTGCGTGGTCAAGTCGGGCTACGGCCTCGAAGTCGCCAAGACGGCCGACGTGTCGGCCGACCAGATCGTGGTGCACGACGCGGAGCTGGAAGATCCGGCGTATGCGTTCGCGCTGTCGCGCCTGTCCGAGCAGAACCTCGACCACATGGTGATGGGGATTTTCCGCAAGGTCAGCAAGCCGACCTACGACGACGCGGCACGTCAGCAGGTCTCTGCGGCCCGGGAGGCCCGCGCGCACGACACCGCGGCGCTGCAGGCGCTGCTGCGCGGTAAGGACACCTGGTCGGTCGACTGACCCCGTCTTAACCGCATCTGCCCGCCGTACTGAGCTAACGTCACCGGTGTGACGTCATCGCTGCCGTTGGCCGCTGTCATCCTCGCCGGAGGGGCTTCCCGACGGATGGGTAGGGACAAAGCCACGCTGTCCATCGACGGCCCCGACGGGCCGATCACGCTGGTGCAGCGCATGGTGTCGATCGTGAGCGGCCGGTGTGCCCCGGTGTTCGTGATCGCCGCACCGGGCCAGGCCCTGCCCGAGTTGGACGCCACCGTGTTGCGCGACGAGGTTCGCGGCGTCGGCCCGCTGCTCGCCACCGGGCGGGGGCTGCGGGCAGCGGCCGAGGCGGGCATCGAGCACGCCCTGGTGTGCGCCGTGGACATGCCCGAGCTGACCACCGACATCGTCGACACGCTTGCCGGCCCCGCGCAGAGACTCGGTGTCGACGTCGTGTTGCCGTGGGACGGCCGCGACCACTATCTCGCGGGCATCTACCGCACGGCGCTGTACGAGGTGGTGGATCGGTTGGTGACGGCGGGCCAGCGCAGCATGCGCGCGCTGGTGGATTCCGTCGACGCCCAGCGGATCGTCATGCCGGAACAGGCGGCCCTGACGAATGTCAACACCGAGGCCGATCTGTCCGCGCTCGTCCCGCCGAAATTCTCCCAGCAAATTCACTGACGCAACGAATCGAATATCGCCCGCGAATTCGGAATTCGCCGACAGGGAATTTCGAATCCTAGCGGCGAAAGGTATGGGCGCCACGTGCGTCGGCTCGATTTCGGCTCACAAGTGGACTGCAGTCGAAGTCGTTGTCATGCAACGCTTTTCAGATTTACGACAGCGAAACAAGGCTCGGTGTAAGAGGGTTGATGGCACTGCCTCGGATAGCGCAGAGCGCAACGCACGCGCTGCGACAATGGCCGGGAGATAAAAGTCGTTTCTCTCTAGAAAGGGTTGACTTTTACTCTTTTCGGTTGTGGCGCAGCATCACCCGCGGTGCACGTGGTACGTGCCGGGGGGATCGGTGACACCCGGGTGGGTCGCGGCGCCGCTCGGGACGCCAGCATGACCCGGTTCGCCGTGGCCCAGTTCACAAAAACGTGGTGATTTGGGTCACGGTCTCTACAACGGCCACCGGCGGTGACGTCTTCGTCAAACACCACCGCGACCTGCGGTGACACCCGAACGTCGCGTCGTGATCATTTCGTGATCTGCCGGCAATCGATCCGTCACCCGAGATGACTTTGCCTAACCAGGTTTGTACGGTCCCAAACAGCTTCTCACCGAAGTTCATAACTCAAAACCACGAACCAGCGTGTGTGGGCCACGAGAGGCGCAACTGCCTCCACCGGCGCCGGACATCTCCGGCGAGATCGGCTCTGATCTCCCCAGTCGCACCCGACCGAGACGGTGCGACCCGACATTCCCCGCCTGCGACAGGCAGCACGGCCGTGCGTCCGCACGGCCTGTTTCGGCGCGCGCTCGGCGAAAGGACGAAAGTTGAAGAACATCCGCAAGACGTTTGGGCTGGCCACCATCGCCGGCGCGCTCGCCGTGGCACCCATGGCAGCGGTCACGGGTCTGGGGGCTGGCACCGCGAATGCGGACAGCGTCAACTGGGATGCCGTCGCGGCCTGCGAGTCCGGCGGTAACTGGGCGATCAACACCGGTAACGGCTAC
Organism: Actinomycetota bacterium; assembly: GCA_040752555.1. Classification (GTDB taxonomy): domain Bacteria; phylum Actinomycetota; class Actinomycetes; order Mycobacteriales; family Mycobacteriaceae; genus Mycobacterium. Next base: position 142,473 of record JBFMGT010000006.1, on the reverse strand, counting down.
TACGGCGGCCTGCAGTTCACGATGAGCACCTGGCGGGCCAACGGCGGGACGGGCTCGCCGCACGGCGCCAGCCGTGAGGAGCAGATCCGCGTGGCCGAGAACGTGCTGCGCACGCAGGGCATCGGCGCGTGGCCGGTGTGCGGTCGCCGCGGCTGACCCCTCTCACGCTTCACGAGGCGGTGTCGACGACAGTCGGCACCGCCTCGTTGTTCTCAGAGGCCTCTTACACCAGTTAAGTAACGTCTAAAACTTCATTCTCATCGGTAACAGGTGATGTTCGTCACCCGACAGACCCGATAGCCGCAGCGTGAGACGCCTACGTCGCATGCGGGCCTTGGGTCACAACGGTCGGGGAAGGACCGCAGAGATGAACGTTCGCAGCATGATCAGCAAGGGCCTGATGGCCGCCGCCATGTCGGGAGCTTTCGCCGCCGTGCCGATGGCGCTGGAGGGCGCCACCGCGACGGCGCACGCCGACTCGGTGAATTGGGACGCCATCGCACAGTGCGAGTCGGGCGGCAACTGGAGCATCAACACCGGCAACGGTCACTACGGCGGCCTGCAGTTCAAGCAGGCCACGTGGTCGTCCAACGGCGGAAAGGGCAGCCCGGCGACGGCTTCGCGCGCCGAGCAGATCCGCGTCGCGGAGAACGTGTTGCAGACTCAGGGCCTCAAGGCGTGGCCCAAGTGCGGCGCCGCGGGCATGAGCGCCGCGCAGGTGTGGGGTACCCCCAGCCCGGCCACCGTCGTCCCCGCTGCTGCTCCGGCCACGGCGAAGGGGTGCGCGAACCTGCCGACCTCCGCGCTCGGCGGTTTCGTGGATCTGCGCAAGATGTGCACCGCGATCTTCACCCCCCGCGCCGCCCGCTGACCCAGCCCGGCGGCACGGCGAAGGCCGACCGCGCGGCGATCGATGCCAGGTGGGCGGTGACGAAGCGCTCGGGCAGAACCGCGGTGCCCCAGCTCACGGCCGCGCCCAACGCCGCCGGGCGCGCGTTCAGCACCCGGCCGATGGCTTCGGCTTCGCGCACCACGCCCCGCACCCGTCGTCGACGGAACTCGGCGAACGACGCGAAGGCCCGCGGCAGGTCCGGTGCCTGCGCCACGGACCGCGCCAGCACGGCGGCGTCCTCGATGCCCTGGCAGCCACCCTGCCCGAGATGCGGCCGCATCGGATGGGCGGCATCGCCCACGATGACCACGGGCCCTCGGCACCAGTGTCGGGCCCGGGCGCGATCGTAGAGATCGTTGCGCAGGAGATGCTGCGGTGCCGTCGCCGCCAGCAGCTCAGGAATCGGCGCCGCCCAGCCGGACAGCAGGCGAGCCAGGTGGGCGTGTTCGCCCTCGGGCGCGCGCCCGCCCTCCGCGGTACGTTCCGTCGCGAACCAATAGGTGTGGTCCGAATCCAGCGGCACGTGACCGACCTGGACGCCGGGGCCGAGCGTCTCACCGGCCACCTCCGGATCGAGGGGAACCCCGGCGATACCCCGCCACGCGGTGTAGCCCACGTAGCGGCTCGGGAGCGGTCCGTTCAGGGTGCGCGCCACCACCGACCCGATGCCGTCGGCACCGATCACCGCGTCGGCCTCGGCGACGTGGCCATCCGCCAGGGTCACCTGCACCCGCGACCCGGTGACGGTCACCGTCGTCACCGCTGCGCCCGTCGTCACCGCGCCGGTGGGCAGCGACCCGCGCAGCAGATCGGTCAGTGTCGACCGGCGCACCACCACCAACGGTTCGCCCAGGGCGGTGACCATGCGCTGCCCGGCCGGCCGGCGCAGCCACCGCCCGCTGCGCCACCGGATCGCGCCGGCCGTCACCCTGCCCCCGGCGTCGCGCACGCCGTCGCCTGCACCGATCTCGTCGAGCGCGGCCAGCGCATTGGGCCAGATGGTGATCGCCGTGCCTGCACCGAGATCGGTGCGCTGCTCGAGCACCTGGACGTCATGGCCGTTGCGGTGCAACGCGACGGCGGTCGCCAGCCCGGCGATGCCGGCGCCGACGACGAGGAATCGCGCTGGCATGGGCTGACCTTAGCGGTGAGCTGTGTTACGAAGTGGGCATGGCCCCCGATCCCGCCCCCGGTGCACCGTTCCACGATCTGGACGCCTACTTGGCGCTGCCTCGGGTGGCCGGCCTGGCCGTCACCCCGGACGGTTCCCGCGTCGTGACCGCGGTGTCCGAACTCAACACAGATCGCACCGAATTCACCAGTGCGCTTTGGGAACTCGACCCCGACGGGTTTGCCTCGGCGCGCCGGATCACCCACGGCAGCACGGGTGAATCGGCGCCCGCGTTCACCGCCGACGGCGATCTGCTGTTCTTGGCGAAGCGGCCCGCCGGTGGCGACGACGACCCGCCGAAAGCGCTCTGGCGCCTGCCGGTGGCCGGGGGAGAGGCCACCCAGATCGCAACGTTTCCCGGTGGAGTCGACGCAGTGGTGCCGGCACGCGCGGGCGACGTCGCCATCGTGGCCGCGCCGGTGCTGAGATCGGCGCGCGATCTCGACGACGACCGCCGGCTGCGTGACGTGAGAACCAAGACCAAGGTGTCGGCCGTGCTGCACACCGGGTATCCGGTGCGGCACTGGGATCACGACCTCGGACCCGACCAGCCGCACCTGTTCACCGTCGACGGTCGCCGTGATCTGACCCCGGACCCGGGCGGCGCACTGCGCGACGCGCACCTCGACGTCAGCGCGGACGGGGCCTTCGTGGTGACGACATGGCAGGTCCCCGCTTCGGGTGCAGCCGTGCGGAACACGTTGGTGCGCATCGAGATCGCGACCGGCCAGCGGACCACTGTCGTCGACGATCTCGACGCCGACCTGGGCATGCCGGCGATCTCACCGGACGGCTCCGTCGTCGCCTTCACCAGGGAGAGTTTCTCCACACCCACGCAAGCCCCGCGAATCACGCTGTGGCTCTTGCGGTTCGGTGCGCCGGCCGAGCAACTGGCCGGCGACTGGGACCGGTGGCCCACCTCGGTGACTTGGACGCCGGACGGCGCGAGCCTGATCGTGACGGCCGATCAGGGAGGCCGCGGTCCGCTCTTCGTCGTCGACGTCGCGGGCGGCGCGGTACGCGCTCTCGTCGACGACGACTTCACCTATACCGATGTCCGCGTGACCACGAGCGGATCGGTGTTCGCGGTGCGCAGCTCCTACGCGATGCCGCCGCATCCGGTGCGGATCGGACCCGACGGCGCGGTGACACCGCTGCCCTGTGTCGCACTGCCCGAATTGCCCGGCACGCTCACCGAAGTGACCGCGACGGCCGAAGACGGTGTGCCGGTGCGCTCCTGGCTCGCGCTGCCCGACGGAGACGAGCCGGCGCCGCTGCTGCTGTGGATCCACGGCGGGCCGCTGGCCAGCTGGAACTCCTGGCACTGGCGCTGGAATCCCTGGCTCATGGTGGCCCACGGCTACGCGGTCCTGTTGCCCGACCCGGCGCTGTCCACGGGGTACGGGCAGGACTTCATCCAACGTGGCTGGGGCGCCTGGGGATCGGCGCCGTACACGGACCTGATGGCGGCCACCGATGCCGCGTGCGCGCACCCGCGTGTCGACGAGGCGCGCACCGCGGCGATGGGCGGCTCCTTCGGTGGCTACATGGCCAACTGGATCGCCGGCCACACCGACAGGTTCGCCGCGATCGTCACCCATGCCAGCCTGTGGGCACTGGATCAGTTCGGCGCCACCACCGACGGCGGCTACTGGTGGTCGCGCGAGATGACACCCGCGATGACCGCGGCCAACTCCCCGCATCGGTTCGTCTCCGACATCGCCACCCCGATGCTCGTCATCCACGGTGACAAGGACTATCGCGTGCCGATCGGTGAGGCGCTGCGGCTGTGGTACGACCTGCTCAGCTCGTCGGGCCTGCCCGCGGCCCCGGACGGCAGCACCGAGCACCGCTTCCTCTACTTCCCCTCGGAGAACCACTGGGTGCTCAGCCCGTCGCACGCCAAGATCTGGTACCAGGTGGTGCTCGGATTCCTGGCCCGTCATGTGCTCGGGGAGGACGCCGCCGTGCCCGAGGCGCTCGGGTAGCGTCGGCTCATATGAGCGCATCGGACCGCGAATACGACATCGTCCTCTACGGCGCGACAGGATTCGTCGGCAAGCTGACCGCCCTCTACCTGGCTTCCGCGGCCGGCGATGCCCGTATTGCGCTGGCCGGACGCTCCACCGAGCGGCTACTCGCAGTCCGGGAGAGCCTCCCGCCATCGGCGCAGTCGTGGCCGCTGATCACCGCCGACGCCTCCGAGCCGTCGTCGCTGGCGGCCATGGCGGCCAGCACCCGGGTGGTGATCACCACCGTCGGCCCGTACCTGCGCTACGGTCTCCCGCTGGTCGCCGCCTGTGCCGCGGCGGGCACCGACTACACCGATCTCACCGGCGAACCGCTGTTCATCCGCCGGGCCATCGACGAGTACCACAAGCAGGCGCTGGACACCGGTGCCCGCATCGTGAACGCGTGCGGATTCGATTCGGTCCCGTCGGACCTGACGGTCTTCGCGCTGTATCGGCAGGCGCAGAAGGACGGCGCTGGTGAACTCGGCGACACGGACTTCGTGGTGCGGCGCTTCGCCGGCGGCATGTCGGGCGGCACCGTCGCCTCGATGACCGAGCTCGTCCGGGAGGCTGCGGAAGACCCGGAGAGCCGCAAGCTGCTCAACGACCCCTACACCTTGTCCCCGGACCGCGGTGCCGAGCCGGAACTGGGTGGTCAACCCGACGCGCGCTTGCGGCGGGGCCGCGACATCGCCCCCGAGCTCGACGGCTACTGGGTCGGCGCGTTCGCGATGGCGCTGCCGAATTCCCGCATCGTGCGGCGCAGCAACGCCCTGCTGGAGTACGCCTACGGCAGGCGGTTCGAGTACGCCGAGCAGATGAGCCTCGGCAAGTCCCCGTTCGCGCCGCTGGCCGCCGCGATGGCCACAGGCGGCAACATCGCCGCCGTCGAACTGGGCAGCCGATTCCTCAACCGGGTACCGAAGGGCGCGCTGGAACGCATCCTGCCCAAACCCGGGACCGGTCCGAGCGAGCAGACCCGGGAGAAGGGCCACTACACCGTCGAGACCTACACGACGACGTCGTCAGGCGCGCGCTACGTCGCCCGGATGTCGCAGCAGGGCGATCCCGGGTACAAGGCGACGTCCCTGCTGCTCGGGGAGAGCGCACTGGCGCTGGCGTGCAACCGTGACGAGCTGTCCGACCTGCGCGGTGTGCTCACGCCGGCAGCGGCGATGGGTGACGCGCTGCTGCATCGCCTGCCCGCCGCCGGGGTGTCGCTCGAGGTCTCGAAGCTGGCCTGACAGCCGCCCCGTCGGGCATCGGCGGCCTCTTCCTAGAATGGCTCGGTGACCTCCCAGCCGCTGCCCACCGCCGGAGCCTCCGGGCTCGACGCCCTGCCCAAATCGTGGGACCCCGGGGTAGTCGAGAGTGATCTGTACCAGGGCTGGGTGGATGCGGGCTACTTCACCGCGGACCCGGCCAGTCCCAAGCCCGCGTACTCGATCGTGCTGCCGCCGCCCAATGTGACGGGCAGCCTGCACATGGGCCACGCCCTCGATCACACGCTGATGGACGCGCTGACCCGGCGCAAGCGCATGCAGGGTTTCGAGGTGCTGTGGCTGCCCGGCATGGACCACGCCGGCATCGCCACCCAGACCGTGGTGGAAAAACAGCTCGCCGCCGACGGGAAGACCAAAGAAGACCTCGGCCGCGAACTGTTCATCGAGAAGGTGTGGGAGTGGAAGCGGGAATCGGGCGGCACCATCGGTGCCCAGATGCGCCGCCTCGGCGACGGGGTGGACTGGAGCCGCGACCGCTTCACCATGGACGAGGGCCTCTCCCGGGCGGTGCGCACGATCTTCAAACGGCTCTTCGACGCGGGACTGATCTATCAGGCTGAGCGACTGGTCAACTGGTCGCCGGTGCTCGAGACCGCGATCTCCGACCTGGAGGTCAAGTACGAAGACGTCGAAGGCGAACTGGTGTCGTTCCGGTACGGGTCGATGTCCGACGACGAGCCCCACATCGTCGTCGCGACCACCCGGCTGGAGACGATGCTGGGAGACACCGCGATCGCGGTGCACCCCGACGACGAGCGGTACCGGCACCTGGTCGGAACCACGCTGCCGCACCCGTTCCTCGATCGCGACATCGTGATCGTGGCCGACTCCCACGTCGACCCCGAATTCGGTACGGGCGCAGTCAAAGTCACCCCCGCCCACGACCCGAACGACTTCGAGATCGGATTGCGCCACCAGCTACCGATGCCCACCATGCTGGACACGAAGGGCCGGATCGCTGACACCGGAACACAGTTCGACGGGATGGACCGCTTCGCGGCGCGCGTCGCGGTGCGTGAGGCACTGGCCGGGCAGGGCCGCATCGTCGCCGAGAAGCGTCCCTACCTGCACAGCGTCGGCCACTCCGAGCGCAGCGGGGAACCCATCGAGCCGCGGCTGAGCCTGCAGTGGTGGGTGCGAGTCGAATCGCTGGCCAAGGCGGCCGGTGACGCAGTGCGCAACGGCGACACCGTGATTCATCCCGCAAGCCTGGAGCCGCGCTGGTTCTCCTGGGTCGACAACATGCATGACTGGTGCATCTCGCGGCAGCTGTGGTGGGGGCATCGCATCCCGATCTGGCACGGGCCGGAGGGACAGACGGTGTGCGTCGGGCCGGACGAGACTCCGCCGGAGGGCTGGGAGCAGGACAACGACGTGCTGGACACTTGGTTCAGTTCGGCGCTGTGGCCGTTCTCCACGATGGGCTGGCCCGAGCACACCGCAGAACTGGCGAAGTTCTACCCGACCTCGGTGCTGGTCACCGGTTACGACATCCTGTTCTTCTGGGTGGCCCGGATGATGATGTTCGGCACCTTCGTCGGCGACGACGCCGCGATCACCGACAACGGGGCCCGCGGTGGCCAGGTGCCGTTCGAGAACGTGTTCCTGCACGGCCTGATCCGCGACGAGTTCGGCCGCAAGATGAGCAAGTCCCGCGGCAACGGGATCGACCCGCTGGACTGGGTGGAGAAATTCGGCGCCGATGCGCTTCGCTTCACACTGGCCCGGGGCGCCAGCCCCGGCGGGGATCTGGCCATCGGCGAGGACCATGCCCGCGCCTCCCGCAACTTCGCCACCAAACTGTTCAACGCCACGCGGTTCGCTCTTCTCAACGGCGCCAGCCCGGCCCCGCTGCCACCGGTCGATGCGCTGACGGACGCCGACCGCTGGATCCTCGGCAGGCTGGAAGAGGTTCGCGCCGAAGTGGATTCGGCGTTGGAGGGCTACGAGTTCAACCGTGCATGCGAGGCGCTCTACCACTTCGCCTGGGACGAGTTCTGCGACTGGTATGTGGAGCTGGCCAAAGTGCAGCTGGGCGAGGGGATCTCGCACACGACGGCAGTACTGGCCGCCGTACTGGACACGCTGCTCAAGCTTCTGCATCCGGTGATGCCGTTCGTCACCGAGGTGCTGTGGAAAACCCTGACCGGCGGAGAGTCGCTGGTGATCGCGCAGTGGCCGGCAGCCAGCGGGATCGACCTCGACGCCGCTGCGACACAGCGGATCGCCGATATGCAGAAGCTGATCACCGAGATCCGCAGATTCCGCAGCGACCAAGGCTTGGCGGACCGGCAGAAGGTGCCGGCGCGACTGTCCGATGTCGACACGGCGGGTCTGACCGCCCACGTGCCTGCGGTCACCGCGCTGGCATGGCTCACTCCGCCGGCCGAGACGTTCGCAGCGTCGGCGTCGGTGGAGGTGCGGCTGTCGGGCGGCACCGTGCTCGTCGAGGTCGACACGTCCGGCACCGTCGACGTCGAGGCAGAGCGGCGCCGCCTGGAAAAGGATCTGGCCGCCGCGCAGAAAGAGCTGTCCGGCACGTCGGCCAAGTTGGGCAACGACGCGTTCCTGGCCAAGGCGCCGTCCGACGTCGTCGACAAGATCCGTGCACGTCAGCAAGTCGCCGGTGAAGAAGTCGAACGCATCACCGCACGGTTGGCCGCCCTGACGTGAGTTCACCCGAACCCGCGCCCGACGAGATCGCAGCGCTGCTGCAGGTCGAGCACCTGCTCGACCAGCGCTGGCCGGAGACCAAGATCGAGCCCAGCATCACGCGCATCGCCGCGCTGCTCGAACTGCTCGGCTCACCGCAGAAGGGCTACCCGTCGATTCACATCGCCGGCACCAACGGCAAGACGTCGGTGGCCCGGATGGTCGACGCGCTGCTCACGGCGCTCCATCGGCGCACCGGCCGCACCACGAGTCCGCACCTGCAATCCGCCGTCGAGCGGATCTCGATCGACGGGAAACCGATCAGCCCGGCGACGTATGTCGACACCTACCGGGAAATCGAGCCGTTCGTGGAGATGGTGGACCGCCAGTCCGAGGCCGACGGCGGGCCGCGCTGCTCGAAGTTCGAGGTGGTGACCGCCATGGCGTTCGCCGCGTTCGCCGACGCTCCGATCGACGTCGCCGTCGTCGAGGTCGGTCTTGGCGGACGGTGGGATGCGACGAACGTGGTCAACGCGCCGGTCGCGGTGATCACGCCGATCGGGATGGACCACACCGACTATCTGGGCGACACCATCGCCGAGATCGCCGGCGAGAAGGCGGGCATCATCACGCGCCAAGACGACGATTTGGTGCCCACCGACACGGTCGCCGTGATCGCCCGTCAGGTGCCCGAAGCGATGGAGGTCCTGCTCGGTGCCGCGGTGCGCGCCGAGGCGGCCGTCGCGCGCGAGGACTCCGAGTTCGCGGTGCTCGATCGTCAGGTGGCCATCGGCGGGCAGATGCTCGAACTGCAGGGGCTGGGCGGTCGGTATTCGGAGATCTTCCTGCCGCTGCACGGCGAGCATCAGGCGCACAACGCGGTGGTGGCGCTCGCCGCCGTCGAGGCGTTCTTCGGTGCCGGAGCCCAGCGTCAGCTCGACGTGGACGCCGTGCGGGCAGGTTTCGCGGCCGTCACCTCTCCCGGTCGGCTGGAGCGGATGCGCAGCGCGCCAACGGTTTTCATCGATGCCGCGCACAACCCGGCGGGGGCAACGGCGCTGGCGTCCGCGCTGGCCGAGGAGTTCGACTTCCGCTTCCTGGTGGGCGTCGTCTCGGTGATGGCCGACAAGGACGTCGATGCCATCCTGACCGCCCTCGAGCCGGCGTTCGACCAGATCGTCGTGACCAGCAACGGTTCCCCGCGCGCCCTGGAAACCGATGCACTCGCCATCAAGGCCGAGGAGATCTTCGGCCCGGAGCGGGTCGTCACCGCGGCCACGCTGCCTGACGCGATCGAGACGGCGACCGCCCTGGTCGAGGATTCGGGCGGGGACGTCGAGGGTGCCGGTGGCATGAGCGGCGCGGGCATCGTGATCACCGGCTCGGTCGTCACCGCGGGAGTGGCGCGCACGCTGTTCGGAAAGGACCCGGCATGACGACGGGGGAGAGCGGGCCGACCCCGCCGGATCCGTGGAAGAGCTTCCGCGGCGTCATGGCAGGCACGCTGATCCTGGAGGCCATCGTGGTGCTGCTCGCGTTGCCGGTCGTCGGCGCCGTGGGCGGTGGCCTGACCGGGGTGTCGATCGGTTATGTCGTCGGTGTGGCGCTGCTCCTGCTCCTGATGGCGGGCCTGCAGGGCCGGCCGTGGGCGATCTGGGCCAACCTCGGCGTGCAATTACTTCTGGTGGCCGGATGGGCACTGTATCCGGGCATCGGGTTCATCGGTCTGCTGTTCGTCGTGGTGTGGCTACTGATCGCCTACCTGCGTGCCGAGGTGCTGCGCCGGCAGAAGCGGGGTCTGCTGCCCGGACAGCAGCGCGAGGCGGAATAGCGCGCCCTGCGCGTGTGGGTAGGCTGTCGGCCGTGACAGAGCGAACCCTTGTCCTCATCAAGCCCGACGGCGTGGCCCGCCGGCTCATCGGCGAGATCATCAGCCGAATCGAAGCCAAGGGACTGACCGTCGCTGCGCTGGAACTCAAGAACGTCGACGACGGGTTGGCCCGCGCCCACTACGCCGAGCACGACGGCAAACCCTTTTTCGACTCGCTGCTCGAGTTCATCACGTCTGGCCCCGTCGTCGCTGCCGTGCTGGAAGGGCCCCGCGCCATCGCGGCGTTCCGTCAGCTCGCCGGTGGTACCGACCCGGTCGAAAAGGCCGTGCCGGGCACCATCCGCGGTGACCTCGGTCTGGAAACCCAATTCAACCTGGTGCACGGATCGGATTCCCCGGAGTCGGCCGCCCGGGAGATCGAGCTCTGGTTCCCCGGTCTCTGACCGTCTCCTCGACCCGCTGACGCCGCGTTTCGGGTTCCCCCGCAGTGATGTGGGATACTGGGCGCGAGCGACCGGCCTGACTACCCCGGGTTGGTCACTCGGATGAAGACTTCGACGACTGCGACCATCGCTACCCGCGGTGCGGCGCCGACCGTCCAGCCATCATTCAGACCGGCACCGAGAACAACCCTTCGGGGTTCCTCGGAGCGAGACCAACAACAGTTCGGGTGTGAGTTGCCCGGACGCAATAGTCAGTAGCCCTCGCGTGGCCGCGTCAGCAAACGACGCGCCCGGGGGCTTGAGGAGAATACGTGGCCGACAATGACAATCTCGGTGACAACCTTCAGGACCCCGGCACCGCTTCGCCCGACGAGGCGCAGCCAGCGGAGCCGGCCGGTGCTGCTCCGCCGCCACCCGAACGGCTGAGGGTTCACTCCCTGGCCCGGGTGCTCGGCACGACCAGCAGGCGCATCATCGACGCGCTGGCCGAGCTCGACGGACGCACCCGCAGCGCGCACTCCACGATCGGCCGCGACGAGGCCGACCGGGTGCGCGAGGCGCTCTCCGAGCCCGAGGCTCCGCAGGCCGCCGAGCCCGCTGCCGAGCCCGAGCCGGCCACGATCGCCGAGGAGGAGCCGGAGTCGCGGCTGATCCTCGAGACGCCGCCAGCGGTCGAGGCAGAACCCGCCGACTACCTTCCGCTGTTCGTCGCACCACAGCCGGTGCGTGCCGCCACCCACGACAGCGGCGATGACGAGGACGACGACAGCGACTCGGAGTCCGACAGTGACTCCGACGCAGAAGCCGAGTCCGACTCCGACGATGCGGGACGACCGTCGGCCAAGCGCCGTCGCCGGGGCCGCCGCGGCCGGGGTCGCGGGCGCGGCGAACAGAACGGTGACGAGGCGGGCGCCGACGACGACGATCAGGCCGCCGAGTCGGCTGAGACCGCCGCGACCGCCCAGTCCGCCGACTCCGCCGAAGACACTGACGACGACAACGGCGAGGACGACAGCGGGGGTGAGGGTGCCACCCGGCGCCGTCGCCGCCGTCGCCGCCGCAAGTCCGGCGCCGCCGACGACAACGACAACGGCTCCTCGCCCGACGATCCGCCCAACACCGTCGTGCACGAACGTGAGCCGCGCGCCAAGGGCGCCAAGGGTTCGTCGGACTCCGAGATCCAGGGCATCAGCGGCTCCACCCGGCTGGAAGCCAAGCGGCAGCGTCGCCGGGACGGCCGGGACGCCGGTCGGCGCCGCCCCCCGATCCTGTCCGAAGCGGAGTTCCTCGCCCGCCGCGAAGCCGTCGAACGCACCATGGTGGTGCGGGACAAGGTCCGCAGCGAACCGCCTCACGAAGGCGCCAGGTACACCCAGATCGCGGTTCTCGAAGACGGCGTCGTCGTCGAGCACTTCGTGACGTCCGCCGCGTCGGCGTCGCTGGTCGGCAACATCTATCTCGGCATCGTGCAGAACGTGCTGCCCTCGATGGAGGCGGCGTTCGTCGACATCGGTCGGGGCCGCAACGGCGTGCTCTACGCCGGCGAGGTCAATTGGGAGGCCGCTGGTCTCGGTGGCGCCCAGCGCAAGATCGAGCAGGCGCTCAAACCCGGCGACTACGTCGTCGTCCAGGTCAGCAAGGACCCGGTCGGGCACAAGGGCGCGCGCCTGACCACCCAGGTCTCCCTCGCCGGCCGCTACCTGGTCTACGTGCCCGGTGCGTCGTCGACGGGGATCAGCCGCAAGCTGCCCGACACTGAGCGGCAGCGGCTCAAGGAGATCCTGCGCGAGGTGGTGCCGTCCGATGCGGGCGTCATCATCCGGACCGCGTCCGAGGGCGTCAAAGAAGACGACATCCGCAGCGACGTCGAACGGCTGCAGAAGCGCTGGAACGAGATCGAAGCCAAGGCCGCCGAGATCACCGAGAAGAAGGCCGGCGCGGCCGTGGCGCTCTACGAAGAGCCCGACGTGCTGGTCAAGGTCATCCGCGACCTGTTCAACGAGGACTTCTCCAAACTGATCGTGTCCGGCGACGACGCGTGGACGACGATCAACGACTACGTCACCGCGGTGGCGCCCGAGCTGCTGGCACGGATGACGAAATACGAGCCCGCCGGTTCCGACGGACCCGACGTGTTCGCCGTGCACCGCATCGACGAGCAACTGGCCAAGGCCATGGACCGCAAGGTGTGGCTGCCCTCGGGCGGCACCCTGGTGATCGACCGCACCGAGGCGATGACGGTCGTCGACGTCAACACCGGCAAGTTCACCGGCTCCGGCGGCAACCTCGAGCAGACGGTCACCCGCAACAACCTCGAGGCGGCCGAGGAGATCGTGCGACAGCTGCGGCTGCGCGACATCGGCGGCATCGTGGTCATCGACTTCATCGACATGGTCCTCGAATCCAACCGCGACCTGGTGCTGCGCCGGCTGACCGAGGCGCTGGCCCGCGACCGCACCCGCCACCAGGTCTCCGAGGTGACCTCGCTGGGGCTGGTGCAGCTGACCCGCAAACGACTCGGCACCGGCCTGATCGAGGCGTTCTCCACGACCTGCACGCACTGCAGCGGCCGCGGCATCATGCTGCACGGCGACCCGGTCGACACGGCGTCGGCCGCGGGACGCAAGACCGAGTCGAACGGCAACGGTGGGGTCGGCCGGCGCGGCAAGCGCGGCAAGCGCGGTGCACGCGAGCAGGAGGTTCAGGTCGCCAAGGTGCCCGCCCATTCGCCGGGTGAGCATCCGATGTTCAAGGCGATGGCCGCAGCCAACGGCAAGCACGAGGACGACGACCACGACGGCGACGAGACCGACGAGGCCACCGGCACCGCTGACGAGGTCGCCGAGCTGGACCCCGATGCCATCCGGGCCGCGGTCACCGATGCCGAGGACGAGGAACTCGACGACGAGTTCGACGACGAGGACTCGGATGACGACGACTCGGATGACGACTCGGATGACGACTCGGATGACGAGGACTCGGACGACGATCTCGATGTGCTCGAGGACTCCGACGATGACGATGACGACGACGACTCGGACGAGGATTTCGACGACGACTCGGACGACGAGGATGACTCCGATGAGGACGACGACTCGGACGACGAGGACTCTGACGAAGACGACGAGGACTCTGACGACGAGGACTCTGACGAAGACGATGAGGACAACTCCGAGGTTGACGACGAGCCCGCTCCCGTCGCCGCTCGACCCGTCCGGCAGCGCAGGCGCGCCGCCGCACGCCCAGCGGGGCCGCCCAGTCACGACTGAGCGGTTTGACCCTCAACCCGCTGCTCACGTAACCTTGAGCAGTTGTCTCCAGGGCCTGCCTACCGCCGGCCCGGGGCAGGGATGACAGGTCCCGCACCAAGACCCGCACGCAGACCGCCAGGTGATGCGCGCCCGCACGCGAAGTAGAGGATGACCAACGATGGCAGCGCAAACAGCCACGTACGCGATCGTCAAGACCGGTGGCAAGCAGTACAAGGTCGCCGCCGGTGACATCGTCAAGGTGGAGAAGCTCGACGTCGAGCCCGGCGGCACGGTGTCGCTGCCCGTGGCGCTCGTCGTGGACGGCGCCAACGTGACCACCGACGCCACGGCGCTGGAGAAGGTCGCTGTCACCGGCGAGGTCCTCGAGCACACCAAGGGTCCGAAGATCCGCATCCACAAGTTCAAGAACAAGACCGGCTATCACAAGCGCCAGGGGCACCGTCAGCAGCTGACGGTCCTCAAGGTCACCGGCATCAAGTAACGACGGGAGCGACAGACATGGCACACAAGAAGGGCGCTTCCAGCTCACGCAACGGTCGCGACTCAGCCGCCCAGCGGCTCGGCGTCAAGCGGTTCGGCGGGCAGGTCGTCAAGGCCGGCGAGATCCTCGTCCGGCAGCGTGGCACGCACTTCCACCCCGGCGTCAACGTCGGCCGTGGCGGTGACGACACCCTGTTCGCCACGGCGCCGGGTGCGGTCGAGTTCGGCACCAAGCGCGGCCGCAAGTACGTCAACATCGTGCGGGTGACCCGCACCGACGCCTGACCCTTTCTCCGCGTCGAGATCGACGTTGTGGTGCCGCGCAGTCGCACGGTGGCGCCCAGATGTCGGTTGCGGCTCTGAGAGAGGAGGACATCGATGACCCGCTTCGTCGACCGCGTGGTGATTCACGCCCGGGCGGGTAATGGCGGCAACGGCTGCGCCTCGGTGCACCGGGAGAAGTTCAAGCCTCTCGGTGGTCCGGATGGTGGTAACGGGGGCCGCGGCGGCAGCATCGTCTTCGTCGTCGACCCGCAGGTACACACGCTGCTCGACTTCCACTTCCACCCTCACGTGGTCGCGCCCTCCGGGAAACAGGGCGCAGGCAGCAATCGTGACGGAGCTGCAGGCGCCGACCTCGAGGTGAAGGTGCCCGACGGCACCGTCGTCCTCGACGAACAGGGCCGGCTGCTCGCCGACCTCGTCGGCCCCGGTACCCGCTTCGAAGCAGCCGCAGGCGGTCGTGGCGGATTGGGCAACGCCGCTCTGGCGTCGCGTGCCCGCAAGGCGCCCGGTTTCGCGCTGCTCGGCGAGAAGGGTGAGGTCCGCGATCTCACGCTCGAACTCAAGACCGTCGCTGACGTGGGGCTGGTCGGATTCCCGTCGGCCGGCAAGTCGTCGCTGGTGTCGGCGATCTCCGCGGCCAAGCCCAAGATCGCCGACTATCCGTTCACCACACTCGCCCCCAACCTCGGGGTGGTCTCAGCCGGGGACCACACGTTCACCGTCGCCGACGTCCCCGGACTGATTCCCGGCGCGTCCGAGGGCCGCGGGCTGGGGCTGGACTTCCTGCGCCACATCGAACGCTGCGCCGTGCTCGTGCACGTGGTCGACTGCGCGACGCTGGAACCGAACCGAGACCCGATTTCCGACATCGAGGCGCTCGAAGCCGAGATCGCCGCCTACACGCCGACGCTGCAGGGTGACTCCACGCTCGGGGATCTCGCCGAGCGGCCGCGCGCGGTGGTGCTCAACAAGATCGACGTGCCGGACGCCCGCGAACTCGCCGACTTCGTCTCCGACGAGATCGCTGAGAAGTTCGGCTGGCCGGTGTTCGAGGTGTCGACCGTGGCTCGAGAAGGCTTGCGGCCGTTGGTCTTCGCACTCTGGGACATGGTCGCGGCTTACCGCGCCGCGCAACCCGAGGTCGTTCCGCGGCGCCCGGTGATCCGGCCCGTACCCGTCGACGAGACGTCGTTCTCCGTCGAGCCGGACGGCGAGGGCGGGTTCGTGGTGCGCGGCACCCGTCCGCAGCGCTGGGTGGCTCAGACCAACTTCGACAACGACGAAGCCGTCGGATACCTGGGTGACCGATTGGCGCGCCTCGGGGTAGAGGACGAATTGCTCAAGCTCGGCGCGCGGCCGGGTTGCGCGGTGACGATCGGCGACATGACGTTCGATTGGGAACCGCAGACCCCCGCCGGCGTCGACGTGCACCTGTCGGGCCGCGGCACCGACATTCGGCTCGAGCAGAACGAGCGGGTGTCGGCCGATGAGCGTAAGGCGGCGAGGAAGGCGCGTCGGGAAAGTCAGGCCGATGAGCGCTCGCGCGAAGAGCAATGAGATCCGAATGAGTCGCCACCGCGAGGCGGTTCGCACCGCTCGGTCGGTGGTCGTCAAAATCGGCACCACCGCCTTGACCACGCCGACCGGCGAGTTCGACAGCGGCCGCCTGCATCACCTCGTCGACGCGATCGAAGCGCGGATGAAGGCAGGCTCCGATGTGGTGATCGTGTCCTCGGGTGCGATCGCCGCCGGAATCGAACCGCTGGGGTTGACGAGGCGCCCCACCGATCTGGCCACCAAACAGGCCGCCGCCAGCGTCGGTCAAGTGGCACTGGTGAATTCGTGGAGCACCGCGTTCGGCCGCTATCAACGCACCGTCGGGCAGGTGCTGCTCACCGCCCACGACATCTCGATGCGGGTGCAGCACACCAACGCTCAGCGCACGCTCGACCGGCTCCGAGCGCTGCACGCCGTGGCGATCGTCAACGAGAACGACACGGTGGCCACCAACGAGATCCGGTTCGGCGACAACGACCGGCTTTCGGCGCTGGTCGCGCACCTGGTGGGCGCGGACGCGCTGATCTTGCTGTCCGATGTCGACGGGCTCTACGACAGCGATCCGCGGAAAGGCAATGCGCGCTTCATCTCCGAGGTCGCCGGGCCCGACGACCTGGCCGGGGTGACGGCCGGGCGGGGTAGTCATCTGGGCACCGGGGGAATGACGTCCAAACTGTCGTCGGCGTTGCTCGCCGCCGACGCGGGGGTGCCCGTGCTCCTCGCCGCCGCTGCTGACGCCGCAGCCGCGCTGGCCGACGCGTCGGTGGGCACGGTCTTCGCTCCCCGCGCCGAGCGGATGTCGGCGCGCCGATTCTGGGTGCGCTACGCCGCCGAAGCGGCTGGGGCGTTGACCCTCGACGATGGCGCGATCAATGCCGTTGTGCGCCAGCGTCGTTCGCTGCTGCCGGCTGGCATCACCGCGGTCAGCGGGCGATTCTACGGTGGCGATGTCGTCGAATTGCGCAGCCACGACGCGACGATGGTGGCCCGCGGCGTGGTGGCCTACGACGCGGTCGAACTGGCGAGCATGCTGGGCCGGTCGACCTCGGATCTCCCCGCCGAAATGCGGCGAGCTGTCGTGCATGCCGACGATCTGGTGGCGGTCTAGAACCGGTCCTTGAGCCACCGCGCGCGCCGCTCGGCCGCATCGATGGCGTCGTCGTCGGCGCGGCGTACCGGCACCCCGTGCGCCTGCGCGGTCTCGAGCACCGCGCGACGCACTGCCGGATCGGCGAGCAGCAACGTGGCCAGCACGCCCGCCGACAGCGTGCGGTCACGCAGCAGGCCACGGTAATTCACCTCGGCAGGGATTCGGACGTCGAGAAGGCTCGACAGCGGGCCGCCCGCCGCGGCGACGGCAGCGGTCAGCACCGCGTCCGACACGAGGTCGAGCAGGCGACGGCGAAACGGGAAGCGCGGCAGCGGAAGCCGGCCGACCTGGGTCTGTAGCGCGTCGGAGAGAAGATAGCCGACCAGACTGTGGGTTTCGATGTCCACGACATCGGACCAGTCGACCGAGTCGCCGTCGAACTCGACCTGCTTCCCGCTGACCGCGAGGCCGCCGAAGTGGTTGAGCAGCCGCACCGCACCCTGGAGCGGGTCGGGAACGCGGGCGAGACCGACCACGGCATCGCCGATGCCGACACCCCACCTGCGCGACGCCGGTCCGGACGGGGGACGTAGCCCCGACAGCGCAGAGGTCACCACGGTCACACCGCGCTCGGCAGGGCGGGCAACTCGTCGGCGAGCAGCGCCAGCATCGGCGAACATCCGTTGTCGATCTTGACCGTCGCCAGCTCGTCGCCGCGGGTACGGCCGCGGTTGACGATCGCGATGGGGATGCCCCTTGCCGCGGCGTGCCGGACGAAGCGATACCCGGAGTACACCGTCAGCGATGAGCCGGCGACCAGCAGTGCGTCGGCGTCGTCGACCATCGCGTACGCCTCGTCCACCCGGGGTTTCGGCACGCTCTCGCCGAAGTACACGATGTCGGGTTTGAGCATGCCGCCGCAGGCGGGGCAGTCCACGATCCGGAAGGTGGACGTGTCGCCGACGACGGCATCGGCGTCGGGGGCCACGGCGATACTGTCCAGGCGCGCCACCCGCTCGCGGAACCCGGGATTGGCTGCTTCGAGCATCTCGTCGAGCGCCGCCCGCGACATGCCGTACCCGCACTGCAGGCACACCACGTGCACATAGGTGCCGTGCAGATCGATGACCGCGCGGCTGCCCGCCTTGGTGTGCAGCAGGTCGACGTTCTGGGTGATGAGACCGGTGACGACACCGGCGCGTTCCAGCGCGGCCAGCGCGCGGTGCCCGGCGTTGGGCCGGCGCTCGTCCATGTGTTGCCACCCGACGTGGTTGCGTGCCCAGTATCGCTGCCGGAACACCGGGTCCGAGGTGAACTGCTTGATGGTCATCGGGTTGGCCGGCGGTGAATCCGGACCGCGGTAATCCGGGATCCCCGAATCCGTCGACATTCCGGCCCCGGTGAGAACGGCGACCCGCCGGCCGCGCAGAGCGGTGATCAGTTCGGGGGCTTCCACGTGTTCGAGGATAGGTGCAGGAGCCATCAGTGCAGGTCAGCGTTTCGTCAAAGGGCGGTGCTCGAGCGCATCTCGGTGGGGAATCGTCTGGCGAACCCGGCGGCGAGCACCAGGACGAACGCCAGCGCCAGCCATGGTGCCGCACGTCCGGCCGCGCTGTCCGGCGCCGCGTCGATGATGGCGCCCAGTCCGGCGGCCGCAGGCAGGACCAGGATTCCGCCGATCGAGGCGTACATGCCGTAGTAGGCGCCGAGGTACCGCTCGTCGGCGAAGGCAGGCACCGCGGCGCGGGCGGTCGGCGCGATGATCATCTGGCCTAGGGCCAACAGCACGACGAACGCCGTGGTCCCGGCGATGACCGCCAGGCGGCCACCGACCGCCGCCGCGGTCGCAGCGCTCGCTGCGCCCACCGCGGTCATCAGCAGGCCGATGCACAGCGCGTGCGGGATCGGTCTGCGGCCCGCCCAGGCGGCGGTGCGGATCTGCGCGGCGACGACCACGATCGAGGACAGCGCGAGCAGGACACCGAGGAGGTGTTGGTCGCCCCACCCGCGGTCGAGTTCGAAGGGCAGCAGGAGGTAGAGCTGGTTGTACGCGACCAGCTGCACCGCCATGACGAACGCGAACCACAGAAACGGCCCGTTGCCCACGGTGGCGGTGAGACCGCGCAGCACCGCACGGTCGGCGGGCGTCCAGTGCTCGTCGCGGGGCAGCCAGCGCAGATGAGCCAGCCCGATGACCACGAAAACCGTTGCCCCTGCGATTGACACCGCGGCGAAGTCGACACTGAGCAGCAGGGCGCCGATCAGTGGACCCACGAACGCGCCGATCTGGCCGAACGCGTTGAACAGCGCGAAGGCATCGAGACGGACGGTGGCCGCCCGGGCGAGTGCGGCCTCCACGGCCGGGGAGAACAACGCTGCGGCGAAGCCGGTCAGCACCGCCCCGGCGGTGACTCCGGCCACCGACGGGCTCAGCCCCAGGGTGAGCAGGCCGGCCGCCCGAATCGCGCAGCCGGTCAGCGTCGCGGCCTTCGTGCCGATCCGGTCGGCGATGGCGCCGCCGACGAAGAACAGCCCCTGCTGGGCGACGGTGCGCAAGCCCAGCACGGCGCCCACGACGGCCGCCACCTGACCGAGATCGGTGCTCAGGTGCACCGAGAGGTACGGCAACACCATGAAAAAGCCGACGTTGAAGGCGAGTTGAGTGACCACCAGCAGCTTCACCATCTGCGAGGCGCGGCGGAATTCGCTGATCACGCCGGAACGCCGCGGTGCGGCGCCGCTCATGCGGATGCGCCGGTGGGGTGGGGCAGGAAGTGGACACGCAACCCGCTCGGGGTGTCTTCGACCTCGGCGCGTACGCCGTACACCTCGGCGATGAGCTCCTCGGTCACGACGTCGTGCGGAGTGCCCGCGGCAACCACGCGGCCCTGCTGCAGCACCATCACGCGGTCGCAGAACATCGCGGCCATGTTCAGATCGTGGATGGCGATGATCGTCGTGATCGGCAGCCGGCTCACCAACGTCATGAGCTCCAGTTGGTGACGGATGTCCAGATGGTTGGTCGGTTCGTCGAGGAGTAGTTCGCGGGGTTCCTGTGCGAGCGCCCTGGCGATCTGCGTGCGCTGCTTCTCGCCGCCGGACAGACTGTGCCACCGTCGATGTGCTCTGTCGGTCAACCCGGTGTGGGCCAGGGCCGCGGCGACGGCGGCGGCGTCGTCGGAGCCAACGCCGCCGAAGGCGCCGTGGTGGGGCAGCCGGCCGAGCTTGACGATCTCCTCGATCGTCAGATCGGTGTCGGTGTCGACGTGCTGGGCCACCACGGCGACGCGGCGCGCGAGGTCGCGCCGGCGCAGACCCGAAATGTCCCGACCGTCGAGTTCCACGACACCGGCGGTGGGGGTCACATAACCGGACAGCAAGCGCAGCAGCGACGACTTTCCCGATCCGTTGGGACCGAGCAGGCCCACGGTCTGCCCGGGCTCGGGGTCGACGCTGACACCGTCGACGACCAGGGTGCCGCCGCGATCCCAGGTGACCGTGTCGGCGCGCAGCGTCACGTTCTGCCCCTGCGGGAGAACATGATCGCCACGAACGCCGGGACCCCGATCAAGGCCGTCCCGACCCCCAGCGGGAGCGGGGTGGGATGAAAAGCGATGCGGGACAACGCGTCGACCCACACCAAGAAGATCGCGCCCAGCAGCGCGCTCAGCGGAATGAGCCGCGCATGGCCCGGACCGACCAGGTAGCGCGCAGCGTGCGGCAGGATCAATCCGACGAACCCGACCGCGCCCGCCACGCTGACCAGCGCCGCGGTCAGCAGTGCGGTGAGCACGAGCAATCCGGTGCGGACCTTGCGCACCGGGACGCCCAGTGACGCGGCGACTTCGTCGCCGAAGGTGAAGGCGTCGAGGAGCCGCGCTGCCGCCCAACACAGCGCCACGCCGACCACAGCCACCGACGTGGTGAGCCATGCGTCGTCCCAGCGGACACTTTCGAGCGAACCGAGCAACCAGAACAGCACTCCGCGCGCTTCGTCGGAGTCGGCGAAGGCGAAGATCACGAACGATGTGAGCGCCGAGAACAACTGGGTCATCGCGATTCCGGCGAGGACGACCCTGTCGGTGCTGCCGCCCGCCAGCCGGCCGAGCAGAAGTACGGCACCGAAGGACACGACGGCGCCGACGAACGCACCTCCCGACACCCCGAGCGCCGACGTGCCGAGTCCCAGCACCCCGATCACCACCGCCCCGGTCGACGCTCCGGAGGAGATACCCAGCAGGAACGGATCGGCGAGCGGGTTGCGCAGCAGCGATTGCAGGATCACCCCGCAGACGGCCAGTCCGGCCCCCACGGCGGCGGCGACCAGCGAGCGGGGCATCCGGTCCTGCCAGACGATGACGTCTTTGAAGGTCCGCACCTCGATGTCGGTCAGGTGCAGGTGGTTGGTGAGGATGTCGCGGACGTTGATCAGCGTGATTCCCTCGCCGCCAAGGGAGATCGCGGCCAGGACGGAGAACAGCAACAACAGCGCACTGGCCGCGAGCAACACCGGTGAACGGTTACTGCGGGTGATCGGCAAGCCAGTCCACCAATTTCTCGATGCCGTCGACCATGCGGATCGACGGGTTCATCTCCGCGCCGTGCAACGCGACGTAACGCTGCTCGGCGACCGCGGGCATGACCGCGGTGACGGGATCCGAGGCCAGGAAGGCCTTCTTGTCGACGAGCTTGTCGCCCGGGAACCGATTGCGGGCCAGATCCCCGAGCACGATGACGTCGGGGCTGCGTTCCACCATCGAGGTCCAGCTCAACGCGGCCCAGTCATCGGCGATCTCCGGGAAAGCGGTCCGCGCACCGGCGAGTTCGGTGATCAGGTTGGTCGACCCGAACGCCCCGCCGATGTAGGGGGTCTTGGTGTCGGCGAACCAGAAGGCCACGGTGCGATCGGTGCGCGGTGCCCGGGATTTCGCCTGGGCGACACGCTGTTTCAAGTCGTTCACCAGCCGCTCACCGCGGCTCGGCACGTCGAACACCGCGGCCATGTCCGTGATCTCCTGGTACAGCGACTCGATCGTGATCGGAGCGCTTCGTTTGGCGCCGCCGTTGATCGAGCGGCCGTCTTCGCAGTCGGTCGGCGACAGGTAGCTGGGGATGCCGGACTCGGCAAAGCGCGCACGCGTCGCCACGCCGCCCTGTTCTTTGAGGTGACGGCCGAACGACGCGGTCACGAAGTCGGGGTCGGTGCCCATCACCGCTTCGTAACTGGGGGCATTGTCGGCCAGCCGGGGCACGGTCGCGTTCGCCTCGGCGAGGCTGTCCAACACCGGGTCGGTCCACGACGCGGTACCGACGATGCGATCCGCAAGTCCGAGCGACAGCAGCAATTCGGTCGACCCTTGGTCCAGTGACACCACCCGCGCCGGCGCCGCGGTGAAGGTCTGCTCGATCCCGCAGTTCTCGATCGTGAGCGGGTACGTGGTCCGGCCTTCCCCGGTCGTCGTCGCAGCGTCATTGCCGACGGCCTCGGAAGCCCCACAGCCGACCAGGGTGCTCGCAGTGACCGCCAGCAGCGACACGCAGCTGCGCAGGCGGGCTCGCATCATCGTGGTGTCCTCGACTCGAAACGCGCAGCGGACAGCAGCCGCCACCTAACCGAAGGCTAACCTTACTATGCGCGGTCGAGGCGTTCGGTCAGCGCAGGCAGTCCTCCGCGCGGTCGAGGATCTCGGCGCTCATGTTCTGTTCCATCATCTGCAGCGCGGCGTCGCCGAGTCCTGGATCGATGTGCGCGACGGCATCACGCGCGATCACCACCGGGAAGTGCCGGACGTAGGCATCCAGGGCGGTGTACAGGATGCACTGCTCGGTGACCTGACCGGTGAGCACGAGGCGGTCCGGCTTCAACTGCGTCAACAGGTAGGCCAGAGACGTCGCGTAGAACGCGCTGTGGCGGACTTTGGTCATCACCCGCAAACCGTGCTGCGGAACGATCGGGTTGACGAGGTCGGGCCGCGCGCCGTCGAGCGCTCCGCGGACGATGTCGCTGAATTCGGCGCTGAAGTCGCCGTAGTTGTCATTGACGTAGATCAAGTCCATGTCGTCGCGCTTCTGCGCTGCGGCGACGAGACGGCTCAACGGATCGACGATCGGCTCGACATGCGGTATCAGCTTCTCGGCGTCGGGGTGCTGATAGGTGTTCATCATGTCGATCACCAGGATTGCTGTCTTGCTCATGAGGTCGTGCATACCCAGCGAATGAACGCAGACACTTCGGGGCACTATGGGGCATGGACTTTTACTCGGCGTATCAGCAGGGGTTCGTCCGCGTCGCCGCCTGCACCCATCACACGGCACTGGCCGATCCGGCCGGCAACGCCGAGTCGGTGCTGCGCATCGCGCGGCAGTGTCACGACGACAACGTGGGCCTTGCGGTGTTTCCCGAGTTGACCCTGTCGGGCTACTCCATCGAAGACATCGTCATGCAGGACGCACTGCTCGAAGCCGTCGAGACCGCGGTCGGCGACGTCACGGCCGGCTCCGCTGCGCTGCTACCGGTTCTCGTCGTGGGCGCCCCGCTGCGGCACCGCCATCGCATCTACAACACCGCCGTGGTGATCCATCGCGGCCAGATCCTCGGTGTGGTGCCGAAGTCGTATCTGCCCACCTACCGCGAGTTCTACGAGAAGCGCCAGATCGCCGCCGGCGACGACGAGAGCGGCGAGATCAGGATCGGGGGAGTCGACGTGCCGTTCGGGCCCGACCTGCTCTTCGCCGCCGAAGACCTGCCCGACTTCGTTCTGCACGTTGAGATCTGCGAGGACATGTTCGTTCCCGTGCCGCCCAGCGCGGAGGCGGCGCTGGCGGGTGCGACGGTGCTGGCCAACCTCTCCGGAAGCCCCATCACGATCGGCCGGGCCGAGGATCGCTCGCTACTGGCCCGGTCGGCGTCCTCCCGCTGTCTGGCCGCCTATGTGTATGCCGCTGCAGGAGAAGGAGAATCGACGACCGACCTGGCGTGGGACGGGCAGACCATGATCTGGGAGAACGGCGTGTGCCTTGCGCAGTCGGAACGTTTCCCCAAGGGGGAGCGGCGCTCGGTGGCCGATGTGGATGTCCAGTTGCTCCGCAACGAGCGGACCCGGATGGGGACGTTCGACGACAACAGGCGACACCACCTGATCGACGACGACTCCTACCGGCGCATCGAGTTCACGCTGAATCCTCCTGCCGGCGATATCGGCCTGCGCCGCGAGGTGCAGCGGTTCCCGTTCGTGCCCAACGATCCGGCGCGGCTCGAACAAGACTGCTACGAGGCATACAACATCCAGGTCTCCGGCCTCGAGCAGCGGCTGCGCGCTCTCGAGTATCCGAAGGTGGTGCTGGGGTTGTCGGGGGGCCTGGACTCCACCCACGCGCTGATCGTCGCGGCGCGCGCCATGGATCGCGAAGAACGTCCGCGCAGTGACATTCTCGCGTACACCCTGCCCGGATTCGCCACCGGCGAGCGCACCAAGAACAACGCCACGCGGCTGGCCGAGGCGCTGGGCGTCACGTTCGAGACAATCGACATCAAGGCCACCGCCGAGCTGATGCTCAAAGAACTCGACCACCCCTTCGCGCGGGGCGAGAAGGTGTACGACGTCACGTTCGAGAACGTGCAGGCAGGCCTGCGCACCGATTACCTGTTCCGGCTGGCCAACTATCGCGGCGGCATCGTGCTGGGCACCGGCGATCTGTCCGAGCTGGCGCTGGGCTGGTCCACCTACGGGGTCGGCGATCAGATGTCGCACTACAACGTCAACGGCGGTGTGCCGAAGACGTTGATCCAGCACCTGATTCGCTGGGTGATCTCGTCAGAGCAGTTCGACGAGACCGTCAACGAGGTGCTCGCCGACGTCCTGGACACCGAGATCAGCCCCGAACTGGTGCCCGCCGGCGAGGACGAGGAGATCCAGAGCAGCCAGGACAAGGTGGGTCCGTATGTGCTGCAGGACTTCTCGCTGTTCCAGGTGCTTCGCTACGGGTTCCGCCCCTCCCGGGTGGCGTTCCTGGCCTGGCATGCGTGGCGCGACGCCGACCGCGGCGACTGGCCGTTCGGTATCTCCGAGGACAAGCGGCCGTCGTTCACCATCGCCGAAATCCGGCACTGGCTGGAAGTTTTCGCTCAGCGCTACTACTCGTTCAGCCAGTTCAAGCGTTCGGCGCTGCCCAACGGGCCCAAGGTGTCGGCCGGTGGTTCGCTGTCACCGCGCGGCGACTGGCGCGCGCCGTCGGACATGTCGGCGCGCACCTGGCTCGACGAGATCCACCGCTGCGTGCCGCAGGACTAGCTACCGGCCCTCCAGCACATCGTCGATCGCCTCACGGGTCGGAGCGCAGTCGCCCGCACCGGACACCAGCGTCGCCAGCGCGCCTGCTGCGCACGCTCGTCGCAGCGCCTGGTCGGCGCCGGTGGGCCAGGCCGCGGCCAGTACGCCGGCGAACACGTCGCCCGCGCCCGTGGTGTCCACGGCCTCCACGGCGGGAGCGGGCACGTCGTGCGACGAACCGTCGGTCACGTGACGGGCACCGCGGGCGCCCCGCGTGATGACCAGGTGGCCCACCGGCGCGCCCTGCCAGTCCGAGGCCTCGGTCTCGTTGACGACGATGACGTCGGCGTGCTCGGTCAGCTGCCTGCGGTGCTCGGGATCGGTCAGAGCGGGGGAGGCGTTGACCATCACCACAGCGCCACCGTCGCGCCCCACGCCGGCCGCGGCGAGTGCGGTGGCGAAAGGGATCTCCAGCGAGATCAGCACGACATCGGCCGCGGCGATCATCGACCGCGTCGCGGCCGACGTCACGGTCAGGTGCGCATTGGCGCCCGGCGCCACCACGATGCAGTTCTCTGCGCCGGCGTCGACGACGATCGCGGCCGAACCGCTCGGGCCCGGCACCTCGACCACGGCCTGCAGGTCGACGTCGTTGGCCAGCAGGTGCGTACGCAGCGCCGCAGCGGCTGCGTCGGTGCCCAATGCGGCGACCAGGCGCACGTCTGCGCCTGCGCGCGCCGCCGCGACAGCCTGATTTCCGCCTTTACCGCCTGCGCTGGACGCCAGGGCCGACGCGAGTACGGTCTCGCCGGGCTTCGGCAGCGCCTCGACAGTGAAGGTCAGATCGGCATTGACACTGCCCACCACGCAGATCCTCGCCACCGCGGCAACGCTACGCTGGGCGGATGAGTCTGCACGCAGCGGAGCGCAGTGTCGGTTCAGAGGCGGTCGGCGACGATCTGCGCGGGCAGGTACACGCCGCCGCGCGGCGCGCCCGTACCGCCTCGCGCGCCCTGGCGACGCTGAGCACCGATGCCAAGAACCGCGCGCTGGGCACAGCGGCCGATCACTTGTTGCTGAACACCCGCGCGGTCCTCGAGGCCAACGAAGCCGACCTGGCCGCGGCCCGCGCCGCGGGCACTCCGGAGGCGATGCTGGACCGGCTCGCGCTGACCCCGGCGCGGGTGGACGGAATCGCCGAGGGGCTGCGCCAGGTGGCCGGGCTTCCCGACCCTGTCGGTGAGGTACTGCGGGGGCGGACCCTGCCCAATGGTCTGCAGTTGCGCCAGCAGCGCGTCCCGCTCGGCGTCGTCGGCATCGTCTACGAAGGCCGGCCCAACGTCACCGTCGACGCGTTCGGTCTGACGTTGAAGTCCGGCAACGCCGTCCTGCTGCGCGGTAGCTCGTCGGCCGCCCGGTCGAACGCCGCCCTGGTGGAGGCGCTGCGTGCGGCACTGTCCGCCGAGGGGCTCGACCCCGACACGGTCCAGCTGCTTCCGAGCGAGGACCGGGCCAGTGTCACGCACCTCATCCAGGCGCGTGGTCTGGTGGACGTGGTGATCCCGCGCGGAGGGGCGGGACTGATCGACGCGGTCGTGCGCGACGCGCAGGTTCCGACCATCGAGACCGGCGTCGGCAATTGCCATGTCTACGTGCACTCGTCGGCCGATCTCGACATGGCCGAGGCCATCGTGCTCAACGCCAAGACCCGCAGGCCCAGTGTGTGCAACGCCGCCGAGACCTTGTTGATCGATGCGGGTATCGCCGAGTCCGCGGTGCCCCGGCTGACGGGCGCACTGCAGGCTGCCGGGGTGACGGTGCACGCCGATCCGACCGACGACGAACTGCGCGCCGAGTTCCTGTCGATGGACATCGCGCTCGCCGTCGTCGACGACGTCGATGCCGCGATCGCACACGTCAACACCTACGGCACGGGTCATACCGAGGCCATCGTGACCACGGATCTCGCTGCGGCGCACCGCTTCACCGAGCGGGTCGATGCCGCAGCGGTGATGGTGAACGCGTCGACCGCATTCACCGACGGAGAACAGTTCGGCTTCGGCGCCGAGATCGGCATCTCGACGCAGAAGCTGCACGCCCGAGGACCGATGGGGCTCCCCGAGTTGACGTCGACCAAATGGATCGTCTGGGGCGACGGTCAGACCCGTCCCTAGTCAGGAGAAGCACTGTGAGTGTCCCCGCGCGCCCAGCGCCGCTGTTCGCCGACATCGACGACGTCGCGCGTCGATTGGCCGAGACCGGATACCTGCCCGACACCGCGACCGCCACCGCGGTGTTCCTCGCCGACCGGCTCGGCAAGCCGCTGCTGGTGGAGGGACCCGCAGGTGTCGGCAAGACCGAGCTGGCGCGCGCGATCGCCCAGGCCACCGGGTCGGGCTTGGTGCGGCTGCAGTGCTACGAGGGCGTCGACGAGGCCCGTGCGCTGTACGAGTGGAACCACGCCAAGCAGATCCTGCGCATCCAAGCGGGCTCGAGTGATTGGGACCAGACCAAGACCGACGTGTTCTCCGAGGAGTTCCTGCTGTCCCGACCGTTGTTGACCGCGATCCGACGCACCGAGCCGACCGTGCTGTTGATCGACGAAACGGACAAGGCGGACATCGAGATCGAAGGTCTACTGCTCGAGGTGCTGAGCGACTTCGCCGTCACCGTGCCCGAACTCGGCACCATCGTCGCCGAACGCAAGCCGCTGGTGGTGCTGACCTCCAACGCCACCCGTGAGCTGTCCGAGGCGCTCAAGCGCCGCTGCCTGTTCCTGCACATCGACTTCCCCGATCCGGATCTGGAACGGCGCATCCTGCTCTCGCGGGTGCCGGAGTTGCCCGAGCGCCTGGCCGAAGAGCTCGTCCGCATCGTCGGCGTGCTGCGCGGGATGGCGCTCAAGAAGGTGCCCTCGGTGGCCGAGACGATCGACTGGGCGCGCACGGTGCTGGCGCTGGGCCTGGACACCATCGACGACGAGCTGATCGCCGCGACGCTCGGCGTGGTCCTCAAACACCAGTCCGATCAGGTCAAGGCCGCCGGGGAGCTGAGGCTCAACTGATGGCCCCGCGTCGCACGCGCCCGCCGCAACCCCTTGCGCCGCATGGCATTCCCGGCCATCTGGTGGAGTTCGTCGAGGCGCTGCGCGGCGCGGGTATCGCGGTGGGCCCCTCGGAGACCGTCGACGCCGGGCGGGTGATGACGGTGCTCGGCATGGCCGACCGGTTGGCCCTGCGGGAGGGCATTGCGTGCGCGGTGCTGCGCCGCCCGGATCACCGCGACACCTACGACGCGCTGTTCGACCTGTATTTCCCGGCTGCGCTGGGGTCGCGCACCGTGCTCTCCGACGAGTCCGCCGACGGCACGAGCGTGCCGCCCGACGACGTCGAGGCGATGCGGCAGGCGCTGCTCGATCTGCTCTCCGACAACGACGATGCGGGTCAGCTCGACGAGCGGCTGGCGGCGATGATCGCGCAGATCGTGGAAGCCTATGGCCGCTACAACTCGAGCAGGGGACCGTCGTATTCGTCGTATCAGGCGCTCAAGGCGATGAGTCTGGACAGCCTGGAAGGCCGGTTGCTGGCCGGGCTGCTGGCGCCCTACGGCGAAGAGCCGACGCCCACCCAGGAGCAGATCGCGAAAGCGCTTGCCGCGCAACGCATCACACAGTTGCGGAAGATGGTGGAGGCCGAGACGAAGCGGCGTACCGCCGAACAGCTCGGCCGCGAGCATGTGCAGACCTACGGGGTGCCTCAGCTGGCGGAGAACGTCGAGTTCCTGCGCGCATCGGGAGAACAGCTCCGGCAGATGCGCACGGTGGTGGCGCCGCTTGCGCGCACGCTGGCCAGCCGGCTGGCCGCCCGTCGGCGACGCTCCCGCGCCGGGGAGATCGACCTGCGCAAGACGCTGCGCAAGTCGATGTCCACCGGTGGGGTGCCGATCGACGTGGTGCTCAAGAAGCCGCATCCGGCCCGGCCGGAACTCGTGGTGCTGTGTGACGTGTCGGGCTCGGTCGCCGGGTTCAGCCATTTCACCCTGCTGCTGGTACATGCGCTGCGGCAGCAGTTCTCGCGGGTTCGTGTCTTCGCCTTCATCGACACCACCGACGAGGTGACCGAATTGTTCGGCCCCGACGCCGATTTGGCGGTGGCGGTGCAGCGCATCACCCGGGAGGCGGGCGTGTACACCCGCGACGGCCATTCCGATTACGGCCACGCGTTCGTGTCGTTCCTGGACAAGTATCCGAACGTGCTCTCGCCTCGCAGTTCGCTGCTGGTGCTCGGCGACGGCCGCAACAACTACCGCAACCCCCAAGCCGATCTGCTCGCCCACATGGTCAACGCCAGTCGCCACGCGCACTGGCTCAATCCCGAGCCGAAGCATCTCTGGGGCAGCGGCGACTCCGCGGTGCCGCGCTACACCGACCTCATCACCATGCACGAATGCCGTTCGGCCAAGCAGCTGGCCTCGGTGATCGACTCGCTCCTGCCGGTCTAGCTCGCCGAGTGTGCGCTTTCATCCGCGACACGCCGCGACGGGCGGATGAGGCCTCACACTCGGCGCGGCGGGCTGTGGACAACCGGGTTTGAGGCGCGCTTGTGTCGGTGGCTGCGCACACGCTGGCCGGCATGACCGAGATCGAGTGGCCGTTCATCGCATCGGAAGCGCTGGCCGCGGGCCAGCTCACGTTCCGGCAACTGCGTCGTCACCACGAGGCGGTGTATCCCGGCGTCTGGATTCCGCGTGGCGCCGAACTGGATGCTGTCGCCCGCGCGCGGGCTGCGTGGCTGTGGTCTGGCCGTCGCGGGGTCCTCGGCGCAACCTCGGCGGCCGCGGTGCTGGGCGCCAAGTGGGTCGAGGGCGACCGACCGGCGGTCGTGGTGCACGACAACCGCAGACCGCCCGCCGGACTCGTCGTGCACACCGACACGCTCGACGCGGCCGAGGTGACCCTGGTGTGCGGGCTGCCGATCACCACGGCCGCCCGGACGGCGTTCGACCTGGGCAGGCGGCTGCCCCAGACCGAGGCAGTCCAGCGCATCGATGCGCTGACAAATGTTGTCGACGTGAAGGTCGCCGACGTCATGGACGTCGCGCGTCTGCACCCCGGCGCGCGGGGGCTACGCCGGCTGCGCACAGTCCTCCCGATGGTCGACGGAGGCGCGGAGTCGCCGCACGAGACGCTGACCCGACTGGCGCTGCTGCGAGCCGGGTTCCCGGTGCCGCAGACGCAGATCGAGGTTCGTGACGCCTACGGCCGGGTGTTCGCACGGCTGGACATGGGTTGGCCCGAATGGCAGGTCGCGGTCGAATACGACGGCGCCCAGCACTGGACCGACGCGGGGCAGAGGGCGTGGGACATCGAGCGGTGGGCCGCGCTCGAGGCTGCCGACTGGTCGGTGATACGCGTCAGCTCGACGATGCTGCGCCGCCCGGCGGTCTTCCTCGACCGCGTCCGGGCCGCGTTGCGAGCACGCGGCTGCCCGGCGATGTCGTGAGTGTGTATCCCGATACGCCCGGCTGCGCGTGTCGCAGATGAAACCGCACACTGGCGGGAGGCGGGCTGCTCAGGTGAGCGACACGGTGATCTCGCCGCCCTTGGGGTCGCCCCCGGTGACCAGCGACCATGGCGCCCGGTACACGCGTCCCGGCGCGGCCGGCCACAGCGTGCGCGCGGTGCCGATGACGCGGCCGTCCTGGACGGCCCGCAGGGCGGGCAGTCGGCGGTACTCGTCGGTCCACAGCAACAGGTCGTCGCGTGGCGCGCTGCCGCCGGCCGTCGAAAGACGCTGCGGCGCAACCCAGGTCAGCGGAGCCTCGGCTCGAATGCGCGCCGCGCTGTGGACGGGTTCGGCGGTGCCGCCGGTGTGCAGCCACTGCCGGACCGCCGCGGCGACGTGGCGACCGTCGAGCGCGGCCCCGTCAGCGGTGTCGACCGGGTGCAGGAGGTTGCCGACGGCGAACACGCCGGGCCGGCTGGTGCGCAGCGCGGCGTCGACTGCCGGGCCACGGGTCGCCGGGTCCATGTCCAGGCCGCCGGTGCGCGCCAGCTCGTGGTCGGGTATCCAGTCGCCGGTGAAGACGACGGTGTCGCAGGCGATGTCATGGCGGCTGCCGTTGCGTTCGACGGTGACCGCACGGACCCGGCCCTTGCCGTGCACGGCGACCACCCTGCTTTTCGTCAGCACCGGGCCGTGCATCAGCGTGCGGCCCGCAACGCGGAAGGCCGCATAGGCCTCG
The DNA here is from genome assembly GCA_040752555.1 of Actinomycetota bacterium. GTDB lineage: Bacteria > Actinomycetota > Actinomycetes > Mycobacteriales > Mycobacteriaceae > Mycobacterium. The sequence goes on along the minus strand of JBFMGT010000006.1, from coordinate 110,992 downwards.
GCGCGCGGATACCGGCTGACCATGGCGACCGTCGCGCAACCGGCTTCTCGCAGCGTCAGCACCGCCGACCAGCTGACCAGCTCGGCGCCCACGATGATGGCGCGGGTGCCGACGTGGCCATGGTGCAGGTGCACGAGGTTCTGCAGCTGCCCGGTGGTGTACACCCCGTCGGGCCGGTCGCCGGGGATCAGGCGCGCCGGGCGCGGCCGTTCCCGCGCTCCCGTCGCGAGGATCACCGCGTCGGCGGTGACCGCCCGCACGCCGCGCGGCGAGGTGACCTGAAGCGTGCGCTCACCGGCCCAGCCGGTCACCATCGCCGACGTCTCCAGCGATGCCCCGGCCTCGGCGGCCATCGCGGTCAGCCGCCGGGCATACGCGGGCCCGGAGGTGAACCGGTGCAGATCGCGTAACCCATAGCCGAGATGGTCACTGTGGCGAGGGATTCCACCAGCGTCGGCCTCGCGTTCGAGTACCAGCACCTCGCCGTCCACGGTCGGCGCCAGCGCAGCCGCGGCGGTCAAACCCGAGGGGCCACCGCCGATGATCGCGACCGCAACCCGGCTCATCGCGCCGTCCCTTCGGCCAGCAGCGCCGCGGTGTGCGCGCCGCAGTAGAAGCCCTGGCACCGCCCGTTCATCACCCGGGTTCGACGCCGCAGACCATCGAGATCCGCTGGCGGGATGGGGGATTCGAAGGCGTCCCGAATCTCTCCGGCGCTCACCCGTTCGCAGTAGCAGACCAGCCGCCCGTATTCGGGATCGGCGGCGATGCGCTCGTCGTCCTGATACGGCCGAACACCGTTCTCCCCGATGTTCGGCATCCGCGGTGGCGGTGGCAGCCCGTCCCGTTCGCCGACGTCGACCCCCGCGCCGGCGAGCAGGCCTGTCACGTACTCGGCCACCGCCATGCCGGAGGTCAGCCCGGTGGATCGGATGCCGCCGACCAGGACGTAGCGGGCGTCGGGGTCGAGCTCGATGACGTAGTCGTCGTGATTGCTGGCCGCGCGCAGGCCGGCGTACGTCGCGGTGATCTCTTCGTCGAAAAGGGCGGGCATCAGTGCCTTGCCCTTCGTCGTCAGGAACTCGAAACCCTTCTCCGACGTGGCGGTTGCCGTGCGGTCGGTCAGGTTCTCCGACGTCGGTCCGACCATCACGTTGCCGTAGATGGTGGGGCTGACGAGCACGCCTTTGCCGCGGGAGGACGGGACGGCGAGCACGATCACCGGGCACAGCGGCCGCGCCAGCTTGTCGAACACCAGCAGTTCACCGCGCCGCGGCGTCACTGTGAGCCGCTGGTGGCCGAATTCGGCGTCGAGGTGGTCGGCGCCCAACCCTGCGGCGTTGATCACCCAACGGGCCCGCATCTCGCCCCGGCTGGTGTGCACGGTGGTGTACTCGGCGCCGGGCACGGCGGCGGTCACCTGCGCGCCGCGCATCAGCGTGGCGCCGCGGGCCACCGCGTCGGTGGCCAACGCCAGGTTGGTGGTCCAGGTGCAGATGATCGATTCGCCGGGAACACTCAGGCCGGCCAGCGCCCCTGGCCCCAGCGCGGGAACGCGACGGTAGACCTCGGCGGCGCTCAGCAGGCCGCAGTCCCGGTACCCGTTGCCCTCTGCCTTGACCATCAGCGCCGGCAGCGCGTCGACCTCCTCCTGGGTCCACGCGACGAGCATGGCTCCGGTGCGCTCGACCGGTATGCCGGTCTGTTCGGCGTAGGCGCCGAGCAGGTCATAGCCGCGCGCCACGAGTCGGGATTCCAGCGTGCCCGGGGTGGCGTCGAAGCCGGTGTGCAGCAGGGCGGTATTGGCCTTGCTGGTGCCGTCGCCGACATCGTCGCGGGCCTCGATCAGCGTGACCGACAGGCGGGTGCCGGCCAGCGCACGGGCGATCGCGCACCCGACGATGCCGGCGCCGACGACGGCGATGTCGGAGACGGGGAGTTCGGCGGTCATGGGGTGGTCTCCTCGACCGCGCGGCGCCAGCGGGCCAGGAATTCGGCGGCCCGGTCGGCCGGCCACATCGGCTGATACGTGCGCCGGGGGGTCCAGGCGCCGATCGCGTCGGTGACCGCGAGGTCGGGGTCGACGGCCAGCCGGGCGCAGGCTGCGGCGCCGAGCGCGGTCGCGTGGGCGGACGGGTAGACCTCGACCGGTAATTGCGCCAGGTCGGCCTGCGCCTGCATCAGCACCTCGGATCTGGTCAGACCGCCGTCGACGCGCAGCCGGGTCAGCGGTCGGCCGAGGTCGGCGGCGACGAGTTCGGTCAGTGCGGTCACCTGTGCGGCTACTCCCTCCAGCAATGCCCTCACCACGTGCCCCCGCGTGCTCGACAACGTCATCCCGGTGAAGCTGGCGGTGGCCGCTGCGTTCCACCACGGCGCCGCCAGCCCGGCCAACGCCGGCACGCAGAGGACGCCATCACTGGAGTCCGCAGACACCGCGTCGAGCTGGTCGGCTGCGGGCACCAGGCCCAGGTCGATCGCCCAGCGCACCGCCGACGCCGCGGTGTAGACCTGACCGTCGACGCAGAACGCGGTCTCGTCGCGCAGCCGCCAGGCCACCGACGTCGTCAATCCCCAGTGCGACCGCACCGCCTCGGTGCCCAGCTGAGCCAGCAGGAACGCCCCGGTGCCGAACGTGCATTTCGCCGAACCGGGTGCCAGGCAGCTCTCGGCGAGCAGGGCGGCCTGCTGATCGACGATCAGGCCGCCGACGGGCAGCGTCGGGCCGAACACGTCGGTGTGTCCGACGATCTGGTCGCACGCCACGATCTCGGGCATCGACTCGCCGGCGAGTCCGAACAGCGCGACGAGCTCGTCATCCCACCCCGAGTCCGGGCCCGCCTCGTCCAACGTTGTCAGCAGCGACCGGCTCGCTGTCGCAGCGTCGGTGACGAAGGCGCCGCACAGCCGATGCACCAGCCAGGTGTCGGTGGTGGTGACGACGCCCTCGCGGGTCAGGGTGGCCCGGATCCACGCCATCTTCGGCGCCGAGAAGTAGGGATCCAAGACCAGGCCGGTGCGCTCGGCGACGCGCCCGCCGTGCTGCACGAGCGATCCGCACAGCGCCTCAGCGCGCCGGTCCTGCCAGACGACGGCCGGGGTCAGGGGGCGTCCGGTGGCGCGGTCCCACGCCAGCACGGTCTCACCCTGGTTGGCCAGCGCCACCGCGGCCACGGGCACGCCCGCGTCAGCGAGTGCGCGTCGTCCCGCGGTGACCACGCTGTCGAACAGCGCCTCCGGGTCCTGTTCGACGCCGCCGCCGGGCAGGTACTCGGGGCGCAGCGCCACCTCGGCCGTCGCGCACACCGCACCGCGGTCGTCGACGACCACGGCCTTGGTGCCCGATGTGCCCTGGTCGATCGCCAGGATGTGCCCGCTCACTCCCGCAGCTCGGCGTCGATCGACGTCATGTCCGGCATGGTCAGGCTCGCCCTGCCGTGGCGGATCAGCAGGTAGACGAGGTAGGCCGCGCCGATGGCGACCATCGCCAGCACATAGGCCCACGCCTGGGAGAACGCGGCGTCGCGGAACAGGGCGAGCTCGAAGGCCAGCCAGACGATCGCCACCACCAGGATCGGGATCTCCCACACTCCGAGGTCGAACTTGCCGTTCGCGGGAAGCGACGAGCGTTTGATCAAGTACAACACCACCGTCGAGGCATACATCACCGCGGGCAGGAGTGTCGCGGCACTGAACAGAGTGAACAGCGCGGTCTCGGAATGGGCGAAGATCGCCAGGATCAGCTGCGCCAGGGCGAAGTAGAGCAGGGTGGCTTTGAACGGGGTGCGGAAGCGGGGTGAGATCTGGTTCCACTGCTGCCAGCCGGGAAAGCGGCGATCCCGAGACATGGCCCAGGTCAGGCGCACCCCGGTGATCATGATGACCAGCCCGCAGGCAAAGATCGCGAGCACCACCATGAGCAGCAGCAGCGTCGCCACCACCGAGCCGAGCGTGGCCTTGATGACGTCGGCGATCGGGGTGCCCGATTCGGCCAGCGCGACGGGATCGCCGGCCGCCAGCGTCACCGCGACGAGGAAGACGAACCCGAGAACGCCGGAGGCCAGCACGGCGTTGCACATGGCGCGCGGCACCACCCGTTCCGGGTCGTGCGTCTCCTCGGCCAAGTTCGCGGCGGACTCGAAGCCGACGATCGTGAACGCGCCCAGCAGGAAGCCCAGCATCCACGGGCCCGCCGAGGTCCAGTCACCGAAGCTCCAGAATCCTTCGGACGGCACGGCGCCCTTGCTGAACAGGTTGCTGACGTCCATGTCGCCGCGCACGGCGGCGACGACGAGCAGCAGCACCGTCAGCAGCGCCATCCCGATCAACTCCAGCGTCACCAGGCCGTTGTTCACCCGCTCGGCCCACGGCGTGGACAGCGCCACCAGCACTGCTTGCAGCACCAGGACCGCTGCGGTCATCACCCACGCGATCGTCGCGGTGCTCTCGTAGTTCAGCAGCACCGGAAGGATCGTCGAGGCGATCGTGTAGTCGACGGCGACGACGACGATCGCCAGAAACGTGAACGAGATCCACCCGATGATCCAGCCCAGGATCGGGTTCGCCAGCCGCGACATCCACTGGTAGTGGTAGCCGGTGACCGGGATGCGGGACGCCAGTGCGCCCAGCACGAACGCCACAGCCAGCTGCCCGACCACCGCGATCGGCCAGGTCCAGATTCCGACAGGGCCCGAGCTGTTCAGCACGGCTCCGTAGGTGGTGAAAATGCCCGTGGCGATCGAGACGAACGCGAACGCCACCGCGAACGACGCGAACCGGCCGGTGCGCCGCTCCAGGGACTGCGCGTACCCGAAGTGGGCGAGCTCTGCCGAGTCGGGGGAGTCGGGACGGGTCACGGTGTCTCCTGGCTGATCAGTGGTATAGACCATGTGGTTGAACCAGAGTATCGGCGCCGATGTGACGCCCGTCAATCCCGACGACGACTTTTTACCCGGCCGTCATACGCGCCGATGCCCAGCTCGCACGACTAATCTGGCGGGATGGCTCCCGGCACGCCGCTGTACATGTCCATCGCGGCGGACGTCCGCGACCGGATCGCCACCGAACAACTGGGTCCGCACACCTTGCTGCCCTCGGAGCGGGAACTGGCCGAGCAGCACGGCGTCAGCCGGATGACCGCGCGTCAAGCCCTGTCCCTGCTGGAGAGCGAGGGTGCGGTGTACCGGAAGCCGCCGCGCGGCACCTTCGTCGCCGAACCGCGGGTGCGCTTCCATGTCGGCAGTTTCTCCGAGGAAGTCGCGCGGATGGGTCGGCGGCCCGCCGCCAAACTGTTGTGGGCCGAACACCAGACCGCCAAACCTGCGGTCCGCCGTGCGCTGGACCTGCCGGACGGCGCGTCGGTGCACGTGTTCTACCGGCTGCGCAGCGTCGACGACGTGCCGTTCGCGCTGGAGACCACCTACCTGCCTGCCGACCTGACGCCGGGCATCCTCGACGAGCCGGACGACGGCTCGTTGTGGGCGCTGCTGCGCTCGCGCTACGGCATCGAGCTGGCCCGGTCGACCGCCGTACTCGAATCGATCGTGCTCGACGACGCCTCGAGCGTGCAGCTCGGCGTGCGGGCCGGATCGGCCGGCACGTTGCTCACGCGCAGTACCCGCGACACCGCCGGCCGGTGCGTGGAGTACGCCCGCGACGTCTACCGGGCCGACCGCGCGGCGTTCGAAGTGTCCGAGGAACTCGGCGCTCACCGGCTCTCCTCGGTCTGAGCGCAGCCGCGGCCGCGGCTTTCGGTCCCGTAAGCTCGCTATTCGTGCAATCGCGACGGCGTCTCGGGGTGATGGGCGGAACCTTCGACCCCATCCACCACGGGCACCTCGTCGCGGCCAGCGAAGTGGCCAATCTGTTCGGCCTCGACGAGGTCGTGTTCGTCCCGACCGGACAGCCCTGGCAGAAGCGCAGCAGAGCGGTCACCCCAGCCGAGGACCGCTATCTGATGACGGTCGTTGCCACCGCCTCGAATCCGATGTTCTCGGTCAGCCGGGTCGACATCGACCGAGGCGGGCCTACCTACACCAAGGACACCCTGCGGGATCTGCGCGCGCTCAACCCCGATGCCGACCTGTACTTCATCACCGGTGCCGATGCGCTGGCATCGATCCTGTCCTGGCAGAACTGGGAAGAGATGTTCTCGATCGCCCGCTTCGTCGGGGTCAGCAGGCCGGGTTACGAACTCGACGGCAAACACATTTCCGCCGCGATGGCCGAACTGCCCGCCGACGCACTGCACTTGGTCGAGGTGCCGGCACTGGCCATCTCGTCGACCGACTGCCGGGAGCGTGCGCACGCCTCGCGCCCCATCTGGTATCTCGTGCCCGACGGGGTCGTGCAGTACGTCGCCAAGCGACGCCTCTATCAAACGCATGCGAAGGAGACCGCCCCTGACCGCCACACCTGAAGCCATCCACATGGCCGAGATCGCCGCCCGGGCGGCGGCGGCCAAACTCGCCGACGACGTCGTCGTCATCGACGTGTCCGAACAACTGGTCATCACCGACTGCTTCGTCATCGCCTCGGCGTCCAACGAACGTCAGGTCAACGCGATCGTCGACGAGGTCGAGGAGAAGATGCGCCAGGCCGGGTACAAACCCGCCCGCCGGGAGGGCACCCGCGAAGGCCGCTGGACGCTGCTCGACTACGTCGACGTGGTCGTGCACATCCAGCACCAGGACGAGCGGAACTTCTATGCCCTGGACCGGTTGTGGCGGGACTGCCCGCTGGTGCCGGTGGACCTGTCCGGCGGGGACGACGCGTGACGGTCCGCAAACTGGTCATGCTCCGGCACGGGCAGACCGAGTACAACGCCGGTAGCCGCATGCAGGGCCAGCTGGACACCGACCTGTCCGACCTGGGTCGCGAACAGGCAACGGCCGCAGCGGAAGCGCTCGCCAAACGCCAACCGCTGCTGATCGTGTCCTCCGATCTCCGCCGGGCCCTCGACACCGCCGTGGCGTTGGGTGACCAGTGCGGCCTGCCGGTGACCGTCGACGCGCGGCTGCGGGAAACCCATCTCGGTGACTGGCAGGGCATGACGCATCTGGAGGTCGACGACGTCGCGCCCGGCGCCCGGCTGGCGTGGCGCGACGACGCACGCTGGGCTCCGCACGGCGGGGAGAGCCGGGTCGACGTCGCCGACCGGAGCCTGCCCCTGGTGCGGGAACTGGTGACGGGCCAACCGGAGTGGGGCGCCGACGGTTCGGAGCGGCCGGTTGTGCTGGTGGCCCACGGCGGGCTGATCGCTGCGCTGACCGCCGCGCTGCTGGGTCTGCCCGTCGACAACTGGCCTGTGCTGGGCGGGATGGGCAACGCGAGTTGGGTGCAGCTGGCCGGGCACACCCGCCGCGACGGCGATTCGGCCCAGATGGACGACATCCGCTGGCGTCTGGACGTGTGGAACGCCTCGGCGCAGGTCGCAGGCGATGTCCTCTGAGGCGTCCGCTGAGTCGGAAGCCGGACGCAGGACCCTGCTCGTCTTCTGCGATTCCCTGTCCTACTACGGTCCGACCGGCGGGTTGCCCGCCGACGACCCCCGGATTTGGCCCAATCTCGTTGCTGCGCAGCTCGATTGGGACGTCGAACTGATCGGACGCATCGGCTGGACGTGCCGTGACGTGTGGTGGGCGGCGACGCAGGATCCACGGTCGTGGGCGGCGCTACCGCGAGCGGGCGCGGTGATCTTCGCAACGTCGGGCATGGACTCGCTACCGTCGGTGCTGCCCACCGCGCTGCGCGAACTGATCCGCTATGTGCGGCCGCCGCGGGCGCGACGCTGGGTGCGCGACGGGTACGCCTGGGTGCAGCCGCGGCTCTCGCCGATCGCGCGCGCGGCGCTGCCTCCGCATCTGACCGTCGAGTACCTCGAGATGACCCGTGCCGCGATCGATTTCAACCGGCCGGGGATACCCGTGGTGGCGGCGCTGCCCTCGGTGCACACCGCGGCCTCCTACGGCCGGGCCCACCACGGCCGGCCGGGGACCGTTGCGGCGCTCACGCGCTGGGCCGCCGAACACGCCGTCCCGCTGGTCGACCTGAAAGCCGCGGTGGCACAAGAGGTTCTCAGCGGGCGCGGTAACCCGGACGGGATCCACTGGAACTTCGAGGCGCATCAGGCCGTCGCCGACCTGATGCTCAAGGGACTGGCCGAAGCCGGTGTCCACGTGCCGGATTCGCGCGGCTGACCATGTCGGTGGTGGTGGTCAGCGACTCCTCGGCGCGGCTCGGCGAGGAGGCACAGCGGTGGGGCATCCGCGAGGTGCCGCTGCATGTGCTCATCGACGGCACCGATCTGCGCGACGGCGTCGACGATGTTCCCCATGACGTGCACGAGCGGCCGAAGGTCACGACGGCGGGTGCGGCGCCCGCCGAGCTGGTGGAGCAGTACCGTCGCGCGCTGGCCGACAGCGAAGGTGCCGGGGTCGTCGCGGTGCACCTGTCGGCGGCGCTGTCGAGCACCTACAGCGCGGCGGTGACCGCAGCGCGCGAGTTCGGTTCCTCAGTGCGGGTGGTGAATTCGCGCTCGGCGGCGATGGGCACCGGGTTCATCGCCCGCGAGGCCGCGCGGTGCGCCGCCCACGGCGGCGATCTCGACGAGGTGGCCGCGGCGGCGCGCGCGGCCCGGGAACGCACCGAGGTGTTCCTCGTCGTCCACCGGCTGGACAACCTGCGCCGCAGCGGACGCATCGGGACCGCGTCCTCGTGGCTGGGCACCGCGTTGTCCCTCAAACCCCTGCTCCGGCTGGACGTGGACGGCCGGCTTGTCCTCGACCAGCGCATCCGCACGGTCGGCAAAGCACACGCGGCGCTGGTGGACCGCGTCGCTGCCGTCGTCGGCACCGCGCCGGCCGAGGTCGTGGTGCACCACGTCGACAACCACGATGCTGCCGACGAGCTGGGCGCCGCACTCACCCGGCGGCTCCCACAACTGTCCTCGCTGACCGTCGCCGACATGGGCCCGGTGCTCTCCGTCCACGTCGGTGGCGGAGCCGTCGGCGTCGCCGTGCAGGTCTCGCGGTCGTGAAATCAGCGTCGTGACATCCGCCCGGTGATCGGGGGCAGGTCGGCCAGTGTCACGATGCCCGGTGGCGCGGCGACCACGGTTGGTACCGCATTGGTCACCGGCAGTGCGGTGTAGATCATGCCCAGGCCCATGAAGCCGGGCTCGGTCCAGTCCTTCGGAGGTAGGCAGTGCACGACGGTGCGCATGTTGGGCAGCCCGAACACCTGCACGACATGCCCGTGCTCGAGTGGCTTCGGGGGCGTCACGTGCTGTCCCATGATCCAGTTGAAGCCCACACTGACCACGTTGCGCTCGCCGACCCAGCCGCGGTGATAGCCGAACACGCCGGCCACCGTGCCCTCGGGGATCGTCATGAAACCGAGGTCGCTGTCGCCGGTGGCGGCGGTGAACGTCACATCGAATGTCATCCGGTCCAGTGTCGCGCCGATGGCGTCGGCCATCATGGCGGCCGATTCGGCGAACACCTCGCTCTCGCGGCGCACGCTCTCGGCCAGCCCGGGGGTCTCGGGGTCTTGCGAGAAGCCCATCGCGGTCTGTGTGCCCGCCGATTCGTAGGTGGAGCAATCCACCGACTCGGTGATGCGGATCTCGTCGACCCGCTCGCAGGACCCGCTGAGCACCATGCCCACCAGATTCGACATCCCCGGGTGGGCGCCGCTGCCGAAGATCGTGGAATGTCCTGTTGCGCAGGCATTCCGGATGCGTTGCAGATCCTCGGGTGACTGCTTGCCCCCGGTGATCCACGCCGCCGACGAACACACGTTGACGCCCGCTTCGAGCAGACGGACCAGCTCGTCGACGCTCGGCCACAGAGGGTTGTAGCAGCAGGCATCGGGGCGTAGCGCGAGCAATTCGTCGATGTCGTCCGTCGCGGTGACACCGGTCGGTTCGGGCCAGCCGGCGAGCTCGGCGGCATCGACGCCGACCTTGCCCGCGCCGTGGGCATAGACGCCGACGAGCTCCATGTCCTCGCGCCCGATGATCGCGTGCAAAGAGCGGCGGCCGATGTTCCCGGTGGTCCACTGGATGACCCGCAAGGGCTTGTCCATCGACATGGCATCTGACATGGCGTCAACCTACCGCCTCTACAGTGACCGGATGGGTGAGTCGACGCGGGTGGCCGTCGTGACAGGAGCCAGTCGCGGAGCCGGGCGGGGTATCGCCTCGGCGCTGGCGGCTCACGGCTGGCGGGTGTACGGGACGGGCCGCGGCATCGAGTCGGCACCGGCATGGGGCACCGGGGTGCGGGTGGACCACCGCGACGATGCCGCCGTCGGCGAGTTCTTCAGCCGGGTGGCGCGCGAGGAAGGACGGCTGGACCTGCTGGTCAACAACGCCGCGGCGATCTCCGACGATCTGGTGGGCCCAGAACCGTTCTGGCGCAAGCCCGCTGCGCTGGTCGACGTGCTCGACGTCGGGCTGCGGTCCTCCTACGTGGCCTCCTGGTATGCCGCCCCGCTGCTGATCGAACGAGAGCGCGGGCTGATCGCGTTCACGTCCTCGCCCGGTTCGGTGTGCTACATGCACGGCCCCGCCTACGGCGCGCAGAAGGCCGGCACCGACAAGATGGCTGCCGACATGGCGGTCGACTTTCGCGAGACCGGCGTGGCCACCGTGTCGATCTGGATGGGCATTCTGCTCACCGAGCGGATGCGCGGTGCCTTCGCCGGCGACCCTGCGGCACTCGCCGGTTTCGCCGCCCATGCCGAAACCCCGGAATTCACCGGGCATCTCATCGACGCGTTGTTCGACGACCCGGATCTTGCCCAGCGCAGCGGGCACAGTGTGATCGGGGCGGAGCTGGCGCGCGAATACGGAATCACCGACGAGGACGGCCGCATCCCGCCGTCGCATCGCGACATGCTAGGAGCGCCCCGCGAACCCAGCTCGGTGGTCGTCAGGGGCTGATCAACGACCACAGGCGCTGCGCGCCCGCCTGTAGAGCCATCTCGGTGAGCCGGTCATCCCAGTACCGCGTCGAGCCGAACTCCGAACGCCATGCCAGCGCCGCTCGGGTGAAATGGTGCAGGCGGTGCTCGCTGGTGGTGCCGATCGCTCCGTGCACCTGATGAGCGTTGCGGACCACCACGGAGGTGGCGTGGCCGGCACATGAGCGGGCCGCGGCCACGAGGAACTCGAGGTTCGGAGCCGCCCAGTCGGTGGCGACCGCCACCGACAGGGCCGCCTCGGTGGCCGAACGGGCCAGCGCGGCTTCGCAGGCGATGTCGGAGACGAGGTGCTGCACGGCCTGGAACTTCGCCAGGGGGCGGCCGAACTGGGTCCGCGTCGTCGCGTGGTCGACCGACAGCTCGAGTGCACGGTCCAGCGCTGCGCAGATCTGCAGCGCGCGCACCAGTGCAGCCTTGAGCCGCAGCGTGTCGACGAGCTCCGCGTCGACCGTCACCTCAGGCAGCGCAGCAGTATCGGCCTCGACGGCGTCGCGCGGCTCGTCGATCATGTTGGCGCCGACAGTGATCGACACGGCGCCGCGGTCGACGTCGGCGATTCGGTAGCCGACGTCGGACGGCCAGATCAGCACGATCCGGTCGGCGGTCGACGCCCACGGCACACCGGCAGCGCGGCCCCGTGCGTCGAGCAGCGCGATGGTGCGCCGCCGGGAATCGATTGGCGCTCCTGCGGCGTCGAGCAGCCAGCAGGCCAGCAGATCGTGCTCGGGCAACGGGATTCGCACGGCGTGCCTGGCCGCGGCGGACAGGAGTTCGGCGGCCTCTGACCAGCCTGCGCCGCTGCCTCCGGCAGCCTCGGAACCCGTCAGCCGCACCAGGCCCAGCGCGTCGAGCCGCTCCCACAGGTCGGTGTCACCGCCGTACTCGGCGAACACGGCGGCCATCATGTCGGTCAGCGCGGTGTCGACCTCGGACACGCTCATCGCAGTCCCAGCCCCCGGGCGATCACGCCGCGCAACACCTCGTTGGTGCCCCCGCGGATCGTGAAGCCCGGCCGTTGATCGACCGCGGCATCGGCGAGCGCGGCGAACGGGACGTCGTGATCCGTTGCCAGATGGCCGAATTCGGCGATGTCGCCCTCGGTGGTGGTGCCCAGTACCTTGACGACGGCAGCGGGCACGTCTGCCGGCTCTCCGCGCTGCAGGGCGCCGGCCACAGCGCAGGACATCTGGTGCAGACCGGCGATGCGGCCGACGAGCCTGCCCAGATGCGCGTCGCGGGGGATCTCGCCCTCGGCCATCGCCTGGCAGAGGGCGTCGAGCAGAACGAACGTCGAGAGCACCCTCTCAGGCCCGCTGCGCTCGAAGGCGAGTTCGGAGGTGACCTGCTGCCACCCGGCGCCGATCTCCCCGAACACCATGTCGTCGGGCACGAAGGTGTCCTCGAGGATCACCTCGTTGAAATGGCGTGCGCCGTTCATCGACGTGATCGGCCGGATCTGCACATCGGGACCACGTAGGTCGACGATGAACTGGCTCAGCCCGGCGTGGCGGTGTGCAGGGTCCACCGGCGCGGTGCGCGCCAGCGCGATGAACGCGTGGGCCAGGTGTGCACCCGAGGTCCACACCTTGGTCCCGGTGAGCCGCCATCCGCCCTCGACCCGCTGCGCGCGGGTGCGCACGCTGGCCAGGTCGGATCCGGAATCCGGCTCACTCATCCCGATACCGAAGAAGCATTCGCCGGCAACTATTTTCGGAAGGAAGTGCGCTCTCTGCAATTCGGTGCCGTACTTGAGCAGCGAGGGCACGATCTGCCGGTCGGCGATCCAGTGGGCGGCGACCGGGGCGCCCGCCGCGAGCAGTTCTTCGGTCACCACGAAGCGCTCGCCGAACGTGCGGCCCGGTCCGCCGTACTCGACAGGCACCGTCATTCCCAGCCAGCCGCGGGCAGCCAGGGCCCGGGTGAACTTCTCGTCCCAGCTGGACAGCCAGGCGTCGACCGAGGGGCGGTAGGTTCCGGCGGCGCGTTGCTCGGCGAGGAATCCGCGGACCTCGCGGCGAAGGTCCTCGGTGCTCGACGGGTCGATGTTCGCCCGCGGTACCAGCCGGGGGAGCGCCATGTCAGTCTCCTACGGATTCTTCGGCATCAGCGGTGTCCGGGGTCGCCTCTGCCGCGGGTGTGCTGTCTGCGGTCGCGTGCGGCGTCGTGAGTGCGACGCCGAGCGCGGCGACGAAGATCGCCGAGAGTGTGCCGCCGAGATAGTGGTTCATCGGGCCGCCGGGGGAGATGAAGCTACCGGGCGGCCCGATCAACGTGATGGTCTCGACGAGCTGTTCGACCGTGAACACCGCCGCGATCATCCCCAGCCACCGCGGCAGCCGGCCTTCGTTGGCGTGTAGCAGGATCGGCGTGGCCACGGCGATGTTGGCAATCGTGGCCACCGGCAACCACATCGCGCCGACGTCCTCGATCGCCCGCGCAGTGGCGGCGGCGGTTTGGCCGGGCCGCAGCGAGAGCCCGCCGGCGAACCAGACCGCGACACACAGTTCGGCCACCAGGAGGGCAGCGCCGATCGTGAACAGGTGCGCGGGTGGTCCGCTGAGCCGGTCACGCGCGAACGCCAGCACCACGGCGAGGGCAAGGGTGGCGAACGTGAGCAGCAGAGCCTGCACGCGGGTGACGCCGGGGTCGGCGCCGGGCAGCGCGTGGAGAAACACGACGGCCGTGGCATACAGCACCGCGAACGCTGCGCCGGCGATCATCGGGGCTCGACCGTTCATTGGCGGCCATGCTATCCCGCTGTCCCCAGAGCGGAGTTCATCCACAGGCGGACCGGGTTGACGCGGCGCACCGTCGTGGTCGTCGGCGGGCGTGCCTACCGTCGCGGTATGTCGACCGAACTGCCTGCCGAGCGGCTCCGGCGGCGCCTGCGCTCCGAGGTCACCGCTGGCGCATCCGACGACGCGGAGCTCGACGACGAGGCCGCTGACACCGCGCTGTCGCGCTGGCTGCCCGAGCCGGCCTCGGGTCGCAGCCCGGCATGGCTGTCTCGCGTGCGGGCGGACCCGGGTCGGGCCGGAATCGTCGCGCTCGGGGTGGTTGGTCTGGTCGCTGTGCTGGTGACAGTGGTCAGTCTGATGCGCGATCAGCCGCCTGCGGTCGTGTCGGCCAAGCTTCCGCCGGTCGAGATGGCGGCGTCCGGCGCCCCTGCCCCGGCCACCTCGTCGCCGGCGGTCCCCGGACCGGTGGTGATCAGCGTCGTCGGCTTGGTGCAGCGGCCCGGTCTGGTGACCCTCGAGCCGGGAGCCCGGATCGCCGATGCGCTCGAGGCCGCGGGCGGAGCGGTGGACGGCGCCGACGTCGTGGGGCTGAACATGGCGCGCAAGGTCGCCGACGGGGAACAGATCGTGGTCGGCATCGCGGCGCCTCCCGGTCAGCCAGCCGAGATGGGCAGCTCGGTGGTGTCGGGCGCGGCGCCGTCGGCCGCCGGCCCCTCAGCCGGTGCCCCGGCGGGTGCCCCCGATGCGACGACGTCCGGTGTCGTCGACCTGAACAGCGCGACCGCCGAGCAACTCGACGCGCTGCCCGGCATCGGTCCGGTGACTGCCGCGGCGATCATCGCGTGGCGCGATGCACACGGTCGCTTCGGCAGCGTCGATCAGCTCGGCGATGTCGACGGGATCGGGCCGGCCCGGCTGGACAAGTTGCGGCCACTGGTCGCGGTGAGATGACAGAGCGGTGAGATGACCGATCTGCGGCTGATTCCGGCGGCGTTGACAGCGTGGGCGGTGACGGCCGCGGGGATCTGCTGGGGGTATGCCGCGGCAGCGACAGCCGTCGTCGTGGGCGTCGCGGCGACCGTCGTGGCGGGATGGTGGGCGAGCGGGCGTTGTACCCCGACCGACCGGCGTGCGGTGGTGGCCGCCGGGGCCGCGGTGGCTCTGGTGGGTGTCGGCTTCGCGGTCGCGGTGTGCCTGCGCGTCGATGCGGTCCGGCATCATCCCCTGACCACGCACCTCGGCTCGGCCGCCGAAGTCGTGGTCACACCCGACGAGACGCCGCGGGTGCTCGACGGAGGCCGGACGATGTTCCGGGCGACACTCGTACGCCTTGACGGGGCGCCGTCGTCGGGCGCTGTGCTGGTGTTCGCGTCCGGCGCCGACTATGCCGCGCTGGCGGCGGGCCGGCCTGCAGGCTTTCGGGCCCGCGTGAGCCGGCCGGCTCGCAGTGACCTGACCGTCGCCGTGCTGTCGGCGACCGGGCGGCCCCGCCTCGGCGAGGCAGCGCCGGTGTACCGCGGCGCGCATCACCTCCGGGCAGGTTTCGCCGAGGCGGTCCGGCTGGTGCTGCCCGCCGAGCAGGCGGCCCTGCTGCCAGCGCTGGTGCTCGGCGACACGTCGACCGTTCCCCCGCAGACCGCGAAGGAGTTTCGCGTGGCCGGGCTGACCCACCTGATGGCCGTGTCAGGAGCGAACATCACGATCGTGTGCGGGGCGATGCTGCTCAGCGCCACGGTGTTCGGACCGCGCGCGGCCGTCGTCCTGGCCGCGGTCACGCTCGTCGGCTTCGTCATCGTGGTGCAACCGTCGGCGAGCGTGCTGAGGGCCGCGGTGATGGGTGCGATCACGCTGCTGGCCGTGCTGACCCACCGGCGCAGACAGGCGCTGCCCGCCCTGGGGACCGCCGTCATCGTGCTGATGATCGTCACCCCGCAGCTCGCCGTGGACGTCGGTTTCGCGCTGTCGGTGTCGGCCACCGCGGGGCTGATCCTCGTCGCGCCGGTGTGGTCGCAGCGGCTGACGGGGCGGGGCTGGCCCAAGCCGCTGGCCGATGCGGTCAGCGTGGCGATGGCGGCCCAGTTGGTCACCGCTCCGCTGGTGGCCGGGGTGTCGGGGTCGGTCAGCCTGGTCGCGGTGGTCGCCAACCTGGTCGTCGCGCCGGTGATCCCGCCGATCACGCTGCTCGGCACGGCCGCGGCGGCGCTGTGCCCGCTGTGGCCCGCGGGCGCGCAACTGCTCATCCGGTTCACCGGCCCGGAGGTGTGGTGGCTGGCGAGCGTGGCCCGCTGGGCAGCTGCGGTGCCCGTCGCCTCGCTGCCGGTGCCGTCGGGACTGGCGGGGGTGGCCGTCGTCGCGGCAGGCGCGTGCGCGCTTGCGGCGGTGTGGCATTGGGGGCTGTCGGGCCGGCGTGACACCATCGTGCGGTGAGCACCGGTCTGCACCTGATCCTCGGTGACGAGGAGTTGCTCGTCGAACGCGCCGTCGCGGCGGTGCTGGCCCAGGCCCGCGCATCGGCAGGCACCACCGACGTCCCCGTCGATCGGCTTCGGGCCGGCGAGGTGAGCGTCAGCGAGCTGGCCGAGTTGCTCAGCCCGTCGCTGTTCGCCGACGAGCGCGTGGTCGTCCTCGAATCGGCCGCCGAGGCGGGCAAGGACGCAGTGGCCGTCATCGAGGGCGCCGCAGCCGACCTGCCCGAGGGCACGCTGCTGGTCGTGGTGCACTCCGGCGGCGGGCGGGCCAAGGCGCTTGCCGACCGACTGACGAAGCTCGGTGCCGAGGTCCATCCGTGCGCGCGGATCACCAAAGCCGCCGAGCGTGCCGACTTCGTGCGCAAGGAGTTCCGCGCGCTGCGCACCAAAGTCACCGACGACACGGTGACCGCGGTGATCGACGCGATCGGGTCCGATCTGCGGGAGTTGGCGTCGGCGTGTTCGCAATTGGTGGCTGACACCGGCGGCGCGGTCGACGTCGCCGCGGTGCGCCGCTATCACTCCGGAAAAGCCGAGGTGAAGGGGTTCGACATCGCCGACAAGGCGGTCGTGGGCGATGTCGCCGGAGCAGCAGAAGCGCTGCGGTGGGCGATGATGGCCGGCGAGCCACATGTCGTGCTGGCCGACGCGCTCGCCGAGGCAGTGCACACCATCGCTCGGGTGGCCCCGCTGTCGGGCGATCCCTATCGCTTGGCCGGGGAGCTGGGCATGCCGCCGTGGCGCGTGCAGAAGGCGCAGAAACAGGCACGCCGGTGGTCGCGAGATTCCGTCGCAGTGGCGCTACGGCTGGTGGCAGCGCTCAATGCGGACGTCAAGGGCGCGGCGGCCGATGCCGACTACGCGCTGGAGAACGCGGTGCGCTCGGTCGCCTCACTGGTCAGCGACTGAAGCGGCGCGTCAGATTTTGTTGAGCGCCTTGGCCAGCGCCGACTTGCGGTTGGCGGCCTGGTTCTTGTGGATGACGCCCTTGCTCGCCGCCTTGTCGAGCTTGCGGCTGGTGGCGACCAGCAAGGCACCCGCCTTGTCCTTGTCACCGGCCTCGACGGCCTCCCGGAACCCGCGGACCGCCGTGTGAAGCGACGACTTCACCGACTTGTTGCGCAGTCTGCGGCGCTCGTTGGTGCGGTTCCGCTTCTCCTGCGACTTGATGTTGGCCACGCGTGTAATCCTTCGGCAATCTCGACGGGTTGGGTTGAGTCTGTGGGGCGCCCGCGGGGGGCAGCGACTGTTCAGGTTAGCAGCGAGCGGGTACATCGCCCAAAACGGAGGCCACTGGCCTGCCGAAACGGCGGAAATGCTGCAGCATGGCATGCGTGCGCGCAACGGCGCGCCCACGGCTCATGTCTGCCTACGGGAGGAGCACGAGAGCGTTGCCGACAGAAACCGCACGCACCACTCGCACCACCAAGTCGCCGCGACGGCACGACGGCATCTTCGGCGGATACAACCAGCTCGGCACTTACGCCCAGGCCTTCGACGAGATGTTCGACACGAACGGCAACGTGCGCGGCCCGTACAAGGGCATCCACGCCGAACTGGCGCCTGCCGATGTCTCGGACCTGGAAGCGCGGGCTGACGCGCTGGGGCGGGCGTTCACCGATCAGGGCATCACGTTCTCGCTGTCGGGCCAGGAGCGACCGTTCCCGCTCGACCTCGTCCCGCGGGTGATCTCGGCTGCCGAGTGGACCCGCCTGGAGCGTGGGATCCGCCAGCGGGTGCAGGCCCTGGAGATGTATCTCGAGGACATCTACGGCGAGCAGGAGATCTTGCGCGACGGGGTGATCCCACGCCGGCTGGTGACATCGTGTGAGCACTTCCACCGGGAGGCTGTCGGTATCACGCCGCCCAACGGAGTGCGCATCCACGTCGCCGGCATCGACCTGATCCGCGACGCGCAGGGGACCTGGCGTGTGCTGGAGGACAATCTCCGCTCTCCGTCCGGGGTGTCCTATGTCATGGAGAACCGCCGCACGATGGCGCGGGTGTTCCCGAACCTGTTCGCCACCCACCGGGTGCGCGCCGTCGGCGACTACTCGTCGCACCTGCTGCGCGCGCTGCGTAACGCCGCGGCCAACAACGTCGCCGATCCCACCGTCGTCGTCCTGACCCCCGGGGTGTACAACTCGGCGTACTTCGAGCATTCGCTGCTGGCGCGGCAGATGGGTGTCGAGCTCGTCGAGGGCCGCGACCTGTTCTGTCGCGACAACACCGTGTACATGCGCACCACCGAAGGTGAACGCCAGGTCGACGTGATCTATCGCCGCATCGACGACGACTTCCTGGACCCGATGCAGTTCAAGCCCGACTCGGTGCTCGGAGTGGCCGGCATCCTCAACGCGGCCCGAGCGGGAAACGTGGTGATTTCCAGCGCCGTCGGCAACGGCGTCGGTGACGACAAGCTGGTCTACACCTACGTGCCGACGATCATCGAGTACTACCTCGGTGAGAAGCCCTTGCTGGCCAACGTGGACACCTACCGGTGCTGGCTCGACGAGGAGCGCGAGGAGGTGCTCGACCGGATCGACGAGTTGGTCATCAAACCCGTCGAGGGCTCGGGCGGATACGGCATCGTGTTCGGCCCCGACGCCTCGGCCAAGGAGCTGGCGACCATCACCAGGAAGATCAACGCCGACCCGCGCGGGTGGATCGCCCAGCCGGTGATGCAGCTGTCCACCGTGCCGACGCAGATCGACGACGAGCTGGCACCGCGCCACGTCGACCTGCGCCCATTCGCGGTCAACGACGGGGACGACGTGTGGGTGCTGCCGGGTGGGTTGACCCGGGTGGCGTTGCCCGAGGGGTCGCTGGTGGTGAACTCCAGCCAGGGCGGCGGATCGAAAGACACCTGGGTACTGGCCTCGCGCACGTCGGTCGCCGACCGCGAGCTCGGCGCCGCGGAGGTGGTTCGTTCCCTGCCCCGGGCGGCGGCCGCGAAGAACGGCAGCCGCAACGGCAAGGCGGAGTCGAATCAGGATCAGCAGCAACAACAGCAGCAGCAGTAGGGGAGGGTGACGATGCTGGCCAGAAATGCCGAATCTCTCTACTGGATCGGGCGCTACGTCGAGCGTGCCGACGACACCGCGCGCATTCTCGATGTGACGGTGCATCAGCTGCTGGAGGATTCCAGCGTCGACCCCGACCAGGCGTCGCGCACCCTGTTGCGGGTGCTGGGCATCGATCCGCCCGACGAGGATCTCGACGTGTGGTCGTTGACCGACATCGTGGCGTTCAGCCGGGAGACCTACGGCGGCTGCTCGATCGTCGAGGCGATCTCCGCGGCGCGTGAAAATGCCCGCGGCGCACGCGAAGTCACCTCGACCGAGATCTGGGAGTGCCTGAACACCACCTACAACGCGCTGGCCGAGCGCGAGCGTGCCGCCAAACGGCTTGGCCCTCACGAGTTCCTGTCGTACGTGGAGGGCCGCGCCGCGATGTTCGCCGGCCTGGCCGACTCCACGCTGTCGCGCGACGACGGCTACCGCTTCATGGTGCTCGGACGCGCCTTGGAGCGGGTGGACATGACGGTGCGCCTGCTGCTGTCCCGGGTGGGTGACAGCGCGTCGTCGCCGGCCTGGGTGACGCTGCTGCGTTCCGCCGGTGCGCACGACACCTACCTGCGGACCTATCGCGGTGTGCTCGACGCCGGCCGCGTCGTCGAATTCATGCTGCTGGACCGGCTTTTCCCACGGTCGATCTTTTACTCGCTGCGGTTGGCCGAACACAGTCTCGACGAGCTGATGAACCGGCCGCATGGGCGCCTCGGGGCTACCGCCGAGGCGCAGCTGCTGCTGGGCCGCGCGCGCAGCGAGCTGGAATTCCTGCGGCCCGGTGTGCTGCTCGAATCCCTCGAGGAGCGGCTGGCCGCTCTGCAGAAGACGTGTTTCGACGTCGGAGAGTCGTTGTCGCTGCAGTACTTCCACTCCGCGCCATGGGTGGCATGGACGGATGCGGGACGCAATGCCTTGGTGATCGAAGAAGGGGAGATCTGACGTCGATGAGCGCTCGCGCGAAGAGGAGCAGATAATGTGGCGGATGCGTGTGGTGCACGCGACGGGCTATGCCTACAAATCTCCGGTCACCGCGTCGTTCAACGAGGCACGGCTCACGCCCCGATCGGACTCGCGACAGAACGTCGTGCTCAACCGCGTGGAAACCGTTCCGGCGACCCGCTCCTATCGCTACGTCGACTACTGGGGCACCGCCGTCACCGCGTTCGACCTGCACGCTCCGCACACCGAACTGGAGGTGACGGCGTCCTCGGTGGTGGAGACGGATCGCCCGGAGGCGCCGGCCGAGAAGGTGTCGTGGGCCGACCTCGCCGGTGAGGCCGTCGTCGACCGCTACGACGAGGTGCTGGCACCCACGCACTACGTTCCGGCGAGCAAGCGCATCGAACGCGTCGGCCGGCGGATTGCGAAGTATCACGATCCCGCCGAGGCGGTCATCGAGGCGGCGCGCTGGGTGCAGGGCGAACTCCAGTACGTCCCGGGTACCACGGGGGTGCACACCTCCGGGGTGGACGCGCTGCGCGAAGGCAAGGGGGTCTGTCAGGATTTCGCGCATCTGACCCTGATGTTGTTGCGTGGCATGGGGATTCCGTCGCGCTACGTGTCGGGCTATCTACATCCACAGCGCGACGCGAAGATCGGCGAGACCATCGACGGGCAGAGTCACGCGTGGATTCAGGCGTGGACCGGCGAGTGGTGGAACTACGACCCCACCAACGACACCGAGATCACCGAGCAATACGTCAGTGTCGGTGTGGGCCGGGATTATTCGGATGTGACGCCGCTGAAGGGCATCTACTCCGGAGAGGGCTCCACCGATCTCGACGTGATCGTGGAGATCACTCGGCTGGCTTGACGCAGACGCCGGGATGCACCTCGACCCGGTGCAGATCGTCGCCGATCTCGATCTGACGATCGAACACCGACGCCGCGAGTGCCCGCCAGTCGTCCTCCTGCCCGGGCACCAGCGCGGGCACGTAGTGGGTCAGGATCAGGATGCCGACCCCGGCCCTTGCCGCGGTCTCGCCGGCCTGCTGGACCGACGAGTGGTAGTCGCAGATGTCGCGGATGCGCTGTACCGGCATTGCGTCGATCAGGTCCTTACGGATCACCGTGTGGACCAAAGCTCCGGCGCCGGAAGCCAATTCGTCGAGGCTGGGGCAGGGGACCGTGTCGCCGGCCAGCACCACCGAAGCGCCGTTGTGCTCGATGCGGAAGCCGATCGTCGGCGCGACCGGGCGGTGATCGGTGGCCCCGACGACGATGCGGACGCCGTCGCGGCCCCACACCACCCCGCCGGTCACCTCCTCGACCTCCACCGGCGGAGGTGCGGTCAGATCGGCGTGGTGGGCGATGCGGTAGCCGATGTCGAACTGCAGCGATTCGAGCGTCTTCTGCACGACCTCGGCGGTGCCTGGCGGGCCGATGATCGGAAGCGGGGTCAGGTCGGGGGCGAAGTTGCCCACCCATCGGGTGATCAGGACGTCCCCGAGATCGGTGATGTGGTCGCTGTGCAGGTGGGTCAGCAGCAGCGCGGTCAGATTGTTCGCGCTCACCCCGACCGCCGCGGCGCGCTGCAGGACGCCGCGGCCACAATCCACCAGGAACGTCTGCCCGCCGGCGCGCACCAACGTCGACGGCCCGGCGCGGCGAGGATCGGGAATGGGGCTGCCGGTGCCGAGGAGAGTCACTTCGATCATGGAGCAGGTATACCGCGACCTGTGCTGCGGCGCGGTCTAATCGGCGCCTGACACAGGCGTCCACCCCGGCGGCGGATCCTCGCCGACACGACCGTCCACAGCTTCGCGCAGGAGGTCGGCGTGTCCGGTGTGCCTGCCGTACTCCTCGATCAGATCGCACAGCAGGCGGCGAAGGCTCGCGTGCTGTCCGTCCGGTGCGCTGATGTGCACCAGCTGATCGAGGCCGCCGCCGTTCATTGCGGCCCGCAGGCGGTCCCGCGACCGCTGCACCGCGCCGTCCCAATAGGCGTAGAGACGCTCAGGAGGGTCACTTGCCGCAGAGATGAACTCCCAGTCCTCGGGGGCCTCCTCGGCGCCGCCCCACGCCGACTGCCACGGTTCACCGATCGGCTCGCCCGTCAGCTTTTCGGTGAACAGCAGATCCTCCGCCCAGGCCAGGTGTTTGAGCAGACCACCCAGCGTCAGCGACGAGGCGCCGACACGCCTCTGCAGCGCCTCGGCGTCGAGGTCGTCGGCCTTCCAGCGAAATGTCGCGCGTAACCGCTCGAGCGCCCCGACGAGGTGTTCGAGTTCCGAACCCGCCAGCGGCGGTTCCCACGGTGTCTCGGTCACGCCGCGGACTATAGGTCGCCGTCGTTTCGAGCTCTCGGCGAACCGGATCGTTGTATTGTGAGCTGTATCACAAGGAGGTCGTGATGCGGATATCCGACGTGTTGCGCGCCAAAGGTGCCTCGGTCGCGACGATCACCCCGGAGACGTCGGTGGCCGCTCTGCTCACCGAACTGGCAGTGCACAACATCGGCGCCATGGTGGTGGTCTCGGCCGACGGCCTGCAAGGCATCGTGTCCGAGCGCGATGTCGTGCGCGGGCTGCACGAGATCGGCGCCGAGCTGCTGCGCCGGCCGGTCGCCGACATCATGACCACCGTGGTCGCGACGTGCGGGCCCGATGACTCGGTGGACAGCCTGAGTGCGTTGATGACCACCAACCGGGTGCGTCACGTCCCTGTGGTCGTCGACGGTCGGCTGCGCGGCATCGTCAGCATCGGCGACGTCGTGAAGACGCGGATGGAAGAGCTCGAGCGCGAGCAGCAACGTCTGCAGGACTACATCACCCAGGGATAGCGATCAGCTTCTGCGGATCGGCGCTGCCGCGTAGGGTTTTGCCGGTGAGCATCGATGTCGCCCCGGCGCGCCGGGCGGACGTCAAAGCGCTGTCGAGAGTGCTCGGGCGGGCGTTCTTCGACGACCCGGTGATGCAGTGGATGGTGCCTGACGACGCGCGACGCGCCAAGGCGCTGCCCCGCATCTTCGCGGCGATGACGCGTCATCACTTCCTCGCGGGCGACGCAGTCGAGCTGGCGGCCCGCGGCGGTGCCGTCGGCGCCGCCGCGCTCTGGGACCCGCCGGGTCGGTGGAAGACCACGCCTCGCGAGGACCTGGCGATGATGCCGACCTTCCTCCTGGCGATGCGCGGCGAGGCCAAGCGCGGGATGGAGGTCTCGGAGCTGATGAAGCGCCACCACCCCGAGGAGCCGCACTGGTATCTCGCCGTCATCGGCAGCGACCCTGACGTGCGGGGCGGCGGTTTCGGGCAGGCGCTGATGGCGTCACGGCTGGACCGTTGCGATGCCGAGGGCGCCCCCGCGTACCTCGAGTCGACCAAGGAGTCGAACGTGCCCTACTACCTGCGGTTCGGCTTCGAGGTCACCGGCGAGCTCGTCGTGCCGGGCGGCGGCCCGACGATGTGGCAGATGTGGCGAGCGCCCCGCTGATGTCCTCCCGCGAGCAGACACAAACTAGAGCTTTTCAGGCCTGATCAGCTCGAGTTTGTGTCTGCTCGCCGGGTCAAGACCAGCTGTACTCGGTGCGCAGGCGGGCCGCCACGGCCTCGAACGTCGCGCGCTCGACGATCGCGCCCTCACGGCGGATACCTTCTTCGGGCACGTCGAGCACCCGGTCGAGTCGCACCCAGCTGGCGCGACCCTCGTAGTCCCAGGTGCCCGTGCCGATGCCGATCCAGTTCGGGTCGTCGCGGTGGTGGTCCTGGCTGGACAGCATCAACCCGAGCAGCGTGCTGCGGTCGCGGCCGACCACCAGCACGGGGCGGTCCTTGCCGCGCGTCGGGTCGTCCTCGTAGACCACCCAGGTCCACACGATCTCGCCCGGGTCGGCGCGGCCGTCCAGGTCCGGGGCGTAGACCACCCTGCGCGCACGGTGCGCGGTCGGGACGAACGTGTTGGAGACCGGCCGGCCGGCGGGCAGCGCCGGAGTCGACGGGTTCGGCGCGCCGGCGATCACCTCCATGCCCAACCGCAGGCCCTGCGCAATCCCGTACTGGATCCCACGCTGCAAGGACTCCGACCGCTGAATCTGCCGAACCAGCTTGGGAGCTTCGGAGAACACCAGCCTCTGGAACGTCTTGAAGGGCGAGGACGATGACGCCATAACAACCCACTGTAGGCGGTCGCCGGGGCGCTCGATTGTGTCGCACGGGCGGGCGCTCGTTACTCTGGACTGGCCGTTTCCGGTACCCGTATCGCGCTCACCAGGAGAAATTCAATTAGCAGTTTCGCCGACAAGACCTTCACCGCGCCGGCGCAGATTCGGAACTTCTGCATCATCGCCCACATCGACCACGGCAAGTCGACGCTGGCCGACCGGATGCTGCAGCTCACCGGGGTGGTCTCCGACCGCGACATGCGCGCGCAGTACCTCGACCGGATGGACATCGAGCGGGAACGCGGCATCACGATCAAGGCGCAGAACGTGCGGCTGCCCTGGAAGGTCGGTGACCAAGAGCACGTCCTGCACCTGATCGACACGCCCGGCCACGTCGACTTCACCTACGAGGTGTCGCGCGCGCTGGAGGCCTGCGAAGGCGCCGTGCTGCTAGTCGACGCCGCGCAGGGCATCGAGGCGCAGACGCTGGCCAACCTCTACCTGGCGCTGGACCGGGACCTGACGATCATCCCCGTGCTCAACAAGATCGACCTGCCCGCCGCCGACCCGGACCGCTACGCCGGCGAGCTCGCCCACATCATCGGCTGCGAGCCGTCGGACGTGCTGCGGGTGTCCGGTAAGACGGGCGAGGGTGTGCGCGAACTGCTCGACGAGGTGGTGCGCCAGGTGCCGGCGCCCACCGGCGACGCCGACGCCCCGGCGCGGGCGATGATCTTCGACTCCGTCTATGACATCTACCGCGGCGTCGTCACCTACGTGCGCGTCGTCGACGGCAAGATCACCCCCCGCGAGCGCATCGCGATGATGTCGACTGGCGCCACCCATGAACTCCTCGAGGTCGGCATCGTCTCGCCCGAACCCAAGCCCTCCGACGGTCTGGGCGTCGGCGAGGTCGGATATCTCATCACCGGCGTGAAAGACGTCCGTCAGTCCAAAGTCGGTGACACCGTGACGACGGCCCGCCATGGCGCCAAGGAGGCGCTGACGGGATACCGCGAGCCCAAGCCGATGGTGTACTCGGGCCTCTACCCGGTCGACGGCTCGGACTATCCGGTGCTGCGGGAGGCGCTCGACAAGCTGCAGCTCAACGATGCGGCGTTGACCTACGAACCGGAGACGTCGGTCGCGCTGGGCTTCGGCTTCCGGTGCGGCTTCCTGGGTCTGCTGCACATGGAGATCACCCGGGAGCGGCTCGAGCGCGAGTTCAACCTCGATCTGATCTCCACATCGCCGAACGTGGTCTACCGCGTGGTCAAAGACGACGGCACCGAGATGACGGTGACCAACCCGTCGGATTGGCCCGAGGGCAAGGTCCGCAGCGTCTTCGAGCCCGTGGTCAAGACGACGATCATCGCGCCGAGCGAGTTCATCGGCACGATCATGGAGCTGTGTCAGTCCCGCCGCGGCGAGCTCGGCGGGATGGACTACCTGTCGCCCGAACGCGTGGAGCTGCGCTACACGATGCCGCTCGGCGAGATCATCTTCGACTTCTTCGACTCGCTGAAGTCGCGCACCCGCGGCTACGCGAGCCTGGATTACGAGGAGGCCGGCGAGCAGGAGGCCGCGCTGGTGAAGGTCGACATCCTGCTGCAGGGTGAAGCGGTCGACGCGTTCAGCGCCATCGTCCACAAGGACAGCGCATCGGCCTACGGCAACAAGATGACCACCAAGCTCAAGGAGCTGATCCCGCGCCAGCAGTTCGAGGTGCCGGTGCAGGCCGCGATCGGCTCGAAAATCATTGCCCGCGAGAACATTCGGGCGATCCGCAAGGACGTGCTCTCCAAGTGCTACGGCGGTGACATCACCCGCAAGCGCAAACTGCTGGAAAAGCAGAAGGAAGGCAAGAAGCGCATGAAGACCATAGGCCGGGTCGACGTGCCGCAGGAAGCCTTCGTCGCGGCGCTGTCGACCGAGGCCGCCGCTGACAAGGCCAAGAAGTAGGTCAACGCGTGCGGCGCGGGCTGGCTGTCGCGGCGGCCATCCTCGTGACCGGGTGTGGCGGGGGTGTCGAGGGCACCGCGGTGCCCGCCCCGTCGGGCGGGTTGGACTCCGTGTTGCTCGGCGATGTCGAGCTCGATGAACTGTTGCGCACCAGCGGTTTTCACAGCGATCCCGACGGTGAAGAGTTCACCGACGAGCTCACCAAAGGGACGAAGCCGCCCGGGTGTGTGCACACGATCGGCGTCGCGGAGCACAGCATCTACCGAGACGCCGGGCCGACCGCGGTGCTGACCAGATCGTCGCAGTCGCCCGCAGGCTCGGTGGACCAGAGCGTGGTGGTTGTCCGATCAGCCAAGGACGCTGCGCGCATCGTCGACGTGTCGAAGCTGTCGTGGGACGTGTGCGCGGGTGTCCCGGTGATCACCGGCGGAGGCTCGCCGGCCACCTGGAAAGGTGAACCTGTCGAGGTCAGCGACGGCGTGGCCAGCCAGCGCACCACGAGGTCGGACCGGCCGGGCGAGCAGTGTCAGCATGCGATCGGTGCCGCGGTCGCGACGGTCGTCGAGGCCATGGTGTGCGGCCCGGGCGTCACCAACGAGGCGTACACGGCGGTGGCGAAGATGGCCAGGAACGCCGACAGGACCTGAGCCCCGGGCGCTAGGGCGAGCGTGCGCCGAGTCGGCGAGCGGTGGGGTTCTCGCCGATCCAGTCGCGTGCCGATGCCGTTCGTGCTATCGAAGAGGGTATGTCCACCAAACTCGCGGCGCTGGCCGGTGCGTGCCTCGTCGTGGCCGGATGTGCCGGCGCCCCGGTGGACGATCGCCCCGTCGTGCGTATCGCCGAGGCTGCCCGGCCGGCCCCGGTCGTGCCGCTCGGTGGGTTCCTGCCGACGACGCAGGAGATGGCGATGGCGTTGGGCACCGGCGCCACCGGATTCACCGGGCAGCTCGTCGAGGGTGGGCCCGAAGCGTTGCTGCGCACCGTTGACGCCGGGCAGGCCGCCCCTCGGGACTGCCTCGGAGCTGCCTACCGGTTGCAGAAGGCGGCCTACGACGGCAGCCCGGTGCGGTCGGTGGCCACGAACTCCTGGGCCGGGGGCAACTTCGACAGCCCGCCGGTGACCGGGTACTTCGGAGTGGTGCAGATGGCGAATCCTGCTGCGGCACAATCGTTTTTCGCACAGGCAAGTAACCGGTGGCGGCAATGCAACGGCCAGACGGTCACCCGCGAGCAGGTCGGCGCAGGCGAGATGAGTCGGGTTGCCGACGTCGCCTTTGAAGACGGGGTGGTGCGGGCGAACGTGCTCCACACGTCCGGCGGCGGCGTGCCGGCGCCAACGGCGCAGCGGGCCGTTGCGCTCGCCGGGGACTGCATCATCGAGGTCGAGATCACCGACCCCCGCCCCGTGGCAGCCGCGCAGCCTGCGGTCGGCGTCGCCGACCTGATCGCCGACAAGATCGCCATGCAACGCTGACGTGCGCGACAATGGCGCGGTGATCGTGCTGATGCCCCGCGTCTGCGCCCTCTTGCTGGCGGTGTCAGCGCTCGTGTGCGGGTGCGTGAGCACCGTGGACGGCGCCGCTGTCCGGGCCGCCGGCACCGCACCGGAGGTCCCGGTGCTCGACGAGGCCGCCCTCGAACGCATCCTGCTGAGCATCGGCGAGGTCAACGGGATCATGGGCAGTACCGGAATGCAGGTCACCGGCGAGGTGGACCAGATGACCGACCATTCCGACGCGGTCTCCGATCTCGACTGCCTGGGCGCGGTGTACGCCGCCGAAGAACCCGTCTACGCCGGCACGGGATGGACGGCGGTCCGCGATCGAGTGGCGCGCGAACCGGGCGAGGACAACCAGCACTGGGTCGAACAGACCGTGGTGCTGTATCCGGCGGCACACGATGCCGACGACTTCTTCCAGGAGTCCTCACAGGCCTGGCAGGGGTGTGCGAACACCTCCGTCGGCGTCGCCAACGGCGACTACAGCTGGGCAATCGGGGATCTCGATGTCGATGTCCTCGACGGCGGCGTCGCGCCGCTGATCACGCAGATGACGACCCAGGAGGACGCCGACGGCTGGGAATGCCAGCACGCGCTGTCCGCAGTGTCCAACGTGACGATCGAGGCGTGGGCGTGCGGCTATCGCATCGCCGATGAGGCCGCCGAGATCGCATCGGCGATGGTGAAGAGGGCGATCAGCTGACCCTTCGGCCGTCACGCGCTGGCGGACAACGACTCCCGCGCTCTCGAGCCGACCACCCCGTCCCACGCGGCGAACGCCTCGGCGTGCTCGGCCGTCGACGATCCGGTGGCGACGGCGATCAATCCGGCCGCGGCACTGCCCAATCCGATGCCGGTCTCGCGGACCACGCGGACCAACTCGTCGAACGCCTCCCGCCGGGAGTAGCCCCGCACACCGATCAGGATGCCCACCGCGATGTCGATGACCTGACGAGACGTGTCGTCTGACCGCACATTCATGGTTCGATGGTCACCCCGCACGTAGCGGGGCGGCCAGCGTTGCGCGCAGGCAGACGCAAAACCGGAACGCTCCCGTTACACAGGCGCGTTCGCCGGTTGGAAGCCACCGGAGCTGTCGGCTTCCTCCTCGGCCCGGATCACATGGACCACCGCGTTGATCAGCGCCAGATGGGTGAAGGCCTGCGGGAAGTTGCCCAGGTGCCGTCCCGTGCGCGGCTCGATCTCCTCGGCGTAGAGGTGTAGCGGGCTGGCGAACGACAGCAGCCGCTCGCAGAGATGCCGGGCCTGGTGGATCTCACCGATCTCCACCAACGCCGACACCAGCCAGAACGAGCAGATCGTGAACGTGCCCTCTTCGCCGGCCAAACCGTCGTCGGTCTCCTCGACGCGGTAGCGCAACACCAGGCCGTCCTCGGTCAACTCCTCCGCGATGGCCAGCACGGTGGCCCGGATGCGCGGATCGTCCGGCGGCAGGAACCGCGTCAACACCGCAAGCAGCAGCGAGGCGTCGAGCGCGTCGTCGCCGTACCGCTGGGTGAGCACGCCCCGGGAGTCGACTCCGCGGGTGAGGATGTCCTCCTTGATCTCCTCGGCGATGGCCCGCCACTGCTGGGCGTACGACTTCTCGCCCTCCAGTTCGGCCAGTTTGGCGCCGCGGTCGAGTGCCACCCAGCACATGATCTTGCTCGACGTGAAGTGCTGCGGTTCGCCGCGTACCTCCCAGATACCGCGGTCGGGCTCACGCCAGTGCTTGATCGCCTCCTCGACCTGCTCTTTGAGTACCGGCCACAGTGTTTCGGGGATCTGCTCGCGGGACTTGGTGTGCAGGTACACCGAGTCGAGCATCGTGCCCCAGATGTCGTGCTGCATCTGGTTGTAGGCGCCGTTGCCGATCCGGACAGGGCGGGCGTTGTCGTACCCGGACAGGTGGTTGAGTTCCTCCTCGACGAGGCTGCGTTCCCCGCCCACCCCGTACATCACCTGGAGCGGATGCCGCTGGCCGTTGTTGGCGCCCGACACGTCGGCGATGAACGCGAAGAAGTCGTCGGCCTCGCGGTCCAGGCCCAGCGTGTAGAGGCCCCACAGGGCGAACGTCGAGTCCCGCACCCATGCGTAGCGGTAGTCCCAGTTGCGTTCTCCCTGAGGCGTTTCCGGCAGCGACGTGGTCGGCGCGGCCAGTAGTGCGCCGGTGGGGGAGTAGGTCAGGCCCTTCAGCGTGAGCGCGCTGCGCTGCAGATACGACCGCCACGGATGGTCGGGGAAGTCGCCGACGTTGATCCACTGCCGCCAGCACTCACTGGTCTGCCACATCTTGTCGGCGGCCTCGTCGAACGTCTGCGGCGCGGGGTGGCCCGACCAGCTCAGCGCGACGAACACGTTGTCGCCCTCCTTGAGCCGGGTGCGGGCCCGCGCCTCGCGGCCCTCGAGCCCGATCCGCAGGTTGGTGGTCAACCGCAGCGTCGGGTGCGAGTCGGGGTTCTTGGTCGCCCGGGCGATGGCTTCTCCGTACGCCTGTGCGGAGTACTCCCAGCTGGCACTGGTGCGGTGATAGTCGAAGGACGGCTCGCAGTTCATCACCAGCTCGACGGTGCCGCTCACGCAGCGCACCGTGCGCAACAGGATGTGCTCGGCGTCCCAGTCCATCGGGGTGCGGCGGTGCGTGCGTGACCGCCGCTCGAGGTCGTGCCACGGTCCCATGACCAGCGCGTCGCGCACGATCAGCCAGCCGGTGTGGGTCTGCCACGTGGTTTCCAGGATCAGACTGCCCGGCAAATAGCGCCGCGCGGCCGGGACCGACACCCCATACGGGCCCAACCGGAAGTGGCCCGCG
Organism: Actinomycetota bacterium; assembly: GCA_040752555.1. GTDB lineage: Bacteria > Actinomycetota > Actinomycetes > Mycobacteriales > Mycobacteriaceae > Mycobacterium. The sequence goes on along the minus strand of JBFMGT010000006.1, from coordinate 80,359 downwards.
CCGCGGTCGAGCAGGGCGCCGAACACGCTGGGCGAGTCCGGGCGTGGGACGCACAGCCACTCCACCGACCCCGCCGAAGAGATCAGGCAGGTGTTCTCGCAGTCCGACAGGAACGCGTAATCGGCGATCGGTGGGAACGGGTTGCGCAGCGGGGCAGCGGCATAGGACGGGGCCGTGGCCAGGGCGAACGCCGACGACTCACCGTTGGCGCTGACGGTGCCCGACACGGCCTCGGTGGGCTGGGAAACCATTTGCTCATCATCGACTGCCTGGCGGCTTGTCGTCTACTCAAACGCCGGAGTGCCCCGCCCGATGTGGGTGCGCCTAGTCTGGGCCGGTGGGCGGATTCCTGGGCTGGTGGGACGGAGTGGAGCTCTGGCTGACCGGGCTGCCGTTCGTGGTGCAGACCGTCGTGGTGATGCCGGTGGTGTTGACGCTGGCATACGGGGTGGCGGTCGCGCTCGATGCCGTGCTCGACGGCGGCACCAAGCTGCGGGCCCACCTGCGCCGGCCGCAGACGCAGCTACTGGGAGACCCCGAAACCGGCCGGGAGGAGGATCGATGAGCGGAATGCCGCGGTCGCGGGTGACGCTGGCGCTGGTCGCGCTCATCGTCCTGGTGATCCTGATGTGGCTACTCACCCGCTGACCACCGACTGAGCCAGGGTGGTGTTATTCTTCGCGCCATGCAGACGGCGTGCGGCATCAAAGGGGGCCACGTCGTGGCGCTCATTGCTGTCGGTTTCTCGGCCGTGGCTGACGTTTGTTGTTGTTGCTGACTCCTCACCCCGTTCCGCGGTCAGGTGTTCGGCAACCATGTCTCGTGCCGATAGTGCACGGTGCGCCCCAACCTTCCGCGTGACCGGACTCCGCCGCACGTTCGTCCCCTCCCGGAAAGGTCGACCATGAATCTCACCAAACGGTGGCGCGCCGTGGCAGCGCTGGCTCTGACCGCCTCGCTCGTCGCGGCGTGTGGCGGCGGCTCCAGCGACGTCGTCGGCGAGAGCGGCGGAGCGGAGGCCGAGACGACGCTCACGCTGGTCGGGTACGCGGTTCCCGAGCCGGGCTGGAGCAAGATCATCCCCGCGTTCACCGCGACCCCGGAGGGCAAGGGGGTGGCCGTCACGACGTCCTACGGCGCCTCGGGCGATCAGTCCCGCGCCGTCGTCGACGGCAAACCCGCCGACATCGTCAACTTCTCCGTCGAGCCCGACGTCACCCGCCTGGTCAAGGCCGACAAGGTGGCCAAGGACTGGAATGCCGGCGCCACCAAGGGCATTCCGTTCGGCTCGGTCGTCTCGCTGGTGGTCCGCAAGGGCAACCCCAAGAACATCAGAGACTGGGACGATCTGCTACAGCCCGGGCTCGAGGTCGTCACCCCCAGTCCACTGAGCTCCGGCTCGGCCAAGTGGAACCTGCTCGCGCCGTACGCGGCCAAGAGCGATGGCGGCAAGAACGCTCAGGCCGGCCTCGACTTCGTCACCAAGCTGGTCACCGAGCACGTCAAGACCCGGCCCGGGTCGGGTCGAGAGGCCACCGATGTGTTCCTTCAGGGCACCGGCGATGTGCTGATCTCCTACGAGAACGAGGCGATCAACGTCGAGCGGCAGGGCAAGCCCGTCGAACACGTCAATCCGCCGCAGACCTTCAAGATCGAGAATCCGGTGGCCGTCACCACGACCAGCACCCATCAGCAGCAGGCCAACGCCTTGAAGAACTTCCTCTACACGCCGGAAGGTCAGAAGTTGTGGGCCGAGGCCGGCTTCCGGCCGGTCGATCCCGCGGTGGCCGCCGACTTCGCGGCCGACTTCCCGACGCCGCAGAAGCTGTGGACGATCACCGATCTCGGCGGCTGGGCCGACGTCGACCCGGCGCTGTTCGACAAGGACAACGGCTCGATCACGAAGATCTACAAGCAGGCCACGGGATGACCTCGATCGCCGCCGAGCCCGCTGCACCGTCCGAGCTCCCGGCCGGGCGCAACCGGCACGGCAGCACCTCGCTGCGCGTCGGCGCGGCGACGCTGTGGTTGTCGGTCATCGTGCTGCTGCCGCTCGCGGCGATCGTCTGGCAGTCCGCAACCGGCGGGTGGCACGCGTTCTGGCTGGCCATCACGTCGAACGCGGCGCTGGAGTCCTTCCGGGTGACGTTGACGATCTCGGTGGGCGTGACGCTGATCAACGCGGTGTTCGGGCTGATCGTCGCGTGGGTGCTCACCCGCGACGATTTCCCCGGCAAGCGTCTGGTCGACGCCGTGATCGATCTGCCGTTCGCGCTGCCCACCATCGTGGCCAGCTTGGTGATGCTGGCGCTGTACGGGCCGAACAGTCCTGTCGGGCTGCACCTGCAGCACACCAAGTGGGGTGTGGGGATCGCGCTGCTGTTCGTCACTCTGCCGTTCGTGGTGCGCTCGGTGCAGCCTGTGCTGCTCGAGCTCGACCGTGAGGTGGAGGAGGCGGCCGCGTCGCTGGGCGCCAGCAACAGGGTGATCTTCACCAGGGTCATCCTGCCGGCGCTGCTGCCCTCACTGCTGTCCGGCGCGGGCCTGGCGTTCTCCCGCGCGATCGGGGAGTTCGGCTCCGTGGTGCTCATCGGCGGCGCGGTGCCCGGCGAGACGGAAGTGTCCTCGCAGTGGATTCGGACCCTCATCGAAAACGACGACCGGGTGGGTGCGGCGGCCATCTCGATTGTGCTGCTGGCGATCTCGTTCGTCGTGCTGTTCGTGTTGCGGGCACTCGGTGCCCGGGCGGCCAAACGGGAGGAGCTCGCACCGTGATCCTGTCCCCGGCGATCCGGTACCTGCTCCGGTGGGTGGCCATCACCTACATCACGGTCCTCGTCCTGGTGCCGGTGGGGCTGATCCTGTGGCGGACCTTCTCCCCGGGTGTCGGTGCGTTCTTCGCCTCTGTCGGCACGCCGGCGGCGATCTCGGCCCTGCAGCTGTCGCTGCTGGTGGTGGCGATCGTGGTGCCGCTCAACGTGCTGTTCGGGGTGCCGACCGCACTCGTGTTGGCGCGCAATCGATTTCGCGGTAAGAGCATTCTGCAAGCCGTCATCGACCTGCCGTTCGCGGTGTCGCCGGTGGTGGTCGGTGTCGCGCTGATTCTGCTCTGGGGGTCGGCGGGGCTGTTCGGCTTCGTCCAACAAGACCTCGGCCTGACAATCATCTTCGGTTTCCCCGGCATCGTGCTGGCCAGCGTCTTCGTCACCGTGCCGTTCGTCATCCGGGAGGTCGAGCCGGTGCTGCACGAGCTCGGCACCGACCAGGAGGAGGCGTCGGCGACGCTGGGGGCGCAGTGGTGGCAGACGTTCTGGCGTATCACGCTGCCGTCGATCCGCTGGGGCCTGACCTACGGGATCGTGCTGACGATCGCACGCACCCTCGGCGAATTCGGCGCCGTCATCATGGTCTCGTCGAACCTGCCGGGGCAGTCCCAGACGCTGACGCTGCTTGTCGCCGACCGCTACAACCGCGGGGCCGAATACGGCACCTACGCGATCGCCACGCTGCTGATGAGCGTCGCGGTGCTCGTCCTGATCGCCCAGGTGATCCTCGACGCCCGGCGAGCCAAGGCCGCACAATGAGAACCGTCCACCACCCGGGGAGCCACAGTCTCATGACCCACGCGATCACCGTGTCCGGCGCGAACAAGCGCTACGGCGATTTCGCCGCGCTCGACAACGTCGATTTCGTCGTGCCCGCCGGTTCCCTGACCGCGTTGCTCGGGCCCAGCGGATCGGGCAAGTCGACGCTGCTGCGGGCCATCGCGGGGCTCGACGAACCGGATTCCGGCACGATCACGATCCACGGTCGTGACGTCACCGACGTGCCGCCTCAGAAGCGCGGCATCGGATTCGTGTTCCAGCATTACGCAGCGTTCAAGCACCTGACCGTGCGGGAGAACGTGGCGTTCGGACTCAAGATCCGCAAACGGCCCAAGGCCGAGATCGCCAGCAAGGTCGACAACCTGCTCGAGGTCGTCGGGCTCGCCGGTTTCCAGACCCGCTATCCCAACCAACTCTCCGGCGGTCAGCGCCAGCGCATGGCGCTGGCCCGCGCGCTGGCTGTCGACCCGCAGGTGCTGCTGCTCGACGAGCCGTTCGGCGCCCTGGACGCCAAAGTGCGCGAGGATCTCCGCGCCTGGCTGCGGCGCCTGCACGACGAGGTGCACGTCACGACGGTGCTGGTGACCCACGACCAGCAGGAGGCGCTCGACGTCGCCGATCGCATCGCCGTGCTCAACAAGGGCCGCATCGAACAGGTGGGCTCGCCCACCGATGTGTACGACAGGCCCGCCAACGCGTTCGTGATGGGCTTCCTCGGCGCAGTGTCCACGCTCAACGGCGCATTGGTCCGCCCGCACGACATTCGCGTGGGCCGCAACCCGGACATGGCGATCGCCAGCACCGACGATTCGGTGCAGTCGACCGGTGTCACCAAGGCGGTGATCGACCGCATCGTCATGCTCGGTTTCGAGGTGCGGGTGGAGCTCACCAGCGCCGCCACCCACACGCCGTTCACCGCACAGATCACCCGAGGCGACGCCGAAGCGCTCGGACTCAAGCCGGGCGACACCGTCTACGTGCGCGCCACCAGGGTCCCGACCCTGCCCGGCGAGGCGCAGGCGGACCAGGCTTCGTCCGACGACAGCGAGCCCGTGCGGCTCTCGTAGCTCAGGCCAGCGCGAGGAAGAGCTTCTCGAGCTCCTCCACACTCATCTCGCGCTTGCCGCCATCAGAGGCCTTGCCTTCGGTGACACACTCCCGCAGGCCCGTAGCGACGATCTTGAAACCGGCCCGGTCGAGTGCGCGCGACACGGCGGCGAGTTGAGTCACGACGTCCTTGCAATCCCGGCCCTGTTCGATCATCGAGATCACACCGGCCAATTGGCCCTGTGCGCGGCGGAGTCTGTTCAAGACAGCGCCGATGGCTTCTTCGTCACCGACCATGACGATTCCTTTCCGCAAGAGGTTCCATGAGATATCTGCGATCTTACCCTCGGGGGTATAACGTCCGTGGTGGGCGAAAGAATCCCGGCCGATTTGGACCAGCCGAACCCCGGTGCGGGCGCCACGGAACTGGTCAGGCAAGACCCCTGAGCATCAGCTGCCAGTACATCGCCGGCAGGCCGTATTTCTTCACATACCAGTACGACCAGTGCGGTTTGGTCGAATCCAGCAGCGGTATCGAAGGTTTGAGGGCGAGGTCGTAGTCGAACTCCGCCATCAACATGGCGCGCGCCGATGTCACGATCGGGCATGACGCATATCCATCGTAAGACCCGGTCAGGGGCCGGCCTCGGAGGTAGGCGGCAACGTTCTCGACGACTACCGGGGCCTGTTTGCGAATGGCGGCCCCCGTCTTGGAGTTCGGCGACGACCCGACGTCACCGAGTGCGAACACGTTCGCATAACGGACATGCTGCATCGTGTGCTTGTCGATGTCGACGTATCCGCCCGCCTGGCCGGTGGACAGTGGACTGTTTTTCACCCAGTCCGGCGCCGATTGATGGGGCACCACGTGGGCCACGTCATAGGGGAGCGTGCCGCTTTCGCCGCCTGGCGCGACGGCGGCCAGTGCCACCTTCTTGCCCGCTGCATCCACCGACACCACTTCGGTGTTCGTGTGGAGTTCGATCCCGTAGTCGGCGATGACCTTTTCCAGACTCTCTGCGATCGCCGGGATGCCGAAGATGCGCGGGGTCGGGATGACTAGGTGGACGTCGATGTCGTCGAGCACTCCTTGGCGGCGCCAGTGATCGCAAGCGAGGTAGGCGATCTTCTGCGGTGCTCCTGCGCATTTGATCGGTCCGGACGGCATGGTGAAGACCGCGGTGCCCTCCCGAAGGTCACGGATGAAGTCCCAGGTACGCGGCGCGAGATCGAAGCGGTAATTCGACGACACGCCGTCGCGCCCCAACGATTCGGTGAGGCCCTCGATCCGGTCCCAGTCGAGTTGGATTCCAGGGCAGACTACGAGGACGTCGTAGCTATGTGTCGATCCGTCGGTGCACGTCACGGTGTTCGCCTCGGGGTCGACGGCGGTAACCGCCGCGCGAATCCAGGTGGCGCCCCGCGGCATCACCTTGCCTTCGGGTCGCGCGCTCGTGGCTGCGTCGGCCTGTCCGCCGCCGACCAGCGTCCACAGCGGTTGGTAGTAGTGCACTTCCGAGGGTTCGATCACGGCCACGTCGTCGTGACCGTCGCGCAACATCCGCGCGGCCACGGTGATACCTGCCGTGCCGCCGCCGACGATGAGGATCCTGTGATGAGTCATGTTTCTCAGGCTCGCTGGGTGATCTCGGCCCAGGCGTTGTAGCCGCCCAGGATGTCGCTGACGTCCCTGAATCCATTGCGGCGCAACAGGCTTGCTGCGACCGAGGACCGATATCCGCCTGCGCAGTACACCACTGTGGGTGCCGCCGGGTCCAATTCACCCATGCGGTGCGGTAATTGAGCGACGGGAATGTTGACGGCGCCGGGAATCATGCCCGCGGCAGCCTCTCCCGGGTTCCGGACGTCGACAACCTGCAGGCCGGCGACGACCGCGGCGCGGTCGCCGAAATCCCTGGCGGACAGCCGCGAGGCGATCTGCACCTCTTCGGGGTGGTCGAGCATCGCGCGTTCGGGGTCGGCGAGATACCCGATGACCCGGTCGAATCCGATGCGCGCCAGTCGGTTCTTGCCCTCGAGCTCATGGCCCGGCTCGGTCGTCAACACGATGTCGGTCTGCGGTGTGACCGCCGATCCGGCGAATTCTGCGTAACGGCCGCCGAGTCCGATGTTGACGGCCTGCCGGAAGTGGCCGAGTGCGAACTCTTCGGGGGTGCGGCCGTCGACGAGCACCGCACCGTGCCGCAGCGCCTCGGCCACCTGCGGGTAGGTCATCGCGGTCGGCATCTCGGTTTCGTCGAGCAGGCCGCGGTCCTTGCGGTTGAGGATGGCGTCGTAGACGAAATAGCCGGGTGCGGGCGGCTGGCCCTCGGTGACCAGGGCGACGAACGTCGCCTTGTCGCTCGCGCGCAGGGCGTAATTCCACTGCTTCTGCTCGCCGATCGTCGACGACAATTCGGTGGACAGGTTCTTGCCGCATGCCGATCCGGCACCGTGGGCGGGGTAGACGCGTGTCGCGTCGGGCAGTGTCATCAGCTTGTTGTGCAGCGAGTCGTAGAGCATGGCGGCGAGGTCGTCGCGGGAGAAGCCGATCGATGCCAACAGGTCGGGCCTGCCGACGTCGCCGATGAACAGCGTGTCACCGGTGAGCACTCCGTAGGGCACGGTGTCGTCGGCGTGCTCGAAGACCGCGATGCTCAATGATTCCGGCGTGTGCCCCGGGGTGTGCAGGAACTCCAGGGTGAGGTCTCCGAGCGAGTAGCGCTCGCCGTCCCCGACGCCCATGAAGTCGAATTCGGGTGTGGCCACGGAGGAATACACGATTGCAGCGCCGGTCGCATCGGCGAGCTCGAGATGGCCCGACAGGAAGTCGGCGTGGAAGTGCGTCTCGATGACGAGCTCGATGCGCAGGCCCAGCTTCTCGGCGTCGGCCAGGTACTCCGAGACGTCGCGCTGCGGGTCGACAACCACCGCTCGGCCCGATGACTCGTCGCCGATCAGATACGAGGCGTGCGACAAGCAGTCCAGGTAGTACTGGATGAATTTCACGATCGTTCTCCCTTCTCATACCCTAGGGGGTATCAACCTCGATACAGCCAAGGTATACCCCTATGGGTATAGGGTCAAGGGATGGTCGTCGGCTGACGTCGACCGGAGAAGTCAGGCCGCGGCCGATGCCGTTCGCGCGGCGTCGTAGCGATCGAGCACCGTCTCGGCCACCTGGCGATGCGCCCCCAGCGGCGCGGACATCGAAATGTCTTGTGCCCGTGCGAAAGCCGCGACGCGGTCGGTGATGCGCCCTGGCGCCAGGAACCAGGGTGCGATGACCAGGCGTGAGGCGCCGCGGTCTCGGAGCGCGGCGGCGGCCTCGTCCAGCGACGGCGAGGGACCGGTCGCGAACGCGGTGGTGGCGGCCCATCGGGTGGTCAACACCACATCGCGCGCCACGGCCGCGGTCCGGGTGTTGGCGTCCGCGTGCGAGGACCCGACCGCGGTGACGATCACGCCGACATCGGGGTCCAGGCGAGAGATGCCCGCGTGCTCGAGGCGCTGCCGCAACACCGAGACGAGGCGTTCGTCCTCGCCGAGCACCTCGGCCTGGCGGGCATGTGAACCGGACTGCGCAATCATCGCGGGGATGTCGACGCGCGCGTGGTAGGCGTCGGCCAGCAGCAGAGGAACCACCACCGAGCGGCTCCGCGGCAGTGCACTCAGCACGTCGACGAGATTCGGTGCGTTCTGCTCGCAGAAGGCGACCCGCGCGTCCAGGCTGGGCCGCACGCGCCGAATGCACGCGACGATGGCGCGCGCCGTCGCCGCCGAGCGCGGATCAGCGCTGCCGTGCGCCGTCAGCACGAGCGTCACGACGCGTGCAGCCCGCACTCCGTCTTGGACTGCCCGGCCCAGCGTCCACTGCGCGGGTCGGCGCCGGCGATCGGCTTGGCCGTGCACGGCGCGCAGCCGATCGACGGATAGCCCTCGTCCACCAGCGGATTGACCAGAATCCCGTGGGTGTCGATGTAGCTCTGCATGTCCTCGTCGGTCCAGGCCGCCAGCGGATTGATCTTCACCAACCCGAACGCCTTGTCCCAGCTGATCAGCGGGGCGTTGGCCCGCGTCGGTGCCTCGACCCGGCGGATGCCGGTCACCCACGCCGAGTAGCCGCGCAACGCCTTGGACAGCGGCTCGACCTTACGCATCCGGCAGCACTCGTTGGCGCTGCGTTCGAACAGGTTCTTGCCGAACAGCGCATCCTGCTCAGCAACGGTCTTCTCCGGCCGCACGTTGACGACGTTCACGTCGTAGACCGCCTCGACCGCGTCCCGGGTGCCGATCGTCTCGACGAAGTGGTAGCCGGTGTCGAGGAACAGCACGTCGACCCCGGGCCGCACCTTGGCGGCCATGTCGACCAGGACCGCGTCCTGCATGTTGGACGCCACGATGTAGCTGCCGCCGAAGTTCTCGTCGGTCCACCGCAGCAGATCCACTGCCGAAGCGTCCGGCCCCAACTCGGCCGCGCCTCGCTCGGCCACCTGCTGGAGATCCGTCTCGGTCATCACGTCGGTCACGTCACATCACCTCAAGTCCGCGTCGTCTGCTCGGAGAGCCCACGTAGCGAAACGCTCGCCGTGCTCCCGTTGTTTCACGAAGTTGCGCACCACGCGCTCGATGTAGTCGCCGAGTTCGGTGGAGAGCACCTTGTGCTGGCGCAGCTTGCGGCCGAAACCGCTGTCCAGGCCCAGACTTCCCCCGAGGTGAACCTGGAAACCCTCCTCGGGGCCGTCCCCGTCGTCGACCATCTGACCCTTGAAGCCGATGTCAGCCACCTGGATGCGGGCGCACGAGTTCGGGCAGCCGTTGATGTTGATCGTGACCGGCACGTCGAGCTGGCTGTTGATGTCCTCGAGGCGCTTCTCCAACTCCGGGACCAGCACCTGGGACCGCTTGCGGGTCTCGGCGAAGCTGAGCTTGCAGAATTCGATGCCGGTGCAGGCCATCAGGTTGCGCCGCCAGTGCGAGGGCGTCGACGGCAGGCCCAGCGCATCCAGGCCGGCGCGCAACTCGGCCAGCTTGTCGTCGGCGACGTCGAGCACGATGAGCTTCTGGTACGGGGTGAACCGAATCCGGTCGCTGCCTGCGGCTTCGGCCAGGTCGGCGACCTTCGACAGGATCGTGCCCGACACCCGTCCCGCGATCGGCGCCACTCCCACCGCGTTGAGGCCGTTCTTGAGCTTCTGCACGCCGACGTGGTCGATGGGGCGGGCCACCGGGTCGGGGGCGGGCCCGTCGAGCAGCGGGCGCTTCAGGTACTCGGTCTCGAGAACTTCCCTGAACTTCCCCACGCCCCAGTCCTTGATCAGGAACTTCAACCGCGCCTTGGAGCGCAGGCGGCGGTAACCGTAGTCGCGGAAGATGCTGACCACGCCCTCCCACACGTCGGGCACCTCGTCCAGCGGCACCCACACGCCCACGCGCTGGGCGAGCATCGGGTTGGTCGACAGCCCGCCACCCACCCACAGATCGAAGCCGGGGCCGTGCTCGGGGTGCTCGACGCCGATGAACGCGACGTCGTTGACCTCGTGCACGACGTCCTGCAGGCCCGAGATCGCGGTCTTGAACTTGCGGGGCAGGTTCGAGTACTCCGGCTTGCCGATGTAGCGCTTGACGATCTCGTCGACCGCCGGCGTGCCGTCGATCACTTCCTCGAGCGACTCGCCGGCCAGGGGCGAGCCCAGGACCACGCGCGGGCAGTCGCCGCAGGCCTCGGTGGTCTGCAGTCCGACCTCGTCGAGGCGGCGCCAGATCTCGGGCATGTCCTCGACGCGAATCCAGTGGTACTGGACGTTCTGGCGGTCGGAGATGTCGGCGGTGTCCCGCGCGAACTCGGTCGAGATCTCGCCGAGGGTCCGCAGTGCCGCCGCGGTCAGCGCGCCGCCGTCGCAACGGACCCGCAGCATGAAGTAGGAGTCCTCGAGCATGTCGGTGTTCTCGTCACCGGTCCACGTGCCGTCGTAGCCCGGTTTGCGCTGGGTGTAGAGGCCCCACCAGCGGAAGCGGCCACGCAGATCGCCCTTGTCGATCGACTCGAAGCCGCCCTTGGCGTAGATGTTCTCGATCCGGGCCCGCACGTTGAGCGGGTTGTCATCCTTTTTGGCTTGCTCGTTGGCGTTGAGCGGCTCGCGGTATCCGAGCGCCCACTGGCCTTCGCCGCGCGGACGCTTGGCGGGCTTGGAGGAAGCTTCGGGTGTTGCTGATGTCATGTTGGCTCCTGGATCGGAGCCGGCGTTCGTCACTGCGTGTTGTCACCGGGGGCTGTCCGGCGGCGCAGATCCGGCGGCCAGCTGAAAGTGCAGGTGGGCAGTCAGGCGGGCAGGGTCTACGAAGTCACAGAGGACAACAACAGCTGCTACACACACGCTTGAAGTCGACGTGACGACGGATCACCAGCGTTACGCGGGTGGGCACGATGCCGGCGTCGATCACCCGGCCATTGTGCCACGGATGCGCCACCGCTCCCAACCGGCCCAGATTTGCGCTCACCGCGAGCAAAAAGCCCCACCGGGGCGCCGACTGGGACACTGGTCGGCATGGCCGTCTTGTCCACCGAGCCCGTAGCGCTGCCGGAGCTGGCGATCACCCCGGGCGCACCGTTCGGCCTGTACCTCCACGTGCCCTTCTGCGCCACCCGCTGCGGATACTGCGACTTCAACACCTACACCCCGGCTGAGCTGGGCGGTGCCACCTCGGGTGCGACGCCGGCCGGCTGGCTGGCGGCGCTGCGGACCGAGCTCGCGCTGGCCGCTGCCCGACTGGGCGTCGCACCCGATGTCTCGACGGTGTTCGTCGGAGGCGGCACGCCGTCTCTGCTCGGGGCTGACGGCCTCGCCGACGTCCTCGACGCCGTCCGTGAACACTTCACCGTGGCGCGCGATGCCGAGGTGACGACCGAGGCCAACCCGGAGTCCACCTCGCCGGCCTTCTTCGCCGGGCTGCGGGCGGCCGGCTACACCCGGGTGTCGCTGGGCATGCAGTCCACTGCCAGGCACGTGTTGGCGACGCTGGACCGGGTCCATTCACCGGGCCGTCCGCTCGAGGCGGCGAAAGAGGCCCGAAGCGCCGGTTTCGAGCACGTCAACCTCGACCTGATCTACGGCACACCGGGGGAGAGCGACGACGATCTGCTGCGGTCCGCCGACGCCGCGGTCGAGGCGGGCGTCGATCACGTCTCGGCGTACGCCCTCATCGTCGAGGACGGCACCGCGCTGGCCCGCAAGGTGCGTCGCCGCGAGCTGCCTGCCCCCGACGACGACGTGCTCGCGCGCCGCTACGAGCTCCTCGATCGGCGGCTCACCGAGGCCGGCCTGGGGTGGTACGAGGTGTCGAACTGGAGCCGGCCCGGCGGCGAGTGCCGCCACAATCTCGGCTACTGGGCGGGCGGCCAGTGGTGGGGTGCGGGACCCGGTGCCCACGGCTACGTGGCCGACACCCGGTGGTGGAACGTCAAACACCCCAGCGCGTACGCGGCCGTGCTGGCCGAGCGGCGGCTGCCGGTGGCCGATTTCGAGAGCCTCGACCGGGCGACCTCGCACGTCGAGGACGTGATGCTGCGTGTGCGGTTGCGCTCCGGCCTGCCCTCCGCGCTGCTCGATGCCGACGAGCGCGCCCGCGCGGCGCTCATCGTCGACAACGGTCTGCTGCGCGCCGAGAACGATCGGCTGGTGCTCACTGACCGAGGCAGGCTGCTGGCGGACGCCGTGGTGCGCGACCTGCTGGCCTGACTACGCCAGCGCGGCGGCGAGCCGGCGCCACTCCTGCCGCGGGAACTCCCGCGGATCCGCTGTCAGCACCTGGACACACACGTGGTCGGCGCCGGCGTCGAGGTGCTCGGTGACCCGCCGCAGCACGGTCTCCTCGTCGCCCCACGCGATCAGCGCGTCGAAGAGCCGATCGCTGACCGTGCTGATGTCCTCCTCGGTGAACCCGGTGCGCAGGATGTTGTTCGCGTAGTTCGGCAGCGCCAGGTAGGAGCGCAGCCACTCGGTGCCGATCGCGCGGGCCTCGTCCCTGCTGTCGGTGAGCAGCACGCTCTGCTCGGGAAGCAGCAGCGGACCGTCGCCGAGCACCTCACGCGCCTGGCGGGTGTGCTCGGGTGAGGTGAGATACGGGTGCGCGCCGGCGGCCCGGGTCGCCGACAGCTCGAGCATCTTCGGGCCCAGCGCCGCGAGCACCCGGTTGCCGATCGGCACCGGGGTCGTCGATGCGTCGATGCCGTCGAGGAACGCCTTGGTGGCGGCCAGCGGTTTGCGGTAGCGCCCAGGCTCCTGCGAGTCGATCAGCGGGGCGTGGCTCACCCCGATGCCGAGCAGGAAGCGCTCGCCGTGCGTCTGCGTCAGGGTGGCGTACCGGGCGGCGACCTCGGCCGGCTCGTGCATCCACAGGTTCAGGATGCCGGTGGCGATCACCGTCTTCGACGTCGCGGACAGCAGGTTGTCGACCGCGTCGAGCACCGGGCCGCCGACATCGGGGATCCACAGCGCCGGGAAACCGAGCTCGTCGAGTTCGGCGGCGGCGTCGGCCGCCTCCCCGGCATTGCCGTAGCGCAACTGCGAACTCCACAACCCGACACCTGTCAATTCCATAGCTCCACTCATACCGTGCGCGCGCTCGGCTCCGCCAGCATCGCTGTGTGTTTCGATAGCGGCGACGAGAGAGGGGGCTGCGGTGGCAGCTGCGGAGGAGCGTGGCCGGCCGGGGCTGGAACGCCTCGCCGACGGCATTCTGTCGGCGCTCGATGACGTCGCCGAGAGTTTGCGCGGCGAACCCGTCGTCGACGAGGCGATCACCCGCGCGATGGCGGCCGTGGCGGCTGCGGGCACCGAGTTCGTCCGTCGCTACCACCGGCTGGACGTCGACTCGACGGTCTCGGCACTCGAGGCGCCCGTGCTGTTCGTCGCCAACCACGGCTTCGGCGGCGTCGTGGACCTGAACGTCTTCGCCGTCCGCGCGGCGCTCGACGAGCTCGCACTCGATCGGCCGCTGACCATCCTCACCCACCAGATCGCCTGGACCCTCGGGGTCGGGCGGCTCTTCGAGCCGCTCGGCGCGCGCCCCGCCAGCCGCGACAGTGCGGTGGAGGCGTTCGCCGCGGGACACCACGTGTTGGTGTTCCCCGGGGGCGACAAGGACGCAGCCAAGACCTTCGAGGAACGCAACCTGGTGAAGTTCGACGGCCGCACCGGCTTCGCGCGACTGGCCGTGGAGCAGAAGGTGCCGATCGTCCCGGTGGTCACCGCGGGTGCGGGGGAGTCGCTGCTGGTGTTGTCCAGCGGCGAGCGGCTGGCTCGGGCGTTGCGGCTGGACAAGGTGTTTCGCGTCAAGTCGCTGCCGGTCAGTGTGTCGGTGCCGTGGGGGCTCAACGTCGGCGCCGTGGGGATGCTGCCCTATCTGCCGCTGCCGACGAAGCTGGTGACCCGAGTGCTGGCCCCGATGGTGGCCGCCGAAGACGAGTCGGCCGAGCAGTTCGCCGCTCGGGTGCAGACCGCGATGCAGGATGCCATGACAGACCTGACCCGGGACAGGAAGCCGCTGCTGGGATGACCTGGCTGGCTCAGCCGGGTTGCGGAGCAGGCATGTCCATGTCGAACACCCGCGCGTGCAACACGGTGCGGTTGCGCAGTGCGGCGCGCACCGCACGGTGCAGCCCGTCCTCGAGGTAGACGTTGCCGCGCCACCGCACCGCGTGCGGGAAGAGGTCGCCGTAGAACGTCGAGTCCTCCGACAGCAGCCGGTCCAATGCCAGCACCGTGGTGGTCATCACCAGCTCGTCGAGGCGGATCTGGCGGGGCGGGATCTGTGCCCACTGCCGGTGGGACAGCCCGTGGTCTGGATACGGCCTGCCGTCGCGGACACCCTTGAAGATCATCGACGCGCCTTTGCTTGCCAACCCCCGCCATTGCTTAGCTCTGCAAGATTAACCCGGCGCCCGGGGGTGTGCCCGGCTGCTCGCCCGAGATCACCGCTGCTGATGCCCGTAAAATGGGCCGGTCGGTCACGTTCGAAGTGAAGTGGGGTGAGCAATGGGCAGCGCTGACGACCGCCGATTCGAAGTTCTCCGCGCGATCGTCGCCGATTTCGTCGCGACGAAGGAGCCCATCGGCTCCAAGACACTGGTCGAACGGCACAACCTCGGGGTGTCCAGCGCGACCGTGCGCAACGACATGGCCGTGCTGGAGGCGGAAGGCTACATCACCCAGCCGCACACCAGTTCCGGCCGGGTACCGACCGAGAAGGGCTACCGCGAGTTCGTCGACCGCCTCGACGACGTGAAGCCGATGTCGGGTGCGGAGCGCCGCGCGATCCTGTCGTTCCTCGAGTCGGGGGTCGACCTCGACGACGTGCTGCGCCGGGCGGTCCGGCTGCTGGCGCAGCTGACCCGGCAGGTGGCCATCGTGCAGTATCCGACGCTGTCGACGTCGTCGGTGCGCCGCCTCGAGGTGGTGGCGCTGACACCGGCGCGGTTGCTGCTCGTGGTGATCACCGACTCAGGGCGGGTGGACCAGCGCATCGTCGAACTCGGCGAAGGTATCGATGACGCACAGCTGTCCCAGTTGCGCGATCTCCTGGGCCAGGCACTCGAGGGCAAACCGCTGGCCGCCGCCTCGATCGCGGTGTCGGATCTGGCGTCGCACATCACCGGACAGGGCGGGCTCGCCAACGCCGTCGGTCGGGCGGCGACCGTGCTGGTCGAGACGCTCGTCGAGCACACCGAGGAACGGTTGCTGCTCGGCGGCACGGCCAACCTGACCCGCAACACCGCCGACTTCGGTGGCTCGCTGCGGTCGGTCCTCGAAGCGCTCGAGGAACAGGTCGTGGTGCTGCGGCTGCTGGCCAAGCAGCAGGAGGCGGGAAAGGTGACCGTGCGGATCGGGCACGAGACCGAGGCCGAGCAGATGGCCGGCACCTCGGTGGTCAGCACGGCATACGGTAGTTCGGGCAAGGTGTTCGGCGGCATGGGTGTGTTGGGTCCCACACGGATGGACTATCCGGGAACCATCGCCAACGTCGCCGCAGTTGCTCTCTATATTGGCGAAGTCTTAGGTAGCCGCTGATCTGTGCTGCGCTGGGTATGCAGCACGGATCGACGGGTGGGAGAGGTTGAGCGTGGCACGCGACTATTACGGCTTGCTCGGGGTGAGCAAAGGCGCCAGCGACACGGAGATCAAGCGCGCCTATCGCAAGTTGGCCCGTGAGCTGCACCCCGATGTCAACCCCGACGAAGAGGCGCAGGCGCGATTCAAGGAGGTCAGCGCCGCCTACGAGGTGCTCAGCGACCCGGAGAAGCGCCGCATCGTCGACATGGGCGGGGATCCGCTGGAGTCGGCCGGTGCCGGCGGCGGCTTCAGCGGGTTCGGCGGCCTCGGCGATGTCTTCGAGGCGTTCTTCGGTGGCGGCACGACGTCCCGTGGCCCGATCGGCCGCGTCCGGCCCGGATCGGATTCGCTGCTGCGGATGCGCCTCGATCTGTCCGAGTGCGCGACCGGGGTGACCAAGCAGGTCACCGTCGACACCGCGGTGCTGTGCGATCTGTGCCACGGCAAGGGCACCCACGGCAATTCGACGCCGGTCACCTGCGACACCTGCCACGGCCGCGGCGAGGTGCAGACCGTGCAACGCTCACTGCTCGGTCAGGTGATGACGTCGCGGCCCTGCCCGGTGTGCGGCGGGGTCGGTGAGGTGATTCCCGATCCCTGCAACCGGTGTGCCGGTGACGGCAGGGTGCGGGCTCGCCGCGAGATCAGCGTGAAGATTCCCGCCGGCGTCGGTGAGGGTATGCGGGTGCGCCTGGCCGCCCAGGGCGAGGTCGGACCCGGTGGCGGACCGGCCGGTGATCTGTACGTCGAGGTGCACGAGAAGCCGCACGACGTGTTCGTCCGCGACGGTGACGATCTGCACTGCACGATCTCGGTGCCGATGGTCGACGCCGCGCTGGGCACCTCGGTGTCGGTGGACGCGATCCTCGACGGGCCGACCGAGATCACGATCGCCGCGGGCACGCAGCCCGGATCGGTGGCCACGCTGCGGGGCCACGGGATGCCGCATCTGCGGTCCGGGGTTCGCGGCGATCTGCACGCCCACATCGACGTCGTCGTGCCATCGCGCCTCGATCACGACGACATCGAACTGCTGCGGGCGCTCAAGGAGCGCAGCCGCGAGACCGCCCAGGTGCGCACCTCGCACACCACCGCCGCGAGCAACGGTGGCGGCCTGTTCTCCCGGTTGCGCGAGACGTTCACCGGTCGCTGACGCGCGGTGCGGACCCTGTTCTACGTCGACGCGGTTCCCGCTGTCGGTGAGCTCGCCGTCGTCGACGGCGACGAAGGTTTCCACGCCGCCACCGTGCGCCGCATCCGGCCGGGCGAGGAACTCGACGTGGGTGACGGTGCGGGCGTCGTGGCCGCCTGCGTCGTCGAAGACGTCGCCAAGAGCCGGCTGACCGCACGGGTGCAGCAGCGCACCGTCGTGGAGCCCCGCACCCCCACGGTCACCGTGGTGCAGGCTCTGCCCAAATCCGAGCGAGCCGAGCTGGCCGTCGAGCTGGCCACCGAGGCCGGTGCCGACGCCTTCCTGGCGTGGCAGGCCGCCCGCTGCGTGGCCCGCTGGGAGGGGGCGGCAAAGGTGGACAAGGGCCTGCGCCGATGGGCTGCGGTGGCCCGATCGGCCGCCCGCCAGTCGCGGCGCCCGCACATTCCGTCGGTGGATGCAGTGGTGTCCACGGCCGAATTGACCGACAGGGTGCGCGCAGCGCCGGCAACAGTGCTGGTGCTGCACGAATCGGCCGACCGGCCACTGACCGAGGTGCCTCTGGCGGGTGTGTCGGCGGTGACGCTGGTGGTGGGCCCCGAGGGTGGGATCTCCGACGCCGAGCTGGCCGCGCTGACCGAGGCCGGCGCGCTCACCGTGCGGTTGGGCCCGTCGGTCCTGCGCACGTCCACCGCGGCCGCCGTCGCCCTCGGTGCGCTCGGGGTGCTGACCCCGCGCTGGTCCTGACGCTAAACTGGGCTTTGCGCAATCCACGGCACAGAAAGCAGGCAGAAAACTCCACGTGACGCCCCGCGAGACGAACGCAGGCTCGGACGCTTCGCAGGTCCGCAGCAGCATCACCGTTCCGCCCGAACTCGTGGTGGGCCTGCTCGGCCGCTCCGACGAGAACCTCCGGGCGCTGGAATCCCTGCTCACCGCCGACATCCACGCTCGCGGCAACGCGCTGACCGTGACCGGCGAACCAGCCGACGTGGCGTTGGCCGAACGGGTGATCTCCGAACTCCTCGAGATTCTCGGTAGTGGTCAGCGGCTGACCCCCGACGCCGTTCGGCACAGCGTCGCCATGCTGACCGGCGCCGGCGACGAGTCGCCGGCCGACGTGCTGACGCTGGACATCCTGAGCCGGCGCGGCAAGACGATCCGCCCGAAGACGTTGAACCAGAAGCGCTACGTCGATGCCATCGATCACCACACCATCGTCTTCGGCATCGGACCGGCAGGCACCGGGAAGACCTACCTGGCGATGGCCAAGGCGGTCAGCGCGCTGCAGTCCAAGCAGGTGAGCCGCATCATCCTGACCCGGCCGGCGGTCGAGGCCGGCGAGCGGCTCGGCTTCCTTCCCGGGACACTGAGCGAGAAGATCGATCCGTATCTGCGGCCGCTGTACGACGCGCTGCACGACATGATGGATCCGGAGCTGATCCCGAAGCTGATGAGCGCCGGCGTCATCGAAGTGGCGCCGCTGGCGTACATGCGGGGCCGCACCATCTCAGATGCCTTCATCATCCTCGACGAGGCGCAGAACACCACAGCCGAGCAGATGAAGATGTTCCTGACCCGGCTGGGTTTCAACTCGAAAATTGTTGTCACAGGCGACATCACGCAGGTCGATCTGCCCGGTGGGGCGGCATCGGGGCTCAACGCGGCGATGCGCATCCTCGACGGTATCGACGACATCCACTTCGCCGAACTCACCAGCGCCGACGTGGTGCGGCACCGGTTGGTGTCCGAGATCGTGGACGCGTACGCGAAATTCGAGGAGCCGACGCTGATGAACCGGGCTCAGCGCCGCTCGGGCACCGGACGGCCGAGGCGGTAACGAAAAACCATGACCATCGAGGTGTCCAACGAGTCGGGCATCGACGTCTCCGAGACCGAACTCGTCAGCGTCGCACGGTTCGTCATCCGCAAGATGGACGTCAACCCCGCCGCCGAATTGTCCATGGTGCTGCTGGATTCGGCGGCCATGGCCGATCTGCACATGCGCTGGATGGATCTGCCCGGCCCCACCGACGTGATGAGCTTCCCGATGGACGAGCTCGAGCCCGGCGGCCGCCCCGATGCCCCCGAGCCGGGACCGGAGATGCTCGGCGACATCGTGCTGTGTCCGGAGTTCGCCGCCACACAGGCAGCGGATGCGGGGCACACCCTCGGCCAGGAGCTGGCCTTGCTCACTGTGCACGGGGTGCTGCATCTGCTGGGGTACGACCACGCCGAACCGGACGAGGAAAAAGAGATGTTCGCGCTGCAGCGCCAGCTGCTCGAGGAGTGGGTGGCCGAACAGGTGGCGGCCTACCACCAGGACCGGCAGAGCGAGAAGGACCGCCGCCTGCTGGACGAGTCGCGGTACTTCAACGAATCCCCCTACGGCGACACTCCGTGACCGGGCTGGGACAGCTCGTCGGGGCGATCCTGCTGATCGGCGCCGCGGGCCTCTTCGCCGCGATCGACGCCGCGGTCAGCACGGTGTCGATGGCGCGTGTCGAGGAGCTGGTGCGCGACGAACGACCCGGCGCCGTGCGGCTCGCGCACGTGATGAAGGACCGGCCCCGCTACATCAATCTCGTTGTGCTGCTTCGTATCGCGTGCGAAGTGAGCGCGACGGTGCTGCTGGCCGCCTATCTCGACGACTATCTGGGCGTCAGCGGTGGCCTGATGACCGCGGCAGCCATCATGACCGTGATCAGCTTCGTGGCCATCGGCGTGGGCCCACGCACCGTCGGCCGGCAGAACGCCTACACCATCGCGCTGGTCGCAGCGCTGCCCCTGCAAGGTATTTCGGTGGTGCTGGCCCCGGTGAGCCGGCTGCTGGTGCTGCTGGGCAATGCGCTGACGCCGGGCCGCGGGTTCCGCAACGGCCCGTTCGCCTCCGAGATCGAGCTGCGCGAAGTGGTGGACCTGGCCCAGCAGCGGGGCGTGGTCGCCGACGACGAGCGCCGGATGATCCAGTCGGTGTTCGAACTCGGCGACACCCCGGCGCGTGAGGTGATGGTGCCCCGCACCGAGATGGTGTGGATCGAGAGCGACAAGACCGCCGGGCAGGCGACGTCGCTGGCTGTGCGCAGCGGGCATTCCCGCATCCCGGTGATCGGTGAGAACGTCGACGACATCGTCGGCGTGGTGTACCTGAAAGACCTTGTCCAGCGCACCTACTCCTCGCGCACCGGCGGTCGCGAGACCTCGGTGGCGGAGGTGATGCGCAAGCCGGTCTTCGTGCCGGATTCCAAACCGCTGGACGCACTGCTGCGCGAGATGCAGCTCGACCGTGTGCACATGGTGCTGCTGGTGGACGAGTACGGGGCCATCGCCGGGCTGGTCACGATCGAAGACGTGTTGGAAGAGATCGTCGGCGAGATCGCCGACGAGTACGACGTCGACGAGGTCGCGCCCGTCGAGGACCTCGGCGAGCGGCAGTACCGGGTGTCGGCGCGGTTGCCCATCGAGGACCTCGGCGAGTTGTACGACCTCGAGTTGTCCGAAGATCTCGACGTCGACACCGTCGGTGGGCTGTTGGCCCTCGAGTTGGGCCGTGTTCCATTGCCCGGCGCCGAGATCACCTGGGATGGGTTGTCGTTGCGGGCCGAAGGCGGCCCGGATCCGCGCGGCCGCGTCCGGGTCGGCACCGTGCTGGTCAGTCCGCTCGACCCCGAGCCCGAGGACACGGAGGACAGCGCGCGTGAGTGAGCTCGATGCAGAAGACGCCAAGCTGGTGGTGCTCGCCCGCGGCGCGATGGCCCGTGCCGAAGCCGCCAGCGGCGCCGCGGTGCGCGACGCCGACGGCCGCACCTATGCCGGTGCACCCGTTCGGCTGACGGCGCTGGAGTTGACGGCGCTGCAGGCCGCCGTGGCGGCCGCGGTGTCCAGTGGCGCCACCGGTCTGGAGGCCGCGGTGCTGGTGGCCGGTGCCGTCGACGATCCCGGTGTGGCTGCGGTGCGCGAGCTGTCCGCCGACGCCGCGGTCATCGTCACCGACCGGGCCGGCACCCCGCAATGACCGACGAATTCCGTTCCGGCTTCGCGTGTTTCGTCGGCAGGCCCAATACCGGAAAATCGACATTGACCAACGCGCTGGTCGGCGCGAAGGTGGCGATCACGTCGAACCGACCGCAGACCACCCGGCACACGATCCGCGGGATCGTGCATCGGGACACCTTCCAGATCGTGCTGGTCGACACCCCGGGTCTGCATCGGCCTCGCACGCTGCTCGGGCAGCGGCTCAACGATCTGGTCAAGGACACCTACTCCGAGGTCGACGTCATCGGGCTCTGCATCCCCGCCGACGAGAAGATCGGACCGGGAGATCGCTTCATCTACGAGCAGATCCGCGCGGTGGCTCCGAAGACGACACTGGTCGCGATCGTCACGAAGATCGACAAGGTCAGCAAAGATGCTGTGGCACAACAGCTGATCGCGGTCAGCGAGCTCGTCGGCCCCGACACCGACATCGTCCCGGTGTCGGCGACGGCGGGCAACCAGCTCGACGTGCTCACCGACGTCATCGTGGCCCATCTGCCGCCCGGCCCCGCCTTCTACCCGGACGGGGAGCTCACCGACGAGCCCGAGGAAGTGCTCATGGCCGAGTTGATTCGCGAGGCCGCGCTCGAGGGGGTGCG
This sequence comes from Actinomycetota bacterium, assembly GCA_040752555.1. GTDB lineage: Bacteria > Actinomycetota > Actinomycetes > Mycobacteriales > Mycobacteriaceae > Mycobacterium. The sequence continues at coordinate 58,812 of JBFMGT010000006.1, read as the reverse complement.
GGACGAGCTGCCGCACTCCCTGGCCGTGGTCATCGACGAGGTCGAAGAGCGTGAGGGCCGCGACGATCAGCCCCCGCTGATCGCGGTGCACGCGATCCTCTACGTGGAGCGGGATTCCCAGAAGGGCATCGTGATCGGCAAGGGCGGTGCGCGCTTGCGGGAGGTCGGCACGGCAGCACGCACCCAGATCGAGAAGCTGCTCGGCACCAAGGTCTACCTCGATCTGCGGGTCAAGATCGCCAAGAACTGGCAGCGCGACCCCAAACAGCTCGGCCGCCTGGGGTTCTGATCGGGTCGCCCGGTTGAACTGTGTCACAGTGGACCGGTGAAGTACGGGCAGGGGTGGCAGCCGCCGACAGTGGATTGGTCTTCGACACGCGGGCGCATCCTGCTCGCCGCGTCGGTGTTGTTCGCCCAGCGCGGCTACTTCGGCACCTCGACCCGCGACATCGCCGACGCCGTCCACATCCGGCAGCCTTCGCTGTTCCACCACTTCGAGGCCAAACACGAGATCTTCCGCACGCTGGTCGAACTCGACCTGGGCCCGTCGATCACGCGCATGGACCGGCGGCTGGGGGAGTCGTCGAGCTGGGCCGAGAAGCTGCACCTGGCCATCGCCTGCGATGTTCGGGAGATCCTCGCCCAGCCGTTCGACGCCCGCGGGCTGTATCAGGACGCGGTGCTGGCGCTCGATGAATTCGAGGCCGAGCGCCAGGGCATCCAGAAGTTCCACCGGCAGATCGAGCGCGTGGTCACCGGCGGCAGACGGGCGGGCGAGTTCGCCTCCTTCGAGCCGTCGTTCGTCGTACGGGCGACCAACGGCGTGCTGTTCGAGACACTGCGCGAACAAGGTGGCCCGGCGGGACCTGTGCACCGGCAGCGCCCGATCCAGGCCGCCGACTTCGTGCTGCGCTCGCTGCTGCTCGACCAGGGCAGGCTCGCCGATATCCGCACCGTGACGCGGCGCAGGCTGGCAGAACTCGCGTCCTCTCGCGCGGGCTGACTAGCGGTCCACCGCGTCCGACGTATGTGACATCCGGGTAAAAGAACCCGCCGATCGGTCGCCTATCAACCGATAGTGACCTATCGTCCGATAGGTAGATCGGGTGGTGTGGACACCCGGCACCCGAGGTTGGGAGATACGTTGAAACGCTCACTCGTCATCGTGGTGGCCGCTGCGCTGAGCGTGGGGCTGGGCGCCTGCTCGTCGGACGATTCCCCCACGGCGGAGCCCACCGGTCCCGCCAGAGTGCAGCCGCCGGCCATCCTGCAGGCAGGCACGCTGAAGATCTGTGCACCCAACGACGGCACGCCCCCCAACGTCTACCACGACGAATCCGGTGAACTGATCGGCAGCGAAGTGGATTTGGGCAAGGCGCTCGCCGCGCAGATGGGACTTCAGGCTCAGTTCGTCGAATCCGCGTTCGCGGCGGTCATTCCGACGCTGCAAGCCAAACAGTGCGACGTGATCATGGCCCAGCTCTACATCAAGCCCGAACGCGAAGCCGTCGTCGACTTCGTGCCGTACGTCTATTCCGGCACCGGAATCGCGGTAGCCAAGGACAAGCCGGCCGACATCACCGGCCTCGACGACAGTCTGTGCGGCAAGAAGGTCATGGTTGCCGTCGCCACCACGGCGGAGTCGCTGGCCATGGAGCAATCCGAGAAGTGCGCCGGCGCAGGCAAAGCCGCGGTCGACGTCAATCGCAGCAATCAGGCCGATGTCTCATTGCAGCAGCTGCAGAACGGTCAGGTCGACGCCTTCATGGACACCGCCGAGACGCTCGGCTACTACCAGACCAAGACCGGGGCGAAGATCCAGACGGTCGGCGCGCCGTTCGGCACGATCAAAATCGGCGCGGCAACACTGAAAGGCAATACCGCGCTGCACGATGCGATCGCCACGGCGCTCGGCGAACTCGAGAGCAACGGCACCTACGCCAAGATCCTCGACGAGTGGGGCATGTCCGACCTCAGCATCCAGAAGTAGGCGCGCGTGCAATTCGACTGGCAGTTCTTCTGGAAGTCGCTGTTCACCCCGAGCGATGCGTTCCTGGAAGGGTTGACGCTGACGATCGTGGTGTCCGTGGTCGCGATGGTGCTGGCCACCGCCCTCGGGCTGGCCATCGCACTGATGAGGCGCTCGCCCTACGCCGTGGTGCGGTGGTGCGCCAGTGTCTACATCTGGGTCATCAGGGGCACACCTCTGCTGGTGCAGCTGGTGATCATCTACACCGGTCTGGCCGCCGTGGGCCTCTACCAGTTCCACGACGCCTCACTGCTCGGAGTGTCGGTCAAGGCCGCGGTGCAAGCCGCGATCGTCGGGCTGATGATCAACGAGAGCGCCTACATCGCCGAGATCATCAGGGCGGGGCTTGATTCGGTGCCGAAGGGGCAGTTCGAGGCGGCCGCCTCACTGGGCATGACGACGACCAAGTCGATGCGTTGGATCGTGGTGCCCCAAGCGCTGCGCGTCATGGTGCCGCCGCTGGGCAATTCCTTCAACGGTCTGATGAAGACCACGTCGGTGCTGTCGGTGATCGGGGTGAGTGAAATGTTCCTGGTCACGCAGTCGATCAGCTCGGCGACCTTCCACACGTTCGAGATCTTCATCGTCGCTGCGATCTACTACCTGGCGCTGACCACCGTCTGGACTTACATCCAAGCGTGGGTGGAGAATCGGCTGTCCCGCCAGCTCGGCATCGAACAGCGCGTGGGTCTGACGCAGCGGCTCCTGGGGGCCCGCAGGCCCGGCGCACCCGTGGCCCAGCCGGTCACCGAGCTCGAGGAGGCGCGATGACCGACTCGACGATGCCCGTGGTGTCGGTGCGGTCAGCCTGCTGTTCGCTCGGCGGACGGCGTGTCCTCGACGGCGTGAGCCTCGACGTTGGGCGCGGCGAGGTGGTGGTGCTCATCGGGCCCTCGGGCGCAGGCAAGACCACGCTGCTGCGCTCGCTCAACCATCTCGAGGAACTGGACAGCGGCGAGGTGCTGATCGGCGGCGAGTCGATCGCCCACGGCGCCGCCGGACGCAGGATAGGGAAAGCCGAACTCGCCCGCCGGCGGCGCGAAATCGGGTTCGTGTTCCAGCATTTCAACCTTTTCCCGCACATGACCGCACTGGAGAACGTGTGGAACGGGCCGGTGCGCGTCCTCGGTGCGCCCAAGGCCAAGGCGAGAGAGGATGCGCGAGCCCTGCTCGATCGCGTCGGTCTGGCAGACAAAGCGCAGTCGCGACCCGCTCAACTGTCGGGCGGGCAGCAGCAGCGGGTGGCGATCGCCCGCGCGCTCGCGATGCGGCCGAAGGTCATGCTGTTCGACGAGCCCACCAGCGCGCTCGACGTCGAGATGGTGGGCGAGGTGCTGGAGGTGATGCGCGAACTCGCCGCAGAGCAGATGACGATGGTCATCGTCACCCACGAGATGCGGTTCGCGCGCGATGTCGCCGACCGCATCGTGGTGATGGATTCCGGCAGGATCATCGAAGACGCCGCGCCGGCGCAGTTGTTCGCCAACCCACGCAGCGAACGCACGCGGACGTTCCTTTCCACCATTCACTGACGCCCGCTGCATCAGTCACTTCTTCAGACAGGTAGGAGTTCGCCGTGCCCACGTCCAGCGGTCCGACATCGTTGACCGGTGCCGTCGCCACACCACACCGGTTGGCCACCGACGCCGCTGTGGAGGTCTACCGCGAAGGGGGAACCGCGATCGACGCGGCGATCGCGGCGGCCGCGGTACTCACCGTCGTCTACCCGCACAACGTCGCGCTGGGCGGCGACCTCATCGCACTGGTGCGCACCCCCGACGGCGCGGTCACCTGCGTCAATGCCTCGGGATGGGCAGGCGCCGCGGCGGACGTCACCGCCATGCGTGGCAAGCACGGCGAGACGTTGCCCGATCGCGGGGTCGACACCGTGACGGTCCCCGGCGGGGTCCGCGGATGGGAAGCGTTGCAGCGCTTGGGTAGCCGACTGCGCTGGAGCCGGTTACTGGAACCAGCCGAACGAGTTGCACGCAGTGGGGTGCCGGTGGCCCCCTCGGTTGCCGAGAATCTGATCGACCCCGAAAACGCCGATCTGACCGGCATGTTCGATTTCGATGCGGTGTTCAGGCCGGGCGGTCGGCCGTTGAAAGAGGGGGAGATCTTCCGGCAACCGGCACTGGCCGACACCTTCGCCGCACTGCGGTTCGGCGGACCCGACGAGTTCTACACCGGCACGCTGGGGCAGCGCACGGTGCAGTACCTACGCTCGCGCGGCTCGGTTCTGCACGACGCGGACTTCGCCGAGTTCTCCGCCGAGATCACCGCCCCGCTGTCGGTGGACTTCCGGGGGCTGACGGTCTACACCAGCCCGCCCAACACCCACGGCTTCGTGATGCTGCGGGCGCTGCGCGCGATCGATGAGATCGGTGTACGCGCACCGCTGGGCGAGGACGTGCCGGCGCTGATGCAGATCTTCGGTCACGCGAACGCGTTGCGCACGGCCAACCTGGCCGATCCCCGGCAGGCCGATGTCGATGTGGCGGCGCTCGTCCACGGGGATGTCTCGACGCTGGCGAGGCTCGGCGGTGCCCGCAATGTGACCGGCTCCGTCCCGGCGGGGGACACCGTCGGTATCGCCGCCGCCGACGGGGACGGCACCGCCGTGTCGCTGATCCAGAGCGTGTACCACGCGTTCGGGTCCGGATTGATCGATCCGCAGACCGGCATCCTGTTCCACGACCGCGGAACCAGCTTCGACCTCGATCCCACGTCGCCGAACGTGCTGGCGCCCCGAAAACGCCCACGGCACACACTGATGCCCGCACTGGCCACCGAGGGCGGTAGGCTCCGGCACGTGCTGGCCACGATGGGCGGGCAGGGCCAACCGCAGATCCTGACCGAGATCCTGCTGCGGTTGCTCGATGGTGCCGCGCCCGCTGATGCGGTGTCGGCACCGCGGGTGATCGTCGGGCGCCAGACCGCGGTGTGCGGCGCCGACACGGTCGCCGTCGAGGACGGCTTCGACGAGCCGGCCCGCGCGGCGCTGGCCCGTTCCGGTTTCGACCTCGTCGAGCTTCCCGTACACAGTGAGTCCTGCGGTCAGGCCAATGTCGTTGTCCTGCAGCCCGATGGCTCGCTCACGGCGGCCAGTGACCCGCGCTCGGACGGCTCGGCAGCCGTGGTCCATCACGTGCGGCTTCCGGCGCAGCGATGATTCGTCATGTTCGGGTCGGGTTGATGCTGACCCTGACCGCGGTGACCGGCGCGCTCGACGCGGTGGGATATCTCAGCCTGGATCGGGTGTTCACCGGCAACATGACCGGCAACGTGGTGATCCTGGGAATGGGTATCGCCTCCGAGGCGGGGCTCCCGGTCGCCGGGCCGCTGATCGCGTTGGGGGGTTTCACCCTCGGCGCTGTGCTGGCCGGCTCGTTGACCCGAGGCCGGCCGTCGGGGTGGAACCGAGTCGTCACCGCGGCCGTGTGGACCAACGCCGTCGTCCTCGCGGTGGTGGCGACAGTGTTGACGACTGCTGACCCTGCCGGTCAGTCGGGAGTCGGAATCGCTTGCGCGGCAACGATCGCCGTCGTGATGGGGGTGCAGGCCGCGGTTGCGCGCTTCCTCGCGGTGGCCGACATGACGACGGTCGTGGTCACCTCGACCATCACGTCCTTCGCCGGGGAGACGCTGCTCGCCGGTGGCTTGAGCTGGGTGGCGCATCGGCGGTTGTGGGCGGTGGTGCTGATCTTCACCGGCGCGCTGGTGGGGGCGTTGCTGACCAAGCTCAGTGTCGCCGTACCGGTGTACGTGGCGGCGGGGGTGATGCTGATCTGCGCCGTGGTGGGGCACCGGTACTGGGATCGGGCGCCGGCATGAGGCCGGCGGCCGGTCAGGCAGGCTGTCCGTAGACCGCGACGACGACGCTGCGATCGAGGCTGTTCTCCGACCAGACGCCGATCTGGGTGTTGGCGCAGTTGCTCATGATCGCCATGTAGTCGGGCCGGTAGTACCACTGGTTCATGATCTCGACGCCGCTGATCGCCAGCGCCGGATTGATCGCGACGGTCTCGGACACCGTCCCGACGAAGCCGGCACGATGGGCGCGGTCCTGCGTCGTCGAGCCGTCGGAGCCGATGTCGCCGTCGAGTGAGCGGTTGTTGAGCACATCGTTGGCATGCCATTGCGCGGCGAGGCGCAGCTGCGGGTTGATCGCGATGTCGGTGTCGCAGTCGTGTTGCTTCTGGATCGTGTAGACATTCGCGACCACGCCGTCGTTGAGGCGCTTGTTGTCGGCGTGAGCGGTGGGCATGCCGGCGACCGCGCCGGCCAGGAGCAGCGTCGCAGGCAGCACACGCGCGATCTCGATGGCCGTCACAGCCGGTGAGATTACGCGACCTCGACGGTCACCGAGTCCGGAGCGGACAGATTCGCCGAGGGGGGCTCGGCCTGCAGTCGGGTGTCCCACCAGTTGTCGGGCTGCCGGGTGGCCCACCCGTTGATCGCCTCGAGAGCGGCGGCCAGCGACACCAGCAGGGGTTCGCTGTTGGCCGGGCCCATCAGTTGAACGCCGATCGGTAGGCCCTCGGAGGTGAATCCCGCGGGCACGTTGATCGACGGCCAGCCAAGCAGGTTCCACGGCCAGGTGGCGGGGCAGGCGCGGATCATCGCGCGGTCGGTGGCCAGCCCGCTCAGACCGTCGAACGCGTCGACGCGCGGCGGCGGAAGCGCGGTGGTCGGGGCGAGCACCACGTCGGCGAGGTTGAAGATCCAGCCGACCCGCTGCCGGGTGACGGCCTCGTGTGCGCGGGCCTTGCGCAGGATGTGTTCGGAGAGCACCCGCCCGGTCAGCGCGTTGGCGCGCGTGCGGGCGTCCCAGCGTGGGCTGGGTCCGAGGCGTTCCATCCACTGCGGGATTCCGGCGGTGGAGCGGGCCAGGAAGTTCCACGACATGCGCAGGTCGTAGTCGGGATCGGCGGCGATGACGGTGTGGCCGAGCTGCTCGAGTTGCCGGGCGACGGATTCCATCGCCGTGCGGATCTCGGGGTGCAGGCTGGCCCGAAAGACGGTGAACGGGAACTTGGTCGACATCGCCACGCGCAACGGGCCCGGGGCGCGCGACACGTGCTCGGTCACCGCGACGGGCGGCGGCGTGTGCAGGTCACCGGGGGCGTTGCCCGATGCCGCGTCGAGCACCAGGGCGGCATCGGCGACGGTGCGCGCCAGCACCCCGTTGACGGTGATCCCGTTGAACGCCTCGGGCAGCGGTGCGGTGGAGATCCGACCGCGCTGAGGCTTGATGCCGACCAGATGCGTCCAGGCCGCGGGGATGCGCACACTTCCGGCCCCGTCCGACCCGATCGCTGCGGCCACCAGCCCGGCCGCGACCGCCGCCGCGCTGCCGCCCGACGAACCGCCCGGGGTGTGCTCCCGGGACCACGGGTTGCGGGTGTGCCCGAACGCGGGCCCGCTGGTGAACGGCCATTGGCCCAGTTCGCACGTGTTGGTCTTGCCCACGATCACCGCGCCGGCCGCACGTAGCCTGCGCACCACCTCCGCGTCAGCGGGAGCATCGGCCACCTCGCCGTCGGCGCCGAACCGGGTCGGCACGCCCGCGACGTCGACGTCGTCCTTGACGGCGATCGGGATTCCGAGCAGGGGGTGGGTCGAATGATCCTGTCCCGCAGCGCGTTTGCGGTCGGCAGCGGCGGCCTCGGCGAGCGCGGAGTCGCGCAGCACCACCCGGAAGGCGTTCAGGGTGGGTTGGCTGGCCTCGATGGCATCGAGGGACCGCCGCACCAACTCCACCGACGTGACGCTGCCGCTGGCGAGCGCGAAGAGCTGGTTCCCCAGCGTGGGGAACCGGGTGCGGGGAGCAGGAGATGCGGCCATCACCGACCAGAGTATCGGCGGTGCGAACCCGGTATCGCCGAGAACAGTGGAAGACTGTCTCAAATGCGTCTGTACCGGGACCGAGCGGTGGTGCTCCGTCAGCACAAGCTCGGGGAAGCCGATCGCATCGTGAGCCTGCTCACGCGCGATCACGGGCTGGTGCGCGCGGTGGCCAAAGGGGTGAGGCGCACCCGCAGCAAGTTCGGCGCGCGGCTGGAACCGTTCGCGCACATCGACGTTCAGCTCTATCCCGGCCGCAATCTCGACATCGTCACCCAGGTGCAGGCGATCGACGCGTTCGCCTCCGACATCGTCAGCGACTACGGCCGCTACACCTGTGCCTGCGCGATGCTCGAGACCGCCGAGCGCATCGCCGGCGAGGAGCACGCGCCCGCACCGGCGCTGCACCGTCTCACCGTCGCCGCACTGCGTGCGGTGGCCGATGGCACGCGTCCCCGTGAGCTCGTGCTCGACGCCTACCTGCTGCGCGCGATGGGCATCGCCGGGTGGGCGCCCGCGTTGGTCGAATGCGCCCGCTGCGCCGCGCCGGGTCCGCACCGGGCCTTCCACGTCGCCGCCGGCGGCAGCGTGTGCGTGCACTGCCGGCCGTCCGGTTCGGTCACTCCACCTCAGGGCGTGCTGGATCTGATGGCGGCGCTCTACGAGGGCGACTGGGAGCACGCGCAGACCTCCACCGCGGCGCACCGCAGCCAGGCCAGCGGATTGGTGGCCGCGCACCTGCAATGGCATTTGGAGCGACAGTTGCGGACACTGCCGCTCGTGGAGCGGGTGGATCGGAAGAGCGGGCAGACCATCAGGCAGGATGTGGCGCATGGCAAGCAAGCGAGCGGGGAAGAACAGCTACCCACAGCTGCCCCCGGCGCCTGAGGACTATCCGACGTTTCCGGACAAGTCCACCTGGCCGGTGGTCTTCCCGGAGTTGCCGCCCAAGACCAACGGCAAGTTCGCCCGTCCTCCTCAGCACACGTCCAAGGAGTCGGCGCCGCAAATCCCCGCCGACCAGGTGCCCCACCACGTCGCGGTGGTGATGGACGGCAACGGCCGGTGGGCCACGCAGCGCGGCCTGGGCCGCACCGAGGGCCACAAGATGGGCGAGGCGGTGCTGATCGACATCACCTGCGGCGCGATCGAGCTGGGCATCAAACATCTCACCGTGTACGCGTTCTCCACCGAGAACTGGAAGCGCAGCACCGAAGAGGTGCGCTTCCTGATGGGCTTCAACCGCGAGGTGGTGCGCCGCCGCCGGGAGAACCTCAACGACATGGGCGTGCGCATGCGGTGGGTGGGGTCGCGACCCCGGATGTGGCGCAGCGTGATCAAGGAGTTCGACATCGCCGAGGAGATGACCGTCGACAACGACGTCATCACGATCAACTACTGCGTCAACTACGGCGGACGCACCGAGATCGTCGAGGCCGCGCGGCAACTCGCCCAAGAGGCCGTCGACGGCAAGATCAACCCGGGGCGCATCACCGAAGCGGCCTTCGCCCGGCACCTGCACCGCGCCGACATCCCCGACGTCGACCTGTTCATCCGCACGTCGGGGGAGCAACGGGCCAGCAATTTCTTGCTGTGGCAGGCCGCTTACGCGGAATTCGTCTTCCAGGACAAGCTGTGGCCCGACTACGACCGCCGCGACCTGTGGGCGGCGTGCGAGGAGTACGTCCAGCGCAACCGCCGCTTCGGTAGAGCCTGATGGAGCTCGTCGAGCGGCTCCCGGTGGTGCTGGCCGAGATCCTGCCGGTGCAGCGGGAAGACGACGGCGCGCTGACGGTGCCCCACGAGCAGACGTTCGCATCGCTGCGAGTGGTGACGATTGCCGAGGACCTCGAGTTGGTGTCGCTGACGCAGGTGCTGGCCTGGGATCTGCCGTTGACCGCCGCGGTGCGGGCCGAGGTTGCCAAGCACGCGCACGACACGCTGCTGGGCACGGTGTCGCTGGTGGAGAAGATCAGCGCCAAGGGTGCCGGCGGTGCCCGCAAGACCGGTGACGTGCTGCTGCGCTACAACTTTCCGGCGGCGGGACTGACCGACGACGCGTTGCGCACGCTGGTGCTGATGGTGTTGGCCACCGGCGCCGATGTGCGGCGCGCGCTGGTGGCCTAAGGTCGCCTGCGTGCGCATCATTCTGCTGTTCGTCGGGGTCGTGGTCGCGCTGTTCGGTCTGCTGTTCACGCTGCAGGGGGTCGGTGTGGTCGGCGGCAGCCCGATGAGCAACACCACCACGTGGTCGGTGCTCGGACCGATCATCGCGCTCGTCGGGATCGTGATCGCCGTGTTCGGGTGGCGCCGGCGGGGTTAGCCGCCTGCCGCGCAGCGGTCGCACACCCCGAAGATCTCGATCGTGTGGGTGACCTCGGAAAAGCCGTGCTTGCGGGCGATGTCGGCAGCCCACGTCTCGACCTCCCCGCCGGAGATCTCGACCGTGGAGCCGCACTGCCGGCACACCAGGTGATGGTGGTGGTGCGACGAGCACAGCCGATACACCGACTCGCCGGTGTCGGTGCGCAGCGTGTCGACCGCACCGGCGGCGGCCATCTGCTGCAGCGTGCGGTACACGGTGGTCAGGCCCACACCCTCGCCTCGCTTGCGCAGTTCGTCGTGCAGCTCCTGCGCTGAGCGAAAGTCGTCGAGATTCTCCAGCAGGGCGGCGAGCGCGGCACGCTGGCGCGTCGAGCGGACCGCTCCGGTCATTGCGCCGGCTCCTGGTCTTCGGCGGCGTGCGTGACCGCGGCGACGACGATTTCGGCGAGATGGTCGTCGACCAGGCGGTAGAGCACCTCCCGGCCGGACCGTTCACCGGCGACCACCCCGGCCGCCTTCAGGATGCGAAGATGCTGGCTGACCAGCGGTTGCGGCACGTCGAGGGCGTCGACCAGCTCGTGCACGCAGCGTGCCTCCTCGCGCAGCTGCAACACGATCGCGATGCGCACCGGGGCCGCCAACGCGCGCAACAGATCACCGGCGGTGTCGAGGACGGCTCGGGACGGCACGTCCGTCGGCGGGACGCCGGCGTGCACGTGCTCGGCGGCGATACTGGAAACGGTTTTCATTAGGACTCACGATACATGCATGCCCGTGCATGTCAATCGGATCCGTGACGCAGGGCGGTGCGCCGACCTCGCTACGCTGTGACCCCGTGGCTCCGACTTCGATCATCGACACTGTTGCAAACCTGGCCAAGCGGCGCGGTCTGGTCTTCCAGTCCGGTGAGATCTACGGCGGAACCAGGTCGGCGTGGGATTACGGCCCGCTCGGCGTCGAGCTCAAGGAGAACATCAAGCGGCAGTGGTGGAAGTCCGTCGTGACGGGTCGCGATGACGTCGTGGGCCTGGACTCGGCCATCATCCTGCCGCGCCAGGTGTGGGTGGCCTCCGGTCACGTCGAGGTGTTCAACGATCCGCTCGTCGAGTGCATGAACTGCCACAAGCGGCATCGGCAGGACCATCTGCAGGAGGCGTACGCGGCAAAGAAGGGGCTCGACGACCCCGAGGCTGTTCCGATGAGCGAGATCGTCTGCCCGGACTGCGGCACCAAGGGGCAGTGGACCGAGCCCCGCGACTTCAACATGATGCTGAAGACCTACCTCGGCCCCATCGAGTCCGAGGAGGGTCTGCATTATCTGCGCCCGGAGACGGCGCAGGGCATCTTCGTCAACTTCGCCAACGTGGTCACCACGGCGCGCAAGAAGCCGCCGTTCGGCATCGGCCAGATCGGCAAGAGTTTCCGCAACGAGATCACCCCGGGCAACTTCATCTTCCGCACTCGCGAGTTCGAGCAGATGGAGATGGAGTTCTTCGTCGAGCCGTCGACCGCCCCCGAGTGGCACCAGTACTGGATCGACACCCGCCTGCAGTGGTACATCGACCTCGGAATCGACCGCGACAACCTGCGGCTCTACGAGCACCCCAAGGAGAAGTTGTCGCACTACTCCGATCGCACCGTCGACATCGAGTACAAGTTCGGGTTCTCGGGCAACCCGTGGGGTGAGCTCGAAGGTGTGGCCAACCGCACCGACTTCGATTTGTCAACGCACGCAAAGCATTCCGGGGCCGACCTGACGTTCTACGACCAGGCCACCGACACGCGGTACACGCCGTATGTCATCGAGCCGGCAGCGGGCCTGACCCGATCGCTGATGGCATTCCTCGTCGACGCCTACACCGAGGACGAGGCGCCCAACGCCAAGGGTGGTGTCGACAAGCGCACGGTGCTGCGGCTGGATCCGCGGCTCGCGCCGGTCAAGGCCGCGGTGCTGCCGCTGTCGCGGCATGCCGACCTCTCGCCGAAGGCGCGGGACCTCGCCGCCGAGTTGCGCCGGTCCTGGAACGTCGAATTCGACGACGCCGGCGCCATCGGGCGGCGCTACCGTCGGCAGGACGAGATCGGTACGCCCTACTGCGTGACCGTCGACTTCGACTCCCTCGAGGACCACGCCGTGACGATCCGTGAGCGAGACGCCATGACCCAGGAGCGGGTCGCGCTCTCCGAGGTGTCTGACTACCTCGCCGTCCGCCTCAAGGGCTGCTGAGTTCTTCCCGGGTAGGGCCCCACAAAGTAGCGCGAGCAGACACAAAGTCGCGCGACACGCCGCGGAAAAGGTCGAGTATGTGTCTTTTCGCGCCGAAGAGGTGCCGCTAGAAGCGGCCGCCACCGCCGCTCATGCCGCCGCCTCCACCGCCGAAGCCGCCACCGCCGAAGCCGCCGCCGAAACCTCCGCCGCCGAAACCGCCCCCGAAGCCGCCGCGCATCGCACCGGAGAGCACGTTGCCGAGAATGATGCCGCCGATCACCGCGCCCATCTGGCCGCCGCCACCCCCGCCGCCGTAGGGGCCGTTGAAGTGGCGCTGGGCAGCCAGCACATCGCTGTTCGCCAGCTGCTGAGCCTGCGCGGCGAGCATGGCCGCACCATTGGCGTGGGCGACGGCCTCGGTCAGGTTGTTGGCGCGTTTGTCCTGGGCGGCCTGCAGCTGCCGTACCGCCTCCGCCAGCCGCGTGCGGGCTTCGGGCCCGATGACCCCGCGGCGGGTGTCGATGTAGTCCGACACCGCTCGCACTCGTGACTGCGCGGTGAACAGCGCCTGGTCGTAGGTCCGGGTCAACCGCGCGGTGGTTTCCCGCTCCTCGGCCACGTCGGCGAGCAACCGGTCGAGTTCGGCGTCGGCCTGCGTCAGCCGGGTGAACGCGCCGAGCGGATCGTTGGCACCGTCGCTCTGTGCATGCGCCACCGCCGCAACGGCGGCGTCGCGGGCCGCGCTCAACTGCGTCGCGACCGCGATACTGCCTTGGGCCAGTTGCGTTCCCGCCGCGGTGATGCCGCTCTGCGCGTCGGCGATCGCGGCGGGCAGGCCCGCGACGGCCCGGTTGATGTCCGTGTCAGCGCTGTCCACCGCATCGAGCAGGGTGCGGGCCTGGCCCAACGCGGCTTCGGCGGCGTGGATGGCGTCGACGAGGCCGCCCTGCCGGTCGGCCGGCCGGGCCACCAACGCGCGTGCGGTGTCGATGTTCTGCTCGGCGAACGTGAGCCGCTGGCGCGCCTCGTCGATGTTGTCGGCCACCGAAACCAGTGCGGTCTCGGCGTATTGCGCCTTCAGGCGCGTCAGTGTCTGGCCCGCGGGTTCGATCCGCGCCGTCAGGTCGACCACCTGCTGGGTGAGCGCGTCGAGACGGGTCGGGGCGTTGATCACCAGGTCCCGCAGCTGCGCGAACGCCTCTCGCTGCGCCTCGAGCTCCCGATCGGCCTTCGCGGCGGCGACGACGACGCGGGTGAGCAGATCGCGGCGTTGCTGCGGCGTCTCGGGGATCGCATCGTCGAGGATGTGGCGCACGTTGAGTGCCTGCGCCAGCGTGGTCTTGGCGCCGGTCACCGCGCGGGTGAAGGCGGCGGTGTCGTGCTCGCCGAATTCTTCGACCGCCAGCGCCAATTCGCTCTCGCTGGTGCGCACCTCGTTGTCCACCTCGACAACGATGCGGCGAGACAGATCGTCGAGCGCATCCACCGAGATACCGGCGAGTGCGGCCGGATCGGACGGGTCGACGCGCTGGGCCGCGGCGATCTCGGCCTCGCGGCGCTTCTTGCGTCGGCGCCGCTGCCACAGCACCAGCATGACCAGCCCCAGCGCGATCACCCCGAGCGCGATCACCAGACCGAGCCAGCTGCCGCTCGAGGTGCCGGTGGCGGCCAGCCCGTTGGCGGCGGCCACGGCCGCGCCCGCCCAGTCGGCCTTGCGCAGCAGGGGTTCGACGTCGTCTCGGCGAACCTTGTCGATGTCCACGCTGCCGATCGCTTCGGTCGGCGCCAACAGCGCGTAGGCGCGGTCGACGGTGGCCACCGCGAGGATCGCGTCCTGGCTGCCCAGATCGCTGCGCCGGTAGGTGGCCTGGGCCCAGCTCTGGGCGTCCTGGCCGGAGAAGGTGTCGACGTAGACCACCCACAGCCGGATACGTCGGTCGTCGTACAGGGTGTCGATCGCGTTCTGCACCTGCGTCGTCCCGGCGGCGTCGAGGGCACCCACCTGGTCGGTCAGGTAGGTCGGCAGGCGCAGCGGCGGGGCGGCGGTCGCCCCCGGCGCCAGCAGTCCCGCTGCGATCCACAGGACGGCGAGCAGTCCGAGCGATCGAGCTATGCGCATGCCCTCAATGTAGTGGTGGCGCGGCTGGCAGACTGTGCCTCGGTGAACCAACGACAGCAGGCCGGCTACGACGCGTTCGATCGCGAGCGGCTGGTGGCCGAACCGGCGAAGAGCGCCGCGCTTCCTGGGACCGATGCCGAGCATCGCTCGGACTTCGCCCGCGATCGCGCGCGCGTGCTGCACTGCGCGGCGCTGCGCCGGCTTGCCGACAAGACACAGGTGGTCGGCCCCCGGGAAGGGGAGACGCCGCGCACCCGGCTCACACACTCGCTGGAGGTCGCGCAGATCGGCCGGGGCATGGCCATCGGCCTGGGGTGCGACGCCGACCTGGTCGACCTCGCCGGGCTGGCCCACGACATCGGCCATCCGCCCTACGGACACAACGGAGAACGTGCCCTCGACGAGATCGCCAAGGCGTTCGGCGGCTTCGAGGGCAACGCGCAGAATTTTCGGATCTTGACCCGGCTGGAACCCAAAGTGCTTGATGCACAGGGGCGTAGCGCGGGGTTGAACCTGACCAGGGCGGCGCTCGATGCGGTGACCAAGTATCCGTGGCCACGCGTCGGGGAGCGTCGCAAGTTCGGCTTCTACGGCGGTTTCAGTGGAGACGACATGGCCGCGGCCGACTGGGTGCGGGCGGGGGCGCCGGCCGAGCGGCCGTGCCTGGAGGCTCAGGTGATGGACTGGGCCGACGACGTCGCGTACTCGGTGCACGACGTCGAGGACGGCGTGATGAGTGGGCGCATCGACCTGCGCGTGCTGGCCGACGCCGATGCCGCGGCGTCGCTGGCCCATGTCGGAGCGCAGTCCTTCCCGACGCTGACACCCGACGATCTGATCGCGGCGGCCGCGCGGCTCTCCGACGTCCCGGTGGTGGCCGCCGTCGGTAAGTACGACGGCACGCTGGCCGCGTCGGTGGCGCTCAAGACCCTCACCAGTGAGCTGGTCGGCCGATTCGCCAATGCCGCGGTCACGGCGACCAGGGCGGCAGCCGGGCCGGGCCCGCTGCGACGCTTCCACGCCGAGCTCGAGGTGCCGGCTCTGGTGCTCGCCGAAGTGGCCCTGCTGAAGACTCTTGCGCTGCAATTCATCATGTCCGATCACCGGCACCTGCAGATCCAGGCCGATCAGCGGATCCGGATCCAGGAGGTGGCGCTGGCGCTGTGGGGGCAGGCTCCGGGCAGCCTCGACCCGCAGTTCGCCGCCGATTTCGCCGCCGCCGACGACGACGGTGCCCGGCTTCGCGTGGTGGTCGACCAGATCGCGTCCTACACCGAGGGACGGTTGGAACGAGTGCACGAGGCCCGGACCCCGCGCCCTCTAGACTGACCGCGTGGCGGGCGACGGGACGCGGGGACGGGGCAGGATCCCCGATCGCGACATCGCCGCCATCCGGGAGCGGGTCAGCATCGACGACGTGGTCGGCGACTACGTGCAGTTGCGGCGCGCCGGCGCCGACTCGCTCAAAGGGTTGTGCCCCTTCCACGACGAGAAGTCGCCGTCGTTTCACGTCCGGCCCAACCACGGCCACTTCCACTGCTTCGGCTGCGGTGAGGGCGGCGACGTCTATGCGTTCCTGCAGAAGATCGAGCACGTCAGCTTCGTCGAAGCCGTCGAACTGCTGGCCGACCGGGTCGGCTACACCGTCACCTACACCGGCGCGTCGACCACCAACGTGCAGCGCGACCGGGGCAGCCGCAGCCGGCTGCTGGCCGCCAACGCCGCCGCGCAGGAGTTCTACGCCGAGGCGCTGCAGAGCGCGGAGGCCGCGCCCGCCCGCCAGTACCTGATCGACCGGAACTTCGACGCCACCGCCGCGGCGACGTTCGGCTGCGGCTTCGCGCCGTCGGGGTGGGACACCCTGACCAAACACCTGCTTCGCAAGGGCTTCGAGTTCAAAGAGCTGGAGGCAGCCGGGTTGTCCCGGGAGGGCCGTCGCGGCCCGATGGACCGGTTCCACCGCCGGCTGCTATGGCCGATCCGAGCCAGCGGCGGTGAGGTGATCGGCTTCGGGGCGCGCCGGATCTTCGACGACGACCAGATGGAAGCCAAGTACGTCAACACTCCCGAGACGGTGCTCTACAAGAAGTCGGCGGTGCTGTTCGGGCTCGACCTCGCCAAGCGGGACATCGCCAAGGCGCACCGTGCCGTCGTCGTCGAGGGCTACACCGACGTGATGGCCATGCATCTCGCGGGGGAGACCACCGCGGTCGCCTCCTGCGGTACCGCATTCGGGGACGGTCACCTCGGGCTGCTGCGCCGGCTGATGATGGACGACAACTGGTACCGCGGCGAACTCATCTTCGTGTTCGACGGCGACGCGGCGGGCCAGGCGGCCGCACTCAAGGCGTTCGACGGGGACCAGCAGGTGTCCGGAAAGTCTTTCGTCGCAGTGGCTTCCGATGGCATGGACCCCTGCGACCTGCGGCTCAAGGCCGGTGACACGGCGCTGCGCGATCTGGTCGCGCGGCGCATCCCGATGTTCGAGTTCGCGATCCGTAGCTTGATCCCGGCCGGGGACGTGCTGGACAACGATCCCTCGGCGCAGGTCGACGCGTTGCGTCAGTGCGTGCCGCTGGTGGCCCGGATCCGCGACTACGCGCTGCGCGACGAGTACGCGCGTCGGCTGGCGGGCTGGACCGGGTGGCGCGACGAGGCGCAGGTGCTCACGCGGGTGCGGGAGGAGGCCGCCAAGCGGGGCATGCCGGACCGGTCGCGCCGCCGCGGCGCGACCACCCAGCAGGCGTCGACGGGCCGGCCCCGCACTGCCGACAGCGCCAGCCGGCCCAACCCGGCCGATCCCACGCTGTGGCCGCAGCGCGAGGCACTCAAATCCGCGCTGCAGTACCCCGCGCTGGCCGGACCGGTGTTCGACTCGCTGGCCGCGGAGAGCTTCACCCATCCCGGGTATGCGGCCGTGCGGACCGCGATCGAAGCCGCCGGCGGCACCTCGGGTGGGCTGACCGGCGCGCAGTGGATCGAAGCGGTCCGCGAACAGGCAGCCAGTCCGGCGGCGGCGAGCCTGGTCAACGAGCTCAGTGTGGAGGCGATCAACGCTGAGGACGATCGGCTGCCCCGCTACATCGGGGGTGTACTGGCCCGGCTGCAGGAAGTGTGGATCGGCCGCCAGATCGCCGAGGTGAAGTCGAAGCTGCAGCGTATGTCGCCGGTCGAGCAGGGCGACGAGTATCACGCGCTGTTCGGTGACCTGGTCGCGATGGAGGCCTACCGGCGCAGCCTGCTCGAGCAGGCAAGTGGTGACGACCTGACTGCATGAACCGGTCTGCCGGGTTATGGTGTGTCTGCTGTTGTCGCAGTCGGGGAGAAGGCGAGTTGTCGATGCTGGTACACACCATGCGGGCTCACGCGGCCCGGGTCATCGTCGGTGCGATCGCCGCGGCGGCGGTCGCCGTCCCGCTGTACGCCTCCCTGAGCAGCCCCGATGCCACCGCGCAGGCGGGCCCGAAGTGCCTCGCGTGGTTCGGCAACCAGGAAGACGGACACTGCCTCGGCTACTCGAACGGCACTCCCGCAGCGATCGGCACGCCGGGCGTCGCATTCGGCAACGGCGGCATCACCACCGGGCCGTTGCTGCCCGGCACGTCGTTCAACTCCAACTTCGGCTAGCGCTTCTCGCCCGCTGTTCGCCGCTCGACCTGTCCTGGCCCGTACACCTCGGTGCCGGGGTCGATGGGCGTGACTTCCACCATCGCCGGATCGGGGGACACCCGTTCGGCGATCTTGCGCCGTCCCGCATCGATCACGGCGCGCGCCGCCGGGCTGCCCGTGACGGCGCGGTAGGTGCCCGCCAGCTGCTCGTAGCGCTGTCTTCCGGCCTTGGTGCCCAACACGTAGCCGACGGCCGCAACGGCGACATACCCGATCACAGGACTCCTCCAACTGCTGTCTCGCGGGGCGGCGCGACCCGATCCAACGCCGTCCCTCTGTAGTCCATCCTGCCTCACCGCGGGGGCTGCGCGCCCGGTCGGCAACGCATTGGCAACCGCGGCCACCCGTAGGCTAGAGTGCTCTCTGGCCCGCGGCGCACAGCCGGCGGGAGGGCAATCCCCTGTAGCTCAATTGGCAGAGCATTCGGCTGTTAACCGAAGGGTTGCTGGTTCGAGTCCAGCCGGGGGAGCACACGCGCGGCGTCGCGATGAATACCGCTCGTCGACGCAGTCTTATGCCCATGGGAAAACTCATCTACGGGTTCACCGTCTCGGTGGACGGCTACATCGCCGACACGCACGGCTCCATCGACTGGAGCGAGCCGAGTGACGAACTGCACCAGCACTGGAACGATTTCGAGCGCGAGACCGCTCTGTCGTTCTACGGGCGGCGGCTCTACGAGTTGATGGCGTCCTACTGGCCGACCGCCGATGAGGCTCCCGACGCGACGCCGGTCACCGTCGACTTCGCCCGGGTCTGGCGGGACATGCCCAAGGTGGTGTTCTCGCACACCCTGGCATCCGTCGACTGGAATTCCCGGCTGGAACGCGGTGACCCGGTCGAGGTGATCAGGAAGCTCAAAGCCGAGACCGACGGCCAGTTGGAGGTCGCGGGCGCGACGCTGGCCGCACCGATCGTGCGTGCCGGGCTGGTCGACGAGTACCGGATCGTGATGGCACCAACCGCGGTGGGCGGCGGCACGCCGTTCTTCCCGACCCTGCCGTCGTGGATCTCCCTGCGGCTGGTCGAGAATCGAACGTTCCCCGGCGGCACGGTCCTGCTGCGCTACGAGGCCGTCGGCGACTGACGCGATCGGACGCTAACGTGGCGCCATGCGTTTCTGGCCTGCTGTGGCGGTGATGGGAACAGCGCTGACCGCTGCGTGCGGGTGGAACCCACCGAGCCCCGCGCCCACGAGCACGCAGGCCTGCGGTCCGGGGCCGAGCGCGGCGGTCGTCGCCACGGAGATCTCGATGTTGCCGCCGGCGCCGTGGGCGGAGACCGCCCGCGGGCACGCCGCCGACTGCCGACTGAACTGGGTGGTGGTCACCGCCGGCGCCGCCTCCGACAGCCCGCAACAGGTGCTGTTCTTCGACGGCGACTCCGGTGTCGGCTCACCGACACCGGAGCCCCGCCCCTACATCAGCGTGGCCGCGCAGGGGGAGCACGACGCCCGTGTGCAGTACCAGTGGCGGCAAGGCTCCGACCCGGCGTGCTGCCCGACTGGTGTGGGATCGGCGCGGGTGACCCTCGAAGAGGGCAGGTTGACGATCCTGGACCCCATCCCGGGGCCCTGATTCAGATCACACCCGCGCTGGTGGCGTCCTGACGGGCGTGCTCGTCGGCGTCCGGGATGTGTTCGGGGTGCAGCATCTCGGCGTACCGCAACTGTTCGGGGATCCCGAAGCCGTCCACCAGCAGTTCGGCGTATGGCCGCAGGCGCTTGCAGCGGTCGTTGATCGCCCGGGTCACCGCCTTGGCGCGCTCGGTGGACAAGAAGCGATGTTCGACGAACCATGCCTTGTCCTCTTCGATCACCGTCAGTGCGTACAGGTCGCAGACCAGGCCGAGGATCTCGCGCGCCAACCGGTCGTGGCAGGAATCGATGCCGGCGACGAACGCCTCGAACACGATGCGGTCGATGTGGGCCTGCGCCACGTGCAGCACGTGGTCCTGCACAGAGTTGAACGCCTCGAACGCGCTCATCTCCTTGGACTTGCTCTGCAGCCGCCGCGCCACCGAGGCGGTCATGTACTCCTCGCGGTCTTCGAGCATCTTGGCCTGGGTACCGCGGTTGAAGAGGCTGCCCTCTTCTTCGTTGTCTTCGCGGGAGTCCAGGATCGTCTGCATGATCGTCTGCGCTGCAGTGCGTTTGAGCACTCGCTCGCCGGCGAACCGGGCGGCGAAACCGACCCACTCCACCGGGCTCATCCCCTTGATGTCGTCGGCGTAGGCGGTCAGCAGTTCCTTGGCCACCAGTTGGTAGAGCACATGGTTGTCGCCCTCGAAGGTGGTGAACACGTCGGTGTCGGCCTTGAGTGCGATCAGTCGGTTCTCAGCGAGATAGCCGGCACCGCCGCAGGCTTCGCGCGCTTCCTGGATGGCGCGGGTGGCGTGCCAGGTGTTGGCGGCCTTCAGGCCCGCGGCGCGCGACTCGAGCTCGCGCTGCTCCTCGGGATCCGGGTCGTCGGCGGTCTGCAACTCATGGCACTTGGCCACCAGCTCGTTCTGCGCGAACTGCAGCGCATAGGAACGGGCGATCAACGGGAACAGCCGACGCTGATGCACGAGGTAATCCATCAGCAGCACTTCGCCGCCGTCGGGGTCGGAGAACTGGCGACGTTGCAGCGCATAGCGTGTCGCGATGTCCAAGGCGACGCGGGCGGCGGCGCCTGCGCTGCCGCCCACGGTGACCCGGCCACGGATCAACGTGCCGAGCATCGTGAAGAAGCGCCGGTTCGGATTCTCGATCGGGGAGCTGTAGGTGCCGTCTGCGGCGACGTCGGCGTACTTGTTGAGCAGGTTCTCCCGGGGGATGCGGACGTTGTCGAACTGGATACGGCCGTTGTCCACCCCGGGCAGACCGCCCTTGTAGTGACAGTCCGACGTCGTGACGCCGGGCAGGTCGTTGCCTGCCTCGTCGCGGATCGGGACGACAAAGCAGTGCACGCCGTGGCCTTCTCCGTCCGGGGTGATCAACTGGGCGAAAACTGTTGCCAGTCGCGCGGTTTCGGCTGCACCCCCGATGTAGTCCTTCCGGGAGGACGGGGTGGGGGAGTCGATGACGAACTCTTCGGTGGCCGGATCGTAGGTGGCCGTCGTCTCCAGGGACTGGACATCGCTGCCGTGGCCCGTCTCGGTCATCGCGAAGCAGCCGAGCACCTCGAGGTCGATGAGCTTCTTGACGTAGGTCGCATGGTGCCGTTCGGTGCCGAGGTTCTCGATCGCGCCACCGAACAGGCCCCACTGCACACCGGCCTTGACCATCAGCGACAAATCGCTCATCGCGAGCATCTCGATCTGCGTGACCGCGGCGCCCACGTCGCCGTTACCGCCGTGCTCCTTCTTGAACCCGTCCTCGGCGGCGCCGCGCGAGGCCATGATCCGCATCTGCTCGGCGACCTTGGTGCGCGCGATCACGGTGTTCGGCGTGTAGTGCGGCCGGAAGATATCGTTGCTGAGTTCCTGACGCACCTTGTTCTTGGTGTCGCGCCAGCGACCGTCGAGGCAGTTCCGCAGATACTCGGCAGTAGTCGTCATATGTCGACGGTAGCCCCCGAAACCGTCGCGCAAACTGTGATGTCACAAACCCGTCCGATCCCGGCTTCACCGCCTACGGCTGCACGGCGTTCAATGATCGCCATGACCGAGCAACCGGGGGAACCGGCAGGCATTCACGTCGACGACCATCGGCACGCTGACGTCACCGGCGGATGGTTGCGTGCCGCCACATTCGGCGCGATGGACGGCTTGGTGAGCAACACCGCGCTCATCGCAGGCGTGGCGGCCAGCGCCTCGGCGCAGACGGTGGTGATCAGTGGTGTGGCAGGGCTTCTCGCCGGCGCGTTCTCGATGGCCCTGGGGGAGTACACCTCGGTCACCACAGCCAACGAGCAGATCGACTCCGAGGTGCGGGTGGAACGGAAGTCGTTCGCGCGTCAACCCGACGCCGAGCAGGCCGAACTGGTCGCCAAACTCATCGCGCTCGGAATGTCTGCCGAGACGGCGACCAAAGCGTCCGAGGAGATTCACCGAGACGATCACACGGCGATCAACTTCCACCTGATCCAGGAACTCGGGGTGGATCCGCGCGAGAAGCCGTCCCCGTGGCTGGCGGCCGGGTCGTCGTTCGTGTTGTTCGCGATCGGCGCGATCATCCCGCTGATCCCGTACCTGCTCGGCTACGAATCCTTGTGGGCCGGGTTGGCTTTCGGCGGCGTCGGGCTCATGCTCGCGGGTGCGGCCGCAGCGCGCATCACCCGCCGCTCCTCGCTCTTCGGGTCGGTGCGCCAGCTGACGTTCGGCGCGGTCGCCATCGGTGCGACCTATCTGGTCGGGCACCTGATCGGGGTCGCTGCGAGCTGATCCCTCAGCTCTCGTTGCCCACGGTGACGGCGCGCGCCTCGTCGGTGAGCTCCTCGAGTTCGGTTTCCTCGTCGTCGATGTGGTTCAGGTGCGTGCGCGTCGCGGTCAGCACCAGCGCGGCCAGAAGGACGGCTCCCGCGCCCACCCAGAACGGCAGGTGAGCGCTGATCTGTTCGCCGAGCACGCCGGCCAGCCAGGGTGCGACGGCGGCGC
The DNA here is from genome assembly GCA_040752555.1 of Actinomycetota bacterium. GTDB lineage: Bacteria > Actinomycetota > Actinomycetes > Mycobacteriales > Mycobacteriaceae > Mycobacterium. The sequence goes on along the minus strand of JBFMGT010000006.1, from coordinate 36,036 downwards.
CGGAGAACCGCATGAAGCTGTAGGCGGCCGACGCCACACCGCGTTCGACCGGGGCGGCCTTCATCACGGTCTCGGTGATCAGCGTGTTGTTGATGCCGATCCACAGGCCGGCCACCACGACGCAGGCGGCGAGCACCGGCTTCTGATCCGTCCACACCGCCATCGCGGCCAGCGTGGCGGTCATCAGCAGCAGGTTGACCACCAGCGTGCGGACGGTGCCGAAGCGATGCTGCAGTCGGGGGGCGACGAACACCGAGGTGAAGGCCAGGGCGAGGCCCCAGCCGAAGAAGATCAGACCGATCTCCTGCGCGCCCATGTCGAGGGGGAACGGCGTGAACGCCAGCAGCGTGAAGAAGCCGAAGTTGTAGAGCAGCGCGGTGATCGCGACTCCCAGCAGGCCGCGGTGCGCCAGCGCCCGGAACGGATCGGCAAGTGTGGTGGCGCGCGCGGCGGGCGGCGTGGCGGGCAGCAGCAACGCCGTCACCAGCAGGGCGATGGCCATCAGCGCCGAGACACCGAAAAACGGCCCACGCCATGAGATCTCACCGAGGACGCCACCGACGAGCGGTCCGACGGCGATGCCGAGCCCGAGCGCAGCCTCGTAGAGGATGATCGCCTGGGCGACCGAACCGCGCGCCGAGTTCACGATCGTCGCCAGCGCGGTGGCGATGAACAAGGCATTGCCCAGGCCCCACAGCGCCCGCCAGCCGACGATGCCCATGACGGTGTCGGAGAAGCCGGCCAACCCGGCGCCGGCGATGATGACCACCAGCCCGATGAGCAGGGTGCGCTTGGGTCCGATGCGGCTGGCGACCACGCCGGTGATCAGCATCGCCACGCCCATGACTGCCATGTAGCTGGTGAACAGCAGCGAGACCTGCGACGGTGAGGCGTTCAGGTTGTCGGCGATCGGCTTGAGGATGGGGTCGACCAGACCGATCCCCATGAACGCGACGACCGATGCGAACGCGACGGCCCAGACAGCTTTGGGTTGGCGCCACATCTGGTTTTCGGCAGACACCGGCGGACCACTCCTTTCGATCAGTGTGTAGAAGCGCGTGACGACGACGTGGCGTCGTCGATGAGACGGCGCAGCACGCCGACCGCCTCGGTCAGGCACGCCCGGTCGGCCTCGCTGAGCCGCTCGAGATAGGGGTCGACCGCGGCGCCGCGGTCCGCCCTGGCTTGGCGCAGCGTGTTCTTCCCGTGCTCGGTGATGCGGATGAGCACCGCCCGCGCGTCGTGCGGGTCTGTGGTCCGTGTCACCATGCCGGCGTCTTCGAGGCGTCGCACCTGCGTCGTCATCGTGGGTTGTGAACAGTGGTCGAGCGCGGCGAGATCGGAGATGCGGGCCTCGCCGCGGTCGTCGATCGTGGACAGCAAGCGGGCCTGGGCGAAGGGAAGAGATATTCGAACCCGCTGGTTGGCCATGCGGTTGAGCCGTGCCACCACCGAGAGTAGGTCGGAACCGAGTGTGGAGGACATGACCTCCATGGTTGCATAGAATCCCTATGCAATCCAACCCGGGGGCCGGGCTGGCAGAATCGTGAAATGACTTCGGCCGCCTCGCAGCGCACGCCGCGACGGTCGGGCTCCCTGCGACCGGTCGAGCTGGCGCAGGCCGCCGTGATGGCGGCCTTGTGTGCGGCAATCGCGATCATCGCGGTGGTCGTGCCCTTCGCGGCCGGACTCTCGCTGCTGGGGACGGTGCCGATGGGGCTGCTCGCCTACCGGTACCGCTTGCGGGTCGTGCTGACCGCGACGGTGGCCGGGGGACTGGTGGCGTTCCTGATCGCCGGCATGGGCGGCTTCATGACCGTGGTGAACTGCGCCTACATCGGCGGCCTGACCGGCATCGTCAAACGACGCGGGCGTGGCACGCCCACCGTTGTGGCCTCCGCGCTGGTGGCGGGTGCGGTCTTCGGCCTGTTCACCGTCGGGGCCCTGGCTGTCCTGAGCCGTCTGCGCAATCTCATCTTCGATTCCGTCACCGCGAACATCACCGGTGTTGCCGCGGTGATGCGACGCATCCCTGCGCTCGAGGATGCCGCCGGGCGACTCGAGCGTGACTTCGCCACCGCACTGCACTACTGGCCCGTGCTGTTCTTCATCGCCGGCGTGTTGTCGATCACGTGGGTGAGTCTCGTCGGCTGGTGGGCGCTGTCGCGGGTGATGTCGCGCCTGATGGGCGTGCCCGACGTCCACAAATTGGAGACACCGGCCGACAACGGTCCCGTCGGTCCCGTGCCGTTGCAGCTGCACGACGTGCGGTTCCGGTACCCCTCGACACACAGGGATGCCCTTGGGCCGGTGTCGCTGTCGGTGCAGCCCGGTGAGCACGTCGCCGTGACGGGAGCCAATGGCTCGGGCAAGACCACGCTGATGCTGGTGCTCTCCGGTCGCGAGCCCAGTGCGGGCACCATCGACCGCCCGGGAAGTGTCGGGCTGGGCCGCCGCGGCGGCACCGCGGTGGTGATGCAGCACCCCGAGAGTCAGGTGCTGGGCACCCGCGTCGCCGACGACGTCGTCTGGGGACTGCCGCCGGGTACGACCACCGACGTCGACCGGCTGCTCGGCGAGGTCGGCCTCGACGGATTCAACGAGCGGGACACCGGTGGGCTGTCCGGTGGGGAACTGCAGCGGCTGGCGGTGGCGGCCGCGCTCGCCCGGGAGCCGGCGCTGCTCATCGCCGACGAGGTCACCAGCATGGTGGACCAGGAGGGCCGCGACGGCCTGATGTCGGTGCTGTCCGGGCTCACTCGTCAGCACGGCACCGCGCTGGTGCACATCACGCACTACAACGACGAGGCCGAAGCCGCCGATCGCACGGTGGCCCTGACCGGCAACGGTGCCAACGCCGACAACGTCACCGGGCCAGAGATGGTCGAGACCGCAGAGGTGCACGCGCCGTCGGCCGACGCTGACGACCGAACCGGCCCGCCGGTGCTCGAGCTACGCGACGTCGGCCACATCTACGGTGCCGGAACACCGTGGGCGAAGACGGCGCTGACCGGCATCGACTTTTCGGTCCACGAAGGCGACGGCGTTCTGATCCACGGGCTCAACGGGTCCGGGAAGTCGACACTGGCGTGGATCATGGCCGGGCTGACCGTGCCGAGCGACGGGGAGTGCCTGCTGGACGGCAAGCCGGTCTCCGAACAGGTTGGCGCCGTAGCCATTTCATTCCAGGCGGCGCGGCTGCAGCTGATGCGCAGCCATGTCGCGCTGGAGATCGCCTCGCTGGCCGGGTTCTCCAAATACGACCAGGCGAAGGTGACCGAGGCGCTGAGCACCGTTGGTCTGGACCCCACGTTGGCGTCGCGGCGGATCGACCAACTCAGCGGTGGGCAAATGCGGCGCGTCGTGCTGGCTGGTCTGCTGGCCCGGTCCCCGCGCGCGCTGATCCTCGACGAGCCGCTGGCAGGACTCGACGCGGCGTCGGCTCAGGGCTTGGTGCGCATCCTCGAGGATCTGCGACGGCGCAGGCGGCTGACGGTCGTGGTCATCTCGCACGACTTCGCGGGGCTGGAGACCCTGTGCCCACGGACCCTGCACCTGCGCGACGGAGCATTGGCGACCGAACGCACCGCTGCCGGGGGTTTGGCATGAGCGGGGGTCGCCCGCGGCGGCAGGTCGTGCTGTTACGGCCGGTGCCGGGGCGCACGGTGATCCACGACCTGTGGGCGGGGGCGAAGCTGCTGATCGTCGCCGGCATCGGCGTCCTGCTCACGTTCTATCCGGGCTGGTTGCCGATCGCTGCGGTGGCGATCCTGGTTCTGGTGTCGGCCCGGTTGGCTCGTATCCCGCGCGGCGTGCTGCCGTCGATCCCGCGGTGGCTGTGGTTCCTCATTGCCCTCGGTGGGCTCACCGCCACCTTCGCCGGCGGTAGCCCGGTGCTGTCGGTCGGTTCTGTCGACATCGGATTCGGTGGGTTGCTGAACTTCCTCCGCATCACCGCGCTGTCCATCGTGCTGCTCGGCCTCGGCGCGATGGTGTCGTGGACGACCAATGTCGCCGAGATCGCCCCCGCGGTCGCCGCGCTCGGACGGCCGCTGCGGCCGCTGCGCGTTCCCGTCGACGACTGGGCGGTGGCACTTGCGTTGTCGCTGAGGGCTTTCCCGATGCTGATCGACGAATTCAGCGTGCTCTACGCGGCGCGCCGGTTGCGGCCCCCCGATGTCGACGCACACCGCCGTGGCCGGCGGAAGCGGTGGGCCGCGGAACTGATCGATCTGCTCGCCGCCGCGATCACCGTGGCCCTGCGGCGTGCCGACGAGATGGGCGACGCGATCACCGCACGCGGTGGCGCAGGCCAGATCTCGGCCGCCCCGTCTCGGCCGGCCCGCCGCGACTGGGTGGCGTTCGCGATCGTCGCCGTCGTGTGTGGCGCCGCGCTCGCGCTGGAGCTGACGGTCCTTCCCACCAGCAGCGCGCGCAGCTGACCCATTACGGTGAAGGGCGTGACAGGCCCGCGAACCATCGACGCCGATTTCCTGGCGCTACCCCGGCAGTCGCTCGCCGACGCCGCGCTCGCCGCGGCGGCGCAGGCGGGAGCCAGCTACGCCGATCTGCGCATCCACGCCATCACCACCGAAACTCTCCAGCTGCGCGACCACGACGTGGAGACTGCGGTCGTCGACAGTGAAATCGGTCTCGCGGTCCGGGTGATCGTCGACGGCACGTGGGGTTTCGCGTCGCACGCCGAGCTGACCCCGAAGGCGGCGGCGGACACGGCCCGGCGCGCCGTCCGCGTAGCGCGGACGCTGTCGGCGCTCAACGCCGAACGCATCGAGCTGGCACCCGAACCCGTCTACCGCGACATGACGTGGGTGTCGTCCTACCGCGTCGACCCGTTCGGGGTGCCGGTCGAGGACAAGATCGCGGTGCTGGGCGATTACGCGGGCCGGCTGCTGGCGTCCGACGGGGTGGACCACGTATCGGCATGGCTGCACGCGGCCAAAGAGCAGACGTTCTACGCCGACACCTTCGGGTCGTCGATCACCCAGCAGCGGGTGCGGGTGCTGCCCAACCTGGAGGCCGTCGCCGTAGACACCGCGGCAGGCACCTTCGAGACCATGTCGACGTTGGCCCCGCCGACCGGGCGCGGCTGGGAAGCCGTTGCCGGCGACGACATCTGGAACTGGTCCGAGGAACTGGCCGTGCTGCCGGCCCTGCTGGCCGAGAAGGTCAAGGCGCCCAGCGTGGTGGCCGGCCCCACCGACCTGGTGATCGACCCCACCAATCTGTGGCTGACCATCCACGAATCCATCGGCCACGCCACCGAATACGACCGTGCGATCGGTTACGAAGCGGCATATGCAGGCACCTCGTTCGCGACGCCGGACAAGCTGGGTCGGATGGTCTACGGTTCGCCGGTGATGAACGTGACCGCCGACCGCACGACCGAACATGGTTTGGCCACGGTCGGTTTCGACGACGAAGGGGTGCGCGCGCAGAGTTGGGATCTGGTCCGCGACGGACTGTTCGTCGGTTATCAGCTCGACCGAGTTTTCGCGCCGAGGCTGGGGGTGGGCCGGTCCAACGGCTGCTCCTACGCCGATTCGGCGCACCATGTCCCCATTCAGCGGATGGCCAACGTGTCGCTGCAGCCCTCGCCCGAAGACATCAGCACCGAGGACCTGATCGCGCGAGTGGCCGACGGAATCTACATCGTCGGTGACAAGAGCTGGTCGATCGACATGCAGCGCTACAACTTCCAGTTCACCGGGCAACGCTTCTTCCGGATCCGCGACGGCGAATTGGACGGGCAGGTGCGTGACGTCGCGTATCAGGCGACCACCACCGACTTCTGGGGAGCGATGGAAGCCGTTGGGGGACCGTCGACATGGCGCCTCGGTGGCGCATTCAACTGCGGCAAGGCCCAACCGGGCCAGGTCGCCGCGGTCAGCCACGGCTGCCCGTCAGCGCTGTTCCGCGGCATCAACGTGCTCAACACCCGTGACGAGGCCGGCCGATGAGCGCAGCGAAGAAGCCAATGGAGGCCGGCCGATGAGCGCAGCGAAGAAGCCAATGGTGGCGGGCCGATGAGCGCAGCGAAGAAGCCAATGGTGGCGGGCCGATGATCAGCGCACAGCAGGTCGTCGATACTGCCCTGGCCGAGGCGGTCCGGCTCGGTGGCGCCGACGAGACCATCGTGGTGGTGACCGACCGCACGGACGCGTCGCTGCGGTGGGCCAACAACACGATGACCACCAACGGCGAATCCACTGGCCGCACCACCACGGTGATCTCCGTTGTTCGCCGCGGCGAGGACGCCCACGTCGGCTCGGTGCGCTCGAGCAGCGTCGACCCAGCCGTCATCGCCGGACTCGTTGCGGCCTCGCAGCAGGCGGCCGCAGCGGCGCCACCGGCACGAGACCGCGCCCCGGCACTGCCCGCGACCGACATACCTGCCGACTGGGATGCACCCATCCCGGGGACGGGCGCCGACGTCTTCGCCGGTATCGCCCGGGACCTGGCGCGCGGGTTCCGCGGCAGGGACACGTTGTTCGGCTACGCCCGTCACGTCGTCGAGACCACGTTCGTGGCCACCTCCGGCGGAGTGCGCCGCCGGTTCACCCAGCCCACGGGCTCGGTCGAGATCAACGGCAAACGGGACGGGGCCAGCGCGTGGGCCGGGGTGGGCACCCCCGATTTCGCCGACGTGTCGATCGAGGCGCTGCTGGCCGATCTCGACACCCGCCTGTCGTGGGCGCGGCGCACGGTCGACCTGCCGGCGGGCCACTACGAGACTGTGTTACCGCCGTCGACTGTGGCGGACCTGATGATCTACCTGACCTGGACGATGGGCGGTCGGGGCGCACAGGAGGGCCGTTCGGCGCTGTCGGCGCCCGGTGGGGGCACCCGGGTGGGGGAACGGCTGACCGAGCTGCCGCTGACGCTGTACTCGGACCCGCACGCGGCGGGCCTGGAATGCGCGCCGTACGTGGCGGTGGCGACGTCATCGGAGCGCGCCTCGGTCTTCGACAACGGCATGGCGATCGATCGGGTCGACTGGATTCGTGACGGGGTGATCAACGCGCTGGCCTATCCGCGGGCGGCCGCCGCGGAGTTCGGCGCGCCGGTGGCGGTCGGGGCGGACAACCTGCTGATGACCGGTGGCTCGAGCACCCTGTCGGAGATGGTCGCGGCGACCGAACGAGGGCTGCTGCTGACCACGCTGTGGTACATCCGCGAGGTCGATCCGTCGGTGCTGCTGCTCACCGGGTTGACTCGGGACGGGGTGTACCTGGTCGAGGACGGCGAGGTCACCGCCGCGGTCAACAACTTCCGCTTCAACGAGAGTCCGCTGGATCTGTTGCGGCGGGCGACCGAGGCCGGGGTCAGCGACGTGACGCTGCCGCGGGAATGGGGCGACTGGGCCACCCGTGCACAGATGCCGTCACTGCGGATTCCGGATTTTCACATGTCCTCGGTCAGTCAGGCGCAATAAGCTCACCAGCGTGAGCGACCGCGCACTGCCCGAACGGCTGGCCGAGCTCGTCGCGATGTCCTCGGGGGACAGGCGCGCCGACACCTTGATCCGGTTGACGTGCGGGCGGGCGCTGTCGCTGCCGCCGTTACCCGTGCCGGTTGACCTGCCCGACGGGCGGTCGGACGACGAGGCGGTGCTGGCTGCCTTCGCCGAGCAGTTCAGCACCGACGTCACCGGGGTCTGTGACAACCAGCGGCGACAGCTTCAGAAAGCCTATGGAGACAAGGCTTTTCGTATGGTTGTTGCGGTGTTCATCGCCGACTTCGTGCCGCGGGTGTGGGCGGGCTGCGACGCGCTGGGTCTCGGCAGGCCGGGCGCTGTTTCCGAGGTGGCGTGGGACGCCGACGGCGACCCGGTGGAGCAGCTGCTGGGCGGGTTCGTGCCGGCGGTGGCGCGGCTGCGTGAGCTCGACGCGGTGACGACGGAGGTGGTGCGGCTGCGCGGTGCGGCCGCGCACAACTGCCGGCTGTGCAGATCGCTGCGGGAAGCCCATGCGCTCGACGCGGGTGGCTCGGAGGACTTGTACCGGCAGATCGAGGACTTCGAGGCGGCCGCTGACCTGTCCGAGGCGCACAAGGCCGCGCTGCGCTACGTGGATGCGCTGATCTGGACACCGTCGGAGATCGGCGAGTCGGTGGCGCACGGCATTCAGAAGTACTTTTCGGAAAAGCAGGCGTTCGAGCTGACCCTCGACGTGATGCGCAACGCGGCCAACAAGATCGCGGTGTCGTTGGCCGCCGACGCGCCGCGCGTGGCCGAAGGAACGGAACGCTACGAGGTCGACGAGGCGGGACAGACCGTTTTCGCGTGACCGAGCCGGCAGCCGCTCGACTGCACGCTTTCTGATGCATCGGGCGAGTGGCCCCATCACATTCCGTACGTTCGGCGCGCGTATGCGACCATGGTGCGGCGCGAGGGGCGGTAGCTCAGTCGGTTAGAGCCGTGGACTCATAATCCATTGGTCGCGGGTTCGAGCCCCGCCCGCCCTACAAGGCCTCACCTCCTGTCTGTCCCCGCCCACACGCGGGATTCGCAAGCTTTCACCAACGCCTTGTCGACATACCCTGTGGGGGTATACCCTCGAGCGTGATACCCCGGTGGGGTATTGCATAGACCAGACTGGAGTCGACGAATGAGCGCACGCACGTACCACGTCACCGGAATGACCTGCGCGCACTGCGAGCTGTCGGTGCGAGAAGAAGTCGGCGACGTTCCCGGCGTGCGCTCGGTGGAGGTCAGCGCAGAGTCGGGCACGCTCGTCGTGACCTCAGATGCGGCCATCGACGACACACTGGTCGTCAATGCGGTCAGCGAAGCGGGATACTCCGCGACACCGGTCGCCTGAACTCCGCGGGAGGGCAGAACATGACGGTCCATCATGAACAAGCGGGTGCGGCATCGCACACCGGACAGCACGCCCACGCAGGCCACGGCGATCATGTCGCTGCGTTCCGAAAACTGTTCTGGGTCAACCTGATCATCGCCGTACCGGTCGTCGCGTTCTCGTCCATGTTCGCGATGCTGCTCGGCTACCCCCTGCCCGACGTGCCGGGTGCCCGCTGGATCGCCCCCGTCCTGGGCACGGCCATGTACATCGTCGGGGGACGACCGTTCCTCACCGGAGCCGTCAGCGAGATCCGGTCGCGCAAGCCGGGAATGATGCTGCTGATCGGCCTCGCCATCACTGTGGCGTTCTTCGCTTCGTGGGGGGCAAGCGTGGGCCTGCTCCACCACGAACTGGAGTTCTGGTGGGAGTTGGCGCTGCTGATCGTCATCATGCTGCTGGGGCACTGGGTGGAGATGCGTTCGCTGGCTCAGACCACCTCGGCGCTGGACTCGCTGGCGGCCCTGCTCCCGGACGAGGCGGAGAAGGTCGACGGTGACCGCACCGTCACCGTGTCGCCCGCCGACCTCCGCGTCGGCGATGTGGTGGTGGTCCGCCCCGGCGGAAGTGTCCCGGCCGACGGCAAGATCGTCGACGGGCGTGCAGACATGGACGAATCGATGGTGACCGGCGAATCACGCCCGGTGGCCCGCGGCATCGGCGATGCTGTCACCGCCGGCACGGTCGCCACCGATTCGGGTTTACGAATCGAGATCACCGCGACCGGCGACGACACCGCTCTGGCCGGCATTCAGCGGCTGGTCAGTGACGCGCAGAACTCGTCGTCACGAGCCCAGCGCCTGGCTGACCGCGCCGCCGGCTGGCTGTTCTGGTTCGCCCTGTCCACCGCTGCGCTCACCGCCGTGGTGTGGTCGATCGTCGGTGACCCCGACGCTGCGGTCGTGCGAGCGATCACCGTGCTCGTCATCGCATGCCCGCATGCCCTCGGCCTCGCGATCCCACTGGTGGTGTCCATCGCCACCGAACGCGCCGCGCGAGGTGGCGTGCTGGTCAAAGACCGGCTGGCGCTCGAGGCCATGCGGACCGTCGACGCGGTGTTGTTCGACAAGACCGGCACCCTCACCAAAGGCGAACCGACGGTGACCGCCGTCGCGGCCGGCGCTGATGTCGACCAGGACACCGTGCTCACCATGGCCGCCGCGGCCGAAACCGACAGCGAGCACCCGCTGGCTCGCGCGATCGTCAAGGCCGCTAAAGAGCGTGGGCTGTCAGTGCCGCGCGCCACGGAATTCTCGTCGTCACCCGCAGTCGGCGTCTCGGCGACAGTGGACGGGCACCACATCAGGGTCGGTGGGCCGCGCCTGCTGGAAGAGGTCGGGGCACACGAAGTCAGCGCCGCCGCCTCGTGGCGCGACGAAGGCGCGATCATCTTGCACGTCGTCCGCGACGGTGCGGTGCTGGGTGGTCTTCGCCTGGCAGACGAGGTTCGCCCGGAATCCCGGGAGGCCGTCGCCGCGCTGCACTCGCTCGGGATCGAGGTGGTCATGATCACCGGCGACGCCGAGGCGGTCGCCACGTCGGTCGGCAATGAACTCGGCATCGATCGGGTGTTCGCCGGCGTGCGCCCGGAAGACAAGGCGTCGAAGGTCTCTGCTTTGCAGCACGAGGGCAAGAAGGTGGCCATGGTCGGCGACGGTGTCAATGATGCGCCCGCCCTGGCGCAGGCCGATGTCGGCATCGCCATCGGCGCCGGCACCGATGTCGCCATCGCCTCCGCCGGTGTCATTCTCGCCAGTTCCGACCCGCGTTCAGTGCTGTCGGTCATCGAGCTCTCGCGGGCCAGCTACCGCAAGATGAAGCAAAACCTGTGGTGGGGAGCGGGATACAACCTGATCTCGGTGCCCTTGGCTGCCGGTGTGCTCGCACCGATCGGCTTCGTGTTGCCCATGTCGGTCGGCGCGGTCTTGATGTCTCTGTCGACGATCGTCGTCGCGCTCAACGCACAACTGTTGCGGCGCCTCGATCTCAGCCCGCAGGCGAGCACCCGCGGTCTTCTCGAGAAGGCGCACCAACTCTGAGGTGTTTGCGATTGCAAACCAGGATGAGTACGCCGCTGCGATTCCAGTTACTTAGCACCACGCGCGTGTCTGCCCGGCGCGGCCAGATCAGCGGGCCCGCGGACGGAGCGACATCTTTTCCGGCTACGGCAGCGCGTCATCTTGTCGCCAAGGCGATTTCGCGAATTTGCGGCATTTCTGGAAAGTTCGTTTATTCCGCTACGACTGCGTCAATTGCAGGGTCGGAAGCAATGGCGTACGTCACGTCTGGCAGGCCGATCCTGCCGCCGGGTAGACGACCAAGGCCGATATGTCGGGGGCCGGATCATTGTTTCCTTGCACCGCAATGAAGGAGCACACCCCCATGACGCAACGTTTCACACGGCTGCTTGCCCTAGCAGTCAGCGTCGCGATGATCGCGTTGGTCGGGTTCATCACCGGCAGTACCGCGTCCGCTCAGCCACCCGGCGTCGGCAAGAAGAACGTCGTTCAGGTGCAGGGCACGGGCCCAGACGGCGTGAAATTCAACGGACAGTTCGTCGCCACCGCCGCAAAGCAGGTCACCAAGCAGGACGGCCCGGCCACCTCGGACGAAAACGGGGCGACATCGTCGAACACCGGTGTCGCGCTGACGGGTCAACTGACCGGGAAGCTGGTCCGCCCCGGCGGAGGCCAGCCTGCCGGTGCACCGGGGGCCGCGCAGGACGTGAACATCTCGACGTTCGCCATGCCTGTCTCGGCCATCAATTTCCCGCCTGCAGCCCAAGGCCAGCAGTCCTCGGCCTCATCCGGTCAGGGCGGAGTGCAGTTCGCGAGCCAGCAAGCGAGCTGTTCGGTACTCGATCTCACTCTGGGACCGCTGGACCTGAACCTGCTGGGCCTGCGGGTGCAGCTGAACCAGGTGAACCTTGTCATCACCGCGATCCCGGCCGACGGCCTTCTGGGGCAGCTGTTGTGCGCTCTCGCCGGTCCTGAGGGTGTGCTCAGCGGCATCCTGCAGAACATCGTCAACCTGCTCAACCAGATCCTCGGCCAGCTCTAAGGCCCGGGTCTACCGACAGCGTCACCGCCCACACCTGCCAGGTGTGGGCGGTGACTGGTCCGTCGCCCCTGTCCTACACTCCCGCTGTGGACGTCAACGGAACCAGCGCAATAGTCACCGGCGGAGCCTCAGGCATCGGCGCCGCCACCTCCCGGCTCCTCGCATCCCAGGGTGCTCGGGTCGTCATCGCCGACCTGCAAGCAGAGCGTGGGCAGGAACTGGCTCACGAGATCGGCGGCGCGTACGTCAGCGTCGACGTGACCGACACCTCCCAGATCGAAGACGCGGTCAACACCGCCGTCGATCTCGGCCCGCTGCGCGTCCTGGTCAACTCCGCCGGAATCGGTTGGGCCCAAAGGACAATCGGCAAGGATGGCGAGTTCGCCTCGGCGCACAATCTCGACGCTTACAAGAAGGTGCTCGCGATCAACCTGGTCGGCACCTTCGACTGCATCCGGCTGGCGGCCACGGCGATGAGCCGCCTCGACCTGACCGATTCCGGTGAGCGCGGCGCGATCGTCAACATGACCAGCGTGGCCGCTTTCGACGGCCAGATCGGCCAGGCGGCCTACTCCTCGTCCAAGGGAGGGGTTGTCGGGTTGACGCTGCCGGTGGCTCGCGACCTGGCCGCTGTCGGCATTCGAGTCAACACCGTCGCCCCCGGCCTGATCGACACGCCGATCTACGGCGAAGGACCGGATTCGGAGGCGTTCAAGGCCAAGCTCGGCGAGTCCGTGCTCTACCCGCGCCGGCTCGGCAAGCCCGAGGAACTCGCATCAATGGTGGTCGAACTGCTCACGAACTCTTACATGAACGCTGAAGTGGTGCGCGTCGACGGCGGCATCCGCATGCCCCCCAAGTAGTCGGCTCACGTTGTTGCCGGACTTCAGCGAGGGTTCGCCGGCACCGACACAACTGACACGCGGCCATGAGTGCCGCCGCTGATGGTTATCGGGCCACCTGCATCTCCGAGCTCACGCCCGACTCGGCTGACGGGAGGGAAAAGCCTGCGTTCGAGGCCGGCGGTGACACCAGTGTGGTGCTGGCTTTCTCGTTGATCAGATGTCGCCCTGCTGCGGACAGGTGACTGCATGTCGCGCTTGCGCGCGCGAAGTCGCGAGCACGCGCATGCCGCGTGGGTCATCGGCTGGCCACGGGCCATCCCCACGTGGTCGTCGTGGCATCAGACCTACCGGCTGCCTACTGTGTGGTGGGGGGTCCGAATGCCATCGTCGTGACGTCCGCGGCCATGAAGGCGTTGAGCCCATCGCAGTTGGTGGCCGTGCTGGCGCACGAGCGTGCTGACATTGCCGGTCGCCACCATCACATCCTCATGGTGTTGGACGCCCTCGCCGACGCCATGCCCGGCTGCCGCCTTTCAGAGCAACTCGGATTTGTGTCGCCGAAGTGCTGGAGATGTGCGCCGACGACACCGCCGTGCGTCGCGTCGGCATGCGCCGGTCAGGTGCTCTGCCACCACTAGGGGCGCAGCGGTGTGCATAACGTCCTTGCAGCAAACATTGCACGACGACTGCGGCTGGCTGGCGTGGCCACGTCCATCTACGTAGCGAAACCGTAGATGATCTGCGTCAGAGGTGGCGCTGGATCTCCCTCGGCACGTCGTGTGAATGCCGTAGAAGGCCGATTTTCCAACGCTATCCGGCGAAGTCGTCGCTCGAAATCTGAAAGTCGGTGATGCTGCGGCACAGCTGTCGCGGGATGATCACAACCCGGCGTCAACTCAGGGGCTGAGCCGGAATCCTGCAATCCGCTGCTAGGGTCGGCAACATCGTGAGGTACTTCGACGCGAACTCTGTACAACGCCGCCGCGCCTTCGTGGCGGCGTTCGTCGCGTTCTGGATTGTCATCGTCGGAGCCGAGTGGGCGTTGCCGGGGGTGGAGTCGGCCATCGCACACGCACCGCACACGGTCGTCGCCGGCGCCGGGGGAGCGCCGATGACGGTCGCGCTCGATCACGCCCACGTCTGGCAAGCTGACAAGGATCTCAAGCCGGACACGTTCGCCGAAGCGATCCTGCCGCGAGCAACCATCTCGCTGAGCGCCCTCGGGCTGGCGGTCGTGCTCGCCGCGCTACCGGTGCTGTGGCTCCGCGCGGCGCTTCAGCCTCTTCGGGGTCCACCGCGAACTGCGCGCGTCATGTGCAACGGCCGGGTTCTGCTCGTCCGCCTCTGTATCGCGCGGCGCTGATCGGCCAGCGTCAGGCTCAGTCTCGTCGACTGTGGCCGGTGCCCGCTGCCCGCCATCAGTAGCCGCGCGCTGAGTCGCGGCGTGTACAGAAGCGACATGATCAATGAAACCTGCCTTGCCGATCAACCCTGTCCACCCTCGATCCGAACAACGAGACCTCGGCCGCAATGAGCGGCCGGCCACCATGGTGGGCCAGACACCGGTCCTGAGAATCACTGCACCGTTCACGACGGCCGAACGGGGTTTCTGGGCCAAATTGGAAAGCTTCAACCCCGGGGGGATGAAGGACCGGCCCGCGCTGCACATGGTCGAGCGTGCCCGTTCGCGCGGAGAGCTCATGCCCGGTGCCCGTATCGTCGAATCGACAAGTGGCACATTGGGACTCGGTCTTGCACTGGCCGGAACGGTGTATGGCCATCCCGTCACGCTGGTCACCGACCCGGGTATGGAGCCGATCATCCAGAACATGCTCGCCGCATTCGGTGCCGGCGTCGACCTGGTTACCGAGCCGCACCCGAACGGGGGGTGGCAGCAGGCCCGCCGGGATCGCGTGCAGAAGATCCTGGCCACCGATATGCACGCTTGGCATCCCGATCAATACAACAACCCCGACAACGTGGAGGCTTACCGCGGGCTCGCGCTCGAACTGATCGAGCAACTAGGCTCCGTCGACGTCCTAGTGTGCTCGGTCGGCACCGGAGGTCATTCGGCCGGCGTCGCACGCGTCCTTCGCGAGTTCAACCCACGGTTGCATCTGATCGGCGTCGACACCGTGGGCTCGACGATCTTCGGGCAGCCTGCGGCTACCCGTCTGATGCGCGGCCTTGGATCGAGCATCTATCCGGGCAACGTCGACTATCGGGCATTCAACGAGGTGCATTGGGTTGCCCCGGCCGAAGCCGTCTGGGCCTGCCGCACCTTGGCTGCCACCCACTACGCCAGTGGCGGTTGGAGCGTCGGTGCCGTAGCTCTGGTCGCGGGATGGGCGGCCCGCAACAGTTCTGCGGGAGCGACCGTCGCGGCGATCTTCCCCGACGGCCCGCAACGGTACTTCGACACCGTTTACAACGACGATTACTGCCGAGCCCACGGTCTGCTCGACGTACATCCGCCGCATGAACCCGTCATGTTTCGCGATCCGCTCTCGCAGATCGCCACGGCGTGGACGCGATGCACCGAAGTCGTTGACCCGAAGGAGTTCACGCCGCGATGACCACGCTCTCAGGATTCCGCAGCTTCGGCTGGCCGAGTCGCATGCTCATGATCAATCAGTTCGGCATCAATCTGGGCTTCTACATGCTCATGCCCTTTCTGGCCGGTTACCTCGCCGGACCCCTGGGGCTAGCCGCCTGGGCCGTCGGGCTGGTGCTGGGTGTCCGAAACTTCTCCCAGCAAGGCATGTTCCTCATCGGCGGCACCCTGGCGGATCGCCTGGGCTACAAACCGCTCATCGTGTGCGGATGTGTGCTGCGCACTGCAGGATTCGGCTTGCTCGTGTTCGCGGATTCATTACCGGCGGTCTTGATCGCCTCTGCGGCGACCGGGTTCGCCGGCGCCCTGTTCAACCCTGCGGTGCGCGCCTACCTGGCGGCCGACGCAGGCCCTCGACGCGTAGAGGCCTTCGCGTTGTTCAATGTGTTCTACCAGGCGGGCATTCTCGCCGGACCGCTCGTCGGACTGGTCTTGATGTTCGTCGACTTTCGCATGACCGCAGCCGCCGCAGCGCTCGTGTTCGCCGGATTGACCGTGGCCCAACTCTTCGCTTTACCTCAACGCACCGCGCCCGAAAGGCAGGAGAAGGCCTCGGTTCTGCAGGACTGGCGGACGGTTGCGGCCAACCGCTCGTTTCTCCTGTTCGCATCAGCGATGATCGGCTCGTATGTCCTCTCGTTCCAGGTCTACCTGGCGCTGCCGCTTCAGGCCCGAATCCTCTACCCGCGCAACGAGGCCGTAGTCACCGCCATGATCTTCGTGGTGTCGGGTCTGGTCGCCGTCCTCGGTCAGATGCGCATCACACGATGGTTCGCGCGTCGCTGGGGTTCGGGCCGCGCACTGGTGTTCGGCATGCTGATCCTCGCGATGTCCTTCGTGCCGCTGGTCGTGTTGCCCAACGAAGACAGAGCGGGGGGAGTTGCCGCCGCCGCCGCTCTGCTCATCGCCACGGCTGTGCTGGCAGTCGGGTCCGCGGCCGTGTTCCCGTTCGAGATGGACACGGTGGTGTCACTGGCCGACAACCGGCTCATCGGAACGCATTACGGCTTCTACAACACCATCGTCGGTATCGGCATCCTCGTCGGCAATCTGGCCACCGGTGCGTTGATGCAGGCGGCCAGAGATCTGGGTCAACCATGGCTCCTATGGGTTCTGCTCTCGGCAATCGGATTGGCCTCAGCGGCTGCGCTGTACCGACTCGACCGGCGGGGACGACTGCAAGCCGAACCCTTGACGGCGGCTGTGGCGAGCCGGCCTTGCTGAGCGTCGTCAAGGAGCACGTCTAGGTCTGGATGATGCGGACCGGCGAGACCTTTCTGGGGACGCCGATTTGCTGCGCCTCGATCATGCGTCCTTGGCCCAGGTATCGCTTCGTGTTGACCCCCGCCGGAACCCCAGAACAACAGGTCGCCCTGTTTGGCTTGAGAGAGTGCAACCTTGCGACCGGCGTTGTACTGGTCGCCCGACCATCGGGGCAACAGCACTCCTACCCCGGCAAAGACAAAGCGGGTCATCCTGAACAGTCGAAACCCACGGTGCCTGATACGTGACTCGGGCCGTTGAGACTCACCCTCCCCAGGAGTAGGGCACGCCGATCTGCGACGAATACGTTCGCGGATTTGCTGTCGGGCTGGCAATTCCGAGACTACTCAGAAGGCTCTGCCCCACGTTCATGGCAGTTCGTGTGGCCACGACTGTGACCTGAAGGGAGGCGTTGGCGATGGCAACCGGATCGCCTGGCGCTCCCGCGCTGCGCACCTTCGGGACAGGCGGATCCCGGGCCCCGGCGGCCGGTTCGGCGGAGGCTGCGGGCGACGACTGCGGTGTGGGCGCGCCGCCGCGCCGTGGCCGATCCGGCATCTGAACGTTATGCACTGCTGCTCGTACCGTCCGGCGTCCGATGTCAGTCTTCAAGGGTGGTATCTCATCAGGCAGCCAGGACCGACAGCCGGCTCGCCGCTCGGTGTGCAGCGGTGGCCTCGGTCGGCGCAGCGGTCATCCACTTCGCCGTTGCGCCGGTGCACTGGAACGACTGGATGCCATCCGGTGTGTTCTTCGCCTCCATCGCTGCCTTTCAACTTCTCTGGGCGCTGCTCGCCTGGACACGGCCGAACAGCCTGGTGCTCGTCGCCGGAGTTGCGGCCAACGTGGTGTCGGCCGCGCTCTGGGTGATGTCGCGTACCGCGGGGGCGCCGTTCGGCCCTTACGCCGGGGAGCGCGAGGCCGTCGAGGCGGCCGGCATCTGTGTCCTGCTGCTTCAGTGCTACGTCGTCATGGGTGCCGCGTGGGCGCTCCACCGACGCTGCCGCGCAGAAGAGGTCTCGACCGTCGGGCGTGGGCTGGTGTTGCTCGGCGCCACAACCGTCATGGCGGGAGCGGTCACGGTCGGCCTCGCGTCGGGGCTCCAGGGCCACCAGCATCACCACGGCGTCGGCGTCGAGGCCGAAGCAGGACACGCCCCGTCGAGCGATACTGCTGTCGACGGTCACCACCATGAGGAGTTGACTGCGCCCTCGGAGAGCGGAGCGATACACCCCTACGGTCACCACCCGGAATCCCCGGAATCCCCGGTACCGCCGGAGGCGGTCGCAGTGCCGCAGTCGCCAGCGGCACCGGCTACCGACGGTCACCAGCACGATCACCACGACTGAGTGTGGCGCACCCCTGCTCAATGCTCGTGGTCGTAAAGCACCAGCGTGTGGGCCAGGGGACCACCAACCGCTACCAGACTCGCGGTGAGGACCAGTAGCTTTCGGTGCGGATCTTGCCCGTCGAGCATCCCTCTCATGCCTTTCCGCCCGCCTGTTTCGGGCCGCCCTCGCTTCTTTAACGAATCTTCACAGAACGACTAGGGCACGCCTAGCCAGCCCCGCAAGGGTGGGCCGTGAAGGAATGATCCAGCGAGGAAAGGATGCGATGTGAGCAGGACAAGGACGATGGTGACCGGGGTCGCCGCGCTGGCCGCGGTTGCCGCCATCGGCGCGTGTGGTAATTCGGCGACAGAGCAGTCGACGTCGACGTCGACGTCGACGTCCACGTCGTCGCCTGCGGCATCGGCGTCATCGACCCAGACTTCTTCCGCTGCGCCGGCAGCCGCACACAACCACGCCGACATGATGTTCGCGCAGATGATGATTCCCCACCATCAGCAGGCCGTCGAGATGAGCGACATGATCTTGGCCAAGCAGGGTATCGACCCGCGGGTGGTCGACTTGGCCAAGCAGATCAAGGCCGCGCAAGCCCCGGAGATCGCCACGATGCAGGGCTGGCTGGACGAATGGGGAATGCAGATGAGCGGTATGCCCGGGATGCCGGGAATGAGCGGCGACCCCGCTGCTCCGCCGTCCGGTCACGGCGGCATGCCGGGCATGGGCGACATGCCGGGCATGGAGGGAATGATGTCGCCGGCCGACATGCAGGCGCTGCAGAACGCCCAGGGCGTGGAGGCCAGCAAGCTGTTCCTCACCCAGATGATCGAGCACCATCGGGGCGCGATCACCATGGCGCAGAACGAGATCAAGAATGGTCAGTCGCCCGATGCTGTCGCCCTGGCCAAGTCCATCGAGACAACCCAGCAGAAGGAGATCGACACCATGAACCAGATCCTGAGCTCCCTGTAGGACGCCCGACCGACAGGGGCGGCGCGCCGGTCACGAACCGACACCGGCGCGCTGACCACTGTCTCGCATCGCCGCTGCGACGGCGGGAAACGTCGCGGTGAACGTGCTGCCGTGACCGGGTCCGCGGCTGGTGACGCCGACGCGGCCGCCGTGGGCTTCGGTGAGCGCCTTGACGATCGCCAAGCCGATGCCGGATCCGCCCCGTCCGCGTTCGCGAGCCGAGTCCGCGCGGTAGAAGCGCTCGAAGACGTGAGACAGCCGCTCGGTGGGGATGCCGTCGCCATCATCGGCGACACGAAGTACCACCTCGTCCGCGCTGCAGGTGACCGAGAGCGTCACGTGGCCTCCCGGAGGCGTGTGCCGGAGCGCGTTGTCGAGCAGGTTTCCGGCCACCTGCGCCAGGCGTTGGCCGTCCGCCCAAAGGCGAGCATCCCTGTCCGCCTTGATGTTCAATGCGACCTTCTTGGCGGCGTAGCGGTCGGCCATCGCTGCGGCGGCCGTTCGCGCGACGGCACCGGCATCGACCCATGCCGGGGTGATGGTCGCGTGCGCCTCCTCGGCCTGGGCGAGGGCAGCGGCGTCGGCGGAGAAGCGCACCAGGCGACCGGTCTGCGCACGCAGCACCGCGATCGTCGGCGGATCCAGCGTCTTCACGCCGTCCTCCACCGCTTCGAGGTAAGCCTCCAGCACTGCCACCGGAGTGCGAATCTCGTGCGCGAGATCTCCGAACAGTTGACGACGAGTGGACTCCACGGCTTGCAGCCGCTCGGCCATCTTGTTGAAAGCCGTTGCCAGATCGTCGAATTCATCGCCGAGCTGAGGCGATGCCACACGCACGTCGTATCGGCCCTCGGCGATCTCCGACGCCGCGACGGCCACCGCGGCGATCGAGTGTTGCAGCCGTCGGCTCAGGTAGATGGTGACGAACAGTGCGGTGACGGCGGCGACGGTGATGGCGACCCCGATGGACAGCGCGGTGGCGTCCTGGTAAGCCTGCTCGGCGTGGTACTGCTCGCTCGAGTCGTGCGCGACACCGGCCATGTGCAGATGCTCACGGAACAACGGCGGCCCGACCAGCGAGGCGACGACCCACGTGGTGACCCCGCCGGCGACGAGCACCAGCGTCTGCGCGAGCAGCAAGCGGCGCCGCACCCCGAATCCATGCACCGAGCTCATTGCCCCGGTCCCATCCGGTAGCCGACGCCACGCACGGTGAGGACGAACCTGGGGTCGCTGGGGTTGTCGCCGAGTTTGCGTCGCAGGTGCCCGACGTGGACGTCGACGAGGTGGTCATTACCCACCCAGGGTTCTCCCCACACCGCGTCGATCAATTGTCGGCGGCTCCACACGACTCCCGGCCGCGACGACAACGCCGCCAGAATGTCGAACTCTGTACGGGTCAACGGCACCAGTTCTGCATCGAGGAAGACCTCACGACTCGCCGGGTCGATCGACAGCGGACCGAACACACGCGGCGGTGCCTCGTGATGATCGCCCGGTGAACCGGGGACCACTGGCGCGGCGACGACACGGGGCCGGCGCAGCATGGCCCGTATCCGGGCGACCAACTCGCGAGGGCTGAACGGCTTGGTCACGTAGTCGTCGGCCCCCACCGACAACCCGACGATGGTGTCCACCTCGGTGTCCCGTGCGGTCAGCATCACCACGTAGGCATCGGAAAACGTCCGCAGCTGCCGGCACACCTCCATGCCGTCGATTCCGGGCAGGCCGAGGTCGAGCACGACGACATCGGGATCGACCTGGCGAGCCACGGTCAGCGCGTCGAGACCCGAATGACATACCGAGACCTCGAAGTGTTCACGGTGAAGGTAGCTCGCGACCACCTCGGCCAGCGGTTCCTCGTCGTCGACCACAAGGGCGCGATAACCCGGGTCAGCATCCATGACTTCATCGTGCCGTGCGGGCGCGCCGAGGTCCGTCTTTGAGTGAATCTTCATAGAACCAACACCAAACCGTCGCCCGGTCCGGCGCAGTGTGGACATGGGAAAGGGCGGGAGCCGCAGTCAACACTGATAAGGAGACCGCGATGATGTTCTGGCCGGACCACGACATGAGCGGTTGGGGTTACACAGCGATGGCGATCGTCATGGTGCTGTTCTGGCTTCTCGTCATCGCCGCCATTGTCGCCCTCGTCCGCTCAGGGACGGGGGGAACCCAGAACCGCCCAGCGCGTCAGGCACCGCCTTTTGTGGAATCGCCCGAACAGGTGCTGGCCGCACGATTCGCGCGCGGCGATATCGACGAAGCCGAGTACCAGCAGCGCCTGGCGGTTCTCCGTGGCACCGCGCCGTGCTGAGCGGAAGTTCAGCACGCTACGGCAGCACTTTGCCGTGCTGTCCACCAGCGACGCCGGCGGCCGAAGCCGTCGTCCGCCGGCGTCACCTATGGCGTCGGGGCCTCCGGCGGCATCCTCTATGTGATGACCCGCAGGCACCTGCAGAAGGCGCGCAACGTCTTTGCCAATCCTCGAGGCCTTGTTCGGCCGATGGCGATCGACGCGCTGAGCGCGATCCAGCGTGCCGCCACCCGGCTGTCAGGGCGCACGCCTGACCGAGGACACCGCCTGCTTGCCGCGCAGCCCCTTCAGTTCGACCTCGACGGAATCGTCGAACGTGATGCCGTCGGTGCCCGCCGCTGACTCGCGCACGTCGTCGCTGACCAGGATCTCGCCGCCGGCTGCGAGATCGGCGATGCGCGCCGCCATCGCGACGTTGCGGCCGAACAGATCGTCGCCCCGACGAACCGACGTGCCCACGTGGATACCGATCCGCACCCGGATACCGTCGTAGCGCTCGGGATTCTCCTGCAGTGCCTGCTGGATCGCCAGACCGCACTTCACTGCGTCGGCGGGTTCGGCGAACGCGATCATGAAGCCGTCGCCCTGGTTCTTCACCACGTAGCCGCGGTGGTCGGCAACCGTGCGCTCCACGAGCCGGTTGTGTTGATCGAGCAGCGATACCCAGGCCTGGTCCCCGAGCGACTCGTTGCGCTCGGTCGAGCCCTCGATGTCGGAGAACATCAGCACCACCCGTCCGTCGGTGGTGAGGCGGGCCAGATCCGGCCGTTCGACGCGCGCCCATGCGGCGAGGTCGTCAACCGAGCTGCGGACGGTGCCGACAGTGCCGATGATGCCGTGCCGGATCAACGCGTCGGCGCTCTTGACGGTGTGCGCGACGGTCCTGACGGCCAATGGAGCCACCCCGGGTCGTCGTCTTCGACCAGTGTTCGGAAGGCTTTCCCGGCTGCGTCGCAACTTCTTTCGAGCGCCGGCGAGCTGACGACGCGAAAGGATGAGCAGTACGCCGAGGGTGATCACCGCCGCCGCCAGGCACAGGGTCACGACCGACAGCGCGATGTCCACGCGATCAGTATGGCCACGATCGGCCCGGTGTAACGCTTCGCGGTCTCGCCGACACTACGCACCGTGACGTTGTCATCGGGCCGACTGGCGCACCGGTCCGGGGATGGGTTCCACCGTCAGCGGCGTTCTGACGGGCGCTGTCTGACAGCGGCTACACAGGAAAACGCTCCTGCGCTGGTCGAGACGACGGCAAAATGTGAAGATCTAGTCGCTACCCAGTTCCTGGGAACGCATGCGGCTCGACGAACAGATGGGAACGCAGTATGAGATCAAAGACCAGTCGCTTGTCGCTGGTTGCCGGTGGTATCGCCCTCTCGGCGATGACGTGGCTGGCTGTGGGGTGTAGCTCCAACGAGGGCAACGCCCCGGAGACGTCCACCACCACGACGACGACCACCACGACGACCACGACGCCCCCGGCGACCACCCCGGCGCCGCCCCCGCCGGCGTCGCCGACGGAGAACGTGCCCCGCACCGCGGGCGGCAACCCGTTCACCTCCATCCCGCCCAACGCGAACGACAACGGCAGGAACCCGGGGGCGCCCCGCGCTCCGCACTAACAGTGGTGAGCCATCGTCACTGATGTTCGCGTGCCTGCATTCCGCTTCGCGGGCCTAGCGACACTGGTGGTGGGCGTCCTCGTCGTGCTCACCACCAGTGTCGGCCCGGGTCGATCGCCCACGGGCGACGGACCGGGGGAGGTCATCGGCGGTCCGTACGCCGCACTGTTGGCCGATGCTGTCGATCTCGGGCCCTCGCATGACCGCTCCGCGCAACTCACCGTCGAGCTGCGCGCCGCCGCTCTGCCCGCCGCCCTGACCCGGTGGGCCGACAGCCGATCCCTTGCGGTGCGATGGGAACCCGGCCAGCGGTGGGCCGTCGTCGAGGGCAACGCCCAATCCGTCGCCAGCGCTTTTCGAGTCGACGTCCACGACTACCGCGAGCGGCACGGGACGGTCTTCTACGCTTCGCGTCGCCAGCCTGCGGTTCCCGACGCGCTCTCCGGTGAGGTCCACGGCGTGGGTCGCATCCTCGGATACACGCCGTATCGGGCCAATCAGCCTCGGCAATTGCCGTTGGACGTCCCCGAATTCGGCCTCACCGCCCCGGCATTGCGCGCCACCTACGAATCCGACCGACTGTTCGCCGACGGCTACACCGGCAAGGGTCAGACGGTGGCGATCTTCGCGTTCGGCGGGTTCCGACAATCGGATCTCGACGAGTTCTCGACCCGCAACAACCTGCCGGCGTTCACGCCGACGGTGGTCGGCGGGACCTTCGACGAACCGAGCGCCGAGACCACGATGGATCTTTCGGTGGTCCATGCGATCGCCCCCGACGCGCGCAAGATCGTCGTCAACGCGCGGCCCACCGTCGAGGGCGACGGCGCCTACGTCAAGATCGCCCAGATGATGGCCGATGTCGACCGGCAATTCCCCGGCGCGGTGTGGAGCTTCTCGATCAGCTGGGGTTGCGACAAGTTGCTCACCGCAACAGATCTGGCGCCGGCCCGGGAAGCGCTGGTCGCCGCGAGCGGCCGCGGCACCACCGCGTTCATGGCCAACGGGGATCTCGCCGGTTTGGAATGCAAGAGTGGTGACGACTGGCCCTCGGCGCCTGAACCCGACAACATCGGACTGAATTCCGTTGCCTCCATTCCCGAAATGGTCAATGTGGGCGGCACGACCCTGTCCACCACGGCCACCGGGGCTTGGCTGGGGGAGCAGTCCTGGTACGACGTACCGCTGACACTGGGCACCAGCGGTGGCGTCTCGGAACTGTTCGACCTGCCCGCGTGGCAGCGCGGGGTTGCAGGTGCCGTCCCCGCGGATCGGGCCACCGGGAAACGGTTGACGCCCGACGTGTCCGCGGTGGCCGACCCGTTCACCGGGGTGAACTTCATCCTCGACGGCCAGCCGACCATCGGGGGCGGCACGTCGCAGGCGGCGCCGATCTGGGCCGGGTTGGCCGCAGTCATGAACGACTACCTGTTGGCGACGGGAGGGCGGCCGCTGGGCGACCTCAACCCGGTGCTGTACCGCATCGCCGGCGGAGCGCGACTCCCGGCGTTTCGTGATGTGACGTTGGGCGGCAACGCCGTTGACGATGCCGCACCGGGTTACGACCTCGTCACCGGTCTGGGCACCCCGCGAGTCGACAACCTCGTGCGGGATGTTGCCGACCTGCAACAGGAGAATTCATGAGCGACGACAGCCCCTTCCCGACCACCGAGTGCCGGGTCTGCCGCGTCGACGTGCCCGACGGCGAGTTCTGCGGGTTGTGCGGATGTCACCTGACGCCGCGCAAGTGGGAAGGCCCGGATTGGTTGCGCATCCGCAACTTCGGTGCGGCGCCCGGCGAGAGCGTGCTGTCCCCGTCGTTGCTCAGCTCGTTGTTCCCGAACCTGGCTCATCGCGGAGCGTTTCGGCTGGCGCTCGGGGCGATGATCGTGGCGCTCGTGGCCTTCGCATTGCTGCGCATGCCGGCGGCGCTGATCGCGGTGGGCGTGCTTGGTCTGCCCGCACTGTTCATCATCTATCTGCGCGAGGCGGACGCCCTGCGGGACCTGCCGAGCCGCATCGTGGCGCTGACGGTTGCGCTCGGCGTCGTGCTGGGGGTCGGTTTCGTCGTGCTTGCCCGCGCCGCGTTCGAGCGGCCCTCGGGCGCTGCCGTCGGGGTGGGCATGACCGGTTCGCAGATGGTGCAGCAGGGCGCCGCGCTGCCCCTTGCGGGTGCAGTCCTCATGCTGGTGCCCGTGGTGGTCATCCGACTGATCGGCCCGCCGACCCGAGAGTCGTTGGAAGGCTTCATGATCGGTGCGCTGGGGGCGCTGAGCTTCACCGCCGCGGCAATGATGACCCGGCTGGTCCCGCAGTTGGACACCGGCCTGGTCAGTGACGCCCCGCTGAGCTTCTACCTGGTCGAAGCGGGCATCCGGGGTGTCGCGGCTCCGCTGATCGCCGCGGCCACCGGCGGTCTGGTGGGCGCCGCCCTGTGGTTCACGCGACCCGAGAGCAAGAAGAACCAACGACCGGGCGTCGTCCGTGTCGTCATGGTGTCCTTCGCGGTGGCCGTCCTCGCCCTGTCGATCGCGTTGGGAATGGTCGACATCTCCCGGTCGCGGCAGTGGTTGATGCTGACCCTGTACGCGGTGGTCGCCGCGGCGGCGCTGTTGCTGCTCCGTCTGAGCCTGCATCTGGCATTGCTGCACGAGGCGCACGACGAGACCGTCGCCGATGAACCGGTGCTGTGCCCACATTGCGGGCACGTGGTGCCGGACATGGCGTTCTGCCCGGTGTGCGGGGCGGCGGCGCGGGCGTCGTCGCGGTCGTCGCGCGCGTTTCGCCGCACCAACCGACCCCGGCGCGTCGACGCCGACGGCGACCAGCCGTGACCACGACGACCTTCTTTCCCGGCTATGCGGTCGGTGGCGGTCGGGCCCCGGCGCTGGGCCGGCCATCGCACCGAATGGTGTTGCTGCTGTGGCTGGTTCCGGTGATCCTGGTCGGCGCGGTGCTCGCCGTCATCTCCTCCCGGGTCACCGCACCGCCGGCGGTGTTCGTGTGCCCGCCGGACTGCGGTCGCCCGCCCACCGGTACCCCGGTGGCGGTCAATCCGCGGTTCACCGCCCCGGATGGGTCCTTCTCGGTGTCCTATCCGGCGGCCGGCTCGGCCTACCGCATCACCACAGGGGACGACGGCGTCGTCGCCGAGTTCACCGGCGGCGAGGGTGGCACGCTGCGGCTGTTCAGTCAGCCCGCCGCCGGCCGGTCGGCCCGCCAGATCGTCGCCGATCTGGTGGCACAGCACGTGCCCGACGCCCGCAGCGTGTACGAGGTGCCGAACGCCATGGTCGGATACCAACCCGGGTTCGGTGAAGCGGTCGACTACTTCCCACAGGGTGCCACGAGTAGCTACACCCACATGCGGGTGATCGTGCTGGCCGCGGTCAAGAACGACCTCGCGCTGATCGCCTCCGTGGTCGGTCCCTACCACCAGTTCGGACCGGACTTCGGCCCCGGGAAACCCTCGGGTGCCAACGTGCAACTCGCTCTCGACATGGGCAAGTACGTGAACAGTTTCACCTGGCGCGGTGATCCACCGCGCTGACCCACAGTGCTGACGTCGGTTTCTGGTCAACCGCGGTGCGGGCGGTTACGTTCGTGGGGTGAGTGCCCCGACCGAAGCGATGTGCGGCAAGTGCGGTCACGTCGCTCCGGTCATCTCCTCTCAGCCCACATGGTCCGCCGGTTCCGATCGGGTCACCCGCTGGTTCCTCGACGTCGACTGCACCGACTGCGGCCGTCAATACGGTTGGCTGGCCGACCGATGAGCTCACGCCGGCCGCACGCGTCGGCATAAGATGTGCTCGACGACAGGGGGCTCCACGGTGAATCGATCGGTGTTCACGCGCGTAGGTCTGGCTGTGGCAGGCGCGACGACGGGGCTGCTGACGCTGGCCGCACCCGCTACCGCTGACACAGGGTCTTATCTGGATGGACTGCAGCCCATGTACGCGTCCCTGACGCGCGATCAGCTGCTCGCCGCCGGTTCGATGGCGTGCGGCATCCTCGGCAGTGGGCAACCGGCGCCTGTTGCGGTGAACGCGCTCTACAAGCAGATGGGCCTGTCGCTGTCGGCCGGCAACAACATCGTCACTGCCGCCGTGATCCATCTGGGTTGCTGACCGGCGGACTCACCACCCCATCGAGCCCGGCACACCCTTGAACGGGCCGACGATCCAACTGGTGATCCACCCGCCGTAGAACCCACCGGGTTGCGGGACGACCTCCTCGCCGTTGACGGTGCACCGATCCACGGCGGCGGCCATCACGGCTACCGCGCCCGCGATCGCGGCGAATCCGGAGGTGGGTTTGCGGTACGTCCACGCCGCACGGGGCGCAACGGCCTGAGCCGTCACCAGGTCGAAATAGCTTGCCTGGCCTTTCCATTCACACCATGACGCGCCGTCGGCGGCGCGCAGCACGCCCTCGCCGAAGCTGGCTGCGGGGAGGTAGTACGTCGGTGGATGGCTGGTTTCGAGCACCCGCCAGGCGCGCTCGGTGGACGCGATCACCTGCCCGCCGAGCTCCACGGTGAGCGACCCGGCGAACTCCTCGAGTCGCGGGGGACGGGGGTAGGCCCACACCGACTCCTGGCCTGGCCCCGGGGCGTCTGGTATCGGCACGCAGCCGAGTGTAAGGGTGGTGGCATGACAATCCGAGATCATCAGCCTCGGCGCACGTTCTTCGGGCATCCGATCGGGCTGACCAACCTGTTCGGCGTCGAGTTGTGGGAACGGTTCTCGTTCTACGGGATGCTCACGATCCTGGCCTACTACCTCTACTACTCGGTCACCGACGGCGGGCTCGAGCTGCCGAAGAGCACGGCGACCGGAATCGTCGGCGCGTACGGCGGTCTGGTGTACCTGTCCACCGTGCTGGGCGGCTGGATCGCCGACCGGCTGCTCGGCATGGAGCGCACCGTCTTCTACGGCGGCGTGGTGGTGATGATCGGCCACATCGCGCTGGCGATCCTGCCGGGATTGACCGGTGTCGGTGTCGGCCTGGTGTGCGTCGCGCTGGGCTCGGGCGCACTGAAGGCCAATGCCTCGTCGCTGCTCGGCACTCTCTACGACAAGGGCGACGCTCGCGCCGATGGCGGCTTCACGCTGTTCTATCTCGGCATCAACCTCGGCGCGTTCGTCGGGCCGCTGATCACCGGGTTGCTGCAGACCCGCGTCGGCTTCCACTACGGTTTCGGCGCCGCGGCAGTCGGCATGGCGCTGGGTCTCGTGCAGTACGTGGCCTTCCGACGCAACCTCGGCGACCATGGTCGCGAGGTGCCGAACCCATTACCGCACAACGCCATCGTCAAGACTGTGGCCGTCGTCGTGGCCGGCCTGGTGGTCATCGGCGTGGCGATCGCGCTGCGGCTCGTCACGCTGGCCAACCTCTCCCAGGTGACCACCGGAGTCATCGTCGTCGCGGCGGTGGTGTACTTCGCGATCATGCTGCGCAGCCCGAAGGTCGATGCGCAGGAGAAGGTGCGAGTGCGGGCGTTCATCCCGCTGTTCGTCGCCAACGCGGTGTTCTGGTCGCTGTTCCAACAGATCTTCACCGTGCTGGCTGTCTACTCCGACGAGCGGATGAACTGGTCGATCTTCGGGTGGACGGCACCGTCGAGCTGGATCGGGTCGATCGAACCGGTGTGGATCATCGTGCTCTCGCCGCTGTTCGCTCTGCTGTGGACGCGGTTGGGGAACCGCGCACCGACCACGCCGCGCAAATTCGCCTACGGCGTCGTGGGAATGGGATTGGCTTTCCTGTGCTTCGTGCCGCTGGCGAACATCAGCGCGGTGCCCGCGCTGTTGGTGATGGTCATCTTGGTCGTCTTCGCGGTCTCCGAGCTGCTGCTGTCGCCGATCGGTCTGTCCGTGACCACCAAGCTCGCCCCGGAGGCCTTTCGCGCCCAGATGATGGCCCTGTACTTCTTTTCCGTGGGCCTGGGCACCGCGATGTCGGGAGTACTCGCCGGCTATTACGACACGTCGAACGAGGCCGCCTACTTCGGCATCCTGGGTGCGGTGGCCGTGGTGGCAGGCGCAGTGGTCTTCGTGATCTCGCCGTGGATCAGTCGTCAGATGGAAGGGGTGCACTGAGCCCGACGGTTGTCGCCACGGCCAGCGTTCCGTCGTCGCGGGGCTGCTCGAAGACCACCTCGGCCCCCCGGCCGACGGCGATCAGCGAGGCGATCGTGTTGCCGAACAACGGCCCGCTCAGGTTGCGCCACGACACCGGCAACTCCGGTGAACCCGCTCTGCGTGCCCATCGGCGGGTGAGCCGGGCCGCCGGCGCCGACCAGCCCAGTTTGAACGCGGGCTTGACGTAGGCGGGCACGTAGTTGTGCACCGGTGAGCAGACCAGTTGGTGTACTCGGCTGTTACTGGGTGCGCCGAAATCCGCGCGGGCGGCGTAGCTGTGGTGGACGTCGCCGGAGAGCACGGAGATCGTGGCGGGCCCGTCCGGGCTTCTGCGCGCCGCGTCGGCGATCATCTCCGACAGTCGCGCGAAGGAGGCGAAGAACGCCGGCCAGTGCTCGAGATCGGCGCCCTGCCTGATCTTTTCGCCCAACCGCCCGCGAAGTCCCGGGCGCGCTGCGGCGATCTCGTTGATGGTCTGTAGATCGCCGAGCGCGGGCGGCAGTAGCCACGGCAGCGACGATCCGATGAGCAGGTGGTCGACATCGGTCAGGTCGCTGACCTGTTGCTCCACCCACTCGAACTCACGATCGCCCAACATCTTTCGCTCGCCGCCGTCGAGGATGCGGGCGTTGCGTGAATCGACCATGACCAGCCTGCTGCGGCCCAGATCCCAGCGGAAACTGAACCGCAGCCCCTTGTCGCCATCGACCTCGCTGTCGGCGCGGTCGGCGAGTTCGGCCAGCAGCGGCCAGCAGTCGCCGTCGGCGGCGAGCACCTTGCGGTAGTCGTCGTCGCTGTCCAGTTCGGCCGGGCTGAGGTTGCCCAGGTGCTGATACACCCAGTAGGAGGCCAACCCTGCGCGGATGCGGTCCCGCCACCACGGCTCGGCGTTGATGTCGGCTCGCCACGTCGCCGAGGTGTTCCAGTCGTCGCGGATGTCGTGGTCGTCGAAGATCATCGCGGTGGGCAATGTGGAGAGAATCCATCGGATCTCCGGATCTCCCCAGGTGTGCCGGTACAGACTCTCGTATTCGGAGAAGGAGACCACCTCGTCGGGTGGGCGCCGGTTGGCCGAGTGCCGTCCCGACGACCGGCGGCCGGCGAGGTGACGGCGTGCCTCGGGGGTCAGTTCGTCGGCGTAGACCTGGTCGCCGAGCAGCAGGAGCGCATCAGGCCAGTCGTCGACCGGCAGCTCGGTCAACCGGGTGGCGTAGCAGTCCAGTGCGTCGAGTCCGAGTTTTCGGTCGAGCTTGGCGTCACCCGTCTTGGGGTAGCGGCACGACCCGAAGATCACCCGTAGTCGGTCCTCCGACGCCGGCCCCCGCGTCCTGATGACGCTGGGCGGGAACGACGAATCCGGCTCCGGCCAGCACGTCGTCCCGTCGACAAGCACCTGGTAGGGGGTCTGCGAGTCCGGGCTGAGCCCGCTGACCGGAACCAGCGCGTAGTGGCAGCCCTGAACCTCGAATGTGCGGGCCAGGCACCCGAGCACCTCCACCTCTGCCGGTGCGTCGGTTTGCACCCACACCGTTGCAGTCGTCTCACCGACGTGGCGCAGTACCGGGCCGAGCAGAAGACTCACCGTGTCAGCCTAGAGGGCACCGACGGCGGTGGTAGGTTCCCGGGAACAGCACGCCATCGCCAAGGGGGTCATCGTGGCCAGCTGTCTTCGCACGGGCACCGCGGGTGTGCGCACCGGTGTCGTCCTGCTCGGCGTCGGTATCGGGCTGGCGGTCGGGCCCGGTGTCGCCGCCGCGACGCCGTCGGAGAGCACTGACAGCAGCCAGAACTCCGACCCTGCGGCGTCGGCCGGCCGGGCATCGACGGCGGCACCCCGCGAGCGTCACCGTCGCGCCGCCGTGGCCGAATCACGGCGGGAAAGGGTCCGGCAGTCTCGCTACACGCTGCACAATCGGCGCCCGACGGCGGAACCGGACACCTCCGGGCGGGCCGCGGACGGCACGATGCAGGGCAGCCTCAACGCCGCCGATCGCGACGACGACGCGCTGACCTACACCGTGCGCGACTCCCCGGCCTACGGCTCGGTCAGCATCGACACCGACGGAAACTTCGTCTACACCCCCTCCGCGGGGAAGACCGGCCGGGCGGACAGCTTCACCGTCGCGGTCGACGATGTGCCCGGTAATCCCTTCCACGTGCACGGCCTGTTCGGTGGCCGTCGGCCCACCGAGGTGACCATCGCCGTTCCGTCCGGCGAGGCCGCGGCAGACGAGGCGCGCGCCATCGACGGCAGGTTCACCACCCGGGTGGTCACCGGCGCGGCCGATGCGGCCGCAGCGATCAACGAGGTCGCCGAAACCCTCGGCGCCAGAGCGGGTTTCGCCGATCCCGCCGCTATCACCGTGTCGACTGCGGGGGTCGGAGCCAACGCCGAGACGTTTTACCGCCTCACCGAGACCGTCGCCGGAGTTCCCGTGGTCGGCAGCGACGTCGTCCTCGTCACCGATAGCAGCGGCGCGGTGACCGGGTTGTTCGACTACTACCGGGGACTGTCCGAGTCGTTCGACGTCACCCCCGACGTCCCCGCGCCGCGGCTGCGCCGGATGGCCGACCAGCAGTTGGTGGTCTACGCCCCGGACGACCGGACGGCACCGATCCTGGCGTGGCAGATCGTCGGCTGGGTTCCGGGCGTCCGCGTCTCCCGCCCCGGCAGCACCGTCCTCATCGGTGCCGCAGGCTCAGCCGTCGGCGACGTGATCGTCACCCGCGCCTCCGCGCAGCCGGTTTCGGCGACCGACACCGCCAGGGACTGGCTCGGCCAGCGACGCACCTTCACCATGGACGTCCGCACCACCCCCTGGTCCACCACGTACCGGCTGGTGGACCGCGACCGTGACATCACGACGTACAAGACGTCCTACCCCTACTTCGGTCTGCTGGGCGGTTTCCTGCCGGGCACGGTGGTCAAGCGCGGGCTGCTCGGCTGGAACACCGGCGCTGTCTCCGCGCACGCCAACACCGCTGAGGTCTACGACTACTACCGAACGGTGTTGAGCCGCACGTCCTTCGACGGCAGCGGAGCGCCCGTTGTGGTGAGCATCCTCTACAACCCGTACAAGCGCAACGGCGGCTACGCCAACGCGTTCTGGGATCCCAGCATCCAACAGTTCGCGTTCGGCGACAGCGGCCACCTGGAGGCGTCGGTCGACATCCTCGGCCACGAGTTCACCCACGCCGTGATCAGCTACGTCGTCGGCGGTCCGGCGGGCGGGTCGGTGCTCGACTACGGTGAGTCGGGCGCGCTCAACGAGGCACTGGCCGACATCATGGGCATGCTCATCGAGAACGAGTCCGGCGCCGATCGCTGGCTGCTCGGTGAGGATTCCGAACTCGGCGCGATCCGCAACCTCGCCGACCCCACCTCGATCGACACGCCGATGGGTCCGTACCGCGCCACCTACGCGAGCCGGTACCAAGGCGCTCAGGACGACGAGGGAGAACACGTCAACAGCACGATCTTCAGCCATGCCGCGTACCTGATGATGACTGATCCGGCGACCGCCGGGATCTCCAACGACACGTGGGCCGAGGTGTTCTACCGCGCGCTGTTCCGGCTCAGCGCGGTGTCGATGTTCACCGACGGGCGGGCCGCCGTGCAGAGTGCCGCACAGGCGGTCGGCCTGACCGCAGCGCAGCAGGCCGCGATCGGGAAGGCTTTCGACGCTGTCGGAATCCCCGCTGTCGCAACGCTATCGATCGGTGTCGCCTGACTGGTCGACCAGCACGGCGCCGTCCGGTCGGTCGTCGAGTGTCTGCAGCGTCAGCGTCGGTTCGCCGACGGTGCGTCGGATGATGTGCGCGAGTTCGGCCGGCGCGTCGCACTGCACATAGTGGTCGGCTTCCGGCACCACCCAGTAGCGGTTGCGGCCCGGCTTGTCCCGCAGATAGTTCTGCCAGACGTGATTGGCGACCCGCAGCGGCGCCACGGTGTCGTGCAGCCCCCAGATCAGTGTGGTGTCCACGTCGATCTCCGACAGGCGCTGCAGCCAACTCTCTTCGCCGGCCGCGCGCTCGTGCAGATAGCGGATCGTGTCAGGCAGCACCGCGACCCCGTCGTTGTGTGCGAAACAGCGTGCCAGCGCTGTGATGTCAGGATCGTGCAGGTCCCGACGCGGCATGAAGGTGGTGGCGCCGAGCCCGGCGGCCAGCATGTCGGGGGTGGTGGCCGCCGCGGTGGCGCGGCCGGTCTCGTCGTCGAGCAGCGCCACCTGGAACGCGGTCAGATTAGACAGAGGCAGATAGATGTTGGCGTTGGTCACGAAGAGTTCCCGGGGCGGCGAGCCGGCGTCGGCGAGCATCGCCAACGCGATCATCCCGACACTGCTGCCGCGGTCATGGGTGATCATCCGGAAGTCGTCCAGCTGCCAGCTCTCGGTGATCGCGTGCACGAGCAAGCGCGCGTCGTCGAAGAGCGAATAGACGTAGGGGGTCTTCGGTTTGTCCGACAGGCCGTAGCCGGGGAAGTCGAGGGCGAATAGCTCGAACTCGTCGGCGAGCTCGTTGCCGAGGGCGCGGAAATCGATGCTCGACGTCGGGAAGCCGTGCACGCAGACCAGCGGGGGCGCGCCCGGTGTCCCGCCGCGCCGGACGAAAACCTCGACCGGTTGTCCATTGTTGGCGGGCGTGGTCGACGCCCAGGTGAAAGTCGTTCCGCCTCGTTGCCAGTCGTCGAAGAGGTCCACGCATGAAAAGCTAGCGTGTCGGGGACGGTTCGACAGGAGGAGTTCGGCGATGCGGCGCGTGCTGGCCCTGGTCGCTCCACTCGGCCTGGCGTTCATCCCGCTGGGCATGGCACTGGGTTTCCTGGTGGTGCATGCGGGTCTTGCGTGGTGGTGGGCACCGGTGTTCGCCGGGGTGATCTATGCCGGGTCGCTCGAGTTCCTGATGGTGGGGCTGGTGGCCGGCGGCGCTCCGGTGGCCACCGTCGCGGTGACCACGCTGGTGGTCAATTCCCGGCACATCTTCTACGCGCTGTCGTTTCCGCTGCACCGGGTCCGGGGTGTCCCGGCGAAGCTCTACAGCACCTACACGATGTCCGACGAGGCGTACGCGGTCGCTGTCAGCCCCGAGGCCGACGGCTGGTCCACGCGACCGATTCTGTTCATGCAGTTCATGTTTCACCTGTTGTGGATGACCGGTGCCGCGCTGGGGGGCCTGTTGGGGGAGGTGCTGCCCATCGATCGGCTCGTCGGCCTCGACTTCGCGCTGACCGCACTGTTCATCGTGCTCGGCATCGAGGCGTACCGGCAGCGGCCCGACCCGGTCACGGCCGCGGTCGCGGTTCTCTGCGCCGTCGCCGCATGGCTGGTGGTGCCGAATCAGATGCTGGTGTGCGCGTTTGCCGCGTTCACCGCGACGCTGCTGCTGCGGCGACGGACCCGACATGCCTGACGCCCGATACATGGCGCTCCTCGTGGCGGTCAGCGCGGCGGTGACCTGGGCGCTGCGCGCGCTGCCGTTCGCGGCGCTGGCGCCCATGCGGCACAGCAAGGTCGTGCGCTATCTCAGCGTGCACATGCCGGTCGGGGTCATGGTGATGCTGGCGATCTACTCGGTGAAGACGGTCGTCGGAAACACCGCGCTGCAGCTGCTCTGGCTCGTGCTCGCGGTGGGGGTGACGGCGGGCCTGCAGCTCTGGCGGGGGCGGGCTCTGCTGAGCATCCTGGCCGGGACCGTGTGCTACGTGACGTTGATGACGGCGTGGGGCGGCTGACGCTGATTTGTCGTACCCGTCTGGCAGTATCGAATGCATGTTCGATTCCGCCGAGGCGATTGACTGCGTGCTCGCGATGGACTGCGCAACTCGCGCAGAGTCGCGTGCCATCGCTGAGCGCCTTGCGGCGGTAGCTCGGCTTCACGCACTTCGAACACGCGAGTACCCGCATGTGGAGCACTGGGTCGCCGACGTCCGCGAGGCGGTCGCTGCCGAAGTGTCGGCAGCGCAGAACATCAGCCGCTCACGCGCCAGTAGCCAAGTCGCCATGGCGGTTTCGTTGCATGACCGGCTTCCTCGGGTCGCCGAGGCCTTCGCCCGCGGTGATATCGATCTGCGGATGGTGCGGACAGTGCTCAACCGCACGGACAACGTCGAGGACAGCATCATCGGGGAGTTGGAGGAGGCGCTGGCGCCTGAGCTGGTGAAGTGGATGCGGTTTTCGGAGAAGAAGCTCAAGGAACGGGTGGACCGGTGGGTGGCCACGTTCGATCCGGCCGGGGTCCGCGTTCCGCCGGAGGTTCGCAACAATCTCCACTTCACCGTGGAACCACACCTGCCCGGCACGGCTTTGGCCGGCGGGCTGCTCGACGCAGTCGATGCTGCCGCGTTCGACCAACGCCTCGACGCACTGGCCGCCACGGTGTGCGATGCGGATCCCCGCACCCTCATGCAGCGGCGGGCTGCTGCCTGCGGTGCTCTCGGCCGCGG
This sequence comes from Actinomycetota bacterium, assembly GCA_040752555.1. Classification (GTDB taxonomy): domain Bacteria; phylum Actinomycetota; class Actinomycetes; order Mycobacteriales; family Mycobacteriaceae; genus Mycobacterium. The sequence continues at coordinate 527 of JBFMGT010000006.1, read as the reverse complement.
CGAGTCGACCCTGGCGTGCCGATGCGAGTCGTCGGAATGCCCAGCGACGACGCTGAAGGCATCGGCCGCCAAGGTCGTCGTGCACATCCTGGCCGAGCAGGAAACTGTGGACGGAAACAGCAACGCCCCAGGCTATCTGGAAGGCTACGGTGTCCTGCCTGCCGAGGAGGTCCGCCATGCCGCCGCGGGCGCCGACGTGCGTCCGGTCGAACGGCCCTGCGACGAACCGGAGCCCGGGTACCGACCCTCGCGCAAGCTCATGGACTTCCTCCGATGGCGCGACCTGACATGTCGCTTCCCGGGCTGCGACGCTCCGGCGCAGCACTCCGATGTCGACCACACCGTGCCATGGCCCTTCGGTGCCACGCACCCGTCCAACAACAAGCATTACTGCCGCATCCATTATCGATTGCGTGGATACACTCTAAGGCATGACCGCCGATCGGGGAACAGTTCGCGCAGGTTGCTACCTGCGCATTAGCTCTGACCCGAAGGACCGGCGTGCCGGTGTCGAGCGTCAGCGCGAG
>JBFMGT010000005.1:98669-302979 GCA_040752555.1 Actinomycetota bacterium | reverse complement strand
TGCCATCGCGGCCCTGCCGAGATTTCGTGAGCGAGCGCTTAGGCACGCGTTCAGCATCATCGGGTTCAGGGCCGTCCTGATCGAGCAGGAACAGGGTCAGCTCCGCGGCATCCCGGGTCTCTTTCGGTCCGGCCCCGGCCGCGGTGCGCACGAGTTCGACTTCGAACTGCTCCCGCGTCGCGCTGTCACAGAACCCGGGCAGTTTGTCGACGGCTTTGCGGATCTCGGTGACATGCTCGCCGGTGATGAGCCCCTGTTCCTGGGCGACCGCTGTCGCCGGCAACACCGGGGGCAGCGGGGGCCCGGTCACCGGTTGCCGCGGTGCGAGCAGCGCGGCCTCGGTCAACCTTCGGTGCGCCTCCGAGCCGCTGATCCGCCACCGGATGGCGAGGACGTCTTTCCAGTTCTTGGCGCCCATCTGCTGCGGGGTGGTCTCCACCAACAGCCGCGCCAACCCCCGATGCCGCGCCGCCGGCAGCCGGCAGCCCGCAGCCTCCAACTCATCGAGCAGCTCCACCACCTCCGCCGCGGTCGACAAGGACAGATCAGCGGCCAGCACAGCATCAACAGCGGCACGTAACGCCGCTACCGCCTCCCGCACCACCACCACGACTCGAACATACATTCGACCACCGGCAACTTCCGGCGTGCCGCTAGCTCTCAGCTGGGGTCCGGTTCATCTGGTCGAGCACCACCGTGGCCCGGAACCCGCACAGCACCAGGATGTGCATGATGTAGAGCCACAGCGCCAAGGCCGTCACCGCCCCGATGATGGGCAGACCGCCGAACGGCGCGGACCACGGGATCGGGATCGCGAGGAACAACACGAAGCCCTGCAGGAAACCGGCCAGCACGGACCCGGTGGCGAACGCGCCGATCGCCAGCGCACGCCAGCCGATGCGACCGGGCCCGATGAGCCCGAAGACCCCGAGCAGCGCGGTCGACACCGTCAGCCACACGATGTGGAAGGCCACGACCACGCCCCACACCAGTGACCACCCGCCCGCGGTGTACAGCGGGCCCACGTACGGCGCAGACAGCAACACCGCCAGCACCAGGAACGGTGCCACCGCGGCCACGCCCAGCAGGCCTGCCCGTCCCCGCCACCCCGTCAGCGAATCGGGCTCTGCCGACATCTGCACGAACGCGCGGCGCAGCCCCTCCCCGTAGAGACTTGCCGGAAACAGCACGACCAGTGCCTGCACCCAGGACATCGACAGCGCCACCCTGGTCAGCGTGCGCAGCGCCTCGGGTGTGCCGTGACCACCCGGCAACCCGTCGATCGCCGCGGTCATGGCCGCGGTCACCGTGTCGTGACCGGCCAGCGCGCCGACCGCCCACAGCGCCGCGAGTGCCAGCGGCACCAGGCCGATGACGCCGAAATACGTGGCCCCGGCGGCCCACAGCGCGAGATCGCTGCCCGGAAAGGTGGTGCGCACGCCGGAGGCGAACTGCCGCAGTCGGCTCACGGCATGTTCCCCGTGGCTCGCGGGGTGCGCTGGCAGGCTGAGTCCATGTGCCCTGACATACCCCCGGCGCGCGACGCCGACGACGCCGGGTGGTCCCAGTTGCACGGTGGCGTGCAGCCGTCGCCGGTGGTGCGCGGCTGGTTGCGCATCGTGCGACTGCTCGCCGCCGGGCCCGTCACGCGGATCCCGCCCGATGTGCTGTCCCTGGCGGGCGTCGTCGCCCTGGCGGCTGCCCTCGGCGTCGTGGTCGGCCCGGGATGGCCACTGCTGGTTGCCCCCCTGGTCCTGATCGCCGGGATCCTCGACGGGCTCGACGGCGCCGTCGCGCTGCGCACCGGACGCGCCCGGCCGCTGGGTGCGCTCGTGGACTCGGTCGCCGACCGAGTGGGCGATCTGCTGCTCGGCGCGGTGCTGTACGCGCTCGGCGCTCCGCTGGGCTGGGTGCTCGCTGCGGTGACGTCGGTGATGCTGCTCGAGTACGTGCGGGCCCGAGCCCAGGCGGTCGGCATGCCGGGCGTCGGGACCGTCACCGTCGCAGAACGTCCCACGCGCCTGATCGTCGTCGCACTCGCCGCCGGGGCGGTTTCGGTGTCTCCCGGCGGGGTTCCCGGGTTGGGCTGGCACTGGGCGGGGATGTTCACGATGGTGTGGACCGGCCTCGGCGTGATCGGGATGGGCCAACTGCTCCGCGGAGTCCGCCGTTCGATGCCGACGGCGTTCCCGTCCGTTCCGCCGGACCGATGAGCCCGGCAACGATCTCGGCCGACATCAGCACCAGCGGGATGCCGCCACCGGGGTGGGTCGACCCGCCGACCAGGAAGACCCCAGGGAGCGGGCTCCGGTTGGCCGGCCTGCGTAGCGCAGCCCGCGGACCGTGCGAGGCGGTGCCGTAGATCGCGCCGCCCGGCGCACCGGTGCGGCGTTCCAGATCGGCAGGGGTGATGATCTCGGCGAAGCGCAACCGTGGACGGACGTCGACACCGCGCTCGGCCAGCACATCGAGGATCCGGTCGGAGTACCGCTCGGCGAGGCCCTCGGCATCCCAGTCGATGCCACCGGCCGGATCGTGCGCCGGCGCGTTGACCAAGACGAACCAGCCCTCCGATTCGTCGTCGGGGCGAAGCGCCGCGTCGTCGGGGGCGTGCACATAGACCGCCGGGTCCATGACCGGAGCCGGGCGCCGGCCGAAGATCGCGTCGAACTCGGCGTCGTAGTCGCGGGGGAAGTAGATGCGGTGGGCTGCTCCCGGCTCGCGGCCCGACAGCCCCAGCATCATCACGAACCCAGCCATGGACCGCGGCGTCCGGCGCAGCCGCCGGGCGAGCCGGGCCGGCGCAGGCGCCAGCGAGCCGTAGAGCACCTCCGCGTCGGCGTCGCTGACCACGACATCGGCGGGCACCGTGGAACCACCGCACCGCACCCCGCGCACCCGGTTCCCGCTCATCACCAGGGCGTCGACTCGACTGTCAGTCCGGATCTCGACGCCGAGGTCGGTACAGCGCTGCGCGACGGCGTCGACGATGCGCCGCAGGCCACCGGGGACGTACCAGGCGCCGAACTCCTGCTCGACGAACGACGTGACCGACAACACCGACGGGGTACGCCTCGGATCCGAGCCGGAGTACGTCGCGTACCGGTTGAGCCACAACCGCAACCGCGGATCGGTGAACGCGTCGCGACCCAAGCCGTGGATCGTGCGCCACGGGGCGACGGCCTTCAGGTCGGCCGGCCGCGCACTCATCCGAGCCAGCGCGGCCAGCGAAATTGGCTGTCGCAGAACGGGTTCGCCCACCAGATCCCACAGTCGGCGGGATCGTTCGTGCAGACGTCGCCACGACTCCCCCGCACCTCGGCCCAGCGCCTGATCGATTGCGGCAGGCACCGCGTCGGGGTCATGGGGCAACGTCATCTCGGTGCCGTCGGCGAACCGGTAGGCGCACGCTGGATCGACGCGCTCGACGGGCAGCTCCGCCGCGCCGCCGGTGGCGTCGAACAGCTCGGTGAGCAGGCCCGGCATCGTGAGCAGGGACGGTCCGGTGTCGAAGGTGAAGCCATCACGGTGCAGCACCCCGAGCTTGCCGCCGACGGTCGAGGCCGCCTCGCAGACGGTGACCCGATGTCCGAGCGCAGCCAGCCGAGCCGCCGCGGCCAACCCGCCCAGGCCGGCTCCCACGACCACCACCCGACTCACAGCGTGCGTCCCTTCCAACGCAGGGTCCCACGCCGTCGCCCGCGCCACGACGAGACCAGCAGGCCCAGGAGCGCCAGCACCGACACCGGATGGGCGGCGGCATCGAGCAGATCCACCGCGTCGCCGCGACCGCACCACCGCCGCGCCGGGATGCGTCCTGCCACGGCGGCGGCGTAGCCGAGCGCACCGACCCGCGAACCGGCCATCGCGGCTGCGGGCGGCAGCACATACACCAGACACAGCGCCGCTCCGACCGCCGCAGCGCCCGCCGGCGATCCGAACGCGGCCCACAACGATTTCCGATAACCCTCGCTCAGATCGCGCCCCGTGGCGTACATCCGACAGGTCGCCATCCGAGATCCGTCCACGACGCCGGTGCGGCCACCGCTCGCCCGCACCGCCCGCGCGAGGCCGATGTCGTCGAGCACCGCGCCGGCCACCACCGCCCAACCGCCCGCGCGGGCCAGCGCGTCCGCGCGCATCGCGAGGAACTGCCCGTTGGCCACCGCCATGGACGGTCGCCGCGACCGTTCGGCCACACGCATCGGCAGCGTCGTCAGCCATGACCACGCCAGCAGCGGCTGGATGAGATGCCCCAGTAGGCCGGTGGCCACCTGCCGCGGCCACACACTGACCAACGCCGGAGCGTGCGGACCCTGCAGCACCGCCGTCGCCGCCGCGACAGCAGCCGGGGCCAGCACCACGTCGGCGTCGACGTAGACCAGGATGTCGCCGCGAGCCGCGGCGGCCAGCTGGGCGCACGCATGCGGCTTGCCCAGCCAGCCGCGCGGTGGCGCCGCGCCCGTCAGCACCCGCACCCGGGCATCACCGCCTGCCGCGCGCCGTACGACCTCGGCCGTGCCGTCGGTGGACCCGTCGTCGAGCACCAGGACTTCGACATCGGTCAGACCCTGTTGCGCCAGCACCGAGGAAATCGTCGGCGCGATGCGGTGCGCCTCGTCGCGGGCCGGAATCAGCACCGACACTGCGGCCGTCACCGGATCCGGGGACTCGGCCGGCGGGCGGAGCAGTGCGAGATTGACCAGCTCGTGCACGGTGCCCACGCACGCGAGCGAAGATCCGACCGCCGTGGCGACGCGTAGGATTTCGGCAAGGCGCGCATCGGGCACCTGGAAACTCTACGCAGGTCGACGATGGCGCAGCGCGGGCAGCAGGGGCCGCGCGGTCAGCGAGACTCTCGACGGGGAGGTTCAGCGGGTGGCGGTTGCGGTACCCGGCGCCCACACGGCGCCGGTGCGCCCGGGAGCCGCGGTGTGGGCGCTGGTGATCTCCGCCGTCGTCGTGCAGATCGTCTATCCGTTGATGCCAGAGGCATGGCGCACTCAGGTGACCGTCTGCAGTGTCGCGATCTTCTTCCTCGCGTCGCTCGCCGACACCGGTCGGGTGCATGGTCTACGCGGCGCGCTCACCGTGGCGGTCGTCGCGGGCGGGGGTGGTCTGATCGCCGAAGCCGCCGGCGTCGCGACGGGGATTCCTTTCGGACGCTATGCCTACACCGGCACGCTGGGCCCCGAGGTGCTTGGCGTCCCGGTGATCGTGCCGATGGCCTGGGTGATGATGGCCTGGCCGGCGCTGGTGGTGGGGCGCACCCTCGCCCGCCGCGGACCGGCCGTGATCGCGGTTTCGGCGTACGCGCTGACCGCGTGGGACGTGTTCCTCGACCCGCAGATGGTCGCGGCAGGGCATTGGCATTGGTTCGATGCCGCCCACACCCTGCCCTTGATCCCCGGCATCCCGCTGACCAATTACGCCGGCTGGCTGCTGGTCTCGACGTTGATGATGGTGGCCCTGCACCTGCTTTTACCGTCACAGGAGGCGTCGACGTACTCCCGCCCGGCGGCGGCGCTGTACCTGTGGGTGTATTTCTCCTCGGTGCTGGGCCACGCGGTGTTCTTCGGCCTCCCCGGCTCCTCGATCACCGGAGGGGTGCTGATGGGCGTGGTCGCCCTGCCATTCGCGGCCCGGGTGCTCCGGGATGTCCGCGAAAATCGTTGCCAGCGTGAGGAGCTAGCCCCTTGAGCGATGCCATGACCAGTCGCGCCGCGCCGCTGCGCATGCGGCCACGGCGGCTGGTGGTGCCCGATCCGCTGCAGCCCACCCAGGCACCTGCCGGTACCGAAGCGGTGGTGGTGGGCGGCGGCATCGCAGGAATCTCGGCTGCCGTGGTGCTCGCCGAACGGGGCGTCGCGGTGACGCTGGTCGAGGCGGCCGGTCACCTCGGCGGCAGGTTGGGTGCATGGCCGGAACGGTTGCCCGACGGCACCGAGCAGACCATCGAGCACGGCTTCCACGCCTTTTTCCGGCACTACTACACGTGGCGGGCAATCCTGCGGCGCGCCGACCCGAACCTGTCGTTCCTCGCGCCGGTGAAGAGCTATCCGGTGATCTCGGCCGACTGGCCCGCCGAGGATCTCTCCGGGCTGCCTGCCGCTCCCCCGTTGAACCTGCTGGCCCTGGCGCTGCGCTCCAAGAGCCTGACGCGCCGCGAGCTTCTCAACGCTGACGCCGACACCGGCCGGGCCCTGCTGGCCTACGACCGCGTGAGCACCTACGCCGAGTTCGACGACCTCGACGCCGCGGCGTTCCTCGACGGTTTCGGCATGACCGAGCGCAGCCGCAGCATGCTGTTCGAGGCGTTCGCGCGCTCGTTCTTCTGCAACCAGGGTCAGCTGTCGGCGGCCGAGCTGGTGGCGATGTTCCACTACTACTTCCTCGGCAATCCCGAGGGCATCGGCTTCGACGTGCCGTCCACCGACTACGCCACCGCGATCTGGGAACCGCTGCAGTGTCATCTGCAGCGCCACAACGCCGACATCCGGATGAACACCGGATGTGTGTCGGTCGAACCGAACGGTCAGGGCTGGCAGGTCACCACGACCACGGGCGCCGTCGACACCCGACACGTGATCATGGCCCTCGATCCCGGGGCGCTGAAGGACGTTCTGAGCCGGTCACCGGATACCGCGCACAGCGCGCCCCGGCTGGCACGAGCATGCGAAAAGCTCTCGGTGGCACCGCCTTTCGCGGTCAGTCGGATCTGGTTCGACCGTGACGTGGGTGCAGCCCGGGCGCCGTTCAGCGCGATCAGCGGGCAGCCGACGCTCGACTCGATCGCCGTGTACTCGCGTCTGGAAGACCCGAGCGTGGCGTGGGCGCGCCGCACCGGCGGTTCCATCGTGGAACTGCACTCCTATTCGTGCCCGCTGCCCGACGCCGCCACCGCCGCTGCGGCGCTGCGGCAGGAGTTGGCGACCCTGTGGCCCGAGACCGAAGCGGCGCGCATCGTGCACACCCACGACCGGCTCGAAGCCACCGCGCCAGCATTCCCGCCCGGCTCGGCGGGCACCCGCCCCACGGTGCGCACCGATGCGCGCGGCCTGCGCGTGGCCGGCGACTACGTCGACACGCCCTATCTGTCCGGGCTCATGGAGCGCTCGGCGATGTCGGGCGTGCTGGCAGCCAACGACGTGCTCACCGAACTCGGCGTGGCAGTCGAACCAATTCTCGGTGTGCCCCAGCGGGGCCTGCTCGCGGGCGTGCCGCGGATCGGCGGGCGGACCACTCGCACGGCGGGATAACGACGCCTGCAATATCTCCAGGCTGTGGTCGAGTCCACGTAGGCTCGCTCGTCATGGCGATAGCGTCACCGTCGGCGGTCCTGGCAGCCGAGCGACGAAGCTTGCACACCTACATGGTCACGATGCTGGGACTGGCTGTCGTCGGCTTCGCCGTCTACGCCGTCACCCGCGTTTCGGCGACCCAACTCGACGGCGTCATCTCATTGATCAACGCGGCGGCGGCGTTCATCGCCGCACGGTTGGCGGTGGCGTCGTCGCGACCCCCCGATGCCGAAAATCCCTACGGCCGACTGGCTCTGGAGAATCTCTACGCCCTTTTCCGATCCCTGATGATCCTCGGCGTGGTGCTCATCGCGGTGGTGACCAACGCGATCAAGGTCATCGACTACCTCGTCACCGGTGAGGGGAGCGAGCCGGAATTCGGGGTGGCCGCGATCTACACCGCTGTCGTCGCCGCGATCGGGGTCGCGTTGATGGCCAACCATCGGCGCAACAACCGCTCCGTCGGCGATGCATCGGCACTACTGCGCGTCGAGGCGAATGCGGCGAAGATGGCGAGCTTCATCAGTGCCGGCATCTGCGCCTCGCTGGTGATCGTGGCGGTCATCCCCGACGGCACCGTCATCACCTCGGACCGCTTCGACATCAAGGACATCGCTGACAGCATCATCGTGCTCATCCTGTGTGCCGTTCTCGTCGCCGACCCGGTACGCGAGATACGCCTGGAATTCGGCCGGCTCTCGGGCCACCGCTCGGACCCGGATCTCGACGCCGCCGTCCGCTCAGCCATCGAGGCAGTGTCGAACGAGCATCGCGACGAACTCGACCACGAACTCACCCTTGTCGACGCGCTCGCCATCAGCCGGGGTAAAACCACCGAGGTCGATCTGCGGGTCTCCTACACCGGGGCGATGACGGTGGCCGATCAGGATCTGCTGAGGGCACGCACGCTCGACGAACTGTCCACCAGGGTCGGACCGATCCGCCTGACCCTGGTGTTCAGCGACTACCCGATACACGGCACACCCGCGGTCGGCGCCGACGAATGATCAGTCGACGTCCTGGTGTCCCGTGTCGGACCTGTTCAACGCCCGGTCCGCGCTGCGGACCAGGTTGCGGTTGAACTGGTACTGCGCCGCAACCAGCGTGTCGGCGAGCTCGATGGCGGCGTCGACGATCTTGGTGCGCAGCGGCTGCACCGCTTCCGGGACCGCCTCGTCGACCGTCTGACGGAAGAGTCGAAGCGCCTCGGCGACGGCGTGCTGGCCCATTTTGGCCGACTCCCGGACTTCATCGAGAAGTTCACCGGAAGGTGTTGCAGTTTTTGGTGTTTCAGATACCTGGGTCATCATGCGTCCTTTCGAGCGGAAGTGTTCCCACACTTGACGCTAGGTCCGGCACACCCGTCGCGGTACGGACCAAGGTCCCGACTGCCGTCGCCGACGGTCCCGATGGGTGTGCCTCAGCCGCCGAGCTCGGTGACCGCCGTATCGAGCGCCGCGGCGTGCGCGGCGAGTTCGGCCTCGTCGAGATCGGTGGTGCCGCTCGTGCGCTCGAGCAGTTCTGCCTGCGAGATCACCTCCATGGCGCCGCGGTAGGCGTCGTCGCCGAGCGCCGAGCGTGGGATCACCTCGGTACGGCCCTCGATCAGCACCAGCAGGGCATCGGAATCGCCGGTGAGCAGGCGGCGCACATCGTCAGTCGAGATCGTCATCCCCGACGGGTGCCCAACCGCGGCCGACATACACCCTTCGATCGCGTCGTCTCAGGTCGCCGCGGGTAGCGCTGATCCGGGGCCCACTTCTTACGGAATCCCACGGGGAGTAACGCCGATACGTCACGTGACGAAGTACTGGGCGCGGCTGGATGTGAAGCAACGGCATCCTCGGCACCGAGGTGCCGACCGTGACCAGGCAATCCCGTGACGCGCGACCCGGGGGCGCGCAGTGGAGAGAACGGTACCAACCAATATGAAGTATCTGCTCGCATTCAGACGCCGGCTGCTCGCCGGCGCGATGGTGGCGCTGCTGCTGCCCGCGCTCGTCGCGGTCGCCGGTGGATCGGCGACCGCAGCCGCCTACTCGCGGCCCGGGCTGCCGGTCGAGACGCTGATGGTCCCTTCCGCGGCGATGGGGCGTGACATCCCGGTCAAGTTCCAGGGCGGCGGACCCAAGGCGGTCTACCTGCTCGACGGGTTGCGCGCTCGCGACGACAACAGCGGCTGGGACATCGAGACCGCAGCCTTCGAGAACTACTTCGAATCCGGTCTGTCGGTCGTGATGCCCGTCGGTGGCATGTCCAGCTTCTACACCAACTGGCAGCGACCTGCCGTCGGCAACGGCACGACCTACAACTACCAGTGGGAAACGTTCCTGACCTCCGAGTTGCCCGCCTATCTGGCCGCCAACAAAGGTATTTCGCCCAGCGGCAACGCCGTCGTCGGACTGTCGATGTCGGGCAGCGCAGCGCTGATCCTGGCCGCCTACCATCCCGGCCAGTTCAGCTATGCGGGCTCTCTGTCGGGCTTCTTGAACCTGTCGCAGGGACTGTGGCCCACGCTGGTCGGCTTCGCGATGCGAGACGCCGGCGGCTTCGACGCCACCGCGATGTGGGGACCGGGCGGCGGTCCGGCATGGCAGCGCAACGACCCGACGCTGCAGGCTGGGCGGCTCGTCGCCAACGGCACCCGGCTGTGGATCTACACCGGCAACGGCCGCCCGGGTGACCTCGGCGGTGGCGGTGACATTCCGGGTCAGGTGCTGGAGAGCATCACCGGAGACAGCAACCGGGCGTTCCAGAAGGCCTACGTCGGTGACGGTGGCCGCAATGCGACGTTCAACTTTCCGGCCAACGGTACTCACGGTTGGGGTTACTGGGGTGCACAGCTGAACGCGATGAAGCCCGACATCCAGCGCACACTGGGCGCCTGACACCTGGGCCGGCCGCAACGTATGCCGTTGCGGCCGGTTCAGCTCTCCGCGGGCATGGTCACCGGGGTCTGCCAGCGGGCCTGGCGCTCGTCGTCGGACTGCTCCCACCACGGTGGTGAGCCCCGTTCCCCCAACGCCACTTTGGCGGCCTGAACCCCGGCTCGGGCGTCGGCTTCCCCAGCGGTGCCGCGAGTGCGTCGCACTTCGCGACGCCACGCCATCAAGATGTGGGTCAGCTCGCGACGCCGCGGCTCGGGAATGGCGGGGTCGGTGGCGCGCCACCGCCTGCCCTTGATGACGACGTAGCGGGCGTCCCCCTCGCTCATCACAGAGGGCTCATGACGAAAGGCCGCCGCGGATCCGGGTGGAACCGCGGCGGCCTGTTCACCATGACGGTCGATCAGTAGGTCGGAACAAAGACGCCGTTGAGCCAGACGCCCCAGTGCTGCCAACCCTCGTCCCACACCTGCGGGTTGCCAGCGGCCCACGTCGGGTCGACCGGCTTGGGCGGGGCCGAGGCCGGAGCAGTGCCGACGTTCGGCCCGGCGGGCGGGGCCGGGGGCGGCGTCCACCCCGGCTGTGCGACGGCAGAACCGGCGACACCCAACGCACCCGCGGTGAGGCCGCCGAACACGGCTGCGCTGGCAAGAACGTGAGTCAACTTCATCGGTACAACTCCCATCTCGGGCCTGCCCGGCCCACAGTCACTGAGTACGGCTAAGAACTAACCGAAACGGCGGCCCGATAAACGCACGGTGTGGCGCATCGCACAGCGTCGGATTCGTATGCCGGGCTGCTTGACTGGCCACCATGACCGAGCGGCTGCGCAGGGAACTGGGGACGATCGCCGGCAGCGCGGGCCCGCACGCCGACGCCGCCCGCACCGCGCTGGGCGACGGTCCGCTCGAGCACCGACTCGACGCGGCGATCCGCGCGCTGGCCGGTCACCGCGGTCCGCGCAGCAGCACCTGCCCGTCGGATGCGGCCCGCGCCGTCGGCGGCGAGCACTGGCGCGCGGCGATGGACGAGGCCCGCGACATCGCGCGACGCCTGGCCCGCGACGGGCTGGTGGAGATCACGCAGCGAGGTGACGTCCTCGACCCCGACGCACAGTGGCGCGGGCCGATCCGCATCCGGGCGGCGCGCCTACCATGACGGCGTGTCCGTCGACGATCGTCGCCGCTGGGAACAGCGCTACCGATCGCAACCCCCGGCGCGCCCCGACGACATCGGGTTGCCGCGCCCCTTTCGCCCCTCCGCCCACGTGTTTCCTCACTCCGGCAACGCCCTGGACCTCGCGTGTGGGCGCGGCACCGCAGCGGTGTGGCTCGCAAGCCGGGGGCTGACGGTCTGCGGGTACGACATCTCGCCGACGGCGGTGGAGGCGGCGCAGGCACTGGCCGAGGCGAGCGGTTCTAGGGACCGTTGCCGCTTCCGTGTTGCCGACCTCGACGACGGTATACCGCCCGGAGAACCCGTGGATGTGCTGCTGTGCACCATGTTTCGTGCACCTCGACTTTTCGGGGCGATGATCGACCGCGTCGGGCGGGGCGGGCTGCTGGCGGTCAGTGTGCTCAGCGAGGTCGGCGCGGCCCCCGGCCGGTTCCGGGCGCCTGGCGGTGAGCTCATGCGGGCCTTCGGTGCATTGGAGGTCATCACCGCCGGTGAGGCCGGAGGCCAGGCCTGGCTGCTGGCCCGGCGGTGAGTCAACCGCGGGATCGGCGGGGCCGCAGCGCTCCCCACATCCCGACGCCGATGCCGGCCACCGCGCCGCCGAGGCCGATCAGTCGCTGCGAGCGACTCAGATGATCGTGCACACTCATTCCACCGAGCAGATCGGCTGCGTCGGCGCCTCCCGAAGCGAGGAACCAGCCGCGGGTGTCGCGCCCCGAGGCCGCCGCGGAGACCAGCAGCGCTCCGATCAGTGCGTCGCGGTACCCCATCGAGCGCAGCAGCAGCCGCGCCGTCGGCGGTGGGTCCGCAGGGTCACCCCAGAAGCGATTCGCCCGTAGCGGGTCGACGAGGAACCAGACGCCCGAAGTCAGGCGAATGCCGCCTGCGACCAGGGCAGCGCGGTCGAGCGATCGGCGCGTCATGCGGCGGCCCACCTGCCGGCCGCGGACATCTCGGAGAGCGGGAACAGTGCGACCTCGCCGGGCACCAGCCAGGCGAAGGCATGCAGCGCGTGCACCACCCACTCTTTGTCGGTGACCACCGCGATCCGCCGGAATGCACCGTGGTGATGCATCAGCGCACCGAGCCCCAGCCTCAGGTCTTCCGCCAAACCGCCCGGGCCGAACCCCTCGTAGTCGTCGGCGATGACCTCGACGAGCCGGATCTGTCCTGCGGCCAGCATCTGGTCCATCGCCGGCTGGAAGTCGCGCAGGTCCGCACCGTTGAGGCGGCCCGAAACCCGGAAGCCGTGCACGCCCGGCGGCAGGTCCGACAGTATCTCGATCATGGCAGGCAGTCTGGCACGGGGGCCGCCTGCGCGGGCGTCATCACCGATTCTGGCGGGGCAGAAGCTCTTTGACGAATCGGTCGAGGAAGCTCCCGGTGTCGACCGAGCCGAGCGGGCGGATGACGAACTTCGTCAAACCCGCGGCGATGTAGCCGTCGAGCATCGCATGAAGCTGCGGCCAATCGGGCGCGACGAGATCGGTGGGGTCCAGATCGGGCCGCCGGGAACGGACTGCGGCGCGCACGGCACCGGGAAGCTCGCCGGTGCCGACCGCCACGTTGATGCCGAAGTGGTCGTCGGGTACATGCCGCCCGGCATCTGCAGCGGCTGCGCGGATCTCGACCAGCGCGTCGCGCGTCTCGTCGGGGGTCAGGAAACTGCCCAGCCAGCCGTCGGCGTAGGTGCCGATGCGGCGGTACCCGGCAGATGACGAGCCGCCGAGCCAGACATCCAGCGGCGCAGCGGGTTTGGGTGCGATGGTGGCGCCGCGCACCGAGAAGAACTCACCGGAGAACGTGACGTCGTCTTCGCGCAGCACACGCCGCAGCAGCGTCAGCGCCTCGTCGAACACCGCGCCGCGCTTGCCGTCGGGCACCACGAACAGGTCGCGTTCGACCGGCAGCGCCGAACGCAGCCCGAACACCGGGAGCACCCGCTTGGGTGCCAGCGCGGCCATGGACAGGAGCTGCTTGGCGACCAGCACGGGGTGACGGCCCGGCAGCACCGCCACCGAGGTGCCGACCTTGAGGTGCCGGGTGCGCGCGAGCGCGTAGGCCATCCCCACCGTCGGGTCGATCGCCGGTGAATACACGAGCTCGGAGAACCAGAGCGAATCGACTCCCTCGGCCTCCAGGCGGTCGACGAACTCCGGCAGCGCCTCGGGGCCCACGTCGCTGCCCAGACTGACTCCGAACCGCACCTTCACCGTCAGCTCTCCTCTCGTCACGCCTGCACTCACCAGCATGCGTCACGCGACGGGCTGAGAGGATGGCGGCGTGGCAGAGCGCGTGACATTCGCCAGCAGCAGCGGTCCGGCCCTGGCCGGCCTGGTCGACGCACCAGAGGGGAAGGTGCGTGGCTGGGGGGTCTTCGCGCACGGCTTCACGCTGGGCAAGGATTGTCCGGCGGCCAGCCGCATGTGCAAGCAGCTCGCCAGCGAGGGCATCGGCATGCTGCGCTTCGACAATCTGGGCCTCGGCCATTCCGAAGGCGATTGGGGCGACGGGTCGTTCTCCCACAAGGTCGCCGACACCGTGCGCGCCGTGGAGTTTCTCAACGACTCCGGCCGGGAAGTGCGCCTTCTGGTCGGTCATTCCTTCGGCGGATCCGCTGCGATCGCCGCCGCCCACGAGTGTCCCACCGTGACGGCGGTGGCCAGCGTCGGTGCGCCGTTCCAACCTGCCCATGTCGAACACATCTACGACGCACTGGTGGAGCGGATCGAATCCGACGGCGAGGCACCGCTTCTCATCGGCGGCAAGGCGCTGACGCTGCGGCGGCACTTCATCGAAGACGTCCGCGACGCCGACCTGCGCGAGCGCATCAAGACCCTGCGGCGGGCGCTGCTGGTGATGCACTCCCCCACCGACAACACGGTGGGCATCGGCAACGCCAGCGACATCTTCCGCGCCGCGCGGCACCCCCGCAGTTTCGTGTCGCTCGAGGGTGCCGACCATCTGCTGACCGAGAAGAACCAGGCGGCCAGAGCGGCACGCATCATCAGCGCCTGGGCCGACCCCTACCTGTGAACGGGCGGGCGGCCGCCTGCTCGCCGCCCGCCCGTACCGTGCTCAGTCCTCCGAACCGCCCGAGGCCGATGCGCCACTCTTGGCAGTGCTCTTGGCAGTGCTCTTGGCGCTGCTCTTGGCGCTGCTCGATTCGGTGCTCGACGTGGCCGCCTTCGGCTTCTTCTTGAAGCTGTCGGTGACCTTGGCGACACTCGCGTTGATCGAGTCGCGCACCTGCTTGACCGCTGTGCTGGTCGCCGTGGGCTTGCGGTGCTTGGGCCCCGTCGTGGTGGCGGTGTTGTCCGTGCTGTCGGTGGCCTCGGGGGCGGACGGCTCGGCTGCCCCGGCCGCGGGGGCCTCGCTGGCCTTGACCTCGGTCTTCGTGTCGGGCGCGGGGGTCTGCTCGTCGGCCTTGAGTGCCGTCACCGATGACGCATCCGGATCGGTGAACACCGGTCCGGGTATCGGCTTGTTGTCGGGGTTGGGCACGAACGGGGCGCACACCGTGCACTGCGTGCCCAACACGAACGGGTTGAAGTCGGTGTTCAGACCCGTGCCCAGGCTGACCAGGCTGCCCGCCACGAACTCCGGTGTCAGCGGTTTGATCTCGGAGAAGTCCGGGGTCTTGGTGAGGCTGTTGTAGAAGCTGGTGAACGGTGCTGTTGCGTCGAGCTTCACGGTTTCTCCGGACCACGGCACCTCGGGCCCGTCTTCGTCCTTGACATAGCACTGCCCGTCGGCGCTGCACGTGATGCCCGCACGGGTTTCCGGGAACGTGTAGCCATCCGGCGAAAACAGTGCCGCCACATGACGAAGGTCGAACATTTTGCTGAGAATTGCCTCGGGATGATCGCACGCGCCGGGGCCGGTTCCGGTGCAGCCGACGTCCATCGGTAGCTGAGAGGCGGCGATCGCGGCGACCATGTTGCCCAGCGGCACCGAAAGTGCCGGGAACGGAATGAGCACGTTGGTCAGGGCCTGATACCGCGACGGATCCGCCGGGTCCGTGCCGAGGATGTTGGTCTGGCTGTACACCCACCAGTTGCCGGTGTAGCGCAGGTTGCGGCCGAGGCCCACGACGCTGCCCTCGGGCTGGGTCAGCGTCACCCCCTCGTAGGTGGGCTGGAAGCTGAAGTCGCCGTTGGGGTCAGATCCCAGTGCGACGTCCCCCTCGCCCAGCGCGTTGAAGAAGTTGTAGGGCGTATTGGCAAGCGCGATAAACAGGTTCGCGGGGATGTTGAGGATATTGGTGCTGTCGGTCGTGGCCTGCAACGGCGCTGCTGAGGGCAAGCCCGTCGGTGTGGCGCAGAGTGCGCTCGAGCTGCCCTCAGCGCAGCTCTGCGTGGCGGCGACCAGCCCCACGTCATAGCTCGCCGTGCGCAGGTCCATGGTCGAGGTGACCGGTGTGGCGGTGATGACGCCGGCACCCATCAGGGCTACGCCGGCGCTGACATAGGAACGTGCGGTAGTGCGCATGACGCGCCCCCTCCATGTTGCTGTGTGTGGCCCCGACCGCGTGAAACGTATCCAGAATGTGACCAATTGTCCACCACATCGCAAAGATTTCTCTTGTCCGAGCTATTTGCTAACGGGCACGTCAGTTAATTCTGCAGTCGAATATGAGCAAACTATGACGCGTCAGCGCCGTGCCAGTGATCGGTACGCTGGCCGATCGTGCACATCGTCGCGATCCATGTAGCGCCCGGACGGCGCATCCCGACGCGATCTGTGCCGTCGGTGACCGCCGAGGAAGGCAAGGGACTGGTGGGCGATCGCTACCACGGCACCCGCCATCGGCACGTGACCGTGCAGTCCCGAGAGGCGCTCGACGCTGCGGAGGCGCAGCTCGGCAGGCCCATCGACTCCGGCGCCACGCGACGCAACATCACCGTCGACAGCGGCGACATCCCCACCAGGCCCGGCACCCGGATCCGCATCGCCGATGTCGATCTGGAAGTGGTGCGACTCAGCGCGCCGTGCCGTCTGCTCGACGATTGGATCGGGCCAGGCGCGGCCGCGGCGCTCTCGCGGCGCGGCGGGTCCGTGTGCCGCATCCTCACGTCGGGAACCCTTCAGGTCGGCGACGAGGTGACGGTGCTGCCGGGGCCGCCGGCCTGACCTGTCAGCTGCCGTCGCCACCGACCTCGGCCGGTAGCGGCGGCGGTAGCGGCGTGGTCGACGTCTTCGGCGTCGGCGATGAAGCGGTGCTACCCGGACGGTGGAAGTCGAGCATCTCCTCGTCACGGATGACCTTCTCGTCGGCGCTGATCACCAGCGCATCGGAGGTCACCATGTACTCGATACCGTCGCGCTCCGCCGTGAACGCGCCATCGGCTGATTGGGACGCTGGTGCGATGAGTCTGGCCCCGTCGCGCACCCTGACCCCTCGGTACTCCAGGTCGCCGTCGGAGTCCCTGCAGATCGCTACGCGAGAGCCCGACGTGCTGCCGAACACGACCACGGTGGCCGGCGCCGCGCACCGCGCCGTGGAGTCGACGTATCCCTGACTGTCCGATGGCGGCACGGAGGCGGCCGGCGGCGCGGTGGCGAGCAGGGCAGCGGCCGAGGCGGCGATGGCCAGGACCGGGCGGACGGGCGTGCTGCGAAGAAACGACATCACCCTCCACCAGACCACGTCAACGCTCGTCGTGGGACAGCGGGACCGCGAAACTGCCCGCATCGTTGGGTCATCGAGACCGGACCGTAATACGGGGCGGCCGAGCGGCGATGAAACCATCGTGACTTCTTCGGGTGCCGCAGCACGGCTGGCCTTCGCGATCGCTGCGGTGCTCGCGCTACTGACCGGTGTCGCGCCCGCTGCGCAGGCAGCTCCTCCCTTGGTCGCCAAGGACTTCTCGAAGCCGGCCATCGTGATCCTGGGTTACGGCCTCAAGGACAACGGCACGATGCGGCCCATCCTCTACACCCGGGTGCTCACCGGGCTCGCGGTGGCGCAGATGTTCCCGCAGTCGCCGGTGATCGTCACCGGCGGCAACCCCCGCAACGGGCGGACGGAGGCAGGCGAGATGCGCAAGACCCTGCGCGTGCTGGGGCTGCCCGACGACAGGATCATCGTCGAGGACCGAGCCAACAGCACCGTGCAGAATGCACGCTTTTCCGTACCTCTGGCGAAAGACGCAGGCACATCCGGCATCATCCTGGTGACCTCGTCGTCGCATCAGGACCGTGCCGACGGCAATTTCGCCGACGCGGGCGGCAATGTCCTTGCCACCGTGAGCTTTCCGGACAGCAATCCGAAGATCAACATCGCCCAGTTCGTCAGGGACGTACTGAGTCCGTTCATCGCGATCACCTAGGGGCGATCATCTAGTCGAAAGAGCCCGCCAGGTACGCGTCACGGCAGGCCCGTCGCGCCAACTTGCCGCTGGTGGTCCGCGGGATCGTGCCGGCCGGGACGATCCGCACATCGCTGACGTCGACGTCGTGACGCTGCTGCACAGCGGTTGTGACGGCCTGTGCGGCGGTGGCCGGGTCACTGCGGCCGCTGCCGGTGGCGCGTTCGGCAACGAGGACCAAGCGATCGTCGGGCACGGTGAACGCCGCGACGTATCCGCGCCGCACCAACGGCGAGGCGCCGGCCGCGGTCGCCTCCAAGTCCAGCGGTGAGTAGCGTCGTCCCCCGAGCTCCACCACGTCGGCGATCCGGCCGATCACATACAGCTCGCCGTCGAGATAGAACCCGAGATCGCCTGTGCGCAGCCATGTCCGACCAGGATCCGCGCCGGCGGCGTGGCTGCCGTCGCCCCGGGTGGCCACGAGCCGTGCGCCGAACGTGCGGCGAGTCTCTTCGCTGCGATTCCAGTACCCGCGGCCGACGTTGTCTCCCTGAAGCCACGGCTCCCCGACATGTCCGTCGGCAACCTCACGGCCGGTGTCCGGGTCGACGATCACGCACCATTGGCTGCGAGCCACCTGGCCGCACGACACATGCGCCACCGCGCGTGCATGCTCAGCTGGGACCGCAGTGGCGACGCCGCGAGCCAGCTCGTCCCGGTCGACGTGGACGACACGCGGCTCAGCCGTGGGCGCCGTCGTGGCGACCAGCAACGTCGCCTCGGCGATACCGTACGAGGGCTTGAAGGCGGTGCGCCGCAACCCGAAAGGAGTGAAGGCGGCGGTGAACGCCTCGATAGCGTCCAGGCTGACCGGTTCGGAGCCGATGATCAGTACGACGTTGGCCAGGTCGACGGCGCAGCCGGCGGCGGGTACGCCGCGCGCGGCGGTCCACTCGTAGGCGAAGTTCGGCGCGGCGGTGACCACGCGGCCGGCTGCCGAACCGGCGGAGAGCGCCTCCACCCAGCGCACGGGTCTGCGCAGGAAGGCGGTCGGTGAGAGCAGCGTGGAATGGCCGCCGTAGACGGCCGGGAAGCCGATCATCGACAGACCCATGTCGTGGTAGAGCGGCAACCAACTCACCCCGTGAGTGTTGCGGTCCAGCAGGTCGATCGACAGGATCATCTGCACCAGATTCGTACCGACCGCCCGATGGGTGATCTCCACCCCGACCGGTGGACGCGTGGCCCCTCCGGTGTACTGCAGGTGCGACACGTCGTCGACGCCGATGCTGGTCGCGATGAAGTCGGTCGCCGAAGCGTCCGGCACGTCGTCGACGGTGAGGACCGCGGGCCGGTCGAGGTCAGCCATCTGATCAAGGAACGCGACGACGTTCGCACGCGCCGCGCGGGTGGTGAGAACGGCCGTGGGCCGCGCGTCGCGCAGTGCGACGTCGAGACGTTCCGCGTGACCCGGCAATTCGGGCGCGAACAGCGGAACGGCGACCGTGCCGGCCTTGATCGCGCCAAAGAAGCCAGCGATGTAGTCGAGCCCCTGCGGTGCCAGCACGGCGACGCGTTGACCGGCCTCTGCGATCTGTTGCAGCTGTGCGGCCACCGCGGCCATCCGCACGCCCAGCTGGCTCCAGGTGATCTCGAGCGTCTGCATGGCGGCGCCGGAGAAGTCGAGGTAGCGGTAGGCGACTTCGTCACCGACGTGGGCGATGTTGCGTTCGATCAACGAGATGAACGTGATGTCATCGGGCAGGTCGATGCTGCCGTCGGCGGCCAGGCAGTCCTCGATCTGCAGCAGTCCCGACTCGATAGGAACGGATCGCCCGGTTCCAGGCACGAATCCTCCTGCGGCGCAACCGGTCAGGCGATGATGCGCACCAGGTAGGGCGCCATGTCCTTGGTGCGCACCTCCGACACCGCGACGCCGGAGTCGGTGGTCTCGACCATCTTTCCGTTGCCGATGAACAGCGCGACACTCTGGGTGCCTTCGGGCCCGTAGAACAGCAGGTCACCCGGCAGCGCCAGGGAGGGCATCACCTTCTGGCCGACCTTGTACATCTCGCCCGAGGACCGCGGTAGCTTCACGCCCACACCGGCGTAGGCGTACACCATCAGGCCCGAGGCGTCGAAGCCGACGACCTCGACCCGAGGTGCCGGAGCCGGCGCCGGCACCGCGGCGGGCAGGTTCAGCCCGGGCGTGGTCAGATCGAGTGCTGACGCGTCGAGTCCGGCCTGGTCGGGCTGCGCCGGGTCGGCGGGCGCGGCAGCCGTGCCCTTGCTGGGACCGGACGCGCCGCCACCGCCGTAGGCGAACGGCACACCGCGCTGGGACAGCGCGCGGGCGATGACGATCTCGACGGCCTTCTGGTTCGTGGCCGAGCGCGTGGGCTGAGCCGTCGCCAGCCCAGGCGTCGCCACCAACAGGGCAACCCCCAGCACGAGGACTACAAACGCACGGACCGCTCGCATGGCACTTCCACCGCTTTCCCAGGTGTCAGCGCCGGCGGGGCGCTGATCTCATTGTTAACAACAGTCACTATGACCACTTCTACACCACCTGATGCGGTGTATTGACGTCGTCGCAGGACTGCGAATCAATCAGATGCCCGACCGGGACCGAACGGTGACCTGTGCCGGCGCTGCGGCGCCTAAGGTGTGTCGCGCGTCACCCGCCCAGGGCGGCAAGAGCGGCGTCGTAGTCCGGCTCCTGGCCGATCTCGGGCACCAGCTCGGTGTAGGAGACGTTGCCGTCGGCGCCGACCACCACGACCGCGCGGGCCAGCAGACCGGCCATCGGACCGTCGGCGATCGTGACGCCGTAGTCGTCGCCGAAGCTGTCGCGGAACGCCGACACCGGGGTCACGTTCTCGATGTCCTCGGCACCGCAGAACCGCTTCTGGGCGAACGGCAGATCGTTCGATACGCACAGCACGGCGCCGCCCGTTGCGGCCGCACGCTCGTTGAAGGTGCGCACGCTGGCCGCGCAGACCGGGGTGTCGACGGAGGGGAAGATGTTGAGCAGCAGGGGCTTGCCGCGGAACTGATCGTCACCGACGGTGCCGAGATCCGTTCCGGTGAGCGTGAACCCGGGTGCCGGCGATCCGACAGCGGGAAGCTCTCCAACGGTGTTGATCGGGTTTCCGCGCAAAGTTATCTGTGCCATGCGCACAGTGTGCCAAGCGGCGCCGGTTTCGTCGCGGCCGGGTCAAACGCCGTCAGGGTCGCCGTAGGCGCGGGCGATGTCGGGCGAATCCAGCCAACCCGAATAAGTGGGGCGTTGCGGCCACCCCTGCGGCGAGTCCTGCCAGACCTCCTGGCGACCCCACGGCAGCAGGTCGATCAGCGCAAAGGTGTGGCTGAGCTGTTCGGTGCCCCGGCCGTTGGTGTGCCAGGTGCGGTAGACGCGATCGCCGTCCCGCAGGAACACATTGACCGCGAATCCGGTTCCCGGCGCCGCGTCGACATCGGCGGCGAACGAACTCTGCGACGACGAGTACCACTCCATCGCGTTGCCGACCCGTTTCTTGTAGGCCAGCGCCTCCTCGATGGGTCCGGCAGTGACGATGACGAACCGTGCGTCGTAGCTGTCGAGGAACTCCAGCCGGGTGAATTGGGAGGTGAAACCGGTGCAGCCTCCACACTGCCAGGTCTGCCCGTCACTCCACATGTGGTTGTAGACGATGAGCTGCGAGCGGCCCTCGAACACGTCGGCGAGCCGGACCGGGCCGTTCGCCCCGATCAGCGTGTAGTCCGCCATCTCGACCATCGGCAGGCGGCGGCGCTGCGCGGCAATGGCGTCGAGCTCGCGGGTGGCGGCCTTCTCGCGGGCGCGCAGCTCGTCGAGCTGCGCGCGCCACGTGGCGGCGTCGACGATGGGTGGGAGGGCGGACTGCGTCATGGCGATCATCCTGTCAACGAAAGGGGCATCGGGTCTGCAGTGTCGACCGGGCGGGCGCGCAGAATTCATCGCTGACAGGATGATCGCCATGACATCGAGCATCGGGGCAGGTATCGGTTCGGGGCCTCGCATCGGTTCGGGCCTGTCCGACTCGTGGACCTCGCGCCTGTGGCGCGACATCGCCCCGATCTTCGAGGCCATCACCGCTCACCCGTTTCTCACCGGGTTGACCGACGGCACCCTCGATCCGGCGGCCTTCGCCCACTATGTCGCTCAGGATGTGCACTACCTGCGCGCCTATGCGCGTGCGCTGGCCGTCGTCGGCGCCAAGGCCGGCACGCTGGCCGACACCGCCATGTTCGCCCGCCACGCGGCCGAGGTCTTCGACGTCGAACTGGAATTGCACGGTGAGCTGCTGCCCGCGCTGGGCCTGTCGGCCGACGCGGTGGATGCCGTGCCCGTCACCCCGACGACGCTGGCCTACAACAGCTATCTGATCGCGACGGTCTACGAGGGGTCGTTCGCCGACGGGCTCGCGGCGGTCCTGCCCTGCTACTGGATCTACGCCGAGGTGGGCGCCGCGCTCGCCGAGCGTGGCTCGACCGACCCGCGCTATCAGCGCTGGATCGACAGTTACGGCGGCGACGAGTTCGCGGCGACCGTCGCCGAGGTGCTCGCGCTCGCCGACCGGGTGGGTCCGACACTGACCGAGGCCGACGAGGCCGTCGCGCGCGCGCATTTCGTGACCACGTCCCGCTACGAATGGTTGTTCTTCGACGCCGCGCACCAGCGGGAGGCGTGGCCGCCGCAGATCGCAGGCGCTACCGCCCCGCGATGACATCGCGGGGCGCGGGCGCCCCGTGGCGACTAAGCTGGCGGATTCTCTCGAGGCTCCGAGCAAACGAAGGACACTGATGACCACCGGACACGTCCGACTGACGTCGCACAGCGGTGGCACCGACGCGCCCGCGCTGCACTGGGGTGCGCCGACGGCTCCTGCGCGAGGACCGATCGTCGGCACCACCGCCCGCGCACACCGCAACGTGATCGGCACCCACAGCGGCGCCTACGGCGTCTACCGCGCGCTGGCCGTCGCCGCGGGCAAGCTGTCCCGCGACCACCGGGCGGACCTGACCGACACCGCGCCGACCGACCGCATCGGCCCGTACCCGCAATGGAAGGACCCGGCGACGATCGTCAGCCTGGACCCGTGGGGGGCCGTGGTGACCGAAGTGTTCGCCGCTGACATCGCCGCAGGGATGGACATCCGGCCGACGATCGCGGTGACCAAGGCGCAGGTGATCCTGCCCGAGGTCGCCGATGCGCTGGCCAAAGGCCGGCTCGTTCCCGACGGAAGCATCCTGCTCGACACCGGTGCCGCCCAGGTCACCAAAGCCGCCGTCGAGCCGGTCTGGCATCTGCCCGGCGTGGCCGCACGTTTTGGCTGCAGCGAAAACGATTTGCGCCGTGTGCTTTTCGAGGAGACCGGCGGCATGTACCCCGAACTCGTGACACGCCCGGATCTCGAGGTGTTCCTGCCCCCGATCGGCGGTCAAACCGTCTACATCTTCGGCGATCCGGCGCACCTGGCCGACCCGACCATCGAACTGACCGCCCGCGTCCACGACGAGTGCAACGGCTCGGACGTCTTCGGCTCCGACATCTGCACCTGCCGGCCCTATCTGACGCACGCCATCGAGGAATGCATCACCGGCGCCCAACGCGGCGGGGTCGGGCTGGTCGCCTACTCCCGCAAGGAAGGTCGCGCACTGGGCGAGGTGACCAAGTTCCTGGTGTACAACGCGCGCAAGCGCCAAGTCGGTGGTGACACCGCCGACCAGTACTTCACCCGCACCGAATGCGTTGCCGGCGTACAGGACATGAGGTTCCAGGAGCTGATGCCCGACGTGCTGCACTGGCTGGGAGTGACCAAGATCCACCGCCTTGTCTCGATGAGCAACATGAAGTACGACGCGATCACCGGCGCGGGCATCGAGGTGGGCGAACGTGTCTCGATCCCCGACGAGCTGGTTCCCGCCGACGCCCGCGTCGAGATCGACGCCAAGATGGCCGCCGGGTACTACACCCCCGGCGAGGTGCCCGACGCCGAGGAACTGAAGCGGGTCAAGGGCAGGGGGCTGCAGGGGTGACGGCCCCGGCAGAGGCCGCTGAGGCCGTGGAGGTGCTGCGCACCACGACGGCGGTGCGGTCACGGTCGGCGCTGCTGCTCGAGCGTGCCCGCGCGGATGACTCTCCGTGGTTCACCGTGCACGACGACGCCATGCAACAGGCGGCCGACGACGTTGCGGCATTGACCCGCAGCAGGTTTCCCGATCTCGCCATCCCTCCGCACAGCCGGTGGCGGCACTTCGGCGCCGGCGGTGTCGACCGCACGGGCCAACTCGTCGCCCGGCTCGGCGACGTGTCGGCGCGCGAACGTGCGCAGGCCATGATCGACCTGACGGTGATCAGTGTGCTGCTCGACGCTGGTGCCGGCGCGGACTGGGGATTCTTCGAAGACGGTGTGCGCTATCACCGCTCCGAAGGCCTGGCCGTGGCCAGCTGGCACGGCTTCGTGCGCGGCGCGTTCTCCAGCGACCCGGACCGGCCGCTGCAGGTCGATGCGAACGGGCTGTGCGCGTTGACCGTCGAGGACCTCGCCGCAGTCCTGCAGGTCGGCCCGACCAATCCGCTGGTCGGTCTGCAGGGTCGGGTGGCGCTGATGCGCAGCCTCGGTGATGCGCTCGCCGGCCAACCCGGGGTATTCGGACCGCTGGGCAGACCCGGTGCACTGTTCGACGCGTCCTCGGCGTCCTCCGGCGTCGTCCACGCCCACGACCTGCTGGTCCACCTGCTCACTTCGCTGTCTCGAATCTGGCCGTCGGACAACGTCATCGGTGACGAACCGCTCGGCGACTGCTGGCGTCACGCCGCGGTCGCCGGGCCGGGTCCGACTGCGGGCTGGCTGCCGCTGCACAAGCTCTCGCAATGGCTCACCTATTCGTTGATCGAGCCGCTGCAGTGGGCCGGGGTGACTGTGACCGGGATCGAGTCGCTGACCGGGCTGCCCGAATACCGCAACGGCGGGCTGCTGCTGGACACCGGGGTGCTGCGGCTGCGAGATCCCGATGTCGCCGACAAGTCCTGGACACCGGCCGACGAACTCGTGGTCGAGTGGCGGGGGCTCACGGTGGCGCTGCTCGACGAGATCGCGCCGCTGGTGCGTGCGCGGCTGGGTGTCGACGAGGCGGCGTTGCCGCTCGCGTGCGTGCTGGAGGGCGGCACGTGGGCGGCCGGCCGGGCGTCGGCGCAGCGGTTACGCGGCGGGTTACCGCCGCTGAACGTGGTCAGTGACGGGACGGTGTTCTAGATGGCTGCGGTATCCGGAGTACACCTGGTCGACCATCCGCTGGTGCAGCACAAGATCACACTCATGCGTCGCCGCGACGCATCGACGAACACCTTCCGCCGGCTGGTGCACGAGGTCTCGGCGCTGATGGCTTACGAGGTACTGCGCGACGTCGCGATGCACGAGGTCGAGGTTGACACGCCGATGGAGACCACCACCGGCTACGTCATCGACGGCAAGAAGGTCGTGTTCGTCTCCGTGCTGCGCGCGGGCACCGGCATCCTCGACGGCATGCTCGACGCAGTGCCGTCCGCCCGCGTCGGCCACATCGGTCTCTACCGGGAGCCCAGAACCGGAGTCACGGTGGAGTACTACTTCAAGATGCCCAGCGATCTGTCCGAGCGCGACGTGGTGGTGCTCGATCCGCTGCTGGCCACCGGCAACTCGGCGGTCGCGGCGGTCGACCGGGTCCGTGAGCACAACCCGAAATCGGTCAAATTCGTCTGCCTGGTGACGTGCCCGGAAGGCATCGCGGCGATGACGCAGGCACACCCCGATGTGCCGATCTTCACCGCAGCCATCGACCGGGAACTCGACGACAACGGCTACATCCTGCCCGGCCTCGGGGACATCGGCGACCGCATCTTCGGCACCAAATAACTCCCCACCCGCAGGTCGGCCGCTCTAGGGTGGGTCATGGCCATCATCGAAGCTGACCTCGCACCCCAGACACCGTTCGAGCGCGATGTCGTCGAGACGCAGCGCTACTTCGACAGCCCCCGTTTCGAGGGCATCATCCGTCTCTACACCGCGCGCCAGGTCGCCGAGCAGCGCGGCACGATCCCCGCCGACTATCCGGTGGCGCGGGAAGCCGCCACCGCGTTCTATCCGCACCTGCGCGAGCTGTTCGCCCAAGGCAAGAGCATCACCACGTTCGGCCCTTACTCCCCCGGCCAGGCCGTGGTGATGAAGCGGATGGGCATCGAGGGCATCTACCTCGGCGGCTGGGCCACCTCGGCGAAGGGTTCGATCAGCGAGGACCCGGGGCCGGACCTGGCCAGTTACCCGCTCAGTCAGGTGCCCGAAGAGGCCGCCGGCATCGTTCGCGCGCTGCTGACCGCCGACCGCAACCAGCAGTACCTGCGGCTGCAGATGACCCCCGAGCAACGCAGCACAACGCCGATTTACGACTATCGCCCGTTCATCATCGCCGACGCCGACACCGGCCACGGCGGAGATCCGCACGTGCGCAACCTGATTCGCCGCTTCGTCGAAAACGGCGTGCCTGGATACCACATCGAGGACCAGCGCCCCGGCACCAAGAAGTGCGGTCATCAGGGCGGCAAGGTGCTGGTGCCGTCGGACGAGCAGATCAAGCGGCTCAACACCGCCCGCTTCCAGCTCGACATCATGCGGGTGCCGGGCATCATCGTCGCGCGCACCGACGCCGAAGCGGCCAACCTGATCGACAGCCGGGCCGACGAACGCGATCAGCCGTTCCTGCTCGGCGTGACGAACCTGAAGATCCCGTCGTACAAGTCCTGCTTCCTGGCCATGGTGCGGCGCTTCTACGACCAGGGCGTGACCGAACTCAACGGCCACCTGCTCTACGCGCTGCCCGACGGTGAGTACGCGACTGCCGAGGCCTGGCTACGCCGCCAGGGCGTGCTCGACCTGATCGACCAGACCGCGGCCTCGTGGCAGGACGGTGCCGAGCCGTCGCTGGACGCGGCGTTCGACAAGGTCGAGTCCCGTTTCGTCGACGCGTGGCAGGACGACGCCGGGCTGGACACCTACGCCGGCGCGGTGGCCGATTTGCTCGAGTTCCGGGAACGCGAGGGCGAGTCGACGACGATGAGCGCGAAGGAATGGCGGGCTTTCGCCGAACACGCCCCGCTGTACAACGCCCGCGAGAAGGCCAAGGAGTTGGGCGCCGACGTGGCGTGGGACTGCGAGCGCGCCAAGACGCCCGAGGGGTACTACCAGGTGCGCGGCGGCATCCCGTATGCGATCGCGAAGTCGCTGGCGGCCGCCCCGTTCGCCGACATCCTGTGGATGGAGACCAAGACCGCCGACCTGGCCGACGCCAAGCAGTTCGCCGACGCCATCCACGCGGTCTATCCGGACAAGATGCTCGCCTACAACCTCTCGCCGTCGTTCAACTGGGACACCACCGGTATGACCGACGAGGAGATGCGCGCGTTCCCCGAGGAAATCGGGAAGATGGGCTTCGTCTTCAACTTCATCACCTATGGCGGCCACCAGGTCGACGGCGTGGCCTCCGAGGAGTTCGCGACCTCGCTGCGCCAGGAGGGCATGCTGGCGCTGGCCCGGTTGCAGCGCAAGATGCGTCTCGTCGAATCCCCGTACCGGACACCGCAGACGTTGGTCGGTGGGCCGCGCAGCGATGCGGCGCTGGCCGCCTCGTCGGGGCGCACGGCGACGACGAAGTCGATGGGCAAGGGATCCACCCAACATCAACACCTGGTGCAGACCGAGGTGCCCAAGAAGCTGCTCGAGGACTGGCTGGCGCTGTGGAGCGAGCACAACAAGCTGCCCGAAAAGCTGCGGGTGCAGTTGCGGCCGCGGCGGGCCGGCTCGGACGTGCTCGACCTGCAGATCCTCGGGGACGGAGAAGAGCCGCTGGCCAACGTCGTCGTCGACCCCATCAAGGATCGGCACGGCCGCAGCATCCTGACCGTGCGGGACCAGAACACCTTCGCCGAGCAACTCCGCCAGAAGCGGCTGATGGACGTGATCCACCTGTGGCTGATCCACCGCTTCAAGGCCGAGATCGTGTACTACGTGACGCCGACCGAGGACAACATCTATCAGACCGACAAGATGAAGAGCCACGGCATCTTCAGCGACGTCTACCAGGAGGTCGGCGAGATCATCGTCGCCGATGTGAACCAGGCCCGCATCGACGAACTGCTCGCCCCCGACCGGGAGGCGCTCACCCGGTTGATCACCAAGCAGGACTGAGCCCCACGCTCGCCGCGCTACAGCAGCGCGGCGGCGCGGCGCAGGAGTTCGCGCCACCGCGCGACAACGGCCGCGTCGGTGACGAGGAATCGCTGCAGACGGGTCGCGTCGGGTGCTGCAGGCATCGGTGCGGCCGGCAGGTGACCGTCGGACGGCACCAGCGACCGGGCGGTGGACACGACGTCACCGTCGCTCAGCCAGTGCGGCGCCGGGCCGCACGCGTACGGAAGCTCGGGCAGCGCCGCGGCCAGCGCGACGTCGGCGGCCACCCCGATGCTCGTGGCCCCGCTGAACGACACCAGCGCCGGCAGGCCGAGCTTCTCGATGCGCCGCATCGCGCGGCGCACCCCGCCGAGAGCGCCGCACCGCAGCACGGCGACGTCGGCACACCGCGGGTCCGCGGCGAGCACATCAGCGTCGACGGCGACGGGAACGTCGACGCGACGCCGGATCTCGGCGGCCTGCTCGGCGGTGCAGTTGACCAGGTGCGCCACGTCGAGATCGTCGACGCCGCGGATCTGCGCGACCGCGGTGTCGACGGCATCGACGTTCCCGACGGCCACCACCGGGCGGTGGGCGGCCACCGGCACCCGGCCGCGCAGCGCGTCGGGCCAGCCGACGGTGCTCGGCTCCATGGCAGCGGTCAGCCACCGCGCCGCCAACGCGTCGGTGGCCTCGGGTGGCGGGCTGAACTCGCCCCACCCCTGCGGGCCCTCCACCAGGACCCCGTACCGCGGCCCGCCGGGGGTGGGCATCGCGAACACGGGTGCGTCGTCGAGATCGATCAGAGTTCTCACTGACCGACAAGCTAGCCCGTGATTACGCTTGACCGGTGGCCGGTGCCCCGTTCCTGCTGTTGTCGATTCGCGGCGAGGACGCAGCGGCCGCCGACGAATACGCGGCCGTGATGCGCTTCGCCGGGCTCGACGAGCAGAGTCTGCGCCGTATCGGCCTCACCCGTCAGCGACTGGGCGACGTGGCACTGCCGGACTGGTCGGGCATCATCCTGGGCGGCGGTCCCTTCACCGTCAGCGACGCCGCCGCAACCAAATCGCCGGTGCAGCACCGTGTCGAGCGTGAGCTGGCCGACCTGGTTGCCGCGGTCGTCGCGGCGGACTTCCCGTTCCTGGGTTGTTGCTACGGCATCGGGATCCTGGGGGCCGCGGTGGGTGCACGCATCGACCGCTCGCACAGCGAGCCGGTCGGCCCCATCACCGTCGAGCTGACCGCTGCCGGGCGCGCCGATCCCCTCTTCGCCGGCCTCCCGGACACCTTCGACGCGTTCGGCGGGCACAAGGAGGCGGCCTCGGTGCTCCCCGACCACGTCGCCCGGCTCGCCAGTTCCCCGGCCTGCCCCGTCCAGGCGTTCCGGGTCGGCGCCAACGTCTATGCCACGCAGTTCCACCCCGAACTCGATGCCGACGGATTGTGCACGCGCATCGACGCCTACAAGAACGACGGGTACTTCGCCCCGGAGACGGCAAACGCCCTCAAAGACGCGGCCCGCCGGCGCACGGTCGTCCACCCGATGACGATTCTGCGCACCTTTGCCGAGCGGTACGCGCGCTAATCGGCCGGGAGCTCGATCTGCGCGCGTGCGATCTGCTCGACCATCGGCGCCAGGCGTGCCCGCAGCGCATTGTGCTCGGCGTCGGCGTCGTATCCGCGATAGGACTCCTCGTCGGCGAAGTCGGCGACGATGACGAAATCCCAATTGCCCTCGCGCAGACCGGCGTCCGTGCCGACCGAGTACTGCAGGGTGCCCGCGCAGTTCAGGTCCCGAAGTCCCTGCTGGATCTGGGCGATTTCGGCGGCGTCGTAGCCGTCTTTCAGCTTCGCGAGCACCACGTTGCGGATCACCCGGGCACCGTAACAGCTCTCAGTACGGCGCGAGCTGCGTCCCGA
This sequence comes from Actinomycetota bacterium, assembly GCA_040752555.1. GTDB lineage: Bacteria > Actinomycetota > Actinomycetes > Mycobacteriales > Mycobacteriaceae > Mycobacterium. Next base: position 273,157 of record JBFMGT010000005.1, on the reverse strand, counting down.
TCAGCGGTGCGATCTTGTCCGCCATGTACGTGTGCCCGGCGTCGGTGGGATGCACACCGTCGGCGCCGATGAGCTCGGGCCTGCCCACGAACCACCGGGCGGCGATCGGATCCACGAACGTGGCCCCGGCGAGCTGGGCCTGATAGCTCAGGATGTCGCGGATGCGCAGGATCTCCGGCGGCGGGTCCGCCGTCGGCCACGGCGGGCCGATCACCAGCATCTTCGCCGAGCGCGCGATCTGACGGGCCAGGTTCAACGTGCCGTACATCGCGATGGACAGCCGGGTGGGTTCGACCTTCATGTCGTTGCGCGAACCGAAGAACACCACCAGCGTGTCGTTGGGCTTGACGGCGCGCACGGTCAGGTCCTCGAAGACGCTGCCCCGATTGCCGCGGGTGCAGTAGCCGGCGCCCCCTTCGGCGGCGACGGTCGGCGTCACCGGGATGCCGTGACCGCTGAGCGCCTGCCACACCTGTGGTGCCCAGCCCTGCGGACCGTTGCCGCCCTGATCACTTCCCGTGGTGTAGGAATCGCCGATCACCGCGACCCGGTTGACGGCGAAATCGAGGGTGCGGATCTGGCGATGAGTCACCGTCGGGGCGGGCGCGCTGAAAACGCCGAACAGCATGGCGGCAGCGAGAATCCACGTCAAAACACGACTCACTGGACCAGCCTAGGGGTGGCGCCGCTGGGCTGGCGCGCCGACTCGCCGTGCATCACGATCGGTCATCCGGCCCGCGCCGTGACCGTCTGCAGCCGGCCCTGCGGCGATTCCGAGGAGCGCGCCGTGCGGGGTGGGCGGGGCTCGATCATGCGGCGCATCCACCGGCGCGCCGGCTCCTCGACGACGTGATAGAGCAGCGCAGCCAGGACCCCGGAGAGCAGCACCAGCCCAAGCACGGTGAACTTCGCCGACCAGCTGGGCACCAGCGTGATCGCGAACTGCTGGACCGCCCAGTTCCACACCGTGTGCACGATCTCGTGGACCATGTACAGCCCGAACGAGATGTGCCCGAGATAGACCATCACCGAGGTGGACAGCAACGCCGGCAGCGTGCCCGCGCCGATCGACAGCGTGATCACCAGCGGGACGAACAACACGTCGATCAGCCCGCCGGCATCGAGCATGTCACCGGGCGGATACGCGTCCAGAACATAGAGCCCAGCGATGATCGCGGCGCCCAGTCCCAGCGCGGCGAGGCCGGCGGCCTGCCTGCTGCGGTCGGACAGCTGCAGGCGGCGCACCGCGGCGCACGCCAGCGCACCGGCGGTGAACTGCATGATGATGCGCGGCAACCAGCTCCACGGGGTGTAGAAGACGCCGTGGGCGAGCAGCAGCAGTGTGGGCGCCAGCGCCGCCGCGACCGCCAGCCACATCAACCCGCGCGCGCGAGTCACCGCTGCGATGCGGAACACCACCAGGATCAGCCCGCCGAACAGCAGGTAGGCGAGCCATTCGGCGCTGATCGACCAGGCTGGGCCGTCCCAGCTGGAGCCGTCGAAGAACGGCTGGAACCACAGCTGCACCAGCAGGACCTGCTTGAGCCAGCTCAAGGCATTCAGCGAGGCGATGACATCCGGTGGGAGGGGGAACCGGCCCACGTAAAGGGTGAACACCGCGAACGCTGCGGCCAGATGCATGGTCACCAGGTACACGGGCCACACTCGAGCGAGCCGCAGCCAGAGGAACCGCAAAGTCGAGCGGGTCGACCAGGACTCTCCCATCCGGTCGAGGTAATTCCACGCCAACACGAACCCGCTGAGGATGAAGAACAGGTCGACGCCCTGAGCGCCGGCGTTCAGGATCGGTGCGAGTGCGCTGCGCACACCGGGCGACGCCTCGGCGACCAGCGGGCGGAAATGAAACAGGACGACCCAGAGCGCGGCCACGATGCGCAGCCCCGACAGGGCCCTGATTTCACCGGTGCGCACACGACTCATTTCGATCTCGACGAACAGCCTCGACAAACCTCACATCAGTGACGACGGCGTCGATCCTTGCGGCAACCCTGGGTCGCCTCCCCGGAAGCGCAAACGCCGGCGACCGGTCGCAGGTTACCAGCGCTACCTGGGGGCGGCAGAGCCGCAACGCCGTCGACGGCGGGTTCGGACGATCCTGTGAGCGCCCGGTAATGTCTTCGGAATTGTCAATCGAAGATGCCAGCGTGCGTAGCGAATCGTACGCAGAAGTGCCGGGTCAGATGACTGCCCCGGGCGACGGGGGGCCGCTGGAGCTCCTTCTCGTCGAGGACGACCGCGGCGACGCGATCCTGGTCGAAGAGTTGATCGCCGACGCCGGCGTCGACATGCGGGTGGTCTGGGCCGAATCGATGGCCCGGGCCGAGGAGGCGATCGACGCCGGCCGCCCTGACTGCGTTCTGCTGGACCTGCACCTGCACGACACCGAAGGGGTCGCCGGCCTCGCGCGCATCACGGCCCGCGACGCCACGATCCCCGTCGTGGTGCTCACCGGTTTGAACGACGAACACGTCGCTTCCGTGGCCGTCGCCTCCGGCGCGCAGGACTATCTGGTCAAAGGTCGAGTGGACCCGGAGACCTTGCGGCGCGCCGTGCTCTACGCCATCGAGCGCAAGCGCGCCGAACTGACGGCGGTCGCTCTGCATGCCACGCGTTCCCGGGAGCGGGAGAACGCCCGGCTGGAGCGCGGCCTGCTGCCCTCGCCTCTGCTCCTTGACGACCCCGGCATCGACATCGTCACCCAGTACCGCCCGAGCCGGCAGAACGCGCTGCTCGGCGGGGACTTCTTCGACATCGTCCAGACACCGGACTGCACCGTGCATGTGATGATCGGCGACGTCGCGGGTCATGGACCCGACGAGGCGGCATTGGGCGTTGCGCTGCGGATCGCCTGGCGTGCGCTGACGTTCGCCGGGTTGCGCGGCACCGAGCGGATGCGCCAACTCGAGCGCATCCTGCGGGCTGAACGGGCAGGCAAGGGGACGTTCGCGACCGTGCTCAGCCTCGCCATCCCCCAAGAGGGGCCGACGCTGACCGCGGTGCGGGCCGGCCATCCTGGCATGCTGCTGCACGGTGGCGGCACGGTCGACTGGGTCGAGCCGGCCGGCGGGCCCGCGCTCGGTTTGCACGCGGGCGACTGGACGCCCCAGCAGGTGGAGCTACCGCCGGGCAAGGGGTTGGTGCTGCTCACTGACGGGTTGTTCGAGGGCCACGTCGGCCGCGGCAACGAGCGCCTCGGCGAGGAAGGTCTGCTCGAGCTGGCCCGCTCGCTGGCGCATCTGCCCGGGCCGCAGTTCGTCGACGCGCTGATCGATGCCGTGGAGTATCAGGCACAGTCGCATGGCGGCATCGCCGACGACATCGCTGTGGTGCGCGTGGAGAGGACGTCTCGGTGAGCCCCGACCAGAAAGGTATGCGCGCCCTCACGGTCGAGGGCTGGCAGTACCTGGTCCTGTCCATCATGGCGATCGTCGTGCTCGTCGGCGCGATCACGACGGCGGCGCTGCTCAACCGGACCGACCGGGTGTCCAGTCAACTCACCAACAACGTCGGGCCGGCACGGGTGGCCGCCTACCAGTTGCAGGCGGCCCTTCGTGATCAGGAAACCGCGGTCCGCGGGTACGTCATCTCTCCCGACGCCCAGTTCCTCGAGCCCTACGACTCCGGCAGAGTGACGGAATCCCAAGCCTCGGTCGACCTGCGCCAGTTCGAACAGACGCGGCCCGACCTGCTCGACGACCTGGACGCGATCGAGCAGGCGGCGGGTTCTTGGCGGGACAACTACGCCGAGCCGGTCATCGCCGCGGTGCAGCCCGGCGTGCGCAACGCGGTCTCCCCCGCCCTGACCGAGGTCGGTAAGACCGAATTCGACCGGTTGCGGGCGCTGTTCGATCAGCAGAACGAACACCTCGCCCAGGCGCGCAGCGCCGGCATCGCCGAACTGGAGTCCATCAGCGCGTGGCGCAACGGTGTGCTGATCTCCATGCTCGCCGCGTTCCTCGCGACGATGCTCGTGCTGGTGGTGCTGCTGCGACGCGCCCTGGTGCGACCGTTGGGACGACTGGCCGAGGCGTGCCGGCGCATCGCCGAGGGGAACTTCGGCGAGAGGATCGTGCCGCAGGGTCCGCGGGACATCCGGCTGATCGCAATCGACGTCGACAACATGCGGCAGCGCATCGTCGAGGAACTCGAGGCCTCGCGGGCGGCGACCGAGGCGCTCGATACGCATGCCGAGGAACTGCGCCGCTCCAACGCCGAGCTGGAACAGTTCGCCTACGTGGCGTCCCACGACCTCCAGGAGCCGCTGCGCAAGGTCGCGTCGTTCTGCCAGCTGTTGGAGAAGCGCTACGGCGACAAGCTCGACGAGCGCGGCGCCGAATACATCGGGTTCGCGGTCGACGGTGCCAAGCGCATGCAGGTGCTGATCAATGATCTGCTGACCTTCTCCCGGGTGGGCCGACTCAACGCCACCGAAACCGATGTCGAACTCGACACCGTCCTCGACGCCGCGCTGGCCAACGTCGCCACCGCTATCGAAGAGACGGGCGCGCAGATCGAGCGGCCCGTCGGCGGACTGCCGACGGTGACGGGCGATCCGACACTGATGACCATGCTGTGGCAGAACCTGGTCGGCAACGCGGTGAAGTTCCGTCGCGAGGGTGTCACGCCGCGGGTGGTGATCGAGGTCGGACCCGGAGAGCCCGGCCAGTGGCTTTTCTCGGTGAGTGACAACGGAATCGGCATCGCCGCGGAATTCTCCGAGAAGGTCTTCGTGATCTTCCAGCGGCTGCACGGCCGCGACGCCTACACCGGTACCGGCATCGGTCTGGCATTGTGCAAAAAGATCGTCGAGCACCACGGCGGCACGATCTGGATCGACAACGACTACACCGACGGCACCCGGTTCCGGTTCACCCTGCCCGTCGCCGTCTTGGACACAGAAACGCCAGAACTGGAAGGATCGTCCTCATGACCCCCGCTGAACGCGCCATCGACGTGCTGCTAATCGAGGACGATCCGGGAGATGAGCTGATCACCCGGGAAGCGTTCGAGCACAACAAGATCAAGAACAATCTCCACGTCGCTCACGACGGCGAGGAGGGTCTGGATTTCCTGTACCGGCGCGGGCAGTACGAAGGCGCGCCGCGGCCGGACCTGGTGCTGCTCGATCTGAACCTGCCGAAGTACGACGGTCGCCAGTTGCTCGAAACCATCAAGAACGATCCGGAGCTGAGCCACATCCCGGTAGTCGTGCTGACCACGTCGTCGGCGGAGGAAGACATCCTGCGCAGCTACAAACTGCACGCCAACGCGTACGTCACCAAACCCGTGGACCTGGATCAGTTCATGAACGCGGTCCGCCAGATCGACGAGTTCTTCGTCCAGGTGGTGCGGCTGCCGCAGTTCTGAGGTGGACCTGCCACGGCCGGACCCGCAGGCGGCACATCTCGCCGATGTGGCGCCGTCGTTGTTGGCGGCGATGGGGGTCGACGGATTCGCCCCGCGCATCGCCGACATGGCCGGAGACGCGGCCGGTGCCTGCCTTCTCTTGGTGGACGGGCTCGGCGCCGACCTGCTCGACGCCCACCTCGATGACGCGCCGTTTCTGGCCACCCTGCGCGGGCCCACGCTGACGGCGGGGTTCCCGTCGACCACGGCGGCCGGGTTGGCCGCCGTCGGCACGGGCTGCCGCTCCGGTGAGCACGGCGTGGTCGGCATGACGTTCCGGCTGCCGGAGGTGGGCGTCGTCAACGCGCTGCGCTGGCGTCCCCACCCCTGGGGCGACGATCTTCGGGACAGGGCGGTGCCCGAGCAGGTTCAGCCGCGGGCGACGACGTTCGAGCGCGCCGCATCGGCCGGGGTGTCGGTGCGCGTGATCTCCGGCGCGGAGTTCGCCGGCTCCGGTCTGACCCGGGCCGCGCTGCGCGGGGGCCGCTACGTCGGGGTGCACGCGATCGGTGACCTTGTCGCGGCGATCGGCACGGCTGTCGCCGACCGCGGCTTCTGTTACGCCTACCATGCCGACCTGGATCTTGTCGGCCACCTGCATGGCCCCGGCAGTGCGGCATGGCGGATGCAGCTGCGTCAGGTGGACCGCATGGTCGAATCGGTGGTCGAGGCGCTGCCGGCCGGCGGGATGCTGGCGGTGGTCGCCGATCACGGCATGGTCGGTCTGGGCGCGGATGTGGTGGACGCCGACACCGAGACGGTGCTGCACGACGGTGTGGTCGCGATCGGGGGCGAGGTGCGCGCGCGGCACGTCTATGCCCGCGACGGCGCGGTCGACGACGTGCTCGCGATCTGGCGCGAGGTGCTCGCCGAGCGGGCCTGGGTGGTCGGCCGCGACGAAGCGCTCGCCGCGGGCTGGTTCGGGGACAGGGTCACCGACGACGCGAGGTTCCGCATCGGTGACGTGGTGGTCGCGGCGCGCGGCACCGCGGGTGTGGTGCGGCGCACAGTCGAACCGATGGAGTCGGGGTTGATCGGTCAGCACGGGTCCCTGACACCGGCCGAGCAGCGCATTCCCCTGCTCATCGCTCGTGCATGATCGAATTCCACTGTGCGGCAACTTAGTTGAACAAATTCGGCAGAATCTGAAAAACCGCTTGATGCACTGTTTTTCGTGACCATTTGCGTTTTCCACGGTGTAATGTGCCCGCTGTCACACATTTTGGCCGTATTAGAGACCCTCTGCTAGCGTCGCGCCGCATGTATGAACTCGCCACGCTTTTGACGCTCGTCAACCAGGTGTCGGGAACGCCGTACATCACCGGCGGAGACTCGCCGGCCGGAACGGATTGTTCCGGCCTGGTGTCCTGGGTGACCAACGCCGCGACCGGTCGACCGGTCTACGGGGACCGCTTTCACACCGGCAACATCGAGGGTGCGCTGAAGGCCCGCGGGTTCCAGTACGGAACACAGCCCGGCGCACTGGTTGTCGGCTGGAACGGCGGTCACACCGCAGTGACGCTTCCCGATGGCACCCCGGTGTCCTCCGGCGAAGGCGGCGGTGTGAAGGTCGGCGGTGGCGGCGCCTACCAGAGCCAGTTCACCCATCACATGTTCCTGCCCGCACCGGCGGCTGCCGACGTACCCCCGCCTGTTGATCCGCAGCTGGGGCCGCCACTGGCCCCGCCTCCTCCGGCGCCGGTGGTGCTGATGGGTCAGGAAGCGCCGCTGCCACCCCCGCCGCCCGGCGATCCGGCGCTGCCACCCCCGCCGCCTGGCGATCCGGCGCTGCCGCCCCCGCCGCCTCCTGCGGGGTGATGCGGTGCCGCTACCGTCACTGCCGTGATCGTGCTGTTGCCCCCTTCGGAGACCAAGCACGGCGGCGGTGACGGACCGGCGCTGACCCTGGATGTGCTCAGCTCTCCGACGCTGCGCCCGATGCGGGCAGAACTAGCGGACGAGCTCGTCGCCCTGGCAGCCGATACCCAACGAAGTCGCGCGGCCCTGGGCTTGTCAGCAGGGCAGGACAGCGAGATCGAACGCAATGCCGCGTTGTGGTCGTCGCCGACGATGCCCGCGCTGCACCGCTACACCGGCGTCCTCTATGACGCCTTGGACGTCGGGTCACTGCGCGGGGTGTCAGCGGTGCGCGCCACGGAGCGCCTCATGGTGGTTTCGGCACTGTTCGGCGTGGTTCGGGCCGACGACCCGATTCCTGCCTACCGGCTGTCGGCGGGCGCAAAACTGCCTGGCCGGCCGACGTTGGCGTCGCGGTGGCGCCCGGTGTTGGAGCCGGTGCTGGCCGATCTCGCGAGCAACGACCTGATCGTCGATCTGCGATCGGGCTCCTACGCCAATCTCGGCAAGGTGCCCGGTGCGGTCACCGTCGACGTCGTCGCCGAACACGACGACGGCCGCCGAACCGTCGTCAGCCACTTCAACAAGGCCCACAAGGGAAGGCTTGCCCGCGCGCTGTCGACGAGCAGATCCGACCCCGCCGACGCGGCCGCCGTGGCCGCCGTGGCCCGACGCGCCGGCATGCGTGTCGAGCGGCGCGGCGACCACCTCACCGTGGTGGTCGCGGCGTAACAGGTTGTCAGGCAGCTGATTTCAGGTCGGCGATGAGGTCGGTGCTGTAGAACTCTGCCGGCTGCTGGCTGAACACGCCGGGGCGAGTCAGGTCCAACCACGCACCCGTGGCGCCGGGCATCAGCGGCCCGCGCACCGTGGCGTGTGCTGTGCCGACGCCGTCGGTGAACAGCGTTGTGGCGGCCACGCCAGGGGCACCCGCGCCGCAGCCTGCCGCCGACGAGCGCGGCAGCTGGATCAGCCTCAGGTCATAGGGGGTGTTGGGTACGCCGGTGAAGAACTCGACCTCGGCGACCACCTCGCCACCCTGCACGCGCAGTTGGGCCGACGGGCGGCCGTAGCCGTTACCACCCACGTACTTGATCTGGGTGAAGTCGCAGCGGCGCATCTTCTCGGAAAACGGCATGCTGACCGCCGAGCCTTCGGCGGTCGCCACGCCCACGCCGGGCAAGAGCGGCGCAGCGACCAGCAGTGCTGCGGCAGTGACCGCGGCTCGTGCCGTGGGAAGCATGGTGTCACCTTCGTGTGCTGGGAAATCGACAGTGCTGTCAAGGTTAGTCCAGCTCAGCATCTGACGACGGGGGCGGCCACCCGTTGACGCGTAGGGCGATCGACGGCGACACTGTCGCCCGATGTCGAGTCAGTGGGTGTACGTGCGCGTGCAGCTGATGATGTTCGTGTTCGGGATCGTCGGTCCGATCTTCTTGTTCGTCTACTTCGCCGCGCAGCCGGACCTCACCATCCGGTGGATGTATTGGTGGGGGTTGACCATCACCGTCGGCGACGTGCTGCTCGCGCTCGCGGTGACCGACACCGTCCTGCGGAAAGATCGTGAATTGGCGGCCCGACGAGCCGCCCGGCGGGCCGGCGAGGAAGCATCGTGAGCCACCCGGCCCCGCGCTCGCGCGGTGACCTCGCGATATCGATCGTCTTGCTGGTGCTCACCGTGGGAATGGGCGCCGTCGCCGCGGTTCTCGGGCTGTTCTCGCTGGCGTTTCTCGACCACTGCCCACCCGCGACGTGCAGCGTGGACGGCGCGGTCACTGCAGTGTTCACCGCGTTGGCCGCCGCCGCGGCCGTCGGCGTGCTCGGGCTCCTGCTCACCGTCATTGCGCTGGTCAAGCGCGCCACAGCCTGGCCGTACGCGCTCGCCACGTTCGCGCTGTGCGCGCTGAGTCTGTTCCTCGGCGTGCTGCGGTACGGCGCGGCGGTGGGCTGAACGCTCCGGCTGGCGCGACGTGCGCCGGACGGCAAGGATTCGGCGCATGGATTCACGCACGGCGTTCGACCTCGCCGATATCGACGCCGTCGGACAGGCAGCCCTGGTGGCTGCCGGCGAACTGACCGCCACCGAGCTGCTCGAGGCGGCGATCATCCGGCTGGAGGCGGGGCGCACGCTGAACGCGGTCATCACCGACCTGTTCGACCACGGCCGCGCCAGTGCCGCCGACCTCGACGCGTCGGGCGTGCTGCGCAGCGGCGAGCAGGGCCCGCTGGCCGGCGTCCCGTTCCTGCTCAAAGACCTCGGTGCGTCTCTTGCGGGCGCCCCGGAGGCAATGGGCTGCCGCGCGCTGCGCACGCACGTCGCGCAGGACACCGCGTGGATCGTGCAGCGCTATCTGGACGCGGGACTGGTGGTCTTCGGCAAGACCAACACCCCTGAGTGGGGCAACCACTGCACCACCGAGCCATCGCTGTTCGGCGCGACCGCGAACCCATGGGGTCCCGGCATCACCCCGGGTGGCTCGAGCGGTGGCTCAGCGGCAGCCGTGGCCGCGGGCATCGTGCCCGCCGCCTCGGGTGGTGACGGGACCGGGTCGATCCGGGTGCCCGCGGCGTGCTGCGGTCTGGTCGGGCTTAAACCGCGGCGGGCGCGCACCTCCTTCGCGCCGGGCGCCGGTCACGGCCTGGAAGGTCTGGTCAACGAACACGCGCTCACGCGCACTGTCCGCGACAGCGCGGCGCTGCTCGACGCCGTCACGGGGTCCGGGATCGGAGACCCCTACTCCGCACCGCTGCCCGCCGAGCCATTTCTCAGCGTGATCACCAAAACGCCAGCGCCGCAACGCATCATGGTCGTCACGTCATCGCCGTTTCCCGGGCCGGCCACCGACCCCGCCGTGGTGTCGGCCGTCGAACGCGCCGGAGCCGTGCTGGCGCAACTCGGGCACCACGTCGAGCCGGGCATCCCGGCGGTCGACGCCGACGCCGTCGCCGACGCGATCGCCGTCCTGCACACCGTCAGCAATGTCGAGTTGTACGCGACGGCGCGCGAGCATCTGGGCCGGGAGCCGCGGGAGGACGAGTTCGAGCCCAGCTCCTGGGTGATGATCCAGGAGGGCTTTGCGACCACGGGCGTCGCCTATGCCGGTGCCATCGCCGCCATCCACGCGCAGACCCGCCGCTTCGCAACGCAGATGACCGGCCACGATGTGCTGCTGGTGCCCACACTGCTCACTGCTCCGCCGCCCTACGGGCTGCTCGATCAGCCCCGCGGCACCACCCGCGCGTTTTTCGACGTCGAGTTCGCCACCACGGGATGGACGTCGCTGGCCAATGTGACCGGCTGGGCGGGGATCTCACTGCCGTTGGGCGCGACGGCCGATGGTCTGCCGATCGGCGTGCAGCTGATGGCTCCCGACGAGGCGATTCTGCTCGCGCTGGCCGCGCAGCTGGAGACGGCTGTCGGGTGGGCAGAGCGCCGCCCGCCGGGATGGGTGAGAGCCGCCTGACGCCGTTGGTCGGCGTGCGACACTGTCGCCCATGTCCGAAGACATCACCCGTCCCAAGCTCGAAGGCAACGTCGCCGTCGGACCGGACCGCTCAGGCCGCCGTCTCGGTTTCGCCGAGTTCGGCGACCCGCAGGGCAGGCCGATGTTCTGGCTGCACGGCACCCCGGGGGCACGCCGCCAGATCCCGCTGGAAGCGCGGTTCCACGCCGAGCGCAACGGGATCCGGCTCATCGGCATCGACCGGCCCGGCATCGGCTCGTCGACCCCGTACGCCTACGGTCAGGTCATCGATTTCGCCGACGATCTGCGCACACTGGCCGACACGCTGGGCATCGGGAAGATGATCGTGATAGGGCTGTCGGGCGGCGGACCGTACACGCTCGGCGCCGCTGCAGCCATGCCTGACCGGGTTGTCGCGACCGGCGTCCTCGGCGGTGTCGCGCCGACCAAGGGACCCGACGCCATCGGCGGCGGCGTGATGGGTCACGTGGGTGTCCCTGCCGCTCCGGTGCTCGAACACGTAGGCGGGACGTTGAGCATGGTGGCCTCCCCGGTGATCCGCCTGGTCAGGCCCGTCGCGACGTCGATCATGGCGCTCTACGCTGCGCTCTCCCCCGAGGGTGATCGACGGCTTCTGTCCCGCCCCGAGTTCCGGGCGATGTTCCTCGACGACCTGCTCAACGGCAGTCGCAAGCAACTCGCCGCGCCGTTCGCCGACGTCGTGGTGTTCGCACGCGATTGGGGCTTCCGGCTCTCCGACGTCAAGCAGCCCGTGCGGTGGTGGCACGGCGACGCCGACCACATCGTGCCGTTCGCGCACGGTCAGCACGTGGTGGCGCGACTGCCCGACGCGGAGCTCTACATGCTCTCCGGCGAGAGCCACCTCGGCGGTCTCGGAGAGGCTGAGGCGATTCTCACCGCGATGACGAAACTCTGGGACGCCTCCGAATCCTGATCAGACGCTGATCAGCGTCGCAACCAGCTCTGCACCGTCGGCAACTCGCGGGTGTACGAGGTCATGATGTCGTCGTGGTAGAGCGTGCCGCCGTTGATGGCGCTGTCGTCGTGCCACACGACGTGCACCCGCACCTCACCCTTGGCGAAGTAGTCGTTGCGCTCGGAACTGCGCTGCGCCCAGCCGGTCTGCTCGGCGAGCGCCGAGAACGCCTGCCGCTCGTCGGTGTCAACCATGGTGCACACCCTAGCGGTGCTCGCTCAGCACCCTGCGCAGCAGATGCATCGCGATGGTGGTCGAGCGGTCCCGGACGTCCGATCGTCCACCGGGCATCGTCGTCGTCCGGGTCACGATCCTGGTCATGGCGGTGCCGTCGGTCAAGGCCACGGAGAAGCACACGGTGCCCACCGGTTTGGCCTCGGTGCCGCCGGCGGGACCCGCGACGCCGGTGATCGCGACCGCGGTGTCGGCGCCGAAGCGTGCCAGCGCGCCGCGGGCCATCGCCTCGGCGACGGGTTCGGACACCGCACCGTGCCGATCGATCAGCGCCGGGTCGACGCCAAGGACCTCGGTCTTGGCGCTGTTCGCGTAGGCGACGGCGCCGCCGGACACGTAGGCCGACGAACCGGGCCGCTCGGTGAGGCGCGCGGCCAGCAACCCACCCGTACAACTCTCGGCGGTCGCTATCCGGCGGCCCTGCAGCAGGGCGGCGACCTGATCGTCGACCAGCGTGCCGTCGGTGGAGAAGATCTCCTGCGGATGCCGGGCCTGCAGCGCGGCGAGCAGCACGCCGTACACCGCGGCGTCCTGCGGCTCGAAGCGGGTGACGATCTCCAGCTCACCCCGCCGCAGGCAGGTGGTGATCTCGAGCCGGTCGAACCCGTCGACGTCGCGCTGCGCCTCGCGCAGCGTCTCCGCGAGACCGGATTCCGGCAGCCCGAACATCCGCACCGTGTTCTGCTCGTAGCGCGTGCGGCCGGCCAGCGCCGCGGCCACGGCGTCGGTGGCGGCCGCCGCCCGCCACATGGGCTGTAGCTCGCGGGGCGGTCCGGGCAGCACCACCACCGTCGGGTGCCCGGGGACCACGACACCGGGTGCGGTGCCGACCGGGGTGAGGATCGTCGCGCCGGCGGGTACCAGCGCCTGCTTGCGGTTCGCGGCGTGAACGGCTTCGGCGTCGACACCGGGGTAGCGAGCCATCAGGCTGTCGACGATGCCGCGGATCGTCGCCTCCAGCTCAGGATCGAGCACCAGCTCGCGGTCGCAGAAGCGGGCGACCACCTCGACGGTCATGTCGTCGGCGGTCGGGCCGAGGCCGCCGCTGGTGATGATCAGGTCGACGCCCTGGTCGGCCAGGAACCTCAGTTGCGCCTCGATGTCGGCGGGCCGGTCACCGCACAGCGTGATGTGGGCGAGTTCCACGCCGAGCTCCAGAAGGCGGTCGGCGAGATACGGTCCGTTGAGATCGGCTACTCGCCCGGTGAGAACCTCTGTGCCTGTGATGACGATGCCGGCCCGTGCGCTCACACCTCGACACTACGCAGGGCTCACCGCACCGGAACGACGACCGGTGCGGTGTTGTAGCCGGTGACGCGCACCCAGTCGGCTCGCGGTCCCGCGAAGGATTGGCCGTGGATCTCGACGGTCTCGCCGCCGTAGACCGTGACGTAGTTGTCGGAGTAGGTGATGGGCAGGATCTCGTCGGCATCGGGCGTGGAGGTCAGCTCGGCCCGGGCGAAGAACGCCACTCCCCTTCCGGGGTTGTGCAAGCGGATCGCGACACCGTCCGCGGTGCGCCGGGCCGTCACGTCGAGCCTGCCGCGTGGCATCGTGTTGAGCCCGGTCATGTCAGCCCAGCGGGCGGCCCGCAACTCGAACGCCTGGTCGTTGCTCGGGTCACCGACGTCGTCGCGGCGCTGAGACTGCCAGTACGTGCTGTCGGTGACGAGACGGCCTGTGCCGTCCAGCAATTGAGCGCGCACGAAGAACACCGGCGAATCCGCGGCGACGCGGGGCAGCCACAGCGCTGTCGCGGCGGCGCCGGAGGCGACGTCCACCGGCGAACTCGTGCGGTCCTCGCGGACCCGGCCCTGCAGGTCGTAGACCCGTACGCGCACCCGGAGGTCGCGCTGATCGGCCGGGGTCTGATTGACGACGGTCAGGGCCGCGCGGCTGTGGTCGCCGGTGGCGTAGGCGTCGAACACCGCCGTCAACGGCCGCAGCCCCGTTTTGGCGCCGAAATAGGCGCCACCCGGACGCAGGTAGTAGTCGAAGAGATGGCCGAAGAACGACGGCCAATGGTTGTCGAGCATCCAGTAGATCGTCATCTTGTGGGTGTCCCAGCCGCCCGCGGCGAACGCCTCGAACTGCGCACGCGTCGACTCATAGTGCGCCAGTTGGGCTTTGGCGGTGAACATGGCAGCGCTGGTCGAGGGGCCGTAGCGCCGGTCGATCACGCGGCGAATCGTCGACAGCGCGGAGTTGCTCGTGTTGGCGCCGGCGTGGAAGAACCAGGTCTCGTTGATCGGCCACAGTTTGTCCGGCGGGATGAACCGGCGCAGGCTCGCCAGCGGCGGGATGTGTTCGTTGTCGCCCTGCTCGGCATTGGCACCCCGCGCAGCGCCGTAGCGGCCGGCGAACCAGTAGCTGGGCGGCCGCCAGCTGTACGGCCCGGCCATGTGGATGCCGTCCCAGCGCACCGTGCCGTCGGGATCCCTGGCGAAGCTGGACACCGTGTCTACTACGGCGCCCCGCCAGTGCAACTCGTCGAGTATCCGGCGGTAGTCGGCGAGCAGGTCCGGCGGCGGTGTGCCGTCGCTGCCGTTGGCCCATACGAAAGCCGAAGCGTGCGAACGCAACATCGTGATCTGCGAGGTGAGGCTGTCGCGGGCGACCCGGTTGTCCTCGGCGTCCCACTGTGACCACTTCTCCCACTGGTTGCAGCACATCCAGCCCAGCATCAACGGGATGCCGAGTTCGTCGGCCATCTCCACCAGCCGCTCGCCGGGGAACTTGCCCTCCAGGCGCAGCATGTTCAGGCCGAGGTCGCGCGCGTAGCGCAACGTGGCGGTGTCTCGCGCCGGGTCGTCGGCGAACAGCAGGTCCGGCGCGTAAGCGGCTCCCCGCACGGGGAAGTCACGGCCGTTGACGGTCAGATAGAAGTTCCCCCCGGTGCCGAGCTCGGGATGGCTCGTGTCGGCGTCGCGGTGCTGGGTGACGGTGCGGATGCCGAAACGTTGTGTGCGGGCGTCGGAGTCACGGCCGAAGCGGCGGAACTCGGTGCGCAGGTCATAGAGCGCGGGCTCACCCATCGTGTACGGCCACCACAGGTCGGGGTTCTGGATGCGCAGTTGCGGATACCGGTCCGCGCCGAACGCCACCTCCCGGCTCTCCCCCGGCGCCAGCGTCACCCGTTGGTCGAGCGTGACGTCGGGCTTGCCTGCCCTGCTGATCGTCACCCGCATCACGCCGCGCAGCACGGTCGACGCGTGGTTACGGACGTCCGTGTACACCGTCAGGGTGGCCGAATCGGTGTGCGGCAGCGGCAATTCGGAGGTCACCGTGCTCGCGCCCAGTGCGACGTCCTGCGACATCCGAAGATAGACCGGCTTCCAGATGCCCGCGTTGCGATCCGGCACGAAGGAGTTGTTGACCGGCAGGGCACCTGGCTGTTGCTGGTAACCCAGGTAGCGCCAGTTGATCCAGTCGTACCAGCTGTCGGCCAGTTCGACGCCGTCGACGTCCTGCAGCGCCTGCTCGGGGGTCACTCTGACCGCCAAGACGTTGTCGCCGCCGCGGCGGATCCACGGTGTCGCGTCGATCTGGTGGGCGGCGTGCATGCCGACCACCTGGGCGGCGTCGGCGATGCGGTGCCCGTTGAGCCAGACCTCCGCGCGGTAGTTGATGCCCGGGAAATCGAGCAGGTAGGTCGAGTGGCCGCCGGGTGCGTGAAAGGTGGTGCGGTACCACCAGTCTTGTCGATACAGGTCCCACGGCACCTCGTCGCGCAGATGCGTGCCCACGTAGAGGTCGGGGTAGCTGCCGTCGGCCTGCAGCGTCTGCAGCACGGTGGCCGGCATGTGAGCGATCGGATGCCAGTCGGCCTGCTGGTAACCCGGGGAGGACAGGGCCGCACCATCGTCGCCGACGACGCGCGCCGACATCAGGCTCCACCCCTCCGCCAGCTCGATGCGCGACGGTTGGGGGGTGGGTTTGGCGAAGTCGGGGAAGTCGGCGACTCCGAGGATCGCCACCAGGGCAGCGAGCACGACGACGATCAGCGTCGTGCGTCCTCCGCGCCGACGCCGACCGTCAGCGGCGCTGACCATCGACGCCGGCCGCTGTGGTGCTACTTGTGCGGGACGTCGTTGACCAGACCACCGTCCATGACGAATTCGGCCCCGGTCGAGTACCGCGATTCGTCACTGGCCAAGAACACCACGAAACTCGCGACCTCGTCGGGTTGGCCCGGTCGGCCGAGGGGAATTCGCAGCATGTCGTCAGGGAAGAACTTGGTCATCGGTGTGCGGATGAAGCCGGGATGCACCGAGTTGACGCGGATGTTGTGGGGGCCGAGTTCCAGCGCCGCCGACTTCGTCAGCCCGCGCACCGCCCACTTCGACGCCACGTACGGGTGGACCATCACCGCGCCGCGCAGCCCCTCGATGGAGGAGATGTTGATGATCGACCCGCCTCCGGCGGCCTTCATCGCCTCCACCGAGGCCTGCATACCGAGGAACGTCCCGGTCAGGTTCACGTCGATGACCCTCTGCCACTTGGCCATGTCGAACTCACCGATCTTTCCGAGTGCGACGGTGCCGGCGTTGTTGACCAGAACGTTCAGCGTGCCGAAGGCCTCGAGCGCGGTGGCCACCGCGGCGTCCCACTCGTCGGCCTGCGTGACGTCGAGATGTACGTAGCGAATGGAGTCCGGGGTCTGCGCGTTGATCTCGTCGGCCAGCGCCTGGCCCTTGTCGTCGAGGATGTCGCCGATCACGACCTTGGCTCCCTCGGCGATCAGTGCCCGCGCATCCTCGGCGCCCATCCCCTGCGCGCCGCCACTGATCAGTGCCACTTTTCCGTCCACGCGTCCCATGGGGCGTCAGGCTACCGCACAGGGTTTCACCGAATTAGAACCTGTTCCAATTTTGCGGTGGACCACGCATACTGGCCGCCATGACGATTCGCGTGGCGCAGATCGGGACCGGCAACTGCGGCAGCCTGACGCTGCGCCAGCTGATCGAGGACCCCCGCTTCGAGTTGACCGGCGTGTGGGTGTCCTCGCCGGACAAGCTCGGCAAGGACGCCGCGGAACTGGCCCGCCTCGACGGCACGACGGGTGTCCGTGCGGTCGGCGATCTCTCGGCGATCATCGCCGACGCGCCCGACTGCGTCGTCTACTGCGCGATGGGCGACATCCGGCCCAAGGAGGCGCTGGCGGACGTCCGCGCCTTCCTGGAGGCCGGGATCAACGTCGTCGGCTCCTCCCCCGGGTTCCTCGAATACCCCTGGGGGGTCGTGGGCGAGCGGGCGATCGAGCGGGTGGAGGCGGTGGCGCGCGAAGGTAATGCCAGCGTGTTCGTCACCGGCGTCGACCCGGGTTTCGTCACCGACCTGCTGCCCCTTGCACTCGCCGGCACCTGCCAACACGTCAGCCAGATCCGCACGATGGAGATCGCGGACTACGCCACCTACGACGGCGCGACCGTGATGTTCGACGTGATGGGATTCGGGAACGAGGTCGGCGACTTGCCGTTCCTCTACCAACCCGGCGTGCTGAGCGCGGCGTGGGGCGTGGCGATCCGTCAGCTCGCCGCCGGTCTGGGCATAGAGATCGACGAGATCCGTGACAGCGTCGAGCAGGAGCCCGCTCCCGAGGACTTCGACGTCGCGGTCGGGACGATCAAGAAAGGGACGGTGGCGGCAGTCCGCTTCCAGATCGAGGGGCTCGTCGATTCAGAACCGGTCATCGTGGTCGAACACATCACCCGGCTGCGAGGCGATCTGCGACCCGACTGGGCCCAGCCGGCGCAGGACGGCGGTTCCTACCGGGTCGAAATCACCGGGGAGCCGTCCTATGTGATGGACATCTGCCCCACCAGCGCCAACGGCGACCACAATTACGCGGCGATCCTCGCCGCGGCCGGCCGCATCGTCAACGCGATTCCCGCGGTGCTGGAGGCCGAACCCGGAATCCGGACGACGCTCGACCTGCCCCTGGTCACCGGCGCGGGCACCTACCGGAGGTGATTCTCAGCGCCGCGTGACGCCGTGCCATTCCAGCCGCACGTGCGTGCCCTTGGCGGACGGCTCGATGATCGCCCGGTCGGACAGCGTCTCCATCAGCGGGATGCCCCTGCCACGGGTGCGCGGTACCGGATCGGTCTGCGGGGTGCGCCACGTGCCGCGGTCGGTGATGTCCACGGTCAGCGTCTGGCTTGCCGGGTCGAAGAGCGCGCAGATGTCGATGGTGCCGGGGCGTTCGGCGAGCCGATAGGCGAACTCGGCCGCATTCGCCAGCGCCTCGTTGATGGCAAGCACGAGGTCGCTGCTGCGTTCGTCGTCGAGGGCGAAGAAGTTCCTCAGCCAGGCGGCGAAGTCGCGGCGCGCGGTGGCGACGGTTCCGGCGTCGGCACGGAGACCGAAACGCTCGAAACGCTCTGCATTGGCCGTTTCAGCCGGCGGCATGGAATCGATCATGGCAGTCGGTGGCTACCCGATGACGCACGTTTCTACGCGGCCTTCCTCATGCGTCACGGGCTGCGAGCGCCTCGTCCAGGCTGGGATAGAGGCTCACGATCTCGGCGATCCCCACGAGCTTGAGCGGCCGGCTGGTCGCCGGACCGTCGGCAACGACGCTGAAGGCCACGTCAGCACCGGCTTTGTCGTGGGCCGCGACCAGAACGCCCATCCCGGCCGACGCCAGGAACTCGACGTTGGTGAAATCGATCACGACGGCCGACGGCTTCTGCGCCAGCGCCGCGTCGATGGCGGACTCCAGCTGCGGTGAGGTGAGCATGTCGACGACACCGGACACTGCCACGACGGCCACGCCGTCGACCCATCGTTCGGTGACGTCACAGTTCGAAGCCCCTGATGAGGCGGTTGTGCCGTCGGCTGCTTGCTCGTCCAAGGTTCACCTTCCATGTCAGGCCGCTGTCCGCCCAGTGCAAGAGCACGGACTCCCATGCCACTCGCGCAGGCTGCTTCCTGAACCCGGCTACCAAACTACCGTGGCCGTTTGCGGCGACCGGCACAGATTAAACCAGGAGTGCCTGCGCGGCCCGTAGCATGGCGAGTCGACGCCCATGGACCGGCCAGATGCGAGGAGATCGTGACCGCGGAGCCAGCACCTCCCGCCGGCATGCTGGCGGCGATCGGGGCGAGTCCGCGTGGGGCGCACATCGGTGCGTTCTTCGACCTCGACGGCACACTGGTGGACGGCTTCACGGCCACCGCGCACGCCGGGGACCGGATCCGGCGTCGACAAGCCCGCATCGGCGAGGTGACCGGTGTCATCGAGGCGGCGATGCGGTACCGGTTCGGCCGGGTCGATTTCGCCAAGCTGCTCGAACGCGCGGCGGGGTATCTGCGCGGCGAATCGCTGGCCGAACTCGACGGCATCGGTGAGCGCCTCTTTCGCGAGCGGGTGCGCTCGCGGCTCTTCCCTGCCATGCACGAGGTGGTCCTCGCCCACCAGCGTCGCGGTCACACCGTCGTCATGTGCTCGTCGGCGCTGACCATCCATGCCGAGCCGGTGGCCCGGTTCCTCGAGATCGGCCACGTGGTCTGCAACCACTTCGACGTCGACGCCGACGGGCGACTGACCGGCCGGATCGCGCGTCCGGTGATCTGGGGCCGACGCAAGGCCGACGCGGTCGTGCAGTTCTGTGCCGACCGCGAGATCGGTCTGGCCGACAGCTACTTCTATGCCGACGGCAACGAGGACATCGCGTTGATGTCGCTGGTGGGTTACCCGCGCCCGGTAAATCCCCGCCGCGAACTGGCAGCGCGGGCGGCGCTCGAGGGTTGGCCGGTGCTGCGGGTGACGACGCCGGGCAGGGGAAGCCACGACGGGCTGCGCGGTGTACTAAAGTAGAACACGTTCTACTTTGTCACATTTTCGGCCCACCAGCTCACCAGGAGCGGACTATGCATACTCCCCTGTGCGACCAACTCGGCATCGAATTCCCGATCTTCGCGTTCACCCACTGCCGCGATGTCGTGGTGGCGGTGAGCAAGGCCGGTGGCTTCGGCGTGCTGGGCGCGGTCGGTTTCACCCCCGAGCAGCTCGAGATCGAGCTCAACTGGATCGACGAGCACATCGGTGACCACCCCTACGGGGTCGACATCGTGATCCCGAACAAGTACGAGGGCATGGATGCCGCGGACATGGACCCCGAGGTGCTGAAGAAGACGCTGAACGACCTGGTGCCCCAGGAGCACATCGACTTCGCCAAGAAGATCCTCTCCGACCACGGCGTGCCGGTCGAACACAGCGACGACGACGCGCTGCAGCTGCTCGGCTGGACCGAGGCAACCGCCACCCCGCAGGTCGAGGTGGCGCTGCAGCACCCGAAGGTGACGATGATCGCCAACGCGCTGGGCACCCCGCCTGCGGACATGATCGCCCACATTCACGAGCAGGGCCGCGTCGTGGCGGCGCTGTGTGGATCGCCCTACCAGGCCCGCAAGCATGCCGACGCCGGCGTCGACATCATCATCGCCCAGGGCGGCGAGGCCGGCGGGCACTGCGGCGACATCGGTTCGATCGTGCTGTGGCCGCAGGTTGTCAAGGAGGTGGCGCCCGTGCCTGTGCTCGCCGCAGGCGGCATCGGCAGCGGCCAGCAGATCGCCGCGGCGCTGGCACTGGGCGCCCAGGGTGCCTGGACCGGATCGCAATGGGTGATGGTCGAAGAGTCCGAGCACACGCCGGTCCAGCACGCCGCGTATGCGAAGGCGACCAGTCGTGACACCGTGCGCAGCCGGTCGTTCACCGGTAAGCCGGCACGGATGCTCAAGAACGACTGGACCGAGGCCTGGGAGAACCCGGAGAACCCCAAGCCGCTTGGCATGCCGCTGCAGTACATGGTGTCGGGCATGGCGGTGGCCGCGACGCACAAGTATCCGAACGAGTCGGTCGACGTCGCGTTCAACCCGGTCGGCCAGGTGGTCGGTCAGTTCACCAAGGTCGAGAAGACCGCGACGGTGATCGAGCGCTGGGTGCAGGAGTACCT
Organism: Actinomycetota bacterium; assembly: GCA_040752555.1. Taxonomy (GTDB): domain Bacteria; phylum Actinomycetota; class Actinomycetes; order Mycobacteriales; family Mycobacteriaceae; genus Mycobacterium. The sequence continues at coordinate 252,218 of JBFMGT010000005.1, read as the reverse complement.
GGAGGCAACGGGCCGGCTCGCCGAACTCAACGAGGCTGCCACGGTCTAGCAGTAGCCGGGGTGGTCGGCCGCGCCCGTCGTGGCCGACCGCCCCTTGCTTTTGCCCCTCGATTATGTAGGTTTGCATACATAACACCGAAGGGAGGCCGGGTGCCCAGTCCTCGCGAGCGCATGGTCGTGTCCGCGGCGCTGTTGATCCGTGAGCGCGGCGCGCACTCCACCGCGATCTCTGATGTCCTCGAGCACAGCGGAGCCCCGCGCGGGTCGGCTTACCACTATTTCCCCGGTGGGCGCACCCAGTTGCTGTGCGAGGCCGTCGACTACGCCGGCGAGTACATGGCCCGCAAGCTCGATGCGGCACCGTCCTTTGTCGACGCGCTGGACGCACTGTTCTCCGGATACGCAAGGCAGTTGCGGGACAGTGACTTTCGTGCCGGATGTCCGGTGGTCGCCGTTGCCGTGGAGGCGGGCGAACCCGACGCCGCTGAGCAGCCGGTGCTCGACCGCGCGGCGGCGGCGTTCGCGCGGTGGCGTGAGCTCTTGGCGGCACGGTTACGCGCCGACGGAGTCACCGGCGACCGCGCCGAGGACCTGGCGGTGTTCACGTTGTCGGCGTTCGAAGGTGCGATCGTCATCGCCCGAGCCGCCCGCGACCTCGAACCGCTGCGCCGGGTGCACACCCAACTCGCGGACATGGTCAACGGGGCACTGCCCGCCGGCACGAGAAAGCGAGACTCACGATGACCGACGACGCAGGTGACTGGCAACCGACCGCGTGCATCCTCTGCGAATGCAACTGCGGCATCGTCGTTCAGGTCGACGACCGCAGGCTGGCCCGCATCCGCGGCGACAAGGACCACCCGGCGTCGCGCGGCTACACCTGCAACAAGGCGCTGCGCTTGGACCACTACCAGAACCAGCGCAATAGGCTGACATCCCCCATGCGGCGCCGCCCCGATGGCTCGTATGAGGAAATCGATTGGGACACCGCGATATCGGAGATCGCCACCGGCTTCGCCGCGGTCGCCGAAGCCTACGGCGGGGACAAGATCCTCTACTACGGGGGCGGCGGGCAAGGCAACCACCTCGGCGGCGCCTACAGCGGCGCCTTCCTCAAAGCACTCGGGTCGTATCACCGCTCCAACGCGCTGGCCCAGGAGAAGACCGGCGAGCACTGGGTGGATGCGCACTTCTACGGCGGCCATACGCGAGGCGAATTCGACCACGCCGAGGTGTCGGTGTTCGTCGGCAAGAACCCGTGGATGTCGCAGAGTTTCCCGCGTGCACGCGTGGTGCTCAACGAGATCGCCAAGGATCCGGCCCGGTCGATGATCGTGATCGATCCGGTGGTCACCGACACCGCGAAGATGGCCGATTTCCATCTGCGCGTGCGCCCAGGAACCGACGCGTGGTGTCTGGCCGCGCTCGCCGCCGTCCTGGTTCAGGAAAACCTCTGCGACGAGGCGTTTCTCGCCGAACATGTGACAGGTGCCGACGAGGTCCGCGCCGTGCTGAGGCAGGTCCCGGTTGCCGACTACGCCCAGCGCTGTGGTGTCGACGAGCAGCTGCTGCGCGACGCCGCCCGGCGCATCGCCTGTGCCGGCAGTGTCGCGGTGTTCGAGGACCTCGGCGTCCAGCAATCGGTGAACAGCACCTTGTGCTCCTACCTGAACAAGATGCTGTGGATTCTGACCGGAAATTTCGCCAAACCGGGCTCGCAGCACCTGCATTCGTCGTTCGCGCCACTGTTCCGGCCCGGCGGTGTCGGCCGCACCCCGGTCACCGGCGCCCCGATCATCGGCGGCTTGATGCCGAGCAACGTGGTGCCCGACGAGATCCTCACCGACCACCCCGACCGGTTCCGTGCCCTGATCGTGGAAAGCAGCAACCCGGCCCACTCGGTGGCCGATTCGAGCGCTGTCCGGGCAGCATTCGAAAGCCTGGAGCTGCTCGTGGTCATCGACGTCGCGATGACCGAGACGGCCCGCCTGGCCCATTACGTCCTGCCCGCCGCTTCCCAGTTCGAGAAGGCGGAGGCCACGTTCTTCAATCTCGAGTTCCCGCGCAACACCTTCCATCTCCGGCACCGGCTGATGGAGCCGTTGGCGGGCACGCTGCCCGAGCCCGAGATCTGGGCCCGCCTGACCCGGGCGCTCGGCGTCGTCGACGAGGGCGAACTCGTTCCGCTCCGTGAGGCCGCTGAGCGCGGTCTCGACGAGTTCGCCGCGGCGTTCATGGCGGCCGTCGGCGCGAATCCTGGTCTGGCGAAGCTACTCCCGTTCGTGCTCTACGAAACGCTGGGTGCGACGTTGCCTGACGGTCTGGCCGGCGCCGCTGCGCTGTGGGGGTTGGCGCAGAAGACCGCGATGACCTACCCCGACGCGGTGCGTCGTGCCGGCCACGCCGACGGCAACGCGCTGTTCGAGGCGATCCTGTCCGGCCGCTCGGGCGTCACGTTCACCGTCCACGAATACGAGGACGATTTCGCGCTCATCACTCATCCGGACCGCAGGATCGCGATCGCGATACCCGAGATGCTGGCCGAGGTGGCGAGGCTGACCGAGACGACCGCGACGCTCACCTCCCCCGAGTTCCCGATCGTGTTGTCGGCCGGGGAGCGTCGCGCCTTCACCGCCAACGACATCATGCGCGATCCGTCATGGCGCATGCGCGATGCCCATGGCGCGCTGAGGGTCAGTGCCGCCGATGCGGACATTCTCGGGCTGAGCGACGGTGGTCGGGCCCGCATCAGCACCGCAGCGGGCACGGCGGAGGCGGTGGTCGAGGTCAGCGATGCGATGCTGCCCGGACACGCCTCGCTGCCCAACGGCTTCGGCGTGGACTTCGTCGACGGCGAGGGCCGCACGGTGGCGCCCGGAGTGGCGCCGAATGCGCTCACGTCCAGCGGGTGGCGGGATCCCTTCGCGGGCACGCCGCTGCACAAGCACGTGCCGGCCCGGATCGAGGCCGTGTCAGAAACGGTGGCGGCGTCCTAGGGAGCCAGCGGAGCCGCTGGCGCGGCGGGGGCCGGCACCGGTGGCGTCGGCTGCATGCCTGGCGTCGCGGACATCGGGCGCTGGGTCAGCAGCAGCAGCGCATCCGATCCGCTGACCTCTTGGGTCTGCATCGAATGCCAGAGATCGCGCAGATAGCTGAGGCGGGTCTGCGGGGCCGGGGTCTCGGTGGTGCCCGGCGGCAGATTTTCGGGGCTGGACAGGTGCGGCACCCCCACCGGCGGAACCGCGGCAGCGTCGGCCGGGCCTCCGGCCAGCGCCTGTACCGGCGCACCAGGGACCGCTGCGGGGTCGACGGGCGGCTGCCCGGGTGCCGGCGCCGGCAGCGGCGGAACGGGATCGGGATCGGCGGCCGCGAGCGGCGCACACACCAGTAGCCCCGCGACCGCAGCGGCGCCCACAGCAGAGGCGGTCTTGACGTGCCATCCGAACATCACCGGTGCCCCCTTCGGGTGTGCGGCCCCTGTGCCGGCCGCCTCCGTCATTGTCACCCTGTGCTTCTGTGCCGGGACCGCATTCGTTACACGCACTGTTTGATCGAAGTCCGCGAACTCGGCGCACCGAGGCGGGTCGGTGGTGTAGGCATGCGATACAGCCCTATGACGGCACATGACGGCAAGGAGCCCCAGCATGCCGACTCCGGTCTTCCCACCTGGCTTCGACTTCACCGATCCTGACCTCAACTGCGAGCGCCTGCCGGTCGACGAGCTGGCCGAGCTGCGTCGTAGTGCCCCGATCTGGTGGAACGAACAGACCTCCGGCGGATCCGGTCCGTTCGGGGATGGCGGCTACTGGGTGGTGACCAAACACCGTGACGTCAAGGAGATCTCGAAGCGCAGCGACGTCTTTTCCAGCCTCGAGAAGACCGCCCTGCCCCGCTACCCCGAGGGGTCGACCGGCGAGCAGATCGAAACCGGCAAGTTCGTGCTGCTCAACATGGACGCCCCCCACCACACCCATCTGCGCAAGATCGTCTCGCGCGGTTTCACCCCGCGCGCCGTCGAGCGCCTGCGTGCCGATCTCGACGCCCGCGCCCAGAACATCGCCAAGAGCGCGGCGGCCGAAGGCGCGGGCGACTTCGTCGAACAGGTGTCGTGCGAACTTCCCCTGCAGGCCATCGCCGGGCTGCTGGGCGTACCGATCGAGGATCGCAAGAAGCTCTTCGACTGGTCCAACCAGATGGTCAGCGACGACGACCCGGAATTCGCGCACTACGACAACCGCAACGCGGCAACCGAATTGATCATGTACGCGATGCAGCTGGCGGCCCAGCGCGCCGAGCAGCCGGGCGATGACATCGTGACCAAGCTGGTCGAGGCTGACGTGGAGGGCCACAAGCTCTCCGATGACGAGTTCGGCTTCTTCATGGTGCTGCTCGCCGTCGCGGGCAACGAGACGACTCGCAACTCGATCACCCACGGCATGATCGCGTTCACCGAGCATCCCGATCAGTGGGAGCTCTTCAAGAAAGAACGCCCGGCGACGGCCGTCGACGAGATCGTGCGGTGGGCGACACCGGTGACGTCGTTCCAACGCACGGCGCTGTGCGACTACGAATTGTCCGGCGTGCCGATCAAGAAGGGCCAGCGCGTCGTGATGTCCTACCGGTCGGCCAACTTCGACGAGGAGGTGTTCGAGGATCCGTACTCGTTCGACATCCTGCGGGACCCCAACCCGCACGTGGGGTTCGGCGGCACCGGCGCGCACTACTGCATCGGCGCCAACCTGGCGCGCATGACGATCGAGTTGATGTTCAACGCGATCGCCGATCACATGCCCGACCTTCGCTCGATCGGGACGCCGCAGCGCCTGCGGTCGGGCTGGCTCAACGGGATCAAGCACTGGCAGGTCGACTACACCGGCACCGGCTGCCCCGTCGCCCACTGAACACACAGCTCGGCCAGTTCCGCGCGCGTGGGTCCGGCGGCCGTCGGCGGTCGCCATCCCGAGGCGTAGACGTCCTGCGCCCGCTGCTGCAGCCGATCCAGGGTCGCGGGCAGCGCCTGCATCCGGTCGTAGGCCGCCACCTCGGCGCGCAGCGAGACGTCGGCGGCGGCTGCGGCCACCACGAGGTCCGAGGGCAGCGATCGGCCCATATCCACCGCGCCACCCGCCCATCTGCGCAGCCGATCCTCATCGCAGCGCACGTGGTCGAGGAACCAGGGATACAGCTGCGCGCGGGACCAGACGTCGTATTCGCCGGCCACCGCCTCCGCGTCGCCCGGGTGGCGGTCCAGCAGGTTCACCATCGTGTGCGCCTGTCTGAACGCCAGCGTGACGCCGCGGCCGGCCAACGGTGTTGTGGTGCAGACGGAATCGCCGACGGCAAGCAATCCCGGCACGACGGGACGGCCGTCGCGGCCGAGCTGGCTGCGATAGGTGTTGTGCAGCTTGCCGCCGGGGAGAACCGGCGTCAGCGGTTCGCCCCGCTCGACCCAGTCGGCCAGCAGCGGGATCGCCCGCGCGGCAGCCTCGAACACCGCTGGGTGGCGCAGCTGGAGCAGCCGGGAGTCGGTGCCGTCGTGGGTGATCGTCACCGAGAACGTGCCGGCGTCGTGAAGGAATGCGACGGCGAAGTAGCCGTGCAGACTCAGCGACAGGCCGACCGGGGCGTTGACCGGTCCGGTCATCGCGTCGGGGAGCCGGTACTGCCGGGTGACGTACACCGCCCCGCACGGGACCGCCTCGCCTGCGATGCCGAGCTGGCGCGAGATGCGGCCGGTGCGGCCCGACGCATCGACGACCAGATCGGCGGCGACAGCCGTGCCGTCGACGGCGACCCCGACTGCACGTCCGCCCTCTCGCAGGACGCGATCGACGTGGCCGGTGACCAGCGTCAGCCCCGGCTCACGGCGGGCAACATCCCACAGTGCGCGTTCGAAGACCTCGCGTCGGCAGCGCAGGGCGATCGCAGCGCCGTCGTCGTCGGTGACGGTGGTGGCACCCGCGCGCCGCAGAAGTGCCATCGCATCGGGAATCCTGTCGTCGAGCAGGTCGACCACCGGGCCGCGGAACGTGTGGGCGTGCGCGAACTGCATCACGCCCCGGCGTCGCCACGGGATGCCGGGGAGCGGACCCGGATCCCGGTCGATGACGATTACCCGTCGCCCACGGCGGGCCAGTGCGATCGCGGTGAACAAACCCGTCGGTCCGGCGCCTATCACGGTGACGGTCATGTCGCCCCATTTCAGGTAACCTATAACGTAATGAATACGCTAACAGTCGCCCATAATGTCTGACCCTGTCAAGCGGGTGTATCGCTCGCCGCTACGCGTCGCGCAGGCCGAGGCGACTCGTCGGCGCATCGTCGCTGCGGCCGCGGAGCTCTTCACCGCCTCGGGGTATGCGGCGACCTCGGTGGAGGCCATCGCGGCCGCGGCGGAGGTCAGCAAGAAGACGGTGTTCACCGCGGTCGGCGGGAAAGCCGAACTGCTCGCGCTGGCGGTGGATCGGGCCGTGGCCGGAGATGATGCGCCGGTGCCGCTGGCCGATCGTCCCGAGGTGATCGAACTGCTGGCTCAGCCAGATGCGGGCACCATCCTGGACCGCTGGGCTCGCGTGCTGACCGATGTGGACTCGCGGGTCGCCGGCTTGTTCGTCGTGCTCGAGAGCGCGGCGGGCGCCGACGACGCGGCGCGTGCTCTGTTCGAGCGGATGGCCGACCAGCGCCGTGATGGGGCCAGAGCCGTCGTCGCCGCAGTGGGCGACACAGGCAGACTCCGCGACGACATCAGCCATTCCGAGGCCATCGATCTGGCTGCGCTGTTCACCGAACCGGTGCTCTACAGCCGACTCGTGGGTCGTCGCGGCTGGTCGCGACGGAAGTTCGAGGCATGGCTGGGCGCGACGCTGCGCGACCAGTTGCTGATCCGGTCGGGTAGTCGATGACCGAGCGCCAATAGTCCTCTCCGATGTCGCCGCCGGCCCGCAGCACCAACGCCAATCCGGTCGCCATGGCCAGCCCCAGCAGCCCGAGCCACAGTCCGGCCAGCCCGATCAGCATCCACAGCACCGCCGTCACCTGCGGCCAGGGCGACACGACGGCGAGTATCGGCGCGAAGAAAAACCCGGTGCCCACATACCACGCCGAGCCTGTGCGGTCACAGATCAGGACGAGTCGCAGCCATCGCGGAGTGTCTGTCTCGGGCATACCCCCACGATTCGCTTCCGAGGTAACCGATGCAATTACCCCAGAGGTAGTGGCTGCCGTTACCGGTGGTTGCCACACTGGGTTCATGGTGACGCGGGACGTGCCCCCGACGACCGTGGGCGCGATGGTGCGGCGCTGGCGCGCGCGGCGCCGACTCAGCCAGCTCGAACTCGCGCTGGGGGCCGGTGTGTCTGCGCGGCACATCAGCTTCGTCGAAACGGGCCGCGCGACTCCCAGCCGGGCCATGGTGCTGCGGCTCGCCGCCGTTCTCGAGGTGCCCCGACGCGAGCAGAACCGCATGCTGGTGGCAGCCGGGCACGCGCCGGCTTACACCGAGCGGCCGCTGAATGCGCCCGACATGGCGGCCGTCCAGGCCGGTCTGGCGCGTGTGCTCGAGGCGTACGAACCCTATCCGTGCATCGTGGTGAACCGGGTCTGGGATCTGGTCAGCGCCAACGCTGGGGCGAGCGTCCTGCTCGCCGGTGTCGCACCGCACCTGCTCGACCGGCCCAACGCACTGCGTATCGCTCTACATCCGGAGGGTCTGGCGCCGCGCATCCGCAATCTCGGGCAATGGCGCGGCCACCTGATGGAGCGCCTGCGGCGGGAGGCGTCGGCCGACGACACCGGGGAGCTCACCGTTTTGCTCGACGAGATCGGTGGATACCCGGGTGGGGAGAATCGCTCCCCCGACTTGGGCTCGGTGGCGGTTCCACTCGACCTGGTGACCCCCGACGGCGTTGAACTCCGATTGCTGTCGATGGTGACGACGTTCGGAACTGCGCTGGACCTCACCGCCTCCGAGCTCAGCATCGAAGCGTTCCTGCCTGCCGATGCGACGACGTCCGCCGCTCTCCGGTGAGGCCCTGCGCACATTGCGCTCCGAAGTCCCCTGGCAAGGGCGGGCAACCGCATAGAGTCGGTCGCCATGGAGACTCGACATCTCGCCGCTGCCCTGGCTGTCGGTGGCGCCGTCCTCGGTCTGACCGCCTGCTCGTCGCCCGAGCCCGCGCTCGGCGGGACCACGGCGACCGTGTCGATCGACGGCAACGATGCCGGCGGCGCATTCCCGGTCACGTGCCGGCAGACGGGTTTCACCTGGTACATCCAGACGCCCGGCAAGGAGAAGGGTTTCACCGCGGTCCTGGCGATGGACGGACCGCCCAAAGCCGAGTCCGTCGAGTTCCGGGATATCGGCGGTTTCTCCGGCAACTTCTGGAAGGGCAACATCGGTGACGCGCAGGTCACCGGTAACCAGGGTCGCTACACGATCACCGGCACTGCCGACGGCAACTTCACCGCGACGCCAAGCGATGCCGCAACAGCGAAGTTCCGGATTCAGACCAACTGCTGAGCGCGGATCGGCTCGTGCCGCGCGATCGCGACCAAGCTGTCGTGCGCGTCGATGCTCACGAACTCACCGCTCATGGCCCGCAACAGGGGTGAATCTCCGAGCTGGGACACGTCGGCCAGGCTGGCTGTCTCGTGCGCGTGGTCGTGCATGGTCGCACCTCCGTCTTCAGTGACAAAGGGTTACCCCGCCGACGCGCAGCAAATATGACGGCGCAGTGACCGCGACTATGCCTGGACGACGATCGGATCTCCGACGCTGACCATGTCGTAGTACCACGCCGCGTTGTCCGGGCCGAGGTTGATGCAGCCGTGGCTGACGTTGGCGTAGCCCTGTGACCCGACCGACCACGGTGCCGAGTGCACATACACCCCGCCCCACGTGACGCGTACCGCGTCGGCGACGGTGAGCTTGTAGCCCTCGGGGTCCGACAGCGGGATGCCGATGGTGCGCGAGTCCATCACCACCGACTGCTGCTTCTCCAGCGCGGTGAAAGTGCCGACGGGTGTGGGGAACTTCGGCTTGCCCATCGACGCGGGCATCTCGCGCGCGACGACGCCGTCGATGCTCACAGTGAAGGTGTGCGCGTCGATGTCGGCGACGCCGACGACCGATGACCCAGTCTTAAAGCTGGTGGCGAAGCCACCCACTGACACGTCGATGGGTGCGTGCGCCGGGAAGAACTGTGCGGGTGTCCACTGCACGGTCCGGTCGTCGAGCCAGGAGAATGTGCCGTGCGCGGGCGCAGCGCGCTCCCCCGGCCGTACGGCGAAGGACCCTTCGACGGCTCCGCGATCGGGCACCGGCGCTGCGAAGGTAACGGTGACGGGGTGCCCGACACCCACTGTCTGCCCCGGCGACGGTGAGATCTCGCTGATCGTCGACGGAAGCGCAGGCAGGGCGGTGTCGATCGCCCCGACTGCGGACGGGCCGACCGACAGGCCGGCCATCACTGCCACCGAGCCGATCACCGCCGCCATGCGGGTGATCGAGAAGCGGAGTCGGTTGTGTTCACGTGAGGCGCTCGCCACGGTGCCATCCTAGGTAATCGACGGGGTTCACCCCTGTTGAACTGGTATCGCGCTCACTCGGGTGAACGTTTCACCCCACCGCCGAGGGCCAGCAACGCATAGCCCAGGGCGAGAACGCCGGCGGCCAGCGCGGCGACATTGGCTGCCACTGCGGCGGCACCCACGCTGTCGGTGTCGAGGAAGAAGTAGGGCGCCCGTCGGCCCAGGTCGTTGAGCACCAGCAGGGCCAAGGCCAGGTACGCCGCCGGGAACGCCAGCCATGCGACGGGGTGCCACCACGCGAGCGTCGCGGACACCGGAGTGGCCCGGCGTCCGACGAGCACCCAATCGCACAGCGCCAGAGCCGGCACGACACCGTGCAGCAGGAGGTTGGCGACCGTGTAGCCCATGCTGCGATCGACCAGGAACAGGTTCCAGACCAGCCCGGCCATCACCACGTAGAGCACGACTGCGCCCCGCACCCCGGCGCGCCCGTCGGCCCGCGGCCAGACCAGCGTGCACAGGTAGTAGGCGGCGGCCAGCACATTGACCTGGTAGGTGAAGGTGATCATCCGCCACCACAGGCCGCGTTCGGAGGTTACACCCACGACGAGCAATGCCGCGGCGACGGCCGCGACGATCGCGATGCGCAGGCCCACGCGCAGGGTCACGCCCCTCAGGGTAGAGGCGGCGGCGGGGGCGGCGGCTCGACGGCCGGTGGCTGCTCGTCTCGCACGCCGGCCAGCTTGTCGCGAATGCGCTGCAGGATTCCGGGTCGCTCCTCGGGCACCGGCGGGGGCAGGACCTCGGGCGGCGGGATCGGGGCGGCCTCGCTGGGCACGGCGACGGAGGCGTCGACCGGGGGCGGTTCGGGCGCCAGTTCGGGGGTCGGGGCTTCTTCCACTGCTGGCGTCGGCGGTTCTTCGGTCGGGGGCGCCTCCTCGACCGGTGCGGGGGCGGGCGGCGCCTCGACGACTGGCGGCGGCGGAATCACAGGCGCCGACGGCAGCACCGGAACCGTGGTCTGTGCGGCTGGTCGCACCGGCGGCGTGGGTCGCTCGGGCACGAACTGCATCCCGAGGGCCGCCGACACCGACACCACGAAGGTGACCAGGCCGCCGGCCATCATGGCCGTCGGGCCCACCTGCCGCAGCCGCTCGATCCGGCGAGGCCGCGTCACCGGAATCGGTGAGTGGTCTTCGTCGGTCCACCATCCGTCGAAGCTCGGTGTGCAGGCGAGCGCCGCGCCGCGCGCCAACGCCAACTGGGCCTCGGCGGGCGAGAAGACCGGCACGGCCAACGCATCCTCGAGCACGGGTGCAATCCCGTCGAGGTCCTCGGCAGAGCCGACGAGCACCAGCGCCTCGGGCTCCCAGTCCGCGCGGGCGAAGACCGCGCTCAGCCATCCGATGAGGTCTTCCTCGGTGATCACGGCGTTGTTGACGGCCGTCTGGACGGCGCCGTCGTCCGGGGTGACGACGAGCGCGATGAGCTGCCCCGGCTCCACCACGCACACCGCGGTGGTGTGATACCCCATCACCTCGGCGATCCCGCGAGCCAGCGCATCGGTGGCCTCCGATAGTTGCACCGGCACGATGTTGTGGCCCGAATCGGTGAGCTCTTTGAGCAGCAGCGACGCCTCGACACGAGCATCGTCACTCCAGGTGACGCCGATCGACTGCACGCGTTGGCCGCGCTGAGCGGCGAGCGCCTCCGTGCGCCGTACCGCTTCAGCGGCCAGCTCTGACGTCGCCACCTCGAAACCCGAGCCCGTCATCGCGGCGTCGTCGGCGTCCTGCCGCTGGACCAGGACCAGTCCGACGGCCGATGACGTCACCGACAAGCCGAGCACTGCGTCCACGAATCACTCCTTCGTCGCGGTGACCTTACCTGCCGCGCACCGGGTATTGCACACTCGTCAAACGAGTCGAGGGGTCAGTCTGCGAGTGTCCGGGCGAGCAGTCGCGGTTCGATGTTGCCGCCGGAGAGGATCACCGCGGTCGGGCCGGGCGGCGTCGAGTGATGACGATAAGCCGCCAGTGAAACAGCTCCGCTGGGCTCGGCGACGAGATGGCCGCGGTACGCGAATTCGCTTACCGCAGAAAGTATTTGATCCTCGGTCACGGTCACGATGTCGTCGAGGACCGCGCGCAGGTGAGTGAAGGTCAACTCGGACGGTTGGGAACGCAGACCATCGGCGACCGTGCGGTTGCGCAGGGTCACCGGCCAATCCACCCGCTCGCCGGTCCGCAGGCCCTCGGCGGTGTCGGCGGCCAGTTCGGGCTCTACGCCGAGCACCACGGCCGACGGGCAGAGCGCCTTGATCGCCACCCCGATGCCCGAGGCGAGTCCGCCTCCGCTGACCGGGACCAGCACCGTGGCCACCGACGGGAGATCCTCGGCGATCTCCAGGCCGATGGTGCCCTGACCGGCGATGATGTCGCGGTGGTCGAACGGCGGGATCATCACCCCGCCGGTGTCGGCGACCACTTCGGCGGCGACGGCCTCGCGTTGGCCCGCGCCGCACAGCACCACCCGCGCCCCGTGCGCCCGGGTGGCGGCCACCTTCACCTCGGGTGTCTCCTCCGGCATGACGATGTGCGCCCGCATGCCGAAGGTGGCTGCGGCGTAGGCGACGGCCTGGGCGTGGTTGCCACTGCTGTAGGCCACGACGTCGGTGACCTCACCGGGCTGCTCCCTCACCGCGGTCAGCGCATTGAACGCGCCGCGCACCTTGAAGGCGCCGATCGGCTGCAGGCTCTCCGGCTTCACCCACAACGGCCGTTCCGGGTCACCCCATGGCGCGGGGACCAGCGGCGTGCGCACGATGTGGCCGCGGATTCGCTGCGCGGCGGCGCGAATGTCGTCGATCGTCACGAGCTGCATGGCTCGAGTCTGCCCCACCCTTAAAGTCGTCGTGATGACCGCATACTCGCTGCCTGTGGTGCCCCGCTACGCAGAGATCGACCAGCAGGGGGTGGTGTTCAACGGCCACTACCTCACCTGGTTCGACGAGGCGTGCACCGGTCTCTTCGAACATTGCGGTGTCGTCTACGAGGACCTGGTCGCCGGTGGCTACGACTTCCAGGTCGTGCACAGCGAGATCGATTTCGCCGCGCCGGTGCGCTGGCGGGATGTCGTGCGGGTCGGCGCCGCGTGCATGCGGGTGGGCACCACCAGCTTCACCGTCGAGTTCACGGTGCGGCGGCGGGCTGCCCACGAACCCGAGGATGCCGAGCAGGTCGCGGTGCGTGGCGCGAACACCTACGTGGTGGTCTCGACGGACGACTGGGCCAAGCGGCCCGTGCCGGATGCACTGCGCTTCGCGTTGACCGGCCGCGGCGCCGGATGACCGGTACGGTCCTCGCATGGGTCATGAGCATGGACACCAGCGCGATCTCCCGCCCGGCATGGTCGAGCAATTGGAGCTCGCGTATGCGGGGGTCGCGTCGTTCGGGCACCGGCCGTTCCTGACCGAGACCGAGCAGCTCGACTCGTGGCAGCCCGACGTCGCGATCGTCGGCGCGCCATTCGACATCGCCACCACGAACCGGCCCGGAGCCCGCTTCGGCCCGCGGGCGATCCGCGCCACGGCCTACGAGCCGGGCACTTATCACATGGACCTCGGCCTGGAGATCTTCGACTGGCTCGAGGTCGTCGACTTCGGCGACGCCTACTGCCCACACGGGCAGACCGAGGTGTCGCATCGAAACATCAAGGACCGCGTGGCAGCGATCGCCAGCCGTGGCATCGTGCCGGTGATCCTGGGCGGTGACCACTCGATCACCTGGCCGGCCGCCACCGCGGTGGCCGACGTGCACGGCTACGGCAACGTCGGCATCGTGCACTTCGACGCACACGCCGACACCGCCGACGAGATCGAGGGCAACCTGGCCAGTCACGGCACCCCGATTCGCAGGCTGATCGAGTCCGGCGCGGTACCCGGCTCCCACTTCGTGCAGGTCGGGCTGCGCGGCTACTGGCCTCCGCAGGACACGTTCGAGTGGATGCAAGAGCAGAAGATGACCTGGCACACCATGCAGGAGATCTGGGAGCGCGGCTTCAAGGCGGTGATGGCCGACGCGGTCGGTGAGGCGCTGGCCAAGGCCGACAAGCTCTACGTCTCGGTCGACATCGACGTGCTCGACCCGGCGCACGCGCCCGGTACCGGCACCCCTGAGCCGGGCGGCATCACCAGCGCCGACCTGCTACGGATGGTGCGGCAGCTCTGTTACGAGCACGACATCGCGGGCGTCGACGTCGTCGAGGTGGCACCGGCCTACGATCACGCCGAGTTGACGGTCAACGCCGCCCACCGCGTGGTGTTCGAAGCGCTGGCGGGGATGGCAGCCCGTCGACGGGACGCCGCAGGCGGGGAACCGGGTCAGCCGGCGAAGTCCTACCTGAACCCGAGCTGATCAGCCCTTCGTGAGGGTGAACTGGCAGATGTCGGTGTAGCCGTCGCGGAACAGGTCCGCGCACCCGGTCAGGTACTTCATGTAGCGCTCGTAGACCTCTTCGGACTGGATCGCGATGGCCTGGTCCTTGTTGGCCTCGAGCGCGGCGGCCCACAGATCGAGCGTGCGGGCATAGTGCAGCCGCAGCGGCTGGACGAGCCCGACGCCGAACCCGGCCTTGGTCGCATGGCTCTTGACCTTGACCGGCTGCGGCAGATCACCGCCGGGGAAGATCTCGTCCATGATGAACTTGAAGAACCTGATCTTGGTCATCGTGACCGGCAGGTTCCTGGCGGCGAACTCGTCGTCGTCGGGCTTGACGATGGTGTGCAGCATCATCACGCCGTCGGCGGGCAGCACGTCGTAGGCCCGGCTGAAGAACTCGTCGTAGCGGTCACGGCCGAAGTGCTCGAAGGCTCCGATCGAGACGATGCGGTCCACCGGCTCGTGGAACTGCTCCCACCCCTGCAGCAGCACGCGCTTGCTGCGCGGGCTGTCGAGCCCGTCGAGCACCTTCTGCACGTGGGCCTGCTGGTTGCGGCTCAGCGTCAAGCCGACCACGTTGACGTCGTACTTCTCGACGGCGCGCTTGATCGTCGCGCCCCAGCCGCAGCCCACGTCGAGCAGCGTCATGCCGGGTTCGAGGCCGAGCTTGCCCAGCGACAGGTCGATCTTGGCGAGCTGGGCTTCTTCGAGGGTCATGTCGTCGCGCTCGAAGTACGCGCAGCTGTAGGTCTGGGTGGGGTCAAGGAACAGCCGGTAGAAGTCGTCCGACAGGTCGTAATGCGACTGGACGTCTTCGAAGTGCGGTGTCAGATCCTGGGTCCCGTTACTGGTGTCTGGCAAATCTCTGGCCTTTGAATCTGGTGGGCTGGTCGATGGCGGCCCCGCGTGGTTTGAGGACCTGTCTCGTCGGAGCGCAGTGTTACGCACAGTACCCGAGTGCGCTGGGCAGACGTGAATCGCCGGGCCGCCCCTGCGTCGGCTCCAGCCCGGCGAACTATCGTGGGGAGACCGCTCCCCCGACTCTCGGAGGCACCCCGCGATGACCACACCTGACCGCGATCCACTGCCCGACGCCGCCGAAGCCGACGTCGTCGAACAGCTCACCCCCACGACCGCCGAGGACGCCGACGACGACACCTGGCGCGAAGCGCAGCGGGTGGCCGACGACCATGATTGGGAGGCCAACGAGGCCGACCTGATCGAGCAGGCCATCGAAGTCCCCACCGACGACGACTCCGAATTCGACCGCTGACGGCAGGTTCGCGATGCAGGGCGAGGTGACGGTGTCGATGGCGGCACCGGCGGAGGCCATCTGGAATCTCATCGCCGATATCCGCAACACCGGCCGGGTGTCACCGGAGGTGTTCGAAGCCGAATGGCTCGACGGTGCCACCGGGCCCGCCCTCGGTGCCCGCTTCCGCGGCCACGTGCGGCGCAACGAGATCGGCCCTGTCTACTGGACGACATGCCGGATCACCGCCTGCGATCCGGGCCGGGAGTTCGGCTTCGAAGTGCTCGCCGGCGGCCGCGCCGTCAACAATTGGCATTACCGCCTCACCCCCACCGCATCGGCAACCGATGTCACCGAGTCGTTTCGCCTCGTCCAGAACCCGCTGATGGCGCTGTACTCGGTGGCCGGCGGCCAGCTTCGCAAACGGCGCAACCTGCGCGACATGCGTAAGACATTGGACAGAATCAAGGTAATTGTCGAGGGCTGAAGCGGGTATTTGCTTGGCGTGACTGACGCTAGCGACGCCACGGTGGATGCCGTCGGCAAGGTGACCGAAGCGCTGGAGTGGGTGGAACGAGCTCGGGGCCACCTGTATTCGTTCCACCAGCTGATGGGCCGCGCCGACTTGCTGCTCGGGGAGGCGTGCGACGCGCTGCGCGAGGCCGGCCATGACGCCGTCGCCGAACGGCTGGAAAACGACGTGGTGGGCCGCAACGTCCTCGAGGGACGGTGGACGTTCCAGATCATCGAAGAGTTCGAAGACACCTATTGGGACGTCATCCGCGACCACGAGCGGCGTGTGCGCGAGGAACTCGTCGGCGGGCAACGGCACCTGCACGAGGCGCGGATGAAAGAGGACCGCCGCACCCACGGCAGAAAGGGTCATGAGGCTCGGCCCTGACGCTACCCTGGGGTGGCATGAGCGGGCTGGAAGTCGGCGACCTCACCCGGGTGAACGGAACTCCCCCACCGGACATCGCGTTGGCCGAGGCCGATCTGGGGTCGTGGGACTTCTGGGGGTGCGACGACGACATCCGTGACGGAGCCTTCGTCACGCTGCGCCGGGACGCGCCGGTGCGCTTCTTCGACGCGTACGTCCCCGACGGTCCGGATGGTGAAGCCGAGGTCGCCGGGCACTGGGCGCTCACCCGCTACGACGACGTGTTCTACGCCAGTAGGCATCCGGAGATCTTCAGCTCCGCTCTGGGCATCGTGATCGGTGACCAATCCCCCGAACTCGCCGAATACTTCGGCTCGATGATCGCGATGGACGATCCCCGCCACACCCGGCTGCGGAACATCGTGCGCAGTGCGTTCACCCCCAAAGTGCTTGCGCTGATCGAGGATTCGGTGCGACAGCGGGCCGCCCGGCTGGTTGCCGACATGGTGGCCGGCCATCCCGACGGGCGGGCCGACATCGTCGACGCTCTCGCCGGACCGCTACCGCTGCAGATCATCTGCGACATGATGGGCATCCCGGCAGCCGATCACCAGCGGATCTTCCATTGGACCAACGTCATCCTCGGCTTCGGCGATCCCGACATCGCCACCGACTTCGACGAGTTCGTCTCGGTGGCGATGGCCATCGGTGCCTACGCCACCGCACTGGCCGACGATCGACGCGAGCATCCGGGTGACGATCTGACCACCGCGCTGGTCGCCGCCGAACTCGACGGCGAGCGGCTGACGTCGGCCGAGGTCGCGTCGTTCTTCATCTTGCTCGTCGTGGCGGGCAACGAGACCACGCGCAACGCGATCAGCCACGGTGTGCTCGCGCTCAGCCGCTATCCCGAGCAGCGCGACGTGTGGTGGTCGGACTACGCCGGCATCGCGCCGACGGCGGTCGAGGAGATCGTGCGGTGGGCATCGCCGGTGGCCTACATGCGCCGTACCGCCACCCGCGATGTCGAGCTCAGCGGCGTGCGGATCGCCGCCGGGGACAAGGTGACGCTCTGGTACGGGTCGGCCAACCGCGACGAGTCGAAGTTCGCCGACCCGTGGACGTTCGACGTTCGGCGCCACCCGAATCCGCACCTAGGGTTCGGCGGCGGTGGTGCGCACTTCTGCCTCGGCGCCAACTTGGCTCGCCGGGAGATCACGGTCGCGTTCGAGGAGTTGCACCGCGCGGTGCCGGACCTGCGTGCCGTCGCCGAACCCGACCGACTGCACTCGGCCTTCATTCACGGCATCAAGCGGCTCCCGGTGGTCTGGACGGGGTAACCATACCACTCAGCAATGCGCATGTTGTTTGCCGCCGTGCGCGTATAGGCGGGCAAAAGTATTTGCTTTCTATTCGCTATATGGACAACTGTGCTGCTGCAATTGGGTGTCGATCGTGCTTGAATTCCGCTGAATGCCGGCGTCGCCGGCCGTGAATTCTCGGAGTGGGCATGAATCACATTGTGACTCGGTCGATGGCCGGAGCGTGTGCACTGGGATGGGGCCTGGCCCTGGCGGGTGGTGCCGGAATTGCCGCCGCAGATACGGCGGACTCAGCAGCTGGCGACGGCTCAACGGCGTCGGAGTCGGCGTCGCCTTTCCGCTCGGCAACGGCCTCGACGCGGCTGTCCCGCGTTGACAGGCACAGTCATACACAGAGGCCGCGACGTTCGTCGGCTAACCCGGACCAGCCGGCGACCGGCGGCGATGTCGATGCCGACAGCCTCGGCTCTTCGCGCTCCGCGATCACCGTTCCACCGTCGGATCTAGGGGGTGACGACGGGTCGGTCCTGCCACCGGGGCCTCAGGGTCATGCACATGCCGCGCCAGCCGCCGATATCGATGACCCGGCAGATTCACGGCGCGTGCCGGTCCGCACCCAATTCGAAAGCAAGATCGCCGCACGGCACGCCAACAACGAACCGTCGGCGATTGCTGTGGGCACCTCGGCGACTCTCGACAAGCAAACGACGGCGCCGGCCAGCGGCGACGGTGGGGCGGTTCCGATCGCCGCAGCCACCTCGGTCGGCGAACACACTACGCAGCGGGCGGTGACGTCGGCGCCTGCCCCGGGCGCTTTGAGAAACCTTGTGGTGGCGCCTCTTCGGCTGCTGTCAGGTGTTCTCGAAGCGTTTGATCTGCCGTCGGGGCTCGCGCCTGGAGATCCGGTCCGGCCGGCGCCGGTGCAGACGCTGCTCGGTGGCCTGGACCTGGTTCGGCGCCAGTTAGAGGCCTCGCTGGCCAGTCGGACTCCTTACGCGACCTTGGTCTACTCGATGACTCAGACACTGGTCGACATCAACCCCCTGCGTACCACCACCAAGGGCATCGACGTCTACAACCTGACCGACAAGCCCCTCACCCTCGTCGCCTACGGCAGCAAGGAGCGAGCACTCAACGGGCCTGCGGTCGGCACCGTCGTACAACCGGGTGGGGTGCTGCGTTTCGAGGTCATCTACAACTTCCTGCGGCGCACCACCGTGAAGCCGGAATTCGAAGTAGTCGGCGATCCGGCGAGCACCACGTACGCCATGGAACTCATCACCACCGAGTTCAACGAGGCCGCGGTGAGATGCACGGCGACGGGAGGCTCCGGCCAGTGCTTCGCCGGAAGTGCGAAGTACATCCTCGGCAGCACGGTGTCGATGACCGGAGCGCCCGGCACACAGATCACGGTCGAGGCCTCCGATGCCGCCACCCAGTCGCGCTTTCTCAACAATTTGTGCAACGAGGACGCCCGCACGTCCTGCACGTTCACCCCTACCCGGGAGGACAAGAACGCCTATACCGACAAGCACCAGGTCTCGTACGAAGAGAACAACAGCAGCAGTCCGATCAAACGGACAATCACGTTCTCCGAGACACAAAGCCAGACCGACAGCGTCAGCGTGACGGCGAAAGCGTCGCGGTCATTCCTCGACAAGATCGTCAACCTCGAGATCAGCGTCGCCTACGGCCACACCTGGACCGGAAGTCACACCTTCACAAAGAGTTACGAGACGACGATCCCGGCAGGGTACGCCGCCGTGGCGTATGCGGAGAACCCCATCTTCCGGGTGTACGGCGATTTCCAGATGCTCCTGCCGGGCGACACTAAGGTCGTGATCAAGAACACGACATGGGATACGCCGGACCCGAAACGTACCGTCAAGTACGACTTCCGCGACGAAAGAATCGAGGCAGCGGTCTGACCGGCGATCAACTGATCACCGGGCCCTGCGTCCCTCTGGTGGAACCTGTCCGGCGCCTGCGCCCGGCGCGACCCGATGACTATCCTCGGCGCCTTCAGCGGTCGTCCGGGTGTCGGCACTCTCGTCACGGTTGCCGCTCACCCGCGGGTCGAGCTTGTCGGCGTGTTCGCGGCGCGAGTCGAGGTGTTGCTGCGAACTGGTGAGCGCGTCACGTCGGCCTGCGGCGGTGTCGGCGAGGCGGGCAGCCTCGGCGGCTTTGGCATCGGCTTCCGCCTGCGCCGCCCGGGCCTTCGCTTCGGTCTCCTCGACCAGCGAGGCCTGGCGCTGCACCCGCTGGCTGTCCTGGTGGACTTCCGCGCGGATCCGGTCAGCTTCCTGCGCGCGGCGCTTGTGGCGGGATTTGCGCGCGGCGAACACGATCAGGGCGATGACGATGATCGCGGCGACAGCGGCCACCACGATCCACACGACGTTGTTGCTGTCCATGCCGGCTCCTCGACTCAGCGGGGTTGACGACCCCATCAATAACTGCTGAGCGGTCGGATGCCCGGGCCGCTGCGGCGCTAAACCGCGGCGCTCACAGCGTGACGGTGAGGGGGCCGGTTTCCCGGCAGGACGCCTGAGGCGGGTTTCCCGACGAGGCGCATCCGCGGCCGGTCGCGGTGTATGCGGTGCCGGGACGGTAGGGCTGGAAGAACACCTGGGCGGGCAGGATCCCGTTCCCCGCACTGCACCGGCCCGGGCCCTGATTGCCGGCCATCTGCAGGCAGGCGACGGTCTGGTAGGTGACGGCGCCGGCGCATGCCTGCGGTGTCACGCTGGCCGTGACCATCGTGGTGCCCGATACGGTGACCAGGGTCGGCGGTGTCAGCGCGTAGTCGCAGGAGCCTGCGTCGGGCTCGGCGTTCGCCGGCGCGCTGGGCCCGAAGGTCAGCGCAGTGACCGTGAGGACGGCGAGCGTGCGCAGCATGTGTGGGATGGTAGGCCACGCCGGTGCAGGTGCACCCGCTATTGCACGCGCAGCGCGCGGAGCATCTCGGCGGCCGACCGCGGCCAGGTGAACTGCTCGGCCCGCCGGCGCGCCCCGTGCCTGCGATGGCCCTCCGGCCGACTCAGCACGGCGGTGACGGCGTGCGCGATGGCCCGCGGATCGTTGTCGGCGACGGCGCCGCTGTCCTGGGTGAGGATCTCCGCGAGCGCCGAAGTGCTCGACGCCACTGCGGGGGTGCCGCATGCCAGCGCCTCGAGCGCGGCCAGGCCGAAGGTCTCGTGCGGGCCTGGGGCGAGCGCGACGTCGGCGCTGGCAAGGATCGCCGCGACGGTGTCGCGGCACCCGACATATCCGGTGAAGTCCACCGGCAGCCCGTGCGCCTGCCGTTGCAGCCGGGCGCGCAACGGCCCTTCCCCGACCACCACCAGGCGCGCGTCGACCCCCGAATTACGCAGCACCGCAACAGCATCGATGCTCTGGTGTGGGTGCTTTTCGACGGAGAGCCTGCCGCAGTGCACCAGCAGTGTCTGCCCAGGCCTAGCCCATTGGGCTCGCACTGCCGTGGATCGGTGCCGCGGGTGGAACTGGTCGAGATCGACCCCGAGGGGCACGGTCACCAGGTTCGCCGCGCCGATCCGGTCGAATTCCTCCCGCGCAAAAGTGGTTGTGCAGACCACGACGTCGTAGTTGGCGGCCGTCCGGCGGTTGGCGCTGTCGGCCACCGCTTCGGCCCAGCGCGAGGGTAGGAGCTGACCGACGAGGCGGTCGAGTCGTTCGTGGGAGATCATCACCGTGGACACGCCGTGGCGGCGCCCCCATGGTCCGAGCGAACGCAGCGTGAGTCGGTCAGACACCTCAAGGGCGTCGGGGCGCAGCTGTTCCAGCAGGGCGGTGACGGGGCGGGGTGAGACCGCGCGGTAACCGCCGGTGAAGGGAATTCCCAACGCAGGCAACGTTATTCGGATCACCCCGGTGGAGCCCACCGTCTGTTCGTGGCGTGGTCCGGGAACGATGAGGAACACGTCGTGGCCGGCGGCGCAGTATTCGGCGCCGAGCCTGTCGATCGCGGTGCGCAAGCCTCCGGACCGGGGCCCGTAGAAGTTGGCCACCTGGACGACCCGCACCGCTGCATCACACCGTGCCCGCATGTGCGGCGTCCGACGCCGAGGCGGCAGGTCGTCGAACAGCTGGTGGCGCGCTGGTGTCCGTCGTCTCCCGGCGCCTCGCTCAGCCGACGTGGACGGTGAGCCAGTCCAGCGTGCGGCGCCACGCGTCGTCGGCGGCGGCCTGATCGAACCGCTCCCCCGTGTCGTTGAAGAACGCGTGGTTGGCGCCGGGCTCGGTAACCAGTTCGTGCACCAGACCCGCTTTTTCCAGGGCGGCGCGGGCGGCCGGTTCGGTGGCGTTGACACGCTGGTCCAGGGCACCGTAGAAACCGAGGACGGCCACCCCCGCCGACTTCGAGAAATCGGGCTCCTCCGGAGTGGGGCCGTAGAACGGGAAGGCCGCGGCCAGCTGCGGTACCCCGCTGTCGAGCAGTCGCCACACCAGGCCGCCGCCCATGCAGAACCCGATCGCGGCCAGCTTGCGTCCGGGGGTGCGGCGCGCCAGCTCGGCGATGCCGGACTGCAAATCGGCGATCATGTCGGCGGGAGCACGCTGGCCGAGCGCGGCGGTGGCGGCGGCGGGGTCGGTGAACGTCGCAGTGCCGCCGTCACCGGAGAGCAGGTCGACCGCCAGGCTGGAGTAGCCGGCGCCAGCCAGCCGGCCCGCCACCGACCGCACCCACTCGGTGAGGCCTTTGTTCTCGTGGACGACGAGGATGCCGCCGCGCGGTTCGTCCGCCGGCGCCCAGGCGCCCTGGAGGTCACCGGCCGGGCCTGCCCATGTCACCGGCGTGGTGGGCAACGCGCCGGCCTGCCCCGGCGGCGCGGGCTGGGCCGACGCTGACTCAGCGGGTGCAGACGAGCCGGCGGGAGTGCTGCGCGCGTTGTCGGCGCACGCGGCGATCAGGGCCGATGCACTGGCCGCGCCGACTCCCAGCAGGGCCAGCCGGCGCAGCGCCTCGCGCCGCGAAAGCAGGCCTTCGACATGGTCGGTGGCGATTTCTTCGGCGATGTAGCGCTGCAGCGGCGTCACCATGTCGATTATGCGCTCGCGGTCGGTAGACAATTCGAAGAAAGTGTTCACGATGTCGTTGACACGTGTCGCGTCGACCTGTTCGATGGGGACGTGAGCAGCACTGTGAGCTACGACACGATCATCCGCAATGGCCGCTGGTTCGACGGCACCGGCGCCCCGTCGGCGGTGCGGACCCTCGCGATCAAGGACGGTCACGTGGTCGCCATCACCGATGACGATCTCGCGGGGGTGAACTGTGCGCAGGTGATCGATGCAACGGGTAAGTGGGTGCTGCCCGGCATGCTCGACATCCACACCCACTACGACATCGAGGTGCTCGGCGGACCGGCGCTGTCGGAATCCCTGCGCCACGGCGTCACGACGGTGCTGCTCGGCTCATGCTCGCTGTCGACGATCTATGTCGACGGCTCCGACGCCGGGGACATCTTCGGACGGGTCGAGGCCATCCCCCGCCAGCATGTGGTCGCGGCGATCGAGCATCACAAGACGTGGAGCAACGGCGAGGAGTACATCGCCGCGCTGGAGAATCGGCCGCTGGGACCCAACGTCGCGGCGTTCATCGGTCACTCGGACATGCGTGCCGCGGTGATGGGCCTCGATCGGGCGACCCGCTCCGAAGAGAAGCCCACCGGAGCCGAGCAGGCCGAGATGGAGCGCATGCTCGCCGACGCGCTGCGCGCCGGCTTCGTCGGAATGTCTTCTCAGCAACTGCTTTTCGACAAGCTCGACGGTGAGGTCTGCCGCTCGCGAACCCTGCCGTCCACCTACGCCAAGCCGCGAGAATTGCGCCGGCTCAAGGCCCTGCTGCGCCGTGCCGGCCGGGTGCTGCAGTCCGGGCCAGACATCCAGAATCCGTTCAACGTCGGCTCGCAGGCCTTCCAGTCGTTGGGCATCGTGCGCAACCCGCTCAAGACCAGCCTGCTCTCGGCTGCCGACGTCAAGTCCAATCCGGTGGCCGTGAAGATCCTGGGCCCGCTGGCCAAGCTGGTCAACAGCCTGGGCGGCGACTTTCGGTGGCAGCACCTGCCGGTGCCGTTCGAGGTGTACGCCGACGGCATCGATCTGGTGATCTTCGAGGAGTTCGGCGCCGGCGCGGCCGCGCTGCACCTGCGCGACGAAGTCGAACGCAACGAGATGCTGCGCGACGAAAGCTATCGGCGCCGGTTCCGCCGGGACTACGACGCGAAGTTCGGCATGCGGGTGTGGCATCGCGACTTCTTCGACGCTGAAATCGTCGGCTGCCCGGACGCCTCGGTGGTCGGCAAGTCCTTCGGCCAGGTGGGCCGGGACCGAGGCGGATTGCACCCGGTGGACGCCTTCCTCGATCTGGTGCTCGAGCACGGGACGGCGTTGCGGTGGCGCACGACCATCTCCAACCATCGGCCGGAGGTCCTCAAGGCCCTGGCGCGCGACCCCGGCGTGCAGATGGGGTTCTCCGACGCCGGGGCGCACCTGCGCAACATGTCGTTCTACAACATGGGGCTGCGGCTGCTGCGGCACGTCCGCGACGCCGAGCGCGCCGGCGCGCCGTTCATGAGCGTCGAGCAGGCGGTGCACCGCCTCACCGGTGAGCTGGCCGAGTGGTACCGCATCGACGCCGGACACCTTCGGGTCGGTGACCGCGCGGACATCGTCGTCATCGACCCCGAACGGCTCGACGAGTCGCTGGATCGCTACGCCGAGTCGCCGGTCGAGCAGTACGGCGGACTGCCGCGGATGGTCAATCGCAACGACGACACCGTCACCGCGGTGCTGGTGGGCGGTCGTGCGGTGTTCCGCGACGGAGTGCTCACCGACCTCGTCGGCACGCAGCGCACCGGCCGATTCCTGCGGGCCGCGCACCGGACGCCGGCGTTGGCGACGGCCGAGAGTGAGCTGACCCATGTCGGCTGAGCAGACCGTCCACGGAATGTGGGAGGCGTTGTCGGCGCGCGACTGGGAGCGCCTGATGAGCTATCTGAGCGACGACTGCATCTATCTCGACATGCCGATCGGTCCGACAGCGGCGGCCCGCGGGCCCATCGACATCGTCAAGCGGCTCAAGATCGGTCTGGAGCCGCTGGCGTCCTACGAGAACTTCCCCGGGCTGATGGTCAGCAACGGTCGCGACGTCATGTACGAGCACCACGAGGAATGGCATTGGCCGACAGGGGAATCGGCGGTTCTGCAGTTCGTCTCGGTGCACCGGGTCGCCGACGGCAAGGTCGAGCTGTGGAAGGACTACTGGGACATGGGCGCATTGGCCAACCACGCGCCGCCGAGCTGGCTGGAAGACTTCGCCACCGCCGACATGTCCTGGATGTTCGACGCCACCGGCCTGGTGTGACAGGAGAACCCGATGCTGGACCTGAAGATCACCGGCGGCACCGTCGTCGACGGCACCGGAGCGCAGCGGTTCCGCGCCGACATCGGGGTCAAGGACGGGCGGATCGTCGAGGTACGGCGCCGCAGCGGAGACGACGACGGACTGACGACCGACGCTGCCGAGCAGATCGACGCGACGGGCCGGTTCGTCACCCCCGGGTTCGTCGACGTGCACACCCATTACGACGGACAGGTCAGCTGGGACGACACGCTGGCGCCATCGAGCCTCCACGGGGTGACGACGGTGGTCAGCGGCAACTGCGGCGTGGGTTTCGCACCGGTCCGGCCCGGCCGCGAACAGTGGCTCATCGAACTGATGGAAGGTGTGGAGGATATCCCCGGCAGCGCACTGGCCGAGGGCATCACCTGGCAGTGGGAGAGCTTTCCCCAGTACCTCGACGCCATCGACAAGCGTTCCCTGGCAGTCGATTACGGCACCCAGGTAGCGCACGGCGCGGTCCGTGGCTATGCGATGGGCGAACGCGGGGCCCGCAACGAGGAGGCCACCGCCGACGACATCGCCGCGATGGCACGCGTCGTGACCGAGGCGATCGAGGCAGGGGCGCTGGGCTTCTCGACGTCACGCACCGAGGCGCACCGCGCCATCGACGGTGAGCCGGTGCCCGGCACCTACGCCGCCGAGGCCGAACTGTTCGGGCTGGGTCGCGCGATGGCCGCCGGCGGGCGGGCCGTGTTCGAAGTGTCGCCCCAGGGCACCGCCGGCGAGAGTCCCGCCGAGGCCACGATGCGCGAACTCGACTGGATGACCGAGCTTTCCGCGGAGATCGAGCGGCCGGTGTCGTTCACGATGATCCAGACCGGCGGCGCACCCGACCTGTGGCGCCAGCAGCTCGAGCGGGCCGGCGCCGCACTGGACCGGGGCATCGAACTCTACGCGCAGTTCGCCGCCCGCCCGTTCGGGATGCTGTTCGGCTTCACCGGATATCACGCCTTCACCCACCGTCCGACCTATCGGAAACTCAAGGCCGAACTCGGGCACGCCGATCTCCTGAACCGACTCGCGGATCCGGCGGTTCGGACGGCCATCCTGGCCGAAACGGATTTGCCGCCGCAGCCGGTGCCGATGTTCGACGGACTGTATGCGCTGATTCAGTACAGCGTCGACAAGATCTTTCCCATCGGCGACCCGCCGGACTACGAGCCGACGCCGGACATGACGGTCGCCGCGATCGCCGCCCGCCGGGGCCAGGATCCGCTCGCGACCATGTACGACCTGATGCTCGAGTCCGGTGGCACCGCCATGCTGATGCTGCCGTTCTTCAACTATGCCGAGGGCAATCACGCCGCGATCTACGAGATGATGACCCACCCGGCCGCAGTGTCGGGACTGTCCGACGGCGGGGCGCACTGCGGCCTGATCTGCGACGCCTCTTACCCGACCTTCTTGCTCACCCACTGGGCGCGTGACCGGCACCGCGGCCCGAAGTTCTCCCTCGAGTACGTGGTGCGCAAACAGACCCTCGACACGGCAACGCTTTTCGGGCTGACCGATCGAGGGGTGATCGCTCAGGGACGTAAGGCCGATCTCAATGTGATCGACATGGATGGGCTGCGCCTCGACGTCCCGCGCATGGTCTACGATCTGCCGGCCGGCGGGCGTCGGTTGATCCAGGGCGCCTCCGGGTATGACGCCACCGTGGTCAGCGGTGTGGTGACCCGCCGGTATGGCGCCGACACCGGCGCACGGCCCGGCCGGCTCATCCGTGGGGTGCGTTAACCGGCGACCAGGCCGTCGATCTGGTTGATCGCCGACGTGGCGCCCTCGATCATGCCCATGTCGAGCACCTGCTGCAGCGCCTCGGCGGAGGCGTATGTGCTGACGTATGTCGCGCGGGTGCCGCCGCCGTGGGGTGAGAAGGTGAACACGTTCTTCGACACCGGCAGGTCGGTCTTCGGCGTGAAATCGGGCTCGGCAAAGCCGTCGTCGAAGGTGAATCCATGGGGTTCATCGACGGTCGTGACGTCCCAGTAGCCGGCGTACTTGTCGCCCTCGGGCCCGGTCATGTAGTACGTCACCCGGCCGCCTGGCCGAAGATCATGGTCCACCACCGTCGCCGGGTATTCCGGTGGCCCCCAGATCTTTTCGAGCTGGCGCGGATCGGCGTAGATTTGCCAGATGCGCTCGACTGGCGCGGCGAAATCGGCGACGATCGTCAGCGTCCTGCTGTCCAGGTCATGGTGCACGTCGGTCACGGGCATGGTGATTCCTCTCAGGTGTTATCGGATGCGATGAGGTCGTCGATACGTGCGACGCGACCGCGCCAGACCTGCTCGAGTTCGGCGAGCAGTGATGCCACCGATCGGATCGCGGCCACCTCACCGCTGGCCAGTTGCTCACGGCCGCGCCGGCGCTTGGTGATCAACCCGGCGCGGTCGAGTACCGCCACGTGTTTCTGCACCGCGGCGAAGCTCATGTCATAGGTCGAGGCCAGTGCGGAGACCGAGTGCTCCCCCGCCAGCACCCGGCGCAGGATGTCACGCCGGGTTCGATCGGCCAACGCGTGAAACAGCGCGTCGGTGCGGTCTTCGTCGAGCACGGTCACCTCGATAACATACAACCAATCGGTTGTATGTTGTCAAGGCCTCACCCGCGCTCACACGCTCCAAGCCAGCCGGAATTTCTCCGTCAGCTCGTCGGGGCTCACGTGCCCGTAGGTCTCCTGCTCGTAGCGGCGCACCGCGAGCACCGCGTCGACCACCGGGTCGCCCAAGATCGCGCGCATGGTCGCCGAGCGGTCCAGTGCGTCCAGCGTGGCGCGCTGATCGGCCGACAGCAGCGTGACCCCCGCGTCGGCGCGCTGTGCGTCCGACAGTGACGACGGGTCCACTGCCACCTCGGCAGGCAATTCGCGGCCCTGCTCGATGCCGTCCAGTGCGAGGCCGAGCACGGTGGCCGTGGCGAGGTACGGATTGGCCGACGCATCGATGACTTTCACTTCGACGTTGGCGCCGTGCACATTCGCCGGCCCGGCCCGCAGGAAGCGCACCGCGGCCTCCCGGTTCTCGGTTCCCCAGCATGCGTACGCCCCCGCCCAGCTTCCCGGCTGCATCCGCAGCCCAGAAAGGATCGACCCGCTCAACACGCCTTGCGCCTCAGCCAGTCCGGCGAGCACGCCGGCCACCGCTGACGCTCCTTCCTCGGTCATGCCGGCCGGCCCGTCACCCCCGGCGAAGACCGGCTCGTCATCGCGGGTGAGCGAGAAGTGTTGGTGTGCACCACAACCCACGCCGCCTGCGAAAGGGACCGGC
This sequence comes from Actinomycetota bacterium, assembly GCA_040752555.1. Classification (GTDB taxonomy): domain Bacteria; phylum Actinomycetota; class Actinomycetes; order Mycobacteriales; family Mycobacteriaceae; genus Mycobacterium. The sequence continues at coordinate 224,102 of JBFMGT010000005.1, read as the reverse complement.
GACAGGCTGACGCGCATTCCGTACTTGCGGGCTGCCCGACCGATGATGATGCGCATCAAGCTGACGTGGTCGGCCGCGTCGACGGGCGCCTGGGGGGCCAACGAGATCTCGAATTGGTTGGCGCCGTACTCGGGGTGGAACTGTTCGATCGCCACTCCCGATGCCGTGGCAGCGGCTGTGACGTCGCGGACGAAGCCTTCGAACTCGAGCACGCCGGCCAGCCCGTACTGTGCCCACAGGTGGCTGGGCAGGGCGCTGCCGTCGGGCCCGACCAGAACGAACTCGATCTCGTGGCCAACCATCGCCTGCAGGCCGGCGCGGGCCAGCCTGTCTGCGATGCGCCGCAGCGTCCCGCGCGTGCAGAACGGGTCGACGGCACCGTCCTGATCGTGGAAATCACCAGGTGCCCAGGCGAACCCGTCGCCGAGGATGCGTAGCGCGCCCAGATCGATGCGGATCCGCTGGTCGCCGACGACGCCGGTGGCCGGGCTGAACGCGATGCCTGCCTGGTCGATCGTGAACACGTGCCACACCGGGCTGGCGCCCAGCCCCGGATCGGCGAAGGAGCCCATCCGGCGCAGCGGCACGGTCTTGGCGTGCATCAATCCGGCCGGGTTGACGACCGTGCCGATCAGCGCGGCGACGCCGTCGGATTCGAGTTGGGCGATCGCCGCGGCGGCGAGCGGTTTGGCGGCCATGACGGCCATTCTGCCGTCGGGCTGCCACGTTCACAGCGTGATCGCGCAGGCCTGTCCGATGTCGAGCGTGCGCAGCATGCGGCCCATTCCTACCCACATTGCACAGGAAATCGCCAGATCAGTGAGCATTTCGTCGTCGAAGTGCTCCTTGGCGCGGGCCCAGAAATCCTCGTCATCGCGCAGCGCGGTGTGGTCGGTGGCGAACCGGTGCGCGAACTCCATCGCGATCCGCTCCTCGTCGCTGTACCCCGGCCACGTCCGCCACTGCGTGGCGTAGTCGTAGAACTCCTCAGTGATGCCGTTGGCCTCGCCCTCGCCGTCGCGGGTGTTCTGGCACGTGACGCACTCGTTGGCGTACGCGATCACGATCCGGGCCGCCTCGCGAGTGCGCATCGGCAATCGGTTCTTGGTGTACACCGCGTTGCTGAAGCGGGCCATCGCCGCGCCCAGCTCCGGGGACTTCACCGCGAAGCCGGTCACGTCGTCGTCGGCGAAGTCTCCGATTCGGCTCATGGCCGAAGTGTAACGCGTTCTAGTTCGCCCTCGGGGCTACTGCGGCGGACGAGAAACGCACTGGGCCAGGTACAGCTCCTCGCCCAGCTTGTTCATGAGCTCGAGCTGGGTCTCGAGGTAGTCGATGTGCAGCTCCTCGTCGGCCAGGATCATCTCGAAGAGGTTGGCCGAGGTCGCGTCGCCCTTCTCCCGGCACATGATGACACCGGGCTTCAACCGCCCGACGACCTCGTACTCGATGGCGAGATCCGCCTCGAACTGCTCACGGACCGTCTGGCCCACACGCAGCGAGAACAGCCGCTGATAGTTCGGTAGCCCGTCGAGCAGCAGGATGCGGTCGGTGATCTTCTCCGCATGGACCATCTCTTCGAAGGATTCCTTGCGGGTGTGCGCCGCCAGCTCGGTGAAACCCCAGTTTTCCTGCATCTTCGAATGCAGGAAGTACTGGTTGATCGCCGTCAGTTCGCTCGTCAGCTGCTCGTTGAGCAACTTCAGAACTTCGGGATCCCCTTGCATGGTCAGCTCCTCGAAAAGCAGGTGTCTCGCGGTCACGGGCTGTGTGCCGAGCACGTTCAATCTAGTGCACCCGTGGCGCCGGGCGACGCAACTCCGGCTGCCGTGGCCCAAGTTAGGTCTGGACCCACCTAGCCGAGTAAGGCTAGACTTCGCTAGCGAAGGTAAGGCTAGACTCAGCTACTGACACCGACAGTGAGGATGAGCATGGGTGAAGGCGACAAGCATTCGTTCATCGTCGCGAGCGGCCTCCAGTTGACCGTAACGGCGCGGAGCTGACCGATGTTCGTCTGCCTGTGCACCGGAGCTACCAGCCACGCCGTGGGTGAGATCGTGGCCAACGGTGCCCGCACCTCACGCGAGGTGGCCGAAGCGTGCGGCGCCGGCGGTGACTGTGGCCGTTGCCGCCGCACCCTGCGGGCGATCATCGAGGAGCACTTCGCAAAGACTGCTCTACAGCCGACCGTCAGCGTCGCTGGGTGAACTGATCGAGCGCGGCGGCGTTGGCCGCCCCGCCGAGCAGCTCGGCGAATTCGGCGTTCTCGCGCGCGGTGGCCTCCGCGATCCCCGCCCGGTAGCCCTGTGCGATCGTGCGCTTCACCGCGACCAGACTGGAAACGGACCGTGCGGCAAGCACTTCGGCGTGTCGCCGTGCCTGCGTCATCAGTTCGTCGGGTGCGCAGACCTTCCAGGCGATGCCCATCCGGTGCGCCTCGTCGGCGTCGACCCATTCCGACGACAGCAGCATCCACGCCGCGTTCTGCCGGCCTATCAACCGGGGCAGAAGGTACGACGACGCCGCCTCCGGTGCGACACCGAGGCTGGTGAACGGACATTTGAGCCGCGCCGTCGACGACATGAAGACCAGGTCCGCGTAACCGAGGATCGTGGTTCCGATGCCCACCCCGACACCGTTTACCGCGCAGATGAACGGTTTGGTCAGGTCGGCGAGCGCACTGATCATCGTCGGGAAATTGCTGCCGCCGGCGTAGGAACCGTCGGCGATGCGCGCCTGCATCTCCTTGAGATCGTTGCCCGCGCTGAAGGCGCGGCCTTCCCCGGTCAGAAGCACCACGGCGACGTCAGGGTCCGCGTCCGCCTCGATCAGTGCTGTCGCGGTGGCGAGATAGAGCTCCTCGGTGAATGCGTTCAACGCCTCGGGCCGGTCGAGCACCAGGGTGCGAACTCGGTTGTCATCACTGATCCGCAGAGTCACGGCTGCAGCGTAGCGAACGGGTCTCGCACCACGTAGCGGCTGCTCGGAACGGTGTCGACGTTCTCGTTGGCGCCGAAGGCGGAGGTGCTTTCCATCATCCGCGCCATGCGGTCGGCCAGATCGTCGTCGTCGGCCGCGCCGAAGAAGGCGTGCAGATCAGCGGTCGCCTCGAGCGGGAACAGCTCTTCGACGATTGCCGAAATGGGTTCGGCTCCTGCGGTGATGGCCCGCACCACGGTGTTCTGGATGTAGCCGAACGTCGCCTGCGTATCGATCGCCACCTGGGTGTGGTGCCGGTGCCACCGGTTCAGCCACGTCTGCTCGTCCATCGCCGACGGGCGCCGCAGCAGCGCCACGTTGGCCAGCCCCGGTGTCCGTTCTCCGGGTGGGGTGCGGGGCGGGGCCAGGGGAACGGACTCGGTGACGAGGTACCCCGCAAGGTTCGCGGTGTGTGCCTGCAAAACCTCTGTGGCCCTGGTGATCTGGCTACCGTAGTACTGGTCGGTCCACATGCCGATCAGGGCGATCACGGGCGGATCGAGGGTGGTCAGCGTCATCAGCGAATCGGTCACGACGGCATCGCGGACATTGACCGTCAAGCCGGCGACCCCGATGTCGGCCAATTCATGAGCGACCTCGGTGCGCAACCGCGTGCACCATGCCTCGTCGCCCGGCACGCCCCGCAACGTCATGATCACTTTCTCCACTCCGCGAACATAGCGCCGCGCCAGAATGGAGAGATGGTCACGGTCGAGACGGTGCGCGCGGCGCTGCCGGAGGTCGCTCCGGTGGTGCGCAGCGTCGCGGTCACCGTCGCAGCAGCGCTGTGTGCGATCCGTTGGGGCCCGCCCGGATCGGCCACCGTGGTCGCTGGCGCAGCGGCGATCGCCGGAGTGACGGCGCTGCAGCAGGATCCGCGCGGTCGTACTCTGCGCATCTTGCTCGTGTCGGCGGTGATGGGGACGGCGATCCTCGTCGGAACCGCATCGTCGGCGTTCTTCGGGGTGTTCGTCGCGGTCGCCGGCGCCTGGTGCGTCCTTACCGCATTGCCGTGGGTGTGGGGGGCGCATGCCGGTCTGATCGCCAGCGGATCGGGGGCGCTCCTTCTCGCCGCCGCGTCGACGGCACCGACGTGGGCGTCGACGTTGGGGGCTGCAGTTCTTGCGGTGTGTTCGGGCGCGCTGCAGGCCTTGGTGACCGCAGTGTGGCCGCCGCGGCGCTGGCGGCTTCAGCGCGAGGCGCTGGCGACGGCGTATCGGTCACTGGCCGAGGACGCCGCGCGCATGGCCGCCCACTCGGAGGAGCCGGTCGCCAGTGCCGAGTCGATGATCGCGCTGCGGGCGGCGTTTCTCTCGGACACGGCCCACCCGAGGCGCCGGTCCGCCGGCTACCGCAACTGGTACGTCATGCCCGAGCGCATCGGTGCCTCGCTCACGGACCTCGCGACGAGCGCTGACGCGACCGATGTGCTGCGTGCGGCCGCTGACACGCTGGGCGCGCTGGCCGACACGGATCGCTCCGCGCGGGCGACCGTCGATGAGGCACTGAACCGGCTCGACATCGCAATTGCTGCCGCCGGTGACGAGATCGGCCCCGCGGCCCAACGGCTTTCGAGTTACCTCCACCAGGCCGCGGCACGGCGCCCCGGCGAGGGTCTGCGTGTGGGCCGGGCGGAGGTGCGATCGCAGGTGCGGGCGGCGGTCGAGGGGCTGCGGGACCGGATCGACCGGCACTCCCCTGTCCTGCGCCACGCCGTACGGGTCGGCGTCGCGGTCGTACTGGCCTGTCTGCTGGGGCACGTGATCGCGACGGGCGACGGGACCTGGATCGCACTGACGGTCCTCATGGTGCTGCGGCCCGAGACGGCTCACACCTACACCCGCTGCGCGGGGCGCACGGCCGGGGTGGCCGCGGGTGCTGGGCTGGCGTCCTGCATCGTGGCGGTGGCGCAGCCCTCGCCGGCGGTGCTCGCGGTTCTCGCCGGTGTCGCCGTGGGTGCCTGTTACGCAGTGTCCCGGTACGGCTATCTCGCGTTGGCCGCTGCCGTCGCAGCCGCGGTCGCTTTCGTGGTCGGCATCGACCACCCCGCGGTGGTGGCCGACCCGCCCGACGTGCTGATCACATCGCTGGTGGGCGGGGCGCTCGCAGTGCTGGTCCACGTGGTGCTTCCCGACGATCCCCTGACCCGGCTCGCACAGCGTGCGGGTGAACTGCTCAAGACCGAGATCGAATACGCGGCCACGGTCGTCAAGGTCTACCTGCACGAGATCGACAGCGCCACCGAGGTCCGCGCCGCGGCCTGGGAGCGCACGTTTCGCGCCCGGGCGGCTTTCGAGGCCGCTTCCGGCGCCGCGCGTCTGGTGTCGGCCGAACAGCGGCGCTGGTTGCGTTGTTATCGGGCGGTGCTCAATTCCATCACCGGCTCCTGCGCCACACTCGAGGACAACCTGCCCGCCGACGCGTTCGCGCAGCCGCATCGACCGTTCGTGCGCGCGGTGGACGAGTACGTCGAAGCGCTGTGCGGCGAGCCGATGAAGGCGACCGACCCGTGGGGTGTGGACACCGATGAGCTGAGTGCCGCCGCGGAACGCGTGCGGCGCGCCGTGCCGGGCAACGAATCGGTCGAAGGCTCGGCGCGGGTGCTGGTCGCCGAGATCGCCGCGATCACCCGTGCGGTGTGCATGATCGCCGACACTCCATGGCCCGCGGCGACGCAGTGAAGTCCGTGGGATTAAGTCATCGCTTGTTGACATAACTGGCGACATCGGCCTACAGTCGAAGTCAACACATGTTGACTTGAGGAGATCCGATGGCCGCCGTCTCGCATGTTCCCGTTCTCATCGTCGGCGCGGGGCCCACTGGCTTGACCGCCGCAGCCGAACTGTCTCGGCTGGGGGTGGGCGTTCGCATCGTGGACCGGGCACCGCATCCGTCGGCCGAGTCGAAAGCGCTTGCTGTGCAGGCGCGCACGCTCGAACTCCTGCGGGTGCGCGGCGTCGGCGAGGAGATGATGCTGCTGGGCAACAGAGTGGGGGCCGCCAGTCTGCATGCCGGCGGACGTGGCCTCGCCCGCGTGGAATTGAACCGGATGCCCAGCGCATACAACTTCATCTTGATGCTCGCCCAGTCGGAGACGGAACGTCTACTCGCAGAACAGCTCGGAGGCCAAGGCGTCAAGGTGGAACGCGGCGTCGATGTCACCATGGTGCGCAACGAACCTGCGGGACAGTCGGTCTCGGCGACCCTACGACACACCGGCGGCGAAGAGGAACGCGTCGAAGCGCAGTACCTGATCGCCGCGGACGGGCCACACAGCACGATACGCAAGGCGTTGGGAGTGTCGTTTCGCGGCCGCACCTTGCCGCATGATTATGTGCTGGCCGACCTGCACATCGCCGCCGCGGTGCCCGAGAGCATTCCTGAGGACCAGGTGTCGATCTTCCTCGCCACAAATGGCTTCGTCGCAGTGTTCCCCATGGGACACGGGCGGTTTCGCATGATGGCCACCGATCCCGCCGGGGTGCTCGGTCGGGCGGACACCCCGACTGTCGAGCAGATGCAGCTGCTCTTCGACCGCACGGCCGGCGTGCCGGCCCGCCTGCACGGACTGAGGTGGAGTTCGCAGTTCCGCATCAACAGTCGATCCGTGCCGAACCTGAAAGCGGGCCGGGTGTTCTTCGGCGGCGATGCCGCGCACGTGCACAGCCCGGCGGGCGGGCAGGGAATGAATCTCGGGATCCAGGACATGGTGAACCTGAGCTGGAAGCTGGCGATGGTGCTCGACGGCCGCGCCCGTCCCGAACTGCTCGACACCTATTCCTCTGAGCGGCTCCCCGTGATCCGAAAGGTGCTGCGCTTCACTGAGTTCGGCACTCGGGTGTTCAATTCGACGAACCCGGTGGTGCACGCACTGCGCATCCGGATGGCGCCCAGGGCCTTGGCCCGCGACGCCGTACAGAATGCTGCGGCGTCGATGTTCGGGCAGCTGTCGGCCGATTATCGCGGCGACACGCTGGCCGAGGGTGCCGGCGGTCTGGATGCGGCCCGGCCGGGGGGCCGGGTGCCCGATGTCAACAGCCGGTACGACGCCCTCGACCTCGCAGGGTTGACGTTGTTCGCCGGTCCCGGCACGGCTGACGTCGTCGACGTCGCACGGCAATGGGTCGGTGTGGTGAGTGTGCGCGACGGTCAGGCTCACGGCGAGGAGGGGTGGGTGCTGGTACGGCCGGACGGCTATCTCGCCGCGGCAGGCGGACCGGGTGACGGCGCGGCCCTCGATCGCTGGTTGCGGCGATGGTTCGTGCCAGGTCGACTTGTCGGTGGTTCGAACTAGTGTTCGATATATGGATGTGGTTGCGGACGCCGTAGGGGTGATGCGGGCTCAGCTCGCGATCCTGCACAACGCCTGCGACGGGTTGGCCCATCGCGAGTTGGTGGCTCTGCTGTCGGAGATGACGACGGTGGTGCGGTCGGTGCCGGCATTGGAGCATCAGATCCTCGCGCGCCTCACGACCGAGACGGAGCCGCGCCGGCTCGGGGAAGCATCATGGAAGAAGGTCCTGACCACCGCGCTGCGGGTCTCGGATCGCGAGGCCAAACGCCGCCTGGCTGACGCTGCCGTGTTGGGGCCGCGGCACGCCCTGTCCGGGGAGCCGTTGGCGCCGCGGTGGGAAGCCACCGCCGCAGCGCAAGCCGCCGGGGCGTTGGATGCCGAGCACGTCGCGGTGATCACCGCGTTTCATGAGGGGCTGCCGGTGTGGGTCGATGTCGACACCCGCGCCGCCGCCGACCGCCAACTCGCGTCGTTGGGCGCCGGGCTCACCCCGAGCGAGTTGAAGAAGGCCGCGGATCGGTTGGCGGCGATGATCGACGCGGACGGACCCGAACCCACCGATGCCGAGCGGGCGCGGCGGCGCGGCATCAGTCTGGGTGAGCAGCAGGCCGACGGGATGAGCCGACTGACCGGGTGGGTCACCCCAGAGTGGCGCGCCCACTACGAAGCCATCCAGGCGAAACTGGCCGCGCCGGGCATGTGCAACCCCGACGACCACGCCCCCTGCGTCGACGGTGAACCCGACCCCGAACAGGCCCGCTCCGATACCCGCTCGCCGGCGCAGCGCAACCACGACGCGTGGCTGGCCGTCGGGCGCATGGCGCTGTCTTCGGGTGAGTTGGGGTCGCACAACGGATTACCCGTCACCGTGATCGTGTCGACGACACTGCAGGAGCTAGAACGGTCGGCGGGGGTGGCGGTCACCGGCGGTGGGTCGCTGTTGCCGATGGCGGATCTGATTCGGATGGCCGCCCACGCCCACCACTACCTGGCGGTGTTCGACCAGCACACCAACCAACCGCTCTACCTGGGCCGCACCAAAAGATTGGCGTCGCCCGCGCAGCGGATCATGCTGCACTCCTCCGCGCGAGGGTGTACGCGTCCCGGCTGCACGGTGCCCGGGTGCTGGGCGCAGGTCCATCATGTCGAGGGCTGGGAAGAGTGCGGAGCCACCGACATCACCAACCTGACCCTGGCCTGCGGGCCGGACAATCGGATGGTCGAACAGACCGGATGGACCACGAGCATCAACGACCGCGGACAGACCGAATGGCGATCCCCACCCGACCTCGACACCGGAAACCGGAGAACCAACGGCTACCACCACCCCGACCGCTACCTCCTACCCCAAGACGACCATGAACCATAGTGACTGTCGTGCAACGGGTTTCGATGGTGTGGACGGGCTGTCGCTGCAGGCACGCGAAATTGTTCCTACCATTGTGTGCCATGGCTGCGCCGAGGGAGGGTCCATCACGACCGGTGCTGCCCGCGACACTCGTCGAAGTGGCTGGCCACCGGTTGCGCGATGCGATTCTGTCCGGTCAGCTGGTGCCGGGCCAGAAAATCGTCGAAGAACAGCTCTGTGCCGACCTCGGTATCAGCAGGGCGCCGTTGCGGGAAGCGCTGCGCCTGCTCGCCCAGCAAGGCTTGGTGGAGCACCTCCCGCGCCGGGGCTCCCGGGTGGCCGAGTGGTCTCCAGGCGACATCCTCCAGCTGTTCGAGTTGCGGCACGTTCTCGAGCGGCACGCGATCGAGTCCGCGCTCCCACTGGCTGATCCCCAGCGCCAACTCGAGCCGGTCCGACATGCACTGCGTCGCATGGACGAGGCGGAGGATGCGCTCGACCGCGACGATGCACACCGGGCCTTCCATGCGGCGGTGGTGACCCTGGCCGACAATCGGCAGCTGGACATCGCGTTGGCGCCGATCCTGCTGAAACTGCAGCTACCGATGGCCAAGAATCTGCGGGAAGAGGCGCAGCACGGCGATGCCACAGACGGTCTGGAGAGGCACCGCGCGATCCTGGCCGCCCTGGAATCCAACGATGCGGCCGTCGTGGTGACCGCACTGCGCGAGCACGGCCATCTCGACTACCTCGGCCTCGAGGCATAGCCGCGCGGCGAAGCGCTAACACAATCGACACACGACCGACCCGCGTCCGCCATGATTCTGTCGACAATCGACAAACATGGACGAACACCTCGGCCCCTCGGTCGGACCATCCGTGGCCGAAATCCTGGCCTCGCATGCCAGCGGTACCGGCTCACCGGCCAAGACCGCCGCGCGCGTGGCCGATGCAATCGAAGGTCGAGGGGATGACGGCACCTGGCTCTCCACGGTCCCGCGCCGCGAACTGATCGCTGCGGCCGAAGCCATCGAACGCCGTCCCGGTGCCCGCACGCTCCCCCTTTACGGCGTTCCGTTCGGCGTGAAAGACAGCATCGACGTCGCCGGGGTGCCCACCACACTGTCATGTCCTGACTTCGCCTACATCGCCGAACGAACCGCGCCCGCCGTGCAACGCCTGCTCGACGCTGGTGCGCTCTACGTCGGCAAGACCAATCTCGACCAGTTCGCCACCGGCCTGAACGGCACGCGCACGCCTTACACCATCCCGCGCAGCGTCTACGGGCGCGGAATGATCTCTGGTGGGTCCAGTTCCGGCTCAGCGCTTGCCGTGGCCCTCGGGCAAGTGCCGTTCGCCGTCGCCACCGACACCGCCGGATCGGGCCGAGTGCCCGCCGCGCTCAACGGCATCGTCGGCGTCAAACCGTCCCGTGGCCTGATCAGCACCGTCGGTCTGGTTCCTGCCTGCAAGTCGCTCGACTGCCTGACCGTGATGGCCGGCTGCATCGACGACGCCGACCGCGTGCTCGACGTGATGATCGCCCGCGACGAGGGTGACCCCTGGTCCCGTGACCGCGGTCCCCGCTTCACCGGTGCTTCCCTCCGCATCGGCTTACCCGCCGCGGACGAACTGGACTTCTTCGGCGACGCCCCGATGCGCGCAGCCCACCTCGCTTTTCGTGAGCGACTCACCCGCAAGCACACCATCGTCGACATCCCTCTCGAACCCTTCCTGGCTGCGGGGTCGCTGCTCTATCAGGGCCCGTGGGTGGCGGAGCGGCTCGTCGAGTTCGGAGACTTCCTCGCCGCGCACCCCGACTCGATCCACCCCGTGGTGCGCGAGATCTTCGCGAGCGGCCACCGCTACACGGCCGTCGACGCGTTCGCCGCACTGCAGCGCCTGCAGGAACTCAAAGCGGAGGTCGGCCGGCTGTGGCAGCACATGGACGTTCTGGTGCTACCCACGATCGGCACGACGTTCACCGTCGACGAGGTGCTGGCCGCCCCCATCGAGACGAACACCACGCTCGGTCACTACACCCACTTCGGCAACCTGCTCGACCTCTGCGGCGTTGCCGTCCCCACCGGTGTCACAGACAGCGGAAAGCCCTGCAGCGCCATGCTTTTGGGTGCCGCGCTCACCGACGACACAGTGTTGCACCTCGCCGCGCAGATCCTGGACGAATCGCGACCAGCGCACTACCTCTCCCCCATCCCGATCCCCACCGAGGAGCTGCTGTGAACTCCATTCCGATCCCGGCCGAACCGTCGCCGTTCCCGCTCATCGCGGGCAAGACCGCGTTGATCGTCATCGACATGCAACGGGACTTCCTGCTCCCCGGCGGATTCGGGGAGAGCCTGGGCAACGACGTCGCTCGTCTTGCCAGCGTCGTGCCGCCACTGGCCACGCTGCTGGCGGCGGCGCGCTCGGCCGGCCTGATGGTGATCCACACCCGAGAAGGCCACCGGCCGGACCTGTCGGACTGCCCGCCGGCGAAGCTTCGCCGCGGCGCGCCGACGCAACGGATCGGTGATCCGGGCGCCTTCGGACGCATTCTCATCCGCGGCGAATACGGACACGACATCGTCGACGAACTGGCGCCGCTCGACGGCGAGATCGTGATCGACAAACCAGGCAAAGGTGCGTTCTACGCGACCGACCTGTCCGACGTACTCACCGGTGCGGGCATCACCCAACTGTTGATCACCGGTGTCACCACCGAAGTCTGCGTGCACACCACGACGCGTGAAGCCAACGATCGTGGCTACGAGTGCCTCGTGGTATCCGATTGCGTCGGTTCGTATTTCGCCGACTTCCATCGCGTCGGACTCGAGATGATCGCCGCGCAGGGCGGCATCTTCGGCTGGGTCGCAGACACCGCGGCCGTCATTCCGGCACTGCAGCAACTCACCACCACGGCCGCCTGAGGAGTCCCGATGAGTACCGACGTCACCACCCCCGCACCCGCTGAGAAGACCGCCCCCGTCGCCTGGTGGACTCGCGGTGACCTCAACGCTTTCTTCGGCCTCGGCTTCAACATCCTGGTCAACGTGCTCACGCTCACCGCACTGATGATCGGCGTGATCACCGTGCCGGCCGGTGACGTGCTGGGCACCGTGCTGCCCGCACTGGGTGTCGCGCTGATCCTGGGCAACCTGTACTACACCTTCCTGGCTCGCCGACTGGCCAAGCGGGAGAACCGAAACGATGTCACCGCGCTGCCCTACGGGCCCAGCGTGCCGCACATGTTCATCGTGATCTTCGTGGTGATGCTCCCGGTCTACCTCTCCACCGACGACCCGATGCGCGCGTGGTCGGCCGGCCTGGCATGGGCGTTCATGATCGGCGTGATCGTGATGATCGGTGCGTTCGTCGGCCCACACATCCGCCGGCTCACCCCGCGGGCGGCGATGCTCGGGTCGCTCGCGGGCATCTCGATCACGTTCATCTCGATGCGGCCGGCCGCGCAGATGTGGGAGGCCGCCTGGATCGGGTTGCCCGTGCTGGCGATCATCCTGATCGGCTTCTTCACCGACGTGCGGCTACCGTTCGGCATCCCGGTGGGCCTGGCGGCGCTGCTCGTCGGTACCGCGATCGGCTGGCTCGGCGGCTACATGTCGGCACCCGACGTCGGTCAGGCGGTGTCCGACATCGCGATCGGCGTGCCGGATCTGCGGCTGGACATGCTGTTCTCCGGGCTGTCGAACCTGGCACCTTTGCTGGGCACTGCGATCCCGCTGGGCGTGTACAACTTCACCGAGGCAATGAGCAACGTCGAAAGCGCTGCGGCCGCCGGGGACAACTACAACCTGCGCAGCGTGCTGCTCGCCGACGGCGCCGGCGCAGTGGTCGGGTCGGCGTTCGGTTCGCCGTTCCCGCCCGCTGTCTACATCGGCCACCCCGGCTGGAAGGACGCGGGCGGCCGCGCCGGGTATTCGTTGGCCAGCGGTGTCGTGATCGGAATCCTCTGTTTCCTCGGCCTTTTCGGCGTGCTCGACGCGCTGCTCCCGGTGCCGGCGATCGTGCCCATCCTGCTCTACATCGGTCTGCTGATCGGTGCGCAGGCGTTCCAGGCGGTGCCCCGGCTGCACGCGATCGCGGTGGTGGCGGCGATCCTGCCCAACCTGGCGCAGTGGGCAAGCGGGCTGATCGACAACGCGCTGAACGCCGCCGGCACCTCGGCCGCACAGGTCGGAATGACGGCACTCAACGGCGCCGGTGTGGTCTACGAGGGACTGCAGACCCTCGGTGAGGGGGCGGTACTCGTCGGGTTGATCCTCGGCACGATGGTCACGTTCATCCTGGAGAAGAAGTTCCGCTATGCCGCGATCGCCTCGGCGGTCGGCGCCGTGCTGTCCTTCATCGGCCTCATCCACGCTCCAGAAGTGGCCTGGGCGGCGAATCCGCCAGTAGCGCTGGGCTATGCGCTCTTCGGCGTGGTCTGCCTGCTGTACTCACTGCTGCCGGGCGCGAAGGATCCGGTGGTGGTCGACGAGGCTGACGTCGTCGCGGGCCATTAGCCGTCGGGATGGCGGGAGGCTTCGGTCGCCAGCTGGACTCGCGAGCTGAGGCCGAGCTTGCCGTAGACATGGGTGAGGTGCGCCTGCACTGTTCGCACGGAGATGAACATGCGCGCGGCGATGTCTTTGTTGGCCAGCCCGGCGCCGACCAGATGAGCCACGCTTTTCTCAGTCGGTGTGAGCGCCCCCCAACCGCTCGGGGAGCGTACGCGCTTGCCCAGGCCCCGTTGCGCGTAGGCGATGGCCTCATCTCGGGTCAGTGCTGCGCCCTGCGTCCACGCAGTGTCAAAGGCCTCCTGACCCAACGCCGCTCGCGCACTCGCCACTGCGCTCAAATGGGCCGTGTCGAAGAAGGGCAGGCGAACCATGCCGGTTCGTTCGCGAATCGTGTGCGCCGCGCCCCAGATCCGGCACGCCACCTCCGGTTGATCCGTCGTCCCGGCGATCATCGCGAGGATCTCCAGCAGGTCGGCGAGCGGTTGATATGCCTGCACCGCCGAGAGCTCGGCGAGTGCTGCGACCGCGTCGCCGCGAGCTTCTTCGACCTCGCCTTCCACGAGACGGACCCGCGCGCGGTCGCGCAAGGCACACGCGAGATGCCATCCTCTCCGTGTCGACACGGCAACGTCGACGGCCGCGCGCGCGTCGTCGTATCGTCCTCCGACCAGTGCGACCAGCGTCGCCGGGAGCGCGCTCAGCGTCGCGAACGCGGGTTGCAGACCGAGGCGTTGGTCCGCGGATTCGCTCGCCAGCGTTGCTGTCCGGACATCCCCGGCGGCCAGCGCCGCCGTCGCCTGCGCCGCGTAGGCCAGACCTTCCAGCGACGGAGTGAACGCCGTGGACGTTTCGACAGCGGCCGCGGCGATCTCGCACGCCTGCGTCACCGCCCCCAGAGCTGACAGCGGAAACACCAAGAGGATCTGCGCGACGACTGCTGCTTGCACGTCGTGCGCCTGCTCGGCGATGTCGATCAACCCACGAACCTCCGTGATGGCTTCTGCGCATTCGCCTTTCATGTACAGCGCATCGCCGATGGCCCACCGACTCCACCGGTACGCGGAATGGTCCCCCACGGCTTCACCGATGTCGCGCCCCTCGACACCGTACCGAAGAGCGGCCGTCGGGTCTCCTGCACCACTCACCGCGGCATACGACGCGAACGCGAGAATCTGCCCGAGGCTCACCAGATCTCCCGCCGACCTGGTGAGGGTTTCAGCTTCGGTCAGATAGGGCAGCGCGAGATCAGGATCGAACGCCGCGATCGATCCGCACGCGGTCAGCGCCCGGGCCAACAGGGCCTCATCGCCGACCTCTCTGGCCAGGGCGAGCGACTGCTTGGCCTGCGAGAAGAACTCGAGGTCGACGACATGCGCAGCAAGGATCGCACTGTTGGCCAGCGCCCGGGCCCTCACCTCCGGTGGCGTATTCGCGACGTCCGGGTCCGCAAGGACCGCGTCGAACCACGCCATGCCCTGCACGACGCGACCCGTGCAGAGCCAGACTGGCTGGAGGGACGATGCCAGCCGCATCGCCCGATCGAGAGCACCCACGTCCCGACTCCACACGAAAGCAGCCTGCAGGTTGTCCATCTCCTGCGTCGCGGCGCGCACCCGATCGGCATGGATGTCAGCCGATGCGGCGTCGAGCAGCGCGGCGATTCCGCAATAGTGAGCGCAATGCCTTCCCCGTACGGTGTCTGCATCGCCGCCTTCGGCGAGCCGTTCTGAGGCGAACTGCCGCACCGTTTCGAGCATGCGATACCGCGTCGTTCCCGCCCTGTCCTCGGTCTGCACGAGGGACTTGTCGACCAGCAGCGTGATCAGGTCCAGCACCTGCCAGCGGTCGATGTCGGTCGCCGAGACGACGGCCTCGGCCGCCGCGAGATCGCAGCCCCCGACGAACACCGAGAACCGGCGAAACAGCGTCTGCTCCGACTCGGTCAACAGGGTGTAGGACCACTCGACCGACGCGCGCATGGTCTGCTGGCGCCGCACCGCGGTGCGGGCGCCGCCGGTGAGGAGCCGAAAGCGATCGTGTAGACCACCGGCGATCTCCGTCAGGGACAGCGACCGGGACCGGGCCGCCGCGAGTTCGATGGCCAAGGGCATACCGTCGAGGCGGTGACAGATGTCCGTGATCGTGGCGACTTCCTCGGCGTTCAGGGACAGGTCCGGGCGCACCCGTCGCGCTCGATCGACGAAGAGTTCCACCGCTTCACCGGTCAGCGACAGAGGCGGCACCCGCCGGATCACTTCTCCCGTCACGCCCAATGACTCTCGGCTCGTGGTCAGCATCACCAGACGGGGGCAGGCGCCGAGCAGCGTGGTCACCATCGACGCCACGGTGTCGATGAGATGCTCACAGTTGTCGAGTACGAGCATCATCGGATGTGCACCGATGCTGTGGGCCAGCGTGTCGAGGACGGACCGGCCCGGCTGGTCGGGCAACCCGAGGGCGCGGGCCACAGCGACTGGCACGGAATCGGCATCGTTGATCGCAGCGAGGTCGACAAACCATGCGCCGCGCGAGAATTCGGCCGCCAGCTGCAGTCCGAGGTGTTGTGCGAGCCGCGTCTTCCCGATGCCACCTGCGCCGGTCAACGTGACGAGGCGATGCGCCACCAGCGCCTGTCTGACGTCCGCAACGTCGTCGTGCCGGCCGATGAATCGTGTCAGGTGCACCGGGAAGTTGTGCTGCGCACGATCTGCTTCCGTGCGTAGCGGTGGAAATGTGGACTGCAGATCGGCGTGGCAGAGCTGCAGAACCCGTTCGGGACGGGGCAGGTCCCGCAGGCGATGGTCGCCGAGTTCGGTGAGCCACACGCCGTCAGGGAGCTGATCGATCACCATGGATTCCGTCGCGCCGGACAACAGGGTCTGGCCGCCGTGGGCCAGATCGCGCAGACGGGCGGTCCGGTTGATCACCGGCCCGGCATAGTTTCCGTCATCGCGCTGCTGGACCTCTCCGGTGTGCAGTCCGATGCGGAGCCGGATCATTTCGGGGGCGGTGCATTGGATCTGCAGGGCACACGCCACTGCGTCGGTGGCGCGGGAAAAAGCCACCACAAAGCTGTCGCCTTCGCCCTGTTCCACGGGCCGCACCCCGTCATGAATGGAGACCGCCTGCACGACAACGTCATCGAGCCGTGCGAGAGCAACGGTCATCTCTGCGGGCCGTGACTCCCACAGGCGAGTGGAACCCTCGACGTCTGCGAGAAGCAACGTCACGGTCCCCGTCGGTAGCGCGCTCATGTCCCACCCGTCCACATCCGGCTGCGCCGAATTGCAGTGGTTGCCATGCTAGTTGTCCTTGCACGCGATCAGAAGCCGTTGTCGAAGACGACCGGCAGTGCGGTGGGCCCGGTGATTCCCGTGAGGGCCTTCCACGGCGCTGGTCCATCTTGGCGGATACGAGGCATGCGCCGCGCCAGCAGCGTCAATGCCTCCGCCAGCTCAACTCTGGCCAGGTGCGCGCCAAGGCAGTAGTGAGCGCCACCGCCGAATGTCAGCATTGCGGGGGCGCCGGACCGGGTGATGTCGAATTCATCTGGCCGGTCGAACACGGCCGGATCGCGGTTGGCGGCAGCCATGTTGACCACTACGGCGGTACCCGTCGGAAATGTGATGCCGCCCAACTCGACCGGCTCGGTGCACACTCGGAAGGTCGTGAAGACGACGGGGCAGAACCGCATCACCTCGTCGACCGCCTGGGGCGCCAACTCCGGCCGGCGCGCCAACAGCTCCCATTGAGCTGGATGCTGGCAGAACACCTGCACAGCGGCTGCCAGCTGATTTCGGGTGGTGTCCGTGCCGGCCATCAACAGCGTCGCGGCGAGATTGAGCAGTTCGGGACGACTCAGGCGGTCCCCGTCGACCTCGGCACGCATGAGGTCGCTCAGCAGATCGTCGGATGCCACCTCTCCGCGTCGATTCACCATCTCGTCGAGGTACGTCTCCAGGGACCGCCACGCGTGCACGATCGCGGGGGCGTCGCGGCGGACATTCCAGTCGAACAGCTTGAACACATCATCGGCCCATTGCGAAAGCAGGTGCCAGTCGTCACGCGGTGTCCCCAACAGCGCGCAGATGATCGGCACCGGATACCGACGCGCGATGTCGCTGACCATGTCGCAGCGGCCCACCGCGGCATTGCGATAGACGAGTTCGGCGATGACATCGGCGCAGATCGTGCGCAGGCGGCCGGCCGCTCGTGGCGTGAACGACTGTGCGACCAAGCGGCGCAACCGATGATGTTGTGCACCGTTGAGATTGAGCAGGCTCACGGTGACGATGTCCCAGAGTTCACCGGAGGTGATTCCCTGCGCGGCAAGGACGAAACCCTCGGGCATTGCGAACCGCTTGTCCCGCAGCACCATTCGTGCGAGATCGTATGTCAGCAGCTCTGGTCCGTGTGGCCCAACGGCGATCGGTGATCGCTCGCGGCAGAGCCGAATCGACTCGTGCGCGCTCTCGACGTCAGGAGCGTGCTCGAAGTCGACGATGGGCAGTGCGTCGAAATCGACGATCGAGGCCATGGCGGATACCTCCAGATAGTCTGCTGAATCCTCGGGACTGCTCGGGTTTCTTCGACTATCGACAGGCGGGGGACGCAGATCATCCGCCCAACCGCGTACTTGTCTGCCGGCGGGGTCGTAGATCCCGCCGATGCCGCCTCAGTCGGCCAGGAACGGGACCGTCGCGCCCTCGCCCAGCACCACGTACATACGCCGCCACGGATCCTCACCTTCGAGGCGCCACTGGTGACCTGATCCGGTCGTGTCCTCGGCAAGCAACACGTCACCGGGTGCGAGCCGGAAGTTCTCACCGTCGCGCGTCGTGAACAGCAGCGTGCCGGCCAGCGTGACGACCAGCTGTCGTACCGGTGCGGTGTGCCAGGCCAGGGTGCCGCCCGAGGCCGTCTCTTCCACCGTCACCGAAGCGGCGGCGAAGCTCGACGACACCAGGTCGGCATTGCGGCCCGGTTGCATGTCCAGGCGCCCGATCTGGACGTGGGACGACTCGTCGGGACCAGTCCACAGCCGCACGCACCGGATCATGCGCGTCACCGTAGCGCTGAGTGCCTGCTGCGTCACACCGTGGCGTAGGCGCTCGCGAGATCACCCCAGATTTCGTAGACAATTGTCTACGAAGTTCCTTAAGCTGCTTGGCATGACCGAACGTGGCCGCAGCGCCGATCCCCGCGCCGAACGGGTCCGTGCCCGTCTGCGCGAGGCTGCGTTCGCGATGGCCCACGAGCAGCCCGTCGACGCGATCACAGTCGGCGATCTGGTGGCCCGTGCCCAGGTCAGCCGTCAGGTGTTCTACCGGCACTTCCGCGACCGCGACGATGCCGTGAGCTACGCCTTCACCCAGGCGTTCGCCGATGTCGCGGCGGGCCGGCCCAGCGACCCGCGCACGCGGATCACCGATCTGTTCGCCTTCGCCGCCGACCATCGGGCGATGTACCGCAACATCGTGCCGAGCACGGTGACCCAGCACGTCGTGGCCGAGTTTCGCGCCGCGCTGCTGCCCGCCTGCGAAGAGATCGCCGACCAGGGCATGGCCGTGGTCGCCACCATCGCCCCGCTGTCAGCCGATGCCGTCACCCGTTTCCTCGTCGGTGGCCTCATGGAGGTTCTTCGCTCCTGGATGGAGGACCCCGACGCGACCGATCTCGCCGCCCGAGTCCAGGCCGCGCTCGACACCATCGACGCGCTGCTTGGCATCTCCCCCGCGCACCGAAAGGACCCGTGATGGGCAAACATCACACCCCCGACACACCCGCTGTCCGTGACAGCTCCGCGCTCCGCACCCTGATCCTGGCGCTGGCCGGTCTGACCGTGTTCGTGATCGCCATGATCGCCAGCTATTCGGGTGCCTTCGCCAAACCGACGCTGCACCACATGACCGTCGCGGTGTCCGCACCGCCGCCGATCGTCGACGGGCTGCGTGCCCAAGATGCCCTGCAGGTCAACGACGTCCATGACGCCGACGCGGCCCGCCGCGAGGTCTTCGAGCGTCGTGCCGACACCGCGTTCGCCGTCACGCCCGACCGCCAACTCGCCATCTACGTCGCCGGCGGTGGCGGACACAGCGTCGCCGCAGCCGCCGAGACCGTCGGCCGCACGGTGGCCGACCGCGCTGGCCTGCCCGCGGTCGTCACCGACGTCGCACCGACCTCGGCCGGAGACCCGTCGGGCACCGTCGAGTTCTACGCGGTCATCTTCCTCTCGATCGGCGCCTCACTGGGGGCCGCGCTGCTGGGCCGGTTGATGGGCCCGGTGCGCACGCCGCGGACCTTCGCCCTGCGTACGCTGTCGCTCTCGGCGTTCTCCGCCGTGCTCGCCGGTGCCGTGACCGTCTATTCCGACGTCGTTCTCGGCGCGCTGGTCGGCCATCCGTGGCAGGTGTTCGGTGCGCTGTGGCTTTACGCGATGGCCGTCGCCGGTGCGGTCACCGGCGTGGCAGCCGCCTTCGGCACCGCCGCCTCGGTGCTGCTCGGACTGTTCCTCGTCGTCGTCGGCAATGCCGCGGCAGCCGGGCCGGTCGGCCGCCCCCTGCTGTCGGGGTTCTACTCGACGTTCACCGCGATCGTGCCGCAGGGATCGGGAGTTTCACTGTTGCGCAGCCTGTCCTACTTCGACGGCCACGGCGCCGCCACGGGACTGGTGACGCTGGGGGCGTGGGCTGCGGTGGGTTGCCTGCTGGCGATCCTCGCCACCGCCGTACGGCTGAATTATCGTGCCGGATATGAGCGCATCGCCGACCGAGCCGTACTACGACCTCGGCTCCTACTATCGGCCGACTGACACCCCGTCGCCGGACGCGCAGATCTGGTTCGACCGCGGCATGGTGTGGGCCTACGCGTTCAACCACGAAGAGGCGATCGCGTGCTTCGAGCGTGCCCTCGCGCTGGACCCTGACTTCGCGCTCGCGCGGTGGGGCATCGCCTATGCGATCGGCCCCAACTACAACAAGGCATGGGAGGCCTTCGACCCCGTCGACCTGACCGCCTCGGTGACACGGGCCCGCTCGGAGCTCGCGCTGGCCGCCGAGGGCCGCGCCAGCGCGCTCGAGCGAGGCTTGATCGACGCGCTGACCGTCCGGTTCCCGACCGACGATCCCGACGACGCCGACGCTCTGCAGGCCGGCCATGCCGCCTACGCCGACGCGATGACCGCGCTGGCGCAGGCTCATCCCGGCGACGTCGACGTCGCGGCGCTGACCGCCGACGCGCTGCTCAACATCACGGCGTGGGCGCTCTGGGACAGCCGCACCGGTGAGCCCGCGCCCGGCTCGCGAGTTGTCGAAGCCCTGCAGATCCTCGATGCGGCGCTCGCTACGCCGGCCGGACGCGCACATCCCGGCGTACTGCACCTGTACCTGCACGCGATGGAGATGTCGACGACACCGCAGAAGGCGCTGCCGGCCGCCGACCTGCTACGTGGCCTGGTGCCCGACGCGGGCCACCTGCAGCACATGCCCAGCCACATCGACGTGCTGTGCGGCAATTACCACGACTCCGTGGTCGCCAATATCGCTGCGGTGCAGGTGGATCGGCGATTCGTCGAACGGTCGGGGCCGCTGAACTTCTACTCGCTCTACCGCGCCCACAACCTGCACTTCGTCGTCTACTCGGCGATGTTCGAGGCCAACTACGCCACGGCGCTGTGGGCCGCTGACGAACTGTCGGCGCAGCTGACCCCCGACCTGCTGAGCATCCCGTCGCCGCCGATGGCGGACTGGCTGGAGGCGTTCGTGCCGCTGCGGGTGCACGTGCTGATCCGGTTCGGGCGCTGGCAGGAGCTGATCGCCACCCCGCTGCCCTCCGACCCCGACCTGTACTGCACGACGACGGCGACGATCCACTACGGCCGCGGCGTCGCCCACGCCGCCACCGGCCGGCTCTCCGAAGCGCACGCGGAGCGGGACGCGTTCACCAGGGCCTACGCGCGCATCCCCGAAAGCCGTTATCTGTTCAACAACACCAGTCGCGACATCCTCGCTGTCGCCGCGGCCATGCTCGACGGCGAAATCGCCTATCGCGCAGGGGCATTCGAGGACGCATTCGCGCACCTGCGCCACGCGATCGCACTGGACGACGGCCTGCCCTACGACGAGCCGTGGGGGTGGATGCAGCCCACCCGGCACGCCTACGGCGCGCTGCTGCTCGAGCAGGGCCGCGTCTCCGAAGCTGCCGGCGTCTACGCCGCCGACCTCGGGCTCGACCCGACGCTGGCGCGATCCTGCCAGCACCCGGGCAACGTGTGGAGCCTGCACGGCTACCACGAGTGCCTGACCCGGCTGGGCCGCGACGCCGAGGCGGCGATCATCGCTCGCCAACTCGAGCTCGCAGCCGCCCGCGCCGATGTGCCGATCCGCGCGTCGTGTGCCTGCCGGCTGGATGCGTAGACTTCGCCTGTGTCTCTCAGCGCCGCGGACGTCGAGTACCTGCGCCGCTGCGTCGACCTCGCCCGGCAGGCGCTCGAGGCGGGTGACGAACCGTTCGGCTCACTGCTGGTCGACCCCGGCGGAGTGGTGCGCTTCGAGGATCACAATCACGTCGCCGGCGGAGACGCCACCCGGCATCCGGAGCTGGCGATCGCGCTGTGGGCCGTCGAGCATCTCAGCCCACAGGACCGTGCCGCGTCGACCGTCTACACCAGCGGCGAGCACTGCCCGATGTGTGCGGCCGCCCACGCCTGGGTGGGGCTGGGCCGCATCGTGTACGCAGCGTCGTCGGCTCAGCTGACCGGCTGGCTGCAGGCGTGGGGCGTGCCCGCCCCGCCCGTCGCCGCGCTGCCGGTGAGCGCGGTCGCGCCCGGTGTTCCCGTCGACGGACCTGCGCTCGAGTTCGCCGACACCATGAAAACGTTGTACGAGAGGGCCTTTCGCCGATGAGTGAGCCGGGTTGGGTCGAGCACGCCATCTGGTGGCACCTCTATCCGCTGGGCTTCGTCGGCGCTCACCCGGCGGACCCGCCCCCTGGCCCCGACGCGCACCGGCTTCGTCGCATCGTGAACTGGCTCGACTACGCGCGTGATCTCGGGACGTCCGGGATCGCACTGGGGCCGGTGTTCGCTTCGCAGACCCACGGATACGACACCACCGACCACTACCGCATCGACGGGCGACTCGGCGACGACGGGGACTTCGATCACCTCGTCGCCGAGGCCCGTGAGCGCGGCCTGCGTATCCTGCTCGACGGGGTGTTCAATCACGTCGGCACCGATTTCCCCCGCTACCGAGAGGCGCTCGCCGGCGGTGACACCTCATGGTTCCGGTCGCGCCGCGGTGAATTCGCGACCTTCGAAGGCCACGGCGGCCTGATCGCGCTGAACCACCGCAGCCCCGAGGTCGTCGACTACGTCGTCGACGTGATGTGCCACTGGCTCGCGCGCGGCGCCGACGGGTGGCGGCTGGACGCGGCCTACGCGGTTCCCGACCAGTTCTGGGCTCAGGTGCTACCGCGGGTGCGGCACCGGCATCCGCAGGTGTGGTTCGTCGGCGAGGTCATCCACGGCGACTACATCGCGCGGGTGACCGAGTCCGGCTTCGACTCGGTGACACAGTACGAACTGTGGAAGGCGATCTGGAGCAGCCTCAACGACGCGAACCTGCACGAACTGGACTGGGCGCTCAAGCGGCACAACGACTTTCTCGAGGCCTTCGTTCCGATGACGTTCATCGGCAATCACGACGTGACTCGCATCGCCAGCCAACTCGACAACCCCGAGCACGTCGAGCACGCCCTGGTGGTCCTGCTGACCACCGGCGGCACGCCCAGCATCTACGCCGGGGACGAGGTCGCCTATCGCGGCGTCAAAGAGGAACGCTTCGGCGGGGATGACGCGGTGCGCCCCGAATTCGGTTCGCCGCTGCAAGGAGTCGGCGAGCAGGGGCACCAGGTGTTGCGCGCTCATCAGCATCTCATCGGGCTTCGTCGCCGCCACCCGTGGCTGCACACCGCACGCACCACGCCGCTGCAGGTGACCAACACCGGTTACGTCTACGCCTCCCGGGCCGGCGGTGACACCGATGACGTGTTGCTTGTCGCACTCAACGTCGCGGCCGAGGCCATGCCGGTGTCGTTGCGGGAGTATGGTTTCGATGAGGCTGACGTGGTGGCCGGCTCGGGCGCGCCGCCGCCGGAGACGGTCCGCGAGACCTCAGTGCCGCCGCAAGGCTGGCTGATCCTCTCGCCGCGCTGAATCAACGCAGCAGCTCCAGCGTCGCCGCGTCCTCCTCGCCGCCGTAGAAGGCGTCGAGAACGTCGGTGAACACCGATCCACCGCCGGCGTGTGCGAACAGCGTCATCGAGGAACGCACCTTCAGATCGTCCGGATAGCCAAGGATCTCGCGCGCGGTGCGGTCGCGGTGAGTCAGCAGCAGCCGGGCACACTCCTCGAGGCGCCGCCCCAGCACCGGGTGGGCGAGATACGCCCGGGCCTCGGCCACCGAGACCACTCCGAACCGGTAGGCGGTGCTGCTGCGGCCCAGGCCGCGCAGCTGCGGGAACACGAACCAGATCCAGTGACTGCGCTTGGTGCCTGCACGCAGTTCAGCCAGGACCATGTCGTAGACGCCGGCCTGGGCGTCGGTGAAGCGCTCGAGGTGGAACGCGTCGGCATCGTCAGTACTCATCTGTGCTCCCGAGTGTGGCAGGGCCGCGGTGTATATCACTGCGCCGAGTCGTAATCGTTAGCCAACCGCGACCGCCAACAGCTGTGTCGGGCAGTCGATCGCGCCTCCGCAACGTGTTCCATGGCGGATGCACACGACGGCACGTTTGCGCGACATGAGAGAACTTGTACAGAAAGGTGGGTTGGTTGCCGTTATGAAGTGGAAAGAGAAGTTTCGAGGCTCCGCGCGAAAGGGGCTGCGCCGGATGGCGGCCGTCGCCCTGGCGCTCACCACGCTGCCCGGGCTGATCGGCTTCGTCGGGGGATCGGCGACTGCCAACGCGTTCTCCCGGCCGGGCCTGCCGGTCGAGTACCTGGATGTGTTCTCCGCGGCGATGAACCGCAACATCCGCGTCCAGTTCCAGGGCGGCGGTCCGCACGCGGTCTACCTGCTCGACGGTCTGCGCGCCCAGGACGACTACAACGGCTGGGACATCAACACCCCTGCGTTCGAGTGGTACTACCAGTCGGGCCTGTCGACGATCATGCCGGTCGGCGGCCAGTCCAGCTTCTACAGCGACTGGTACCAGCCTTCGCGCGGCAACGGCCAGAACTACACCTATAAGTGGGAGACGTTCCTGACCCAGGAGCTGCCGGCGTGGCTGGAGGCCAACCGTGGCGTGTCGCGGACGGGTAACGCGGTCGTCGGCCTGTCCATGGCGGGCAGCGCGTCGATGACCTACGCCATCTACCATCCGCAGCAATTCATCTATGCCGCATCGCTTTCGGGCTTCCTGAACCCCTCCGAGGGGTGGTGGCCGATGCTGATCGGCCTGGCGATGAATGACGCGGGCGGCTTCAACGCCGAGAGCATGTGGGGACCGTCGTCGGACCCGGCGTGGAAGCGCAACGATCCGATGGTCAACATCAATCAGCTGGTGGCCAACAACACCCGGGTCTGGATCTACTGCGGTACGGGCACCCCGTCGGATCTCGACGCGGGCACGGCCGGCCAGAACCTGATGGCGGCGCAGTTCCTCGAGGGATTCACCTTGCGGACCAACATCAGCTTCCGCGACAAGTACATCGCGGCCGGTGGCACCAACGGCGTGTTCAACTTCCCGGCACAGGGCACGCACAGCTGGGGCTACTGGGGTCAGCAGCTGCTGCAGATGAAGCCCGATATCCAGCGGGTGCTCGGAGCTCAAGCCTCCGCGTAACCCCTCACACTCAGAGAGCCTGCCGTTTCCCCCGAGCGGCAGGCTCTCTGCTGTGTGCCGCAAAGATGACCGCCGCAAAGATGACCGCCGCAAAGATGACCAGGGTGTGAACACTGCCCCCACCTCTGCATCCGCGTGTTTGGGCCACCACTTCCCTGGGGTATCACGCGGTCGGTCGGGCGCGACGGTCGCCCCGATGTCGTGAAGACCCTGGAGACAGCCGTGATCCCCTTCATCTGCCCCACCTGCGGCTCGGTCGACATCGACATCGACTTCGACTCGGCCGGCTGCGGTTCGTGCGTCACTGCCAAGGACACCGCCGCCTGACCCGACCGGTCACAGCCTGGTGCGCACCTCGATGTCGGTGTTGAACTCGTCGAGCATCGCCTGGGTCAGCGTCGGGCGAGTCTCGGCGATCGCCGCCAGATAGTCGTCGGTGCACGCAGGCTCACCTCGACGCGATTCGATCTCCCGCTCGAACGCACACAGCGCTCCCTTCCGCGCCGCGAACTCGATATCGGCAGGAGTGAACATGTCCGATGCCTCGACGAGCTTGTCCACCTCCACCGCGTCGGCGTTCCCGTTCAGATAGCGCTTCCAGATGGCTTTGCGCGCCGCCTCGTCGGGTGGACCGACGGGGATGATGTAGTCGAAGCGGCCCGGCCGCAGGAACGCTGAATCAAGAGAGCTGACCGAGTTGGTGGCGCAGATCAAGAGTCGTTCGTCGTGCTGGCGAAACGAAGGGATCAATTTGAGTAGCTCGTTGGTCACGCCGTGGGCGGGGTCGGACGGCACTCCCGAGCGCGACCCCGCGATCTCCTCCACCTCGTCGATGAACACCACGGCCGAATCGAGTTCGTTGAGATTGGCGAACATCTCCCGCAGCGCGGCGGGCATCGCGACGCCGGGCGCGGCCAGCCGGGACGGAAAGATCTCCACGAACGGCCAACCGAGCCGGCCGGCAACGGCTTTGGCGAAGCTCGTCTTGCCGGTACCGGGCGGGCCGAACAGGATCACCGCCTTCGGCGGCGACACGCTGTAGCGGGCGGCCAGGTCGGGCTGAGCGAGCGGGGCGACGATGCGCCGCTCGATCATCTGCTTCTCGGTCTCCATACCGGCCATGTCCTGCCACAGGCCAGGGCTCATGAGCTGGCCGCCCAGCGCCGTCAACAGCCCGGTGTCCGACGTCCCGACGTGATCGACCTTCTCGAAATACCGGAGGTCCGCTCGCTCGGTGTAGCCCGAATTGCGCAGCGCTGTCACGCCGGTCGCATCGCCGGGCAACAGCACGCTGATGCGGCGCGCACCGAGCCCACGCAGACGCAGCTCCAGCTCCGCCAGCAGCGCGCTCCCGATGCCGCGGTTTCGCCAGCGGTCCGACAGCGCAACCATCGATATCCACGCGCGGTCTCCTGCGACGTGCGCCACCGCCATACCAACCAGCTGCTCACCGACCACGGCGACCACCGCCGGTTGGCCGGACCGGGCCGCCGAGACCACCTCCGAGACCGGGAACGCCGGCGACGCCTCGCCAGGTGCACGGCTCTGGTCCCACACCGAGATCGCCTGGTCGAGGTCGTCGTCGTGAAAATCGCGCAAACGCCAAGGGGGCATGCTTGCACGTTCTACCGGTGCGGCCGCGCGGCCCACATCGCCCGGGCGGGTGGGGGCATCGGGGGATCGCCTCCTCCCCCATCAGTCCCCCGCGGCGGTGTCACCCTTGTCGGGTGGGCCGGATCGTGAGGTCGCCGATCTCGACGTCGTGCGGTTGCTCGATCGCGAAGGCGATCGCGCGGGCCACTGCATCTGCCGGCAGTCCGAAGGCATCCATCTGGGCCCGGATCTGGGCGGCGAGATCCGCGTCGGTGATGGAACCGTCGAGCTCGGTGTTCACGAAGCCCGGCGAGATCGACGTCGTGCGCACCACGCCGTCCGTCGACTCCTGACGCGCGGCTTCCATCAGGGTGCGCACGGCGTTCTTCGTCGCGGCGTACACGCCCATGGACGGGACGATCTTCAAGCCCGCTGTCGACACCGTGGTCACCAGGTGGCCGTGGCCCCGCCGGCGGAACACCGGCATCGCGGCGGCGATGCCGTAGAGCACCCCGCGCAGGTTGACGTCGATCATCGCGTCCCACCCGGTGATGTCACCGTCGCCCAGCGGGCCGAGCGCGCTGATCCCCGCGTTGGACACGAGCACGTCGAGCCCGCCGAACCGATCGACGGCGGTGTTCACGAGCCGGCTGAGGTCGTCGGCGACGGTGACGTCGGTGGCGACCACGACCGCCTCGGCGGGCAGCTGCTCAGCGAGCGCGGCCAGGCGGTCAGTGCGGCGCGCGCCCAGCACCAGCCGTGCCCCGCGGGCGGACAACCGACGGGCCGTGGCCTCTCCGATGCCGCTGCTCGCTCCCGTGATCGCGATGACCTGGCCGGTGATCGGGTCGGAGTTCATGTCCGCTGTCATGAGGGCTACGACCACCGGTCGGCTCGACCTATTCCGCTGTTGGCGGAATCGGGGCGGGGAACAAAGCCAGGCCCACCAGGGTTGAGCGCATCAGGTTCAACTTTGGAGGAATTGATGGCTGAAGCCTTGCAAGTCCCGGTCTTGTTTGTCAGCGAGCCGATCGTGCTGCCCGGAATGGTGGTGCCCATCGAGCTCGACGACGCGGCCCGGGCTGCGATCGACGCGGCCCAGGCCAGCCAGACCGGCAAGCTGCTAATCGCGCCCCGGCTCGACGACCGCTACCCCACCTACGGCGTGCTCGCGTCGATCGTGCAGGTCGGCCGGGTGCCCGGAGGCGGCGCGGCGGCAGTGGTGCGCGGTGAGAAGCGCGCCCACATCGGCACCGGAGCCACCGGCCCCGGCACCGCGCTGTGGGTCACGGTCGAGGAGGTGGCTGACCCGGAGATCACCGACGAGACGCGTGCGCTGGCCGCCGAATACAAGAAGCTGCTGCTGGCGATGCTGCAGCGCCGGGAGGCGTGGCAGATCGTCGACGTGGTCAACAAGATCAGCGACCCGTCGGCGCTTGCGGACACGGCCGGGTACGCGTCGTATCTGTCCGATGTGGACAAGCGCGAGCTGCTCGAGACCGAGGACGTCGCGGCGCGGCTGCGCCGGCTGATCGGCTTGACCAGTGACCACCTGGCCGAGACCGAGGTCAACGACAAGATCGCCGAAGACGTGCGGGCCGGAATGGACAAGCAGCAGAAGGAATTCCTGCTGCGCCAGCAACTGGCCGCGATCCGCAAGGAGCTCGGCGAGGGTGAGCCCGAAGGGTCCGATGACTACCGGTCGCGCATCGAGGCGGCCGACCTGCCCGACAAGGTCCGCGACGCCGCGCTGCGTGAGGTCGGCAAGCTGGAACGCTCCAGCGAGCAGAGTCCCGAGGGCGGGTGGATCCGCACCTGGCTCGACACCGTGCTGGACCTGCCGTGGAACGTCGCCACCGAGGATTCGACCGATCTGACGGCGGCCCGGGAGATCCTCGACGCCGACCATCACGGTCTCGACGACGTCAAGGACCGCATCGTGGAGTATCTGGCCGTGCGGGCCCGTCGCGCGCAGCGTGGCATGGCCGTCGTCGGCGGTCGCGGCTCGGGCGCAGTGATGGTGCTGGCCGGCCCTCCCGGCGTCGGCAAGACCTCGTTGGGTGAGTCCGTCGCGCGTGCGCTCGGTCGCAAGTTCGTGCGCGTCGCGTTGGGCGGCGTGCGGGACGAGGCCGAGATCCGGGGCCACCGGCGCACCTACGTGGGTGCGTTGCCCGGCCGCATCGTGCGCGCCATCGGCGAAGCCGGGTCGATGAATCCCGTTGTGCTGCTTGACGAAATCGACAAGGTCGGCTCCGACTACCGCGGCGATCCGTCGGCTGCGCTGCTGGAGGTGCTCGACCCTGCGCAGAACCACACGTTCCGGGACCACTACCTGGATCTGGATCTGGACCTCTCCGACGTGGTGTTCCTGGCGACGGCGAACGTCATCGAGAACATCCCGCAGGCGCTGCTGGACCGCATGGAGCTGGTGCAGATCGACGGCTACACCGCCGACGACAAGGTGGCCATCGCGCGGGACTACCTGCTGCCCCGGCAGGCCGAGCGTGCTGCGGTGACGGCCGACGAGGTGACGGTGACCGACGCTGCGCTGCGCAAGATCGCTGCCGACTACACCCGGGAACCCGGCGTGCGTCAGTTCGAGCGGTTGTTGGCCAAGGCGATGCGCAAGGCGACCACCAAGCTCGCCGCGGACCCGTCGCCGATCACCATCGACGAGCCGGATCTCGTTGCCTACCTGGGACGGCCGCGCTTCACGCCGGAATCGGCGGAGCGCACCGCGGTGCCGGGTGTTGCGACGGGGCTGGCCGTCACGGGACTGGGCGGCGATGTGCTCTACATCGAGGCCGGCTCCACCGACGGCGAGCCCGGACTGGCGCTGACCGGTCAGCTGGGTGACGTGATGAAGGAGTCCGCGCAGATCGCGCTGTCCTACGTCCGCGCTCACGCCGCCGAGTTGGGCGTCGACCCGACGCGGCTGGACCGTCGCATCCATGTGCACGTGCCCGCGGGCGCGGTGCCCAAGGACGGACCGTCGGCCGGTGTGACGATGGTGACCGCTCTGGTGTCGATGGCCACCGGACGCAACGTGCGCTCCGATGTCGGCATGACCGGTGAGGTGACGTTGAACGGGCGGGTGCTGCCGATCGGCGGGGTCAAGCAGAAGCTGCTGGCCGCGCAGCGGGCCGGGCTGTCGACGGTGTTCATTCCGCAGCGCAACGAGGCCGATCTCGACGATGTGCCGGCCGAGGTGCTCGAGGCGCTGGAGGTCAGGCCGATGACCGACGTGGCCGACATCGTCGCGCTGGCCCTGGAGCCGGCGACCGAGGCGGGCTCGGTGGTGGCGGCTTAGTTTCTGTGCCGAGCAGACGCGAACTCGAGCAGATCGCCGAGATTTTGCTCGAGTTCGTGTCTGTTCGCCGGGAAAATGGACCCGTGGCGTACGACACCGACCTCGCTGACCGAGTCCGCGAGCTCATCTCGGCACAGCGCGGCCTCGACGAGAAGCCGATGTTCGGCGGCTTGGCGTTCCTCCTCAACGGCAACATGGCGGTGTGTGTGAGCAGCAAAGGAGGGCTGATGGTGCGGGTGCCGCCCGCGGCCACCGACGAGTTGCTCGCCGAAGAACACGTCGAGCCGATGATCATGGCGGGCCGGCCCACCCGAGGCTGGGTGAGGGTGGCCGCCGACGGGCTGACCGGCACCGCCGCACTGCGCAGCTGGGTCCGTCGCGGTGTCGACTACGCCACCAGCCTGCCCTCCAAATAGAGGGTTCTGCGCGCCGCCACGCGGGTAGCCGGCAGGCGATGAGCAAGAACGACACCGTGCGCCGGCTCCTCGATCAGGCCGGTGACACCTACGCCGAACAGGCCGGCATCACGCTCGCCGACAAGCCCATGCCGCTGTTTCAGCTGCTGGTGCTGTGCATGCTGGCGAGCAAGCCGATCGATGCGAACATCGCAACGAAGGCGGCGAAGGAGATCTTCAGCGAGAAGCTGCGCACCCCTGAGGCTGTGCTGGATGCAAAGCGCGAGACGATGATCCACGCCTTCGGGCGCGCCGGTTACGCCCGTTACGACGAAAGCTCCGCCCCCCGCCTCACGCAGATCGCCACCGCAGTCAAGGAGACCTACCACGGTGACCTGCGTGGCCTGGCTGAGCGATCAGAACACGACGTCGGCACGGCCAAGAAGCTGCTCGAAGAGTTCACCGGGATCGGCGATACCGGCGCCGACATCTTCCTGCGTGAGAGCCAGGACGTCTGGACCTGGGTGCGGCCCTATTTCGACGAGCGGGCACTGGCTGCCGCGAAGGATCTCGGGCTCCCCGCAGATCCCGAGGCTCTTGCAGATCTCGCGGGCAGTGCGTGCGCGCCGCTGGCGGCCGCGCTGGTACGGGTGTCGCTCGACCGGACCCTGCGCGACGCCGTCACCTCAGCCGAGTAGACATCGATGTCGCGGGTGAGCCCCGGGTGAGGAGTGCGCCGCCGCATCCGGCAGGCTGGAGCACCGACATGCCTCACCTCACCCGTCTCTGCGCCGCGGCCGCCCTCGCGCTGTCCGTCGCCGCCTGCACCGGGCCGACCGTCATCACCACCGACGACACCGTCAGCTCGTCCCGCGCGGCACCGCCGGCGCCGACCGTGTCCACCCGGCCGAGCAACGCCCACCTCGCCAACGCTTTCGCTTACGCCGTGCCCGGTTCCGATCCCGTCGATGGCGCGACCGCCTATGCCTTCACCACTCCGAGCGGGCGCTGGCAGTGCGAGATCATCCCCCGCACCCAGGCAGCCTGCCGCAAAGCCGGCACCTCCGTGTCGGAGATCGGCATCACCGGCGCACCCGACGAAGTAACCGACGCCGAGGGCGAGAACACCGCGCCCACTGCGCTTCTGGTCGACCGCACCGGCGACGCACAGTTCGCGGCGCTGCCCGCGTCCACGGTCGACGACCCACCGGTCCTGCCGTTCAACCGGATCCTCGCCGTCGCCGGTTTCCGCTGCAACGTGCAGGAAGCCACCGGCATCTCCTGCCTCTCGGAGTTGTCGGGCAAGGGCTTCACCTTCTCCGCCGAGGGCTACACCACGACCTACACCGACGTGCCCGCCGACGCGCCCTGATTAAGGTGGGCGTCATGTCTGCGCGTCCGGTCACCGTCACCGTCACCGGCGCCGCCGGACAGATCGGCTATGCCGCGCTGTTCCGCATCGCGGCCGGTGCGATGCTCGGCCATGACACACCCGTGGTGCTGCGTCTGCTCGAGCTCCCCGACGCGGTGCGTGCCGCCGAAGGAGTGGTGATGGAACTCGACGACGGCGCGTTCCCTCTGCTGGCGGGCACCGAGATCCACGACGATCCGACGCGCGCGTTCGACGGTGTCAACGTGGCACTGCTGATCGGCGCCAAGCCTCGCACCAAAGGCATGGAGCGCGCAGACCTGCTGGGCGCCAACGCGGCGATCTTCGCGACCGCAGGACGTGCGCTGGGCGCCGGCGCGGCGCCCGACATCCGTGTGCTGGTGGTCGGCAACCCTGCGAACACCAATGCGCTGGTCGCGGCCGCGCATGCCCCCGACATCCCGGCCGACCGGTTCACCGCGCTGACCCGGCTCGACCACAACCGCGCGGTCGCCGCAATGGCCCGCCACGCCCGGTTGCCCGTCACCGACATCAGCCGGATGACGATCTGGGGCAACCACTCCCCAACCCAGTACCCTGACATCTTCCACGCCGTCGTCGGCGGCCGCTCCGGCGCCGACTACGCCGCCGACACCCACTGGCTGACAGACGACTTTATCCCGACCGTGGCGCGGCGCGGCACCGCGATCATCGAGGCTCGCGGCGCGAGCTCGGCGGCATCGGCGGCCAACGGTGCCATCGACCACGTCGACGACTGGGTCCACGGCACTCCCGACGGCGACTGGACCTCGGTGGCGCTGCCGTCGCCCGGTGCCTATGGCATCGACGAGGGGCTCGTGTGCTCGTTCCCGTGCCGCTCGGTTGACGGCCGTTGGGAGATCGTCGAAGGACTCGACATCAACCCGTTCTCCCGCGCCCGGATCGACGCCTCGGTCGCCGAATTGCGCGCCGAGCGCGACGCGGTGGCCACGCTCGGCCTGCTGTAGTCACTCCAGTGTCGCGGTGCCGTCGGCGTGCACACGCACGGCCGCACCGGCGATGTCGTCGGCCACCGTGGACTTGGCCGCGTCGACCTCGGTGATGACCGCCAGCACCCGGTCGTCCTGCGGCGTGCGCACGGCCAGGAACGCCTTCTCGGGTTCGCCGTCACGGTCGAACGGCGTGGTCCAGGTCTCCACCGTGCCCACTCCGGTCCAGTCGACCAGCGCGGTGCGGGTGGGTTCCCGATCGACGGCGTCTTGCACGTCCTCCCAACGGAATTCGTGTGCCGGCGGCTCGGTGCCGTACACCCCGAAGCTGTGCTTGGTCAGATAGCCGCCGTTGGCGGTGATCAGGCCCCGGGTGCCCGGGTTGGCGGTGAGCCGCTCGGCCATCGTGGCAATGGAGTGCGTGACGTAGTTGTTCCAGGGCCCGCCGGCGAACGTGAGGCCACCGGTGACCGTCAACGGCCGAGCGGGGTCACCGACGGGGAGGCCGAGCTCTGCCGCGGCGACCTGTACCGCCGAGGGGAAGCAGGAGTAGACGTCGATCAGGTCGACCTCGTCGACACCGACGCCCGCCAGCTCAAGCGCACGCCGGCCGGCGATACGGATCGCCGGGGACGTGTGGAACTCGGCGCGCTCGCCGATCGAATAGGTGTCGTGGGCGTCGGCGCCCGCGTACGGGAAAACCCAACGGTCCCGCGGGATCTGGAGGTACTGGGCCTTCTCGGCGGACGCCAGGATCAGCACCGCGCCCTGGTCGACCATGTTGTTGGAGTTCATCAGCTTGGTGTAGGGCCAGCTGATCATCCGGTTCTGCGCGGACGGCTGGTAGATCTCCTGCGCGGTGTACGCCTGGCGGTTCCATGCGTGCGGGTTCTGTGCGGCCACCGCCGAGAACTGTGCCCACAGTGCCCCGATGCGCTCGCGGTGCTGCGCGGTGGACTCCCCCGCTGCGATGCGGACGGCCTGTTCGAACATCGGGTACACATAGGACGGGCGGTCGAGGTGGATCTTCAGATCGCCGGGTCCGGCCATCGGCATGTTCTCGTCCGAGCCAGGTGCCAGCGGCACCGTGTCGTCCTGCTTGGTCCAGTTCGCTTTCGCGCCGGCGGCACGCATCTTCGTCTTGGTGCGCCACGTCTCGGCGCCGGCGATCATCACCACGTCGGCCCTGCCCTGCTGGATGTCCAGACAGGCGAGGTTCACCAATGTCTGCGGCACGTTGCCGCCGATCCCGGTGTAGCGGGTGGCCGCCTTCTCCGCGCCGATCCGTTGCGCCACAAGCAGTCCGGGGTCGCGGTAGCGCCACGAGAGCAGGTTGACCACACGCACCGCATCGACAGCGGCCAGCACCCTGGGATCGGCGGCTTCGCGCGCCGCCGCGACCATCAGGTCGACAGGCTCGACATCCGGGCTCTCGGAGTGCTGGTTGACCTGGCCGTAGCCGACGAGGACGGGCGTTCTGGGATCGAGGGGCATGAATCAACCTTCCTGCTGGTAGTCGAACAGCACACCGGCGGCCAGTAACGCGTCGATACGCTTGGACGCCAAGCCGAGCACTCTGGTACAGATCTCACGGGTGTGCTCGCCCGGCATCGGCGCCGGACGCAGTGCGGCGCGGGGAATACGGCGGTAAGGAGCCGGCGCGGTCTCGGCGGGAATCGGGCGCTGCAACAGCGGGTGCACCAGCTCGCCGAACAGGTGACGGTGCACCACCTGCGGATCGGCGGGCAGATCGGCGGCACGATACATCGGCGCCGCTGCCACCCCGTGGCCCTGCAGAATCGCGGCCACCTCCTGCTTGTCGCGGCTCGAGGTCCACGCACCGAGCGCGGCCGTCAACGCCGACCGTTCCCGTGGCAGCTCCGTGCCGCCCAGCAGCGAAGCCAGCACCGCGTGCTCGCTGGCTTCGGTGTCTCGGGGCACCGAGATCATACACCATTCGTCATCACCGGCGCACGGGCAGACCGCGTGCACAGTGTCGTCCTCGGCGACGGGAAGCCCTGCTGCGCCGGCGGATTCGACGACATAGCGGTCGGCGAGGGAATTGATCGCCACCTCGGCCTGGGACAGGTGCACATGGGCACCGCCGCCGCCTTCGCGGTCCCGCCGGACCAGGGCGGCCAGGGCCGCGACCGCGGTCAGCCGGCCCACCACGTGGTCGGGGAAGATCGTGGTGGCATCGAAGAATTCGCCGGGCGGGGCGTCCGGTGACGTCCACAACCGGGTGATGCCGGTGGATGCGCGCACCAGCGGCCCGTACCCCATCTGGGTGCTCCACGGCCCGCGGTCGCCGTACGCGCTGCT
Source organism: Actinomycetota bacterium (assembly GCA_040752555.1). Classification (GTDB taxonomy): domain Bacteria; phylum Actinomycetota; class Actinomycetes; order Mycobacteriales; family Mycobacteriaceae; genus Mycobacterium. The sequence goes on along the minus strand of JBFMGT010000005.1, from coordinate 189,139 downwards.
CTCGGCCACCACGATGTCCGGGTTGAGTTCACGCAGCCGCTCGACCGGGAAGCCCAGCGCGGCCAGCGTGCCGGGTTTGAAGTTGGCGAACACCGCGTCGGCGGTGGCGACGAGACGGGCGAAGAGATCGGCACCGGCGGGGTCGCGCAGATCCAGCCCGAGGCTGTACTCATTGCGGTGGGTCAACGCCCACGATCGGCTCAGCGGCATTCCTGCCGGCGCCTGCCGCAGCCCGTCCGGGTAGGCCGCACTCTCGATTTTGATCACCTCTGCGCCGAGATCGGCGAACAGCCGGCCCAGCTCGCCGCCGGCGACGATCACACCGAGATCGAGGATGCGCAGTCCGTCGAAGGGTCGCGTCGGCGGGGGCGCGTGAGTTGTCAGGGCGGCGGCGGGCTGAATCCACTCGGCTTCTTCGGCAGCGACATGCGTTGCCGGAGAACGAAATCCGAGACGCCGGCCATCGACGGTGATAGGTCCGACCGGGATCGTGACCGCGGTCCCGGGGATCAGCGGCGCCTCGGCCAACGCACCGGTGCAGCGCAAGTGCTGCGCCCGCAACGCCTCGGCGGGCGTGCGGACGGCCGCGATCGGCACCCCGAGCTCTTGGCCCTGGCCGACGAGCTCATCCATCGACTGCGGGGCGAACAGCGCGGCGATCGCCTCGTTCAGATCGGTCGAAGCGGCATAGCGTGCGGCGATGGTGTCGAACTCCGGGCCGGCGAAGCGCTGCGGTTCGCCCAACCACCTCCGCATTCCGCGCCACTGCCGCGGAGACAGCAGACAGATCCGCACATGCCCGTCGCGGCAGCGAAAGATCGGGTAGATCTGCTGGTTGCGGGGACGCCCGCGCCACAGCGCGGTCGGCGGTTTGAGTCCGACGGCTGCCTGGCCCTCGGAGCCGTACGGCGGGTCCAGCGCCTGGACGACCGCCTCGAATCGGGAGAAGTCGATGAAATCGCCTCTGCCGCTGCGAGTCCGCTCGTAGTAGGCGGCGAGCACCGCCCACGCCGCCTGCACCGCCGCGGTCCAGGAACCGACGCCGACAGGCGGCAGCACCGGCGTCCCGGTGGTCGGACCGGTCCGCGACAGTGCCGAGGACAGTGCATAGAACACCGCGTCGTTGCCCCGCCAGGACGCGCGCGGACCGGTCAGGCCGAAATCGGTCACCGAAAGCACCACCAGGTGGGCGAACCGGTCAGCGAGCTCAGCGGCGGACATACCGAATAGGGTTGCGCCACCAGGGTTTCCGCTGTCGATCACGATGTCGGCGTGCGCGACGAGACCGAAGAGTCGGGCGCGGTCCGACGCGGCGGTGGGATCGAACGAGGTGCCCCGCTTGTTGGCGTTGTCCAGCACGAATCCGATACCCACACCGGCGATCGTGGGGAGGGCCGCGTGGGTGGCACTGCCCTGCGCCTCGATCCGGAGGACGTCGGCGCCGAGGTCGGCCAGAATCCGGCCCACCCCGGCACCCATACCGTCACGAGAAGGCATCTCGAGCACGCGTACGGACGTCAGCAACCCTGCTTCGCCCATCGATGGTGCCCGTCCTTCCGTGGTGCCCGTCGGCGCAAAGATTAACTCCCCGGTCACCGGGTACGAGTTGACGGTCTACCGATGCCTAGTTAAATGAGGACGTTGGAAGGGGATTATGACGACTTCCTGGACGACCGTGGACCGACACCCGCTCAGCGACGAGACGGTGGCGACGGTGGACCGGTGGTGGCGCGCCGCGAACTACCTGTCGGTGGGCCAGATCTACCTACTGGACAATCCGCTGCTGAGTACCCCGCTGGCGCGCGAAGACGTCAAGCCGCGCCTGCTCGGCCACTGGGGCACCACGCCGGGGCTGAATTTCCTGTACGCCCACCTGAACCGGGTGATCGTCGAGCGCGGGCAATCCACGATCTATCTGACCGGCCCGGGGCATGGCGGACCCGGCCTGGTCGCCAATGCCTACCTCGACGGCACGTACAGCGAGATCTACTCCGACATCACCGCCGACGCCGAAGGGCTGCGCCGGTTGTTCCGGCAATTCTCCTTCCCCGGCGGCGTTCCGTCGCACGTGGCACCGGAGACGCCCGGTTCCATCCACGAGGGCGGAGAGCTGGGTTATGTGCTCTCCCACGCCTACGGGGCGGCGTTCGACAATCCCGATCTGCTGGTGGCGGCCGTCGTCGGCGACGGCGAGGCCGAGACCGGGCCGCTGGCGACCAGCTGGCATTCCAACAAGCTGGCCAACCCGGCGCACGACGGTGTGGTGCTGCCGATCCTGCACCTCAACGGCTACAAGATCGCCAACCCCACCGTGCTCGCGCGCATCCCCGAGGACGAACTGCGCAGCCTGCTGGTCGGTTACGGGCACCGCCCGTACTTCTTCGAGGTGCCCGACGCCCCCGACGACGCCTCAGAGGAACGACGATTCGACGCGCACCGTCGCTTCGCCACCCTGCTCGACGATGTCCTCGACGAGATCGCCGCCATCAAGGCGCGCGCCGCCGACGGCGACGACTCACGACCGGCATGGCCGATGATCGTGTTCCGCACCCCGAAGGGCTGGACCGGCCCCGCCGTCATCGACGGCAAGAAGACCACCGGTTCCTGGCGTGCGCACCAGGTGCCCTTGGCCAGTGCACGTGACACCCCCGAGCACCTCGCGGTGCTCGGCGACTGGCTGGCCTCCTACCGAGCAGAGGAACTGTTCGACGAGGACGGCAAGCTGCACGACGACATCGCGGCGCTGGCGCCGAAGGGGCCGCTGCGGATGAGCGACAATCCGCACACCAACGGCGGATCGCTGCTCAAGGATCTGCGGCTGCCAGACTTCCGCAGCTTCGCGGTGGAGGTGCCCGCGCCCGGTGCGACGGTCGCCGAGGCCACCCGCGTGCTGGGCCAATGGCTCACCGAGGTGATCCGGCTCAATCCGGAGAACTTCCGCATCTTCGGCCCCGACGAAACCGCGTCGAATCGGCTGCAGGCTGTCTACGACGCCACCGACAAACAGTGGAACGCCGAACTGGTGGGCCCGGAGGTCGACGAACACCTGGCCCGCGCCGGGCGAGTGGTCGAGATGCTGTCCGAACACCAGTGCCAGGGCTGGTTGGAGGGTTATCTGCTGACCGGGCGGCACGGGCTCTTCAATTGTTACGAGGCGTTCATCCACATCGTCGACTCGATGCTCAACCAGCATGCGAAGTGGCTGAAGGTGACCAACAAGATTCCGTGGCGCCGGCCGATTGCGAGCTTGAATTACCTTCTGTCCAGCCATGTCTGGCGGCAGGACCACAACGGGTTCTCGCATCAGGATCCCGGCTTCATCGACCACGTCGTCAACAAGAGTGCCCACGTCGTGCGGGTCTACCTGCCACCGGACGCGAACACGTTGCTGTCGACCTACGAGCACTGTCTGCGGTCGCGCCAATACGTCAACGTCGTGGTGTCGGGCAAGCAGCCCTCACCGACCTATCTGACGATGGAGCAGGCGATCGCGCACTGTACCCGCGGGTTGGGTATCTGGGAGTGGGCCGGCAGCGAGGTGCTCGGCACCGATCCCGACGTGGTGCTGGCGGCCGCCGGAGACATTCCGACGCTGGAGGCGCTTGCGGCCGCCGACATCCTGCGCCAGCACCTGCCGGACCTGAAGGTGCGGTTCGTCAACGTCGTCGACCTGATGCGGCTGCAGGACGCCACCGAACATCCGCACGGGCTGAACAGCCGAGAGTTCGACATGATCTTCACGACGGACCGCCCGATCATCTTCGCCTACCACGGCTACCCCTGGCTGATCCATCGGCTGACCTACCGCCGCACCGGACACGCCAACCTGCATGTACGCGGCTACAAGGAGGAGGGCACCACCACCACGCCGTTCGACATGGTGATGCTCAACGACCTGGACCGCTATCACCTGGTGATGGATGTCATCGACCGCGTGCCGTCGCTCGGCTCCACCTGCGCGACGCTGCGCCAGCAGATGGCCGACAAGCGGATCGCGGCCCGTGAGTACACCCGCGCGTACGGTGATGACATCGGCGAGGTGAAGGACTGGGTGTGGCCCGCGGCGCGCGAGTCTGGATTCGGCACCGCCGGCGCAGATTCTGCCGCCGACACCGGCGGCGACAACGAGTAGCTGACCTGCAAGAACAGAGCAGTCCAGTACTCTGGGACGGCCATGTCTGACTCCGCCGCTGTCCTCGCCACCGAACCCCACCCGTGGGTCGAGCAACTGGCGGCGCTGCACCACTTCCGCGCCTATGTCGACGTGGGTGTCGTCGTGGTCGTGCTCGCGGTAACGAACCTGGTCGCACACTTCACCACGCCGTGGGCCAACGTGGCCGTGGTTCCCGCCGCTGCGGTGGGCCTCGTCGCTCTCGTGCGCTCACGCGGACTGGGCTGGCACGAACTCGGGCTGGGCCGCGAACACTGGCGCTCCGGTGCGGGCTACGCGCTCGGTGCGGTCGCGATGGTGGGCACGGTGATCGCCATCGGGGCGCTGCTGCCCTGGACCAGGCCGATGTTCCTCAACAACCACTACGCCACGCTGTCCGGCGCGTTGCTCGCCTCGATGATCATCATCCCCCTGCAGACCGTGATCCCCGAAGAGCTCGCATTCCGCGGCGTGCTGCACGGCGCGTTGGACCGGGCCTGGGGATTCCGGGGCGTCGCGGCGGCCGGCTCCTTGTTGTTCGGGCTCTGGCACGTCGCCACCTCGCTGGGGCTGACGGCGAGCAATGTCGGGTTCACCCGCATCTTGGGCGGCGGACCGTTCGGCATGATCGCCGGCGTCGTCGGCGCCGTCATCGCCACGGCCGCCGCTGGTTTCGTGTTCACCTGGCTGCGGCGGCGCAGCGGCAGTCTGATCGCGCCGATTGCGCTGCACTGGTCGCTCAATGGGCTCGGCGCGCTCGCCGCGGCCCTGGTCTGGCACCTCAGCTAGAACGCGCCCGGCTTCAAGTGCGCTTAGGTGCGCTTCTGCACCATGCCGACGATCCAGAGCAGGATCACCGATCCCAGGACCGCGGTGAACAGCGTGAACCACCAGCCCCCGCCCGCGGTGTCGAGGAAGAAGCTGAGCAGGAAGCCGCCGATGAGTGCGCCGATCACGCCGATGACGATGTTCATCAGGATGCCCGAGCCGGAGCCCTTGACGATCTTGCCGGCGATCCAGCCCGCGATCGCACCGATGATGATGTAACCGATCCAGCCCACGCTCGTCTGCGTCGACGAACGCGCCAGATACTCGGTCGCCGCCACGATGTCTGTGGTCGGTGTGTCGATCTCCTGCCTGTCGCAGTCAGGCCCGGCTGCGGCAGCAACCGGGCCTGACTCCGGTATAGCCCGGACAGGTCACGATTAGTCGCCAGGATCGGACACGATCCTGGGCACATCGATCAGGCAGGCGGCAGCATCCCGGGGGCCGTGTTCGGGTCCACGGGTACCGGCTGGCCCACGGCCGGGCGCGGTGCCGGCGCGTTCGGGTCGGCGGGCGGGGGCGGGGCGCCCGGGTCTGCCGGCGGCGGGGGCGGCGGGGGTGGCGGGGGCGTCCATGGCCGGATGGAGTTCGCCAACGTGACGGCCTCGGCCTGCGGAATCGGGTTGGTCGCGGTGCCCAACCAGACGACGAACCACCGCTCCGGGGCGCGCTGACCGCGCGGGGTACCCGGCGCGGTGGGGTTGCCCACTACGCCGGCCCAGATCTGGCCGTTGGGCTTGTTCGTGTCGGTGAACTTCACCTCGTACGACGACGCGACACCGGTCATGCCGTTCGCGTTGAGCGGCACCGTCTGCTGGTTGATGCGCGTTCCGGGAAAAGGCATGAAGAACTCGCCCATGTCCGAGGCGAGACGCTGAGCCGCCTTCGTGTTGTCGGTTTCGGCGCCCGCGAACAGCTTGAGGTCCAGGCGGCCGAGCAGCACGCTGGTGTCGTTCGCCGGCGGCGTGTCCGGCGGCGAACCGGCCGGGGGCAGCTTGTTCAGCAGCGCCTGACCGTAGGACAGCGAGGCCGCGTCGGCCACCTTCCAGCCGGCGGGCACCACGTAGCTGAAGCCGCCCGCCGCATTGTCCACGCGGCCCGGTTCCGGGGCGGGCGCCGGCGCCGGGGCCGGGGCGTTCGGATCGGCCGGCGGGGCGGGTGCAGCAGGAGGTGCGGGCGCGGGAGCGTTCGGATCCGCGGGGGGTGCCGGTGCCGGGGCCGGGGCATTCGGATCGGCCGGCGCGGGCGCGGGAGCGGGCGCCGCCGGTGCCGCGGGAGCGGGAGTGGGCGGCGGCGGGGTGGGCGCCGGCTGCGCTGTCGCCACGGCGGGCAGCGTCAACGCGGCGACGGTCGCGCCGGTCAGGGCGGCGAGCCCGAGCGACGTCGACAGGCCTCTCCGGCGGGATGGCGACATGTCTGGATCACGCATGCCGAAGAAACTACCGTGTTACTGCCGTGACGCAAGTGTGAGTAGCTGAGAATGTGCCAAATTGTGACATTGCCAGCAATTCGATAATTGCAGCGCAATACGATTCTCAAGTTTGCTGGCACGACGAGCGGCCCCGGCGCGTGGCGCGGGTGCGGCGGGCAGTACGAACGACCCTCTCCGGTGCGGTCGACAATGTGATCGCACTGCCGCGGTCAACCGTTACCGCCGCGGGCGCGTCGCTCGCGGCCGGCTAGCTACCCTCCAGTAACATGGGCGGGACTCGCTGGGGTTCAGCGCCGAACACAACAGGAGGCCGATGATGGATGTGCTGATCACGGGATGCGATACCGACCTCGGCCGCTCGATCGCCGAGAATTTCAGCAATGCCGGCCACCGCCTGATCGTCGCCGGCCGCCGTCGCGACGACGTGGAACTCCTGGCCAAGGAGCTCGAGGCGGACGCCGTGGTCGTCGACACCACCGATCCCGCGTCGATCGCCGCGGCGAACAACCAGCTTCCCGCGCACCTGGACACCGTGATCAACGTGCCGGCACCCGCCTCGGCCGGTGGTGACCCGCGGACCTACACGCTCGCCGACCACGCCGCCGAATGGCGCGGCCTCTTCGACGCGGGTCTGCTCTCGGCAGTGCTGATGGTGCAGGTGCTGGGCGACCAGTTGCGCTCGGGCGGCTCCATCGTGACCGTGATCGGCGACGCGATGCAGGAAGGCAGCGCAGCCGCAGCGGTCAAGGCTGCGGTCTCCGCGTGGACAGCCGGACAGGCGCACCACTTCGGGATCCGGGGCATCACCGTCAACGCGGTGGCGATCGGCCGCGGGAGCGAGCCCGGCTATCAGGGCCTGGGAGCCTCCTCCCCCACCGTGGACGCCGAGATCGCCCGGCTCTCACTGTTTCTGACCACGCCGGCGGCCCGCCACATCACCGGTCAGACCCTGCACGTCAGCCACGGTGCCCTGGCCAATTTCGGCTGACGCCGAACCTGGCCGCGCCGCGTTTTATTCCCGGCTTCGCCGGCCGCGAAACGGTCTGAAACCCGCAGGCCGGACTGCGTAGGGTCGAACCGTGACGATTCGACTCGGGCTGCAGATCAACAATTTCTCGTACGGCACCGGCGTGGGCGAGCTCTTCCCCACGGTCACCGCGCAAGCCAGAGAAGCCGACGACGCCGGTTTCGATTCGGTGTTCCTGATGGATCACTTCTACCAACTGCCCGGTATCGGCAACTACGACGAGCCGATGCTCGAGGCGTACACCGCACTCGGCGCCCTCGCCGCCGCCACCCAGAACGTCCAGTTGGGCACGCTGGTCACCGGCAACACCTACCGCAACCCAACACTGCTCGCCAAAGCGATCACGACGCTGGACGTGATCAGCGCCGGCCGCGCGATCCTGGGCATCGGCACCGGGTGGTTCGAACTCGAACACGACCAGCTCGGTTACGAGTTCGGCACCTTCACCGACCGCTTTGAAAAGCTCGGTGAGGCACTGCAGATCGTTCTGCCCATGATCGCCGGCGAGCGGCCCACCGTCACCGGCAAGCACTACCGCACCTCGGAGGCACTCGCCAATCCCCGCTTCCGCGACCACATCCCGCTGATGATCGGCGGCAGCGGGGAAAAGAAGACCATCCCGTTGGCGGTCAAGCACTTCGACCACCTGAACGTGATCGCCGGATTCGACGAGCTGGCCCGCAAGGTCGAGGTCATCAGGCAGCGCTGCGAGGAGATCGACCGCGATCCGGCCACGCTGGAGACCTCGATGCTCGTGGGCGCTGTGGTCGGCGACGGCGTGACCCCGGACATGATTCCCGACGATTTCAAGCAGCAGATGGTTGCCGGCAGCGTCGAGCAGATCGCCGAGCAGATCCAGACCAAGGTTCTGGACGCGGGCATCGACGGCGTCATCCTGTTCGTCCCCACGCAGACCGTCGGCTATCAACCCGGCCAGATCACCGCGCTGGGCGAGGCAGTCAAACCGCTGGTCGCCGGCTGACCGGGCGCGAAAACACCCTCCGTGGGGCATCTCACCGCGCCCGCCGGAAGCGTGGCGACTAAGGTTCTGGTTGTTCTGAATGGGTACAGACGTACCGTCCGCGCCCACGACTGACAGCCTGCGAGCACTGCGTCAAGGAGTAGCCATGAGCAATCCCGGAGCCACCGCATCCGATCGCCACAAAGTGGTGATCATCGGATCGGGATTCGGCGGGTTGACGGCGGCGAAGACGCTCAAGAAAGCCGACGTCGACATCAAGCTGATCGCGCGGACCACCCACCACCTTTTCCAGCCGCTGCTCTACCAGGTGGCGACGGGCATCATCTCCGAAGGCGAGATCGCGCCGGCCACCCGGGTGATCCTGCGTAAGCAGAAGAATGCGCAGGTGCTGCTCGGTGACGTCACCGGGATCGACCTCAAGACCAAGACGGTGCGCTCGGAGTTGCTCGGCCACACCTATGTCACGCCGTTCGACAGCCTGATCGTCGCCGCCGGCGCCGGCCAGTCCTACTTCGGCAACGACCATTTCGCCGAGTGGGCGCCCGGCATGAAGTCCATCGACGATGCCCTCGAGTTGCGGGGCCGGATTCTCGGCGCGTTCGAGCAGGCCGAGCGGTCCAGCGACCCGGCGCGCCGACAGAAACTCCTGACGTTCGTGGTGGTCGGGGCCGGTCCGACGGGTGTCGAAATGGCAGGCCAGATCGCCGAATTGGCCGACTACACGCTCAAAGGCACGTTCCGCCACATCGATTCGACCAAGGCGAAGGTGATTCTGCTCGACGCAGCGCCGGCCGTGCTTCCCCCGATGGGTGAGAAGCTGGGCAAGAAGGCGCAGGCTCGCCTGGAGAAGCTGGGCGTGGAGATCCAGCTCAACGCGATGGTCACCGATGTGGACCGCAACGGCATCACGGTCAAGGATCCCGACGGCAAGATCCGTCGCATCGAAGCCGCCTGCAAGGTGTGGTCGGCCGGCGTGTCGGCCAGCCCACTGGGCCGGGATCTGGCTGATCAGTCCGGAGTTGAGCTCGACCGCGCGGGCCGAGTCAAGGTGCTGCCCGACCTTTCGATTCCCGGTCACCCCAACGTGTTCGTCGTCGGTGACATGGCGGCGGTCGAGGGAGTGCCCGGTATGGCGCAGGGCGCCATCCAGGGCGGCAAGTACGCCGCCAAGGCCATCTTGGCCGGGCTCAAGGGCGCCGACCCGGCCGAGCGGGAACCGTTCAACTACTTCGACAAGGGCTCGATGGCCACGGTGTCCAAGTTCAGCGCGGTGGCCAAGGTCGGGCCGCTGGAGTTCGGCGGATTCATCGCCTGGTTGGCGTGGCTGCTGCTCCACCTGGTCTACCTCGTCGGGTTCAAGACCAAGATCGCCACTCTGCTGTCGTGGACGGTGACCTTCCTGGGCAGCAACCGCGGCCAGCTGACGATCACCGAGCAGCAGGCGTACGCGCGAACGCGGATCGAGGAACTCGAGGAGATCGCGGCGTCCGTGGAGGAGAAAGCGGCCAGCTAGGGTCGGCCGAGGGACTCGACGAAGGCCATGGGGTCGGCGGAGGCGCCGATCGGCTGGAGCACCACGCTGTCGATGCCTGCGGCCCGGTAGCGTGCGACGCCCTCGCGGATCGCTGCCGGCGATCCACCTACGCCGAAGTCCGACGCCGGTGTGACGTGCCAACGCTGCGCTTCCTCGAGCAGGTGGGTCCCGGGCTCGGATCCTGTTGGCGCGCACGCAAGGTACATGGTGCGCCGGAAGGGTCGAGCGTCGCTTCCCGCGGCGCCGCGCGCGACGTGCTCGAGCGCAGCACGGACACTGGCCTCGGTGTGTTGGCAATCCAGCAGCACGCCGTCGGCGATTGCGCCGGCCAGTGCCAGCGTCTTCGGCCCGGTGCCGCCGATGAGCACGGGCACCCTCTGCTCGGGTACGAACTCCAGGTGCACCCCGTCGAGGCGGACGTATTCGCCCGCCATGCTCACCGTCTGCCCGGCGAACAGGCCCCGCAGCGCGGTGACATGTTCGCTCAGACACGTCAGCGGAGACGCCACCGCCACCCCGGCCTGGCGCATCCAGTCCTGCACGCCGTGCCCGAGGGCCACCTGCACCCGCCCCGGGAACATCGTGGCCAGCGTCGAGATCTCCAGTGCTGTGGCCACCACGCTGCGCAGCGGCGCGGGCAACACGCCGATTCCCACCATCATCGAGCGGGTCGCCATCAACGCAACAGCGGCCTGCGCGATTCCGCCCTGCAGGAAGCAGTCTTCCCACAGCCACACCTCATCGATACCCACGCTCTCGGCGCGCTCGCAAAACGGTGCCAGCATCCGCGGGTCGACGTCGGGGCGCCACACCACGCCGTAGCGCCCGGTCACAGCCGGTCCCCCTGCCACGTCGTCAGACAACCGCCACCGGCCAGCGCAAGCGTCACTCCGGCGGTGGTGGCTTCGTTTGCGGGATAACGGAATTCGGCCTCATAGGCACGCGGGGCGGCGATCTCGTCGTCGGCCACCGCGCCGTTGCCGAGTTCGACTCGGTGGCGCAGCAGTGCGGTGCTGTCGAGATCAGCGCGCAGCGACCCCGACCAATACCCGTGCCGCTCGCCGGACCTGCCGATCTGCACGCGTTCGCGCAGCCGCAGCGATGCGGCCGTGGTGAGGGTCAGCGCAGTGTGGGTGACGTGGCGCGCTTGCCCGGCCACGATTGTCGGCTCCGGATCCATGTCGAGCGTGCCGGCCACCTCCAGCGTCCAGCACGCGTGCGATTCCGCGGTGGCCGCACCGGGCAGCACCACTGCCGCCGCGACGGTACGCACGGCCAGCCGGGCACCTTCCTCCACCACCACCCGCATCCGCAGGGCGTCGCCGCCCAGCGGTGTCGCCGCGGCCGACACCAGGTGCACGGTCTCGGGTCCCGTCCGCCGCACCGCGATCGCGCCGGCGCACTCCAGGTGCGGAAAACGACCCGGCCGCGCCACGATCACCACATCAGAGCGCACCTACACCGCCTGGGCGACCCGCAGCTGCTCGCGCACCCACTCGAGAACCGGTGTGGCCGCGGGGTCGGCGGTCAGCGAAATCAGTGCGAACGGACGGTCGGCGCGCACCGCGGCCGAGTCCCGCCGCATCACCTCCAGATCCGCGCCGACCATCGGCGCCAGATCGGTCTTGTTGATCACCAACAGGTCTGAGAACGTGACGCCGGGGCCACCCTTGCGTGGCACCTTGTCCCCGCCCGCCACGTCGATCACGAAGATCTGCACGTCGATCAGCCCCGACGAGAACGTCGCGGTGAGGTTGTCCCCGCCGGATTCGACCAGGATCAGGTCGAGATCGTCGTGCGCGGCGATCAGGTCGTCGATTGCGTCCAGGTTGGCCGTGATGTCGTCGCGGATCGCGGTGTGCGGGCAGCCGCCGGTCTGCACCGCGGCGATGCGCGCGTCGGGCAGCACCGCGTTGCGGCGCAGGAAGTCTGCGTCCTCGGTGGTGTAGATGTCGTTGGTCAGCACCGCCAGCGACAGCTCGTCACGCAGCTGGCGGCACAGCGCGGCGACCAACGCGGTCTTGCCGGAGCCGACCGGCCCGCCGATGCCGATGCGCAGCGGCTCCCCCTGCTGCCGCGCTCGGCGGGGACGATCGGCGCGGTCGTGGGAGTGGCCCACTCCGTCGATGAGATGTGGTGGCATTCGGGTTCTTTCGGGTCAGGACGCGAACAGGGGCCGGTCGCGGTCGAGGTGGCGTTGGGCGAGCACGTCGAGCAGTGGGTCGGACAGGTCGGCCAGCCCGGCGACGGCCTGGGCCGCGGTGTCCTCACACAGCGGGGCCAGCGCGAACGTCTCCGCCGCGACGTCACCGGGATCCAAGGCCAGCAGCCGTTGGGCGGCCGTGGCCGAGCCCGTCATCGTCGTGTAGACGACCGACAGTGCGGTGTGCGACGGGGTGATACCACTGGCCAGCCCGACGACACCTGCTGCGACCGCCAAATGGGGAGTCGGCCCGAGCGCGGCCCAGTCGGTGTCCGGCCACACCCGTCGAGCCAATCGGACCAGACCCCTGCCCTGTGCGCGCGACGTCGCCCGGGCGGCGGGCGACGGTGTGCGCGCATTGGTTTCAGCCTCCCCCTCGGCCGACGAGAGGACGCCGCCGTGCACGGCCGCCGCCAGGGATGCGGTGACCAAACCGGTGGTGCGGATCCGCCGCCGCAGATAGGCGCGCAGGGTGGCGAGGTCGACGACCAGCCCGCTCGTCACCGCCTCCTCGATCCCGCCGGAGTGCACATGGCCGCCGGTGGGCAGGCGGGAGTCGGCCAGCGCGAGCAGCGTGGTGATCATCAGAACAGGAAAAAGCGTTGCGCCATGGGCAGTTCGGCGGCGGGCTGCTCCTGCCACACCTCGCCGTCGATGCGCACGGTGAATGTGTCGGGATCCACCCGGATGTCGGGCAGCGCATCGTTGAGCGGCATCTGCGCCTTCCCGACGGCGCGGACATTGTCGACCGCGACGAGGCGGCGCTGTACAGCGATGCGGTCGGCCAGGCCGTCCTCGATCGCCTGCGGGGCGACGAAGTGCACCGACGTCGCAGCCGCGGCCGCCGGTGCCGCACCGAACATGGGGCGTGGCAGCACCGGCTGCGGTGTGGGGATCGAGGCGTTCGCGTCGCCCATGGCCGCCCACGCGATCATGCCGCCCTTGAGCACCGCGTGCGGACGCACGCCGAAGAACGCCGGCTCCCACAGCACCAGATCGGCGAGCTTGCCCACCTCGACCGAACCGATCTCGCGGTCCATGCCGTGGGCGATCGCCGGGCAGATCGTGTACTTGGCGACATACCGCTGCGCCCGGTTGTTGTCGGCCCGCGTGTCACCGGGCAGGAGGCCGCGGCGGCGCTTCATCACGTGTGCGGTCTGCCAGGTACGCAGGACGACCTCGCCGATGCGACCCATGGCCTGGGCGTCGCTGCCGATCATCGAGATCGCCCCGATGTCGTGCAGCAGATCCTCGGCGGCGATCGTCGACGGCCGGATCCGGCTCTCGGCGAACGCCAGATCCTCGGGCACGCTGGGGTTGAGGTGGTGGCACACCATCAGCATGTCGAGATGCTCGTCGAGGGTGTTGACGGTGTGCGGACGCGTCGGGTTGGTGGAACTGGGCAGCACGTTGGGTTTGCCTGCGACCGTGATGATGTCGGGCGCGTGGCCGCCGCCGGCACCTTCGGTGTGATAGGCGTGGATCGACCGGCCCTTGATCGCGGCGAGGGTGTCCTCGACGAAGCCGGCCTCGTTGAGGGTGTCGGTGTGGATGTTGGCCTGCACACCCGCGGCGTCGGCGACGGTCAGGCACGCGTCGATGGCGGCCGGTGTGGTGCCCCAGTCCTCATGCAGCTTGAAACCCGCTGCCCCACCCCGTAATTGCTCCCACATCGCCTCGGCACTGACGGTGTTGCCCTTACCCAGCAGCGCGACGTTGAGGGGCCAGGTGTCGAGCGCCTCCAACATGCGGGCCAGGTGCCATGCGCCGGGAGTGACGGTGGTGGCCTTGCTGCCCTCCGCGGGCCCGGTGCCGCCGGCGACGATCGTGGTGATCCCACCGCCGAGGGCCTCTTCCATGATCTGCGGACAGATCAGGTGCACATGGCAGTCGATCGCCCCCGCGGTGACGATGCGGCCGTTGCCCGCGATGATCTCCGTCGACGGCCCCACCACGAGGTCGGGATGCACTCCCGACATGATGTCGGGATTGCCGGCCTTGCCGATCGCGACGATGCGGCCGTCGCGTATGCCGATGTCCGCCTTGATGATTCCCCAGTAGTCGAGGATCACCGCACCGGTGATGACGGTGTCCGGAGCGCCGTCGGCGCGGGTGGCGCGGGACTGCCCCATCGACTCGCGCAGCACCTTCCCGCCACCGAACACGGCCTCGTCACCGGCCAGCCCCGGTCCACCGCTGCGATCCTCGGTGATCTCGACGAACAGGTCGGTGTCGGCCAGCCGGATCCGATCACCGGTCGTCGGACCGTAGAGCGCGGCGTAGCGCGCGCGGGACAGCGCCGTCATGCGTTGGGGTCCAATCTGCCCGGAGGGTTCAGACTCAAGCCGTACACCTCGCGCGTGCCTCGCAGCGGCACCAGGCTCACACGCTGCGCGATCCCGGGCTCGAACCGGATCGCGGTGCCCGCGGGAATGTCGAAGCGGTAGCCGTGTGCGGCAGCGCGGTCGAAGTCCAGCGCCGCATTGGCTTGCGGCACATGGACGTGGCTGCCGACCTGCACGGGCCGGTCGCCGGTGTTGACGATGTCGAGCTCGATGCGCTCGGCACCGGCGTTGAGCTCGATGTCACCGTCGTCGAAGACGAACTCGCCGGGGATCATGCGATCGGATCGTGGACGGTGACGAGCTTGGTGCCGTCAGGGAACGTCGCCTCGACCTGAACGTCGTGCAGCATCTCGGGGATCCCGTCCATCACCTCGTCGCGGCCGAGTACAGCGCGGCCGCTGACCATCAACTCGGCGACCGTCCGCCCGTCGCGGGCGCCTTCGAGGATGTGATCGGTGATCACCGCGGCCGCCTCCGGGTGGTTGAGCCGCAGGCCGCGTGCCTGGCGGCGGCGGGCCAGTTCGGCGGCATAGGAGATCAGCAACCGCTCCTGTTCATGCGGTGTCAGGCGCATAGTGGGCGATCCTGCCACGACGCGCTGCGCTCAGCAGCGCACGGCTACTCCTGTGTCATGTTCTGCAGCCGGACCTGTCCGCGGGCGACCAGACGGCCGGTGGCCTCGGTGCCTTCGGTGATGGTCACCAGCCACAGCTGCTGACGCCGGCCGCGGTGGATCGGCGTGGACGTGGCGGTCACGGTGCCCGTTCGAATGGCCCGTAGGAAGTCGGTGTTGTTGTTGACCCCGACCACGTAGCCGCCGCCGTTCTCGGTGAGCCAGACGTGGCCCGAAACGCTGGCCATGCTCTCGATCACCGCGCAGTACACCCCACCGTGCACGATGCCCCAGGGCTGCAGCAGCACGTCGGTGATCTCGAGGGTCGCGCGCCCACCGTCGGCGGACATTTCCTCGTAGCGCAGGCCGAGCACCGTGTCGAAGCCAGCGCCGAGTCCTTCGGGAAGATCAGTCACGGATCGTGTTTACACGCCAACCACGGCGCCCGAGCGAACGGGCCCCACGCCATGCGGCGTGGGGCCCGTCCTGTGGTCGGACCGGGGGTCTCTGCAGCCCTCAGGACTCCGGCGCGGTCCGGGTGGTACCGGATTCAATATAGGCAAGGCTTCCCTAATTAAGCAAGGGCTTCGTCGCAGCGATCGGGCGATGACCGCCGCGGACCGGCAGGCCGAAGCCCATCAGCGCGTCGAGCACGGCTTGGGTGCGCCGCATGCTCACCGCCTCACTGCTGCCGGCCAGCAGCGGGATCTGGGTCGCCGCGCTGACCGCGGCGGCGCCGACGGCGTGCCACATGGCCGCCACCGGCGTGACCCCGTCGCCTTCCGCACTGAGTCGGGTGAACAACGGACCCAGCGCGCGGTGACTGCGGTGGGCGATCCAGGTGGTCAGCGCCGCCTCGCTCGGCAGGGCGATGACGCCGTCGCACCGACCCGACCGACGGCCGGTGACCAACGGATCGTCGGGCAACGTGCGCAGCGTCGGATCGGCTACGCCGACCCAGTCGATGCTCCCTTCGGAGTCCACATGCACCCAGAGGTTTTCCGGCCCGGTGTCCCAGGCGCGTCCCTCCAGGGCCAGCAGCGGGATCACGCGCCCGACGACGACATGCGCGAACGTCGCCGCCAGTTGCTGGGTGACCGTGACAGGGTTGCCGATCTCGGCCAGCCCGGCCGAGAACATGCGGCCCAGCCGGTCGGTGGTCAGCAACTCGGCCAGCGGCCACCAGCGTCGCCGGGACAGGTCACCCATCACGGCGACGCCGTGCACCCGCGGACATTCCGGGTCCAGTGCGCGTAGCCGGCTGCTCGACGCATGGATCGGCAGCGGGCGCCTGATCGTCATGCTCGCGATCAACGGATCGTCGACGAGAACCGACACGGCCACCTCCAGTAAGTTAGGTTAGCCTTACTATAACCACGAGCCGTGCCGGCTCCATAGGAAGGTCGCCGCTGTGATCGGACTCACCACGCCGCAGGACACCGACGAGCGCAGAGCGAGCGTTGGTTCCCGACGGGATCGTCGCGCAGTTGATACGACACGCGGTAGTAATCCCGTAGTAGGCTCGCAACCACCGCCGGTAGGAGAGAGGACCATGCCGAAGTTGACACGGCTCGGAGAGCTCGAGCGCTCCGTGATGGACCACCTGTGGTCCGCGGGCGAGCCGCAAACCGTGCGGCAGGTCCACGAGGCGCTGTCCAGCGAGCGCGACTTGGCGTACACGACGATCATGACCGTGCTGCAACGGCTGGCCAAGAAGAACCTCGTCGTCCAGCACCGCGATGACCGGGCCCACCGGTACGCCCCCACCCACGGGCGCGACGAACTGGTTGCAGGCCTCATGGTCGACGCCCTCGACCAGGCCGCGGACTCCGGCAGCCGCGAGGCGGCACTCGTGCATTTCGTGGAGCGCGTCGGCGCCGACGAGGCCGCGGCGCTGCGTCGCGCCCTGGCTGAGCTGGAGGACAAACACCGCGCGGGCCGACCCGGTGGCGATCACGGCACCGGCTGAGAGACACTGACAGCGTGTCCGCGCTGGCCTTCACCATCGTCGCCCTGATGTTGTCGGGGCCGGTGCCTGCGCTCCTCGCCAGAGCCACCTGGCCGCTGCGGGCTCCCCGTGCGGCGATCGTGCTGTGGCAGTCGATTGCCCTGGCCGCCGTGCTGTCCTTCTTCTCGGCGGGCATCGCGATCGCAAGCCAACTCTTCGAGCCCGGTCCCGACGGGCGGCCCACGGCGACGATCGTCACCGCGCTCGACGACCTCGGCTGGCCCCTGTGGACCGCATACGTCGTGGTCTTCGCGTTGACGCTGGTCGTCGGCGCACGGTTGATGCTCTCGATCCTGCAGGTGGCGATCGCGACCCGGCGCCGGCGCGCCCGTCACCGCATGATCGTCGACCTCGTCGGCGCCCACCCCACCCGGCCGATGGCCGCCACCGGCGTGCGCATCCTGGACGTCGCGCAGCCACTCGCCTACTGCCTGCCCGGCGTGCGCAGCCGCGTCGTCGTCAGCGAGGGCGCGCTCAAGACCCTGTCCGACAACGAGATCTCGGCGATCCTGTCCCACGAGCAGGCGCACCTGCGGGCGCGACACGACCTGGTGTTGGAGATGTTCACCGCAGTGCACGCGGCGTTCCCGAGAGTCGTGCGCAGCGGCAACGCGCTCAGTGCCGTCCGGTTGCTCATCGAGGCGTTGGCCGACGACGCCGCGGTGCGCCACAGCGGCCCCACTCCCCTGGCGCGTGCGCTGGTGGCCTGTGCGGCCGGCCACACTCCGCGCGGCGCGCTCGCGGTGGGCGGCCCCACGACGGTGGTGCGGGTGCGTCGCCTCGGCGGCGCACCGAACAGCCGCGTCGTGGCAGCCTGCGCCTACGTCTGCGCCGCTGCCGTTCTCGTCGTCCCGACGATCGCGCTGGCCGTGCCGTGGCTCACCGAACTGCACCGGCTGTTCACCGCTTAGTGCTCAGCTGAACCCCACAACCGCACAACGAAAGGCGCTCCGCATGACCGACTCTGCCCCCTCGACGACCGGTACCGCACAGATCGGAGTGACCGGCCTCGCGGTGATGGGGTCGAACCTGGCGCGCAACTTCGCCCACCACGGCTACACCGTCGCGCTGCACAACCGCACCACCGCCAAGACCGACGCGCTGCTGAAAGAGCACGGCTCGGAAGGGAACTTCGTGCGCAGCGAGACCATCGAGGAGTTCCTCGACGCGCTGGAGAAGCCGCGCCGGGTGATCATCATGGTCAAGGCCGGTGACCCCACCGACGCGGTGATCAACGAGCTCGCCGACGCGATGGAAGAAGGCGACATCATCATCGACGGCGGCAACGCGCTCTACACCGACACCATCCGCCGTGAGAAGGCGATCCGGGAGCGCGGCTTGCACTTCGTCGGCGCGGGCATCAGCGGCGGCGAAGAGGGTGCGCTCAACGGCCCGTCGATCATGCCGGGTGGACCGGCTGAGTCCTACAAGAGCCTCGGCCCGCTGCTCGAGGAGATCTCCGCCCACGTCGACGGCGTACCGTGCTGCACGCACATCGGCCCCGACGGCGCCGGGCACTTCGTCAAGATGGTCCACAACGGCATCGAGTACTCCGACATGCAGCTCATCGGCGAGGCCTACCAGCTGCTGCGCGACGGGTTGGGAAAGAGCGCTCCGGAGATCGCCGACGTGTTCGCCGAGTGGAACAACGGCGATCTGGACAGCTTCCTGATCGAGATCACCGCGCAGGTCCTGCGCCAGACCGACGCCAAGACCGGCAAGCCGCTGGTCGATGTGATCCTCGACGAGGCCGAGCAGAAGGGCACCGGCCGGTGGACGGTCAAGTCGGCGCTGGATCTGGGGGTGCCGGTGACCGGCATCGCCGAGGCGGTGTTCGCGCGCGCGCTGTCCGGGTCGGTGGCCCAGCGCAAGGCGACCACGGGCCTGGCGTCCGGCCAGCTCGGCGACAAGCCCACGGACGCAGCGCAATTCGTCGACGACGTCAGCAAGGCCCTGTACGCGTCGAAGATCATCGCCTACGCCCAGGGCTTCAACCAGATCCAGGCGGGCAGCGCCGAATACGACTGGAACATCAAGCCCGGCGACATGGCGAGGATCTGGCGCGGCGGCTGCATCATCCGAGCCAAGTTCCTCAACCGGATCACCGAGGCGTTCGACGAGAACCCCGACCTGCCGACCCTCATCGCGGCGCCCTACTTCCGCGACGCCATCGAGGCCGGTATCGACAGCTGGCGCCGCGTCGTGGTGACCGCCACCGAGCTGGGCATCCCGATCCCGGGGTTCTCCTCCGCGCTGTCCTACTACGACGCGCTGCGCACCGAGCGGCTGCCGGCGGCGCTGACCCAGGGGTTGCGGGACTTCTTCGGTGCGCACACCTACGGCCGCATCGACGCCGATCCCGCCAAGCGCTTCCATACGCTGTGGAGCGGGGACCGCAGCGAGATCGAGGCCTGATTTTCTTCCGCGAGCAGACGCGACCTCGAGTATCTGGAGCCCTCAGAGCTCGAGTTCGCGTCTGCTCGCCGGTTGAGGTGACCCCACTAGACTCGGCCGAGTGAAGTTCCTCCATGACCCGCCGTACGACCTGACCTACAACGACGTCTTCATCGTTCCGGGCCGCACGCAGGTCGCCTCGCGCTTCGACGTCGACCTGTCCACCGTCGACGGGTCGGGGACGACGATCCCCGTCGTGGTGGCCAACATGACCGCGGTCGCCGGCCGGCGGATGGCCGAGACCGTGGCCCGCCGCGGCGGCATCGTGGTGCTGCCCCAGGACCTCCCGCTCTCTGCGGTGCAGCACACCGTGGATTTCGTCAAGAGCCGCGACACCGTCGTCGACACCCCGGTCACGCTGTCCCCCGACGACTCGGTCTCCGACGCGTGTGCGCTGATCAACAAGCGGGCCCACGGCGCGGCAGTCGTGGTCGCCGACAACCGGCCCATCGGTCTGGTCACCGAGGCGGTGTGCAGCGGCGTGGACCGGTTCACCCGTGTGCATGACGTCGCGATCCCCGACTTCGTCACCGCACCAGTGGGCACCGACCCGCGCAAGGTGTTCGATCTGCTCGACCACGCACCGGTCGACGTCGCGGTGCTCACCGACGGCGACGGCGCACTGGCCGGGGTGCTCACCCGGACCGGGGCCGTGCGCGCCGGCATCTACACCCCCGCGGTCGACGCCAAGGGCCGGTTGCGCATCGCCGCGGCGGTCGGCATCAACGGCGACGTCGCCGCCAAGGCTCAGGGTCTCGCCGACGCGGGTGCCGATCTCCTGGTGATCGACACCGCACACGGTCACCAGGCCAAAATGCTCGACGCGATCGCCGCGGTCGCCGCGCTCGACCTCGGACTGCCCCTGGTGGCGGGCAACGTGGTATCCGCCGACGGCACCCGCGATCTGATCGCCGCCGGCGCCTCGATCGTCAAGGTCGGTGTCGGGCCCGGCGCGATGTGCACCACCCGGATGATGACCGGCGTCGGACGTCCGCAGTTCTCCGCAGTGGTCGAATGCGCTGCCGCGGCAAAGGAACTCGGCGGACACGTGTGGGCCGACGGCGGCGTCCGTCACCCCCGGGACGTCGCGCTGGCGTTGGCCGCCGGCGCGTCGAACGTGATGATCGGCTCCTGGTTCGCCGGTACCTACGAGTCGCCCGGCGACCTGCTGCACGACCGCGACCACAAGCCGTACAAGGAGAGCTACGGCATGGCCTCCAAGCGCGCTGTCGCCGCCCGCACCGCCGCCGACAGCGCGTTCGACCGGGCGCGTAAAGGCCTGTTCGAGGAGGGCATCTCGACCTCGCGGATGAACCTGGACCCGGCCCGCGGCGGGGTCGAGGACCTTCTCGACCACATCACCTCGGGCGTGCGCAGCACGTGCACCTACGTCGGTGCGGCCACGCTGCCCGAACTGCACGAGAAAGTGGTGCTCGGCGTGCAGTCAGCCGCCGGCTTTGCCGAGGGCCATCCGCTACCCACCGGGTGGTGACGGGTAGGCCAGCACCTGCCCGTCGACCTCGACGGTGACGTCGGCGCCCACGTCGGTTCCGGTCTCCAGCTGCCCAGGTGCGCGCATCCGCACCGCGCTGCCGTCGGAGAGCAGCAGCTCGATCGCCGTGTCCGGGCCGTAGAACCGGCAGGCCGTCACCCGTGCAGGCACCCCTGCGGGGCCCAGCCGCAGCTGCTCTGGCCGCAGTACCGCCACCGCCGGGCCGTCAGGCACCGGCAGTGCCGGACGCAACGGCCCCAGCGCGGTGCGCACCAGCCCCGTGGTCGCCGTTCCCGTCACCTCGACGGTGGCCCCGACGAATCGGGCCGCCGCCAGCGTGGCCGGACGCTGGTACAGCTCGGCGGGGCTGCCGTGCTGGGCCACTGTGCCGTCGATGAGCAGCGCCACCGAGTCCGCGAGCGACAGCGCCTCCGTCTGATCGTGGGTCACCAGCACCGACGTCGTCGCGGTGCTGCGCAGAATCGTCGCGATGTCTTCGCGTACCCGGGTGCGCAGCCCCGTGTCGAGTGCGGCGAACGGCTCGTCGAGCAGCAACACCCGCGGTCGGGCGGCCAGCGCACGCGCCAACGCCACCCGCTGCTGTTGGCCGCCGGAGATCTCGTGTGGGCGGGCATCGGCAAGCCCGTCGAGGCCGACCACCTCGAGCCAGTGCTCGACACGCTCGCCCCGCGGCATGCCGAACGCGACGTTGCCGCCGACGCTCAGGTGAGGGAACAGGGCCCCCTCCTGGGGCATCAGACCGACGCGGCGTCGATGCACCGGGACGGGCGCCGGACCACCGGCCACGAGCTGTCCGGCGATGCGGACCGTGCCGGCATCGGGATCGGTGAACCCGGCGAGGATGCGCAGCAGCGTCGTCTTGCCACACCCCGACGGCCCGAGCACCGCGGTCATGGTGCCTTCGGGCACCACCAGATCCACCCCGGCGAGCACTCGGCGCGCCTCGAAGGACTTCTCGATGCCGTGCGCGGCGACCCCGTCAGTCACCCCGCACGCTCCACGCCCCGAGCAGCGCGGTCGGAACGGCCGCGAAGACCAGCAGGGCGGCGGCGTAGGGCGCGGCGGCGGCGTAGTCGCTGACGGAGCTGTACCCCCACAACCGGGTAGCCAGCGTGTCGGTTCCGGTCGGGTGCAGCAGCAGCGTCACCGGCAGCTCCTTCATGCACGTCAGCAACACCATGGCGGCGCCGGCCGCGATGCCCGGCAGCGCCACCCGGGCGGTGACCGCGAGGAACGCCTGCACCGGCGGGCGGCCCAGCGAGCGCGCCACTTCCTCCAGCCGAATGGGCGCAGATTCGATCGCCGCCCGTACCGAGCCGATGGCCAACGGCACGAACAGCACCGTATAGGCCAGGATCAGCAGCGGCTCGCGCTGGTAGATCGGACGCAACAGCAGCACCCCCAACGACACCATCGAGATCGCGATCACAATCGCCGGCAGGCCGTGCGCGACATAGCTGACGCCCTCCATCGCTCGGGTCGCGCGGTCGCGGTGCCGGGCGGCCAACACCCCGAGCGGCAGCGCCGCGACAGTCGAGACCAGCGCGGCGGCGGCCGACAACCACAGCGTCGAGCCCAGCGCGGCCGCCCACAGCGCGCCGTCCCAGCGGGTTCCTGCGATGCGCAGCCAGTCCGCGAGCGCGGCGCCGGGCACGACGATCGCGGCGGCCAACACCGCGACGGGAAGGACCTGCGCCGGCCCCTGCCATCTGCCAAGGCGGCCGATCGGCGCGGGTCGGGCCGCGCCGGAGCCCACGCGGGAGGCTGCCGCTCGCCCGCGGGCGGCGTGTTCGGCGGCCACCAGCAGCACCGCGAACACCAGCAGGACCAGCGAGAGAATCGCGGCGCGGGACGGGTTGAACCCTGACCTGTAGGCGCCGTAGATCACCCAGGTGAACGCCTCGAAGCGCATCGCCGCCACCGCGCCGAAATCACTGAGCACGTACAGCGCCACAAGCAACGCACCGGCGGCGATCGCGGCGCGGGCCTGCCGCAGCGTCACGCCGAACAGCACGGCCCAGCCGCCCCGGCCCAGCGACCGCGCCACCTCCTCCTGCGCCGGGTCGACCCGGGCCAGCGCAGCCGTCGTCGTCAGCAGGACCAGCGGGTAGCTCACCAGCGTCAGCACCAGCACCGCGCCCCAGAAGCCGGTGATCGACGGCACAGCCGAGACCCACAGGTAGGCAAGCAGATAGCTCGGCATGGCCAGCGGCAACGTGAGCACGACACCCCAGATCCGCCGCCCCGCCAGGTCGGTTCGGGTGAGCAGGACGGCCAGCGTCACACCGAGCAGCACGCATGCAGCGGTCACGGTGAGCACCAAAAGCAGCGACCGGCCGATCAGCGCCGCGGTACGAGGTGCGAGCACCTCGGCCACGACCGCAGCCCAGCCCCGCGACAGCGCACGTTCGGTGAGGTAAACCAGCGGAATCAGCGTCGCGGCGGCCACCAGCGCGGCCGCCCCGAGCAGCGGTACCGGCGGGCGGGCCGCCCGCACAGAAGCACGCGTCAATTGGTGAGCAAACCGGTCTTGACCAGGAGTTCCTGCGTGGTCTCGATGTCGTCGAGCTGCGACAGGTCAACCGCGGGCGGCCGCAGGTCGCTCAACGGCGGCATCTGCGACGACGGCGCCACCCCGGCTGCCAGCGGATACTCCTCGGTCTCCTGCGCGAAGTACTTCTGGGCGGACTCACCGACGAGATAGGACGCGAACTGTTGCGCGCCTTGCGGATTCGGGGCGGCCTTCAGCACACCGACGCCTGCGACGTTGACCAGGCCACCCGGGTCGCCCGCGGCCATGAACTTGTTCTTCGCAGTCACCGCGTCGGCGCCCTTGGCGTCGATGAGCTCATAGAGGTAGTAGTGGTTGACCAGGCCGAGCGGTACCTGGCCGGCATCGACGGCGTCACGCACGGCGACGTTGTTCTCGTAGGCCTTGGGATCCTGGGCCTTGAACGCGCGCAGCCACTGCTCGGCGCCGTCCTCACCGCGCACCACTCGCAGGCCCGTCACGAAGGCCTGCCAGGAGGCGTTGCTCGGTGCGAACCCGATCTTGCCCTTCCACTCCGGGGCCAGCAGCCCGTCGATGGTGTCCGGCGGCGTCGGCACCAGCGTCGGGTTGTACACCACCACACGCGCCCGACCGGACACGCCGACCCAGGTGCCGTCGGCCGCCGCGTACTGCGCGGGCACGGCCTGCAGGGTCTCGGCGTCGATGGGGGCCAGCAGCCCGGCCTTGGACACCGCGCCCAGCGCCCCGGCGTCCTGGGACAGGAACACATCAGCCGGCGACTTATCGCCCTCGGTGATCAGCTGCGCGGCCATTTCACCCGATCCGGCGTAGCGCGCCTCCACCTGGATGCCGGTGTCGGCGGTGAACTGCTCGAGCAGCGGGGCCACCAGCTCCTCGCTGCGGCCCGAGTACACCACCACCTTGTCGGCGTCATCGGTGCTGCTCGGTGAGCCGCAGGCGGTGAGCGCCACCAGTGCGGTGACGGTGGCGAGCACACCGACCCACCGGGATTTCGCCGAAGAGATAGCGAAGGACTGTGAGAACGCCATGGGTGAGGTCCGCCTTTCCTGATCGTCAGCTGTGAACCTACCATCGCGCTAAGGCGAGCCTAACTAGATGAGACGGCCCTGCGGGGGTGGTACGGCCGCTTCGGCTAACATGTGTGGGCAATCGTTGTCACTGCGCCGAAAGGGATCAGGTGCCGCAGGCACTGGATGGACGTCCATCCGAGCCGGCCACATTCGCCGAGCGGCCCGACCGGGAGCCGGCAGAGGCTGAGCCCTCCTCTAGACCGCCGGGTCCCGCACCCGGCTCCCCCAGTTCTGCCACCTCGGGTGGTCACCGATGAGCGTTGCCACCTCACTGCTGTCACTGCTGGCCATCGTCTTGCTCACCGCGGGCACCGCGGTGTTCGTCGCCGCAGAGTTCTCGCTGACCGCGCTGGAGCGCAGCACCGTCGAAGCCAACGCCCGCTCCGGCAACCGGCGCGACCAGTTGGTGCAGCGCGCGCACCGCACGCTGTCCACCCAACTCTCCGGAGCCCAGGTGGGCATCTCGATCACCACGCTGGCCACCGGTTTTCTCGCCGAACCCGTGGTCGCCCGACTGATCGAACCCGGACTGACCGCGCTGGCACTACCCGAGCAGTTCGCCGCGACCCTGGCACTGATCCTGGCGATCCTGATCGCCACGTCGGTGTCGATGGTGTTCGGCGAGCTGGTGCCCAAGAACCTCGCCGTGGCCCGGCCCGCCCCGACGGCCCGCTTTGCCTCCGGCCCGCAGCTGATGTTCTCGCTTCTGTTCACACCCCTGATCCGGCTGACCAACGGCACGGCGAACTGGATCCTGCGCCGGCTGGGCATCGAGCCTGCCGAGGAGTTGCGTTCGGCGCGTTCGCCGCAGGAGCTGGTGTCGCTGGTGCGCACGTCGGCCGAGAGCGGGTCGCTGGACCCGAGCACCGCGGTGCTCGTGGACCGGTCGTTGCAGTTCGGTGACCGCACCGCGGAGGAGCTGATGACGCCGCGGTCAAAGATCGACACGCTCGACGCCGACGACACCGTGGTCGACCTGAGCGAGGCCGCGGTCCGAACCGGGCATTCCCGCTTTCCGGTGATCCGCGGCGACCTCGACGAGACCATCGGCGTCGTGCACGTCAAACAGGTGTTCGCGATCGCCCGCGACAAACGCTCCACCACGCTGCTGTCGGACATCGTGCAGCCGGTCGCGCGCGTGCCGTCCACCCTGGACGGCGACGCGGTGATGTCGGAGGTGCGGGCCAACGGGCTGGCCACGGCGCTGGTCGTCGACGAGTACGGCGGTACCGCGGGCATGGTGACCGTCGAGGATCTGATCGAGGAGATCGTCGGCGACGTGCGCGACGAACACGACGACGAACCGCCCGACGTGGTGCACGCAGGTGACAGCTGGCAGGTCTCGGGGCTGCTGCGCATCGACGAGGTCGCTGAGAACACCGAATTCCGCGCGCCCGAAGGTGATTACGAGACGATCGGCGGGCTGGTGCTCGAACTACTCGGCCACATCCCCGACGAGGGCGAGTCGGTCGAGCTGACCGCATTCGACCCCGACGGGCCCATCGACGACCCGATTGTCTGGCAGGCCACCGTGGTCAAGATGGACGGCCGGCGCATCGACCAGCTGGAGCTGACGAAGCTCGGCCGCCGCGAGGACCGTGACGACGGCGTCGCAGACGACTTAGCAGACGACGTAGCAGACACCATCCGAGTCGACGACGAGCGCTCCGCCGACGAGGGGGGCGAGCGGTAGATGGGTGACATCTTCGGAGTGCTGCTGACGTTCGTGCTGCTGGCCGCCAACGCCTTCTTCGTGGCCTCGGAGTTCGCGTTGATCTCCGCGCGCCGCGACCGGCTCGAGGCGCTCGCCGAGCAGGGCAAGAACAGTGCGGTCACGGTGATCAGGGCCGGGGAGAATCTGTCGCTGATGCTGGCCGGCGCGCAGCTCGGCATCACCGTGTGTTCGATCCTGCTGGGCCGCGTTGCCGAACCCGCCGTCGCGCACCTGCTGGAGAAGCCGTTCGAGTTGTTCGGCATCCCCGATGCGCTCTTGCACACGGTGTCGTTCCTGGTCGCGCTGTCCATCGTGGTGACGCTGCACGTACTGCTCGGCGAAATGGTGCCCAAGAACATCGCGATCGCCGGCCCGGAGTCGACAGCGATGCTGCTGATCCCGGTCTATTTGGTCTACATCCGGGCGGCGCGGCCGTTCATCGCGTTCTACAACTGGTGCGCCAACGCCACCCTGCGGGCGTTCGGGGTGGAACCCAAAGACGAGCTGGACGTGACGGTGTCGACGGTCGAGCTGTCGGAGATGATCGCCGAGTCGCTGTCGGAGGGGTTGCTGGATCCCGAGGAGCACACGCGCCTGACGCGCGCCCTGCAGATCCGCAACCGCGTGGTCAACGACGTCGCACTGCCGCTGCACCAGATCCGCGCGGTACCCGCGGCGCGCTCTGGGGCGGGGCCGACGATCGGCGCGCTGGAGCAGGCGCTCAAGGAAACCGGATACTCCCGTTTCCCCGTCGCCGATCCGTCCGGGGCGTATGCGGGCTACCTGCACATCAAGGATGTGCTGCCCCTGCTCGACGACTCGCACGACGAATCGTTGGTCTTGGAATCGTCGATGGTGCGGCCCCTGCCCCGGGTTCCGGCCTCGATGCCGCTGCCCGACGCGCTGACCAGACTGCGGCGCACCAACAGCCACCTCGCATTGGTGACCGCCGCCGACGGCGCGATCACCGCCATGGTCGCCTTGGAAGACCTGGTCGAGGACCTCGTCGGGACGGTCCGCGACGGCACCCACCGTGTCTGAACCCGCGTTGCTCGACCCGCTCTGCTGGCACGAGCGGGCATCGGCGCACCGGCGGCGCGCCGATGCGCTGCTCGCGGCGCACGTCGAGCGTCGGCAGGCGGGCCGGCCCCATCCGGTGTTCGATTTCCTCTTCACCTACTACCGGCTGCGGCCGCGGCACCTGCGGGTATGGCACCCCGGATATGGTGTCGTGCTGACCGGTCCGGAGGCCAAGGACTACCTCGGCCGGGCCGGTTACCAGCGCGAGGACGCCGGCGTCACCGTCAGTCGTGACCATCTGCTGACACGTGCGGACACGGTGCGGTTCATCGCCGAGCTGTTGACCGCGACCGCTGCGCGGGCGCCGCGGTTGAGCTGTTTCGGCATGCACGAGTGGGCGATGGTGTACCGGACCTCCGACGTGCGCCACGGCGCGGTGCCGCTGCGCCTGGGCGCTGCCGGAACGGATGCGGTGGTGGAATCGATTCCGTTGCGCTGCAGCCACTTCGACGCCTACCGCTTCTTCACCGAGCCGGCGGTGGCGCGCAATGCCCGCCCGCTGTCGCGGGCCACGCAGATCGCCGAGGAACAGCCGGGCTGCGTGCACGCCGGCATGGATCTGTACAAGTGGGCGGCGAAGCTGGGTCCGCTGATCGAATCCTCGCTGCTGCTGGATTGTTTCGAGCTCGCAGTCGATGCGCGAGTGCTCGACATGCGGGCCAGCCCGTACGACCTACGCGCTTTCGGCTTTCCGCCGATTCGGGTCGAAACACCCTCGGGCCGTGCCGAATACGTGGGCGAGCAGGAGGCGATCAGCATGCGCGCCGCCCCGCTGCGGGCACGGCTGATCGCGGCGTGTACCGCACTCGGTGAGGCGGCCGCCGTCACCGGGCCGAGTGGGGGTCCTACCGGCGGGTAAGCTGGATCGACGGATTTCACGACAGGCAGGGCACATTTCGGGTGCCCACGCCGGCGAGGGAGGAATCATGACCGAACGCGTGACGGTGGGCAACCTGCGCGTGGCCCCGGTGCTGTACGACTTCATCACCAACGAGGCGCTCGCGGGGACCGGTATCGACCCCGACACGTTCTGGTCAGGTGTCGACAAGGTGGTCGCCGACCTCACCCCCAAGAACCAGGAGCTGCTGGCCCGCCGCGACGAGCTGCAGGCCCAGATCGACCGGTGGCACCGGGCCCGCATCATCGGCGGCTTCGAGGCCGAGGAATACAAGCAATTCCTCACCGAGATCGGCTATCTCGAGCCCGAGCCCGACGACTTCACGATCACCACGGCCGGCGTCGACGACGAGATCACCAGCACGGCAGGCCCACAGCTGGTGGTGCCCGTGCTCAACGCGCGGTTCGCGCTCAACGCCGCCAACGCACGCTGGGGCTCGCTCTACGACGCCCTCTACGGCACGGATGTGATCTCCGACGAGGACGGGGCCGAGCCCGGCGACAGCTACAACAAGGTCCGGGGTGACAAGGTGATCGCCTACGCCCGGACGTTCCTCGACGGCGCCGCGCCGCTGGCGCAGGGCTCCTGGGCGGACATCACCGGGCTGGTCGTCGCCGACGGTGCGGTGACCGCCATCGTGGACGACGAGTCGGTCGCGCTGGAGGACCAGGCGCAGTTCGCGGGCTACCTCGGCGAGCCCGACGCCCCCACGGCGGTGCTGCTGGTCAACAACGGCCTGCACATCGAGATCCTCATCGACGCCGACTCCCCCATCGGCTCGACCGACAAGGCAGGCATCAAAGACGTCGTGCTCGAGTCGGCGATCACCACGATCATGGACTTCGAGGACTCCGTGGCCGCCGTCGACGCCGACGACAAGGTGCTGGGCTATCGCAACTGGCTGGGCCTCAACCGCGGCGACCTCTCCGAAGAGGTCAGCAAGGGCGGCAAGACGTTCACCCGCGTGCTCAATGAGGACCGCACCTTCACCGGACCGGACGGCGAAGAGATCTCGCTGCCCGGCCGCAGCCTGCTGTTCGTGCGCAACGTGGGTCACCTGATGACCAACGACGCGATCACCGATGCTGACGGTGCCGAGGTGCCTGAGGGCATCCAGGATGCGCTGTTCACCAGCCTCATCGGGATCCACGGCCTCCGCGACGACGACGGAAACGGCCCGCTGCTCAACAGCCGCACCGGCTCGATCTACATCGTAAAACCCAAGATGCACGGACCCGACGAGGTCGCCTTCACCTGCGAGCTGTTCAGCCGCGTCGAGGACGTGCTCGGCCTGCCGCAGAACACGATCAAGGTCGGCATCATGGACGAGGAGCGGCGCACCACGCTGAACCTGAAGGCGTGCATCAAGGCCGCCGCCGACCGGGTGGTGTTCATCAACACCGGCTTCCTGGACCGCACCGGCGACGAGATCCACACGTCGATGGAAGCGGGCCCGATGATCCGCAAGGGTGCGATGAAGTCGACCGCGTGGATCCAGGCCTACGAGAACCAGAACGTCGACATCGGGCTGGAGACCGGGCTGTCCGGTCGGGCTCAGATCGGCAAGGGCATGTGGGCGATGACCGACCTGATGGCCGACATGGTCGAGCAGAAGATCGGCCAGCCCAAGGCGGGCGCGACCACGGCCTGGGTGCCGTCGCCGACGGCGGCGACCCTGCACGCGATGCACTATCACGCGGTCGACGTGTTCGAGGTGCAGAAAGAACTGGAGGGCAAGCGCCGCTCCAGCATCGACGACCTGCTGACGATCCCGCTGGCGAAGGAGCTGGCGTGGGCGTCCGACGAGATCCGCGAGGAGGTCGACAACAACTGCCAGTCGATCCTCGGGTACGTCGTGCGGTGGATCGACGCGGGCGTCGGCTGCTCCAAGGTGCCCGACATCCACGACGTCGCGTTGATGGAGGACCGGGCCACGCTGCGGATCTCGAGTCAGCTGCTGGCCAACTGGCTACGGCACGGCGTGATCACCGCCGACGACGTCAAGGCGAGCCTGCGCCGGATGGCCGCGGTGGTCGACGAGCAGAACGCCAAGGATCCCGACTTCCGTCCGATGGCGCCCGACCCCGAGGGCAGCATCGCGTTCCAGGCGGCCCAAGAGCTGATCCTCGAGGGCGGGGCGCAGCCCAACGGCTACACCGAGCCGATCCTGCATCGCCGTCGGCGCGACTTCAAGGCCGCCAACAGCGCGCACTGAGCCCGACAGATCGAGCGCACGGGACGACAGACCAGGTCAACGACAAGGCAGGTGTGGGACGACTTTGGGTAGACACAGCCTCCCCGACCCCGACGACGCTGACTCGACCAGGCGCGGAGGACCGGCGCCCGACGAGTCGCAGACCGAACGCTTCGACGCCGCGGCGCGGCCCGATGGCACGCAGCGCAGCGGCGGCTGGGACAACGGTGATTGGACCGGCAGCCACCGGGCCGTCACCCCGAGCCGCCGGGGCATCTCGGTGGGTGTCATCGTCGCTCTGGTCAGTGTCGTCGTCATCGTCGGCGCCGTGATCCTGTGGCGGTTCTTCGGAGACGCGCTGTCCAGCCGCTCGGACACCGCCGCAGCCCGCTGCGTGGAGGGCGAGGTGGCCGTCGCCGTGGTGGCCGATCCCGCGATCGCCGAGCCCGTCACCACGCTGGCTTCGCGTTACAACGACACCGCCGAGCCGGTCGGCGACAAATGCGTGAAGATCAACGTCACCTCCGCCGACTCCGACCAGGTGTTCAACGGCCTGTCCGGCGACTGGCCGGGCGATCTCGGGCAGCGCCCGGCGCTGTGGATCCCGGGCAGCTCGGCCTCGGAAGCCCGGTTGGAGGCCAAGACCGGGCCGCGGACGGTCAGCGACAGCCGGTCGTTGGTCACCTCACCGGTGGTGCTGGCCACCTCGCCGCAGCTCGAACGCGCGATGACCGACCAGAATTGGGGCACGCTGCCGCGACTGCAGAGCGACCCGGCCGGGCTGGACGGCGTGGGACTGTCCGGGTGGGGCGGCCTGCGGTTGGCCATGCCCCTGGGCCAGGACAGCGACGCGTCCTATCTGGCGGCAGAGGCCGTCGCCGCCGAAGCGGCGCCGGCGGGCTCGCCGCCCAGCGCGGGCCTGGGCGCCGTCAGCACGTTGATGGCCGCCGCGCCCAAGATGGACGACGCGAACGCCGGCACCGCGCTCGATGCGCTCGTCGGTGCGGATGATCCGGCGAGCGCGCCGGTACACGCCGTGGTGACCACCGAGCAACGGCTCTTCCAGCGGGCCGCTGCCCTGCCGGATGCGAAGGCCAAGCTGGCGGCGTGGTTGCCGCCCGGCCCGACTGCGATCGCGGACTTCCCCACCGTGCTGCTCTCCGGTGACTGGCTGGCTCAGGAGCAGATTTCGGCGGCCAGCGAGTTCGCCCGCTTCCTGCGCAAGCCCGATCAGCTCGCCGAACTCGCCAAGGCCGGGTTCCGGGTGCAGGGTCAGCAACCGCCCGCCAGCGACGTCGTGGACTTCGGTCCGATCGGCGCACCCGTCGATCTCGGCGACAACGCGCTGCGGGCCACCATCGCCGACACGCTGACCACCCCGGCCCAGAGCCCGACGGTCACCGTGATGCTCGACCAGTCGATGCCGACCGACGAGGGTGGGAAGCCGCGGCTGACCAACGTCGTCGACGCACTCAAGGCCCGTCTGCAGGTGCTGCCGCCCGACTCCGGGGTGGGCCTGTGGACGTTCGACGGGGTGGCCGGGCGTTCTGAGGTGGCGCTGGGCGCCCTGTCGGACCAGGTGAACGGCCAGGCCCGGTCGGCCGCGTTGACCGCGGCACTCGACGAGCAGTCACCGTCGAACGGCGGCGCCGTGTCGTTCACCACGCTGCGCCTGGTCTACACCGATGCGTCGGCGAAATACCGCGCCGGACAGAAGAACTCGGTGCTCGTGATCACCTCGGGCCCGCATACCGATCAATCGCTGGGCGCCGACGGGTTGCGCCAGTACATCAGCGGGGCCTTCGACCCCGCCAAGCCGGTGGCGGTCAACGTGATCGACTTCGGCGACGACCCTGACCGGTCGACCTGGGAGGCCGTCTCGGCGACGACGGGCGGCACCTACCAGAATCTGGCCGGCTCGTCCGGTCCCGAGCTCGCGTCGGCCATCTCCACCATGATGGGCTAGCACGCCCCGAGAACCTCCCTGCGTCGCATTTTGGTCGTATATTGACGTCCGTGACCGGGGGGTTCTGGCGGAAAAACGGCGTGCGACATGGTGTCCGCATTCTGGCCACCACGCACTTCCGGCTGGGCTGGCTGGCGTTGCGCGCGACGCCGGGAGTGGCGGCGCTGGTCAACCGGTGGATCATCAACTCGCTGGTCTACACCATGCAGACCCGCCCCGGCGCCCTGAGCACCATGCAGAAGTGGACGTCGTGGGAGTCGCTGCATGACCGCACCTTTAGCCAACGGCATCTGCCGCCGGCCCCCGGGTTCGCCGACGGCCTGCCCCCACCGGCCGCGGTGGCCGCACTGTTCGCCCGCCCGGATGCGCGCTGCCCGGAGTCGTCGAAATCGACGCTGCTGTTCCCGATCTTCGCGCAGTGGTTCGTCGACGGGTTTCTGCGCACCGACCCGAAGAACGACACCAAGAACACCTCGACGCACGACATCGACCTGAGCCAGCTCTACGGCCAGGAAGTCAAGGTCACGCGGATGCTGAGGGAGGGCACCGCTGGCCGGCTCAAGACCGAAGCCACGCTGGACGCGGAGTTCCCGCCCTATCTGTGCGATTCCGATGGCAACGTCAAACCCGAGTTCGCGGATTTGCCGACCATCTTCCGGGGCGACGACCTCAAGGCGAACCGCAGCGGGCCAGTGCCCGATGCGTTGCAGTCCACGTTGTTCGCACTCGGCATCCCCCGCGGCAACATCCACTACGGCTTCGTGATGATGAGCACGCTGTTCCTGCGCGAACACAACCGCATCGCCGCCTTGATCAGCGCAGCACACCCCGACTGGAGTGACGACCGGGTGTTCGACACCACCCGCAACACGCTGACCGTGGTGCTGCTGAAGATCGTCATCGAGGACTACATCAACCACATCACGCCCATCAAGTTCCCGCTGTTCGTCGAGCCCGGCATCGGGGCCCACGAGAAGTGGTACCGGCAGAACTGGATGTCCGTCGAGTTCAACCTGCTCTACCGATGGCACTCCCTGGTGCCCACCGAGGTCACCGTCGGCGGCGTCCGGCGACCATTCGCCGATCTGTGGTGGGACACCCGGCCGGTCACCGAGCATGGCCTGTCGAAGCTGTTCGACGAGGCTTCCCGCCAGCCCTGCAGCACCATCGAACTCGGCAACACCGACCCCAGCCTGCTCAGCATCGAGGAGAAGTCGATCGTCCAGGGGCGGCATGCCGAGCTGCAGTCCTACAACGCCTACCGGAAAGCCTGCGGTTTCCCCACGCTGGCGTCCATCGACGACCTGACGTCGCGGCCGCACGTGCGGGAGGCGCTGAAGCGGTGTTATGGCGCCGACGGGATGGACCGCGTCGAGCTGTTCGTCGGCCTGTTCGCCGAAGACGTGCGGCGCGGCAGCACGCTGCCTTCGCTAATGAGTGCGATGGTGGCGGTGGACGCGTTCTCCCAGGCGCTGACCAACCCGTTGCTCGATCCCGGCGTGTACGGTGAAGCGACGTTCTCAGCGGTCGGAATGCAGGTGATCGAAAAGACGTCGACCCTGTCGGACGTGGTGGTGCGCAACATCGCCGGCGAGGCCCCCGCGCCGCGGGTCAGCCTCGGCCGCCGCCGATGGCAGCCACGGCGATCCTGACGGTCGAGCAACCACGTTAACCAGACGTGTGAGCGGTCCGACACACCCCGCTTCGCTGCTGATATTGCCCGATGACGAGCAACAATGATATGACGGCGTTACCAGATCGACGCGTGGGGATGCGAAGATCAGCTAACCGTTCGGTGATGAGGGGGAGCAAGCACACCATGCCGACCCGACGGCCCGGCCACACCCGATCCTCTGCTGCTGCGCCGCGCGATTGGCGGGACCGCAAGCGGTACGTCTGGCTGCTGGGGATCGTCATCCCGATCCTGGTGCCCACCTCGTGGGCGGCGGTCCTGCTGACGGGCTCGGGGCTGTTCTGGTGGTCTGGGCCGGCCACGATGCTGTTCATCATCCCCACGCTGGACTACCTCGTCGGCCCCGACTCGGAGAACCCGCCGGACAGCGTGCTCGCGCACCTCGAGCAGGATCGCTATTACCGGTGGGCGACGTATCTGTATCTGCCGGCCCAGTACATGTCGCTGGTGTTGGCCTGCTGGTTGTGGACCGGTGGTGGCGGCGTGACCATGACGCCGCCCGACAAGGTCGGGTTGATGCTCACCGTCGGCGGGATCGGTGGCATCGCGATCAACACTGCCCATGAACTCGGACATCAGCGAGCCCGCGCGGAACGCTGGCTGAGCAAGGTGGCGCTCGCTCAGACC
Source organism: Actinomycetota bacterium (assembly GCA_040752555.1). Taxonomy (GTDB): domain Bacteria; phylum Actinomycetota; class Actinomycetes; order Mycobacteriales; family Mycobacteriaceae; genus Mycobacterium. The sequence continues at coordinate 154,278 of JBFMGT010000005.1, read as the reverse complement.
GGTTACGGCCACTTCTTCGTCGAGCACAATCGCGGCCATCATGCGCGGGTGGCCACCGTGGAGGATCCGGCCAGCTCACGCCTCGGGGAGAACGTCTACGCCTTCTACTGGCGCTCGATCGTGGGCAGCGCACGCTCGGCGTGGTCACTGGAGAGCCGGCGGCTGCGACGGCACGGTGGCCGGGTGTGGACGCTGCGCAACGACGTGCTCAACGCCTGGCTGATGGCCGCCGTGCTGTTCGCCGCGCTGATCATCGGGTTCGGGGTCGAGGTCGTGCCCTGGCTGATCGGCCAGGCGCTGATCGGGGTGTTGCTGCTCGAGACCATCAACTACCTCGAGCACTACGGTCTGCGTCGGCAGCGCCGGCGCGACGGCTGCTATGAGCCTGTACGCCCCTCGCACAGCTGGAACAGCAACTCGGTGATCTCCAACGTGTTCCTGTTCCACCTGCAGCGGCACTCCGACCACCATGCCAACCCACAGCGCCGCTATCAGGCGCTGTGCCACGCCGATGAAGCCCCGCAGCTGCCGGCGGGCTACGCGGCCATGGTGGTGCTGGCGTTGTGTCCGCCCTTGTGGCGGCGGGTGATGGACCGCCGCGTGCGCGACCACTACGACGGGGACATCAGCCGGGCCGCGCTGCGGCCCCGGGACGAACAGCGGCTATTGCAGCGGGGCTGAGGCCACGGCGCGGGTGCGTTTGAGGGCGATCGCAGCGGTCCGCATCGACAGTGTCGGCGACAGGCGCTCCAGGTACCACAACGCTTTCCACCACCGCGGGACCACGATGATCGCCTGATTGCGCAGCACTCCGCGCAGCGCCTGGGTGGCGAACTCGTCGGGTTCGATGGGGCGCAGCGCCTCGCCGAGTTTGATCAGGCTCTCCCGACTCAGCGTGCGGTTGCGGCCGTACTCGCCCCCGGACAAGATCGGCGTGCGCACCACCCCGGGGCACAGCACGGAGACCTGGACATGGTGCGCGGCCGCTTCCACCCGCAGCGTCTTGGACAGCGCGACGACGGCGTGCTTGGTGGCCGCGTAGCCGGCCTGGGCGGACGTGGTGATCAGGCCAGCCATCGACGCCGTGTTGACGATGTGCCCGCCGCCCTGCGCGATCATCACCGGGTACGCGGCTGCCACGCCGTGCACGACCCCCTTCAGATTGACGTCGATGATGTCGGTCCAGTCCTCGAGCGTCAGCGCGTCGACCTCGCCGCCAATGCCGATACCGGCATTGTTGAACAGGTAGTCGAGGCGCCCACTGGTCTGCACGGTTTCGGTGATGGCGGCCTCGAACGCGGCGGCATCACGCACGTCGAGCGCCACCGCGTGGGCTGTCGCGCCGGCGTCGCGCAGCCGCCGGGCCACGAGCTCGGCGGCCTCGACCTGCCGGTCGGCGATCCAGACGTGCGCTCCCGCGGCACCGAGCGCCTCGGACAGTGCGGCCCCGATGCCTGATGCGCCACCGGTGATGAAAGCGACCTTGCGCGCCAGCGCCGTGCCCTGTGATGCCACCTTCGGAAGGATAGTCGCCGGGGGTCCGCTCAGTTCTGCGAGTCGGTACCGCCGGCGCCCGCCGACGAGGAGCTCGCCTTGCTGGGCTTGTCGGCCTTACCGCCCTTGTCTGCTGTGGCGCCCTTGTCGCCTTTGAGGATGCCGCGCAACGGCATGCGGTGCTTGCCCCGGGGCGCAGCTGCGGTGTCGGTGGTGCCACTGGATGCCTGCACCGCGGTGTCGGACGTGTCAGGGGTCTGCGGCGCGGTGCTGTCAGCCGGCTCGTCGGCGGGCGTCGGCGCCTCGGCCTTCTCCGGGGCCGCAGCAGGGTCGGCCGGCTCATCATCGGGTGTGGTGCCGGGTGTGGTCTCCGGGCTCGGCTCCGGGGCGTCGACGCGGGGATGATGGTCCGACTCGGTGTCCGTTCCGGGATCCGCCGTGTCGTCCCGGTTGTCGTCGCCGTTGGAGTCGCTGGTTTCGGCGGCCAGCCGGACCAGCGGGCGAGCCCCCGGCGTGCCCGCGGACTCGGTGGTACCCGAATTCAATTCGCCCACTGTGGGTTTGCCTTCGAGCCAGGTGCGGTCGTAGGCCTTGTCGACGATCGCCCGCAGCTTGGGCTCGATGTCGGCAACAAGCGACCCCAGGCCGACGTCGTAGAAGCCCTGCAGTAGCGGCAGGTGCTCCGTGGGTGCGTAGACGTAGGTGGTCTTGCCCTCTGTCCAGACGATGTTGTCCGGGTCGTCGAGATCGAGCTCGTCGTACCGCAGGTGGACGTAGACGAAGGCGGCGACCCCGTTCGCAAGCGCGAGCAGATTGAACGGATTGGTCGGGAAATCCGCAATCGGGTCGTATTCGCCTGCGACGTCGACGATGTCGTACTGGGTGTTGGTCGGAGTCCGTAGCAGATCACCCCAGAACCAGCCGTTCACTCCGCCGTACTTGCGGCCGCCGTTGCCGAGCAGCACGAAGGACAGATCCTCGGGCGGCGGTGCGTCCTCGTCCTTGGCGTGATCTTGCAGCCACACCGACGCGATGCGCGCTCCCCCGCTGAAGGCATAGACGATCTTGGGGTCGGTGCCGACATGGTGGATTGCCCAGTCGAGCCGCGCCACGTTCTCTTTGACGCCGAACTCGATGGGGCCGTAGGGCTGAATCCAGTCGTATCGGACCTCCCGGCAGACCTTGGGTGCCTCACACAACGCACCGCCGAGGTTGTCGGCCATGTCCCACGGCGTCGGCCCGTGGTGCAGGACGGTGGCAGGGCCCGGCGGGATCACCGATGCGCCGGCAGCGGCAGCGGCAGCGGCAGGCATCGCCCCGCCACCGAACGTGAGGGGAAGTGTCGCCGCGATCGGTAGTGCCGCAGCGGTCATCACTGCCTTCGTCGCTCGTTTCACGCCACACTTTCCTTCCACAAGAGACGACCGGGTGGCCGTCCGATAACGGGGGGCAACTGCCAAGGGGGGTACATCGGTACAACCGGGTGGTCGAGCGACCGGAGCGCAGGGTTCGTGGCCGTTGCCTGACGGGTCACGAGTGCGCTTCTGCGCTGACGGATGCCGGCGCGTCGACCGCCGCGGACATTACCGTATGCAAACATATTTTGCGCGACTACATAGCAAACTCACGGTGAGCGAAATCCCCGCGCTCACTGCATGTTGGCCCGCTGTGGCTATCACAGCGCGGCCCCTGGGCGGCGCCGGTCATGGTCTCGGCGTCGAGCGCCACCGACGTCCGTTCCCCAATGTCTTCCTGAAACAACTTGTGCGGCAACGGCTTCGAGGGGGCAGCGATGTTCTCAGGTGAGCTCCGACGGCGGGGCGTCGGCGGTGCTAGCAACGTCCACACATGTTGCTCCGTGGCAGAACGTGTCAGTTGAGTTTGCTCTGCGCTGCAGATTTCTTACTCGGGAGTCAGTTATCGCACCTGCGACTTCACGGGTGCGGCGCGGGCGCACGCCCTGCCAGTCGGGAATGTTCACCTGCTGGCCAACCGCCGTCAATGGTGTGCTGAAGGTGATGGTACAGACCAAAAATTTTTTTTAGCCGAGCACATGTCAGCAACATCTCAAAGCCGGGCACCATAGGTCTCATCGGCTGTTTAGTGACGTGCATGTAACTTTTGCCGATACTGGCGCATCGCGAAGCAAGCATTGCATTCTTAGCCTGATCATAGCCCTGGGTCGGCCTCTTGTCGGCGGACATATCCATTTCACCACCGTCGCGAGCACAAAAATTTACTAAACTAGAGTCCACTATAAACAATGGATAACAGCAATAACTACACACTTTGCCTGAATTGCAAAAATTGGAAATGTCGGGTTTTTGCTACCAACTGGCTGACGGGCGCGCAATATGCTCATGTCGCGCCGAGCACGGCGAGTCAATAACGCTTCAAATCGGGGAGATGTCATGAAGAACACCATTCGGAGAGCCGGTGTTGCCTGTGGCACCGCTTTTGCCTCTGTCGCGATAGCGCTGTCCGCCGCCACGGGCGCCGGCGCCAGCAGCACGGCGGTCATGATCGGCGGGATCAAGATCCCGACGATGACCGACCTGATGATGGCCCCCCTGCTCGAGGGCGCGTTCAAGAACCAGACCCGAACGTCGGTGACCTGGCCGGCGCAGGCGGGCCCCTACTCGGGTAAAGACGACATGACGCTCGGCGCGTCGATCCGCATCGGGATCCCCGCGCTGGACTCGGCCATCACCACGGCGCTGGGGAACCTCACGCGCGACGCAGACGGCAACGTCGTGAACGGCGAGAAGGTGACGGTCGTCGGTTTGTCGGCCGGCTCGCTGGTCGTCAACGAGGTGATGCGCGAATGGATGCAAGAGGGCGTCATGCCCGACCCCGACGACATCACGTTCATCGTGGTCGAGGACTCCAGCAGGCAAGAGCTGATCAAGGACGCCAAGTACAGCTCCAAGTACGACTACACCTATCAGCCGCCGCCCATCACGCCCTACGACGTCATCGTCATCACCGGTGAATACGACGGCATGGCCGACATGCCCGACCGGCCGTGGAACTTCCTCGCCATCGCCAACGCGATGGCCGGCTCGATCGTGGTGCACGTCCCCGTCATGTACACCACCAGCCTCGATGAACTGAAGGCGCTCGAGGGCACGAAGTACTACACCGAAGACACCAACATCAAGGGCGGCGTCACCAAGCACTACCTGGTGCCCACCACCACCCTGCCGCTGGTGCAGTTGATGCCGTGGCTCAAGCCCAAGGAGGCCGAACTCAAGGCCAAGATCGACAAGGGCTACAAGCGCAACGATCCGGTCACCACGACCATCACCACGACCGTCGCCAAGGCTGCCGCCATCACCGCACCCGAGGCCACCGCGGTCGCCGACACCACCCCGGCCGGCAGCACCGCCGGCGAGGAGGCGTCAGCGGGACAGGCGCAGCCGGCTCCGAAGGTCGAGGCACAGTCTCGCCGCGATGCTCGGGCCGAGGCCCGCGCAGAAGCCAAGGCCAACCGGGCCGAGGCCAAGGCTGCTCGCGCCGAGGCCAGGGCCGCGGCGAAGGCGGATGCCGCCGCCAAGCGCGAAGCCAGGAAGGCAGCCCGCCAGCAGGCTGCCGAGGACGACTCGTCGTCCGATGGATCTGGGTCGTCTGACTCCTCCGGCTCCTCGGAGTAAGCCCTCCCCGGAACTCGAGGCTGCCGTCAGCCTTCAGACACCCGCCCGAAGCCCCGGTCCTGACCGGGGCTTCGTGGTGTCCGGGCCGGCCTGTGCGTCGCGGACAGCGAGCGCGCCCGCCGCGGTCGGCCTTAGACTGCTCTCGCCTGGTGACCTATTTGCTGTGAGGTAGCGTTGATGCCCATGCATGTGCCGCAATACGACGCGATCGTCGTGGGCGCCGGTTTCGGCGGAATGGGTGCGTCGATCCAGCTCAAGAAGATGGGTTACGACAACATCCTGATCCTCGATCGCGAGGACGACCTGGGCGGGACGTGGCACGTCAACCACTACCCCGGGCTGGCCGTCGACATTCCCTCGCCCACGTACTCCTACTGGTTCGAGCCCAACCCCCGGTGGTCCCGGCTCTACGCCCCTGGCTCGGAGCTCAAGGAATACGCCGACCATGTCGCCGACAAGTACGACGTGCGCAGGCACATGCGGTTCAACGCTCCGGTCGACGGGGCGCGGTGGGACGAGGAGAACCAGCTCTGGCAGGTCACGCTGTCGGGCGGCGAGACATTGACCTCCCGATTCCTGGTCACCGCCACCGGATACCTCTCGCAGCCGCGCAACCCCGACATCCCGGGCATCGACGATTTCGCCGGCCGGATCATCCACAGCATGGACTGGGATGACGACTACAACCCGGCGGGCGAGCGCATCGGTCTCATCGGTACCGGCGCCACGGCGGTGCAGCTGATCCCCGAGCTGTCCAAGACCGCGGCCGACCTCACGGTCTATCAGCGCACCCCGATCCACGTCGTGCCGAAGATGGATTTCGCGATCCCGCCGGTCATTCGTCGACTGTTTGCCCGTGTTCCCTTGCTGCAACGCCTTTTCCGCTTCACCACGGATGCCAATCTCGAGGTGATGATGATCCTGTCGGTGATCAACTACAAGTACTTCCGGCAGCTCAACGTCTTCGCCTCGTACCTGTCGCAGTTCCTGCGTTTCGTCTCGATCCGGGACAAGGGTCTGCGGAAGAAGTTGACCCCCGACTACGACTTCGGATGCAAGCGGCCCACCTATTCGAACTCGTACTACAAGACGCTGGCCAAACCGCATGTGCACCTGCAGACCGCCGGCATCGAACGGGTCGTCTCCGACGGCATCGTGGCCTGCGACGGCACCAAGACCACCATCGACACCTTGGTCCTGTGCACCGGCTTCGACATCTGGGAAGCCAACATCCCGGCGATCGAACTGATCGGCCGCGACGCCCGCAACCTCGGCAAATGGTGGCGCGACAACGGGTTCCAGTCGTATCAGGGCGTCACGGTGCCCGCGTTCCCCAACCTCTTCATGCTGGCCGGGCCGTATGCGTCCAGCGGCCTGTCGTACTTCAACACCATGGAGTACCAGATGCGGCACATGGACCGGTTGTTCGGCGAACTGCAACGGCGGGGCGCACGCGTCTTCGAGGTCACCGAGCAAGCCAATACGGAGTTCCGCGAACGCATGTCGGCGAAGCTGGGCAAGACTGTGTTCCGGCAGGGTGACTGCGCACGGTCACGGTCGTACTACTTCAGCCCCAGTGGGGAGACCCTCGTGCGACCCGCGTCGACGAACGAAACCAACCGCGAGAACGAGAGCTTCCCGCTCAGTCACTACGCCTTCGCCTGACGCTGCAGGTCAGAGCCGCCTTTTCCGGTTCCTGTGAACCCGGTGGCTAGCATGGCTATATGAGTGTGCGGCGAGTCAAGAGTGTTCTGGGAGCAGCGATTCTGGCGCCGGTGGCGCTGCTGACCGGGCTGGCCGGCGCTCCGGCGGCGCAGGCGCAACCCTGCCCCGACATCGAGGTCATCTTCGCTCGGGGTACCGGCGCCGACCCCGGCCTCGGCTTCGTCGGCGACGCATTCGTCGACGCGCTGCGCACCCGGGTCGGTGGTCGATCCGTGGGCGCCTACGCCGTCAACTATCCGGCCGGGTTCGACTTCGACAAGTCTGCTCCTGCCGGTGCCGCAGATGCCGCCGGCCGGGTGCAGTGGATGGCCGACAACTGCCCCGCGACCAGACTGGTGCTCGGTGGCATGTCCCAGGGCGCCGGCGTCATCGATCTGATCACCGTGGACCCGCAGCCGCTGGGCCATTACACCCCGACGCCCCTGCCCGCGCACCTCTCCGATCACATCGCGGCCATTGCCGTGTTCGGAAATCCGCTGCGCGACGTCAAGGGCGGCGGTCCCTTGCCGGCGATGAGCACCACCTACGGGCCTCGCACCATCGACATGTGCGCTCTCGATGACCTGTTCTGTTCTCGAGGGATGAGCCTGCCGGCGCACTTCGCCTATGTCGAGAACGGCATGGTCGCCCAGGCGGCCGACTTCGTGGCCGGCAAACTCTAACCCCTGGGCAAACATCGATACCACCAGGGTGCATGCCTGATGGTCATTTCTCTCGCAATCATTCTTTCGTCATATTTGACGGAGCATACGATTTCGTGAACTCACAGCTGAACCTCCCGATGACGGCTCTGTCAACGGGTAGTGTGGGCGCTACGCAGCAAATCGCAGCGCCGGGAGGGCAGGGGCGATTCATGAACATGTCAGCTAAGAGTTTGACGCTCCGCACACGTCGCTGGACCGCGGTGGCGGCCGCAGCGACGATGCTGCCGCTGGCGGTCAGCGTGCCCAGCCTCGTGGCGGCGCCCGTCTCGGCCGCGGCGCTACCCGATCAGCTCAAGGTGGTCACCCTGGCGCTGTATCCGGGCCACAACAGCGACGACCACGGCGGCATCATGTGCACCGGCACACGCACCTGCACGCCGGTGGAGTATCCGTACCTCGACCGCTACACCGGCGCAGAGGACCTGCAGGCCGCGTTCGCGGCGACTGACTTCACCCAGCCCATGGTGGTGTTCGGGTACAGCCAGGGCGCGCGTGTGGTCGGGCAGTGGCTCGAAGGTCATGCCGGAAGCGACGGTGTGCCGACACCGCAGCAGCTGAGCTTCGTACTCATCGGCAACCCAGACCGCAAGTACGGCGGCACGCACAGGCGGCTCGGCTCGGTCACCCCGGCCACCGACTACGGCATCATCGACGTGACACGGCAGTACGACCGGGCGTCTGACTGGCCGGACAACCCGTTGAACCTGCTGTCCTTCCTGAACGCCAACGCCGGGCTGACGAACACTCATGTCGACTACGACGACGTCGACATCTACGACCCGAAAAACTACGTCTGGAAAGAGGGCAACACGATCTACGTCTTCGTTCCGACGGAGAACATTCCGCTACTGGAACCGTTGCGCAAGATGGGACTCGACAAGCTCGCCGACGAACTCAACGGACCGCTGAAAGCGAAGATCGAGAAGGGCTATGACCGGTCGTACCTACCGGACTCCCCCGGATGGCCACCGGAACTGCTGCCCCCGATCGTGCCGCCGTCACCGCCGGCGCCTGAACCGGAGCCGACTGCGCGCACAGCCACGCCGTTGGCGGCCGCGCTGACCACTGCCCGGAAGGCCCGCACCGCACGCGCAGCTGAGGCTGACGCCATCACTGAACCCGCCGCCGAACCCGATGTCGAGGCCGCGGCGGTGGATGCCGGCGACGACCCCGAGGACACCGATGCGACCCCGGTGGTGGAAGAACCCGAGAAGAAGGGCAGCGCGGATCGCGAGACCACCCGCAAGCGCCCCTTCGCCCGGCTCTTCGAGCGCACTCCCCACGCGAAGTCCACGCGCACAGCGGCATCGAGCACGGGCAGCGCATCCGACACCGAGTGACCGGATCGACTGTGCTTGGCTCTATGTCATGGATGTCAGCCATCTCGCCCCGCTCGAGCAGACCACCCTGCTGACCGAATACTGTCGGGCCCTGGACGACCGGGCGCCGCGGCCGATCCTCGGGGACCGGTGGGCCACAGCGACCGTCGCTGCCATCGACTACGACTTCGGCAGCCTTGCCGCGACGCCCAGCGTGGTGCCCTTGGTGGCGCTGCGCGCCAAGATGCTCGACGAGACCATCGCGGCGTTCCTCGCCGAGCACCGTGACGCCGTGGTGGTCGACCTGGGGGCGGGTCTCTCGTCAGCGGTACATCGGGTCGACCCCGGGCCCGGTGTCGACTGGTACAGCCTCGACCGGCCCGCGGTGCTGGCGCTACGCGCGGCGGTCCTGCCTGCACACCCCGCCGACCACCCGATGGCCGTCGATCTGACCGTCGGAGGCTGGGCCGAACAGCTTCCGGCCGACCGACCCGCCATGGTGTTCGCCGACGGCTTGATCGCCTTCCTCGACGAGGCAGAGGTGAAAGGATTGTTCTCAGCTGTCACAGAGCATTTCGCGACCGGTGTGCTCGCGTTCAACGACTACGGGCCGGTGAGCAAGGCCAACCGGTTGCTGGGTCGGCTGGCCACGTCACGCAAGACGAACTCGCCGCACACCCAATGGAGCTTCCCCGGCTTCGCCGACGCCCGGCGCCCGGAATCCTGGAACCCCGCACTGACGCTGCGCGATGAACGCAGCGTCATGCAGCGACCCGAAGCCGCGACATTCCCTCGCGGTCTGCGGCTGGCCGCCCGGCTGTCGCACCGCATCCCCGCCGTCGCCCGCAAGGCGCGGGTGCTGACCTACCGGTTCTAACGGGTCTCGCTCGCCGACACCGAGTCGGCAGCGCGGGGGGCAGCGGGCGTGCGGCGGTGCACCACGATTCGACCACCTCGTGCCGGGGTGACCGTGACGCCCCGGCTGTGCGGCTTCTCGTCGGGAGCGCTGGTCGGTTCGATGCGGAACTCCCGCAAGATGGTGCGCAGCGTGACCTCCATCTCCATCGTCGCGAAGGACGCGCCGATGCAACGCATCATCCCGCCGCCGAAGGGAATCCACGCGAATGGGTTGGGCGGCTTCCCGACGAATCGGTCCGGATCGAAGCGCTCGGCGTCAGGGAAGCTCGCTTCGGCGGCCATCGCGAGCTGAGTGCTCGCGAGGATGGTGGCACCTTCAGGAATGACCCACTCCCCCAGCTGGATTCGCGTGCGGGCGCGGCGTAGTGCGGCGGTCAGCACCGGGCGGGTGCGCTGCGATTCGGCGATCGTGGCCAGCAGCAGCTCGTTGCCGCCCGCGTCGACCTCCTCGGTGAGCCGCGTGAGCAGGTCGGGGTGACGCCGGATGCGCTCGATGGTCCACGCGAGCTGAGTCGAGGTGGTCTCGTGGCCGGCCACCAGCATGGTGAGCAGCTCGTCGACGATGTAGTCGTCCGGGATCGGCGAGCCATCGTCGTAGCGAGCCTGCAGCAGCAGCGACAGCACATCGCCACGATCGGCGAAGTCGGGGTCCGAACGCGCTTGGCGCATCAGCGAATTCAGCAGCTCGTCCATCCGGCGCCGATACCCGGCGAACTTACCGCCGGGGCTCCAGGGCCCCACGTCCTTGCGGACGATCGACGGCATCAGGGCGATCTTCGAGCCGAACTCGACGGCCTTGGGCATGAGCTCGCGCATCTCGTCGAGCTCGGCTCCCTCGGCGCCGAACACCGCGCGCAGGATCGTGTTGAGCGTGATCCTCATCATCGGGTCGACCGTCGGGAACTCGACGCCTTCGGACCATGTGCTGATCTCGCGGCGAACTTCCTGCTCGGTGATGCTCTCGTAGGAGCGCATGCTCTTGCCGTTGAACGGCGGCAGCAACAGCTTGCGGCGGGCGAGCAGCGCGTCGCCCTCGAGGTTGAAGATCGACCCCGGCCCCAGCACGTCGCCGCCCAGGTTGTTCTGCGGCCGCCCGATCAACTCGCGGCTGCTGCTGAACAGTTCCTTGACCAACGCCGGATCGCTGATGACCACCGTGGTGCCGAACACCGGTACGTGGAGTGTGAACGTGGAGCCGTACCGCCGGCCCAACGCCGCGATCGACCCGTAGCGGGCCGCGAGCACGGCCGCACCCTGCACCAGGCTGGGCACGCGCGGGCCGGGCGGCAGTTTCACCGGATCTGTGGTGGCCGCTGTCATGGTGTCACCTCTTCGGTCAGGCGATCTGGTAGTCGCTCAGCGGAAAGTGCTCCTGCTCCTTGACGGCCTGCCGGATCGACGTGGGCCGGAACAGCGGCGCCTCCCCGGAGCTGTTGAACCAGTATGACCGGGAGTTGGTGCAGTCGCCGAGCCGGAACACCGAATCGTCGAGCAGCGTCAGCATGCGGTCGAGGAACCGGTCGTTGGCCTCCTCGGTGACCTCGAATGTGCGAGCGCCGTTGCGCTGCAGTTCGCCGAAGAGCCGCTTCATGTGCCGCATCTGGTACTCGACGGTGTCGAACCACGACATCCCCACCCATGCGTACGGACTGGCCTGGGTCACCATGTTCGGGAACAGCGGCACCGTCATACCTTCGTAGGCCTGGAACCTGTTCTCCCGCCACCACTTTCCGAGGTCGCGGCCTTCCCGGCCGATCACCGGAATGGCGGGCAGATTGGACTCCCACACGTCGAAACCGGTGGCGAGGACCAGGGTGTCGACCACACGCTTGACCCCGTCGCGGCCGACGATGCCGTCGGGTTCGATCCGCTCGATGCCTGCGGTCTCGAGGTTGACGTGTGGCTTGTTGAACGTGCGGTAGTACACGTTCGACAACGTGGGGCGCTTGCAGCCGAAGTCGTAGTTCGGGGTGAGCTTGCGCCGCAGTTCCTTGTCCCGGATGGCCAGGAACCGGTGCAGTGCGCCGATCGCGGCCGCCGCGCTGTTGACCGGCCGGAACTGCCGGAACTTCCACATCGCGATGGTCACCATGATGTCCATGAACAGATCGCTGGACAACCGCATGAGCCGTTGTGTCACAGGGAATCTGGCGAACACGCGCTGTGCGGTCGGACCGAACGCGAGGTCGAACTTCGGCATGACCCAGATCGGCGTGCGCTGGTACACGGTCAGCTCGGCGACGTCTTCGGCGAGCTTGGGTATCAACTGCACCCCGGTGGAGCCCGTGCCGATGATCGCCGCCTTCTTGCCGCGCAGCGAGTAGTCGTCGTTCCACTCCTGGGCGTGCAGCACCGTGCCGGCGAAATCCTCGATGCCGGGGATGTCCGGCTTCTTCGGCTGGCACAGGTAGCCCGTGGCCAGGATGAGGAACTGCGACCGCAGCGTCTCGCCGCCCTGCAGCGAGACCTGCCAGGTCTGTGAGTCCTCGTCCCAGCGCGCGCCCTCGACCGTGGTGTTGAAGCGCATGTAGCGCCGCAGGTCGTACTTGTCGGCGACGTGCTCGGCATAGGTCTTCAGCTCGGCGCCGGGGGCGTAGAGCCGCGACCAGTACGGGTTGGGTTCGAACCAGTACGAGTAGGTGGTCGACGGGACGTCGACCGTCAACCCCGGATACCGGTTGACGTGCCAGGTACCGCCGAGATCGTCCTCCCGATCAAGGATGACGATCCGGCGGTACCCCAGCCGATTGAGCTGGATCGCGGCACCCATTCCGCCGAATCCGGCACCGACGATGACAGCGTCGTATTGCTCGGTACTCACGTGGTGATACTACGGGGTTTCGCAGGGGCGACCGCAGTCCCGCTCCTACTTGCTGTCACCGCCGTCGGACTTGTCGGCGCCGCCCTTCGCGCTGCCGCCGTCGGCACCCGCCGTCCCGCCAGCTTCACGCTTGGGGGTCTTCGGCGCCTTCTTGGTCGGTGCCGCGTCGGTCGAGGAATCCGCGCCCGCCGCATCGGCTTCGGCCTTGCGGTGCTTGCCGCCGAACGTCCACTTCTTGGTGGGCTTGGCGGTGTCCTCGGCCGACGTGCCGCCGTCGGTCTCGCCGGCGGCGGGAGCGGGGGTCTCCTTGGTGTCGCCACCAACGGTGCCCTTGTCGTCACCCTTGTCACCGGCTTCGACCTCGGCCGCCGGAGCGTCCTGTGTCTTGCCCTGGTTGAACTTGTCGGTCAGGTTCTGGATCGCGGTGGCCAGGAAGTCGTGCTTCTTGGCCGGCTTGCCCGCATCCGCCGAGGTGTCCTTGGTGGGCTCCTCGACCTCGGCCGCGACGTCGGTCGTGGTGTCGGCCGCGAGCAGCGCATTACCCACCGACTTCGACGTCTCTTCCTCGCCGGGCTTGGGCCCGATCCAGTCACCGTTCTCGTCGTAGTTCTTCTTGTACTTCAGCGGCACGTAGCTGCCCTTGGGGATGCTGTCGCCCGGCTTCCAGTCCAGCGGCATGAACGGGTCCGCCTTGTTGCAATCCGGGCACAGGATCGGGGCGAACGGGCGCAGGATGTAGGCCGACAGCGACATCTGCGGGTTCCACAGCGTGCTCTGCGGCACGAACGGGTACCAGCTCTTCCACAGCGCAGACGTCACGCGGACCGTGGTGTCCCAGATCTCCTTACCGGTCGGGAAATCGACCGGCTCGGGATCGTTGAGCAGGTAGTCCCATGTCGCGTTCCAGCCGGCGTTCGGATCCAGCAGCCAGGTCGTGTTCGACCAGGGGGCCTTCTCGCCGGTCTCGCCGAGCTCCTGGCCCCAGTGGGTCTCGTTCTCGCTGATCGGGTTGATCACGTCGGGGAACGTGTAGCCGTCACCGGTGTAGAACTCCCACGGCGCCACGGTGAACATGTGGCTCAGGATGTCCTCGGGGTGCGGGCACGGCGGGAAGCCGGAGCAGCCCGCGTTCATCGGGAAGTTCGCGGCGAACCACAGGAACGTGGCGATGCCGGCCTGCTCCGAGTAGGGCTTGAACGGCAGGAGCATGTCCACGAAGCCCTTGGTCATCTCCTCGTTCGGCGGATCCCACCCGAGGACGTTGACGTCGCTGTAGACCCACCAGCTCTTGCTGGCCTCCATCGCGGCCGAGAACCGGTTGATCGCGTCGATCTCGGCCCGCGGAACGCTCAGCACCGCGTTGAACAGGTTCGGAATGATGTTGGCGTAGGACTGGCCAGGCTTAAGGGCCGTGGACGACGCGACCAGGCCGACGTCCATCGACGCGATGGTCCGTTCCTGGGCGGCGCTCACTGCGGCCTCGACCGGGAGGACCGATCCCGCCGCGATCAACGAAGCCCCGACAAGCGCGACGCCTGTCGTGACATACGGCCGCAACGCTGACTGCATCTGTGCATCCCTCTCGTCGGACGTGCTCGAAGGTCTCGCGTAACGGGTCACGACGAGATCACGATGACAGTACCGAAGTGTGATGCGGGTGTCCAGCTATTGGGCAATTGCTACGCCGACGGCCGTGTCATGAAATATCGCGGAACCTGTCCCACCTGGCGTACTCGGCAGGGGCACCAGGGTGCGTGCGTCGCCGCGCCCAAATCCCCAGGCCGACCGGATATTGCAGCTTTCACAGGCGTCAATATCGGAGGTCCCACAGGCCGGCCAGCAATGTGAAAACGCAAAGAGGCCGTCGAATCGGCGTCGCGAAAAAGCTTTGCCGGGCGCCCTGCGGCACCGCTCAGAGCCCTTGGTCGGTCAACCAGGCGTCAATTCGGGCCGCCACCGCCTGCCAGCCGGGCTCCAGCATCATGTTGTGCCCCATCCTGGGGAAGAACTCAGCCTCGGTGCGGTAGGCGCGCGCGGTGGCCTGCACCTCCGACGCGGTGACGGCCCCGTCGTCGGCCGCACCCAGCACCAGCATCCGGGTGCTGATGCGGTCCGGACGGGGCCGGTTGACGATGCCGTCGCTGCCCGACCGGGCGCTCTCCTCGCCGAGCCGCGCGATATGACGTAGGACAAGGTCCTCCGGCGTGTGCGGGGAGAAGAACCGCTCGCGTGCCAGCGCCGGCGTGCTGACGTAGGGCAGCGTCCGGCGTGTCATCGACATCTTCGCGAAGTGCCAGGGATGCCGCCGAATCCAGCGCAGCCCTGACCGCAGATAGCCCTGCGGCGGCATCGACGCCATCAGCACCGCGGCCGGTGCATCGTGGGTCTCCAAGTACTTCTGCACGACGAACCCACCCATCGAGTGCCCGATGAGCACCGGCGGCGTGTCGAGCGCACCGGCGACGGTCGCGACATCAGCCTCGTAGTCAGCGAACGTGCAGTCGTTGAGGGGTTTGTCGATCCCGCTGCCGCCATGGCCACGAAGACTCAACGCCAACGCCCGATAGCCGTGCTCGGCGAACCAGCCCAGGAAGTGTTCGTCCCAGCACCATGCCGCGTGCCAGGCGCCGTGCACGAACAGCAGCGGGGCGGGATGGGCGGTGCTCGCCTGGCCCCGGTCGACAACCTCGAGCATGGTCTCCTCAGATCCGGGCGGGCGGGCGGACAGCGCCCCTGATAGTACGGTTCCTGCTATGAGGTCGAGCGCCCGACGAGGCGGAACATCCACCGGTGGGCTGCGATTCGGCCTGCTCGACGGGATCGTCAACACGCGGTTCTCGCCGACCGCGGCGACCCGGTTCGCCGGTGCCACCGTGGCGCTCAACGGCGGCGACTCCCTGTGGGTGGGCGACCACCTGAACTCGCTCATCCCCCGCTCCTTGGCCACCCCCGAGCACCTCGGCGTCGGGGCCAAATTGGTGCCCAAGGTCGACGCGATCCTCGAGCCGTGGACGATGCTCGGCCATCTGGCCGCCCGCAACCGATTCACCCGCCTTCGGCTCGGCGTCTGCGTGACCGACGCGAGCCGGCGCAACCCGGCGGTGACCGCGCAGGCCGCCGCGACGCTGCACCTGCTCACCAAGGGGCGCGCCCTGCTCGGCATCGGGGTGGGTGAACGCGAGGGCAACGAGCCCTACGGAGTGCCCTGGGAGAAGCCGGTGGCCCGCTTCGAGGAGGCCGTCGCGACGATCCGCGCGCTGTGGAACTCCGGTGGCGAACTGATCAGCCGCGACTCCGAGTTCTTCCCCTTGCACAACGCGGTGTTCGACCTGCCGCCCTACCGCGGCACCTGGCCGGAGATGTGGGTGGCCGCGCAAGGCCCCAGGATGCTGCGCATCACCGGCCGCTACGCCGACGGCTGGGTGCCGTTCACCGTCTCCCGCCCTGCCGACTACGCCCGTTCCTTGGAAACCGTCCGCACCGTGGCCTCCGATGCCGGCCGTGACCCGGCGGCGATCGTGCCGGCGCTCAACCGCGCCGTCGTCGTGGGGCGCACCCGCGACGACGTCGACGAGGCGCTCGACGGCGTGATCCTGAAATCGTCGGCGCTGGCCGCGCCCGCCGAGACGTGGGCTCGGCATGGCGCCGTGCACCCGCTCGGCGCGGACTTCTCCGGCGTGCAGGACCTGGTCCCCCAGACCATCGACTACGAGAGCGCGCTGGCCTACACCAAGGCGGTACCGCCGTCGCTGATGCGCGAGATCACTTTTCACGGCACGGCCGACGAGGTGCTCGACCAGATCGCCGAATGGCGCGACCACGGGCTGCAGTACCTGCTGGTGCTCAATGCCAGCCAGCTCAACCCCCGGTTGCGTAAGGGAGTCTCGGCCAGCGTGCCGTTCGGGACCGTGCTGCGCGGGCTGAGGAAGCTCTGACGCGACCGTAAGTTAGCTGCTATCGCATCGGGCGCAGTTTTCGTTACATTGCTGCGTCGCCCCTGGCTGGCGCCGCGCCTGGGCCCACAGGCGCGCATATTTGCCGGAAGGGTCAATTTCGCCCCGCCTGCACCGAGGTCAGACGCATGATGCGGCAGACGACGGCGCGGCGGAACTCGCTGGCCACCAATCTTCGGGTCTTTGCACACATGGGGGCCGATACCGTCTATCGTTACTTTGCTACGGTCGCGTTCGCCCGCCGCATGCGGGGTGCGGGCACTAAGCTGCCGTCACGTCATATCGACCAGAGAAGGAATCTCGATGCACACAGCATTGCGTCCGTACGCCACAGCGGGCGTCGCGCTGGTGGGGGCCAGCCTCATCGCCGTCAGCCCCGTCACGCCGACCACGGCCGCCCCGGTGGTTCGTGACGCCGACGTCGCACTGACCGGTTCCGTGGCCAACATCCCGGCCAACGCCTTCATCGCGGCCCTCAACACGCCGGCCAACCTGGTGTTCGGTATCCAGCGCTTCGCCGACTCGATGGCGGCGAGCGGCAGCTGGGAGGTCTCGCAGCCCAACAACGTGTGGGGCTGGGATCCGGCGAACCCGGAGATGCTCGAAGGCTTCGTCGACATGCTTGTGCCGTTCCCGGCGCTGTCGCGTCCGCTCGGTGAGCACCTCAACTGGTGGGCCGCCGCCAATCTGCCCATGCACGAGGGTTGCGCGTTCACCTGCGAGGACCCCATCGGCATGCTGCGGTCGATGTTCACGGTGCCGATGTGGAAGTTCTACTCCCCCGAGGGCTACACCTTCGGCGAGGTGATCAACCCCGTGGACGGCAAGCCCACTGAGTGGTCGGGCAAGACGATCAAGCTGGACCGATTCGAGGTCATCAAGTCCGTCGCCGACTACTTCACCGGTGAGCCGGAAGCCTTCCAGCCCGTCACGATGTACGACTTCGTCACCGCCAGCGCCAATCTCGCTGCGGCCCTGCAGGTCACCGGGCACGTGCCGGACTGGCTCGCCGTCCGCGAGATCGAGACGTTCGTCAAGCTGTTCATCCCGAAGCCGGCGAACCCCGTCGTCGAGGACAAGGACTATCCGGACAACCCGACGGGCTGGCCCGGGGGCGCACCCGAGACCGAGACCAACCGTCTGGTCAGCCTCGATGCCGTGAAGGTCGCGAAGACCGACACCGGCGTGCCGGCCGAGACCACACCGCCGAAGGCACCGGTCACGGCTGGGCCGGTTGTCGACGCTGCGGAGGAGACCGAGACTGCCGGGGCGAGCGAGGCGTCCGAGGCGAGCGAGGCGTCCGAGGCGAGCGAGGCGACGAGCGCCAGCGACACCGACGCTCCCACCGGCGGGCAGTCCGCCACCGGGCGTCACAGGGGCACGTTCGACCTCAACGACACGGTCAAGTCGCTGCAGAAGAAGTTCGAGTCGGCCAAAGAGCAGGCGGCCGACAATGCGGCGCAGCGCAAGAGCGCCCGGGCCGAAAAGGCCGCCGAGCGCGCGCAGTCGACGAAGTCGAATTCGGCCTCAGATGCGTCATCGGCGAAGGCCGACAAGAGCGACAACTCCGGCGACGACTGACGAGTCAGCGACGCGGCCCGAACCACGCGCGGTTGCCGTACCGGTCGAGGTGAACCACCTCGTCCACCGGCCTGCGGGTGGTCGGGCCGTACCGGCCCTTCGGCCAGCCCAGCGGGACGACCGCGCAGGGCGTGACGTCCAGCGGTAACCCGAGCACCCGGCGCGCGGACGTGAGATTCCACAGTGGCAGCGTGATCAACGAGGCGCCCAACCCCATCGAGCGGGCCGCGAGCAGCAGATTCTGCACGCTGGGATAGATCGACCCGAAGAAGGCCGACGCCGCCGCGTGCGGCATCGGCACGAACGGCACCTTGCCCTCCCGAGCGCCCAGTTTCAGGCACGCGATCACCAGCACCGGGATCTCGTCGAAGTGTTCGAGCTGCCATTCGATGGCCTTGACGCTCTTGGCCATCTCGTCGTCGTACGAGGCGATGTCGGCGATCGACGTGCGGTGAAATGCCCGCCACGCCAACCGGTACCGGCGCTGCAGTTTCTTCTTGATGCGCCGGTCCTTGACGACTACGAACTCCCAGTTCTGCCCATTGGCGCCCGTGGGTGCCCGCAACGCGAGCTCGATGCACTTGAGCACGATCGCGTCGTCGACCGGGTCGGGGCGCACCCGCCGGATCGCCCGCTGCGTCAGCATCGCTTCGACCAGCGGCATGTCCAGCCGGGCCAGCGCCTCGGCAGTACTCGGAACGGGTTCGGGCATCGCTACGCCTCCCCCGCGATCCAGGCCGCGGTGAACTGCTGCATCTGCGGCACGTCCTTGCCGATCAGGTCGGCGACGTAGCGCTCGATCCGGCCGCCCACGATCGGGATCCGCACCTCCACGGTGCCGCGCACCCGCAACCGGGACCCCGCCGGGATGTCTTGCAGCACCATGGTTCCCGACCCGGAGCTGGGTACGCCGCGGGCCGTGATGCGGAATTCGCCGCGTACCTCCGCCGCGTCGGCGCCGGGCTGCCAGGACTCCGTGCGCGTGATCGCGGTGTCGCCGGGCAGCATGCGCCCGATCTGGCCGGGCAGCATGTCCTGGCGCAGATCCTGGGTCGTCTGCACCACCACGGCGCCGTCCGGGTCGACGGTCAGTGAGTCCAGCGTCATCGAATCACCGCCGTAGGCGGCCAACCGGGCCAGCCAGTACTCCCGCTTCCCGAAAGCGGCCAGGACGTCGGTGACGCCGGCGCCGGCCTCGGCGCTCACGTCGAAGGGACGGGCCACAGCGCTCAGCTCTCCGTTTTCTGCCGGCCGAACACCTTGTCGGCGACTCGGGCGGCGAATCGCCGTGCCTCTTCGAGATGTTCGTCGTTGATGTTGGTGGGGGGCAGCTTCACGCCCAGGTAGCGGTCTTTGTACTCGCCCGACCCCAGATAGCTGGTCAGCGACAGCATCGACGGCAGCTCGCCCCCGGGGTAGGTGAAGTGGATGCCGTCGACGTAGCGCCCGCCCTTCTTCTCGGCGAGCTTGCGGACCCCGGCGAGATTCTTGCGCCACTTGCGCCGGCACACCACGAACACCGCAAAACGCTTGCCCTCCAACACCGGACGCGCTTCATGCGAGGTGAGGAACGACCGCAACGGCATGGACACCGTGTCCCACCACGTCGGCGAGCCGATGCAGATCAGGTCGTAGGAGCCGGTACGCACCGCGTCGGGGGTGCGGATGTCGCCGGTGCGCTTGAGCGTCTGTGCGGGCAGCATGCCGAGGAATTCAGGCCACACCCGGCGCATCGGGAAGCGGGAGAACCGCTCGGCGTAGCGCGGATCGGTGAACTCGATCGGCGCCTCGGTCACGTCGTAGCCGCGCGCGCGGAACACCTCCGCCGCGGCGTCGAGGACCTTCTTGGCCTGCCCGGTGTAGCTGTAGTAGAGCAGCAGCACCTTCGGCGCCGGAGCCACCGCCTGCGGTGATTCAGCCAACTTCGGCACATCCTTTCCTGGCCTGGGCAACCCGACGTGCCACATCGGGTCGCGAGCGCATAGCCTCACACACGTGAACGACAAAGTTGCGGTCAATCTGAGCGGTCCCGCGAAGACTATGCTCTCCACGTTGTACCTCAAGGCGCTCGACGCCGACTTCGACCGGCCCATCCTCGGTGACCGGTTCGCCAAGGAGGCCATCGGCAAGCTCGACTTCGACTGGAGCGAGCTCGAGATCACCCCGAAGTGGGCGCCGCTGTTCACCGTTCGCACCGCGCAGTACGACATCTGGGTCCGCCAGTTCATGGCCGCGCACCCGGAGTGCACCGTCGTGCACCTGGGGTGCGGTCTGGACTGCCGCGTCTTCCGCATCGACCCGGGACCCGACGTGCGTTGGTACGACGTGGATTTCCCGCAGGTGATCGCGCTGCGCGAGCAGATCTACCCCAGCCGGCCCAACTACGAGCTGATCGCCACGCCGGCCACCGAACCGCAATGGCTCGACCAGATTCCCGCCGACCGGCCGACCTTGCTGATCGCCGAGGGCATCAGCATGTACCTGACCGAGGAGGAGGGCATCGCGCTGCTGCGCCGCTTCATCGACCGCTTCGGCACCGGCGAGCTGCAGATCGACTTCTTCAACTGGCTGGCCATCAAATCGCAGAAGAGCCAGTCGCTGGTGCGCACCTCCGGCTCGGTGCTGTACTGGGCGGTCAACAGCCCCCAGCAGATCCTCGACAAGCTGCCCGACATTCGATTGCTCTCGGCGGCAACCTTTTTCGATGCGAGCACCTATGACCGCACCGGTCGCGGCATGCACGCGCTCAAGCGCGTCGTCAAGGCGGTGCCGCCGCTGCGCACCTCGCTGCAGTACCATCGCTACGCGTTCGGGCCGGGCGTCTAGCTGCCGGTGCTCGCGGCCTGCTTGGCCGCGATGCTGCGCAACTGGGCCTCGATCGCGGCGATCGACTTGTCGCGATCGGGGCCGTGACTGTGGTACTCGATCATCAACTGCCCGTTGAAGATCTTCGAGGTGTAGATCTCGATGCCCGCGCCCACCGCGAAGTAGAACTCGCCGTGGCTGGCGGCCACCTCCATGTCGGGCGGCGTGCGCAGCGGCGGGACGATGCCGTTGTCGGTGAACATCACCACATCCGGCAGGCCGGGCGGGTTGCCGACGTACTGCGGGCTGAAGTGCAGGAAGCTCTGCTGGATGACACCTTCGGCGATGTCTTTCTTGTAGGTGTCGTTGATGTCGCGGGCCAGCGCGGCGACGTCGGTGCCCGGATGGATCTCGGCCAGGTATGTCGCGATCCCGACCGGGTTCGTGCTCTCGGTCGCCGACACCGGCGGCGTCAGCAGGTAGCGCAGGTCCACCGGGTACACGTAGGGCACCGGGATGTTCGGCGTGTTGCGCACCTGCCACTCGGCCATCAGCACAGCCGCGGACAGCAGGCTGTTCAGGCCGAGCTTGTTCGCCCGGCAGAACGCGATGATCTTCTCGGTGTCCTGCTCCGAGAGCGTGCAGTACTCCATCGGAACGAGTTGCGGCAGAACCGGATTGGTCTCCGACGGCGCGCGGCGCGACGGCGGCAGCTCGTAGACGAACATCGCGGCCAGCAGCCGCTCCAGACCCGAGCGGGTCCGCTTCTCGACCCCACGGTTGGCCAGGATCACCTCGAGCGGCTCGGGGGCGGGATGCACCTTGACCGGCCGGGTGGTGCCGGTGGTGACCAGATCGGTGTAGGTGGAGAACAGCTCCTCGACGAGGCTGAACTGGTGGTGGCCGTCGGCCAGGCTGTGATGGATGTAGAGCGTCGGCTGGGCCACGCCGTCGCGGACCGTCAGACGCAGATGCACCAGCGACTGGGTCTGGTCGAAGATCAGCGGCGGCGCCGGCTCGTCACCGGTCAGCTCGACCACCTCGATGCCGGGGTGCATGAGATCGTCGAGCACGATCTCCCACTTGCCGTCGGGCAGCTGCTCGAGGTGCCCGCCGAGCACCGGGTGGGCCTGCAGCAGCGCATCGAACGCATCCGACAGCGCGTCGGCATCCATCGGGCCTTTGACGTGCGCCGCCAACCCGATGAAGTTGTGCGTCTCGGCGAACATCTCCTCGCTACGGGCGAGCTTGCGGATCCCCGAGGACGGAAACATCGGTATCAGACTCCCTCAAGGTCGGTCATGTCATCCACGTCTGCTGGCCTTCCGGTAGCCCACGGCCAACGGAACGGCGCACAACGCGAGGATGCCCACCGACCACAACACGGCGAACAACAACGGTCGGGCGATCGGACCCTCGATCGAGAGCCCGCGCATCGCCTCGATCGTATAGCTGACAGGCTGGTGCTCGACGAACGGCTGCAACCACTTCGGGTACTGGTCCAGCGGGACGAACCCGATGGAGAAGAACATCAGCACCGCCACCACGATGTCGGTGGCCTGTGGGACCAACGTGCTCGACGAGTACAGCGCCAGCGTCAGCACCGCCGCCGAGAGCGCCACCCCGAACATCGCCGGCATGAACACCCACGCGATCGCCGACGGCAGCCCCTGCTCGAAGCGGAAACCCAGCGCGAACCCGACGCACATCACCACCAGCGTGATGACCACGATGCGGACCCATTCGGCCAGCATGCGCGACAACAGCCCGGCGGCCCGGTGCATGGGCACCACCCAGAACCGCGACAGCAGGCCGACGTCGCGTTCCCGCATCACGCTGATCGCCCCGATGATCGCGCCCGTCATGCCGCCCACCAGCGCCACCAGCGGCACCTGGCCGTACAGCCCGCTCTGGCCGCTGACCTTCTCAATGACATCGCCGAACACGATGTCCAGGGCGGCGAGGAACCCGGCGGGCATCACCAGCGACTGCACCAGCGTCGCGGGATCGCGGCTCCACCGCCGCAGGATGCGGAAGGTCAGCAGCAACACCTGCGGGACGAGTCGGCGGGGCGAGTTCTCCCACACCCGGGCGCTGCGGTGCCGGCCGCCGGGGCGGTAGGGCGCCTGGGTCACCGGTTCGGCGGCGGCTGACGAGCGGGCCATCAGCGCCGCCTCCTGCTCACGACGCGGTGCAGCACGACCGCGACGACCCCGGCGCCGATCGCCCACGCCAGACCCGGCGCGAGCACCGCCCAGGTGACCTGCGGCGCCGCGTCGGTGGTGTCCCCGGCAAACGCCTGCAGACCATAGACCCACTGCGAGAGCGGTTGATTGCGGACGAACCCCTGAATCCAGTCGGGGAACTGTTCGACGGGCTGCAGACCCACCGATGCCAGGCCCAACGTCAGCTGCGGCACCAGCATCATCGGCGCGGTGGCCTCCGGGTTCTGGGTCGCGATACCGATCAGGTCGCCGATGACGGCAAGCGTGGCGCCGATCAGCAGCACCAGCCCCGCGAACCCGAGGATGTGCAGCACCGGGCCGTGGAACCGGAACCCGATGACGTGCCCGCACGCCACCGACACCACCAATGCGATCACGCAGCGGTACATGCTCGCGGTCAGCCGGGACGCCAGCGGCATGATCGCCGGGATCGGCATCGCCCGGAACCGGCGGTTGATGCCCTGCACGGAGTCGGTGGCCGACCGGAACGCCGCGGACACCGCGGCGAACCAAATGGCCTGCAGGATGATCAGCGGGGTGAGGTACTGGGCGTAGCTGGACAACGGCTGGACCGTGCCCATCATCTGCTTGAGCGGCAGGTAGTAGCCGATGGTGAACACGATCGATCCGATGATCTGCGTGGCGAGTTCGCCGTTGCGCAGCGTCGGGATGATCATCCGGACCGTCAGCACCCACCACTGCTGCAGCGCACGCACCGGCGGCCGTGCGGCGGCCGGGACCGTGGAGCGGGCCGAGCCGGGCGGGGACTCGGGGGAAACCGAGACGGACCCGCTCACGCGTAGGCGCCCGCGGCCGGGACCTCGGTGCGGTCCTCTGCGCCGCCGCGGGTGTCGTCACCGGTCAGTGCGAGGAACACCTCGTCCAGCGACGGGCGGCGCAGCGCGATGTCCATCAACTCGATCTCGGCCTCACTGAGCTTGGTCAGCGCCGCCATCAGCGTGCGCGGCCCCTCCGGCGCAGGCATCGAGATGCGATCGGAGCCCTCGCTCAGTGCGGCACGGTTGGCCTGCGGCAGCAGCGGGCCCAGCACCCGCACCACCTCGGGCAGATCCCGGATGTGGCGGGGCACGATCTCGCAGTAGGTGCCACCGGTGCGCTCCTTGAGCTGGTCCGCGGTGCCCTCGGCGATCACGGTCCCCTTGTCGATCACGATGATCCGGTCGCTGAGCAGATCGGCCTCTTCCAGGTACTGCGTGGTGAGCAGCGTGGCGATGCCGGCTTCCTTGAAGTCGGTGACCAGCTCCCAGATCGCCTGCCGGCTGCGCGGATCCAGGCCGGTGGTGGGTTCGTCGAGGAACACCACCTCGGGGCGCACCACCAGCCCGCACGCGATGTCGATCCGGCGCTTCATGCCGCCGGAGTAGGTGCTCACCGGGCGGTCGCCGGCCTCCACCAGATCGAATTGCTCGAGAAGCTCCACCGCGCGTTCCTTGGCGACCTTCTTCTTCAGGCCCTGCAGCCGGCCGAACATCAGCAGGTTCTCCCGGCCGGTCAGCATGTCGTCGAGTGCGGCGTACTGCCCGGTCAGCATCAGGGACCGCCGCACACCGGCCGGGTCGGCGACCACGTCGTGCCCGGCGATCAGCGCGCGCCCGCTGTCGGGGGTGATCAGCGTCGACAAGATGTTGACCGTCGTCGTCTTGCCGGCGCCGTTGGGACCCAGCAGGCCGAGCACCTCACCGCGGCCGACCTCGAAGCTGACGTCCCGCAGCGCCTGCACCGAGCCGAACGACTTGCGGATGCCGGCGACGACGACCGCCTTGTCAGAGCCGGCCATGAGCTCCTCCTGCCCTGTTGCGTCGTGTCACGAGAGGTCGACGAGCGCCAGCTCGTCACCGGCCGCGTCGGTGTCCTCGGCAGCCAGCGCTTCCCGCGTGATCTCCAGCAGTGCGGTCGAGTACTGCCGGGCAAAGGATTCCACATCGGTGGGGCCCAGCCGTCGGCTGTCGTACCACCAGTCGGTGTACAGCACGCCCGCAGACCGGTACACCCGCAGCTCCAGGGCGTGGCCCAGGCCGGGCAGCGCGTCGCGGATCGGCATCGCGGTGTCGGTGTCGAACCGGACCGCGGCGTCCTCGGGCTGTTGGGCGGGCACGTCGGGGATGGTGCCGACGTGGGTGAACAGGATGTCGGCCGACCGGGTCGCTGCCAACGCCCGCGCCGTCGGCGCGTACAGGTAGCGCAACAGCCCATAGCCGATGCCGTAGTGCGGCACCGCCTTCAGCGTCTCCCGCACGTCGTCGAGCAGCGCAGGCGCCGCGGTGTGCTGCGCCGCAGGCAGCGCCACCGGGTGCAGCGTGGAGAACCACCCCACCGTGCGCTGCAGATCCACATCCGGCTTCAGCACCGACCGGCCCCGGCCACCGAGGTCGACGGCGACCGTGCCGTCGCCGACGACGGCCGCCACGGTCCGGCTCAAGGCCGCCAGCAGGATCTCCTCCACGGGCAGCCGCAGCCGCCGGCGGGTGTCGTCGATCTCGCCGGTCTCGGCGGGCGACAACGCCGCCGAGAGCCGCACCAGATCGTCGGCGCCCGGCCGCTCGGCCGGTTCGGGTCCCGCCACGGTCACCGTGGCGGCGCGGGCGACCTGCAGCCAGTAGTCGCGGCTGTCCAGCACCGCGGGATGCATGGCCAGCCCGGCGCACCGCTGCGACCACTCCCGCCACGACGTCGGCACCGAGGCCAGGGTGATCTCCTCCCCCGCCATCCGCTGCGAGAACGCGGTGACCAGGTCCGTGAGCAGCACGTCGCGCGACGTGCCGTCGTCACCAGGGCCGCTGGCAACACCGTGCAGGCTCAGCGCCAGGTAACTCCGGCCGCCGTGCGACCCGCGCAGGAACGTCGCGGCCAGCGGCGCGGTCAGCAGCTGGTGTTCGCGGACCTGATCGTCGAGCGCGGCCTGCACCGCCTCGCGCTCCTGCGGGCTGCCCGCCGCCACCCCCTCGGGCAACGCCCGGGTGACCAGCTCGGTGAACTCGCCGGGCTCGGCGATGTGCTGCTCCCAGGTGCCGGCCCTTTCCACGAGGTGTACCCGCAGCGCGTCGTGCGCCGCGGTGACCGCGGACAGCACTGCGCGCACGTCGTCCTCGCCGATGTCGGCGCGCAGGCCGAGCACCACGGGAGTGCGCCAACGGCCGACATCACGCAGGCCGTGCTCGAGGAAGTACGCGACGTTCGGCGGCACCGGCGGGGTGACGACGTCGTCGAGTGTTTGCCGGGCCAGGCCGCCTTCGGCGTAGCGGGCGGTGAGCACCTTGGCCAGTGACGACACCGTCTGGTTCTCGTAGAGATCCTGCGGGGTGAGGTCGAGGCCGCGGTGTCCCGCGGTCATCGCCACGCTGATCGCGATCAGCGAGTCGCCGCCGATCTCGAAGAAGTTGGCGTTGCGGTCGATGTCGGGCAGCCCCAGGCACTGCGCCCATACCTGGGCCAGCACCGTCTCGACCGACGACGCACCGCCGGCGGCGGCCGGCGCGGTCGCGGGGGCTGCGCCGTCGAGGGCGACCCCGTTGGCCGCCGGTGCGCCGTTGAGCCACGCCGCATTGGCGTTGTGCTCCACCCAGTGCCGCTGCTTGGCGAACGGATAACCGGGCAGCGTGACCAGCTGCGGCTCGGCATCTGCGTTCGGGGCCGGCGCCCAGGCTGGCGTCCAATCCACGTCCACACCCGCGGCCCACAGCTGACCCAGCCCGAGCAGGAACGTGTCGCCGTCGCTGCGGTTCTGCGCCTGGTGGCGCATCAACCGCACCGCGCGGTGGCGCTCCGACCAGCGCGGGTGCCGGCCCGCCGACGAGGTCAGCGTGCCGCCGGGACCGACCTCCACGAGCACCCGGTCCGGGGTGCTGAGCAGCAGGTCGAGCTCGTCGGCGAAGCGCACCGTGGCGCGGATCTGACGCGCCCAGGTGTTCGGGTTGGTGGCCTCGGCCGCCGACATCGTGGTGCCGGTGATGTTGGACAGCAACGGGATTCGCGGCTCGTGCAGCGTCACCGAGGACAGGAACGCACCGAACTCGGCGACCACCGGGTCCATCAGCCGGGAATGGAACGCGTGCGAGGTGCGTACCCGCCGCGCGGCGACGCCCTTCTCGGCCAGCGCGGCCTGGAACGTGCGGATCGCCTCGTCGCTCCCGGCCACCACGCAACTGCCCGGATCGTTGATGGTCGCGACGTCGACGTCGCCGGTGAGGTACTCGGCGACGGACTGCGGACTCAGCGGGACCGCGACCATGACGCCGCGCGGGGCGGCGTGCATCAACTGGGCACGCTTGGCAACGACCTTGATCGCGGTGTCGAGGTCGAACACCCCGGCGATGGTGGCGGCCGCGTACTCGCCGATGCTGTGGCCCGCCATCACCGCGGGCTCCACACCGTAGGACTGGACCAGCGTGGCCAGCGCGTACTCGACGGTGAACAGCGCGGGCTGCGCGCGGTCGGTGTGCTCGAGGTTGCGACCCACGCCGTCGAAGATCTCGGCGCGCAGGTCGTAACCCATCAGCTCGTTGAACCCCGCCACGCACTCGTCGAAGTGACGGGCGAACACCGGCTCGGTGTCGTAGAGGCCGCGGGCCATGCCGATGTGCTGAGCACCCTGACCGGGGAACAGGAATGCCACCCGCTCGCCGGAGCCCTCCGCGTCAGGGACCCCCTGGCCTTCGAAGACGTTGTCCGTCGCCCCGTCTGTTTGCGACGCCGACAGCACCGTCGCCGCATTGGCCTGATCGTGCACCACCGCGGCCAGCCGGAACAAATCCTTGCGGCGCCGGGTCAGCGTGTAGGCGGCGTCGGGCAGGCTGATCTCGTCGGATGCGGCGAGCTCGTCGGCCAGAGCCGCACGAGACTGCGCGAGCGCCTCCTGGGTGCGGGCGGAGAGCACCAGCACCTGCGGCTTGGCGCTCGGCGTCGGAGCTGCCGTGTAAGGCGCCTCTTCGAGCACGATGTGGGCGTTGGTGCCGCCCACGCCGAACGAGCTGACGCCGGCGCGGCGGATGCCGTCGGATTCCCACGGCCCGTCGGCGCTGCGGATCCGGAACGGCCCGCGGTCGATGTGCAGCTCCGGGTTCGGGCTCGTGTAGTGCAGCGTCGCGGGAATCGCCTTGTGCTCCAGGCACAGGATCGCCTTGATCAGCCCGGCGATCCCGGCCGCGGTCTCCAGGTGCCCGATGTTGGACTTCACCGAGCCCAGGTAGCACGGCGCGCTGCGGGTCTCCTCGGCCAGCTCGAACGCCTGGCGCAGGCCCTCGACCTCGATCGGATCGCCGAGCGGGGTGCCGGTGCCGTGCGTCTCGACGTAGGTGATCGACGAGGCGTCCACCCCGGCGATCGCGTGCGCCTCGGCGATGACCTCGGCCTGGCCCAGCGCGTTCGGCGCGGCGTAGGTCATCTTCGTCGCGCCGTCGTTGTTCAGCGCGGATCCGCGGATCACCGCGTGGATGCGGTCGCCGTCGTCGATCGCGTCGGGTAGCGCCTTGAGCGCCAGCACGCCCACGCCGCTGGCGAAGATCGTGCCGTCCGAGCGCACGTCGAACGGCCGGCACTGCCCCGTCGGGGACACCATCGCGCCCTGCTCGTACCAGTAGCCGACGTGGTGCGGGATGCGCAGCGACGACCCGCCGGCCAGCGCGATGTCGCACTCGCCGTTGAGGATCGACTGGCAGGCCAGGTGCACCGCCACCAGCGACGACGAGCACGCCGTGGCCACCGACAGAGCCGGGCCCCGGAAGTCGAACTGGTGGGCCACCCGGGTGGCCAGGTGGTCCTTGTCGTTCTGCAGGCTCAGGTTCACCATCTCGAAGCTGGCGCCCTGGCCGATCACCATCATCGGATCGAAGTTCGACATCAGGTTGTGCAGCAGGTAGCCGCTGGAGCTGCTGGTGCCGAACACGCCGACGGTCGACTCGAGACCCTGGGGGTCGTAGCCGGCGTCTTCGAGGGCGTGGAACACCGCCTGCAGGAACAACCGGTGCTGCGGGTCGAGCATCCGCGCCGCGTACGGCGTGAAGCCGAAGAAGTCCGCGTCGAACTCGTCGATGCCCGGCATCAAGCCGGCCCGCCGCACGTAGCCGCGGTTGGCCAGCGCGCGTTCGGTGACGCCGTTGGCCAGCAGCTCGCTCTCCGACAGGTCGACGATCGACTCGACCCCGCCCCGCAGGTTGCGCCAGAACGCCGACACCGAATCCGCGCCAGGGAACTTCCCGGCCATGCCGATGACGGCGATCGCGTTGTCCGGGAGGTCCTGCTCGCCCGTACTGCTCGTCACGATCGTGGTCCTACCTTTCGCCGCGATGCGGCACGTTGACGCGCGGCGGCGCGCTGTTGGGCGCGCTCACGCAGGGCGTTGGGACGCTCGGCGGACTCCTGCTCCTCCAGGCCGAGCTGACGGATCAGGTCCACCGCGAGGTCGGTCAGCGTCGCGCCCTGCAGCAGCAGTGCGACCGGCGGTTCGACGCCGAAGTCACCGCGGATCGTGTTGCGCATCCGCACCGCCATCAGCGAGTCGAGCCCCAGCTCGGTGAGCGGCTGCGCGACGTCGACCGCGCTGTCGTCGGAGTAGCCCATGATCGCCGAGATCCGCCGGCGCAGCCGGGCCACGACGACGCGGTGCACCTCGGCGGCGTCCATCGTCTTGAGCGCCCCGGCGCCACCCCAGTCCTCGTCGATGTCGTCGGTCTGCAGCTCGCCCACCATGTCGGCGAAGAACCCGATCTGGTGGATCTCCGGGAACGCCGCCGCGGCGCGGTCCAACCGCAGCCGGGCGATGCCGACTCGGGGCAGGCCCGCGGCCATCACCCCGCCGAGCGCGTCGACGCCCTCGGCCGGGCTGATCGGGTCGAGCACCGAGAACCGCAGCGTGCTGGCCAGACCAACGTCGGCCCACTGGCCCCACTTGATCGCGACGGCCGGCAGCCCGGCCGCCTGTCGCGCCGCCACCAGGCCGTCGAGCCAGGCGTTGGCAGCCGCGTACGCCGACTGCCCGGGCGAGCCGAGCAGCGACACGATCGAGCTGAAGCCGACCCACCAGTCCAGATCCTTGCCGAGGGTGGCCTCGTGCAGGCGCAACGCACCCAGGGCCTTCGGCGCCCAGATGGTGTCCAGGCTCTCCCGGGTCATGCCGACGAAGATCTCGTCCTCGAGCACCGCGGCCGAGTGGATCAGCCCGCGCAGCGGCTTACCGGTCTCCTCGGCGGCCCTGACCAGCTGCTCGGCGACGCCCGCGTCGGCCCCCTTATCCGAGATATCGCCCGTGACGACCTCGATCTCGGCCCGCTGGCGCAGGGTGTCGAGTTCGGCGGCCACCTCCTCGGACGGTCCGTTGCGGCCGTTGAGCACGAGCCGGCCGGCGCCGTGGCCGACGAGCCAGCGCACCACGGCCATGCCGACACCGCCCAGTGCGCCGGTGACGACGTAGCTGCCGTCCTTGCGCACGGTCAGCTGCCCCGGTGTGGCGGGCAGCGCCGCGCGGGAGAGGCGCTCGACGAGGCGGGTGCCGCCCCGCCACGCGACCACGTCGTCGGCGGAGTTGCCCTCGATCTCGGTGCTCAGCGCGCCGGGCGCATCCTCGGTGCCGGTGTCGAGCAGCGTGGTCTTGAGGTCGGGATGCTCGTAGGCCAGCACCCGGACCAACCCCTTGAGGCTGTTGGCGGCCGGGTCGCCGGGGCCGTCGGCGGGTGCGGTCACCAGACCGCCCGGGGTGACCAGCCACAGGCGCGGCGCCTTGCCGTGCCAGCTGCCCACGATGGCGCGGACCGTGCCGGCCACCCCCCAGATCACGTCGCGGGCGTGCGCGAGGCCCGCCTCGACGGCCTCGGTGTCACCGGCGCCGTCGGATCCGAAGTCGCAGAACACGATCACGCCGGCCGGTGGCAGGTCCGGGTCGGCGGTCGCCGTGGCGAACGCCTCCCGCACCCCGGACTCGTCGGCGAGGTCGGCGGTGACGACCCGTCGGGTCGGCCCACCGAACCGCTCGGCGAACGCCTGCGCCGCGGCCTGGCCCGCGGCCCCGTCGGCCAGCGCGAGCCAGCTGCCGGCGACCGACTGGGCCGCCGGAACGGCCGATTCCACCCAGCGGGAGTCAAAGATCTTCTGCGACAACGGGAGTGGCACCGTACGGCGCTGGATGCGCTTGAGGTGCACGTCGTCCACGCGGGCCAGCACCGTGCCGGTGTCGTCGGTCAGCGTGACCCGGCCGGTGGCGTCCCCGGAGTCGGCGACGCTGACCAGTTCGGCGCGGCACCGAGCCCGGCGGCCCACCTCCCCGAACACCCGGATCGTGCCGAACCCGACCGGCAGGTACGTGTCCTCACCGGAGTCCGCCAGCGTCGCGTCGCTCATCGCGGCGGCCAGGCCCTGCAGCGCCGCATCGAGCAGCACCGGGTGCAGTGTGATGCCACGCTGCGGGGTCACGGACTCGGGCAGTTCGATCTCGGTGTCGGCCGCCTCGGCGGAGCGGGCGATGCGGGTCAACGCCGCGAACGCCGGCCCGTGGTGCGCGCCGGTGCGCCGCAGCGCGGTGTAGAAGTCGGCGGGCGAGACCGGGGTGGCGCCGTCGGCGGGCAGCACCTTCGCCGGCGTCTCGGGCTCGGCCGCGACGACTGTGCCGACAGCATGGCGGGTCCAGCCGCCCGCATCCGAGCGGGAGTGGATCTCGACCCGTTGTGCGCCGTTCTCGTCGGTGCTGATCTGCGTGGTCAGCTGCGTCTGCGGATCCAGCGGCAGCATCTGCTCGACCTCGACGGAGACCGCCACACCGGTGGCGGGCAGGCCGAGGGCCTCCTGCGCCGCGGCGAACGCGATCTCGGCGAAGCCCGCGCCCGGCATGACCGGCAGCCCGTGCACGACATGGTCGGCCAGCCACGGATGCGCGTCGGTGCCCACATCGGACTGCCAGACGTGGCCGTTGCCCGAGGGCAGCTCGACGTGCACGCCGAGCAGTGGATGCGCGCCGGCGTACTGCGTGTGACCGGAGCGATCGTCCAGCCAGAACGGCACGTGCTGCCACGCCGTGGGCGGGACGTCGACGAGCCGCCCGGCGGCGCCGTCAGCGCTCACCGCAGGCGGGCGCACCGCCGCGAGCTGGGCGTGGAAGGCCAGCGTCTCGGGGGTGTCGCGGTTGACCGTGGACCCGACGTGGAACCGCTTGCTGACCGACTGCGCGTCCAGCGTGTCGCTGATCGCGTGGGAAAGCAGCGGGTGCGGGCTGATCTCGATGAACGCGCTGTTCTCGGCGCTGGCCTCGTGCACGGCCTGGCTGAAGCGGACCGGGTTGCGCAGGTTGGCCGCCCAGTAGTCGGCGGTGTACATCGGCGCGTCGCCGGTGTAGGCCACCGTGGAGATCAGTGGGATCTTCGGCGCGGCCGGCTTCAGGGAGGCCAACGCCTCGCGCAGCTCCGGCAGCACCGGGTCGATCGTGGGGTGATGCGACGCGACGTCCACTTCGACGCGACGGGCCAGCCGGCCCTGCTTGTCGACCGTGGCGACGAGCTCGTCGACCTGCTCGGGCGGGCCCGCGATGACGACCTGCTTCGGCGAGGCGTACACCGCGATCGTGACGTCCGGCTTGTCGGCGATCAGCTTCTCGGCCGCGGCGGGATCGAGTTCGAGCAGCGCCATCGCGCCCTGACCGGACAACCGCTTCATCAGGCGGGTGCGGGTGGCGATGATGTCGAAACCCTCGGCGGGGGTCAGCACCCCGGCGACCACGGCGGCGGTGGCCTCGCCCATCGAGTGGCCGATCACCGCGTCGGGTTCCACGCCGTAGGAGCGCCACAGCTCGGTCAGCGCGAGCTGCATGCCCACCAGCACGGGCTGGATCCGGTCGATGCCGACGACGGGCTCACCGGCCTCCAGCGTCTGCCGCAGCGAGAAGCCGACCTTGTCGACGAATGCGGGCTCCAGCTCGTCGACGGCCTTGGCGAACGCCGGCTCCTCGGCCAGCAGGGTCTTGCCCATGCCGGCCCACTGCGCGCCCTGCCCGGAGTACAGGAACACGGTGCCCTTCCCGAGGCGGGCGTCGTGGGCGCCGATGACGCCGGGCGCGGGCTGACCGGCGGCCAGCGCGCGCAGACCGGTGACGGCCTCGTCGTGGGTGCGGGCGCACACGGTGGCGATCGTCGAGTAGCGGCTGCGGTGGTGGTTGACGGTGTAGGCGACGTCGGTGAGCGGCACCGAGGCGCCGGCACCGGCCAGCCAGTCGGCCAGCGACTGGGCCGAGGCCGCCAGCCGCGCCGGGGTCTTGCCGGACACGACGAGCGTGGTGACGGCGGGGGCCGGGTCGACGGCGGCGGGGGCGGGCTCGGGGCCCTGCTCCAGCACGATGTGGGCGTTGGTGCCGCTGAAGCCGAACGACGACACCGCCGCGCGGCGCGGGTGGTCACTGGCCGGCCACGGCTTGGCCTCCGTCGGCACGTACAGCCGCGTCGGCTTGGGGTCGATCTGCGGGTTCCACTTGTCGAAGTTCAGGTTCGGCGCGATCGTGCCGTGCGCCAGCGTCAGCACGGTTTTGATGAATCCGGCTATGCCGGCGGCCGCCTCGAGGTGGCCCATGTTGGTCTTGACGGTGCCCAGCGCGCACGGGACGTCGCCCTTGCCGTAGATCGCGGCCAGTGCGTCGAACTCGATGGGATCGCCCAGCGCCGTTCCAGTGCCGTGGCATTCGATGTAGTCCACGGTGCCCGCGGCCACGTCGGCCGACTTCAGCGCGCGGGTCAGCACGTCACGCTGAGACGGCGCGTTGGGTGCGGTCAGACCGTTGGATCGGCCGTCCTGGTTGACCGCCGAGCCGCGCACGACGCCCAGCACACGGTCCCCGTCGCGCACCGCATCGGTGAGCCGCTTGAGCACCACCACGCCCGCACCTTCGCCGCGCACGAAGCCGTCGGCGCGGGAATCGAACGCATAGCAGTGTCCGTGCGGAGAGAGCATGCCCCACTTGGCAAGGGCAAGTTGGGTTTCCGGGCGCAGGTTGAGGTTGACGCCGCCGGCCAGGGCCAGGTCGCTCTCGCGCATGCGCAGGCTCTGGCACGCCAGGTGGATCGACACCAGCGACGACGAGCACGCGGTGTCGACGGCCACCGCGGGGCCCTTGAGACCCAGCAGGTACGCGATGCGACCGACGGTGACGCTGTGCGCGTTACCGGTGGCCGAGTAGGCATCGATTGCGTCGGCGTTCTCCGGTGACGCGTTGTGGTACTCGCTGTAGTAGACACCGAGCATCACCGCGGTGCGGGATTCGCCGAGCTGGTCGGGTGCGTAGCCGGCGTTCTCCAGTGCCTCCCAGGCCACCTCGAGGGCCACCCGCTGCTGCGGGTCCATCGACATCGCCTCACGCGGGGTGATGCCGAAGAAGTCGGCGTCGAAGCCGGTGATGTCGTCGAGGTAGGCGCCCCACTTGGTGGGCATCCGGCCCGGCACGCTCATGTCGGTGTCGTAGAACGCCTCGGCGTCCCAGCGGTCGGCGGGCACCTCGGTGACGGCGTCGGTGCCGCTCTCCAGCAGCTTCCAGAAGCTGTCGGGTCCGGTGACCCCGCCGGGCAACCGGCAGCCGATGCCGACGACGGCGATCGGCTCGGCACCGGCGACGCGGGAGGCCTTCTCGAACTGCTCGGCCAGCTTGTCGCGCTGCTCGGCGGACATCGCCGAGATACGGTCGAATGTCGTTTTTGGCTTGGGGGTCGTCATCAGATGGTGCCCTCACTGCCGGCGTTGGCCGACTCGACGGAAGATTCGATGCTGTCGAAGAGGTCGTCGAGGCTGAACTCGTCGGAGTCGTCTGCCTGCTCGGGCTCCTCCTCCGGTTCGGGTGCGGCCTGCTGCATCGGGGCCAGCAGTTCGGCCACGAACTGCGACAACTGCGCGATCGACGGATGGTTCCACAGCATGGTCGCGGACAGGTCGATGCGCACCAGGGCCTTGGCATCCCGCAGCAGGTTCATCGCCATCATCGAGTCCAGACCGAGCTCGGGGAACGCCGACTCGACGTCGACAGCGGTCTCCGGCATGCCCAGCTCGCGGGCCAGGATGGCCCGCAGCCGCACCCGCAGCGTCTCCACGGTCTCTGTGGCCGACATCGTCGACCAGTCGATGAATTCGGTTGCCGCCGACGTGGTTTCGTTGGTCGCCGGGGCGGGTGCGGATTCCACCGGCGCGAACGTCAACCCACGCACGTCGACCCAGACGGTGCCGTCGGGACCGGTGACCTGCGTGTCGACGACCAGAGCGGTCCCGTCGCCGCCGCGGCGGAACACCTCGATGGTGGCGGTGCCTGCGGTTGCGGCGTCCGACTCCAGGAGGCTCTCCGCACCCGCGGGCAGCAGGAGTGCGGCGTTGTCGGCGTCGGCGAGGCGGGCCACGTGCACCGCCGCGTCGAGCAGGGCGGCGGCGGGCGAGTCGGTGTCGGGCACCTCGACGGTGCCGCGGGCGCCGGCGGTGGTCGCCGTGGCGTCGGCGACCGTCCAGGTGAACGGCCGGCCCTCCACGCCCCAGGCGCGTTGCATGTCCTCGATGGCTGCGCCGTCGAACACGGTGCCGACCGGGCTCTGATCGCCCTGCAAGCCCTGCTGTGGCGCGGCGGTCAACGTGGCACTGGCGTGCCGGGTCCAGCGCTGCGGGGCGGCGTCGGCGGTGGGGCTGGACCAGATGGTGAGCGCGTCACCGTCGGCGACGGCGTGAATCACCTTCGGCGCGTCGGTGACGATCGGATACTCGAACCGGATGTCGCCGGCCAGCTTGCCGCCGCCGATACGCTCGGCCAGCGCCGACAGCGTGTGCAATACCACCGAGACCGGCACGACCTCCACACCGCGCACCCGGTGTGCGACCGGCCAGGTGCGCTCGCCGGGCAGCAGCCGCGCCTGCCACAGGTGCTCGTGGTCGGCCGATTCGACCGGCTCACCGAGCACCGTGCCCCACTGCGGCGCCGGGAGCGCGGACAGATCGGCATCCTCGGCGGGGCCGGCGACCAGACGGTCGAGCACCTTGACCGCGGCGCGCATCCGGTAGGCCTCGGCCAGCCGCGGCCAGTCGGCGCCGGCGAGCACGACCTGCGTGCCGGCCTGCGGGCTGAGGATCGTCGGCAGCATGCGGATCGCCACGTCGTTGGGCATGGGCTCGAGACCCGCGGCCTTCATCTGCGGCTGGGCGTCCGACCAGGACTTCCACAGCCCCCAGTCGACGACCGTGGCCGGCAGACCCAGGGCGCGGCGAGCGTAGGCGAAGGCGTCGGCGAACGCGTTGGCCGCCGTGTAGTGGGCCACCGCCCGTGACCCGAGCAGCCCCGTGATCGAAGAGAACAGCACGAACCGCCGCACCGGTGTGGTCAGCGACAGCTTGTGCAGCACCGCCGCCGCGTCGACCTTCGCCCGGAACATCGGCCGCAGGTCCTCGTCGGTCATCTCCGTCAGCAGCGCCTCACCGCCGGCCAGCGAAGCCAGGTAGACGCCATCCAGCGGTGGCAGGTCGCGGCCGAACCGCTCGAACACCGCGGCCATCGACGCATCGTCGCCCGCGTCGGCGGCGACCTCGACCAGCGTGGTGCCCTTCGCGGCCACCTCGGCGGCCAGCTCCGCCAGCCCGGTGCCGCGCCGCGACACCGCGACCACGGTCGAGGCGCCCATGTCGGCGAGCTGACGGATCAGGTACGGGCCGACGTTGCCGGTGGCCCCGACGACGAGATGGCTGGTGTTGTTCTCGAGCCGGTTCACCGCGACCGCAGGCACCGCGCGCGGCTGCAGGCGCGGCACCCGCCGCTCCCCCGCCCGGTAGACCACCTGGTCGTCGCGGTCGGCGCTCTCGGTGGTGGCGGCCTCGGCGCGCAGGTAGGCACCCAGCAGTTCGGCGGGCAGCGTCTCGTCGACGTCGAGCAGGCCACCCCAGAACTCGGGGTGCTCCAGTGCCAGCGTGCGGCCCATGCCCCACAGCACGGCGTGCGCCGGGTTGGCGCGGTCTCCGTCAGCGACAGGCTGGGCGTTGCGGGTGACCACGAAAAGCCGTGGCGGCGAATCCATTCCGGCGAGCGCCACGACGATGCGGCGCAGCTCGTCGAACATCAGATAGGCCGCGGCGGCGTCGAAGCGCCGCGTGGGAACAGCCGGCGCGTACACCAGGACATCGGCGCCGGCACCGCCGATCTCGTCGACGCCGACCGCGCGGGCGCCCAGTGCAGCCGCCAGCTCGGTGTCGTCGGAGACGAGCGCGACGGTGGCGTCGGAACGCTCGCCGCCGAGATCGCGGACCGGCCAGGCCAGCTCGTGCAGCCACTCGTGGTAGCCGCCCTCGGTGCGCGCGGCCGGCGGCTGGACCGGAGCACCGGCGGCCGCACGCATCGCCGCGGTCTGGATCCAGTGGTGCGCGTGCTGCCACGGCGTGGTCGGGATCTGCACGCGCGGACCCGGGCGCGCCGGCGTCTTCGGCGGACGCGTCGTGTGGGTGGCGTTGAGATTGGTCCGGAACGTCAGCGTGTCGTTGGCGTCGCGCTGCAGCGTGGCCAGGCTGTGGTGGTGGCTCGCCAACGTGTCCTTGATCGCGTACCCCAGCAGCGGGTGCGGACTGACCTCCACGAAGACGGTGTGGTCGGCCCCGGCGCTGGCGACCGCGCGGGCGAAGCGCACCGGGTTGCGCAGGTTGGCCACCCAGTGGTCGGCGTCGAACACGTTGGTTCCGTCGGTGGGCCTGCCGTCGGTGGTGACGAGCACCGGGATGGTCGGCGTGCGCGGTTGCAGCGTCACCAGCTCGGCGCGCAGCTCGTCGAGGATCGGGTCGATGATCGGGTGGTGCGACGCCACGTCCACATCGACGCGGCGGGCCAGCTTGTCCTGCGCGTCGACCACCGCGATCGCGGCGTCGACCTGATCCGGCGGGCCGGCGATCACGGTCTGATTCGGCGACGCGTACACGGCGACGGTCAGCCCATCGTACCCGGCGATCAGCTCTTCTGCGGCCGCGGCGTCGAGCTCGAGCAGCGCCATCGCGCCCTGCCCGGACAGCCGCTTCATCAGCCGCGAGCGGGTGGAGATCACCTTCAGTCCGTCGGCGGGGCTCAGCGCCCCGGCCACGACGGCCGCGGTCACCTCACCCATCGAGTGGCCGATCACCGCGTCGGGCGTCACGCCGTGGGCCCGCCACAGCGCGGTCAGCGCGAGCTGCACACCGACCAGCACCGGCTGGATCCTGTCGATGCCGACGACGGTCTCCCCGGACTCCAGCGTCTGGCGCAGCGAGAACCCGGCCTGGGCTACGAAATCGGGTTCCAGTTCGTCGACAGCCGCGGCGAAGGCCGGCTCCTCGGTGAGCAGGCGGCGGCCCATACCGGCCCACTGCGAGCCCTGCCCGGAGTACAGGAACACGGTGCCGGGCTTGGCACCCGTGCCGCAGGCGCCATCGTGCGCGGGCACCACCCCGGGCGCGGGGTAGCCCTCGGCGAGCGCGCGCAGCCCGGCGACAGCCTGGGTGCGGTCGGTGGCGGCGACGGTCGCGAAGCGAGGGTGCTGGGCGCGACGGTGGTTCAGCGTCTCGGCGACGTCGGCCAGGCTGACGCCGTCGGCCGCCGGGCTGGCCAGCCAGTCGGCGAGCGCACCGGCCAGCGAGGCGATCCTGGCTGGGCTCTTTCCCGTCACCACCAGCGTGGTCACCGGCGGTTCTGGTTGCGGCGCAACAGGTTCGGCCTCGGGGGCTTGCTCGAGGACGATGTGGGCGTTGGTGCCGCTGACGCCGAACGACGACACCGCGGCGCGGCGGGGGCCGTCGTGGGCGGGCCACGGCGTGGGTTCGGCGGCGATGTGGAACTTCTTCGCGCCCTCGCCGGCCTGCGGAGTCAGCGCCGAGAAGTGCAGCATCTTCGGGATGAAGCCGTGCTGCAGGCTCAGCACCGTCTTGATGAAGCCGGTGACCCCGGCCGCGGATTCCAGGTGGCCCAGGTTGGTCTTGACCGAGCCCAGCACCAGCGGGGCCGCGTCCTTGCGGTCGCCGTAGACGGCCGACAGCGCGTCGAGTTCGATCGGGTCACCCAGCCCGGTGCCAGTGCCGTGCGCCTCGACGTAGTCGATGTCGGAGGGCTCCAGCCGGGCGTTGCGCAGCGCCGTGCGCATCAGCTCCTGCTGGGCGGGCCCGTTGGGCACGGTCTGGCCGCTGCTGGCGCCGTCCTGGTTGACCGCCGAGCCCCGCACGACCGCGAGCACCCGGTCCCCGTCGCGCTGCGCGTCGGACAGCCGCTTGAGCACCACGACACCGCAGCCCTCGCTGCGGACGTAGCCGTCGGCGTCGGCGTCAAACGTGGCGCACCGACCCGTGGGCGACAGCATGCCCCAGCGCGAGCACGCGATGTTGTTCTCCGGGCTCAGGATCAGGTTCACCCCGGCGGCCAGCGCGTGATCACTCTCGCCGCGGCGCAGGCTCTGGCAGGCGAGGTGGATCGAGACCAGCGACGACGAGCACGCGGTGTCGCTGACCACGGCAGGGCCGCGCACACCGAGGAAGTAGGAGAGCCGGCCGGCCGCGAAGTTGGGTGCGTTGCCGAACGGGATGTAGGGGTCGATCTCCTCGGGCTGCAAGGCGCCGATCACCGAGCGGAAGTAGTCGTTGGCGGTCAGGCCGACGAACACGCCGGTCGACGAGCCCCGCAGCGACCGTGGGCTGATGTTGGCGTTCTCCAGCGCCTCGATCGCGACCTCCATCAGCAGCCGCTGCTGAGGGTCCATGCCGGCGGCTTCGCGGGGGGAGATCGCGAAGAACTCGGCGTCGAACTCGTCGGGCGCCCACGTGGTGAGAAACCCGCCCTCGCGGTTGCAGATCGTGCCCGGCACGCTGTGGTCCGGCGAGTAGTACTCGTCGGCGTCCCAGCGGTCGGCAGGCACCCGGATCACTCCGTTGCCGCCGTCGAGCAGGAACTGCCAGAACTGGTCGGCGTCGGCGACCCCGCCGGGCAGCCGCGCCCCGATGCCGACGACGGCGATCGGCTCGGTCTCGGCCTTCTCGGCCGCCGCGAGCCGCGCGGTCAGGTCGTCGATCTTGCGCAGCGCCTCGGTGATGATCGCCCGACGGTCTGGCGCGGCGCCCGAACCGGGCGATCCTGAGCTTGCGGTCATCACACTCAATTCAATCGTTCTGACAGCCTGGCCAGCAGTTCGTCCTCGGCCAGGTCGTCGTAGGCGTCCTCGGGTTCCCCGTCCGGGGCGGCGCCGGCGACCTCGTCGTCGTTACCGGCGGTCTCGATTATCTCAGGAAGCACCGACGCCAGATAATCGGTGAGCGCCTCGATGGTCGGATAGTCGAACACCACCGATGCGGGCAGTACCTCCCCCAGGCTTTCGCTCAGCGAGCGCTGCAACGTTACGCTCATCAGCGAATCCATGCCGAATTGGAAGAAGCCGACTGTCGGGTCCAGCGTGTGGGCCGAGGCCAGGCCCATCGACGCGGCGACCTGCGCGCCGACGTGGTCGGCCAGCAAATCGAACCGCAGTGCAGGCTCGGCGCCGCGCAGCTCGCGCCGGAACGCGGTGTCACCGGTCGCGGCGGCCTGATCCGTCGCCTCCTCGGCGAGCAGGTCGTCGAGGATGTGCAGCTCTGCGCGGGTGTGGTAGGCGGCGGCCAGGCGTGGCCAGTCCGCGGCGACCACCGTCGCCCGCGCGGGCGCCCCCGGCCCGGTGAACAGCCGCAGCGCCGAAATCGCGACGTCGTCGGCCATCGGTTCCAGGCCGGACTCCGCGGTGGCCTGCTTCTCGAAACCGGTCTGCACGTCGGCCAGCGACTTCCACAACCCCCAGTTGATCGCGCACGCCGGCAGCCCGGCGGCGCGCCGGGCGTAGGCGAACGTGTCCAGGAACGTCGTCGTCGCCGCGTAATGCGCCAGCCACCGGGAGCCGAGCACACCAGAG
Source organism: Actinomycetota bacterium (assembly GCA_040752555.1). Lineage (GTDB taxonomy): Bacteria > Actinomycetota > Actinomycetes > Mycobacteriales > Mycobacteriaceae > Mycobacterium. The sequence continues at coordinate 113,198 of JBFMGT010000005.1, read as the reverse complement.
ATCGACGAGAACAGCACGAACTGCTCGACCGGCTGGCCCAGCGACAACTCGTGCAGCAGGGCGGCGGCGTCCATCTTGGAGCGGAACATCGCGGCGACGTCGTCGCGGGTCATGTCCGCCAGCGTCACCGGCCCGCCGCTCATCGCGGCCAGATAGACACCGCCCAGCGGGGGCAGGTCGGCACCGAAGCGGTCGAACAGGGTGCGCAGCGCCGCGCCGTCGGCGACGTCGGCGGCGGCGGTGACCACCGTGGTGCCCTGTGCGGCCAGCCGCGACGTCAGCTCATCGAGGCGATTGCCGGGGTTGCGCGACACCGCCACCACGGTTTTCGCGCCCATCGCGGCGAGTTCTTCGATCAGCCGGGGACCGATGTTGCCGGTGGCGCCGACGACGAGGTGCGCGGCCTCGGGGTTCAGCGGTGTCTCCGTCGATGCCACGCGGGGCAGCTGGTGCACGAGGCGCGCCACCCGGCGCTCCCCCGCCCGGTAGACCACCTGGTCTTCGCCGTCGCCGGCGTGGGCCTCGGCCAGCACCAGGCGCGCCGTCACCGGGGCCGGCGCGGAGGCGTCGACGTCGATGAGACCGCCCCAGATCTCGGGATGCTCCAGTGCCAGCGTGCGGCCCAGCCCCCACAGCACCGCATGGGCCGGGTTGGCGCGGTCACCCTCGCTGACCGGCTGGGCGTTGCGGCTCAGCAGGTACAGCACCGGCGGATTCTGTGCCGCCACCGCGGTTGCGGCGACGGCGCGGGCGGCCTCGAACAGGTCGTAGCCGAGCTCGTCACCGGCCCGCTCGTCCGGCGCATAGAGCACGTGGGTCGCCCCCGCGACCGTCGTGGCCAGATCGTCGTCGTCGACGGTGCAGGTCGGCACCGGCGCGCCGAGCAGGCGCGCCATCTGCGCCCCGATGCGCGCGTCGCCGACCACGACCCAGCTGCCCGCGGGGGCGTCGCTGTCGGCGAGCGCCTTGACCGGCCAGGTCAGCTCGCAGAACCACTCGGGCGGGACGCTGGTGCCCGCGGGCAGCGCACCGCGCTCGCGGCCCGGGACCCGCTGCCTGGCCCGGACGTCGACCCAGTGCCGGCTGTGATGCCACGGGGTGGCGGGCAGCACCACGTGCGGCTCCCCGTGATGGGGCGTCTGCGGGGGCCGCGTGGTGTGCGTGGCGTTGAGGTTGGTGTGGAAGGTGACCGCGTCGTCGGCGTCGCGGGCCAGCGTGCCGAGCGAGAGGACGCCCGCCTCCTCGGCCAGCGTGGCGGCGATCGGCTGACCCAGCGTCGGATGCGGGCTGATCTCGACGAACGTGCCGTGGTCGGCGGCCGCGGCGGAGACGGCGCGGCTGAAGCGCACCGGCTGGCGCACGTTGGACACCCAGTACTCGGCGTCCAGCGTCGGCGTCTGATTCGGATCGGTGACCGTGGACAGGAACGTCAGTGTCGGCGCGGCGGGCGTGATGTCCGAGAGCGCGGTCTTGATGTCGGCGAGCACCGGATCCATCAGCGCGGTGTGGGAGGCGACGACCATGTTCACCCGGCGAGCGAACGCGTTCTGCGCGGTGACCGCCGCGATCACCGCGTCGACCTCATCGGGCAGGCCCGCGACGACGGTCTGGCGTGGGGAGAGGTAGCCGGCGATCTCGACGCTCGGGTGGGCCGCGATGTGCGCCGCGGCGGTGTCCTCGTCGACGGCGAGCAGCGCGACGGCGCCCTGGCCGGCCAGCCGGGACATGATCGACGAGCGCGCCGCGATCACGGCCAGACCGTCGGCCAGGCTCAACGCCCCCGCGACCACCGCCGCCGTCACCTCACCCATCGAATGCCCGACCACCGCATCCGGATGCACCCCATACGAGCGCCACAACTCCGTCAACGCCAGTTGCAGACCCATCAACACCGGCTGCACCTCGGCGTCCCCGCTGACCGCACGGCCCTCGGCGATCACCTCCTGCAGCGAGAAACCCACCTTCTCCACGAACACCGGCTCGATCTCGGCCACCGCCGCCGCGAACGCCGGCTCATCGGCCAACAACCGCTGCCCCATCCCGGCCCACTGCGACCCCTGCCCGGAATACACGAACACCGTGCCCGGCTTCGGGACGACCGCGCCGGCAGGGACCACCCCGGCCGCCGACTGGCCGGCGGCCAATGCCTGCAGACCGGCGATCGCGTCCTCGCGGGTGCGCGCAGCGACCGTGGCGAACATCGGGTGCTGCGAGCGGTGATGGTTCAGCGCGTGAGCCACCTCGGCCAGCGGGGCCTCAGCGCCGGCGCCGGCCATCCACTCGGCCAGCATCCCGGCCTGCGAGGCGACCCGCTCGCGCGTGCGGCCCGAGACCACCAGGGTGGTGACGGCAGCGTCGTCGGGTACGTCCGCCGCCACCGTCACCGGCGGCTGCTCGATGACGACGTGGGCGTTGGTGCCGCCGAACCCGAACGACGAGATGCCCGCGCGGCGCGGCCGCCCGGCCGGCGCCCACTCGGTGTGCTCGGCGACCACGGCGAGCCGCAGCTTGTCGAAGGGGATGTGCGGGTTGGGGGTCTCGTAGCCGCGGTTGGCGGGAATCATGTTGTGCTGCAACGCCAAAACGGCCTTGGCAAAACCGGCGATACCCGCCGCGGCCTCCAGATGCCCGAGGTTGGACTTCACCGCACCCAGCAGCAGGGGCCGGTCCGCGGGACGGCCCTTGCCCAGCACAGTGCCCAGCGCGCGGGCCTCGATCGGATCGCCCAGCAGCGTGCCGGTCCCGTGCGCCTCGACGTAGTCCACCTCGCGGGGATCCACGCCGGCCGCCGCATACGCGGCGCGCAGGACCGCCATCTGCGCCGACGGGTTCGGCGCCATCAACCCGTTGGACCGCCCGTCCTGATTGACCGCCGACCCACGGATCACCGCCAGCACCCGATCGCCGTCGCGCTGAGCGTCCGACAGCCGCTTGAGCACCGCGACACCGCAGCCCTCACCGCGCACGAAACCGTCGGCGGCGGCGTCGAACGCATGACACTGCCCGGTCTTCGACATCGCGTCGGCCTGGTCCAGGCTGCGGGTGCCGGCCGGCGAGAGCAGCAGGTTCACTCCCGCGGCCAGCGCGACGTCGGAATCCCCGGTCCGCAGGCTCTGACACGCCAGGTGGATCGCCACCAGCGACGACGAGCACGCCGTGTCGACCGTGACCGAGGGACCGCGGAAGTCGAAGAAGTAGGAGATCCGGTTGGCAATGATGCTGATCGACCCGCCGGTGCTGTACCAAGCGTCGATCTGGCTGAGATCAGCGGCGCCCAGCTGCGCGTAGTCGGCCGCACTGGCGCCGGCGAACACCCCGGTGCGGGTCTCGGCCAGGGTGTCGGCAGGGATACCCGCGTTCTCCAGCGCCTCGTGGGTGACCTCAAGCAGCAGCCGCTGCTGCGGATCCATCCGCATGGCCTCGCGCGGGATCACCTCGAAGAACTCGGCGTCGAACGCGTCGACGTCGCGCAGATAGGACCCCCAGCGGGTGGTGGCGGCCAGCGCCGCAGCCCCGTCGGCGGTGCCGTCGTCGAACGGCGCCCAGCGCTCGGCGGGCACCTCGACCACCGACGATCGACCCTCGGTGAGGAAGTCCCAGAACGCGTCCGGGCCCTCGATGTTGCCGTCGGCGTCGGTCCCACCGGGCAACCGCAACCCCAGCCCGACCACGGCGATCGGCTCGTTGGCCGACACCCCGGATTCGCCGGAGCGTGCCCCGACCGGGCCGTCGACCGGCTCCACCTCGCCGCCGGTCAGGAACTTCGCCAGCGCATCGACCGTCGGGTACTGCCAGAAGTCGACCGGCGACACCGGCCGGCCCAGGTATTCGGACAGCACGCCGGTCAGCACCACGGCGTCGCGCGATCCGACGCCCAGATCGTGCATGGAGGCGCCGCGCGCGATGTGCTCAGGACTGCAACCGTTGTTCTCAACCAGGTAGTCGGTCAACCAGCGACGAACAGCAGCCTCGTCGAAAGCAGAGGTCATCTAGTGGCGTCCAACCGTTGGAACTTGTTGTCGCGGTACAGGTCTGCGCTCATCGCGCGGCGCACCTTGCCGCTGGTGGTCAGCGGCAGCGAGCCGGGCGGTACCAAGGCGAAGTCGGAGAGCCGCACGCTGTGGGTCATCGAGATCGCCGAGGTCACCTGCTGGGTGACCGCTTCCAGCTCCGACGGCTCGACCTGCTTCTTCAGCTCGGCGATCACCACCAGCTTCTCGCTGGCGCCGTCGGGCACCGAGATGGCCGCGACTCGGCCGCCGGTGAACTCCGCGACAGTGCCCTCGATGTCGTCGGGGTAATGGTTGCGGCCGTCGACGATCAGCAGATCCTTGATGCGACCGACGATGTAGAGCTCGTCGTCGAACATCACGCCGAGGTCGCCGGTGCGCAGCCACGGCCCCTTGGGGGTGTCGGCGCTCGGCTCGGCCAGCTGGCCGGAGAACAGCTTCTGGGTGAGCTCCGGGTTCTGGTAGTAGCCGCCGGCGACGTGCTCGCCGTGCAGCCAGACCTCGCCGATCTTGCCGGCCGGATTTTCCGTCAGTGACTCCGGATCGACCACCCGCACGGTCGTCGAGCGGGGCACGCCCAGCCCGATCTGCTCGGTGCCACTGTCGTCGTCGTCGCAGCGCTCGGCATGCCCCGCGGCCAGCTTCTCGTAGTCGAACCGCACCGACGTCGGCGGTCGGCCACCGGCGGTTGCGACCACGTACACCGTCGCCTCGGCCAGACCGTACGACGGCCGCATCGCGGCGTCGGACAGCCCGAACGCGGCGAAGCGCTCGTTGAACCGCCGCACGGTGGTGCCGTGCACGCGCTCGGCCCCGTTGATCATCACCGCGACGGTGCTCAAATCCTTGCCGGCCATGTCGTCGTCGCTGGTGCGCTTGACGGCGAGCTCGAACGCGAAGTTCGGGGCCGCGGTGAACGCGCTGGGATGGGAGCCGAGCAGCTGCATCCACCGCGCGGGCTTCTGCATGAACGAGATCGGGCTCATCAGCGCGGCGGGGGTGCCCAGCATGATCGGGATGAACACGCCGACGATCAGGCCCATGTCGTGGTAGAAGGGCAGCCACGAGACCACCGTGGTGTCTTCGGGTGCACGCCCGTCCGGGTAGGCCTCGTAGTAGTCGGTGAGCAATTCGGCGACGTTGACCAGCACGTTGCGGTGGCTGACGACCACACCGGCGGGCAGCCGGGTCGACCCTGAGGTGTATTGCAGGTAGGCGGTCTTGGGTAGCGCGACGGGTGCGGTCGGCCGCAGCGGCGAATCGAAGTCGAGCGTGTCGACCTCGAGGAACTTCGGCGCGCGCTGGCGGTCGAGCTGGCCGTAGTGGCGGATGTCGTCGACGACGGACGAAGTGGTCAGCACGGCGACGGGCTGCGAGTCCTTCATCGCGCCGGTGACGCGTTCGTCGTGCTGGCGCAACTGCGGCATGGTCAGCGGCACAGCGATGAACCCGGCCTCGATGGCGCCGAGGAACCCGATGATGTACTCCAGGCCCTGCGGCGCCAGGATCACCGCACGGTCGCCCGGCGAGCCCAGGGTGGCCAGCTTCGCGGCCACCACGCGGACCCGGTGGTGCACCTCTGACCAGGTCAGCGTCTCGGCGGTGCCGGTGGGGTCGGCCTCGTAGTCGTAGAACGTGTATGCGTCATCGTCGGGCTGCTGCTGCGCACGGTCGGCGAGGAGCGCGGGGATGGTCGTCACGGTGGGCGCCGTCAGTGCTGGCATCAGAGGTCCTTTCGCAAACATCTCCCGACATGGTCTCGCGTGTCGGGTCGATCCGGGAAATTCTGGTGGTTCGGTCGCATCGGCACGCTCACGCGCTCAGTTCGACTCGACGCTGTCGAACAGCGAATCCAGCAGGCTGTCCTCGTCGTCGTCGGCAGCCGCATCGTCGTCGGTATTGCCGGCGTCCGGATTCAGCTGCTGGGCCAGGTAGCCCGCGAAGCTGTCGATGGTCGGATGGTTGAACAGCATCGTCGCCGACAACTCCAACCCGACCAGCCGCTCGATCTCCCGCCGGATCGACATCGCCATCACCGAGTTCAGGCCCATCTCGGCGAACGGCCGGTCGGTCAGCACGTCGCTCTCCGGCAACCGCAGCTCGGTGGCAAGGATGCCGCGCAGCCCTTCGCGTAGCTCGGCGAGCAGGTCGTCGGGATCCAGCGCCGCCCAGTTCCGCGTCGGCGTCGACGGGCGCTCTGCGGTGACCGAGGCGGCGTCCTGCGCGGAACCCATCGGGGCCATCACCACCTGGTCCACGTCGAACCGGGTGACGTAGTCCCACGCTGCGAACGCCTCGCTCGGTTCGACGGGACGCGAACCGACCCGTTCCAGCTCGGACACCACGACCTGTGCCTCGCTGCCGAAGCCGAGACCGCGCCAGGCGACCCAGTCCAGGCTCACCGTGTTGTCGCCCTGCGCGTGCCGGGAGCGGGCCAGCGCGTCGAGGTAGGCGTTGCCCGCCGCGTAGGCGCCCTGCCCGGGGATACCGAAGACGGCACCGGCGGACGCGGCGAGGTACAGGAAGTCCAGCTCTTGCGGGCCGAACAGCTCGGCGAGCACCTGGGCGCCTGCGATCTTGGGCCACACCGTGCGGTGCACCCGCTCGGCTTCGAGTTCGGTGAGCAGCTGGGCTTCGGTCATGCCGGCCGCGTGGATGACACCGCGGATCGGCGGTGCACCGTCGGCGTCGCGCCGGTCCAGCATCGCGGCCACCGCGTCGCGATCGGCGATGTCGACCGCCACGGTGTCGACGCTGACCCCCCGTAGTTCCAGCGCACGGATCGCGTCGATCTTCCCCCGGAGCTCGGGCTCGGCCACCGTGGACCAGTCCCGCCGCGGCGGCAGCGCGGTGCGCCCGGCCAGCACGATGCGGCGGGCACCCCGGTCGGCGAGCCAGCCGGCCATCAGCAGACCCAGCGCGCCCATGCCGCCGGTGATCAGGTAGGCCGCATCGGGCCGGCAGCGCAGCGTCTCGCGCGTCGGCGCGTCGGTGAACTCGGCCAGCGTCGGAGTCAGCAGCTGGTCGTCACGCCACACCGCCACCGACTTGACCGGGGTGGCCAGCACGTCGGCAAGCCGCGTCAGTTCGGTGTCGGACTCCGGCAGGTCGACCAGGCCGCCCCACAGCTGCGGCTGCTCGGCGCCGATGACACCGGCCAGCCCCCACAGCGGGCTCTGGCGCAGTGCCGCCGCGGTGGCGGACTCCCAGACGCCCCGGGTGATCACCCACAGCGTCGCGGGGTTGCGCGGCTCTCGGTCGGCCAGCGTGCCGACGAGCTCGGCCACTTCGGTGGTCAGCCGAACCGCGGTGTCCTGATCGGACTGGCCGGGCTCGGCGTCGGGATCGGCGACGTAGACGATCGAGCGGGCCGCGGCGACGTCGGCCTCGGTGCCGAGCACCTCACGCAGGGCAGTGGCGAGCGCACCGGTCCCGACGACCGCCACGGGCCCCGTGCCGGCGCCCGCCGCCTCTGGGGTCCAGGGCTGCCAGTCCAGTCGGTGGGCGACGCGGCGGGGCTCGGCGTCTGCCGCGACCACCTCGTCGACGTCGACCGCGGCGTAGCGCACCCCGCGCAGGTCGGCGAGCGTGGCGCCGTCAGCGGTCTCGACGGCCAGGTCGACGACGAGTGCGTCGCCGTCGTGACCGCGGTGGCGGGTCACGACGGTGCCGCGCCCAGCCTCGGGGTGGCCGAGGACGAACTGCTCGATCGCGGCGGGCACCATCAGACCGGGCGTGGACGCATCCACGAGGCGAGCCAGGTTGACAGCAGCGTCCAGCGCGGCCGCCAGCGGCGCACCGGGAGCGTCGGCGAACGTCACCTCGGTGCGTGCTTCACCGCGCGCCTGCGTGTGCCCGTCGACCGTCCAGGGGTAGGCCAGCCCGTCGATCCCCCACGCGTGGTGCAGTTCGGGCAGCGCGGCGGGGTCGTAGCCAGAGACATCCGACGTGGCGGGGGCGGCCGGTTCGACCGGTTCTCGGCTGACCCGTGCGCTGACGTGCCGAACCCACTGTCGGTCCTGCGTGTCCTCGCCGGTGGCCGACGAGATCGTCACGACGTCGGCGTCGGCGTAGACCTGCACGACGCGGGGTGCGTCCAGCGCGATCGGGAACTCGAACCGCACGTCCGCCAGCGCGGCGGCGCCTACGCGCTCGGCGGCCGACGCCAGTGTCTGCAGCAACACCGACAGCGGCACGATCTCCACGCCGGCGAACCGATGCGCATGCGGGTACGGCCGCGCCTGTGCGGTCAGGCGGGCCTGCCACAGGTGTCCCGGGTGCGGGCCGGCGACCGCGGTGTGGCCGCCCAGCACGGTGCCCGGCAGCGGCGCCGAGGCACCCGACGACGTCGGTTTCCGGATCGCCCAGTGCCGGGTGCGATGCCACGGCGTGGTCGGCAGCGCCACCTGCGCGCCGTCCTGATGGGCCGGATGCCCGGTCTCGGGGGCGTGCGTGGTGTGTGTGGCGTTCAGTGTGGTGTGGAACGCCACCGTGTCGTCACCGTCGCGCACCAGCGTGCCGAGGACGTGATGGTGCCCGTCGGTCAGCGTGTCGGCGATCGCGTAGGTGAGGATCGGGTTGGCGCTGATCTCGACGAACGTCCCGATCTCCTGGGCGGCCGCGGTCACCGCCCGGCTGAACTGCACGGGTTGGCGCACGTTGGCCACCCAGTAGTCGGCGTCGAGCACAGGGTCGCCGGCCTGATCGTCGGAGACGGTGGACAGGAACGGGATGGCCGGGGTGCGTGGCGTGATGCCGGCGAATGCCTCGCGCAGATCCGGCAGCACCGGGTCCATCAGCGCGGTGTGGGAGGCGACCTCCATGTTCACCCGGCGGGCGAACCGGTCCTGCGCGCTGACCGCCGCGATCACCGCGTCGACCTCGTCGGGCAGGCCCGCGACGACGGTCTGGCGCGGCGACACCAGACCGGCGATCTCGACGCTCGGGTACTCGGCGACGAGCTTCTCGGCCGCCTCGGGATCGAGCTCGACGAGCGCGACGGCGCCCTGCCCGGCCAGCCGGGACATGATCGACGAGCGCGCCGCGATCACGGTCAGACCGTCGGCCAGGCTCAACGCCCCGGCCACCACCGCCGCCGTCACCTCACCCATCGAATGCCCGATCACCGCATCCGGATGCACCCCATACGAGCGCCACAACTCCGTCAACGCCAGTTGCAGACCCATCAACACCGGCTGCACCTCGGCGTCCCCGCTGACCGCACGGCCCTCGGCGATCACCTCCTGCAGCGAGAAACCCACCTTCTCCACGAACACCGGCTCGATCTCGGCCAGCGCCGCCGCGAACGCCGGCTCATCGGCCAGCAGCTGCCGCCCCATCCCGGCCCACTGCGACCCCTGCCCGGAATACACGAACACCGTGCCGGGTTTGCACGCGCCGATGTGCGGGCCGACGACGCCAGGGGCGGATTGGCCGGTGGCCAATGCCTGCAGACCGGCGATCGCGTCGGCGCGGGTGCGCACAGCCACGGAGGCGAACTTGGTGTGCTGGGAGCGGTGATGGTTCAGCGTGTGCGCGATGTCGGCCAGTGAGACGTCCGCACCGGCGCCGGCCATCCACTCGGCCAGCATCCCGGCCTGGGCGGCGACGCGCTCGGGCGTGCGACCGGACACCACGAGGGTCGTGACGGCGGGCTCCTGAGCCGGGGCGGACCCGGCAGGCGGCGCAGCCGGTGCGCTGGGCGCCTCCTCGATGACGACGTGGGCGTTGGTGCCGCCGAACCCGAACGACGAGATGCCCGCGCGGCGCGGCCGCCCGGCTGGCGCCCACTCGGTGTGCTCGGCGACCACCCGCAGCCGCAGGTTGTCGAACGGGATGTGCGGGTTGGGATTCTGATATCCGCGGTTGGCGGGAATCATGTTGTGCTGCAACGCCAAAACGGCCTTGGCAAAACCGGCGATACCGGCCGCGGCCTCCAGATGCCCGAGGTTGGACTTCACCGCGCCCAGCAGCAGCGGTGCGTCGGCGGCGCGGCCACGGCCGAGCACGGTGCCCAGCGCGCGGGCCTCGATCGGATCGCCCAGCAGCGTGCCGGTGCCGTGCGCCTCGACGTAGTCCACGTCGCGCGGCTCGACCCCCGCGGCGGCGTAGGCCGACCGCAGGACCGCCATCTGGGAGGCCGGGTTCGGCGCCATCAGCCCGTTGGATCGGCCGTCCTGATTGACCGCCGACCCACGGATCACCGCGAGGATGCGGTCGCCGTCGCGCTGAGCGTCGGACAGCCGCTTGAGCACCGCGACCCCGCAGCCCTCACCGCGCACGAAACCGTCGGCGGCGGCGTCGAACGCATGACACTGCCCCGTCTTCGACATCGCCTCGAGCTGATCGAAGCTGCGGGTCACCGCCGGCGACAGCAGCATGTTCACCCCGGCCGCCAAGGCCACGTCCGAATCCCCGGCGCGCAGGCTCTGACACGCCAGGTGGATCGTCACCAGCGAGGACGAGCACGCGGTGTCGATGGTCATCGACGGGCCGCGCAGGTCGAAGTAATAGGACACCCGGTTGGCGATGATCGACAGCGCGCCGCCGGTGCCCGACCACGAGTCGACATCGCCCAGGTCGGTGGTGGACAGGTAGCCGTACTCCCCCAGGCACGCCGCGGCGAACACCCCGGTCTGGGTGTGCCGCAGGCTGTGCGCCGGGATGCCGGCGTGCTCGAGCGCCTCGTGGGTGACCTCCAGCAGCAGCCGCTGCTGCGGATCCATCTTGTCGGCCTCGCTGGGCGAGATCTCGAAGAACTCCGCGTCGAATGCGTCGACGTCCCGCAGGAACGAGCCCCACCGGGTCGTGCCGGCGAGCGCGGCGGCCGCCTCCGGAGACTCGATCCGGAACGACTCCCACCGGTCGGTGGGCACCTCACGCACTGCGGAGCGCCCCTCGGTGAGGAACTCCCAGAATTGGTCGGGTCCTTCGATGTTGCCGTCGGAATCGGGGCCGCCGGGCAACCGCAGCCCGAGCCCGATCACCGCGATCGCGTCGTCGTGCTCGGCTCGCCCACTGTCGCGCGCCGCAGCAGCCACACCCGCGGCGCCGTCGATCTGATCCACCTCGCCGCCGGTGAGGAACTTGGCCAGCGCATTGATGGTGGGGTACTGCCAGAACTCGACCGGTGACACCGTGCGCCCCAGCAGTTCGGACAGTTCCCCGGTCAGCACGACCGCGTCACTGGAACCGACGGCGAGGTCGTTCAGCGGAGCATCGAGATCGATTTCGTCAGGGCTGCATCCGATGTTGGTGACCAGGTAGTCGACCAACCAGTGCCGGAGAGCATCCTCGTCGAAAGCAGAGGTCATGTAGTGACGTCCAACCGGCTGAACTCGTCTGAGCGGTAGCGGTCCACGCAGGCCGAGCGCCGGATCTTGCCGCTGGTCGTGATCGGGATGGAGCCAGGAGCGACGAGCACCAGATCGGAGACGCGCACGCTGTGCGTCTTCTTGATCGCCGAGGCGACCTCACGCTTGACCGCCTTCAGCTTGTCCAGCGCCTCGGCCTCCGAGGTGCCCTTCTTCTTCAGCTCCACCACGGCCACCAGCTGCTCGCTGGTGTCGTCGAGCACCGAGATCGCCGCGACGCGACCGCCGGTGATCTCCTGGATGGTCGCCTCGATGTCGTCGGGGTAGTGGTTGCGGCCGTCGACGATGAGCATGTCCTTGATGCGGCCGATGATGAACATCTCGCCCTCGCTCATCACACCGAGATCGCCGGTGCGCAGCCAGGGACCGACAGGCGTGCCTTCGGACGGATTCACCAGTTGACCGTTGAACGTGCGCTCGGTCTTCTGTGGGTCACGCCAGTACCCCATCGCGACCTGCTCGCCGTGGATCCAGATCTCGCCGACCTTGCCGTCGGGATTCTCCACGCACGTCTCCGGGTCGACGATCCGCACGGTCGACGACCGCGGCGCACCGTAGGTGACGAGCTCGGTTCCGGACTCCGTGCTGCCACAGCGCTCGGCGTGCCCGGCGGCCAACTTCTCGTAGTCGAAGCGCACGGTGGACGGGGTGTGGCCGATCGGCGCCGAGATCACGTACAGCGTGGCTTCGGCCAGGCCGTAGGACGGCAGCACTGTCGTCTCGGGCATGCCGAATTTGGAAAACCGCTCGTTGAAGCGGCGGATGGTCGCCGAGTGGATGCGCTCACTGCCGCTGATGATGCCCAGCACGCCGCTGAAGTCCAGGCCCTCGAGATCGGCATCGGTGGTACGCCGCACCGACAGCTCGAAGGCGAAGTTCGGGGCCGCAGACCACGCGGTGGTGTTCAGGGCCAGCTGCTGGATCCAGCGGGCAGGCTTCTGCAGGAACGCAACCGGGCTCATCACGACCGCGGGACGCCCGTGCAGGCGGCCGCCGTCGTCTTCGTTCGGGGTCAGCAGCGAGGCGAAGACGCCCTGGATGAGCCCCATGTCGTGGTAGAAGGGCAGCCACGACACCAGCGTGATGTCGCGCGGCGGCATGCCGTTGCGGTGCTCCATGTAATCGTCGAAGACCTGCTTGACGTTGGCGATCACGTTGCGATGGGACATGATCACCCCAGCCGGCGCCCGCGTGGAGCCCGACGTGTACTGCAGGTAAGCCGTCTTGGGCAGCGGGCCGACGTTGACCTCGGGGGTCACCGGCGAATCGAGGTCGAGTGCGTCGACCTCGACGACAGCCGGCGGGTTGCCGCCGGGCAGGTTGCCGACGTAGTTCAGGACCTCGCCGACGACGGCGGAGGTGGTCAGCACCGCGACGGGCTGGCAGTCGCGCAGGGCGCCGTTGACGCGCTCGTCGAGCTGCCCCATCGCCGGGACAGGAAGCGGTACGGCGATCATGCCCGCCGCCATCGCGCCGTAGAACGCGACGATGTACTCCAGCCCCTGCGGCGCGAGGATGGCCGCGCGGTCGCCCTTGGCGCCGTGGCGCAGCAACTCGGCCGCCACCACCTGGGCCCGGTGATGGACCTGCGACCAGGTGAGCGTCTCGGCGTACCCGTTGGGGTCGACGTCGAAGTCGAGAAAGGTGTAGGCCGCGTCGTCGGGCTGCTGCTGTGCGCGCTCGGCGAGAAGGCCGGGAATGGTCGACTCAAGCAAAGGCATGGCGACGTCCTTTCATCGTTAGATCCTGCGTCCCGGCCCCATTGCCGTCTGGCAAACCGGACGCCAGCCCGTGGCCGCGCATCCCCCGCTCGCCGAAGGCTAACACCGACTTGTCACAAATGTCGTGTAATCCGACCAAGGATTAGACCACGAATTGCTTGCCAGGGGGAAGTCGCGTCGCCGGCGCGAATTTCGCTCACAGCGAGCCTGCGCGACCGCGGATTTTATTCCCAATGCAACACTTTCGATTTTGCCAGCTCAGCAAACGTCCACCTCACTTGGGGGCAACCAGTTGCTCCGCTGCGATACATCCGGATTCCCGAGTCCGCTGCCGTGGCAGCGCAAGCCCGTGCTCCATTCGCTTTGACGCGCGCGTAAGACGTTTGCGAGATTTGCACGCTCATGTCGAGTTCGCTTCTGACTCGCCGGTAAGAAGCAGGTCCGGGGCCATGCCGCACACGTGGCGGTCAACCGCAAGGCTGACCTCATGCATGTGCTCCACGATTTCGACGCTCCATCGTTCCCGCGCCCGGGTGTGGTCAACACCACACCACGTCAGCGGGGCTATCCGGCGGTGACGGCCCGGATCTTGGCCTCGATGTCGGGCACGACCTCCCCCAGCTGCTCATTGAGGTAGAAGTGGTGGCCCGGCAACTCGCGGGCGGTGAACTCCGCACGAGTCCGGTCGGCCCACGGCTTGACCTTCTCGGCGGTGGCGATCTCGTCGTCGTCGCCGAAGTAGGCATGGATCGGGCCGGTCAACGTCACCTCGGGCGGGCAGCTGTACGACGCGATCGCCTTGAGCCCCCGCAGCGTCGGCAGGATCGCCGCCGCGAACTCCGGGTTCTTCATGAACTCCGGATTGGCACCGGTCATCGTGCTGACCGCGGCCAGCAGCCCCTCGTCGTCGTCGGGGATGTCCTCGTAACCGACGTGGCCCGGCGCCGCGACCGCGGAGACGAACAGTGCGCTGATCGGCCGGCCCGCGGCCTCGAACCGGCGCGCCACCTCGAACGCCAGCAGCCCGCCCATGCTGTGCCCGAAGAAGAACACCGGCGCCCCGTCGGCTCCGACCGTGTCCGGTGACACCATCTTGAGCACCTCGTCGGCCAGCGCGGGCAGGCTGGTGAACGACGCGAAGTCCTGCTTGCCGCGCTGCCCCGGATACTGCACCGCGGTCCGCTTGACGTCCATGGTGAAGGTCTTGGCGAACGGCACGTAGTACTGCGCCGAGCCACCGGCGTGCGGGAAGATGAACAACCTGGGCTGTGTCACCGGGCCACCCTATCGATCACGCGAACCTCAGGCGAACGCCTGATTGCCCGACTCCTCCCCACCTCGTCCCTCGGCGCATCGTCGTCAGGCGAACGCCTGATTGCCCGACTCCTCCCCACCTCGTCCCTCGGCGCATCGTCGTCAGGCGAA
>JBFMGT010000005.1:0-98569 GCA_040752555.1 Actinomycetota bacterium | reverse complement strand
GCCTGATTGCCCGACTCCTCCCCACCTCGTCCCTCGGCGCATCGTCGTCAGGCGAACGCCTCGACGGGCGGGCACGAGCACACCAGATTCCGATCGCCGTACGCCCCGTCGATGCGTCGCACCGGCGGCCACACCTTCGGCCGGAACGCGTGCCCCAGCGGGTAGGCGGCCTCCTCGCGGGTGTACGGATGCTCCCAGTCCGCGACCAGCAGACTCTGCGCGGTGTGCGGGGCGCCTCGCAGCGGGTTGTCCTCTGCCGGCCACACGCCCGAACCCACCTTGTCGATCTCGGCGCGGATCGCGATCATCGCCTCGCAGAACGCGTCGACCTCCGCCAGCGATTCACTCTCGGTGGGCTCGACCATCAGCGTGCCCGCCACCGGGAAGCTCATCGTCGGTGCGTGGAACCCGTAATCGGCCAGGCGCTTGGCCACGTCGTCGACCGTCACACCGGTGGACTTGGTGATGCCGCGCAGATCGAGGATGCACTCGTGGGCCACCATGCCGTTCTCGCCGGTGTAGAGCACCGGGTAGTACTCGTCGAGCCGGCGGGCGATGTAGTTGGCCGACGCGATCGCCACCAGGGTCGCCGAGCGCAACCCACGCGCCCCCATCATCCGGATGTAGGCCCACGTGATCGGCAGGATCGACGCCGAACCGTACGGCGCGGCCGACACGGTGAGCTCGTCGCCGAGCTCGTCGGCCAGCGGGTGGCCGGGCAGGTACGGCGCCAGATGCGCACGCACCGCCACCGGGCCCACGCCCGGGCCGCCGCCGCCGTGTGGGATACAGAACGTCTTGTGCAGGTTCAGGTGACTGACGTCCCCGCCGAACTTGCCGGGCCGAGCCAGTCCGACGAGCGCGTTGAGGTTCGCGCCGTCGACGTACACCTGTCCCCCGGCGTCGTGCACCGCAGCGCAGATGTCGGCGACGTCGTGTTCGTACACCCCGTGAGTGGACGGATAGGTGATCATCAGTGCCGACAGGTGATCGGCGTGCTGGGCGATCTTGGCGCGCAGGTCGTCGAGGTCGACGTCACCGTTCTCCCGGCACGCCACGACCACCACCTTCATGCCGGCCAGCGCCGCCGACGCCGCGTTGGTGCCATGCGCGCTCGACGGGATCAAGCACACGTTGCGCTCGGCCTGACCATGTGCGATGTGGTAGGCCTGGATCGCGAGCAGACCGGCGTACTCGCCCTGCGATCCGGCGTTGGGCTGCAGCGAGATCTCGTCGTAGCCGGTGATGCCGGTCAGCCAGGCATGCAGATCGGCGATCAGCCGGCGCAGCCCCGGTGTGTCCGAAGCCGGCGCGAACGGATGCTGGCGACCGAACTCGGGCCAGGTGATCGGCTCCATTTCCGCGGCGGCGTTGAGCTTCATCGTGCAGGAGCCCAACGGGATCATGCTGCGATCCAGCGCGATGTCCTTGTCGGCCAGCGAGCGCAGGTAGCGCATCATCGCAGTCTCGGTGCGGTAGGCGGTGAACGCCGGGTGAGTCAGGAACTCCGATGTCCGCGTCGCGATGGCATCGATTTCACCGCCCGCGGGCGGAACCGGCACCGCGGTGGCGCCACCGGAGAACGCGGCGAGCACATCGGCGACATGCGCGTCGGTGGTGGCCTCGTCACACGCCACCGACACGTGGTCGGCGTCGACGAACCAGAGGTTGATGCCGCGGCGTTTGGCGGCGTCGACGATTTCGCGGGCACGGCCGGGCACCCGCGCCAGCACGGTGTCGAAGAACGCGGCGTGCACGACCTCGACGCCGGCGTCGGCGAGGCCGCCGGCCAGGGAACGGGCATGGTCGTGGACGCGGCCGGCGATCGCGCGCAGACCGTCGGCGCCGTGATAACTCGCATACATCGCGGCCATCACCGCGAGCAGCACCTGCGCGGTGCAGATGTTGCTGGTCGCCTTGTCCCGGCGGATGTGCTGCTCGCGCGTCTGCAGCGCCAGCCGGTACGCCGGCGCGCCATCAGCATCAACCGAGACCCCGACCAGCCGGCCCGGCAGCTGCCGCGCGTGCTGGGCGTGCACGGCGAGATATCCGGCGTGCGGGCCGCCGAAGCCCATCGGCACGCCGAACCGCTGGGTGGTGCCGAACGCGACGTCGGCGCCGATCTCCCCCGGCGGGGCGATCAGCGTGCACGCCAGCAGGTCGGCGCCGACGGCGACCAGCGCGCCGCGCTCATGGGCCTCGGCGACCAAAGCACTCCAGTCGTGGACGGCGCCGCTGGCACCGGGAAGCTGCACGATCACGCCGAAGAAGTCACCCTCGGGCAGGCCCTGACGCAGGTCGGCGGTCACGATCTCGATGCCGAGCGGCTGCGCGCGCGTGGACAGCACCGCGGCCGTCTGGGGATACACGTCGGCGTCCACGGCAAGCCGGCGGTTCGATCCGCGAACCGCGCGCTGCATCAGCGTCATCGCCTCGGCGGCGGCCGTCGCCTCGTCCAGCATGGACGCGTTGGCCACCTCGAGCCCGGTCAGGTCGGTCACCATCGTCTGGAAGTTCAGCAGCGCCTCGAGTCGACCCTGGCTGATTTCCGGCTGGTACGGCGTGTAGGCGGTGTACCAGGCGGGGTTCTCCAGGATGTTGCGCTTGAGGACGGGCGGGGTGAGCGTGTCGAAGTAGCCCTGGCCGATCATCGACACCGCGACGGTGTTCTGCGCGGCCAGCGCACGCAGCTCGGCCAGCGCTTCGGCCTCGGTGGCCGCGGGCGGCAGGTGGTCCAGCCCGGGCGCCACTCCGTCGTCGGTCAACGCGTCGAGGATGCCGGCGGGCAGCGCCTTGGCGGCGAGTTCGTCCAGGGATGCCACCCCGATGGTGGTGAGCAGCGTCGCGACCGCGTCGGCGTCCGGGCCGATGTGACGATCGACGAACGCGAGTTCGGGACGGGTGGGCTGATCAGACGGATGCAACACGGTGGGGTCTCCCGACGGTCGGGCGCAAGGCGTACCGGCGCCTCCCCCTCTGTCGTCGACCCGGTCCGGGCTGCCTGAGAGATTCGGTCACCGCGACATGCGCGCCGGATGGCCTTTCCCCATGGGCGGGTGCACTGCACCGCTTTCCAGAGGCATCGGGGCCTGACGCGGTCCGGGGGCCTGAGAGGTTGACGGAGAGGTATTGCTCCTTCGGCGCCCGTGGCTGGCGGCCACGGGACTCTCCCGCGTGAGGGCGATGCGGGGCCGAGTCTACCGCCCGGCGATCTGCGGTGCGGTGTCAGCCGATCTTGCGGTCGCGGTGCTTGCGCCGCGACGCCAGCTCGTCCTCGGGTGCGGAGATCGACTCGCCGCCGTCGGCGCGCTCGCCGGGGAAGTCGGCGATGGCGCCCGTCAGCTCTCGCATGGCTCCGGAGACTGCGATGCCGAACACCCCTTGACCGCCCTGCAGCAGGTCGACCACTTCCTCGGCCGAGGTGCACTCGTAGACCGTGGTGCCGTCGGAGAACAGCGTGATGTTGGCGAGGTCGGAGACGCCGCGCTGCCGCAAATGGTCGACGGCGACGCGGATGTTGTGCAGGGAGATACCGGTGTCGAGCAGTCGTTTGACGATCTTGAGGACGAGGATGTCCTTGAAGGAGTACAGCCGCTGGCTGCCGGAACCCGCGGCGCCGCGGATGGACGGCACCACCAGCGACGTGCGGGCCCAGTAGTCGAGCTGGCGGTAGGTGATGCCGGCGATCTGGCAGGCGCTGGGACCGCGGTATCCGACGAGTTCATCGGGCACCGAGTCGTCCGGGAACAGACCGGCCTGCACGGGCTCCGCGGCGACCCGGGGCAGGGTGTCCGCCGCAGACGTGTTCAGGTCCAGTTGCTCCTGGCGTGGCGTGTCTCCCACGTGTCGAATCCTCTCGCCGATCGAAACTCGCGTCGTCTCGTGGGCGCACGTTATCCCAGCCCGAACCTGGTTCGAGCATACGCTTGGACGCCTGCTGTGACTGCCCGTCGGGACCAAGTATCGCCGCCTATCGGGGCCCGGCCGGAAACTCGCCCCGCGTGTCGAACACGACGAGACGCATCCGTGACCAAGAGGTCACCGCGATCCGGTTTACGTCGCCTTGAAGTCGTCCGGCGACACCGAGTCGAGGAACTCCTTGAACTTCTCCACCTCGTCCTCGCGCACCGCGCCGGGGGCGTCGTCGTCGCTCTCATCGGGGATCAGCAGCCCGGCCTCGGCCAGCACTGCCTCCTCGACATAGATGGGCACGCCGACGCGCAGTGCGATGGCCACCGAATCCGAGGGCCGTGCAGAGACCTTGATATCGCGGTCGAAGATCAGATCCGCGTAGAAGGTGCCCTCCTGCAGATCGACGATGCGCACCTCTTTGAGCGAATGCCCCAGTGCGGCAATGACATCGCGGAACAGGTCGTGTGTCAGCGGCCGGGCCGGCTCGACCCCCTGCTGTTCCAGCGCGATCGCGGCAGCTTCCGACTGGCCGATCCAGATCGGCAGATAACGGTCCCCACCGGCTTCCCGGAGCAGGAGAACGGGCTGGTTCTGCGGCTGCTCCACACGGATTCCGACGACGCGAACCTCACCCATCTGTGCCTGCCCTCCGCACCCGGTGTTGCGCTGTGACCGCCCGGCCCGAAGAGGCCGGACGAGACGGTGAAACCGTCATCGCGAGTCTAGTCCTCAGCGATCCAGAACGTCGCGTACGGCGGATTTGATCAATGACGTGTGCAGCGTGATCGCCAGCGCCGCCACTTCGCGCGCCAGGTCGTCGGCGCGGTCGCGCGCCCCCGCCTTGCCGGCCTTGACCACCGGGCCGGCGATCTGGGCGATGAGGTCGGACTGTCGGTCGGCCGCCGAGCGGAAGGCCCGCAGATGGCGCGGCTCGACCCCGTAATCGGCGAGCGCACGGGCACACTGGGCGATCACCACCGAGTGCTCGTCGAAGAACACCGTGCCCGCGCCCTTGAAGATCGGCGTGATCACCCCGCTCTTCACCAGTGAGGTGAGAAGCTCGTCGCTGACCCCGGAGCGCTCCAGGAGAGTGTCGCGGCTCAGCCGTGCCTGCGCCGGCGCGTTCGACACGGCCGACGCGCCGTCGTGGTCGCTGCCCGCGCCGACCGGCGTCAACCGTGTCGCGTACGCCGACGGGCTCTGCGGCAGTTCACCGTCGGGCTGGGCGTCGAGTTGGGCCTTGATGACCTTCAGCGGGAGGTAGTGGTCCCGCTGGGCGGTGAGGATGAACCGCAGTCGCGCACAGTCGTAGGCGGTGAACCGGCGATAACCCGACGCCGTGCGCTGCGGCGTGACCAGACCCTCCGCCTCCAGGAAGCGGATCTTGCTGATCGTGACGTCCGGGAAGTCGGCGCGCAGCATGTCGAGCACGACCCCGATCGACATTCCGGTCAGGGCTTCTGCGCGCTCACTGCCCGACGCCTCGGGTTGGGTCATCGCTGGTCGCCGCGGTCGAGGGCCGGGTGGGTCCGGCTCAGTCCGGGCTGCCGTCGCCGCCCTTGGGTCCGGTCAGGAACACCAGGCGGAACTTGCCGATCTGCACCTCGTCACCGTTGGACAGGACGGCAGAGTCGACGGGCTCGCGATTGACGTAGGTGCCGTTGAGGCTGCCGACGTCGACGACCTGGAACTCGCCGCCCTCGAGGCGGAACTCCGCATGCCGGCGGCTCACGGTGACGTCGTCGAGGAAGATGTCGCTGTCGGGGTGGCGGCCCGCCGAGGTGGTGGGCTGGTCGAGCAGGAAACGCGAGCCGGCGTTCGGCCCACGCTTGACCACCAGCAACGCCGACCCGACCGGCAGGCCCTCAACACCGGAGACCGCGCTCTCACCGCCCGCGGCGGGCGGCGCATCGAGTTCGTTGAGGAAGTCGGCGCGGAACACCGATGTCGTCTCCACGGTGACTTCGTCAGAGTCGGCCCCCGAAGTGAAGTCTTTTTCCGTCACCCGCTGCTCCTCACTGGCTGCTGTGGCGATCTCCGGCCGGGACCTCCAGCGGTCTCACCGCTGGTGTCGACCGTACCGCGCAGCGGACCGCATTGGGTCCACCACGGCCGGATCCGCTTGATGGTCGATTGCGACCCTAACAACCCTCAGTCGGTCACGTGGGCGCGGTAGGCCTCCGCGTCGAGCAGAGCGCCCAGTGCGTCGGCCAACGCCGCGCCGTCAGCCTGCAGTTCGACCAGCCACCCGCCGCCGTACGGATCTGAGTTGACCAGTTGTGGGTCGCCGTCCAGATCGGTGTTGACGGCAACGACTTTGGCGGTGACGGGCGCGTACAGATCCGACACTGACTTGGTCGACTCCACCTCGCCGAACGACTCGCCCGCGGTGACCTGCGCGCCGACATCGGGCAGCTGCACGAACACCACATCGCCCAGTGCGGACTGTGCGAAGTCGGTGATGCCGACGCGCACCGTGTCCTCGCCCGTCTTCGCCACCCACTCGTGCTCTTCGGTGTAGGACAGGTCGGCGGGGATCTCGGTCACGGTGCTCCTTGGCTCCTTGGTTCTTCTCGTGACCGCAGTGGTCACGTCACTTGACGGGCTGAGCGTATTGGCGGGGTTTCGGTTGCCGCAAGGCGGTCACGTCGACCCGGTCGGACTGTTGTATCACCATCGTTCCGCCGACGCGTTCGATGCTGTCCATCGCGCCGCCAGGAATGTTCATCGCGGCCGCCAGCGTCGGCGGATCCCCAATGGCGACAACAGAATACGCGGGTTTCAGGGTGGTGGAGTCGACGACCAGAGCGCCCGGTGGACCGACCACCCAGGTGTCGACACCGACGCGCACGGCCGCCTGGCCATCGTCGCCGTCGTCGCCGCTGTCGCGGGTACCGCCGATCTGCATCGCCTCGGCGCCTGCGGCGCGCAGTTCGTTGATGACGTCGAGCATGGTCTCGGCGGCCACCCCCGACGAGGGGTCGGCGATGGTGAGCGTGACACCGGGTCCGGTCGCCGGCACGGTGCCGATGAGGATGGACAGGGCGGCCAGCCGGGCGCGCGCGTTCTCGATCGCCGCCTGATCGCTGTTGCCCGAGGCCTGCAGGTCGGCCAGGGTGCGCTGCAGGTCGGTGACTTCGGAGTTCAGCGCGGCTTCCCGCTGCTGCAGGGAGTCCAGCAGTACGAGCAGGTCCGCGGGCCGGGCGGTGTCGAGCGCGTCGCCGGAACCGGTCTGGCGCACCTGCGTGGCGATCGCGATACCCAGGACCAGGCACAAGAGAACCGCCAGCACACCGAACACGCCGCTGCGAGGGCCGCGCCGCAGTCGGCCCAGCGCGGACGTGTGCTCGGCGGGCGGCAGCTCGTGCCGGCCGTGATGGTCGGGTGGGTGCTCGGGCCTCGGCGAGTCGTGGTCGGTCATGTCAGGCTCCGAAAAGTCTGCGCCGCAGCCCCGCGGCGTTGCCGAAGATCCGAATGCCCAACACGACGATGATCGCGGTGGAGAGCTGGGTACCGACGCCGAGCTGGTCGCCCACGTAGACGATCAACGCCGCCACCAGCACGTTGAACACGAACGACACCACGAACACCTTGGCGTCGAAGATGCTCTCCAGATAGGCACGCAGCCCGCCGAACACCGCATCGAGCGCGGCGACGACGGCGATCGGCAGGTACGGCTGGATCACCTCCGGCACGCTGGGGTGGAACACGACACCGATGACGATGCCGATGACCAGGGCGACGATTCCGATCACTGCAGTCCTTTGGCGAAGTTGAGATCCCGCACCGAGCCGGCCGGCACGGTCAGGCCGTCGCCGACTGTCACCGTCACGCCGACGCCGTAAGACGCTTCGAGCAACCGCAGGCGCTGCAGGCCCGAGCTGCGATCGAAGGTGTCTGCCATCGAGTGCGGAGGTCCGACGGCGATGACGGCGTAGGGACTGGTGATCGGTTGATTGTCGACCAGAATCCCGCCACCGGCCTGACGGATCGTCACGTTGGGCCCGATCCGCACGCCGCCCACGGAGATCGCCTCGGCGCCGGCCAGCCACAGCGAGTTCACCACCAACTGCAGGTCGCGGTCGAGGATGACCTGCCTGCTGCCCTCGACGCGCTGCTTGGACACGTCGGTCAGGTCGCGGGTGACGCCCGGGTCGGTCACGGTGACGGTCAGGCCGGGCCCGATGACCGGCGTCGCGGCGGCGGCGAAACTGGCCTGGTCGAGCTCGCCCAGCAGCTGCCGGCCCGTCGCATCGCCGGCCAGGCGGCTGCGCCGCTGCGCGTCGGCGTCGGCGGACAGGCTGTTGCGCTGGGCGGTCAACTGGTCGGTGGCCGCCTCGGCCGAGCGCACGCTGGCCACCAGCACCTGCTGGGATTCGCGCACGCCCGGTGCGGTGGCCCGCGCCTGCGACCACGCCAATGCGAACACCGCCGCGACCAGCGCCGCCGCGACGATCTGCCACAGCCGGTCGGCGCGCGGCCGGGACGACTGGGCCGCGGCGGCATACCCCGGGTCGAGGTGCTCGGACAGCAGCGAGCGCAGCAGCGACGGCACCGGAATCAGCGTCGGCGCTCCGGCGTGGTGCGCGTTGCGCCCCGACGACGGATCGAAGCCACCCAGCTGGGTCACGGCGCCCGCATCCCGGACGCGACGCGCGGCAGGGCTCGCGCAACCATGCCGACCTGGATCAGATAGAGCACCCCTGACCACAGGTACATCGCCAGCCCCCAGATCACGAAGCCCCACCCGAACGCCAGCACCGCGGGCTGCCACCCGGCCGACCCCTGCCCGAGCAGCACCAGCGGTAGGCCGGACATCAACGCGAACGTCGCCGCCTTGCCGATGTAGGTGACCGGGAGCGCGGTGAGGCCGCGGCTGCGCAGCAGCGGCAGCGTCGCCGCCAGCACGGCGTCGCGGCCCAGCAACGTGATCACGATCCACCACGGCACCACACCGGCCAGCGCCAGCGCCACCGGGGTCACGACCATGTAGATGCGGTCCACCGCCGGATCGAGCAGCGCGCCCAACCGCGAGGACTGGTTGTCGAACAGCCGGGCGATCTTGCCGTCCGCCCAGTCGGAGACCCCGCTGAACATCAGCACCGCGACCGCCCAGCCGGTCTGATGCGTCACCAGCAGCAATACCAGGAAGACCGGTACCAGCACGAGCCGCAGCACCGACAACACGTTGGGGATCGTCAGCACCCGGTCACCCGGCGCCGGGGCGTCCCCCGGTTCGGACCCGCGAGCCATGGAAATGAACCTAGCGGAACACCCCGGGCAGGCTCAGCGCCGACAGGGTGTCGTCGTTGAGCGGGTTGTCGTGCACCATGTACGTCCACGTCGACGTCGGCCGCGCCAGCTTGGACAGATCCACGCCGGGCTCGTCCTCGATCGACGGCGCGGTGTCGAAGGTCTGCTGCGCGGCCTCGATCGCGTCGGCGGCCAGCGAGCCGAACGCGTCGACGGCCAGCCGATGGAACTCGTCGAGCGGGTTCTGCCGGCCCAGCGCGCGCAGGTGGATGCTCTCCCGGATGTCGGCGAGGTACGCCAGATGATCGGCCCACCCGCGGTCGAGGTGGTAGAGCATGATCAGCCGGCAGATCTTCTCCAGCTTCGCTTCACCCTCGTCACCGAGCTGCTCGAGCAGATCCTGGTAGCGCTCGGGCGACAGGGCTGCCAGCTCTTCGCGGGCAGTCGAGGTACGCAGCAAGGCATCTCGGCGCTCGACCAGGATCGCGCGCTGCTGGGCGATCAGCTGGTTGTAGCGCCAGGTGTTGGCGTGCACGTCAAGCAGGCGGCCCTCGGCGATGCGCTGCGCATGCTCGAGCAGGCTCGCGGCCTTGGGGCTGAGCACCCGGCCGTCGGAGTCGCAGTCCAGCGGCAACTTGCCCGCGTCCAGATGCGACACCACGACGTCGTCCTCCCAGCTGGAGAAGAACACGGTGGAGCCGGGGTCGCCCTGGCGGCCGGCACGGCCGCGCAGCTGGTTGTCCAGGCGCTCGGTGTGGTGGCGGCCGGTCCCGATCACATGCAGCCCGCCGAGTTCGGCCACGGCATCGTGGTCCTTCTCGTCGGAACCGCCCAGCCGGATGTCGGTGCCGCGGCCGGCCATCTGCGTCGACACCGTGACCGCGCCCAGCGCGCCCGCCTCGGCGATGACGGCGGCTTCCTCGGCGTCGTTCTTGGCGTTGAGCACCACCGCGGGCACACCGGCCTTGACCAGGCGCCGGTGCAGGTCCTCGGATTCGGCGACGTCGCGGGTGCCGACCAGGATCGGTTGGCCGGTCTCGTGAACCTCGGCGATGTGCTCGAGCACCGCGTCGTTGCGCGCCGCGGCGGTGACGTACACCCGGTCGGGTTCGTCCTCGCGGATGTTGGGGGTGTTCGGCGGGATCGGTGACACGCCGAGCTTGTAGAACTGACGCAGCTGCTCACCGGCGGCCAGCGCGGTGCCGGTCATCCCGCACACCGTCGGGTACCGGTTGATCAGCGCTTGCACGGTGATGGTGTCGAGCACCTCGCCGGTCTCGGTGGTCTCGATGCCCTCCTTGGCCTCGACCGCGGCCTGCAGGCCGTCGGGCCAACGCTGCAGCGTGGCGATACGGCCGCGGGAGGCGTTGATCAGGTGCACGGCGTCGTCGCGCACGATGTAGTGCACGTCGCGCTGCAGCAGCACGTGAGCGTGCAGCGCGACGTTGATCTCGGTCAGTGTGGTGGCGACGTGCTCTTCGGAATACAGGTCGATCCCGCCGAGCTTGGCCTCGATCTTCTGGGCACCGGATTCGGTCAGGTGGACGTTGCGGCCCTCGGCGTCGGTGGCGTAGTCGACGCCGTCGACCAGCTCGCCGACGTAGCGGATCAGATCGAGGCGCGGCGACTCGCGGTGGCTGGTGCCGGCGAGCACCAAAGGCACCAGCGCCTCGTCGACGAGCACGGAGTCGGCTTCGTCGATCAGCGCGACGTCGGGGTTGGGTGACACGAGGTCGGCGACGTCGGTGACCAACTGGTCGCGCAGCACGTCGAACCCGATCTCGTTGACCGATGCGTACGTGACGTTGCACTGATAGGCGGCGCGGCGTTCCTCGGCAGTGGAATCGGCGGTGATCCAGCCGACGGTCAGGCCCATCGCCTCGATCAGCGGCGCCATCCACTCGGCGTCACGGCGGGCCAGGTAGTCGTTGATCGTGATCACGTGCACGCTGCGACCGGCCAGTGCGTAACCGGCAGCGGCGATCGCACCCGAGAGCGTCTTGCCTTCGCCGGTGGCCATCTCGACGACGTCGCCGGCCAGCATCCGCTGCGCGCCGAGCAGCTGCACGTCGAAGGCCCGCAGCCCGGTGGCGCGCTCGGAAGCTTCCCGCGCGATCGCGAGGAACTGCGGGATGTCCGCCGAATCGGCCAGGTCCTCGAGCTGCAGTAGCGTGGCGGCCTTGGTCAGCTTTTCGTCGTCGAGTTCGGCGGCTTTGGCGTCGAAGTCGGCGGCGGCGCGAACCTGCTCCATCGAGCGGTTCTGATTGCGGTCCGTGCTGGCCCCGAGGAGTTTCCAGAAGCGGCCCGACAGGCGGCCCGTCGGCTTCTTGGATGGTGCTGGGGTCGGCGTTTTCGATGAGCTACGTGCCACACGATCACGGTACGCGGGGCGATTGCGAGCCGGTGCGACTGCCACGCGACATTCGCTGCCGACGTCGTTGCGACCTCCCCGGCACGGTCGGTCTCCTGCGGTAATTTCGCCGCAGGCGCATGTGCCGAAGGGGGGTGGCCAGCGTGGACAGCGAGACGTTCGCGCCGACACTGGACTGGAGCCGGGAGTGGCTCGCCTCCACGATGTGGGTGCTCACGGCGTTCGCGCTGACCGCGCTCTGCTTGGCCGTGGTCCTGGTGCTGGTGGGGCGCTACACCGAGTGGGGTCGGCAGTTCTGGCGGGTGACCGGGGAGTACTTCACCGGCCGGGCGAGCCTGCCGGTGTGGGCCTGTGTGGCGCTACTTCTGCTGTCGGTCATCGTCTCGGTGCGCATCAACGTGCTGCTGACCTACTACGTCAACGACCTGTTCACCGCGCTGCAGATCGCCTTCTCCGGCGGCCCGGGCCGATCCAGCGGCATTGCCGGCTTCTGGGCCACCATGGTGGTCTTCGCCGTGCTCGCCGGCTGCTACATCATCCGGCTGCTGCTGGACATGTACCTCACGCAGCGGTTCATCATGCGGTGGCGCATCTGGTTGAGCAGGCAGTTCATCGACGGCTGGCTGGACGAGCTGGCCTACTACCGGGCACAATTCAGCGCCCGGCCGATCGACAACCCCGACCAGCGCATCCAGCAGGACGTCGATGTGTTCACCACCGGCGTGGGCGGCGACACCAACAACCCGATCTACAACTCGGGCAACACGCTGCTCTTCGGTGCCGTCGAGGCGGTGCTGTCGGTGCTGTCGTTCGGGGTGATCCTGTGGCAGCTGTCCGAACCGCTGACCCTGGCCGGGCTCACGCTGCAGCGCGCCCTGTTCTGGATCGTGCTGGTCTATGTGCTCGTCGCCACGGTCGTCGCGTTCGCGATCGGCCGACCGCTGATCCGGCTGAGCTACCTGAACGAACTGCGCAACGCGGGCTTCCGGTACGCGCTGGTGCGGGTGCGCGACGGCGGTGCGGCGATCGGCCTCTACCGGGGGGAATCCGCGGAACGCAGGGTGCTGGGTGGGCGACTGGACGGCGTGATGGACAACTACCGGCACTGGCTCAACCGGATGATGCTGTTCTTCGGCTGGAACGTGTCGATGAGCCAGGCGATCAACCCGCTGCCGTGGTTGGTGCAGGCGCAAGGGTTGTTCGCGCAGCGCATCTCGTTCGGCGGCGTGTGGCAGTCGGCGAACGCGTTCAGCGCGATCCACGACAATCTGTCGTTCTTCCGCAACGCCTACGACCAGTTCGCCAGCTACCGGGCGGCGATCATCCGGCTCGACGGGCTGGCCGACCAGAACGACCGAGCCGGGCGGTTCACGCCGGTGCGGTCGTCGGAGTCCGCCGACGGCGCGCTGGAGGTGTCGGCGGTGACGGTCCGCAGGCCCGACGGCAGCGCCCTGCTGCATCCGCTGGACGTGACTCTGGAACCGGGCGAGTCGCTCGTCGTCACCGGACCGTCGGGGATCGGCAAGTCGGTGCTGCTGGCAAGCCTGGCCGGGGTGTGGCCATACGCCTCGGGTCAGGTGCGGCTGCCGCGGGGACGCGACGCGGTGATGTTCGTCCCGCAGTTGCCCTACCTGCCGCTCGGCGATCTGCGCACCGCGGTGGCCTATCCGCATCCGCCCGACGATTACGACGACGCCACGATGCAGCGCGCGCTGCTCGACGTGGCGCTGCCGCACCTGATGATCCGCCTGGCGGAGACCCAGGACTGGGCCAAGGTGCTCTCGGTGGGCGAACAGCAGCGCATCGCGTTCGCCCGGGTGCTGTTGGCCGAGCCGAGTGCGGTGTTCCTCGACGAGTCGACGTCGGCGTTGGACGAGGGACTCGAGCTGATGCTGTACCGCCTTCTGCGGGAACGGCTTCATGACACGATCGTCGTCAGCGTGAGCCATCGCGCCACCGTGCACCCGCTGCACGGGCGCCGGCTCTCGCTCGTCGGCGACGGCGAGTGGCGTCTGGAGCGACTCGCTTCATCGGGTTGACGCCTCCGCCACGCCGTCGGCAGGTTGTCGCGGTACCTTGCCCGCATGGAGGAAATGTTCACCCCGACTCTGGACTGGGGCAGCGAACTGTGGACCTCGCTGGTGTGGATCGCGAAGGGCTGGGCCATCGCCGCGATCGCCACGATGGTGGTGTTGTTCCTGATCATCCGATCCACGACGTGGGGTCGGCAATTCTGGCGTATCACCGGCGGGTACTTCAGCGGCCGCGACAGCATCCGGGTGTGGGTGTACCTGGCGATCCTGCTCGCATCGGTGCTGATCAATGTGCGCCTCGACGTGCTGTTCACCTACCAGAGCAACGATCTCCTGACCAGCTTCCAGGTGGTGGTGCAGGGCTTGACGTCGGGCAACGAGGAGATCAAACAGTCCGGCGTGAGCGGGTTCTGGTCCACGATCTTGATCTTCAGCATCCTGGCGACGCTGTCGATCACCCAGCTGCTGCTCGACATGTACTTGTTCCAGCGGTTCTGCCTGCGCTGGCGCGCGTGGCTGACCGACCGGCTGACCGGTGACTGGCTCACTGGCCGCGCGTACTACCGCGCCCGCTTCATCGACGAGACCATCGACAACCCCGACCAGCGCATCCAGTCCGACATCGACATCTTCACCGCCACCAACGGTCCTCAGCCCAACCTGCCGTACTACGGCTCGAGCAACTCGCTGCTGTTCGGCGCGATCTCGGCGGTCATCTCGGTCATTTCGTTCACCGCGATCCTGTGGAATCTGTCCGGCCCGCTGACCCTGGTCGGGGTCACGCTGCCGCACGCCATCTTCTGGATCGCCATCGGCTATGTGCTGTTCGCCACGATCATCGCGTTCTGGATCGGCCGCCCCATCATCGGGCTGTCGTTCCTCAACGAGAAATACAACGCGGCGTTCCGGTACGCGCTGGTGCGCTTGCGCGATGCATCGGAGGCCGTCGCGTTCTACCGCGGTGAGGCCGCCGAGCGGACCGGGTTGCGCAGGCTGTTCGCCCCGGTCGTCACCAACTACCGGCGGTACGTGAACCGGTCGCTGCGTTTCAACGGCTGGAACTGGTCGATGGGCCAGCTCATCGTGCCGCTGCCCTATCTGATCCAGTTCCCCCGCTTCGCCTCCGGTGAGATCCCGCTCGGCGCGCTGAACCAGTCGGCGTCGGCGTTCGGCGCCATCCAGGGCGGACTGTCGTTCTTCCGCAACGCCTATGACATGTTCGCCGGCTACCGCGCCGCGATCATCCGTCTCGACGGCCTGGTCACCGCAGACGAACAGGGCCGGGCGCTGCCCCACCTGGACGTCGCGGGCTGCACCGGTCAGAACGTCACCCTCGAGAAGGTGGAGGTGCGCACCCCGGACGGCAAGACGCTCCTGGACCCCGTCGACCTGCGCCTGGAGCCCGGCGAGTGCCTGATGATCACCGGCAAGTCCGGTACCGGCAAGACCACGCTGCTGCGCAGCCTCGCGCAGCTGTGGCCGTTCACCTCGGGCCGGCTGACCTACCCCATCGACGAGAACGAGACGATGTTCCTGTCACAGATGCCCTATGTGCCGCTGGGCGATCTGCGCGCCGTGGTCTCCTATCCGAACAAAGAGGGCACCATCGGGGACGATGCGCTGCGGGCCGCGCTGCGCAAGGTGGCCCTGCCGCACCTCGCCGACCGTCTCGACGAGATACAGGACTGGGCCAAGGTGCTCTCCCCCGGCGAGCAGCAGCGCATCGCGTTCGCCCGCATCCTGTTGACCCGGCCCAAGGCGGTGTTCCTCGACGAGTCCACCTCGGCGCTCGACGAGGGCCTGGAGCTCTCCATGTACGAGCTGGTCCGCACGGAGCTGCCCGACACCATCCTGGTCAGCGTCAGTCACCGCAGCAGCCTGCAGCGCCACCACACCCGAGAGTTGAAGCTGCTGGGCGAGGGTGCCTGGGAGCTCGGGGTGATCGGCGGGGAACCCGCGCGGGTGTGACGGTCAGACGCTGGCCGGCGCGGCGGCCCGGGCCGCCGCGTGCCGCCCGGCACGGCGGCCGAAGAACGACCCCTCGCCGAGCTGGGTGCCGCTGGCGTACCCCTTGCCGTCCTGGGCGATGTTCGACGCACACGCCCCCGCGGCGTACAGGCCGGCGACCGCACTGCCGTCCTCCCGCAGCACCTCGCCGTCGATCGAAACCTTCAGCCCGCCCATCGTGAAGCCGGAGTACATCGCCCGGCCCAGCGACAGATCGAACGCGGCCCAGGGACCCTGGTCCTGCACGGCGACGTACTCGGGCTGCTTGTGGAAGTCGGGATCCTCGCCGCGGGCGGCGTTGGCGTTGTAGCGGTCCAGCGTGGCGGCGAGATTGCCGGCCGGGATACCCAGTGCCTCTTCCATCTCGGCGACGGTCTCCCACCCGTCGATGAACCTGATCAGCGGCATCTCGGGCATCTGCATGTGCGCCTCGTCGACGATCAGGTAGGCGATCTGATCGGGCTGCTCGAGCACGAACGCCGAGGTGCGAGCGTGATAGGAATCCTCGGCCACGAACCGCTTGCCTTCGGCGTTGACGATGACGCCGGTGAGGAGGATCTCGGGCGGATACGCCGCAGCGGTGATGAACAGCTGGTCCATGTGGGTGGCCACACCCCCGGCTGAGACGCCGAGTGCGATCGCCACACCGTCGTCGTTCGGGTTCCCCAGGATGTAGGGCGCCACGGTGCCGTGGTGCTTGGTCTTGCGCTCCATACCCAACGCGGGGGTGTACTCGGCGACCAGCTCGGCGTTCATCGCAAACCCGCCGGCCGCGATCACCACCGATTTCGCCTTGACCTCGCCCGTCTCGCCGAAGTGCTTCCAGCGCGCCCCGGCCACGGCGCCCGAGTCGTCGAGTACCAACGCGGTCGCGCCGGTCTCGTAGCGGAACTGCACTCCGAGTTCCTCGGCCTTCTTGACCAGCAGGTCGATCACCATTCCGGCGCCGCCCAGCTCACCCGGGACCGGCACCGAATGTCCCCGGGGCGCGGGGACAGCCTGGTCGCAGAACGGCCATACCTTCTCGTTGCCGGTGTAGGACAACCCTTCGGTGCCGGGCGGCACGACCACCTTGCCGGGGTAATAGCTGCGCTCGAATTGGAAGCCCAGGGCTTCGAGCCAGTCGAAGTGCTCGACGCTGCCGTCGCAGTACGCGCGGATCTTGTCGTGCTCGGGATCGCGGGATTGGGAGACGAGGTATTTGTACATCTCCTCCGGCGTGTCCTGATGACCGGTGGCCTGCTGCACTGCGGTGCCGCCGCCGAGGTAGAAGTGGCCGCCGGCCATCGCAGTGGTGCCGCCGGCAGCGGCGGCCTTTTCCAGGACGAGCACGCGGGCGCCGGCGGCGGCGGCACTGACCGCCGCGCAGCCGCCGGCGATGCCGAACCCGATGACGACGACGTCTGCCTCGTCGGACCAGGACGTGACGTCGGAGGCGCGGACGGTGTCGGGGATGGCCAAGCTCACTTCTGCTCCTGTTTGATGTGGTCGAAGAATGCGGTGAGTTCGTCGGGGATATAGGCGATTTCGGTGAACGGCACACCTGCTTCGGCGGCCGACAGGTAGGCGAACCGCATACCTGCCATGGTGCCCGCCATCACCACCGAGGCGCCGTCGCGCTCGGCGTCGTGCACCGCGGTGTCGAACGACTCGAGGTCGGGGGCGGATCGGCACACGTGATGCAGGCCGGGGCCGCTGTGTTCGAGGAACTCGGTGTAGATGCTCTGTCCGCGCACGGGTGCGATCACCTCGAGCTGGGTGTCACCGGCGTAGCTCAGCGCCACGTCGGCGACGTGGTCGGCGGGCTGGCCCCGATAGGTGCAGGTGTCCGGGCCGAAATGCACGCCGGGCATGCGCACCCAGGTGCGTGCCCCCAGCAACGCGGTCAGCGCTGCCTCGGTGGCCGCGAGGTCGCGCGTCACCCAGGCAATCTGGACAGGTGTCTGGTCGAGCATCGTGTCGAGAATATCGTCAGCCGGTCGCGCTCGCTAGAACGTGTTCTATTTTGCTCCGCTAACAAGCCGCTGCGCGGGCGCGATAGTCCGGGCATGCGCATGCAGCTCGCCGCGCTGCTGGCCGCGCTGGGGTGCCTCGCCGGCGCCTCGCCGGCTCACGCGGCACCGGCCGACTTCCCGGACCTCGAGCAGTTCCCCGCCGTCGATCCGACGGGCTACCAGGTGTTCGGCGCGCATCCGAGCACCTCGGGATGGGTCTTCCGAACCCCAGCGGGCGTGCGCTGCCAGGACAGCTTGATCCCCGACCTGGGCATCGTCTGCTGGGGGCCGTTGGCGGGCACGGATGCGACGATGGTTTCGGTGTCGCTGACCCACGAGGCGATGTTCAGTGTCTCCCCCATCGGCGCCGCAGAGTCGGAACCGCCCCTGTTGCCGGCCGGCTCGCGTCTCGATGCCGGCAACGGCGTGGTGTGCGCCGTCGCGGCCGCGGACGCACTGGCCTGCCGCGCCGCCAAGCCGGCCTCCTGGCCGGCCGACACCGTCGATCCGCCCGATCGCCATTACGACGAGCACGGTTTCGTCGTCGGGCCGACCAGCAGCCGGGGTTATTGAGACAGCATCTCGGCGAGAAGCCGCACCTGGGCGTCGAAGACCATGGCGGGATCGGTGAGCGTGTCGGCGCCGTACTGACCGAACACCTCGAGGCTGATCGCTCCGATCAGCGCGGCCCACAGCAGGAAGCACCGAGTGAGCGCGGCGTCGTCCATGGCAACGTCGAACTCAGCCCTGAGCCGGTCGAAGTCTGACGAAAGTGGTTCGGACACAGGCAATGCCGTGATGTTCCCGCGTTCGGCGACGGCGGCGTCGACGATGCCGAACAGTGTGCCGATCACCCGGGTGCCAGGTCCGACGGTGCGCTCCCGCGGCGCGTGATAGCCGGGCACGGGGCTGCCGTAGAGCAGCGCCCAACACGCCGGCTGACCGAGCGCCCACCGGCGGGCGGCGTGGGCCACCGCGGACAGTTGCGCCCGCCAGTCCGGGTCGGCGGCTCGGCATGCCTCGTCGACCGTGTCGGCGAGCTCGGTGAACGCGTCGATCAGCAGCAAGGTCAGCAGGTCGTCGCGGCTGGCCACATAGCGGTACACCGCCGAGGACACCATGCCCAGGTCGCGGGCGATGGCCCGCAGCGAGAGCCCCGCGGCGCCGTCGGTGCTCAGATGACGCCGGCCGATCTCGATGATCTGGCTCTCGATGCGGGCCCTGCTGTCCTGTCGAATCCCCACGCTCCCAGTGTGACATAAGCGAGAGCACTGCTCTTGAATTTCTGTCTCGCTGCTGGCAGAGTCGTTTCGAGAGCGGTGCTCTCAGCACTGATACAGCAGAGGAGACGACCATGTCCGAGCGCTACGACGTTCCTGGGCCCGGTGCACGTGCGGTGAACACCGTGATCCGGTGGCTTGCGAAACGGGGGATGAGCTTCCAGGGCAGCTCTGCACTACGCGTGCGGGGACGCGTCAGCGGTGAACTGCGCGAGGTGGTGATCAATCTGCTGACCGTCGACGGTCACGACTACCTGGTGTCTCCACGCGGTAACACCCAGTGGGCGCGCAACGTGCGCGCGGCGGGCACGGTCGAGCTCGGGCCTGCCGGGCACTCCCGCAGGCGAGGGGCCGTCGAAGTTGCCGACGACGCCAAGCCGGCGCTGCTTCGCCCCTACATCGACCGGTGGTACTGGCAGGTCAAGGGTCATATCGGGGGGTTGACACCGGCCTCGACCGACGACGAACTGCGCGCGGTGGCGCCGACGATCCCGATCTTCGAGCTGTCGGGTTAGGGCTGGGCAGACACCGGCGACACCACCGCCGAGGCGGCCGAGACGGTGTCCTCCCGGGCCTGGGCGCTGGCCGCCTGCCAGGACACCGCGGCCGGGTAGGTACCCCAGGTGCTGTTGAAGACACCGATCAGGACGGTGCGGCCGTCGGCCGTGGTGGTGTACACCGGACCACCGGAGTCACCCTTGCGGCTCACCACGCCGTTGGCCATCGTGAACCAGCCGTTGTTGACGGCCTCCACGGTGCCGCAGCTCTCCCCCGTCACCACGCCGAAGTGGCAGACCGGCATCCCGGCCACGGGCAGCACGGCGGGATCGGTGACCAGTGCCTTGCCGGTGGGCAGCACGTTGTTGACCGTCGCCGACGGCAGCAGGTGGATGACCTCCCAGTCGGCGATCTGATGATTGGTGTCGACCGTCATGCCGTCCGGGGTGTTGTCCCGGTAGGAACCCTGGGTGCCGATCACGGTGCCGGTCTTGTCGGTGACGGTGCCCGAGGCCCGGCAGTGGCCTGCGGTGAAGGCGATGCGGGTGGCCGGGTCGACGTAGCCGAGCGTGCACAGGACGGAGTCCTGGTGGATCTCCATGCCGGGGTGGACGAGTGGGTCGGGTTGCGCGCCGGCCGGACCCGACGGAACCAGCAGCGTCAGCAGAATGAGCAGCGCGGACGTCACTGACAGGCGAATAGACACGGCCCCTCCACTCTCCCCGGGTGAGTTCTCGGCGACCGCCGCGCTCACGATGGAGCAGTGGTACCCGCGTGTGCGGACGGTGTAACTGGCTCATCGCGGGCCGATAACGGGGCGTTACAACGGGTCAGGAGTCGAAGCCGAGCCCCGCCGCGTCGAGGGCGCGCAGCAACACGTTGCGCCGCCCGGCGGAGTGGTCGGCGCGGTCCAGCGACCACCGGGTGGCCTGAATACCGGCGCTGGCCAGCGGTTCGGGCGGGAACGGCAGCGGCTTGCGGCGCACCATCTCCAGCCGGGTGCGCGGCGTCGAGACCCCGTCGAGCAGGTCGAGGCAGACATCGGCGGCGAAACGCGCCGCGCCGACGCCGAGGCCGGTGAACCCGTTGACGTAGGCGACGCGACCGTCGCGGGCGAGCCCCCAGTGCGCGCAGAACCGCGTGTTGGTGTCGATCGCACCGGCCCACCGGTGGGTGAAGCGGACGTCGTCGAGGCCGGGGAACGTGAGGAAGAAGTGCGCAGCCAGCCGGCGGTACGTCTCCGCGCGATCCTCATAGCTGGAATCGACCCGGCGGCCGAAGTGGTAGATCGCGTCGTAGCCGCCCCAGACGATGCGGTTGTCCATGGTCAGGCGGTAGTAGTGGAACTGGTTGGCCGAGTCCCCGATCCCCTGCCTGCGCCGCCATCCGATGCGGTCCAGTTGGGCGTCGGTCAACGGTTCGGTCGCCAGCACGTAGTCATAGACGGGCACGGTGTGCAGCCGGTTGCGACGTAACAGGCTGGGAAAGACGTTGGTGGCCAACACGATCTGGCGGCACGTCAGCACCGGGCCGTCGGTGTCGACGCGCAGCGCGGCGCCGCCGGAATGAATCCGACGGGCCGTGGTGTGCTCGAAGATCTCCACGCCGGCCTCCCGGCAGGCGCGGGCGAGCTCGAGCGCCAGCTTCCCTGGGTGCACGATCGCGCAGTGGTCGGCACTGTAGAGGCCGGCCAGGTAGGTGGGCGAGGCCACCTCGGCGCGTACCGCCGCGGTGTCGAGCAGTTCCCCGTGACCGTCGGCGGCCGCCTCGGTGAGCCATTCGACCTGGTGGGGTTCGGTGGCCACCGTCATCATGCCGGTGCGCTGCCATTCGGTGTCCAGGCCGAGCTCGGCGATCTCGGCCTGCATGCCGTCGAGGTTCTCCACGCCCATCGCCTCGAGGGTGTCGATCTCGTCGGGCCAGCGGGATTTCCCGTTGTCGTAGCCGTGCGTCAGGCTGGCCTCGACGAAACCGCCGTTGCGGCCGGAGGCTGCCCACCCGACGCGGTCGGCCTCGATCAGCACGATGCGCCGGTCGGGGTGCCGTCGTGCGGCGTGGAGGGCACTCCACAACCCGGCGTAGCCGCCGCCGACGACCAGCAGGTCAGCGGTCAGCGGGCTGGTCAGCGGCGGATGGTCGGGGCGCACCACGGCGGCCGAGTCCAGCCAGACCGAGCCCAGCGTGCTTCCGGACAGGGATCGGTCCACCAGGGCGGGGTCGACGTGGGCATCGAAAACGGTCTGCACACCGCGCAGACTACGGCCTGGCATCGGCGGGGGTGACCGACTCGGGTTGCTGGGCGGGCGCCCATCCTGGCGGGCCGAAGACATAGCCGAGTTTGTCGCGCATCCTGCGCGCGGCACGCACGTCGCGGCCGATCGCGGCGTACTCGCGGGTCTGCAACCGCCAGATGTTGAACGTGTGCACCGGCTTGGTCAGTCCGTAGTGCGGCCGGAACACCTCGGGCTGGAACGTGCCGAACAGCCGGTCCCAGATGATGAGGATGCCGCCGTAGTTGCGGTCCAGGTAGAGCTGATCCATGCCGTGGTGCACCCGGTGGTGCGACGGGGTGTTGAAGACGAACTCGACGGGTCGGGGCAGCGTGCCGATCCGTTCGGTGTGGATCCAGAACTGGTAGACGAGACTGATGGAGAAGCTCACGAACACCATCCACGGGGGAACTCCCAACAGCGGCAAGGGAATCCACATCACGATCTCGCCGCTGTTGTTCCACTTCTGCCGCAGCGCAGTGGCGAAGTTGAAGTACTCGCTGGAGTGGTGCGCCTGGTGGGTGGCCCAGATCAACCGCACGCGATGGGCGATGCGGTGATACCAGTAGAACAGCAGGTCGACCCCGAGGATCGCGATCACCCAGGTGTACCACTGCGTCGCCGACAGGTGCCACGGCGCCAGGTAGGTGTAGATCGCCGCATAGCCCAGCAGCGCCAGGAACTTCCACGCGCCCATCGTCGCGACCGACACCAGCCCCATCGAGATGCTCGCCCACGAGTCCCGGGCCAGATAGGCGCCGCGGCCCGGCCGCTCTTGCTGTTGATCCTGTTCTGCCACAACGTGTTCGAGCTTGCGGGCGGCGGTCCACTCGATGATGAGCAGTAGCAGGAAGAACGGGATCGCGAACAGCACAGGATCGCGCATCGCGGGCGGCAGCACGGTGAGGAACTCCATCTCCGCTCCTACCGGAAGCTCAGGACGTCGTCGCCCCAGGCCCGCCGCACCGGAGCGTCAAGGTCGGCGACCACGGCGTCGTGCCGGTCGATGACCAGCGTGGCGCGGTCGTCGTCGTAGGGCCGCCACTGCGGCGTGCCCGCCGGCGCGCTGGGTGCGCCGTCGCGGGCGAAGCTGGTCCAGCGGGCGCGAACCCGGCGCGACACTTCGGCGCCGGCCGCGCGGCCGCCCAGGGCGAACATCGGGTCCCTGCGTCCCGCACCCAGATTGCCCCAGACGAACGGCAGCTCGGTGGCGTGGGCGGCGTGCAGGCGCAGCAGGCGCAGCATCGGGGTGGCGAAGTCGAAGCGGTACAGGTACACGGGTGCGCTGGCCCGGTGGCCGTCGGCGAACCAGATCGACGGCATCCGGAAGCCCAGATCGCTGGCCAGACCGAGGCCCCTGCCCGCGCTCCTGCGGCGATACATGCCCTCCAGCTCGGCCCGCTCGGGCAGCGTCAATTCGGGCTGTTCGGCCGCGATCTCGGCGAACATCGCCCGAATGGATTCGGCTTTGATCGGCAGAATCGGGGCCTTCATGTAACGGAACAGCGCCGCCTCGTTGCGGTTGGTCCCGATGATCAGCGGCACCGGATGGGTCCGCCCGGCGCGGGCGAGCCGGATCGGGTAGTCGGGGACGATGTCGCGGTCGACGATCGGCGCGAACGCGAGCCGGCCCGGCGTGCGCAGCGGCACCTCGTCGAACACGGTGCGCGACGCGGCCACGATCGCCTGCACGGGTAGCTCGGCCAGGCGCGACAACTCGTCGCGACCGACTCCGACGACGTCGAGGAACCGGGCCGCGATGCGGCCGGCCTGCTCGGCGTCGTAGGACGACGTGGCCGGTGAGCTCTGCGCGATGGCCGCGTGGAAAAGACCCTTGGCGGCGGGACTGCCGAGCAGTGTGGTCACCACACCGCCCCCGGCGGATTCGCCGAACAGCGTCACCCGGCCCGGGTCGCCTCCGAATGCGGCGATGTTGTCGCGCACCCAGGTGAGTGCGGCGAGGACGTCACGCAACCCGACGTTGGTGGCGAAGCGCTCGGAATCCGCGCCCAGAGGGGCGAGTTCGAGGAAACCCAGGGCACCGAGCCGGTAGTTGACGGTCACCACGACGACGTCGCCGTCGGCGGCCAGCTGCCGACCGTGGTAAAGCGGTTGGCTGGCTGAACCCAGGATGTAGGCGCCGCCGTGCACCCACACCATCACGGGCTTGCCGGCGCCGGGCTCGACACCCGACGGGGCCCAGATGTTGAGGGTGAGGAAATCCTCGCCCTGCGGGGCGCCGAGATCGATGGGGATGCGCGGGTCGGTGGGCTGCGGACACACCGAGCCGACGCGGGTGGCGTCCCGCGGTTCGGTCCAGGCGCTGGGCGGGACCGGGGCGCGCCAGCGCAGGTCCCCCACGGGAGGCGCGGCGTAGGGCACGGCCTTCCACACCGCCACCGTGCCGTCGTCCACGCCGCGGACGGGCCCGGAGGTGGTGTCCACCACCGGTCGACCGCCCGCACTGCTGTGGGTCCATTCGGAGCGCGCTTCCGCGGTCATCTCAGTGATCTCCTTCGATCGACAGCCGGTACGCAACTGTACCAGCGGATCCTGGGCTCATCGCCTGGCTTTGCCGGCCAGCACACCGCCCAGGGCGAGCAGGCTGATGCCGGCGACCACCACGATGAGCAAGCCGACGCGCAGGCCCGCCGCGTCGGCCACCACCCCGACGATCAACGGGGCACCGAGGAAGCCGACACGCATCAGCCACGTCAGGATCGTCAACCCGGTCCCGGCGCGCAGGCCGGGCAATTCGTCGGCGGCGCGCATCGCCGCAGGCACCGCCGTCGCCACGCCCAACCCCGCCGCAGCGAAGCCCGCGATCGTGCCCGGCACCGACGGAAACGCCAGCGCGGCACCCATACCGGCCGCTGTGATCAGCCCGCCGGCGCGCACCACGGCACGCTCGCCGAACCGGTCGACGAGGCGGTCGCCGACCAGCCGACCGACGCACATGCAGCCGACCAGCGCGACGTACCCGAACGCGGCGACCGGCCCTGGGGCGCCGAGGGTGTCGCGCACATACAGCGTCGCCCAGGAACTTCCGGCGTCTTCCACGGTGGCGCCGGCGATCGCGATGCCGACGAGCGCCAGCAAGATCAGGTACACCGCGGCGCCGGCAGAGCTGGCACCGCCCTGCCGGGTCGGGTGATCGTCGTGGTCGGGGCCGTGGAGCAGGAACGGGTACGCCGCAGCCGCGACGGCGCAGAACAGTGCGGCCGCCACCCCGAGATGCAGCGTGCGCGGCAGGTGTGCCGCGATCGCACCGGCGGCCATCAAGCCGCCGGTCACCGCGCCCACCGCCCACACGGCGTGCAGGGAATTGATGATCGATCGGCCGTACTGCCGTTGCAGCCGTAGGGCATTGACGTTCTGGGCGACGTCGGTGATCGCATCGGCGGCGCCGGCGACGAACAGCGCTGCGGCCAGCGTGAGGGCGCTCGGAGCCGCCGCGGCTGCAACGATGAACACGGCGAGCACCGCCGTGGTGCCCAGGCTGACCCGGGCGGACTGGAAGCGCCGGATCAGCGCCGCCGCGGCCGGGCCGGCGACCAGCGCGCCGGCGGAGAACGAGGCCACCGCACCGCCCAGCGTTGCGTTGGACAATCCGAGGTCTGTCTTGACCTCCGGCAGCCGGGGCAGCAGGTTGGCGAACAACGCGCCGTTGGTGAGAAAGACGGCGCCGATCGCGACCCGGGCCCTGCGGTCGCGCGCCTGGCCGCCGTCGAGCGGGTGGGGCGCCATGATGCCTGCGACCCTACCGCTGCGCCGGGCCGTTGCTGCGACGCGGCGGCGCGGGACGGGCAAGATGGCGGCCATGCCGGAGAACCAGCTGCTCGACCTGGCCGCGCGGTACGGCGTCGCCACCGATTATCTGGACTGGTCGGGTCGCCGCATCACGGTGCCCGAGACGACGCTGGTCGCCGTCCTGGCCGCCCTCGGCGTCTCGGCGGGCACCGAGTCCGAGCGCGCCACCGCCCTCGCCGATCACGAGCGCGCGTACTGGTCGAAATCGCTGCCCGCAGCGGTCGTCGCCCGGTCCGGGACGGCGACGCCGTTCTGGGTGCACGTCACCCACGGCGATCCCGTCGACCTGTGGCTACAGCTGGAGGACGGCACCCGCCGCGACGGTCTGCGCCAGCTCGAGAACAACCGTCCGCCTTACGATCTCGACGGCCGGTTGATCGGCGAGGCGAGCTTCGAAGTACCCGGGGATCTGCCGCTGGGCTATCACCGCCTGCACCTTCGGGTCGGCGCGTTCGACACGAGCGTCACCGTGATCGTGACGCCGGCGCACATCGCCACCCCGGCGCGGATGGGCACTCGCCGGCTGTGGGGGCTGTCCACGCAGCTCTACAGCGTGCGGTCCGAGAACTCCTGGGGTGTGGGGGATCTGAGCGACCTGACCGATCTGGCGGTATGGTCTGCGGGTCAACACGGCGCCGGCTTCGTCCTGGTGAACCCGCTGCACGCGGCGGCACCGACCCCGCCGATGGAGCCTTCGCCGTACCTGCCCACCTCGCGCCGCTTCGTCAACCCGCTGTATCTGCGGGTCGAGGCCGTTCCGGAATACGCCTACCTGCGCCACCGGGGCCGGCTCCGTAAAGCGCAGGCGCGGGTGCAGGCGCGGGCGGCCCGCTCGGATCGCATCGATCGCGACCGCGCGTGGGAAGCCAAACGTGCTGCCCTGCAGAGCATCTATCAGGTCCCGTTGCGCCGCGGCCGCGAATTCGCCTACCAGGGGTACTGCCGCCGCGAGGGTCGCGCCCTCGACGATTTCGCCACCTGGTGCGCGCTGGCCGAACAGTACGGGGGTGATTGGCGCGACTGGCCCGCCGAACTGCAGCACCCGCGCAGCGAGGCGGTGGCCGCCTTCGCCGCCGAGCACCCCGCCGCCGTGGATTTCCACCGCTGGTTGCAGTGGCTGCTCGACGAGCAGCTCGGCGCGGCGCAGGCCGGCGCTGAGAGCGCGGGCATGGAACTGGGCATCATGGCCGACCTCGCGGTCGGGGTGGATCCCGGCGGCGCCGACGCATGGGCACTGCAGGACGTGCTGGCGCTCGGCGTCACCGCGGGCGCACCGCCCGACGAGTTCAACCAACTCGGGCAGGACTGGTCACAACCGCCGTGGCGGCCCGACCGATTGGCCGAGGCCGCCTACGAACCGTTTCGGGCGTTGGTGGCCGCGGCGCTGCGGCATGCGGGCGGGGTGCGCATCGACCACATCATCGGGCTGTTCCGGCTGTGGTGGATCCCGGCGGGCGTCGCACCCACCGAGGGCACGTACGTGCGCTACGACCATGAGGCGATGATCGGCATCGTCGCGCTCGAGGCGCAGCGGGCCGGGGCCATCGTGGTCGGCGAGGATCTCGGCACCGTCGAACCGTGGGTACGCGAATATCTCCAGGACCGGGGTCTGTTCGGCACCTCGATCCTGTGGTTCGAGTATGCTCACGACGGTTCTCCGTTGCCGGCCGAGCAATGGCGGCAGGCCTGCCTGTCGGCGGTCACCACCCACGATCTGCCGCCCACGGCCGGCTATCTGGTCGGCGAGCACGTGCGGCTGCGCGACGAACTCGGCCTGCTGACCCGCCCCGCTGTGCAGGAGTGGGAGGACGACCGGACCCACCGGGATGCGTGGCTGGCCGAGTTGCGCCGGGTGGGCCTGCTCGGCGAACAGACGGACCCCGATGTCCGTGATGTCGATGTCGATGAGGTCGTGATCGCGTTGCACCGCTATCTCGGGCGCAGCCCGTCGCAACTGCTGGCGCTGTCGCTGGCCGACGCCGTCGGTGAGACGCGCACCCAGAACCAGCCCGGCACCACCGACGAATACCCGAACTGGCGGGTGCCGCTGGCTGGGGCCGACGGCCGGGCGGTGCTGCTCGACGCCGTGTTCGACGACGCCCGCGCCGCTGCGCTGTGCGATGTGATGCGCACCGCGGCCGGACCACCGTGACGTGCCGGGACGTCTCCGCCTGTAACGCTGGACGCATCTGCAGCGGTTTCACATTCGCCACCGCTGCGATATGTTCGCACCGCATCGACCCGAGGAGTCAGTTGTCGTGAGAAAGATCGCCGTGCTCAGCGGCGGCCTCGTCGCCGCCGGAACAGCCGCACTGCTCGGAGCCGGTGTCGCGCTCTCTCAGCCCGCGGGGGCTCCCAGCCCGTACAACGTGACCGGCGAGCAGTACGGCCGCGCGCTGGCCATCCTCAAGAGCCAAGGCATCAAGGCCTACTTCGGCGGTTCGCGCGGCAGCGTGCTCCCCCAGTCGGCGTGCCTGGTGGACCAGCAGAAGGTCACCAGTGGCGGCCGGATGCTGTTGTCGCTGGACTGCACGCAGGCCGCCGCCGACCAGATCAAGGCCCAGGGGCCGGTCGGTGGTCCGACGGTCGGCGCGAACGGTGTGACCACGGTGACACCCACCCCGGTCGTGCCGATCGCCGGCGCCCCGGGCGCGGGTGCGCCGGTCGCCGGTGCGCCCCAGCAGATCCCGGGCGGACCGGCAATCCCCGGTCAGCCGCTGCCCGCCGGCTGATCCGATTACCCGGGACCCGCGTTCCCACCAATCCGGCCGGCCCGTCGTAAACTCTCGGCCATGCAGAGAGCTCGCCGAGCCGCCACCACCGCCGTCGACGAGATCGATCCCGGTCCGGTGCAGATCCAGGCCCGCAAAGTGGCGTTCGACGTCAGCGACGTGCCGCTGCACTGGATTCCCGGTCATCCAGCCGCCTCGCATGTGATCAGCGTGCTGAACCTCGTGCTGCCCGCCGGTGAGCGCTGGTTCGTCCAGACGTTCAACGAGGCGCTACCGATGGTCGAGGACCCACACCTGGCCGACGACATCCGCGGGTTCATCGGCCAGGAGGCCACCCACGCCGACGTGCACGATGCGATCCTGCACGACTTCATGGTCGAGCGCGGTGTCGATCCGAGCCCCATCCTCGCCCAGGTCGAACACGTCTTCTCCCGGGTACTGGCCCCGCTCGACACCCCCGATCCGGGCAAGCGGCTCAATCATCTGTGCGACCGGCTGTGGCTGATCGCGGCGATCGAGCACTACACCGCGGTGATGGGCGATTTCGCACTGAACTGCAGCTGGGACGCCCACGGTGCCGATCCCACGCTGACCGATCTGTTCCGCTGGCACGGCAGCGAGGAAGTGGAACACCGCAGTGTGGCCCACGACGTCGCGACCTATTTCCACGACAGCTACCTGGCCCGGATCCGGGCGATGACGCTCGCGGCGTCGATGCTGTTCGTGTTCTTCCAGCGCACCGCGTGGTACCTGGTCAGGACCGACCCGGCCGTCGACACGTCGTGGTGGGGCTTCAACCGGATGCGGATGCGCGACTCCAAGCTGGGCCTGCTGCCGCGCTACCGCTCGCTGTTCGGGTCGAGCACGCTGACCTACTTCCGGCCCGGCTATTCACCAGAGCAGTTCGGGTCCACCGCGCAGGCGGTCGCCTACCTGGCGAGCTCTCCGGCGGCGCGGGCTGCACATCTGTGATGCCCGCGCACTATCGGCAGACGCCGCCGAGCGCGTCGGGGCGCAGCCGCCACGACCCGGTGTTGGCGCTGGCCGGCGCCGGCATCGCCGGTCTGTTCACCGCGACCGCGGCGGTGCGCCGGCTCCGTCCCCCGCAGCGTCGCGCGGCCGACACTCTCGCGCTCGCGCTGCGGCAGCGCCGCGTGGTGGCCCGTGACCAGGACGTCGTGGAGTTGACGTTGGCA
This sequence comes from Actinomycetota bacterium, assembly GCA_040752555.1. Classification (GTDB taxonomy): domain Bacteria; phylum Actinomycetota; class Actinomycetes; order Mycobacteriales; family Mycobacteriaceae; genus Mycobacterium. The sequence goes on along the minus strand of JBFMGT010000005.1, from coordinate 69,213 downwards.
GCCACCGACGGCTCCGCTCTCCCCCGCTGGTATCCCGGCGCCCACCTGGACGTGCATCTGCCCAGCGGACGCATCCGCCAGTACTCGCTGTGCGGTGACCCGTCCGACGCGGGCGAGTACCGCATCGCGGTGCGCCGCATCCCGGCCGGCGGCGGTGGCTCGATGGAGGTGCACGACGCGCTCACCCCGGGCTCCGTCGTGCACACCCACGGCCCACGCAACGCTTTCCCGCTCTCCGTTCCCGGTCACGGATCCCCCACGCGGCGAGTGCGTTTCATCGCCGGCGGCATCGGCATCACCCCGATCCTGCCGATGCTGCGGTCGGCTCATCGCCTGGGCGTGGAGTGGTCGATGATCTACACCGGACGCAGCCGCGACAGCCTGCCCTTCGTCGACGAGGTGGCCGCTTTCGGTCCCGCCGTACAGGTCCGCACCGATGATGAGAGTGGATTACCCTCGGCGACAACGCTTCTCGGCGACTGCCCGGAGGGCACCGCGGTGTACGCGTGCGGCCCGGCGCCGATGTTGACTGCGGTGCGGGCGGCGCTGATCGACCGCGCCGACGTGGAGCTGCACTTCGAGCGGTTCGCAGCCCCGCCCGTGCACGACGGCCGACCGTTCGAGGTCACGGTGGCATCGACGGGCACGACGATCGCCGTGGACGCGCAGGAGAGCTTGCTGACGGCGCTGCGGCGGTCCGGGGTGGCCGCCCCGTACTCCTGCCAGCAGGGGTTCTGCGGCACCTGCCGCGTCCGGGTGCTCGAGGGTGAGGTGGACCATCGCGACACCTTGCTCACCGATCCGGAGCGGGCGGCCGGAATGATGCTCACCTGCGTGTCCCGCGCGGCCGGAGCCCTGACGATCGATCTCTAACGCAGCGCCTCGAGCAGCGCATCGAGCAGGGGCCGCTGCCCTTTGAGCAGTTTCACCCGAGCCGTGGCGAGGTCCCACCAGGCCACCCTGTCGAGTTCGGGAAACTCCGCCATCCGGCCCGAGCGCGGCGGCCACTCCATCGTGAACGTATTGCTCGCCACGGTCTCGGGATCCAGCTCACCGCGCACCGCGAACGCGGTGACGATCTTGCCGCCGGGTTGGCGGAGCGCGCCGAGGTCGATGCGCGGCCCGGCCGGGGGCGGTGTGCCGATCTCCTCGGTGAACTCCCGCTGTGCAGCCACCCACGGGTCCTCGCCCTCGCCGTACTCCCCTTTCGGGATCGACCATGCGCCGTCGTCCTTGCGCGCCCAGAACGGACCGCCCGGATGGCCGAGCAGCACGTCCAGCCCATCCTGGCCGTCGCGGTAGAGCAGGAGTCCGGCACTGCGCTTGGGCCCGCGGGAAGTCACAGCCGACGATAGCCCGTGCAAGGATGGAGGAGATGACCCGTCCTACGCGGCGCATGCTCACTTCGCTGTGGTCGGCGACCACCATGGTGCCGGTCAACACGGGCGCCGCGGCCGCCTACCGCACGCTGTTCCTGACGGTGCGCCGCCTGGTTCTGGGGCGGCGGCTCACGGTGCGCTTGGACGACGGAGACCTGACCTTGACCGTCACTCGCGTCGATGCCACGCTCGACGTGCACGGCCTCTCGGTGGGGCAGCTCACCGATGTGCGGCTGGTCGCCTCCGATATCCGTTGGCAGGGCGGCATTCTCGATACGGCGACGGTGGTCCTGCACAACGTGCACGTCCGACCAGGGATGCCGCCGCTCCTGGTGGCCGCTCCGGTGGAGGTGATGCTGGAGGTGCCGGCGCCGATGGTCGACGACCTGTTCGGCCGGGCCGCGCCGCGGTTGTCCGGCGTCGTCGGCGAGGACGGAGTGGCCCGCATCCGGTTCGCTCGCCGGCCGCGCTTCGGCCACGTCGAGGTCGATGTCAGCGTCGACGGTTCGACGGTCTGGCTGCAGGCCCACACGGTGGCTCTGGGTCCCAGGCGCTGGCGGCTGCCGGCGCGCACACCGGCCTACCCGGTGCGCCTGCCCGAGCTGGCGCACGGCCTGACGCTGACCGGTGTCGAGTTCGCGCCGCACGTCGTGCGCGTGACGGGAACACTGCCGCAGTGGCGCGCCGAACTGGACCGGAAACGCTTGGAAGACACCATCACCGGAGTCAGCGTCGGCGTGGCGCTCAACCTGACCAGACTGGGCCGCCCGCGTTAGAGTCCCTACTCGTGGTCGGTCATAACCGGTACACCCGCTACGTCGCCCTCGGCGACAGCCAGACCGAGGGACTGTGGGACGGCGACGATTCCTCGGGGTTGCGAGGGTTCGCCGATCGACTCGCCGAGCGGCTCGATGCGCTCCACCCGGGGCTGCAGTACGCCAATCTGGCCGTGCGCGGCAACCAGATTCGCGATGTGGCCGACGTCCAGCTACCGGCGGCGCTGACCATGCGGGCGGATCTGATCACGCTGTGTATCGGCATGAACGACATGACCCGGCCTGGACCCGGATTCGAGCATGCGCTGACCCAGCTCGAGGTCGTGCACCGCACGCTGGCCGCATCGGGCGCGACGGTGGTCACCACGACGTTCCCCGACCTGGCCCGCATCCTGCCCATCGGGCGCGTGCTGGGTCACCGGGTGCTCGCGATCAACGACGTCATCCGCGCCGCGGCCAGGCGGTACGGCTTCGCGCTGGTGGACCTCTACAGCGCGCCGTCGATGACCCAGCCCGACACCTGGAGTCCGGACCGGGTGCACGGCTCCCCGCGCGGGCACCTGCTGTTCGCCGAGGCGGCCGCAGAAGCGCTCGGCCTGCCCGGCAGCTCTCATGAGTGGGCCACTGCGGATCCGGGCGCAGAGTCGCCGTCGCTGCGCTCGCGCACCTATTCGCAGTTTCTGTGGACGCAGAACATGCTGATGCCGTGGATCATGGAGCGCCTGCGAAGCCATCTTCGCGGCAGGCCGGTCGGCGAGGCGCGCGGTCCGCGCCGGCCGGCGTTGGCCCATCTGGTCGGGTGAGCCGGGGTCAGATCCCCGTCCAGGTCGTGTCGAGCTCGTGTGCGACGTCGATCACCTTGGCCTGCTGGGACTCCGGGCTGTCGATCTCCCCGGCGACGTGCGCGGCGATGAACCGCTTGATCTCGGCGTCCACGCCGCCGATGATCCGCACCACCTCGCCGCGCAGCGACTTCGACGTCACGTGGATGGCGATGTCGGTCGCCCGCGGCTTCTCCACGTCGATGATCAGCAGCAGCGGCTCCGCGGCGCGGGCCACGGCGCGCAGGGAGATCTCACCGAACACCATGAACTGGGGTTTGTCGATACGCAGATCGACCACCATGTCGATCTCCAGGGGGATACGGATCGCGAATGTGATCTCGTCGGCGACCCGCCGGTTGACCCGCGGTGCCATGATGCGCACTTTGGCGGTCACCTTGGCCAGCCGGCCCGGCCCCTGGGCGATCGGACCCATCTCGAATGCCTCGCCGGCGATCTGACCGATCGCTTCGCCCACGCGCTCCTCGGTCACAGCGACCTCGAAGAACCGCCGGCCGAATTCTTCGTAGCTCATGTACGCCGCGGAATCGCGAGAAGTGGTGTCCATGGTCCTGTTACGTTCTCACGTCCGCCGGGCCGGGCGCGACAACACCGCCGTTCTCGCCCCTCATTGGGCGTCGGTGAAGACCCGCAGCCGGGTCAGTGCGGCGCGGTCGACACCACGCGCGCTGTGCTCTCCGATCACGATGCAACGCCCGTCGCCGCCGCCCGCGGCGGCGTGCACCCGGGCTGCGACGGACCGACCGGACCGGATCAGCTTGTCCCAGCTGCCGCCCGAGAGCAGCCGGGTGAGCTCCGACGCGGTGCGGGGCTCGTCGTCCCCCGCGACGATCTCAACGCCTGCGGTGCGGCGCCGCAGCCCGACCTCGTCGCCGGCGCACGCGTCGTCGAGCAGCCGCGCGAATGTGGCCCCGACACCGCCGCCCACGCCGCCGAACCCGCGCAGGAATCCGAGGCTGCCGCGTACACCCTGGTGGGTGGCCATGGCGCGGCCGAGGTCCAGCGCGGCGGGCAGCGCCCCGACGCCACCGCGCAGGAACCGGCCGATCATCGTGGGCAGCTCCCAGTACGCCGACAGCGCCGCGATCCGGAGTCCGTCCGGGGTGTCCTCCACGTCGTAGCGGATGTAGGTCGGCACCTGCATTCGCAGCGTGTCCGACATCTGGATCTCGAGCGTCAGGTCACGCAGCACCGTCGCGCCGGCGACCAGGTCTGCCTCCAGGTGGTGGGTGATCTCGCGCGGTCCGATGAACGTGTCGTAGAAGTGTCCGATGGCGGCGCGCCCGCGGTGTGGCGCCGACCCGACCGGGTCCTCGACCCGGCCGTCGGCGGTGAACAATCCCAGCCAGCCTTCCCGGTCGTGCGCGCCGGCGGCGGCGAGGGAACGCTGGGCGGCCGACAGCACATCGGCGCGCGTGAAGGGCATACGGTTACCTACCACCTCGGTATGCCGATAGTCGACTGGCCCCGCCGCCGCAGGCACACTGGACACATGCTGTGTGCCTCACAGCCCCGAGGAGGACGACGATGAGCGGCAACGGACCTTTTGGCTTCGACCCGGAGGACTTCGACCGGGTGATTCGCGACGCAGGCGAGGGCCTGCGTGACGCGCTCGGCAAGTTCATGACCACCTCCGGCGAGCGGGCCGGCTGGTCGGTGCTGTTCGACGATCTCGCCCGCGGCGGGCGGCCGCGCCGGCCGGAGACCGCCGGCGAGACGGGTGACGGCGTCTGGGCCATCTTCACCGTCGACGAGTCCGGCGGTGCGCACATCGAGCAGGTGTTCCCCACCGAGCTCGACGCGCTGCGAGCCAACAAGGACAACACCGACCCCGCCCGTCGGGTCAGGTTCCTTCCCTACGGCATCGCGGTGAGCGTGCTGGACGCCTCGGGAAAAGACGACGAGACGGGCGGCGACACCCCGGAATCGGACTAGCACGCGCGGGCCGCCGGTGATCCGGAACGCAACGGCCGCAGAGAAGTAAGCAGGACCACACTGACTTGATCTACTGTGTGTCCGATGAGAACTTATACGGGCTAAGTTACGATCGGCGAAACAACACACGAGGCCAGGGGTTATCAGTGCGCGGCACTTGCCAGGGAGACATGGGGAGACACAGGTCGTGATGAAGGTCGCCAGAAAAATATGGCTACCGCTGCTGATCGTGTTCGTCGTCGTCGTGGCCGGGCTGACCGTATCCCGCATCCGGACGTTCTTCGGTTCCGACGGCATCATCGAGACGCCCCGCAACTTCGCCGACCTGCCTGAGCCGTTCGACCCCAAGGTGGTCCGCTACGAGATCACCGGTACCGGAAGCTACGCCGACATCAACTACCTGGATCTCGACGCCAAGCCGCAGCGCGTGGACGGCGCCGCGCTGCCGTGGTCGCTGACGCTGTCCACCACCGAGCCGTCCGCGGCGCCGAACATCGTGGCCCAGGGCGACGGCAGCACGATCACCTGCCGGATCTTCGTCGACGATGAGCTGCGCGACGAGAAGACGACCGATGGGCTCAACGCCCAGACCTTCTGTTTCGTGAAGTCGGCATGAGCGCACCGGTCCACGACGCCCCCACCGAGCCGCAGCCTCCTTCTCGCCCGCACCGGCCGTTCATCCCCCGGCTGATCCGCACGTTGGCGCTGCCGATCGTGCTGGTCTGGGTCGCGGTGATCATCATCTTGAACACCGTCGTCCCGCAGCTGGAGACCGTCGGCCAGCAACGGGCGGTGTCGATGAGCCCGGACGAGGCGCCTTCGCTGGTGTCGATGAAGAAAGTCGGCGAGGCATTCCGCGAAGGCGACTCGGACAGCTCGGCGATGATCGTGTTCGAAGGCGACAAACCCCTCGGCGACGAGGCGCACGCCTGGTACGACCAGCTGGTCGCCAAGCTGCGGGCCGATCCCGTGCACGTGCAGTCGGTGCAGGACTTCTGGAGCGATCCCCTCACTGCGGCGGGGTCGACCAGCAACGACGGCAAGGCCGCCTATGTGCAGGCCAAACTCGCCGGTAACCAGGGTGAGGCGCTGGCCAACGAGTCGGTCGAGGCGGTCCAGGAGATCGTCAAGAGTGTGCCGCCCCCGCCGGGCGTCAAGGTCTACGTCACCGGGCCGGCCGCGCTGGCTGCCGACCAGCACATCGCCGGTGACCGCAGCATGCGGATGATCGAGGCGGCGACGTTCACCGTCATCATCATCATGCTGCTGCTGGTGTACCGCTCGATCGTCACCGTGCTCATCACGCTCGTGATGGTGGTGCTGTCGCTGTCCACCGCGCGCGGTCTGGTGGCCTTCCTCGGCTATCACGACATCATCGGGCTCTCCACGTTCGCCACCAACCTGCTGGTGACGCTGGCCATCGCGGCGGCAACCGACTATGCGATCTTCCTGATCGGCCGATATCAAGAGGCACGCAGCGCCGGCGAGGACAAAGAGACCGCGTTCTACACGATGTTCCACGGCACTGCGCACGTGGTGCTCGGCTCCGGCCTGACGATCGCGGGCGCGACGTTCTGCCTCAGCTTCACCCGGCTGCCCTACTTCCAGACCCTGGGCGTGCCTCTGGCCATCGGCATGGTCGTCGTGGTGCTGGCCGGCGTGGTGTTGATGGTCGCGATCATCTCGCTGGCCACCCGCTTCGGCCTGTTGGAACCCAAGCGCGCCATGCGCATTCGGGGCTGGCGGAAGATCGGCGCCGCCATCGTGCGCTGGCCGGGACCCATCCTGGTGGGCGCCATGGCGCTGTCCCTGGTCGGCCTGCTCACGCTGCCCGGCTACCAGACCAACTACAACGACCGCAACTACCTGCCCGCTGATCTGCCCGCCAACGAGGGCTACGCGGCGGCCGACCGGCACTTCTCGCAGGCCCGGATGAATCCCGAGCTGCTGATGGTCCAGAGCGATCACGACATGCGCAACTCGGCGGATTTCCTGGTCATCGACAAGATCGCCAAGGCGTTGTTCCGGGTCGAGGGCATCGCGCGCGTGCAGGCGATCACCCGCCCCGACGGCAAGCCGATCAAGCACACCTCGATCCCGTTCCAGATGAGCATGCAGGGCACCACCCAGCGGCTCAACGAGAAGTACATGCAGGACCGGATGGCGGACATGCTGGATCAAGCCGCCGAGATGGACAAGACCATCGCCACGATGACGAAGATGGCCAGCCTGACCAAGCAGATGTCCGAGATCACCCACTCGATGGTGACCAAGATGGACGCGATGGTCGTCGACATCGAGGCGCTGCGGGACAGCATCGCGAACTTCGACGACTTCTTCCGTCCGATCCGCAACTACTTCTACTGGGAACCGCACTGCTACAACATCCCGGTCTGTTGGGCGATCCGGTCGGTGTTCGACACCCTCGACGGCATCAACGTGATGACCGACGATTTCAAAGAGATCATCCCGGAGATGAAACGGCTCGACTCGTTGATGCCGCAGATGGTGGCGTTGATGCCCGAGATGATCGCCACGATGAAGACCATGAAGACGATGATGCTGACGATGTATCAGAGTCAGAAGGGCATGCAGGACCAGATGGCGGCGCAGCAGGAGGACGCGGACGCCATGGGTGAGGCGTTCGACAACTCGATGAACGACGACTCGTTCTACCTGCCGCCGGAGATCTTCGACAACAAGGACTTCCAGCGCGGGCTCGAGCAGTTCCTCTCCCCCGACGGCAAGTCGGTCCGGTTCATCATCGCCCATGAGGGTGATCCGCTGACACCCGAAGGCATCGCGCGGATCGACAAGATCAAGAACGCCGCGAAGGAGGCGATCAAGGGCACTCCGCTGGAGGGTTCGAAAGTCTACCTCGGCGGCACCGCCGCCACCTTCAAGGACATGAAGGACGGCAACACCTACGACCTGTTGATCGCGGGGATCTCCGCGCTGGGGTTGATCTTCATCATCATGTTGATCCTGACCCGCGCTGTGGTCGCCTCGGCGGTCATCGTCGGGACCGTGGTGATCTCGCTCGGCTCGTCGTTCGGTCTTTCGGTGCTGTTCTGGCAGCACATCCTCGGCCAGCCGCTGCACTGGTTGGTGCTCGCGATGGCGGTCATCATCCTGTTGGCGGTGGGCGCGGACTACAACCTGTTGCTGGTATCCCGCCTCAAGGAAGAGCTCCACGCCGGCATCGGCACGGGCATCATCCGGGCGATGGGTGGCAGTGGTTCGGTGGTCACGGCCGCGGGGCTGGTGTTCGCGCTTACCATGATGTCGATGGCGGTCAGCGAGTTGACCATCATCGGGCAGGTCGGTACGACGATCGGCCTGGGGCTGTTGTTCGACACGTTGGTGATCCGGGCGTTCATGACACCGGCGATCGCGGCGCTGATGGGCCCGTGGTTCTGGTGGCCACAACGGGTGCGTCGACGTCCGGTCCCGGCCGCGTGGCCGAGACCCGGTGGCTTGCAGAGTGATCCAGCAGAAGGAGTGAGGGCATGAAGCGGATTCTGATGGGGATCGCTGCGGCGGCGCTGACGGTGGGAGCGTTGGGCACCGCGGCGCCCGCGTCGGCCGACCCGGACACCGATTTCGCCAACGAGTTGCATGTCTACGGGATCTACGGGCAGAAGGACTACAACGCCTGGATCGGCAAGATCATGTGCAAGCGGCTCTACACCGGCGTCGACCCCGATGTGTTCGCCACCGCCCGGTTCATCCAGATGAACATGGAGAAGGGCACCACCACCGAGCAGACCTACCAGTTCATCGGCGCGGGTCTGCGCACGTACTGCCCGGAGAAGTTGCCCGTTCTCGACGCCGCCCGGTAGCCGTGCCGTCGGCCCGCAGACGGTTCAACGACGCGGTCACGGGGTTCTGGGGCTTCGCGGCACCGGTGTACGACACCGCCGTGGTCCAGCGCTGGGTGTACCGGCCGGCCCAGGACGAGATGATCGCGCTCCTGCAGGCCCGCGGTTCTCGCCGGATCGCCGATATCGGTTGCGGCACAGGCATTCTCGCTGACCGGATCGCTCGCGAGGTGAATGGCGCCGAGGTGTTCGGTGTCGACCTGTCCGAGGGCATGCTGGCCGAGGCGGGCCGGCGGTCGACCGATGCCCGGTGGGTTCATGCGCCGGCCGAACAGTTACCGTTCGCCGACGGCAGCCTGGACGCCGTGGTGAGCACCTCGGCGTTTCACTGGTTCAATCAGCCTGCGGCGCTGCTGGAGTTCCACCGGGTGCTCTCCCCCGGCGGCGCCGCGGCGGTGGCGACGCTCAGTCCTCGGCGAGGGGTGCCGAGTGATCTGCTGTCCGCGGTGCGGTTGCCGGTCTATGACGCGCCGGACCCGGCAGCGATGCGGCGGCTGTTCACCGATGCGGGTTTCACCGTCGCCGATCAGCATCGGGTGCGCCGTCCCCTGTGGACGCAGGTGCTCTCCGACCTCATCACTGTGGGCGAGGCGCACAACAGTTGATTCGCGCATGCGAATCGTTCTGATGACATGCGCGGCGATCTGCGGCTGAGGTCCTGCCCCTGCCCCGTTGCGCTTCGACTGGCAAGTTGTCCCCAGAGCCCAATTCATCCACAGATCCCGCGGTGGGTTGGCCGATGAGGCGGCTGGACGTCGGGGATCGTTGGCAGATTGGGGCCATGTCGCCGATCAGTTCTCTGGCCATCGATGAGCGGTTGTCGGTGTTGCACGAGGAGCTGGCGGAGCTGACGGGGCAGCGCAACGCGATCGATGCGCGGATCGTGGAAATCACCGCAGAGATCGACCGTGACGAGTTGTGGGCCGCTGCCGGATCCCGGTCGACCGCGGGCTGGCTGGCCTGGAAGGCCGGGGTATCACCATCGCGTGCGCAGACGATCGCGGCGATCGCGCACCGCTATGACGAATTCCCCTCCTGCGTTGAAGGATTGAAGAACGGCCGGTTCTCCGTCGATCAGATCGGGGTCATCGCCCAGCACGGCTTACCCGGCTCTGACGAACACTTCGCCATCATGGCCCGCTGCGCCACCGTCAACCAGCTGCGCACTGCGTTGAAGATGCAACCTAAATCCGAGCCCGCACCTGAACCCCAGTCCGAGCTCGAGGACGAGGACGAGCCGGCCCCCACCGCAGACCCGGGGCCGCAGGTGTCGATCACCTCGAGCAGCAATGAGCAGTACACGTACTGGCAGATCGCACTCCCCCACGTCGAGAACGCCGCCTTCGAAGCCGCGTTGGCCTCCCACCGCGACGCGCTGATCAGCGAGTGGAAAGCCGACCCCGACGACCGGGCATCGATGCCCGGCACCGCGGCAGCGTTCCTGCGGCTCGTGCACGCCGGTTGGGATGCCGAGGCGACCGCGCGCCCGCACGGACAACACACCACCGTTGTCGTCCACGTCGATGTCGCCGACAAGGTCGCGGCCCTGCACCTGGGACCTGTTCTGCCCGACAGTGACCACAGCTACCTGACCTGTGACGCCACGTGCGAGGTGTGGTTTCACCGCGACGGTCAGGTGATCGGGGCCGGCCGATCCACCCGCACGGTGAACCGGCGGCTCCGCCGGGCGTTGGAACACCGCGACCGCGCCTGCGCGGTGCCCGGGTGCGGTGCGGGGCCACCCGAGCGCTGCACGCGCACCACTTGGTGCACTGGGAGGACGGTGGACCCACCGAACTGTGGAACCTGGCCCTGGTGTGTCCGTATCACCACCGGGCGCATCACCGCGGCCTGATCACCATCACCGGCCCCGCCGACCAGCTGGTCGTCACCGACGCCGCCGGGAACACCCTGACCTCAGCCTCGCTGGCCCGACCACCCACCCAACCGCCACCGGACGTTCCCCCGTGCCCAGGCCCAACCGGCGAACGCGCTCAGTGGTGGTGGTACCAACCCTACGAACCCCGCCCACCCATGAACTGACTCAGAGTCCGAACTGGTCCTCGACGATGCCGAGCCAGATCTGGGCAGCGTCGATCGCGACCTTCTCGCTGATGAAGGCATGCTGCGTACCGGTGTAGATGTCGCGGAACGCGCGTTCGAGGCGGCTGCCCTCGCGGATCGCGGTCGTGCCTGCGGCCAGGTGCGCCCACTCCGCGCATTCCCGGGCGGTGTCGGTGGCGTGCACCGCGGCCACCCGCATATCGGCGCGCATCGTGGGAGTGAGTTCGTCGCCGGCCGCGACCGCGGCCTCGGCTGTGCCGAAGGCGTCCAGGACCAGCAGCCGGGCGGCCCGCCATGCGGCGACGTGGCGGGCCAGGCCTTTCTGAAACGTCGGTCGGGTGGCCAGGGCGGCCATGTCGCTCATCCGGAACTTGGTCGCGGCGAGTTCGGCGACATCGTCGAGCATGCTCTTGGCCACACCCAACGCCCATGCGGCATGCCCGGCCGCGGTCACCGGCATCATGCCCATCCGCGTCGCGGGCGATGTCCCCCGCCGCGGCTCGCGGGTGAACAGCGCGAACGTGCGGCCGTGCGGAACGAACACGTCGTCGATCGTGTAGTCGTAGGAGCCGGTGGCTTTGAGGCCCTGCACATGCCAGCCGTCCTTGAACGCGACGTCGGCGCGCGGCACGATCGCCACCTGCATGTCGGGCACGCCCTCGCTGATCCAGCGCATCTCGCCGTCGACCATCGGCAGGAAACCGGCTGCCACGTACTCGGCATGCCCGGTGCCCGAGCCGAAACTCCACGAGCCGGTGAGCCGGTATCCGCCGTCGACGGCGGTGCCCTGACCGTTGGGGAAGAACTGTCCGCCCATCGTGACGCGATTGTCGTGCGCGGTGAACACCTCGGCGAAGCCGTCGTCGGGCAGGTAGGTCGCCGCAGCGAACGACGAGGGCAGGTTGGCGATTCCGACCCATCCGAAAGAGCCGTCCTGCCATGCCATTTCGATCCAGGTCTCGATCATCTCGGCGAAGGTCGGCTCCACACCGCCTGCGGGCGCCGGGTTGAATGCCGACATCAGACCCGTGGACCACATCGCATCGACGACGTTGCCGGTCAGCGTGCGGCGACGTTCGGACTCGGCGGCCTCGTCGCGCACCAACTCCCTCATGCCACGAGCCAGACCCACCACGTCGTCACATGTCATATGCGTAGCCGCTGTCACGGCCTCGACGGTAGCCCCTCAGGGCAACGCAGTGAACACATTCGCCGGAACTGTCATGTCCGTATCAGGCAGCGTGGGCGCATCGACCTCGGGACCGGGCAGCGGCGCGACGAGCGGCTCCGCACCCGGCAGATGCTGCTGATCAGCCGCCGGCAGGTGCGCCTCGGCGGTGGGCGTCGACTCCGCGACGGGAGCCGACAGCGCCTCGGGAACCGAAGACGCCGCGACGGCCTCGGGAACCGAAGGCGCCGCGACGGCCTCGGGAACCGAAGACGCCGCGACGGCCTCGGGAGGTGCCGGGGACGCAAGAGCTGCCGGCGCCGGGGACGCAGCCTCGTACACCGGCGCGGCAGAAGCGACGTAAGCCTCGGACGGTTCTGAGACGACCTTGCGCAGCGGTTCGGCACCGGGATCCACCGGCGCCGTCACGCTCACCCAGCCCGGATCGCCGCCGGCGGGAACCGCGGCCGTCGTTGCGGCGGGTTCGACCTGCGACGCCGAGCCGGCACTCAGGAAGACCGCGCCGACGGCGGCAGCGGCAGCCACGCCCATCGCGGCGGCGAGCACCCGGACCGGCCGCCGACGACGGGGGACGGTCTGCCGGGGCAGCGCGACGGTGATTGCCTCGGCGGGGTCGACGTCGGCCAGCGCGGCGCCGTAGGCCAGCGCCACCAGGGGCGGCATCTCGCTGTCCTCGGGATCGATGAGCACCCTGGTCGCGTAGGCCATCGGGACCGCATCGACGGTCACCCCGAGCGAGCGCAGATCCGTGCGGAGCCGCCGTCCCTGAGCTTCGGCATCGGGCGTCCAGACCAACCGCAGGCGTTCGACGTCGAGCCCGCATGCGCGGGCCAGGCCGTGGCCACCGCGTGCGGCCACTCGGGCGATCTCGATCCCGGCGTCGAGCCGCAACGAGTCGTGGTCGACGACCGTGCGGTCAGCCTCGTCCACCAGCGCCCAGGTCACCTCGGTGGTGGTCAACGACAACCCCAGAACTGCGCCCACGGCATCTCCTTCGGGTGTCGAAGCCGGTGTAGGTGGTTCATCGGGCGCCCCTGAGCCGGTGTTACACCGGCCACACTGAGTCGCCGCCGGGGAGCCTAACGCCGGCGCCGCATTTCCGCTCGGCAACCGTGTGACCAGGCGCTTCATGACCAGGTCGATCGGTGGCGGTCACAGGTCAGCAGCGAGGGAGGATTTGCTGGCCGGCCGTGATCGCGCGGTAGGGTGCGGGCCCGTGGGTCGACACCGTCTAGCTACCAAGCGCCGTCGCCGGTGGGCGGTGCCTGGGGTCGCTGCCGCCGCGCCCGCCTTGGCACTGCTGTGCTCCGGGGCAGAGTCCGTTCACCCGCCGAACCCTGCCGCGCAAATCTCCCTCGATGCGGCCCCGGCATGCTGCGCCTCGCTGATCGCCGCCACACCTACCGTCGCTGACTACCGCAGCACACCTGCCGACGACGACTTGCGGCTCGCCGGCTCGCGGTCGATGCACCGCACGCTGGCCGCGGAACTGCCGACGACGGTTGGGTCCGAGGCCGGTATGCAGGTCAAAACCATCCTGGTGGCTCGTGCGGTCAGCGCGATCTTCCCAGAAATCCAGCGCATCGGCGGGGTGCGCCCCGATTCACTGCGCTGGCACCCCGACGGGCTGGCGATCGACGTGATGATTCCCGACCACCGCAGCCCCGAGGGCGTCGCTCTCGGTGACGCCGTCCTGGCATTCGTGCTGAGCAACGCCGACCGACTGGGTGTCGCGCACGTGATCTGGCGGCAGACGATGTATCCGGCGCATGGCGCCCCGCACCGGATGACCGATCTCGGCTCTGACAACGCCAACCACTACAACCACGTCCACATCGCGACCCTCGGGGGCGGCTACCCCGCCGCTCCCGGCGTCTACCTGGGCTGACCCGAGTTCACCGACCGAATCCGGCGGCGCGCAGGGCATCGGCCATCGCCGTGCCCGCGGAACCTCCCGCGCCGGTGCCGGAACGTCGCTCGCTGCCGCCGTTGCGGCGTGGCTTCGGCTCCGGCCGGCGTCGCGGTGGTGCGTCTCTGCGCGGGGCACGAGTGTCCTCGTCGAGCCGCAGAGTCAACCCGATCCGTTGCCGTTCAACGTCGACGGACACCACCTTCACCCGCACGACCTGGCCGGAGCGCACCACCTCGTGCGGGTCGGAGACGTAACGGTCGGACATTGCAGAGACGTGGACCAGGCCGTCCTGGTGCACGCCCACGTCGACGAAGGCGCCGAAGGCGGCGACGTTGGTCACCACGCCCTCGAGGATCATTCCCTCCTTGAGGTCGGCCACCTTCTCCACCCCGGCAGCGAAGCTCGCCGTGGTGAACGCCGGACGCGGATCCCGGCCGGGTTTCTCGAGCTCGGCGAGGATGTCGGTCACCGTGGGGACACCGAACCTGTCGTCGGCGATCTCCGCAGGCGGCACGGCGCGCAATGCCCGCTGGTTACCGATGATCTCGGCCAGGCTCACCCCGGCCCGGTCGAGGATGCGGCGCACCACCGGGTAGGCCTCGGGGTGCACCCCCGAGCTGTCGAGGGGATCCTCACCGTCTCGAATCCGCAGGAAGCCCGCACACTGCTCGAAGGCCTTGGGGCCCAGCCGCGGCACGTCCAGCAGCGCGCGACGGCTGCGGAACGGGCCGGTACGGTCGCGGTGCGCGACGATCGACTCGGCCAGCGTCTCGGTGATGCCGGACACCCGGGCGAGCAACGGCACCGAAGCCGTGTTCACGTCCACGCCGACTGCGTTGACCGCGTCTTCGACCACTGCGCCGAGGCTGCGGGCCAGGATGCCGGGCGTCACGTCGTGCTGGTACTGACCCACACCGATGGATTTCGGTTCGATCTTGACCAGCTCGGCCAGTGGATCCTGCAGCCGGCGGGCGATCGACACCGCGCCGCGCAGCGTGACGTCGAGATCGGGTAGCTCGCGGGCGGCATAGGCCGACGCCGAATAGACCGAGGCGCCGGCTTCGCTTACGACGGCCTTGGTGGGCGCCGCAGCTCCGGCAGCTCGGATGTCGGCGATCAATTCGGTGGCGAGTGCGTCAGTTTCGCGCGACGCGGTACCGTTGCCGATCGCGATCAGCTCGACACCGTGCCGCGCAACGAGCGCAGCCAACGTGGCTTTGGCGGTATCCCACTGCTTCTGCGGCTGGTGTGGGTAGATCGCGCACGTCTCGAGCACCTTGCCGGTGCCGTCGATGACAGCCACCTTGACGCCGGTGCGGAACCCGGGGTCAAGCCCCAGCGTGGTGCGGTTGCCGGCCGGCGCAGCGAGCAGCAGGTCTTTGAGGTTGCGCGCGAACACCGTCACCGCGTCGGATTCGGCGCGCAGCCGCAGCCGGACTCGCGCGTCCACCGAGGCCGACACCGACAGCCGCGTCCGCCACGCGAACCCGACGACGCCCGCCAGCCACGGCGTGGCCGCGGCGCCCGCGGTCAGGTCCACACCGAGGGCCCGGGCGATCATCGCTTGGTACTCGGCCTCCTCAGACTCCGTGCCGCCGTCGACGGTCAGCGCAAGCACTTGCTCTTTTTCCCCACGCAGCACCGCGAGCACCCGATGAGACGGCATCGTGGTCAAGGGTTCGGCGAAGTCGAAGTAGTCGGAGAACTTCTGCGACTTCGGCGCCGCGGCCACGGCGTCGGACGCCGCGCGTGAGCGCATCGAGCCGTGCTGCCAGAAGTGTTCACGCACCTCGCCGACCAGCTCGGCGTTCTCGGCGGCCCGCTCCACCAGGATGTGCCGCGCGCCGTCGAGCGCGGCGGTCGGGTCGGCCACCTCGGCGCCGACGAACTCGGTGGCCACCTGCTCGGGCACCAGTGTGGGATCGGCGAGCAGCCGGTCGGCCAGCGGTTCGAGGCCGGCTTCGCGCGCGATCTGTGCCTTGGTCCGGCGCTTCGGCTTGTAGGGCAGGTAGATGTCCTCGACGCGCGCTTTGGTGTCCGCGGCCATCAGGGCATCGACCAGTTCGTCGGTCAGCGCGCCCTGCTCACGGATCGACGTCAGCACCGCGTCGCGGCGCTCGTCGAGCTCACGCAGGTAGGTGAGCCGTTCGGCGAGCGTGCGCAGCTGGCCGTCGTCGAGACTGCCGGTCACTTCCTTGCGGTAGCGCGCGATGAACGGCACGGTCGCGCCCTCGTCGAGCAGCCGCACCGCCGCCGCCACCTGCCCCTCTGCGACGGCCAGTTCCGAAGCGAGACGGGCGGTTACAGGTTTCGGGCGGCGCGTCACCGCGGAACTCGTTGTCACGGGCGAGACCCTACCGAACGCGACCGACAGGACCGTCGGACGCACCTCGGGGCGTGTCGAGTCAGGCCACCTTCGCGTGTGGACGGTCCAGCATGCCGTCCCTGAGCCGGCGCAGCGACTGTGTCAGCAGTCGGGACACGTGCATCTGCGAGATGCCCATCTGCTGCGCGATTTCGCTCTGGGTCAGGCTTTCGAAGAACCGCAACACGATGATCCGGCTCTCCCGCTCGGGCAGTGTCTCGAGCTGGGCGCGCAGCGCGTCGCGGTCCTCGATGAAGCCGATCCCCGGGTCGGGCTGGCCGAGGCGCTCGGCGAGGGTGGGCCCGTCGTCCTCGTCGCGCGAGGTGCTGTAGTCCAACGACCTCGGCTTGAATCCTGCTGCCGCGGTGAGTGTTTCGACCACCTCGGCATGGTCCACCCCGAGTGCGGCGGCCAGCTCGCGGGCCGTCGGTGCCCGGCCCAGTCGTTGGGTCAGTTCGGCGGTCAGCGGTCCGAGCGCCGGATAGAGGTCTTTGAGCCGGCGCGGCACGTTCACCGACCAGCTGCAATCGCGGAAATAGCGCTTCACCTCGCCGAGCATGGTCGGGATCGCATAGGAGAGGAATTCCGGGCCGGCCGTCGGGTCGAACCGGTTCACCGCGTTCATCAACCCGACCCGCGCCACCTGCACCAGGTCATCGTGGGTTTCGCCGCGCCGGTCGTACCGGCGGGCGATGCGCTCGGCGATCGGCAGGCACTGTTCGATGATCCGGGTGCGCAGACGATCCCGCTCGACCGAACCCGCCGGGAGCCGATGCAGCTCGACGAAGGCTTCGTGCAGGGCCGTGGTGTCGGGGTCGCGATTCACAGTGGTCGCCTCCTGTGCAACGTCTGAGAGAGGCGGGCAGGCATCGGTGTTGAACCGTCCGCGTTGAGGACCGAACGCCCCCGTGGTCAAGTATGTCCCGTTTGTGCGGCTTCGCTCGGCCTCCGACGACGACTTCGCATAGTGGCCCTGGCGACGTCTGCGAATCCCGAACATTAGGGCGCAGCGCTTCGTACCGCGGACGTTTTATGGCCGAACCCCGGACGTTTTGTGGCTGAACCCCGGACGTGGGTACTCCCCACCCATGCCCACGATCTCGGCGGCCGACTTCCTGCCGCCCAGCAGCGACCTCGGCGATCTCGCCGCTGCGGCTCGCGCTTGCCGCGGATGCGATCTGTTCGAGCACGCCACCCAGACCGTCTTCGGCGAGGGGCCGGCCGGGGCGAAGTTGATGTTGGTCGGCGAACAACCCGGTGACCAGGAGGACCGTAGCGGCGAACCGTTCGTCGGGCCGGCGGGGCGGCTGCTCGACAAGGCGCTGCAAGAGGCAGCGATAGACCGTGAGCCGCTCTATGTGACCAACGCCGTCAAGCATTTCAAATTCGTCCCCGCCGAGCGCGGCACACGCCGGATCCACAAGACGCCCAGCCGCACCGAGGTGGTGTCGTGCCGGCCGTGGTTACTCGCCGAACTGCAAGCGGTGACCCCTCAGGTCATCGTCTGTCTTGGGGCCACCGCGGCGAAAGCACTGCTGGGCAACGACTTCAGGCTCACCGCCCACCGCGGCGAGGTTCTGAAACTCTCGGACGGTGACACCGGCGCTGAATCCGATCCCGCCGTTGTCGCCACCTTGCACCCGTCCGCGGTGCTGCGGGGGCCTGCTGACGCGCGCGAGGAATCCTTCGCGTCACTGGTCGCCGACCTGCGGTTGGCGGCGAGCCTGCTGCGCGCGTGATCCGCGTTTGTAGCGGCCGGTGACGGGCACCCTGCCGGTATGCAGCCCAATCGATTCCGCGCCCTGGTCGACGTCAAGGGGCCCTTCGCCTCGGTGTTCGTCGACGACAGTCACGATACCGAAGACGCCGAGAAGAAAGCCGAGTTGAGATGGCGGGCCATCGAAGAAGACCTCACCGGCCACGGCGCCGACGAGCAGCTCGTGAGCGCGGTCCGCGACGCGCTCGCCGGTGCGCCGCCTCCGGTGGGCCGCGGCGGCCGCGCCGTGATCGCGACGCGCGACGGCGTGCATCTGAACCAACGGCTGATCCGGCCGCCGGATGCGACGATCGTTCGGCTGTCGGCGCTGCCGTACCTGGTCCCCGCGGTGGTGCACGGCGTCGATGACCCGCCCTATCTGACGGTGGCCGTCGACCACGCCGGCGCGGACATCACGGTGCACCGCGGCCGGCGCACCCACTCGATGAGCGTGCAGGGCGACCGCTACCCGGTGCACAAGGCCGCGGGCGCGGAGAATCCCGGATACGGCGATGCGCAGCGGACAGCCGACAACGCGCGGATGAAGAACGTCCAAGAAGTGGCCGAGGAAGTCACCGCGGCGTTCGAGGAGGTCGACCCCCAGCTGGTGTTCGTCGTCGGCGAGGTCCGCTCACGCGCCGACCTGGTGGCCAGCCTGCCCAAACGGGTCGCCGAAGTGGCCGTCGAGGTGAATGCGGGGGCACGCGGCAGCATCGACGACGAGGCACTCGCCCACGACATCGACACTCACCTGAGACTGCGTCGAGTCGATGTCATCGACGATGCGGCACAACGATTCTCGGCTGAGATCAACCGTGACTCCGGGCTGGCCACCGAGGGGCTGGCCGGCGTGTGCGCGGCTCTGCGCGAAGGTGCGGTGGACACGTTGCTCATCGGGGATCTGGGCGACGCCACGGTCGTCGTCGGCGATTCGGCGATGACGGTCGCCCCTACCCCGGACGTGCTCTCCGAGCTCGGTTCCGGGTCGACGACGACGGCGCGCGCCGACGAGGCACTCCCCTTCGCAGCGGTCAGCATCGATGCCGATCTGATCGGCATGGACGAGCGGCTGAGCCCGCGCGACGGCATCGCCGCGATTTTGCGCTACGCCCCGCGTACGTCCGCCTCTTAGCCGCCCTGCTCGATCACCTGCATCAGCAGCAGCGCACCGTTGACCGCGCCGTCGGCGGCCCGCAGTGCCGAGCACTGCACGTGCACGCGCGCGTTCCTGCCCCGCCGGGTGACGGCCTCGACGGTCGTTTCCTCCGGCACGTCGGGGTCGACGAACACCTGGCCGATGAGGGGCTTCACCTCGTCGATGGGCAGCCCGACATCGAGGCTCACCAGCGGCCGGCCCATCACCTCGTCCGGACGCAGCCCCCACAACTCCTCACAGCGTGTAGGCCTCCTGCCCGGAGGCGCAGCCCGCGCTCCAGACCCGGACGGGGTCGCCGGGACCCCGCTGGGCCAGCATCGTCGGAATGACCTCGTCCCTGACGTACTCCCACGCTTCGGGGTCCCGGAAGAAGCTGGTCACGTTGATCAGGATCGTGTTGAACAGAGACGAGAATTCGTCGGCGCTGGCCTGCAGCGCGTCCAGGTACTCCTCGAAGGTGGTGTAGCCCGCCTGCTCCATGCGGTGCCGGACGCGCCGCATCAACGACGCGCGCTTGTAGCCGGTGAAGTCGAATCCGCGCGCATCACGCAGATAGCGCAGAAGATCTTCGAAGGTCTCGGCCTCGTGGTTGGAATCGCTCACCTGACACCTTGCTGGAACATCCTGGTAGACCATCCTGACTCGGGCCGTTCGCCACCGAAGAACTTACTCGCCTCGAAGTCTTGTTTACTGCCGGCTCAACGGGGTAATGACGGCGTCGAGGTCCCTATGCGCAACGAATTCCACGACACGCTCGACACTCTGGTGGCCGACCTCGCCGAGATGTGCGACCGCGCCTCGGCCATGATGTCGGCGGCGACCACGGCACTGCTCGACGCGGATGCCGCTGCCGCCCACCGTCTGCGCGGCGATCTGAAGCAGTTGACGGCGCTGGGTGTGTCGGTCACCGACCGCGCTTACCGCCTGCTCGCCTTGCAGGCCCCCGTGGCGCGCGACCTGCGTACGGTGGTGGCGGCGCTGCACATCGGCGCCGACGCCGACCGGATGGGTGCACTGGCCTCGCACGTGGCCCGCACCGCGTCCCGGACGCATCCGCAGCGTGCAACGCCCGAGGAGGTCGTCGACCTGTTCACCGAAATGGGCTCGACGGCGGTGCGGATGGCGGCCGAGGCGCGTGACGCGGTCCGCTCGCTGGACGCGGCGCTGGCGGAGCGCATCTGCGTCGGCGACGAGCGGATGGACGAGCTGCACCGGCAGCTGTTCGTTCGCGTGGCGGCGCCGCAGTGGCAGCACGGGCCGCTGGTCGCGGCCGACATGGTGCTGCTGGGCAGGTTCCACGAGCGCTTCGCCGACCACGCCGTCGAGATCGCCCGGCGCGTGTACTTCCAAGCCACCGGTGTGGCGATGGGTCAGGATCCGGCCCGGCCCGCCTAGAAGCCGTCGGGGTAGCCGTTGCCCAGGTAACGCAGCCCGGCCGCGGCGACCGCCGCGGGGTGCAGCAGGTTACGCGTGTCGACCACCACGGCGCCGGGCGCCTGCTCGGCGATCGCCACCCAGTCCAGGTCGCGGAATTGCGGCCACTCGGTCAGCACGACGATCGCATCGGCCGACTTGGCGGCGCGGTACGGATCGTCGACGCCGGTGACCCCGGCGGCGGTCAGCACCGCGGGCTCGATGGCGAGCAGTTGCGGGTCATAGCCGTCGACATGGGCGCCGGCCGCCGCCAACTGCGCGGACACCGCCAGCGCCGGCGAGTCGCGGGTGTCGCTGGTCGCGGCTTTGAACGTCAACCCCAGCACGGTGATCCGACTGCCCTCGAGTGGGCACGGCATCGACTGCTGCAACGCCGCCAGGATGCGGGTGGGCTGCGCGGCGTTGGTGCGCCGGGCTGCCTCCACCTCGGCCACCGCCACACCGCGGGCGAGTGCCGAATGCACCAGCGCTGCTGTGTCTTTGGGTAGGCAGGAACCGCCCCAGCCGGGTCCCGGCTGCAGGAAGCTGGCACCGATGCGCGCGTCGGCGCCCATACACGCGGTGACGTCGCCGACGTCGGCGCCGTACGAATGGCACAGTTGGGCAAGGGAGTTGGTGTAGGACAGCTTGACCGCCAGAAACGCATTGCTGGCGTACTTCGCCAGCTCCGCGCTCTCCGGGCTCATGTGCAGCACCGTGGCGGGGTCGGCGCCGTAGGCGGCGCACACGCGGGCGGCGTCGGCGCCGGATTCGGCGCCCACCACGACGCGGTCGGGGTGGGTGAAGTCCGCGATCGCACGACCCTCCCGCAGGAACTCGGGGCTGGACACCACGCCGATACCGTGCGGACGCAGGCGCTCGGCCAGGCGCCGCGTGGTGCCCACCGGCACCGTCGATTTCACGGTGACGACCGCGCCGGGGCGCAGTACGCCGGCCAGGCCCGCGGTGGCGGCGTCGAGCGCACGCAGATCCGCGGCGCCGTCGGTGCCGCTGGGGGTCGACACGCACACGAACACTACGTCCCGGTCCGCGAGCGCCCGGTAGTCGGTGCTGAACGCGAGCCGACCGGAGTCCAGCATGCGCGCCAGCAGCGCGGGCAGGCCCGCCTCGTCGATGATCGCGATCCCGGCTCGCAGTTTCGCCATCTTCGCCTCGTCGATGTCGACAGCGACGACGTCGTGATCGCGGGCCAGGCAGACTGCCGTGGTGAGGCCCACATAGCCGACGCCGACGACACCGATGCGCAAGGGCGTGCTCATCGGCAACCCACCAGGGCGGCTCGGGCGGCGTCGAGCACCCGGGGCACTGTCAGAAGCAACAGGCCGGGGTCGGGGGCGTCGCCGTGCGGGTCGCCGCAGTCACCAGCCCACAGCGCGATGTGGCGGCCGTCCCCGCGTGGACCCCACAGCGTCGGCGGCGTCGGGCCGAACAGCAGCACCGACGGGGTGCCGGTCGCGGTGGCCAGGTGCCCCACGCCGGTGTCCCCGCACACCAGGAGCGCGCAGTCGCTGATCAGCGCCGCCAGCGCCGGCAGCCCCGACGCGGGCCACATCACCGAGTCGGGCAGTCCGGCTTGCCTCACCACGGTCCTCACCAGGTCGGTTTCGGCCGGCGAGCCGGTGACCACGACGCGGTGTCCTTCGCCGGCCAGGGCGGCGGCCACTGCGGCGAACCGGTGTGGCGGCCACTGCCGGGCCGGGGCCGCCGCGCCGGGGTGGATCACCACGACCCCGGTGTTGTCGGCGTACCCCGACGGCCGGTCGATCGCGAGATCATCGGCGCGGCAGTCGATTCCGGCCCAGTGCAGCAGCGCACACCAGCGGTCCACCTCGTGCAGGTCCGACCGCCACGGCGGTCCTGCGATGTCGGGGTGGTCCTCGTGGTGGTGGGTCAGCAGCCGTGCCGGCCGCAGTTCGGTCAGTGCGCTGATGCTCTGCGGCCCCCTGCCGTGCAGGTTGACCGCCAAGTCGGGTTCGCGCGGAGCCTCGGTGAGGGGACCGAGGCCCGGGGTGTCGACGACGTCGTCGACCGCTCCGGACAGCAGCGCGAGCTCCCGGTAGTGCCGCGGCGCAGCCAGCAGAATGCGGGCGCCGGGATAGCGCCGGCGCAGCCCGCGCAGCGCCGGTATCGCCGTCAGCAGATCCCCCAGCCCCAGCGCGCGCAGCACCACGATCGTGCGGGGTTCGTGGACGCCGGATCGCCGTCCCATGTCTAGGGCCATGAGGATTCCGTCGAGGCGCACACCACGAGTTCCCGGATCTCGCATCCCGGCGGCTGGGTCAGCGCGAACAGCACAGTCGCCGCGACGTCGGCCGGCTGGTTGAGCACGGCGTCGGCGGGCGGCTTGTACTGTTCGGTCCGACCGTCGAAGAACGCGGTGTGCATCCCGCCCGGGATCAGCAGGGTCACGCCGATTTCGCCGGCGAGCTCGGCCGCCAATGCTCGGGTGAAGCCGACCACGCCGAACTTCGAGGCGCAGTACGCGGTGGCGTCACTGACCGCTTTGATGCCGAGCGTGGAGGCGACGGTAACGATGCGGCTCTGTCCGGTCTTGAGGTAGGGCAGCGCCGAGCGGATGACGGCCGCTGTGCCGAGCAGGTTCACGACGACGACCTGCTCCCACTCTTTGGCGGGGACGTCGCGCAGGGTGCCGCACGAATCGATACCCGCGGCGGTGAACACGCCGTCGATCTGCCCCCCGGCCCGTTCGGCCAGGGTCGCCACCGCGGCGTCGACGGCATCGGTGTCGGCCAGGTCGGCGCACACGTGGATGACGTCGCCGGCCGGGCGGGCGCGGTCCAGTACCAGGGGTGTACCGCCTTGCGCGGCAACCGCTTTCACAACTGCGGCGCCGAGTCCGGACGCGCCGCCGGTGATGAGCACGGCACCAGGTGAGGACGTGACAGGAGTGGTCATGATCTACCTTTCGTGTTGGCCCGAGCGCGCAGCGGCGATCAGGGCGGACGAGGAATAGCCGGCGACCGTGGGCACGATCACCACGTCTCCGCCGTGGCGGGTCACCACGTCGGTCTCGGGGAGAGCGTCGGCGGTGTAGTCGCCGCCTTTGACCCAGACGTCGGGTCGCAGGGCATCGAGGATGCGTTCGGGGGTCTGCTCGTCGAAGACGGCCACGGCGTCGACGCACGCGAGCGCGGTGAGCACACGAGCACGGTCTTCGGCGGGCATGACGGGCCGGCTGGGCCCTTTGAGCGCACGCACCGAATCGTCGGAATTGATCACGACGATCAGGGCATCACCCAATTCCCGTGCAGTGCGCAGCAATCGGACGTGTCCGGTGTGCAGGAGGTCGAAGCAGCCTCCGGTGGCCACCACGGTGCGGCCCTCGGCGCGCAGTCGTTCGGCCAGGGCGATCGCGTCGACGGCGCCATCCTCGCCGTGGGTCAACGAGCCGGCCTGCGCGGCAGGTACAGGCGTGGACACGCCTGCGGCGCCGCCGGCCGCGACGAACCGTGCGGCGGCGTCCACCGCAGCGGTCACGGCGACGACGGTGTCGGCACCGTGTGCCAGCGCGTCGGTGACGGCGACGGCAAAGCGGTCACCTGCGCCGCAGGTGTCCTCGCGGACCGATCCGGCCGCCGCCAGGGCCGGGGTTCCGATGTGTGTGCGTGCGCCGTCGGCGCCGTACACCCGGGCGCCGCGCGCACCAAGCGTCACGCACACCGCAGCCACGCCCCAGCGCTCCCGCAGCACGTCGCCGGGGTTGCGTCCGGTGCCGCAGAAGTGTTGCGTCTCGGCCTCGTTCGGGGTGACCACTCGGCAGCCGGGGACGGGATCGGCGCCCCGCGGGTGCGGGTCCCACACCACCGGGGTGGTCGCCGACACGGCGCGCAGCGCCTCGCGTAGCGCAGGCAGGGCCGCCACTCCCCGTCCGTAGTCGGCGACACAGATCGCGCCGGCGGCGGCCAGCACATCGGTGACCTGTTGCGGCACCGGACCGGGAACCGGGACCGCGTCACCGCGGTCGATGCGCAGCATCGACTGCCCGCCGGCGCGCACCCGCGTCTTGGTGACCGTGGCGCCGCGCATCGGCAGGGCGAGCACGGTCACCCCCGCCGATGCCAGCAGCTCGGCGAGTTGTCGGCCGGGGGCGTCGTCGGCGATCCCGGTGATCAACACGACGTGGTCGTGGGTGCGTGCGGCCAGCAGCGCGGCCAGTCCGGCTCCGCCCGGGCGGTGCCAGCCCCGCTCGACGTCGACGACGGGTACGGGCGCTTCGGGGCTCAGTCGCGTTGCGCTGCCGTCGATGTCGACGTCGAGCAGCGCGTCGCCGACGACGACGAGGGGTGCGCCGCTCATGACGGCACCGCACCGAGGATGCGCTGGTCGACGGCCATGCACAGCGCGTGCACGAGCAGAAGATGCACCTCCTGCACCGTCGCGGTCGACGGCGCCTCCACGCAGATCGCCTCGGTGCAAGTGGCGGCCAGGGGGTTGGGCGCCGGCCCGGTGAGGGCCCAGGTCGTCATCCCGACCTCGTGGGCGGCTTTGACCGCAGTCAAGACGTTGTGGCTGGTGCCGCTTGTCGACAGCGCGACAAGCACGTCTCCCGGGCGGCCGTGGGCCCGCACGCCGCGCGCGAAGATCTCCTCGCCGCCGTAGTCGTTGACCACAGCGGTCAGTGCCGAGGTGTCGGCGTGCAGTGCGATCGCCGACAGTGGTTGACGTTCGTCTTTGAACCGGCCGACCAGCTCGGCCGTCAGATGCTGTGCCTCAGCGGCGCTCCCGCCGTTGCCGCACGCCAGCAGTCGTCCGCCGCCGGTCAGCACGTCGGCCAACTGCTGACCCCACGCGTGTACCTGGCTGATGTCGCCGCTCGTGCGCCGGACGGCGCCGATCAGGTCGTCGAAATGCGTTGCGATCATCGTGATCCTCCTTCGTGCGCTGCGGTGCGTACTGCCTGCAGCAGCGCGCTGTCGGTGATGTCGTCGAGGCAGGTGTGGCGGGCCAGCGGGCACTCGCGGGCGCGGCTGGCCCGACAGGGGGCGTCCTGGTCGCCGAGGACGGTGACGGGCACGCCGTGCGGGGCCCACTGGGAGGCGGGCACGACGGGTGCGAACAACGACACCACCGGGGTGCCGACCGCGGCAGCCAGGTGCGCGGCGCCGGTGTTGGGCGCCACCACGACCCGGGCTGCGGCGAGCACCGCGGCGAGCTCGGCGAGCGTGGTGGCTCCGCCCAGGTCCACGGCGCCTGCGCCGGCGACCTGTGCGGTCAGGGCGGTCTCGTCCGGACCGCCGGTGACCACCACGCGGTGACCCGCGGCGATGAGCGCGGCAACCATCGCGGCGCTGCGGTCGGCGCTGGGCCTGCGCGCCGGCACGGCGGCGCCCGGGTGGAACACCACGAACTCCCCTGCTCCGATGCGGTGCCGGATCGCCTGCGGCGAGCCCACTGCGGTGATCTGCAGTCCGCCCGTATCCGCCTGTGGCAGCACACATCCCGCGGCTTCGCTCAGTGACAGCGCGCGCAGCGGTTCGGGGATGCCGTCGGGGACATGGTGGCGCAGGTCGAGCAGGCTGCCCGGATAGTCGACGCTGATCGCCCCGACCCAGCCGATGTCGGCCATCCGGCACAGCAGCGCCAGCGGCAGCGGCGACTGATGGAACGAGGTGAAGATGTAGGCCCGCTGCGGCGCGGTGTCGCGGAGGCGTTTGAGCAGGTCGTCGGCGTGGGCGGCGGTGAGTTCGGGTGCGTCGAAATCGACCCACGGCGCCTGCCATTCGATGATCTCGTCGACCCCGGGCAGCAGTTCGGCGGCGGCGCGCCCGCGGGGGCCGACCAGCATCACCACCCGGTCGTGGCGGTGGGCGACTGCGCGGATCGCGGGCCCGGTGATCAGCACGTCGCCCGCGCTGTCGAGGCGGGCCACCAGCGCGGTGCTCATCGGGCCTCCCGCAGCACCATGTCGACCGCGGCGGTCAGCGTGGGCGCCACGCGGGCGCGGGGATCCGTGCGCGCGGCGGAGATCTCGGAAGGCAGCGTCCGTTCGGTGGGCACCAAAATGGCCCGGGCGCCGGCGGCGAGCGCGGCGCCGACGTCGCCACCCGTGTCACCGATCATCACGCACCGCCTCGGCGGCACACCGAGGTTTGCGGCAGCGGCGAGCACCATGCCTGGGGCGGGTTTGCGGCAGCCGCAGCCGTCGTCCTCGCCGTGCAGGCACACCTGCCAGCTGTCGAACGGCCCGAGCTGGCCGGCGACCTCGGCGTTGACCTCCCCCAACTGGTCGGGGGTGATCAGCCCGCGGGCCACGCCCGACTGGTTGGTGACCACCGCAAGCAACAATCCGCGGCGGCGCAGGTGGTCGAGCGCCCGGCGTGCACCGGCCACCGGGCGCACGCCGCGGGGATCGTTGAGGTAGGGCCCGTCGGCGATCAGCGTGTCGTCGCGGTCGAAGAGCACCGCCAATGGCGGCTCGACGTGGGCGGCGCGGTGCTGCCATTCGCCGGCCACGCGGTGCCAGACCGCCAGCGGCGGGATGAGCATGCTGGTCACGATGATCGGGCCGACCTCGGCACGGGTGCGCGAGCCGCCGCGGTACCGGCGGGTCGCGAAGTCCGCAGCCAGGCCAGCCCATGCGAGGCCGGCGCCTGCCGCGGCGCGGCGGCGTCCCGAGGCGGCCGCGAGCGTGGCGGTGACGAGCGCGGCGGTGGTGGCGACGTGTGCGGGCAGCCGGCCGCGCCCCTCACCGATGCGGTCGCGCCAGCGGGCCCCGAACTTGCGCCGCATCAGCGCGTTGTCGCGGTTGCCGATCTGCACGCGCAGCGACGTCCGCCAGGTTGCGGGGGCGACGGGGTGGTCGCACCGACGGTCTCCCCGGGAGATGCAGTGGCCCGCGGCGGTGATGCGCAGCGCGATGTCGGAGTCCTCGCGGTAGGCGCGCGGGAAGCGATGGTCGAAGCCGCCGACCTCGATCAGCACGTCGCGCCGGTAGGCCATGTCCGCGGTGATCCACTGGGCGGTGGCCAGTCGCAGGGTGCGCTGCTCGTCATCGGTGGGTCGGTCGCTGGCCTGGCGTGGGACATCGATGCGGCCCTGCGAGCCTGCCGCGCCCGCCGAGTCAGCCGCCGCGAGATCGCGCTGCAGCTCGGAAAGCCATGTGGCACTGGGCAACACGTCGTCGTCGAGGAAGCACACCCAACGCGTGTCGGCGGCGCGCCAGCCGACGTTGCGTGCCGCGGCGGGTCCCCGCCCGCCGCTCTCGAGCACTTTGACAGGGAGGTCGGACTGCAGCGCCAGCGTGTGCCGGCCGGGCCGGTCGTCGACGAGGATCACCTGCGCCGGCCGCGGACCGTCGCCGTGATCCAGGGCGGTGATCAGCCGCTGCAGGGATTCCCGCCCGATGGTCGGGACCACGATGGTGACGTCGGCCGTCATCGGGGACGCCGAACAACGAAGGGCCCCAGCGCGAGCACGTCGATCGGGGCGCTGCCGAAGCACTCCAGCGCGTCGACGGGGCTGTCGACCATCGGCCGCCCGGCGGTGTTGAAACTGGTGTTGACCACTACCGGCACACCGGTGCGCCGTGCGAAGTGCTCGATGGTGGCGTGCAGCAGTGGAAGGCTCTCGTCGACGGTCTGCACGCGCGCGGTTCCGTCGACGTGCGTCACGGCCGGGATGCGGTCCCGCCACGCGTCGGCCACGTCGTGCACGAACAGCATGTACGGGCTGGGCAGTGGCCCGCGACTGAAGATCTCGGCGGCCCGGTCGGCGAGCACCATCGGCGCGACCGGCCGGAACTGCTCGCGCCCTTTGACATCGTTGAGCCGCTCGAGATTGTCCACGCGGCGCGGATCCGCCAGCAGTGATCGACCGCCCAGTGCGCGCGGCCCGAACTCGGAGCGGCCCTGGAACCATCCGATCAGCTGGTTGTCGGCCAGCGCCTCGCCGATGGTGCTGGCCAGGTCGTCGGGCCGTTCATAGGGCACCGCCGCCCGGTCCAGGATGGCCTGGATCTCCTCGTCGGACCATCCGCGCCCCAGCTGCGCGGACCTCATCGGCACGATCGGTTCGCCGTCGTCCGCGGCGAGGGCGAGCGCCGCACCCAGCGCGGTGCCTGAGTCGCCTGCCGCGGGCTGCACCCAGATCTGGTCGAAGCCGCTCTCGGCATGAATACGGGTGTTGGCCACGCAATTGAGCGCCACACCGCCGGCCAGGCACAAGCTGTCGGTGTCGACGCGCTCGCGCAACCACGCCACCAGGTCGAGCAGCACCTCTTCGACCACCTGCTGCACGCTGCACGCGAGGTCGGCGTACACCGGCTCCGGGCGGGCCAGAGCGCCCGCCTGCTCGCCGGTGCCCGCAGTGCGCACGGGCGCGAAGTCGGTCCATTCGATCGGCTCGGTGCGGAAGCCGCCGTCGGGACAGGCGTACACCCGCTCGCGCATCGCATCGATGAACTGCGGGCTGCCGTAGGACCCCATCGCCATGACCTTGTATTCGTCGCTGGACCGCGCGAAACCCAGGTGCTCGGTGAGGCTTTCGTAGAGCAAGCCGAGGGAATGCGGCAGTTCCTGATGCGCCAGCACATCCAGTTTGTGGTCGCGGTACACGCCGGCGAGCATCGAAGTCCGTTCGCCGCGGCCGTCGACGACGAGGACCGCGCTGTCGGGATTCGGCGCTGCCAACGCGGTGGACGCGGCATGCGCCACGTGGTGGCGGACATGGCGCACCACCGCGGGGTCCAGGCCCGGTAGCGCGGTGGCCAGGAAGCGCGCGGCGCGCTGGGCGTAGAGCGTGCGCAGGTATTCCCAATCGCGGTCCAGGCCGCCGGTCTGGCCTGACTCGTCGGCCATCAGTGCCGGGTCGTAGGAGTAACCGACCGCATCGAGGTCGGCCGGGGTGAGGCCGGCTTCGGCGAGGCACCACTTCGCGGCGGCGACGGGCAGCTCCCAGGTGGAGAACGGCACGGCCTCCTTGCCGTGCTTGCGGCGGGAGAACCGCTCCTCTTCCGCGGCGGCGACGATCTCCCCGTCGATCACCAGGGCGGCTGCCGGGTCGTGAAAGACCGCGTTGATTCCGAGAATTCGCATGATGTGCTCCTTCACCTGACCTGGACTGCAGGCATGTCGGCGCTGCCGAAGACGTCGCGGAACCAGTCGACGGTCATGGCCAACCCGTCGTCGTAGTCGACGGCCGGTGCCCAGCCGAGCAGTTCACGGGCTGTCGTGATGTCGGGGCACCGGCGCTGCGGATCGTCGGTGGCGGCCGGCCCGTGTTCGATGGGCACGTCGGCACCCGCGAGGTCGCGGATGATCTCGGCGATGCGCAGCACCGGCAGTTCCACCGGGTTGCCGATGTTGACGGGCCCGACCACCGGATGCTGCGCCAGGGCGATCAATCCGGCGACTGTGTCGTCGACGTAGCACAGCGACCTGGTCTGGGTGCCGTCGCCGGCGACGGTGAGCGGACGCCCGTGCAGGGCCTGATCGCAGAACGTCGGCACCGCGCGGCCGTCGTCAGGACGCATGCCCGGGCCGTAGGTGTTGAAGATCCGCGCGACGCCGATATCGGTTCCGTGTTCCCGGTGGTAGGCGAAGGCGAGGGCTTCGCCGTAGCGTTTGGCTTCGTCGTACACGCTTCGCGGACCAATGGGATTGACGTTGCCCCAATAGCTTTCGCGTTGTGGATGTTCGAGCGGGTCGCCGTACACCTCGCTGGTCGACGCCAGCACGAGCCGCGCGCCGCAGCGGTCGGCCAGGTCGAGCACCGCGGCGGTACCCAGGGAACCGGTGCGCAGCGTCTGCAGCGGCAGGCGCAGGTAGTCCGGTGGTGACGCCGGACACGCCAGATGGTAGATCGTGTCGAAACAGCCCTGGGCCAGCGCTTCCGGCAGCGGCTCGGTGATGTCGTGCGTGACGGACTGCACGCCGGCCGGCAGCGCGGTGGTGCGCGGGGCGCTCGTCGACAGGTTGTCCAGGCACAGCACGTGGGCACCGGTGGCCGCCAACGTGGCGCACAGGTGCCGACCGAGAAAGCCCTCACCGCCGGTCACGAGCACCCGCGGCGCCGGTGTTTGGGATGCGGCGTCGCGGGTAGCACCTCGGGCCATGGTTTCACCGTCGCGAGGTGCCCGCACCTCATTCGTCATCGCCAGCCGCAACCGCTCCGCCGAACTGGGCACCGTGCTACGCCTGCTGCTCGACACCACGGCATCTCCGATCATTCTGGTGGACAACGCTTCTGAGGACGACTCGGTGCCGATGGCCCGACGCCTCGCCGACGATTCAGGTGGCCGGCTCACCGTGGTGGAACTGACCGAGAATCTGGGCGCGGTCGGCCGCAATGTCGGTGTGGCCGTCGCGGTGACCCAGGCGTCGACGCCGTATGTCGCGTTCTGCGACGACGATTCCTGGTGGGATCCCGAGTCGATCGACCTCGCAGAATCGTTGTTCGACGCACATCCCACGCTCGCCGTGCTCGCGGCGCGGACACTGGTGATGCCGGGCAGCCGTGAGGATCCCATCGTGGCCCAGCTCGCGTCCAGTCCCCTCGGCCATGATCCGGCGCTGCCGGGCCCATCCATACTCGGCTTTCTGGCGTGTTCGTCGATCGTGCGGGCCGCGGCGTTCGAGGCGGTCGGCGGGTTCTCGACGATCATCCATTTCCGTGGGGAGGAAACGCTGCTGGCTTGGGACCTCGCCGCCACGGGCTGGGATCTGTGCTTCTGTGAGCGCCTCACCGCGTTCCACCAGCCCTCGATCCACCGCGGCACCACGGCAACGCAGGACGCCCGGTCGATGCGCAACGCCGTGCTCACCACGTGGTTGCGCAGGCCGCTGCGGTATTGCGTGCGCGCCGGGGTGGATTTCGTGCGTGCCGCGGCCACCGACCGCGCCCACGCCGCGGCGCTCGGTGAGGCGGTGCGGGCGGTGCCCGCGGTGATCGCCGCGCGCCACCGGCTCCCCGCCGAGACCGAGCGAACCCTGCGGGTCCTCGAGGGCGCCTGAGTGGTCACGACGGGGGTCACGACACGGCCCCCGCGACGTGGTCGTAGACCCGTGCGGTCTGCTCGGCCACCCGCTGCCACGAGTAGAGCTCCTCGACGCGCGCCCGACCGGCGAGCCCGAGGGTGCGACGCAGTGCGGCGTCGGCGAGGATCGGGGTGATCGCCTCGGCGCAGCGTTGTGGATCGCGCGGGGGCACCAGCCGTCCGGTGACCTCGTCGACGACGGTGTCGAGCATGCCGCCGACCGCGCTGGACACCACCGGTACCCCGCACGCCATCGCCTCGAGCGGCACGATGCCGAACGGTTCGTACCACGGGGTCGCGGCGACCACGTCCGCAGAGCGCAGCAGCATCGGCATCTCGTCGCGGGCGATCGCACCGTAGAGGTGCACGCGGTCGGCGACGCCGCATTGCGCGGCAACAGCATTCAGTCGCTGCGCCTCGGCGTCGTGGTCGAGTTCGGACTTGTCGGGACCACCGACGATCACCAGCTCCGCGGTCGGCATCTGCGGCATCGCGCGGATCACGGTCTCGAAACCCTTGCGCGGCACCAGCCGTCCTACCGACACGATGCGCCCTGCGGTGCTGCGCGTGGCAGCGGGTCCGACGTGGCAGAATTCCCCGGGGTCGACCCCACAGGGCACCACCGAGATCGCGGCGGCATCTCGGCCCAGTCGCTGCAATTCGGCCACCTCGTCGGTGCACGTCGCGGCAACCCAATCGACGGTGCGGGCCAGGTCCGTCTCCAGCCGGATCCGGTCGTCGGGGCTGGTGTCGTCGCTGCCCTGGTGCCGCCTCTTGACCACACCCAGCGCATGGAAGGTCTGCACCACCGGGATGTGGTGGCGTCGTGCGGCCCGCATCGTCGCCAGTCCTGACATCCAGAAGTGCGCATGGGCGATGTCAGGGCGCCACTGCTTCCAGTGCTCGGCCAGGACGTTGCCGAACTCCGGCATGTACTGCGCCAGATCGTCTTTCGGAATTCTGCGCGGTGGCCCGGCCGGCACGTGGACGACGGTGTACCCGAACTCGGTGTCGACGCGGTCCAGTAGCTCGTCGTCGTCGCGGCGCGTGTAGACCACCACCTCGTGGCCCTGGGCCGCCAGCGCCGCTGACAATTCGGCCACGGCCACGTTCTGGCCGCCGGCGTCGACGCCGCCCAGCAACGCCAGGGGGCTCGCGTGTTCGGAGACCATCGCGATCCGGTAGCGCGACCTCGGAGCGCTCATGCGCACACCTCCTCGATCAGACGGTCCCAATCGGCGAGGAAGCGATCGAGTCCGTAGTGGGTCAGGGCATGCTCGCGGGCGGCTTTGCCGGCGACCTCGGCTGCCGCCGGGTCGGCGAGGAAGCGGGCCAGCGCCTCCCCCAGCACCACGCGGTCGGCGCTGACCACTCCCGCCTCGGGGGGTACGGCCAGGGGCGCCATCGTCGAGGCCACGGCCACCACCGGCATGCCTGCGCCCATGGCTTCCAGCAGCGACAGTCCCAGCGACGTCCACCGAGCGGTGTGCAGATACACCCGACGGCGAGCGACCTCGTCGAGCACGGCCGCGCCCGAGACGTCGCCGTGCCCGGCCACCCGGTCGGTGCCGTTCCCATCGGTGTACGGACGGCTATTGAGCTCTTCGGTTTTCATGCCCCACACGTCGATGGGCGCATACCGGCTCAACGGTGCGAGCAGATCGGCTCCGACGGTGCGCCATCGTCGCACCGGTTCGTTGATCATCGCTGCGGCAGCGGGGATTTCGCCGGTGTACAGACTCCCCCGGTCGGCCACCCCGTGTGCGATCACCCGGGTGGGGGCCGCGCCGTTGTCCCACATCATCTCGTTGAACTCGGTGACGTGTACGAGCGTCACGTCCGACCGGCCGGCCAGTGGATGAACACTGTCGACGGCATAGGGCCGGGGGGCGTTGTGTTCGACGAACACGGCCGCGATGTCGATGCCCGGCCGTCGACCGAGATACCGCGCGGCCAGTTCGAGGTCGTGCGGCCGCTGCAACACGACGAGATCGACGTCGGTGTCACGCAAACCGTCGACAGGAATTTCGCGTGCTCGCGGCCATCGGCGGCCGGCCAGGCCCCGACCGTCGCCGTCGCGGTCGGCGTTGACGGGGATCAGGTAGTGGTGCCGGCCTGCGACGAACGACTCCGTCCACGAACCGTGCACGTGCCAGATCAGCACGTTGCGCGGACAGTGCGGTGAAGGCATGGGCCGCCAAATACCCTTAAGAGAATTCGTCAAACCGAACTTCTCGGAGAAGTTGAAGAAGGTCTCTCCATGTCGAAACTAGTTGTGGCAGCGCATAACGACGCAGCGGTCGAACCGCGCGCCGGTTGGGCTGGCCGCTGCGTCAGGCAGACAGCGCAGCGCGCCGGGTGGCCGCCTCGAACACCACTTCGGCATCGAGGGCGACCCGGTCCCAGCTGTAGCGCGACCGCGCCCGGGCGCGGCCGGCCAGCCCCATCCCCTGCCGCAACACGTTCTGTGTCAGTACCGAGCGCAGTGCGCGGCTGAGCGCCTGCGGATGTCCGGGCGGCACCAGCAGTCCCGTCACCTCAGTGATGACGGCGTCGCGCGCGCCACCGGTCTCCACGGCGACGACGGCAGCACCGCAGGCCATGGCGGTGAGCGTCAATCGGGTGTCCGGGTCGTGGGGCGACGGGCACACCGCGACGTCGGCCGATGCCAGCCAGGTGGCGACGTCGACGTCGTCGACCGCAGACAGCACGCGGGTCCGTTCTCCGACCCCTGACCGGTGCGCGTGGGCGATCATCTGCTGCGCCGCGGCGCCCTCGGGATCTCCCGCGCCGAGCACCAGCAGTTCGGCCGAAGGCACCGCAGGCAGCGCCGCGATGAGCTGCCCGACGCCGCGGGGGGCGGCCAGGTGGTCAACGAGCGCAACCACGCGATGCCGTGCCCCACCGCGCGGCGCAGGCGCCGCGAGGTAGGCGTCGACGTCGATGCCTGAGGGCAGCACACTGACGCGCGCCCGCGGACATCCCATCCGGATGATGTCCTGCATGTCGTCGGTGCACGCGGCGGTCACCCGGGTGGCGTTGCGCGCCAACAGAGTCTCCAGCTTCCTGGCGGTGTCCGGCGCGGCACCGGCGCCGGCTCGTCGGCGCGACAAGCGCGGAAACGCCTGCACCGTCGCCACCGGGCGGTGTCTGGCCGCCAGCGCGGCAGCCATCCCGTAGGCCCACCCGTGGCAGAGCACGACATCGGGAGGCTCATCGCCGAATTCGTCGACCAGAAAGCTGCTCATCTCCCCGATCATCGGCATCAGCTCGTCGCCGGCGTCTGCGGCCATTCCCGGGATCACGGTGACCCGGTAGTTGCCGCTAATAGCGCCCGCAGGCGTTGCGGTCATCACGCGGACGTCGTGATCGCGGCGCGCCAGCGCAGCAGCCAGGCTCTCGACGTCATAGCACCCTGACGCCCGCTCGGCCCGCACTTCGGCGAGTATCGCAACCCTCATACTTGTGCAGAGTCCACAAACGGACGCAGCCAAACACCCGAGGGCCCACCCGTTCGTTCTGTGGATCGACCCATTCGCCGCGCGGATGACGCCACCTCCAGGCGGTTGTCTGCGCCCGGTCCGGGTACGGGAGCGCCCATGACCGTCGAGCAGGAGCGCTCGCTTCGTGGCGTGGTGGCAATCGGCGGTTCGGCGGGCGGCGTGGAGGCGCTGTCGCAGGCCGCGGCCGGCTTCCCCGTCGATCTCCCGTTTGCCGTCTTGATGGCGTTGCACCTTCCGGCCCATGCGCCCAGCGTCCTGGCCGACATCATCAACCGGCGCACACCGTTGGATGCGGTGACCGCACAGGACGGCATGAAGCTCGCACCCGGCAGGATCTATGTGGCGGTGCCCGGCCGTCACCTGCTGACCAGTGATCACCGGATCGTGTTGTCGCACGGACCGACGGAGAACGGCTATCGCCCGGCGCTGAATGCTCTGTTCCGTTCCGTGGCAGTGGCATTCGGCCCGCGCGCGATCGGTGTCCTGGTGTCCGGCGTCCTCGACGACGGAGTGTTGGGGTTGGCGGCCATCCGCGCTCGCGGCGGCATGACGATCTGTCAGGCACCCGAGGACGCCATGTTCCCGGCGATGCCCCGCAACGCCCTGACCGCCGGTGTGGTCGACCGGACCGCCCGGGCCGCAGACATCGGTGCCGTGCTGGCCGAACTCGCCGCGCGCACCGATCCGACCGCCGCGGCGCCGCCGGATCCGGTGATGGATTCGGAGAACCGCATCGCGATGTCGAGCCGGCACGATTCCACGACGAGCGCTGAAACCTTCGACCTGCCCGCCGGTTTCACGTGTCCGGATTGCAACGGCTCGCTACAGATCGCGGGCCCTGACCACCGCTGCTATGTGGGCCATGCATGGACGGCCGAGGCATTGCTCGGTGCCCAGGACCGAGAGGTCGAGCGAGCGCTGTGGACGGCGATCCAGTCTCTGGTCGAGAAGAGCCGATTGGCTCACCAACTCGCTGACAAGGCCACCTCGCCGGCGGTCCGGCAGCGGCACATTGGGCTGGCTGGCGATACCGACAGAGCCCTGGCTTTGCTGCGCGACAGGCTGCGGTCGGTACACGAGGGGGTGCCACGAGGGGAATGATCGAGAGCGCGGTGACGATCAGCGTGACCCCGCGACCGCGGCATGCGCTGATCTCCATGGCCGGAACGCTGGACAGCTGGACCTATCGCGAGGTGCGCGACAGCGTGATCAAGGCAGCGCTCGACCACCACGACGCGGTCGTGGTCGACGTCAGCAAGCTGACCGTGGGCGCGATCACCGCATGGGCGGCCTTCACCAGCGCCCGCTGGCACGTCAGCGCCTGGCCCGATGTTCCGGTCATCCTGGTGTGCGACGACGAGGTCGAGCGGGCGAGGATTCGGCGCAGCGGAATCGCCCGCTTTGTCCCCGTGGTCGCCGACGAGGCGGCAGCGGTGGGCGCCCTCGGTGACCATCACCGGACCCGGCGACGGGCTCGCCGAGTGCTGGCCGCCTCTCCCGAGAGCGTCGGTGCAGCACGCCGGTTCGCCGCGGAGTGCCTGACGGCATGGTCACGACAGGACGCGGTCCTCACCGCGTCGGCGGTGATCACCGTCCTCGTCGAAAACGTGCTGACACACACCCGCAGTCACCCCGTGGTGACCGTGGAGACGGTCGAGGACCTCGTGACGGTGGCGGTCAGCGATGACGATCCGCGAGCCGCCGTCCGTCACGAGGCCGCAACCAATAGCGCCCACACCGTCTCCGGCCTCGCCGTGGTCGCAGCCCTGACCAGGTCCTGGGGCTGCATCCCCGCGGCGGGCGGGAAGACGGTGTGGGCGCTCATCGGGCCGGAGAACCGGCTCTAGGGCTGCCTACCGCAGGTCGAACCGGTCATTGTTCATAACCTTGACCCAGGCTGCGACGAAGTCCTCGACGAACTTGCCCTTGCTGTCGTCCTGGGCGTAGACCTCGGCGATGGCCCGCAGCACCGAGTTCGACCCGAACACCAGATCGTTGGCGGTCGCGGTCCACACCACGTCCCCGGTGGCGCGGTCGCGGCCTTCGTAGACGTTCTCGGTGTTCACCGACGGCTTCCACTCCGTGCCCATGTCGAGCAGGTTGACGAAGAAGTCGTTGGTCAGCGCGCCCGGGGTCTGGGTGAACACCCCGTGCTTGCTGCCGCCGTGGTTGGCGCCGATCACCCGCAGGCCGCCGAGGAGTGCGGTCATCTCCGGTGCGGTGAGGTCGAGGAAGTACGCCTTGTCGACCAGCAGCTTCTCCACCGGGGTCTTCTCGCCGGGCCGCACGTAGTTGCGGAACCCGTCGGCCCGGGTCTCCAGCACGGCGAACGACTCCACGTCGGTCTGCTCCTGCGACGCGTCCGTGCGGCCGGGCGCGAAGTGCACGGCGATCTCGTATCCAGCGTCCTTGGCGGCCTTTTCGATCGCGGCCGAGCCCGCCAGCACGATCAGGTCGGCCAGCGAGATCTTCTTGCCGCCGCTGGCGGAGGCGTTGAAGTCCTGCTGGATCCTCTCCAGCGCCGGCAGCACCTTGTCCAGCTCGGCAGGCTCGTTGACCTCCCAGCTGCGCTGCGGCTCCAACCGCAGCCGGGCACCGTTGGCGCCGCCGCGCTTGTCGGTACCGCGGAAGCTGGCGGCCGCGGCCCACGCCGTCTTCACCAGCTGGGGCACAGACAGGCCCGAGGACAGAATGGTGCTCTTCAGGGAGGCGATGTCCGACTCGTCGACCAGTTCGTGGTCTACGGCGGGCACCGGGTCCTGCCACAGCTGCGGCTCGGCCACCCACGGTCCGAGGTAGCGGCTCACCGGTCCCATGTCGCGGTGCATGAGCTTGTACCACGCCTTGGCGAAGGCCTCGTTCATCTCCTCCGGGTGGTCGAGCCAGCGCCGGGTGATCTGACGGTAGATCGGATCGACACGCATCGAGACGTCGGTGACCAAC
The DNA here is from genome assembly GCA_040752555.1 of Actinomycetota bacterium. Lineage (GTDB taxonomy): Bacteria > Actinomycetota > Actinomycetes > Mycobacteriales > Mycobacteriaceae > Mycobacterium. Next base: position 31,085 of record JBFMGT010000005.1, on the reverse strand, counting down.
ATCGTGGGCTTGCGGGGCGGGCCGCCGAACGGATCGGGGATCGTGGCCTCGGCGTCCTTGGCCTCGAACTGCCACGCGCCGGCCGGGCTCTTGGTCAGCTCCCACTCGTTGCCGTAGAGGATCTCCAGGTAGCCGTTGCTCCACTGCGTCGGGGTGCCGGTCCACACCACCTCGAGCCCGCTGGTGACGGTGTCGTTGGCGTTGCCGGTGCCGAACGGGCACTTCCAGCCCAGGCCCTGCTGCTCGATGGGGGCCCCTTCGGGTTCGGGACCGACGTTGACGTCGGCCGCGCCGTGGGTCTTGCCGAGTGTGTGACCACCGACGATCAGCGCGGCGGTCTCCTCGTCGTTCATCGCCATCCGGCCGAACGTCTCGCGGATGTCGTGGGCGGCCGCCAACGGGTCCGGCTTACCTTCCGGCCCTTCGGGATTGACGTAGATCAGGCCCATGGTGGTGGCGCCGAAGGGCTCGGCGAGCTGGCGGTCGCTGTCGTTGGTCCCGCTGTAGCGCTTGTCGGTACCCAGCCAGGTGTCCTCCTGGCCCCACAGCATCTCCTCGGGCTCGAAGATGTCCTCGCGGCCGAAGGCGAAGCCGAAGGTCTTGAATCCGGCCGACTCGAGCGCGGCGTTGCCGGCGTAGGCGATCAGGTCGGCCCAGGAGATCTTGTTGCCGTACTTGCGCTTGATGGGCCACAGCAGCCGACGGGCCTTGTCCAGGTTGGCGTTGTCGGGCCAGCTGTTCAGCGGAGCGAACCGCTGCGCGCCCTGACCGGCGCCGCCCCGCCCGTCGAAGATGCGGTAGGTGCCCGCGGCATGCCAGCTCATCCGGATGAACAGACCGGCGTAGCTGCCGTAGTCAGCCGGCCACCAGTCCACCGAGGTGGTGACCACGTCGAGAACGTCGCGCTTGAACGCCTCGACATCGAGCTTGGCGAACTCGGTGGCGTAGTCGAAATCCTCGCCGAGCGGGTTGCCCTTCTCGTTCTGCTTGTGCAGCACCGAGACGTCGACCTGCTCTGGCCACCAGTCCTTGTTCGTCAGCGGCGCATGAGCTTTGGGCTCCGGCGAGTCGATGACCGGGTTCTCGCTCTCGCTGTGGCTGTGGGTCTTGGTGTCTGAATGCGGCGGGCGGGCATCGGACGTATCAGAGGACACAACATTCCCTTTCGGTGGTGGATGACAAGCTGATCACGGATGTGATCGGGGCTGCGGGGTGCAGTCGGGGCACAGGCCCCAGAAGATGACCTCGGCTTCGTCGACGTCGAAGCCGAGATCGTCCGACGCGGTCAGGCACGGCGCCTCACCCACGGCGCAGTCCACGTCGGCCACCACACCGCATGACCGGCACACGATGTGGTGGTGGTTGTCGCCCACTCGGGCTTCGTAGCGGGCGAGATGGCCGGCCGGCTGGATGCGTCGCACCAACCCGGTGGCGGTGAGTGCGTTGAGCGCGTCGTAGACCGTCTGGCGGGAGATGTCGGGTTGCCGGTCGCGGGCGGCGGTGATGATGTCCTCGGTGTCGGCGTGCGGATGGTGCTCGACCGCGTGCATCACCGCCATGCGCGGACGGGTCACCCGAAGCCCCGCCGCCTTGAGCGCGTCTGCGTATTCGGGTTCGCCGGTCATCCTCTCGATCTTGGCCCGTTTTCTGGATTAGATCAAGTTTCCGGCGCGACTTTTTCCGCAGAGTTTTCCGCCCGGTCGTCCCCCGGCCAATAAACGAACGCTGCTTTTGCGCGCGGCGGCCACGGGTATGGGCCGGACATGACAGCAGCACCTCTGGCCCTCGTCACCGGCGCCTCCAGCGGTATCGGCCTCGAATTGGCGCGCCACTTTGCCCTCAATGGTTACGACCTGGTGGTCGCCGCCGACGACGACGGCATCCATGCCGTACCCGACGACCTGGCTGCCCATGGGGGCGCGGTCCAGCCGGTCCAGGTCGACCTGCGCACACCCGAGGGGGTGGAGCACCTGTTCGCGAGCACCATCGAGGGTGGCAGGACGTTGTCCGCCGCAGCCCTCAACGCCGGTGTCGGGCGCGGCGAGATGTTCCTCAAGAGCGAACTGTCCGATGACCTCAGCATCGTCGACCTCAACGTCCGCTCGACGGTGCACCTGGCCAAACTGGTCCTGCGCGACATGGCCAACCGGGACAGCGGCAAGGTGTTGTTCACGTCCTCGGTCGCGTCGATGATGCCGGGGTCGTTTCAGCCGGTGTACAACGCGTCCAAGTCGTTCGTGCAGTCCTTCGTCAAGGCTCTGCAGGACGAGCTGCGCGACACGTCGATCACGGTGACCGCCCTGTTGCCGGGGCCGACCGACACTGCGTTCTTCGCCCGCGCCAAGATGCGCGACTCCCCGATCGGCAAGATGAGCAAAGACGATCCTGCCGAGGTCGCCCGCCAGGGCTTCGAGGCGATGATGCGCGGTGACCGGCAGGTGGTGGCCGCCTCGTTGAGCTCCAAGGTGATGGGCACCATGCTGCGCGTGCTGCCGGACCCCATCAAGGCCGCCGGCAATCGCCTGATGTCCGCGCCGCTGGGGCGGTGACACGTGCCGCTGGTGCGGTGACACTTTCCGCTGGTGCGGTCACACCCGACCCCGCACTGACGCGAGCCACCACGATCGTCGCGACGAACACCGCCAGCGCCGCCCAGCCACCGCCGGTGAGCCCCATCTTGGCCGTCATGACCAGCGTCACCCCGGCGACGCACACCAACACACCGGTGGCGCCGGCCCGGGCGCCGCGGGCACCGACGGGCCGGTCCCACCACGGCAGCGGACGGTGCTCCAGCGGGGACAGCGCCACGAAGAACACGCTCATGACGACAGCGAACACCGCGGCGCGCAGCGCAAGCAGCGCCCAGAATCCTGGCGCGTGCACGTCGTAGGCATCCAACCCCACCGCGTGCAACGCGAAGGCGGCCACCGCGATCGCCGGGATGTGCCACAGGTACAGCGTCATCGCGCCGGCATTGCCGGTGGTCACCATCCGCCACACGCGGGGTCGCTGCGCCCAATGCTGCAGGGCACCTGCTGCCAGCACGAACGCGCACGACATCCACGTGCAGTGCAGGGCGAGCAGCAGCGTGGGCGGGGCCACATTCGACACGTGTTCGGCACCGGTGACGACCAACGAGATGTCGTAGGGGCCGACGACGGCCAGGCCCAGTTGCGCCGTGAACGCGACGAGCCCGACGCATGCCGCCCATCGTGTGCTGATCAACCGTCGCGCGTAGCCGACGCCGATCAGCACCGGGATGAGCCAGACGACGACGAAGTTCGTGACACCCGCGGCGGGAGCATTGCAGGCGAATCGTGCCGCGTCGCCGAGCGCAGCGGCTGCCAGCAGGCCGACGAGCACGACGGTGACGGTTCGCGACGTCGTCATGCGCATCAGCGCGGGGACGAAAGCGAGCGCCACCAGATAGACGCCGAGAAACCACAGCAGTGCAACGCTCTCCCGACCGAGCCGGGCGGCCGAGTCCGCGCCGAGAAGCAACCGCACGGCCAGCAAGCCGACGGACCACACCGCGAGGTAGAAGAACACCGGCCGGCACAGTCGTTGGGCGCGGACGAAAAGCCATGCGCCCCAGGGAGTCCCGTCGCGGTACGCGTAGCTGCCTGCGGCGCCTCCGGCAAGGAAGAACAGCGGCATCACCTGCACGATCCAGGTGAGCGGCGCGATCGCCGGGAGTGCGCCGATCAGGTTGGCCACGTGCACGCCGCGGCCGTCCACGGTCGCGAGTAGCAGCGCGCAGTGGCCGAACATCACCACCACGAGTGCGGCGAGTCGGGCGACGTCGACGGCGCGGTCGCGGGCGGGGGCCGAGTTGGTCATGACGCCAGCATGCCGTCGGTCAGGCCCGGGCGGATGAGTACTACTACCCGGAAACGCAGGAATCAGGGCAGGGCGCCAAGAAACACACTCAGCGGGCCGTTGGACGTCTCGGTCGGTGTCGAAGCGTTCACCGGCTCCGACGCCGCGGACTGCGCAGGAGCCGGGGCAACGACGGCCTGGACCGGCCCGGCGGCCAGCTGCGAACCGGTGAGGTGTGGCTCGCCGATCATCGTGCCGATGGTCTGCCGATCACTGGGCGCGATGCCGACCGCCGCGGCGCTGGCGGTGCCGGGCTCCTGGATCTCCTGCACCGTGGCGACCTGCGGCACGGTCAGGCTGTCCTCGGGTTGGACGCTCACCTCTGCTGGGACCGCCACCGGGGTCGCCGCGGATGCATCGTCTTGTTCGATCGGGGCCACCGGCGCGGCGGCAGCTACCGGCATGGCCGGGGGCGCCAACTCGGGCTCGGGCTCGGGCGCCGGCGTAGGCGCGGCTAGTGGCGCCGGCGCGGGCGGTGCCACGGCCACTGGTGCCGGCGCAGGCATAGGCGCAGGCGCAGGAGCTGATGCTTCGGTGACGGGCGTGGTGGTGGTGAAGACGCCGGTCAACGCGTAGATCCCGAGGCCGGCGACCGCGATCACGCCGGCGGCGGCGGCGACCGGCAGCGGCACCCGGGAGACCAGTCGGGACAGCACGTTGCGGTGCTCGTCACTGCCGTGCAGATCGGCGCGGGCGGCACCGTAGGCGAGCACCAGGTGCGGCGCGATGTGACGCGCCGTGCGATTGCGCCCCTCTCGCGCCGCCTCCGGGGTCACCGTCTCGACGGTGTCGAAACCGAACAGACGCAGCTTGGTGCGCAGCCGGATTCCGTGGGCCCGCGCGTCGTCACTCCACGTCAGGCGCACTCCGTCGATGTCGCGCTGGCTTTGCAGGGCGAACGTCTGAACGCTGCGGGCCGTGGCTCGGGCAATCTCGTTTGCCGAATCGAGCGGCACCACCTCGTCGGCGAGGATGGTGCCGTCCTTGGTATCGACAAGCGCCCACACCGCACTTTTGGCGGTCAACGAAAGACCCATAACCACACGCATAGCTACCCCTGACGACGGCCGGTGATGGCCCTTTATCGGCGTGTCCACGTTGGATGTTACGCACACCACACCGGGATGTCGCCGTACGTGGCGAAATCGCAATTAACCGTCGCGGCGAATCATGGGGTTTAGCTGACGCGGGGTTCAGCTCTGGAGCGACTCCAGTGCCGAGTTGAACGTCTTGCTGGGCCGCATCACCGCGGTGGTCTTCTCCCGATCCGGGTAGAAGTAGCCACCGATGTCGACGGCTTCGCCCTGCACCGCGTTGAGCTCCTCGACGATGGACTGCTCGTTGTCGGACAACGTCTGCGCCAGCGGCCCGAAGTGCTCGGCGAGCTCAGGGTCCTCGCTCTGCGCGGCGAGCTCCTGCGCCCAGTACATGGTCAGGTAGAACTGACTGCCACGGTTGTCGAGCTCGCCGGTCTTGCGCGAGGGGCTCTTGTTGTTGTCGAGCAGCTTGCCGATCGCGGCGTCGAGGGTCTTGCCCAGGATCGAGGCTTTCTTGTTGCCTGCCTTGGCGCCCATGTCCTCGAAGCTCGCACCGAGCGCGAGGTACTCACCGAGGGAGTCCCACCGCAGGTGGTTTTCCTCTATCAGCTGGTGCACGTGCTTGGGCGCCGAGCCGCCCGCTCCGGTCTCGTAGAGCCCGCCACCGGCCATCAGCGGCACGATCGAGAGCATCTTCGCGCTGGTGCCGAGCTCGAGAATCGGGAACAGGTCCGTCAGGTAGTCGCGCAGGATGTTGCCGGTGACGGCGATGGTGTCCTGGCCGCGTGTCACCCGCTCGAGCGTGTACCGCATGGCCCACACCTGCGGCATGATCTGGATGTGAAGGCCTTCGGTGTCGTGGTCCTTCAGGTACTCCTTGACCTTCTTACGTAGCTCGGCCTCGTGCGGACGCTCGGTGTCGAGCCAGAACACCGCCGTCATCCCCGACGCGCGTGCCCGGGTGACGGCGAGCTTCACCCAGTCCCGGATCGGGGCATCCTTGACGATCGGCATGCGCCAGATGTCGCCGGTTTCCACGTTCTGGCTCAGCAGGACCTCACCGGTGTCGACGTCGACGATGTTGGCGACGCCGTCTTCGGGGATTTCGAAGGTCTTGTCGTGGCTGCCGTACTCTTCGGCTTTCTGCGCCATCAACCCGACGTTGGGGACGGTGCCCATGGTCGTGGGGTCGAACTGGCCGTTGGTCTTACACCAGTTGATCATCTCCTGGTACATCCGCGAGAAGGTCGACTCGGGGTTGACCGCCTTGGTGTCCTTGGTGCGACCGTCGGCCCCGTACATCTTGCCGCCGGCGCGGATCATCGCGGGCATCGACGCATCGACGATCACATCGCTCGGCGAGTGGAAGTTCGTGATGCCGCGCGCCGAGTCCACCATCGCGAGCTCCGGCCGGTGTTCGTGCACCGCGTGGATGTCGTTGATGATCTCCTCGCGCTGCGAGGCGGGCAGCGCTTCGATCTTGTCGTAGAGATCGCTCATGCCGTTGTTGACGTTGACACCCAGCTCGTCGAACACCTGCTGGTGCTTGGCGAAGGCCTCTTTGTAGAACACCTTGACGGCGTGGCCGAAGACGATGGGATGGCTGACCTTCATCATCGTGGCCTTGACGTGCAGCGAGAACATCACACCGGTCTTGTAGGCGTCCTCGATCTGCTCTTCGAAGAACTCGCACAGAGCCTTCTTGCTCATGTACATGCTGTCGATGATGTCGCCGGCGTCGAGCTTCACCTCGGGCTTGAGCACGAGCGTTTCACCGGACGCGGTCTCGAGCACCATTTTGACGGTGCGGTCCTTGTCGAGGGTCATCGACTTCTCGCCGTGGTAGAAGTCGCCGTGCTTCATCGTCGCGACATGCGTACGGGAGGCCTGGGACCACTCCCCCATGCTGTGCGGATGCTTGCGGGCGTACTCCTTGACCGCCTTGGGGGCGCGTCGGTCCGAATTGCCTTCACGTAGAACGGGATTGACCGCGCTACCGAGGATCTTCGCGTAGCGCTCCTTGATCTTCTTCTCGTCTTCGGTCTTGGGTTCGCCCGGGTAGTCGGGCAGGTCGTAACCCTTGCTCTTGAGTTCTTTGATCGCCGCGAGCAGCTGCGGTACCGATGCACTGATGTTGGGCAGCTTGATGATGTTGGTCTCAGGGAACTGGGTGAGCTCGCCGAGTTCGGTGAGGGTGTCCGGCACGCGCTGCTCCTCGGTGAGCCGGTCGGAGAACTCGGCGAGGATCCGCGCGGCGACCGAGATGTCGGTGGCCTTCACGTCGATGTCGGCGGCGCCTGCGAACGCGCGGACCACCGGAAGGAAGGCGTAGGTCGCGAGCAGCGGCGCCTCGTCGGTCAGCGTGTAGAAGATGGTGGGCTGCTCGGCGCTCATGTGGTGGCCTCCCGGCGTTGTGGTGCGGTCGATTCGTTGTAGGTCTCGGGGCGGTTGAAGCCTACCGAACCGTCTCTGTCGCGGGGCCGGTCACATCCCTTGGTTGACGGCCCGCCGCCGCGGGCATGGAATGGCAGCATGCAGAAGGTGTCGATCGAAGCGCTGGCCCGCCAACAACTCGAGCGGGCGGCGTCCAGCGGCCGTAACGCCGCCGACACCGTGGTCGGCGGTCATGAGCGGATCCTGCGCCAGACGGTCGTCGGGATGACTGCGGGTTCGCAGATGAGCGAGCACGAGAACCCCGGCGAGGCCACCATCTACGTGCTCAAGGGCGCGGTGCGGATGACGGCCGACGAGCAGCAGTGGGATGGCCGCACCGGAGATCTGCTGCTGATCCCCGACAGCCGGCATTCGCTTCTCGCGCTGGAGGATGCGGCGATCCTGCTGACAGTGGCCAAACGGCCCTGAGCCTCAGCTGGTGCCGACAGTATCGTCCACCGCCGCGTCGTGGCGGCGGTGGACGAAGACTCCGAGAGCGACGATGACCACGGCCGAGACCACCGAGAGTGCGATCGCCTGTTGCTGGTTGGGGTCGAAGGCCATCAGCACCAGCACCGCGATGATCAGTGCGATGACGACGACGGTCAGGTAGGGGAACAGCCACATCCGCACAGGCGGTCGCTCGCCGGCGGCCCGCATCTTGCGTCCGAGCACGAACTGGCTTGCCGCGATCACCAGGTACACGAACAGCGCCACCGCGCCGCTGGTGGCCAGCAGATAGCCGAAGATCTTCTCCGGCAGCAGGTAGTTGCCGATGACGGCGAGGAAACCCACCGCGGTCGAGGCCAGCACCGCCACCCAGGGTGCGCCGTTGCCGGCGATCTTGCGAACGGCCTGCGGTGCGTCGCGACGCTCGCTGAGCGAGAACAACATTCGCGACGCGGTGTACAGCGCGGAGTTCAGGCACGACGCCACCGCGGTGAGGATGACGATGTCCATGATGAGTTTGGAGCCGGGGATGCCGATCGCCTGCAAGGTCGACTGGTAGGAGCCGTTGGGCAGCTCGTTGTACGGCATCAGGGCGACGATGATGAAGATCGAGCCGATGTAGAAGAGCGAGATCCGCCAGATCACCGTGCGCACCGCCTTGGAGATGCCGTGCTCGGGGTCGGGTGATTCGGCAGCGGCGATCGTCACGATCTCGGTGCCCATGAACGAGAACATCGTGATCAACATGCCGGCGATCACGGCGCCGAAGCCGTTGGGCAGGAAACCGTCGGGCTGCCAGAGATGTTCGATGCCGCTGACCTGGGAGTCGGGTATCAGACCGAAGATCGCGGCCACGCCCACACCGATGAACGCGACGATGGCGACGACCTTGATCAACGCGAACCAGAATTCGAACTCACCGTAGTTTCCGACGCTGGCGAGGTTGGTGATGGTGAGCAGGAGGGTCACCGCCAGCGCCCAGATCCATTGCGCGCCACCGATGAGGTCGGTCAGGATGGCGGCGGCGGCGGTGGCCTCCACCGGGATGACCAGCACCCAGAACCACCAGTACAGCCAGCCGATCGAGAAGCCGGCCCAGCCACCGAGCGCACGGTCTGCGTACACCGAGAACGAGCCGGTGTCCGGGTTGGCGGTGGCCATCTCCCCCAACATCCGCATGACCAGCACCACCAGGGTGCCGGCCATGATGTAGGAGAGGATGACCGCCGGACCGGCCTCCGCGATCGCGTTCTTGGAACCGACGAAAAGTCCGGCGCCGATGATTCCGGCGATGGAGATCATCGTGATGTGCCGAGGTTTGAGGCTGTTGCCCAGCTTTCGTTCGGTGCCGACCGGCTGAGACTGTGTCCTGACTTCGCTCATCGAGCATGCCTTTCCTCCGGGCACGCGTGCCCCCCGCCCCAAGATCAGGAACACAGCTTGCCCACCGGAGTGCCCTTTCAAACGCGCCGTCGGCGAACTTAGCCCGCCGTGCCCGTGCGCGGCGTTACAGTGCACGGCGTGCGCGCAAATCTGTTAGCCAACGGTCGTGGCCGGTGGTTGGCGATCGCGGTGTCGCTCGTGGTGTCGGCCGGCATGATCTACGCACAGAACACGGAGAACCCGGCGGCGCCGAATCCCGCGCCGCAGGCCGCCGCGCCCGCGGCACCGTCGTCGACACCGGCCGCTGCCCCACCCGCGATGGCCGAGCTGCTGGCGGCCAGCGCGCCCATCGACGCCCGGGTGTTCGACCTCTCGCTCCCCCGCGGAGTCGCGCCCGAAGGCGGCCTGCAGGTCAAGACCATCTGGGCAGCCCGCGCGATCAGCGCGATGTTCCCGGAGATCACGACGATCGGCGGTTATCGGCAGGATCCGCTCAAGTGGCATCCCAATGGCCTGGCCATCGACGTGATGATCCCCAACTACCACTCCGACGAGGGCATTGCACTGGGCAACCAGATCGCCGGGTACGCGCTCGCCAACGCCAAGCGCTGGGGTGTGCTGCATGTGATCTGGCGTCAGGGCCTCTACCCCGGTATCGGAGCGCCGAGCTGGACCGCCGACTACGGCAACGAGACCGCCAATCATTTCGACCATGTGCACATCGCCACCGACGGCGGCGGTTATCCGACGGGCACCGAGACCTACTTCATCGGGTCGATGCAGCGGTAGACCGCTGATTCAGACGGCGATACCGGGTGCACCGCACCGCAGAAAGGTCGCCGCCGCGGGGTCGTCGCCGCACACCGCGAACAGGTCGACCAGCGTGGTGCTCTCCTCGGGCTGGGGCTCGATTGCCGGCGGCGCGGGCGGCCACAACGGGAAGATGCTCGCACCCTCCACGCCGGTGAGCTTCGCGACGATCTGCGCCGCCAGGTTGGTCGCGACGTAGATCAGGTCGCCGCCCAATTGCACCGGGGTGATCGCGATCTTGGCCACCAGACTGACCAGCGGGATGCCGAGCTCGACGAGATCCTGCAGCCCTGCGGTGAGCTGGGTGGTCGCGCCGAACACGAAGTACGGCACCGAGGTCACGATCGTGCGCAGGTTCAGCCTGGCCTGGGTGGCGGCATCCGGGTAGCCGTACTTGGCGATGATGTCGAGCAGTCCAGCGCGCAGGGCCTCGTCGTCGTCGACGGGATAGACGTTGCTGTCGTCCTGCTCGGTCAACGACTCCCCGTCGAGGCCAGTGGGGGGCTGTCCGCCGAAAAGGGTCAGCACCGTCGGTGTGACGTCGACGATCGAGTACGTCAGGTTGATCGCGCCGGCATCGAAGCCGCCGCCGTTCGCGATCACGAAAGTCGATGTCTCCGGCGGGGATTGGAAGCCGTGCCCGATGCCCTTCTGCGGCTGGTGCCCGTGGTCGGTGACCACGATGATCGTCCACTCCTGGCCGCTGTCGACGATCGCGGCGAGGATCTCGCCGACGTTGCGGTCGACGTTGGTGATGGCGGCGGCGTACTCCGGCGAATCGCCGCCGTGCATGTGCCCGTTCTCGTCGACCCCGACGAAGTAGCTGAAGACGAAGTTGGCGACGTCCGGGTCGGCCGCCAGGATCGCGGCCTCGGTGGCGTCGCCGACGCGATCATCGGTCTTCGACCAGTCGGTGTCCCCCGCCACCTGGGTGAAGTAGAGGTTGTTGTCGACCTTGTCGGCGCCGCCGGTGCCGGCGATGCCGGCGATCACGTCCCAGTTGGAGATCGCGGTGGTTTCGATGCTGTCGTCGAACTGTTCGAGCTGGGTGAACACGGTCGGCCACGCCGAATACGTCCACGGCGTGAAGACGTTGTTGATCACGCCGGTCTGCTCGCCCCACGCCCCGGTCAGGATCGACGACCAGGACGGGTTGGAGATCGTGGTGTGCCCCACGATCGTCGATGCCGCCGTCGTGCCACCCTGCATCAGGCCGAACAGGTTGGTGTTCTGCGCATTGGCCAGGATCTTGCTGAGGTTGGTGCCGTCGATGCCGATCACCAACACGTTGGGTGTGTCGTCGGCTGCCAGCACGTTCGGGGCAACGGCATTGCGCCGCAGTGTGTTTTGCTCGTCGCGCTGCGCGGCCGCGGCTGTCAGCATCGTCGTGACGGCGAACGGTGCCGCAGGCGCGGGATCGGCCGGGGCGTCGGCGCGCGAGGTCTCCTCGGCCTCGGTCAGGTTGGCTCTGGTGATCCTCACCGGACTCAGGGTGCGGTCTGTGTCGTCTGCGTCGCGGTCGGCAGCCCGGGCACGGCGGGCTTCCTGCCGTTCGGCGCGACGTGTCGCCGCGGCGTCTCGAGCCTCCTGGCGGCGCTGCTGCGCGGCCGCCCGCCGCTCGGCGCCTCGAGAGGCCGCGGGCGCAGTGGTGGACTGGTCGGACGCTGCCGAGGTGTCCGTGCTGGTGTCATCGGCGTGGGCGACGCCGGGTGCGGCCGTGGCTATCGCCCAGCCGACACCCAGCGTCACAGCCAGCGCCCCGACCCGTCCGATGTAGTTGACCTGACCCATGAACTTTCCCTTCGCCGACCCCCGTGGCGTGCGTTACGGCAAAATTACGCCTCCGTCAGGCGATGGCGGCTGAAATTCGCTCAGATGGTCACCGTGTCGGCCTGACAGTGCGGCCGGCGACGAGCCTCGCGGTGGCGCGCCGGGCACGCGGTGGACGCGCTGGTGCAGCCCGCAAGCCCGATGGATATCCTGCGCGAAAACCGCTGAGGCTCAACCCCTTCTGCCTTCCCCACCGCCATCGTGAGGGCGGTGGGGACGATCGATGATGAAGGTCAAGCCCCAGCCGCCGTCGTTGCAGTACCAGCACTGGTAGGGGTTGTACGGTGCTGTCGCACCCGGTCCTGGACCAGTGTTCGCACCCCGGACGTCGCCCTGGGAACACACGGTCGTGCCGGCCGTGCTGGTGCAGTCCGCCCTGGCCAGAGGCATAGAGCTGGGTGTGGCGATCGATCCGGCGACGAGCACGACCGGCGCGATCGCGAGATGGGCGAGCCGCATGTCGGCCTCCTGCATACGGTCGCGAGTTCGTCATCGCGGAACCGTACCCGTCGATGATAATCCTCCGGTTGCCCTCAGCCCATAGGTTTTTCAGACCCGTCAACGGCGCAGCGTGGCATGCGGGCTCTCACCGTACTGCTCGCGGTAGTAAACCGCGAAGCGCCCGGAATGCGCGAAGCCCCACCGCGCCGCCACGTCGGCGACCGTGGTGCTCGAACGTTCGCCGGCGGCCAATTCGGCATGGGCGTGGGCGAGCCGTACCTGGCGGAGGTATTCGGTGGGTGTGCAGTTGCGGTGTTTGCGGAACATGTATTGCAGCGCACGGGGGGTCACATACACCGCATTGGCGATGTCGACCATCGAGATGTCGCGCGCGACGTTGTCTTCGATGAACGCGATCGCCCGCCGCAGGAGCACCGGCGTGCTGTCCGTCCTGTCGACCGCGGTGGTCTCCAGCCCAGCGGTACTGGGGAACGCAGACAGGACGCAGGCAGCAAGGTACCGGTGCGCGTTCCCCACGATCAGAGGGCTTTGCGCCGCGACAGGACTGGGCAACACAGCATGCTTGACATGCCTGATCGCCCCGATCAGGTGAGCACTGGCCATCGGTGACACGGCGGTCGCGGCGGTCAGCCGAACCGGTGCGGTGCCCACAGTTCCCGCCACCGCCGCGAGGAGTTGCTCGCCGAGAGCGATCACGTCGCAGTGCAACCCGTAGGCCTCGCCGGCGAAGCATCCGCTGTTGTGTGCACCGACCGCGATGACCTCGCCAGATCGGCAGATCTCGGCTTCCTCGTCACCGGACCGGTAAACGATTCCCCCGGCCCGCACCATGCACACGACCACGTCGTCGGACGGGCAACTGTCGAAGTCGAAGTCGATGCCGAAAGAAAAGTCGTCGCAGATCAGTTCACCCACTTGCGCGCGCGTCACCCGGTTTCGCGATGTGGTGCGGGCGAGTGCCGTCAAACGGGCCTTGTAGTAGTGGGCACTGACGAATTGCTCGACCTCGCCTAGATCCGTGGTGTCGAGCAGGACGTTCATCGGGCCGCCTCGGGCACAGGGAATGACGAGGGCATCCCTGTTGAGCCACCCTTATTGTTCCCCCACTTGCCCGTCTTATTCAAGGCGGCCCGTTTAGAGTCAGCAGCGACCACGGTCGAGCGAATCTGAGGAGGCAGCGTTGAGCCAATGGTTGGTCACCCATGTGCCCCCTTGGCTGCTGTTGCTTCTCATCGTCGCCGCCACCGCCGGCATCGCCGTGTCGATCCAGGCGCTGGTACGCCGCCGCTTCCCCGGGTTGCGTGGCGAGGAGCACAACGACGTCACCAAGTTCGCGTTCGGTGTCGTCGGGTTCGTCTTCGCGTTCTTCATCGGTTTTGTCGTGTCAGCGATGTGGGGCCAGATCAGCCACGCCGATACGGTGGTGCGGACTGAAGGCGCGGCCGGCGCCCAGCTCGCCCGCGATTCCCACGTGTTCGACCCGCCGGACCGCGATCGGATACGCCAGAGCTTGCTGGCCTACGAGCAGGCTGCGCTCACGGAGTGGGACGAATCGAACGCCGGGCGGCGCTATCCGCAAGCGGATCAGGCGTTGAACGGCCTCTACGCTGCGTACGAAAACGTGACGGCCCGCACGGACGCGCAAAAGACCTTGCTGTCAACGTCTTTCGGCAATCTCAACGATCTGAGCAAAGCCAGGACCGAACGGGTGCTGCAGGCCCGCACCGACACCGGTCCGCCGTGGTCACTGTGGGCGGTCATCTTCGTCACCAGCGGCCTGCTGCTGGGGTGCGCGATCATCTATGGGGTCGAAAAGCCAGCGAACCACTACGCGATGGTGGCGATCATCGGCACGCTCGTGGGCGCGCAGCTGTTCCTCGTCGTCGAACTGTCCCACCCGTACGTGGGCGCGGTGTCCACCGTGTCGGATCCACTGCAACAGGTCGTTCACGTCCTACAGGGGCAGGAAGACCGCTAGTACCTGCTCCTCCAGGGCGGTCGGCGGGGCCAGGTCCTGTCCCTTTCGAGCGCGTGTCGCTCGACGTCTTCGCCCGGGCGCGCAGATGCGCGAAGAAGTCGGATCCGCCGTCTACCATTCCACCGGCGCCCACCCGATGGAGAGGACGAGACGTGAGCTACACCGCCGCTGACATCACCGAGCTCGACGATGTCCAGCACACCCGCCTGCGGCCGGCGGTCAACCTCGGTCTGGACATCCTCAACACTGCCCTGCGCGAGCTGATCGACAACGCGGTGGAAGAGGTGGCCGACCCCGCCCACGGCGGGTCGACGGTCACGATCACCCTGCATGCCGACGGGTCGGTCAGTGTCGCCGACGACGGGCGGGGACTGCCGATCGACACCGACCCGGCCACCGGCAAGAACGGCATCGTCAAGACTCTGGGTACCGCCCGCGCCGGCGGGAAGTTCTCCGCGCACGCCGATGCCACCAGCACCGGGGCCGGCCTGAACGGGATCGGCGCCGCGGCAGCGGTCTTCATCTCCGCCCGCACCGACGTCACGGTCCGCCGCGGCGGCAAGACCTACCTGCAGAGCTTCGGCGGCGGCTACCCCGGCGTGTTCGAGGGCAAGGACTTCGATCCTGACGCGCCGTTCACCCGCGCCGATACCCAGAAGCTCCGTGGCGTCAGCAACCGGAAGCCCAATGCTCAGGGCACCGAAGTGCGCATCCTGTTCGACCCGTCCGTCGTGCCTGATTCCACGATGGACATCGGCGAGGTGCTGCTGCGCGCCCATGCGGCGGCCCGGATGTCCCCGGGTGTGCACCTGGTCGTCGTCGACGAGGGTTGGCCCGGCGACGAGATCTCACCGGCACTTCTCGAGCCGTTCGACGGCCCGTGGGGTACCGACACCCTGCTGGATCTGATGTGTACCGCGGCCGGGGCCCCTGCTCCCGCGGTGCGGGCGGCTGTGGAAGGCCGCGGTGAGTACACCACCGGTCGCGGCCCGACGCCGTTTCGCTGGTCGCTGACCGCGGGCCCGGCCGAGCCCGCGACGGTGGCCGCGTTCTGCAACACCGTGCGTACGCCCGGCGGGGGCTCGCACCTGACCGCGGCGATGAAAGGGTTGTCGGAGGCGCTGGCCGACCGGGCGTCCCGCATCCGCGACCTCGGTTTGGCCAAGGGCGAAGAAGGCCCGGAGCCACAGGATTTCGCGGCAGTCACCGCCCTCGCGGTGGACACCCGCGCCCCGGACGTATCGTGGGATTCTCAGGCCAAGACGGCGGTGTCGTCACGGTCGCTGAACGTGGCGATGGCACCCGATGTGTCCCGCAGCGTCACCATCTGGGCGGCCAACCCCGCCAACGGGGAAGCCGTCTCGCTGTGGACCAAGCTGGCACTGGAATTCGCGAGGGCGCGGCGCAGCGCCGAGGGTGCCAAGGCGCGTTCCCGGGCGGCTTCGAAAGCCAAGGGCCTCGGCACCAATCTGTCGCTACCGCCTAAGCTACTGCCCAGCAGGGAGACCGGCCGCGGCTCGGGAGCCGAACTTTTCCTCTGCGAGGGGGATTCGGCGCTGGGCACCATCAAGGCCGCACGCGACGCGACGTTCCAGGCGGCCTTCCCCCTGAAGGGCAAACCACCCAACGTCTACGGCTTCGCACTGAGCAAGGCCCGCGCCAAAGATGAATTCGATTCGATCGAGCGGATTCTGGGCTGCGGCGTGCGCGACAACTGCGATCCCGAACAGTGTCGTTACGACCGGATCCTGTTCGCCTCCGACGCCGACCCCGACGGCGGCAACATCAACTCGAGCCTGATCTCGATGTTCCTGGATTTCTACCGCCCGCTCGTCGAGGCCGGCATGGTCTACGTGACGCTGCCCCCATTGTTCGTGGTGAAGAACGGCGACGAACGGATCTACTGTCAGGACGAGTCCGAACGAGACGCGGCGGTGGCACAGTTGAAGGCCACCTCCAAGAAGCGAATCGAAGTGCAACGCAACAAGGGCCTCGGCGAGATGGACGCCGACGACTTCTGGAACACCGTGCTGGATCCCGAGCGGCGCACCGTGATTCGCGTCCATCCCGACGACGGTGAAGCGAAGCTGCATCACACGCTGTTCGGCGGGCCGCCAGAGGGGCGTCGCACGTGGATGGCCGAGATCGCCTCCCGCGTCGACACCTCCGCGCTGGACCTCGACTAGGAGTATCGAAGTGACTGCCACCCTGGACGTCCCCGAGCAGAATCCCGACCTGGTGCTCGACCAGAGCGCCGACGACTACTGGAATCACTACCAACTGACCTTCGCGCTCTACAGCGTCAGCGACCGCGCCATCCCGTCGGCGTTCGACGGGCTCAAACCCGGCCAGCGGCGGCTGCTCTACCAGATGCACGACTCGAAGCTGTTGCCCGGCAACAAGCCGCAGAAATCCTCGAAGGTCTGCTCGGCGGTCACCGGCAACCTGCATCCGCACGGGGGCGCGTCGATGTACGGTGCGGCGGCCCTGATGGCCGCTGAGTTCCAACGCGTGAAAGTCATTGACGGACAAGGAGCTTTCCCTCGCATCCAGGGTGACATCCCGGCAGCCGACCGGTATACCGAGATGCGGTTGTCCCCGCCGGGAGCGGCGCTGACCGCCGAACTCGACGACCACGCCGTGCCGATGGTGCCGACGTTCGACGGTGAATGGACCGAACCGACGATGCTGCCGGCCCAATGGCCGGTGCTGCTGTGCAACGGCGCCGTCGGCATCGCCGAGGGCTGGGCCACCAAGGTGCCCGCGCACAATCCCCGCGAGGTGATGGCGGCCTGCCGCGCGCTGCTGAAGACCCCGAACATGACCGACGACAGGTTGTGCAAACTGATCCCCGGACCGGACTGGGGGTGCGGCGCCACCGTCGTCGGCACGGCCGGGTTGCGGGAGTACATCACGACCGGCCGGGGTGCATTCACCGTCCGTGGCACGATCCACATCGACGGCAAGAACTGCATCATCACCGAGCTGCCACCCGGTGTCGCGAGCAACACTGTGCAGGAACGGATTCGAGCCCTGGTCGAATCGGGTGAGATGTCCGGGGTCGCCGACATGTCGGACCTGACCGACCGGCGCAACGGCCTGCGCATCGTGGTCACCGCCAAGCGTGGCCACAACGCCGAGGACATCCGCACGCAGCTGCTGGCACTGACGCCGCTGGAGTCGACGTTCGCCGCCAGTCTTGTCGCGCTCGACGAGAACCGCGTGCCGCGCTGGTGGTCGGTCCGCGAACTGATCGCGGCGTTCCTGACGCTGCGGGATTCGGTGGTGCTGCATCGCAGCGAGTACCGGTTGGAGAAGGTCACCGCCCGTCGGCACTTGGTGGCCGGTTTGATGACGATCCATCTGGACATCGACGCCGCGGTCGCGGTGATCCGGGGTTCCGACACCGTCGACGAAGCCCGCCAGGGGTTGCAGGAGCGGTTCGGGATCGACGCTGTGCAGGCCGATTACGTTCTGGCACTGCAACTTCGACGGCTGACCAAGCTCGACGTGATCGAACTGCGGGCCGAGGCCGAGAAGCTGGACGCCGAGTTCGCCGAGTTGACCGAGCTGGTGTCCAACCCGGACGCGCGCCGCAAGGTGATCGACCAGGAACTCGTCGAGACGGCGAAGCTGTTCAAGGGGCCCGAATTCGATCGCCGCACCGTGCTGGACACCGAAGCCACGCCGGTGACGGCAAGCGGAGGCGAGGACGGCCCGCGCGAACGTAAGGTCAACGCCGCGTGGCGCCTCGACGACCGCGGAGTGTTCTCCGACAGCCACGGGGAGTTGCTCACGTCCGGTCTCGGCTGGGCGGTGTGGAGCGACGGGCGCGTGAAGTTCACCAACGGCAACGGTCTGCCGTACAAGATCCGCGACATCCCGGTGGCGCCGGACATCACCGGGCTAGTGCGCTCGGGCGTGCTGCCGGAGGGCTATCACCTGGCGTTGGTGACGCGTCGGGGCAAGATCCTGCGGATAGATCCGACCGCGGTCAACCCGCAGGGTGCGGCGGGCAACGGCGTTGCCGGGGTGAAGCTGGCCGGTGACGGGGACGAGGTGGTGGCTGCGCTGCCGGTGTCGTGCGGCAATGGCGAGGCGATCCTGTCACTGGCCGAGAAGAGTTGGAAGGTCACCGAAGTCGCCGACATCCCGGTCAAGGGTCGCGGTGGCGCCGGCGTGGCGTTCCATCCGTTCGTCAAAGGCGAGGAAGCGCTGCTGGCCGCGTCGATCTCGGCGACGGGCTATGTCCGCGGCACGCGGACGGTGCGCGCCGAGAATCGCGCCAAGGCGTCGATCAAGGGGTCGGGAAGCGACGTCACCCCGGCCGGCTGATCAATCGCCGTACTGCCAGGACCGTGTGCGCACCGGGGTCACGTAGATGTAGGCGGAGCCCGGTCGCGGCTCGGTGGGTAGCTCATCCTCCGGCACGCCGCGTCTGCGGGCGCCATGACGCGCGAGCTCGACCGCTTCCTCGGCCCGGACGATGCGGCCGTGGCCCTGGATCATCACGCCCCGGATGTCGGACATCGTCGAACCGTCTTCGAGCATGATGCTCACCTTCGGATCGCGTTCCACGTTGGCCACTTTGTGCGTGCCGTCGCGCACACCCATCACGATGTCGTCGCCGAGCCGGAAATATCCCAGCGGGACCGTGTGGGGAAAGCCGTCCTCGTCGATGGTGGTCAGTGCAGCCCAGCCCGGACGGCTGTCGAGGAACGCCGTGACTTCGTCGTCTGTGAGCTTGCGTGGCATGACACGAGGTTAGCGGTCCCATGTCTCTTCCCAGCGGCTTCTCAGCGTGGTTTGCTGATTCTTCTAGGGGGAGGTTTGTGATGGGAATCGAACACCATATCGGCCGAGTGGGAGCACTGGCCGTTGCGTTGGGAATTGGTTCGGCGGTCGTCGGATTGGCCGGGGCGGCGCAGGCCGAGACGGACGAGGCGACCGGATCGGCCGATACGTCTCAGCGCGTCGACGCCCCTGCGGCAGGCGGCGGTAAGGTTGCCGACAGACCCTGGCGAGCCCGCGTACACAAAGGCACTGCCGAGTCCGACGCGGCAGGCGGTACCTCTGCGAGCAAGCAGCGCTCCGGGACGAAGCGGACCGCCACGGCAGCCGATGACCGAAACCCCAAGCCCCTACGCAAAATTCGGGGTGACGTCGACGACACCGTCGACGTGTCCTCGATACCGAAAGTCCCGAAGAACCAGGCCCTCGCGGACAACGACGCACCGATCTCGCCGACCAGTACAGTGACGCCCGCCGGCGGCGAACCAGCAGTCGCTACTGAGCATTCCATCGCGTCAGTACCGAAGGTCGCGACCGTGCTCAGGACGCTGTTCACACCGAAGCCGACCCCGGAGCCCGCGGAGAATCCCCGCGACTCGGCAGCCCCGACGCTGCTGTGGACGATAGTGGCCTCCGCGCGGCGGGAAGTCGGCGAGCCGAGCATCCGGTCGCACAGCGGCGCCACGAGCTCGAGCATGGTTCCCCCCGTCGTCGCCCAGGCAGCCGCGGGGGTGTCCGAGCTTCCCGGCCGAACCTTCCAGCCCCCCGTGGTCACTGCGGATGGCAGCGTCTACCAGGTCACCAGTGAACCGAAGGGCTCGCGGGAGGCGACCACGCACGTCTTCGTTCTGGACGACAATGCCCAGGTCGTCACCAGCGCTGACATCGACGGGTATCCCAACTTCGGAGCGGCTCGCCCTGACGGGACGCTGATCATCGTCACGTCCAACCAGCGTGGCAGCCGCTCCACCGTCTCATCGGTCGACAGCCTCGGAACCGTGAAGACGGTCGCGAGGATCAAAGGCGCTCCGAACAGCACGATCCGCGTCGGGGCCGACGGCGCGCTTTACATCAGCACCGAGGTACCCACGTTCGGCGTCATGGGAGCGACCCGCAACTACCGCCTGGTACGGATCTCGCCCAACAACACCGCGCAGGCTCTCCCGTACGACACCGCGGTCGAACTCCGACCCGACGGGAGTGCCTACCTGGTGTCCACCCAGGGCGGATTCTCGACCCTGCGGGTCTACAGTGCGACCGGGGGGAAGCGAACCATTGCGCTGCCCTACGACTCGAATCCGAGCGCCCCTATCGTGGATGCCGACGGCGCGGTCTACGTCATCGCGGGCGTCGAGGGGCTGTTCAGCGGCAAGACGACCCGCCTCTACACCGTCACCGAGACATCGAACACGGTGCGCACCCTCAACGGTCTCCCCGGCCGCACCGTGATCACCCCCGACGGTCTCTACCTGGAGACCTTCACCTACCCCGGCTCGAGCGACGACGGCACCGGCACGACGCTGATCTCCAAGATCACAGCGACCACGGTGGACACCTCTGACGTGATCACCGGTCGCATCGTGAATTTCGCCATGCAGGTCGCGGCGGATGGCACCGTCTTCGCGCCGCTGCGGGTCCCGTCGTCGACGACCACCCCGGTTGTGATCGTCGCTCCTGACGGCACCGTCACCACCGTCACCGTGCCTGGCCCGATCACACCGGTGTGGATTGATCAGGGCGGTCAGATCACCATGCCCCCTGCGACGGACGACGTCGGTTATGTGAACTACACGGCGGGGGGAACCGAGCACGTCGCCGTGCTGAACACCGACGGCACCATCGCCCGCACCATCGACCTGCCGGTGGGTGCGACCGGGACCACGGTGTTCTTCGGCCCCGACGGCTCGCCGTACCAGCTGCTGCGATACCCCGGGGCTGATGTGTCGGCCACGGGCTGGCAGGTTCTCGCGCTCTACGTCACCACCGGGATGAAGGGGCTGTTCGGCGGCAAGACCACTCGCGTCTACACCGTCACCGAAACGTCGAGCACGGTGCGCACCGTGACCGGCCTACCGGGGCGGACCGTGGTCACCCCCGACGGCGTCTATCTCGAGACGTACAGCTATCCCGGCTCGAGCGACGACGGCACCGGGACCACCTTCATCTCGAAGATCACCGCGAGCACCGTGGACACCTCTGACGTGATCGACGGGCGCATCGCCAGTTTCCTCATGCAGGTCGCGGCGGATGGGACGGTCTTCGCGCCGTTGGCGGCTCCCTCGTCGTCGACGACCACCCCGGTGGTGGTCGTCGCTCCCGATGGCACCGTCACCATGGTCACCGTGCCTGGCACCCCGGCACAGGTTTCGGCGCCGCCGGGCCGGGAGAACACGGTGTCTCCGGGAACGGGGAGTGTGGGTTACATCAACTACACCGCCGGCGGAACCGAGCATGTGGCCGTCCTGAACACCGACGGCACCATCGCGCGCACCATCGATCTGCCGACAGGGGCGACCGGGAACTCGGTGGTGTTCTTCGGCCCGGACGATGCGCCGTACCAGCTGCTGCACTACTCCGGGGCCGATGGGTATGCCACGGGTTGGCAGGTCCTCGCTCTGGCGACCGACACGTTGACGGCCGAAGTGCCAGGTTCCGTCGGATACGTGCAATTCGGGCCGGATGGCACAGGCTATCTCAGCGGGCAGGGCAGCGGCGGCGCACAAAGCCTCCTCGGATTCGATTCGGCAGGAAACACTGTCATCCCACTCAGCGAGTTCAACAGCCTGACGGTCGTCTACACGGACCTCCTCGAGCGCCAGGTGCTGACGTTCGCGCCCGACGGCACCGCCTACGTCATCAACAACGACTTCCCCGCTCTCACCGCCAGTGTCTACGCATTGACCCCCTCGGGCGCACAGAAAGTCCTGGAAGTGGACAGAACCGCCGGCAGGGCCTTCCTGTCAGCATTCGAGGCGAACGGGACCGGCTACGTCACGGTACAAACCACGACGAGAGACACCGTGGTCTACAGCTTTTCAGCGCTGACCGTGCTCTGACGGCCCCCGCTGTCGATGATGAGCGGGAGTTCGCCCCGGGCCCGATCGGTTCCATCGCAGCTCCACGGCGTTTGACATGAAGGCGCCGCCAGATCACACCTTCACTCGGCAGACAACAACGTCCTGAGCCGTCGGGTGAACGTCACGATGAGGAGTACCGCGGCAGTCAGCAGACCTGCGGACAGGCCCAGCCACATGCCCACCGCCCCGAGACCGGCGAGGTGGGCGAGTACGAGTCCCACCGGCAATCCGACCACCCAGTACCCGACCACGGTGATGCCCAAGCTCGACTTCGTGTCGCCAACCCCACGCAGCAGGCCGATCGCGATGTTCTGTGCCGAATCGGCGAACTGCTGGAACATCGCAACGGCGAGTAGCGCCACGGCGATCGAAACCGCTGTAGCGTCAGCGCGTTCCATGAACAGCGAGAGAACCCTTTCCGGCGCAACCAGGTACACCACCGCGACGATGCCCGCAACGATCGCCCCGTGCGACAGGGCGATCCACGCTATCGAGCGCGAGCGCCACGCCGCCCCCATACCCACCACCCGGCTCACCAGGATCGACGAACCGTGGGAAATGCCGACGGAGACCTGGAACACGATGTACGCCAACTGGTTGACCACAGTGTGGGCCGCCAGCGCAGGGGCACCGAAACCGCCGATGATGACTGCCGTCACGGAGAACAGGCCTGCTTCGCTTCCGTAGGTTCCGGCGATGGGGAAGCCGAGACGCAGGATCTTCGCCACGGTGGCCGGGGACGACTTGTGCATGGCCACGCTGAACATCGGTCGCAGCTGCGGGTCCCGGACCACCACCACGGCGAAGATGCCGAACACGATGAGGTAGACCAGCGATGTGGACAGGCCGATGCCGAGCAACCCGAGTGCAGGCAGACCGGCGACACCGTAGATGAAAGCCCAGTTGAGCGCGGCGTTGACCACGACCGAAAGCAACGTGATGACAAGTAGCGCCTTGGGGCGGCGCATCCCCACGGTGAATTGCCGGATCAGCTGGAACCACAGGCAGGGAATCAGTCCCGGCGCCAGAGCGACCATCATCGGCAGCGCCGCGTCGAGAACAGCCGCGTCCTGCCCGACGAACCGCAGCCCGTACCCGAGACCGATCAGGATCATGCCGCCGACGAACCCGGCCACCGTGGCAATGAGGAACCCGGCCCGGACGATGTCGCGGATCTCGTCGCGGGTCTGCTCCGACAGAGCCGCCGACTCCGACCGCGCGCCCCGGCCATCAGCACCGGCCACCAGGTTGCCCACCACGGTGACCACACCGACTCCCATGGTGCGGAGCTGGTTGAACAGTGTGATCGCCAATCCACCGGCCGCGAGGGCCGCGACACCGAGCCAGCCCATCATCACGATGTCGGTTGTCGTCAGAGCAACCTGTGCGAGCTGGGTCAGCGCGATGGGCGCCGAAAGCGCCGTCAGCTCGCGACTGACCCCGAGATACCCGGCCGCAAAGCGACGTTCGACAGGATTGGTCATGGGACAGACTCCCGGCTCACGTCAGTCATGCCGCACCCGAGCCGACACCGGCCACGGCGCGCGCTTCCGGCACCCCGGCAGCGGTGAGTTCGTCACCGATCTCACGTTCGGCGTCAGCATCGAGCAGGTCATGCCCCTCATCCAGTCGTCGGCGAAGACGGTGTCCACTTACTTCTCTCCACCATCGCAGCGCCACAGTAGGCGCAGCGCCACCGTGGGGGTGTCATCGGCCCCCGCGATTAGGTAGGTTAGCCAATCGTAAGTTTGCTGTGGTCGAGTGAGCACCCGCAGGTGTAGCTCTGATCGAGACCTACAGGGAGTGAAACCTCACGTGTCAGTGCTGACCGGGTTGAACCGGAGGACGTTCCTGAGCTCGCTCGGAATCGCCGCGGCAGCGGGACTTGCCGCGTGCGGTGCCAACGACCGGGCTCCGAACCAAGCTGGCGGTCCACCGCGATCGGGGGGCACCCTTCGCGTCGGTGCCCTCGGTCAGGCGTCCAACCTCGTGTCGGACCCGTTCGGCCTCCTGGCCAACGACTCCGACATGCTCATCATGTCGCTGGTCTACGACCCCCTCACCGTCCCCGGATCGGCACCCAACGTCGCCCCCCGGTTGGCTCGATCCTGGACTGCCGATGAGCGGCAACAGAATTGGACTTTCGCGATCGCCGACAACGCGACATTTCACGACGGCACCCCCGTGCGTCCCGCCGACGTCGCCTGGTCGCTGCGGACCCTCGGTGAGAAGACGTCGTGGAAGGTCCCCGTCGACCTCGGCACCATTGCGCCCGGTGCGGCGAACACGGTCACCATGCGAACGGCCTATCCGAACAGCCAGTTGCCGCTGCTGCTGCGCCTGATGACGTTCACCGTCAAGGAGGGCACCGTCGACCGCGCCGACTTCCTGGGGTCTGGACCGTTCCGGCTGGAGCCCGGCAGCTACCGGGACGGCAACGCCGTGCTCCTCCGCAACGACGACTGGTACGGGGGGCGCCCGCTGCTCGAGCGCATCGTGGTGACCCGGTTCGAATCCACCGATGCATTGGCCAACGCAATCGTCGGCGGCGAAATCGATTTGGCGTCGAGCGTCGGTCCGGTCGCCGCGCGTACGGTGGCCGGTAGGGGCGACCTGACGGTCGTACGCCGACGCAACGACCTGGCGATGCCGATCGCGATCCGGACATCCGATGGCCCATTCGCCGATCCGTCCGTGCGCGAGGCGATACGGCTCGGCGTCGACCGGCAGGCGATGGTCGATCAGGTGCTGTCCGGTTACGGCACGGTGGGCAACGACGTCTTGGGCACCGGCGACCCTACCTACGTCGAGCGGCCGCAGCGCACCCGCGACGTCGAACGCGCCAAGCAGCTGCTCGCACGAGCCGGGTTCGACACCTCGCGCAGCTATCCCCTCATCACCAAGCGGGAGGTGTTCAACGAGGTGGAGTCGGCGGAGCTGTTCGCTGCCCAGCTGAGGGACATCGGGCTGAACATCGCCGTTGAGGTCAAGGAATCCGCCGACTTCTACGAGAACTACTGGGCCACCCCGGCCGCGCCGCTGTCGACCGCGAGCTGGCCCACCAACGACTCGGTGATGTTCTTCGCCAGCAAAGTCCTCAACTCCGAATCCACCAGCAATGAAACGGCTTTCAAGGACCCGGAGTTCGACGCGGCCTATCGTGCCGGACTGGCGGCGGGCCCCGGCTCACCGCCCTATGACGCCGCGAGCAAGGCGATGCAGCAGATCGAGTTCGATCGGGGCGGCTACGTCCTGTGGGGCATGGCCGACGGCATCGACATCGCGCGCACGAACGTACGGGACGTGCCCGACCTCGGCGGCTGGGGCCGAGCGCAGCTCGAGAAGACCTGGATCGGATCCTGAAACTCCTCGGCCGCGCCGCGCTGGGGTTGTGTTACCGGGCCGGCATGCTCCTGACCGCGCTGTTCGCTGTCACGGTGGCGATGGCGCTGCTGCCCGGGAACGGCGTCCGCGCTGTTCTCGGACGAGACGCCGACGATCTCGACGTCGTCACCCGCGAGCGGGAACTCGGCCTGGATCGGCCGGTCTATCAACGCTTCTGGGATTGGCTGACGGGTGTGCTCCGCGGTGACTTCGGGCAGACTGTCCGCGGCGAGTCGGTGGGTGATCTTCTTGCCACCAAGGTGCCGAATACGTTGACGTTGACCGGCGCGGCGCTGGCGGTCACGGTGGTGGCGTCGGTGGCGGTCGCGTTCTACTGGACCGGTGGCGATCGGCCGCGATTCGACAGGGCGGCCTCCGTGGTCACCACCGTCGTCATCGCACTCCCCGAATTCGTCGTCGCCAGCATCGCGGTACTGGTGTTCGCGCTCGTGCTCGACGTGATGCCAGCGGTGACCGTGCAGGACGCTTCCGGGGCGCCCCGCGACGCGTCGATGTACGTGCTGCCGATCATGGCCCTGGCCGTTCCGCAAATAGCGTGGAACAGCCGCGTTTTCGTCGCCGCGATCCGTGAGGCGCGAGCGCAGCCCTATGTGCATGCCGCAGAACTCGACGGTGTGGGCGAAGCGCGGCTGCTCGTGCACTACATCGTTCCCCGCGCCCTGCCCGCGATGCTGGCCTCGCTGGCCACCACGGTGGGAATGGTCGCGGGCGGGGCGGTGGTGGTCGAGTCGTTGTTCAACTTCCCCGGCGTGGGCTCCGTGGTCGCGGGCTCGGTGGGGGTTCGCGACGTCAACGTGGTGCTGGCGGTCGTGGCGTGCACCGGCCTGGCGGTGATGTCGGCCCTGCTCGCCGCTGACGCCGCCCGGGCGTGGACCAGGATGCGGGCCTCGTGAACCGACGCCGTTGGAGTTCCGTCATTCCGGCCGTCGTCGTGTTCGGTCTCGTCGCGATCGGTCGGTTCGCCGCACCCGACGTCGATCAGCGCGGCGCCGGAGTGCCGTTCGCGCCACCGTCGTCAGCGCACTGGCTGGGCACCGACAGTCGCAGCAGGGACGTGCTCCTGCACGTGGCGCACGGTGGGTGGACGCTGGCCCTGATCGCCGCAGTGATCGCGGTCGCCGTCACCGGCGTTGCCGCGACGCTCGCTGGGCTGGTGGCGCTGCGGCCTCGGCTCGCGCCGGTGGTGTCGTGGACGACCGATGTCACCATGCTGATCCCACCGGTGTTGTTGATCCTGTTCGTGCTGGTGTCGTGGCCCCAAGGCGGGATCTGGACGCTGATGGTGCTCGCGGTGCTGATCGGAATCCCCTACACGACGAGGGTGATGATGGGTGCTGCCGTGCCCGTGGCCGCCAGCGGATACGTCCAAGTGTCCGAGGCGGCCGGCGAACGCTTGCCTTATCTGATCTTCGGCCACCTGCTGCCGAACATGCGCGACACGCTGTTGACCCAACTCGGTCTGCGCTACGTCGAGGCCATCTACGTCGTGAGCACCGCCGCGTTCCTACAGCTCATTCCGGCTGTGGGCCAATCGAATTGGGCGGTGATGGTACGCGAGAACGCCGCAGGCGTGCTACTCAACCCCGCCGCGGTGATCGCGCCGGCGATGGCGCTCGCCGTGCTGGCGGTCACGGTCAACGTCGCGGTACTCGGCCGGCGACACAGGCCCGGAGAGCTCGCGTGAGCACGAGGGTCGAAGGACTGACCGTGACGAGCTCGTCCGGCCGCGTCCTCGCCGGCCCGGTCGATCTTCGGCTCGAACCGTCTTCGGTGACCGCGCTGGTGGCGGCGTCCGGCGGCGGGAAGTCCCTGATCTGCCGCAGCCTGGTCGGCGACGTTCCCGCCGACGTGTCCATCACCGGCTCGCGGACCATCGGCGGCACAGAACTCACAGGGCTCGATCGTCGCCGGCTGCGGGCACTGCGGCGCCGCCAGGTGGCCTACGTGGGCCAGGACCCGGGATCGGCGCTCAACCCCGCGGCGACCGTCGAGTCCCTCCTCACCGAACTCGCGCATCCGACAGCGCCATCGGCGGCCGAGCTGATGGACACGATGCTGCTGGACACCGCACTCCTCAAGCGCCGGTCGGTGCGGTTGTCGGGAGGTCAGCAACGCCGGGTCGCCATGGCGCGGGCCATGTCTCGGGGCACCCCGCTGCTGATCCTCGACGAGCCGCTGGCCGGACTGCACCAGGACCTGCGCGGTGTGATCGTCGAGGTGATTCGGCGGTGGGCCTCTGAACGGCAGGTCGCTGTTCTGATCACCGTCCACACCGCCGACGTCGCAGCCGAGTTCACCGACCGAATCGTCCACCTCGCTCCGCCCACCTCGACTGCGCCGCAACCGACTGTCCGGAGCTCACTGGGTGGGGCCGCGGCGGGCGAACCAGTCCTGGTGGCTGCCGGTCTCGACGTCACGCTCGACGGGCACCCGGTGTTGCGCGGTGTCGGGCTGGAGTGCCGGCCCGGTACCGCACTCGCCGTCATGGGGGACTCCGGCGCCGGCAAGACCACGCTCGCCCGGACATTGACCGGGCAGGTGACCGCGGAGGCCGGCACCGTCAGCGTGGCGAATAGTGCTGTACCACAGCCGATCCGGAAGCGCTCGCGCGCCGAACGGCTCGCCATCCAACTCATCCCGCAGAACCCGCTGGCCACCCTCGACCCGCGACGCACCGTGGGCTTCACACTGAGGCGCGCCGCCCGCGTCCGGGGCAGCGAGTCGGTAGCCGGCCTGCTCGAACGGGTCAGCCTCGACGCTGGGATAGCCGATCGATATCCACATCAACTGTCCGGCGGTCAGCGGCAACGCGTGTCCATTGCCCGCGCACTGGCCTACGCGCCGAAAGTTCTCGTGTGCGATGAGATCACGTCGGCGCTCGACCCAGCCGCCGAGGAGGCTGTCATGGCGGTGCTGCACCGAGAGATGGAGGCGCGTGGCATGGCTGTCGTACTGATCACGCACGACGCGGACCTGGCGGCGCGCCACTGCTCAGGAATCGTCAGGCTCGACGACGGCCGCCTGATCGCGGGATGACTCGCCTGCCCGTCGCCGTTGCCGTCTCGAAAATCCGCTTTCGACAGCATCCCGCTGATGACGGCGTCCGGCAATGCGAGCGGTTCGCCGCCCAGCTCAAAGGGTAAGAGAGGGACGGCCCGGGTGAGCGCCCGAACGAAGTGTCTCCGAGGGACTCTCCCCGAAATGTTGACGATACTCACTCGCGAATCGGCCCAGATGCAGGAATCCCCATCGGGCTGCGATCGTCGTCACCGTGACCGAGTTCGGCGAGTGGAAAGCCAGTTCTGTGTGTGCATGGTGCAATCGAAGCCGTCGCAGGTAGGCCATCGGCGACGGGTGGTCAGACCTTTCGAACGCCCGCTGCAGTGATCGTGCGCTGACTCCGGTTGCTCGCGCCAGTTCTGCTGTGCTCCATACCTTTTGTGGATCAGCATGCAACAGATCGATCGCCCGCTTCGTCACTGCTGCGCTGGCCGGGCATTCGCGCGCGTTCAGCGCATCGGTGAAATTGTGGGGCTGCATCTGCAACAGACCCTGTATCAGCAGAAGTTGGAGGTTTCCCACCGCGAGCGGGTGGTTCAAGAGGCCGCCCGGCTGCCAGGCTTGCCTCCCCAAGAGCCGCACCAAGGAATACCAATCCTTGGCGGCGGTAGAGCTGAGACTGAGCTGCCGGTCGAACGTGATTCGTTTCCGTACAGGGCGGTCGAGCATCGCTTCGAGCTGGCGCTGCATCTGCGTTTCAGACACCTTGAGACACACCTGATCGCAGTCGGCGGACCAGGAGAGCCGGCACGGCACTCCTGGTGTGAAGATGGCAACCGCCCCTGTGGACGTACTGACGCTCTCACCGTCACGCCACCGATTCATCGCCGAGCCGGATACCGGTGCATCGATGTAGTAGGCGGTGACATCGTCGGCTCGGATCTCGATGTCCACCCCGAAGCCCACGTCGCCCACGGTGACCATGGGAAGCTGCAGCGCCTTCATCTGCAAGTTCACCGTCGCGGTGTCGACGGGGGCGAGCTCGGCGGCCACATAGAAGCGGCCCACGGCATCGGTCGCCTCGTCGACGTCGGTTGTCCGTACCTCTGCTGCCTGGTCGAACGGTGCGTCGGTCATGTGTTGCTCCCCCCAGCCTGCTGTGCGCGAGCGGGCCTTCGGTTCGTATGGTTTCCCGGCCCTCGTTCAAGCATGCCTGGCTTGCTGATGTGGTCTGGTCACCGGCGCGTCTCGGCCGGTGTGGGTCCGCACGACCACCTGGCGCGAATCGGCCAACACGAAGACTGTGAGCGGATAGCTCGCCCGGGCCCCGACTGATTAGGTCGCCGATGGAGATATGTGGGAGGTGACGCAGTGACCGAAGAAGAACCCGACGGCCGGCAGAACGGCCATTCGTTCACACTGACACGACTTCCCAACTCGACGAGCATCCTCTTCGCGTCGGGGCACATCGACGATGCCAATTCGTCGATCATGGGCCGCTTGGTCGCCGATGAGCTGGCACGACGACCGGGACAGCTGGTGCTTGAGCTTTCCCGTGCCACGTCGGTCGTAGGCAGCGCATTCATCGAAACCCTTGCCGAAGTCTCGGCGATCGCCGGGGAGGCTGATACATCATTCTGCCTGGTCGTGTTGCCGGATGGGCCCGTCGCCGATGCGCTTGCCACGGCTGGTCTGATCGAGCGATTCGAGATATTCACCACGCTACGCAAGGCGGAGCAGGCGGGCGGTCTGGACGCACTCGGCACCGCTGTCATCGAGCAGTCGCGACGTGCCACTGCGCGCGCGCAGAAAGCCACCGAGGCGGCGCGGATCGCGTGTGAGCACAGCCAACGACTGCGACGCACCAGGCCTCGCGCGCCGAGACATCAGCACCCGGGCGCCGCCGACCCGCAGGTCTAGCTCTGCTGCGACCCGCGCGTTCGCGTTGGTTTGCGGCCCGTCGCGCCGGGCATTGGGGTCCGGGACACCCGATGCACGAGAAGGAGCACCATGTCCGCAGCCACCACGCGCCGCCGCCTCCGCGAATGTCTCGACGACGTTGACTACCCAGCGGACAAGGCCGCACTTCTCGCAGCGGCCGAACGCCATTCCTGCGATGACGACACCATCCGGGCGCTGCGATCGATCCCGGTCGAGACGTACGCCGGATTCGCCGAAGTGCTGGCGTCCGTGCCGCTGACCGATGACGTCATGACCGATGGCGAAAGAGGTGCCGCGCACCGGATGACCACCAAGCCGGGCGTCACCGAGCGGGACAGAGACGTGCCGCCGAACCCGATTGCCGAGGTGTTGGGCGAGAACCGGAAGAAGTGAGGTTCCGCTCCACGGGATTCACGGCGGACGGCTGACACACAGAAACCCGCTCCGACAGTGGTCAGAGCGGGTTTCATACGTCGGGCTGACAGTGTGCTGGTTCAGGACATCGGCGACAGATGTCTCGCGTCATCGGCGACACATGTCTCGGGGCATCGGAGACGGCCCGGCTCGGCGTGATGCTCAGGGATGCCGCAACCCACGTCGAAGGCCCGT
>JBFMGT010000004.1:0-303504 GCA_040752555.1 Actinomycetota bacterium | reverse complement strand
CCGGCGTCGGCGTAGAGCTTGGCCAGGTCCTCGTCGGACTTGAAGGTGCCGTCCTCGTTGGCGGCCTTGCTCCACGGCACGTTGATCGCCGACGGGATGTGGCCGGCACGCTGGCTCTGCTCCTGCGACAGGTGCGCGGGCGCCAGGATCTTGCCGGAGAACTCGTCGGGGGAGCGGACGTCGACCAGATTCTTCGTGCCGATCGCGGCGATGACCTCGTCACGGAACGCGCGGATGCTGTTGTCGGGCGCCTTGGCCGTGTAGCTGGTCTCGGGACGCGTCACCGCGTCCTTGGACAGCGGCCGTGCGTCGAGTTCCCACTTCTTGCGACCGCCGTCGAGCAGTTTGACGTCCTCGTGGCCGTAGAGCTTGAAATACCAGTAGGCGTACGCGGCGAACCAGTTGTTGTTGCCGCCGTAGAGCACCACCGTGTCGTCGTTGGCGATGCCGCGCTCGGAGAGCAGCTTCGAGAACTGCTGCGCGTCGACGAAGTCGCGCTTGACCGGATCCTGCAGATCGGTCTTCCAGTCGAGCCGGATCGCGCCCGGGATGTGTCCGGTGTCGTACGCGCTGGTGTCTTCGTCGACCTCGACGAAGACCGTCTTCGGCGCGTCGAGATTGCTCTCGGCCCAGTCTGCTGTGACCAGGACGTCGGAGCGTGCCATGAGGAGATCCTTTCGGTCGGTCAGGACTCGGAGGGGGACAGGCGACGAGCATCCTGCGCGCCTGAGCGGTCAGAGCCCTTAGCGGTGACGCACTGCACCGCAGGCTCACGTCAAAGTATACACTACATACATTGGGCCCTCGTCTGCGGTCTCGGACGAACAGGCCGATGTTCCGCCTCGGGCGTCCGGCGCCGGATGACCGGGCTGAGGTACTGTCCTACGCATGCGTCGTCCGTACCACCACGGGGACCTCCGGGAATCGATCCTCTCGGCCGCCATGGTGAAGATCGAAAGCGACGGTTTGGCGGCCCTGTCGCTGCGTGACCTTGCGCGTGAGTGCGGTGTGAGCCCGTCGGCGCCGCAGAAACACTTCCCCACCAAGCAGGACCTGTTGTTGGCGCTGGCTTTGCGTGGGTATGCCGAATTGGGGGAACTGGTGGCGGGTTTGAAGCTGCGGCTGCCCGTCGACAAGGCCCTGGTGACTTTCGGTAAGGCTTACTGCGCCTATGTCGCCGAGCATCCTGTCCTCGTGCAGTTGATGTATGCGCGTCCGTTCGACGACGGCGGCGAACAGCTGGAGGAAGCATCCCGGGAGGCGTTCGTGCCGCTGGAAGAGGTCCTGGAGTCGGCCCGTACGCGCGGCGAGATCGTCAACAACAGAAAACAGGTCGACATGTTCGTGCACGTCGTGATGCGGGGTCTGGGCACGTCCTTATCGGGCGGATCGTTGTCGTCCGCGGACGACGCGGTATCCAGGAGCGTCATTCGCCTGATGCTCCTGGGTTTGCGACCACGCTGAACGCTCACCTGACGACGTCACACTTGGCTGCGGCCCCGCTACCATGCCTCATGGTCCCATCGGGCCTGCGGTCAGTTCCGTCCTTAGCCGGCCGCGGCTGCGGTGTAGGCGCGACATCACCGTGCCCACAGGAATATCCATGATGCGGGCCACTTCTCGTATCGGGTATCCCTCGACGTCGACGTAGTAGATCACCAGGCGGTTGGCGTGCGGGAGCACATTCATTGCTGCCTGAAGGTCGCTGCGAGGTGC
The DNA here is from genome assembly GCA_040752555.1 of Actinomycetota bacterium. Lineage (GTDB taxonomy): Bacteria > Actinomycetota > Actinomycetes > Mycobacteriales > Mycobacteriaceae > Mycobacterium. The sequence goes on along the minus strand of JBFMGT010000004.1, from coordinate 301,788 downwards.
CTTCGCCAAGACGTCATCTTCGGCAGAAGGTCGAAGGAAAGCGGACTGGGCGTGCGTACCCGCCCCGAGCACTTTTTCGTGGATGTCGTCCGCGAGCATCTCGGAGGGTCTGCGTTCTCGGCGGCGGTAGTCGCTCACCCATCGGTTGCGCATGATGCGCCGTAGCCACGCCCTCAGGTTCGTGCCGGGTTGGAATCCGTGCAGCCCTTTGTAGGCGTGCATCAAGGTGTCCTGGAGCAGGTCTTCGGCATCCGCTTGAGCGCGCGTCAGCTGCAGGGCGTCTCGAAGAAGCGACGCCATCAGTGGGCGAACATCGCGCGTGAAGGCGGCGGTCTCGGCGGTCTGTTCCTGGCGATCTGCGGCAATCGTTGTCGTAAGGCTGCATTGTGTCGCTGCCATCGTGAGGCTCTGCCTTTCCCTCTCAGCCAGCGGCAACAATGGCACCGGTTGTTTGTTCGTGTCATGGGCCGAGCCCGCGCAGGCTCGGCGATCAGTTCTGGGCCGAGTTGGCCTGATTCCGCCGTCGCGCAAGTTGACGGAAATGAAGGGCGCGAGCCCTTGATGTAGTTACTGAAAACATAGATGCTGGACTACCGCGGCGAGCGAGATGGGGCGTCGCACTTTCCGCGTCAGGCGACCTCAGCGATCGGCCCAACCAGACCTCTGGCGCCGGAGGCGGTCTCCGTCGGCGCGGAGAGTTGACCGACCACCGTCGCGCATCACATCGCGACGAGCCCGAGTTCGTGGGACCCTTCGACATCGGCGGGTCCGGGGGCGATGTTCAAGGACCGTCAGGTCTGCGTCGTCGGCGCAGAACATCCGAATGGCCATGGCTCCTCTTATCTGTCAGCCTTTGTCCGTCCCACGGCGCACCCGTCTACGCGTGGAGGTCGGTGTCATGAGGGGTGAAACATCCTCTGATTGGCGATCAATATCGGACTGCGGATGTATTCGCGCCCCTATGCCCTCGTTATGTGAAACGTCCGGCGGCGACACCATGTGACGTCAGGGTTCATTTCGTGACCGGAGTCACGATGAACGCCGTTCGCGCCGCCGCCGGTCGCGTCACGCGGAGTCCGGATGACCCCGCAGTGGCCTCGACGGCCGGATTCTCATTGCACCAGGAAACCTGCGTCGACCGGCAACGAGATCCCGGTGACGTACCTGCCTGACTCGCTGCAGAGGTACACCATCGCCTCGGTGACGTCTGCGCTCTGGATCATGTCGACCCCGGGTAGGGCGTTTCCGACGGCCGCACCGACCTCCGGAAAGGCGTTCCAATAGCGCTCCACAGCCCCGTCGGTCACCATCGGCGTTGCGACTCCCGTCGGGAGAACCGCGTTCACACGAATGTTCTTTTCTGCGAGAGTCTTTGCATAGTAGTGCATCAGCCCGATCAAGCCACTCTTGGCAGCCGTGTAACCGGCGATGCCGTGATTCATCGTTCGGAACGAGGGGCTGAGTACGGACCGATCCGCAATCGCGGAACTGGTGACGACGACAGCGCCGCCTGCGCCGTGATGCGTCAACGCCGGTATCGACGCTTCAACCGTGTGGTAAACGCCCTTCAGCATCACGTCGACCGCATCGTCGAACGCGGCAACCTTGGGCTCATCGTCGCCGACTCCTGGCAGGATGCCCGCGTTGGCCATGACAAAGTCCAGGCGCCCCAACTGCGCGACACCGCGGTCGATGATCGTGCGCAGTGCTGCACCGTCACGAACGTCGACCTTGGCGGCGACCACTCGAGCGCCGACCCCTTCGATCAAACGCACGGTCTCGTCGAGATCTGCCGGTCGGGACATGGCGTACTTGACCGTGTCGATCTGACTGCAGATGTCTACCGCGATGATGTCCGCACCCTCCTCGGCGAACCGTAGAGCGTGGGACCGACCTTGTCCCCGTGCGGCGCCGGTGATGAGCGCAACTTTGCCCTCGAACCGTTTGACCACTTTTCCTCCTTCATCGGTCGCTGTTAGTCAGCGAGCGCAATTGGTTCGGATGTCATTGCAGTAGAACGACATCTGGATCTCGCGAAAGCCGTTGCCTGTGAGCGGCCGGCCCTTTGACGATGCGGACAGTCAGTCGCTGAAACTGGAACTGATGTAGGCACCACATACAATGTATATGATGACTACGACAGGCGCCGTGATGCGCGCGTCACAAGGCAGGCTCGTCAGGGGTCGATTCGGTAGAGCGGCGATAGCCAGTCGCATTCCCCGTCATGATGTGGCGGACGGTTGACCACCTACCGGGTGTGTGGCGTCACGAACGACACCTGTGCAACTCCAAGGAGGCTGAGAACGTGTTCGACTCGCTGTACGAGAAAATCGCGGTCGGAGTGACGGTTTTGCCGGTCGTGAGCGCCCTGGCTCTCGCCGGACCTGAGGCGCCCGCGGCTCACGCCACTCCCCCGGTGGGGACCACCTCTACCGTGCTGTCGAAGCACACCGTCGACGGCAGGGACTACATCGTGAGCGAAATCATCATCGCCCCGAACGGCAGTACCGGCTGGCATACCCATCGAGGCGAGGTGTACGGCATCGTCAAAGCCGGCGTCTTGACTCACTACGGTGCGGATTGCCGCGAGGACGGTCGTTACGCGACTGGAATGGCGCTCACTGATCCCGCCGGTGCCGAGCACGCCCACCTCGGTCGCAACCTCGGGCCGGTTCCTGTGGTTCTCGAGGTCACGTACGTGGATCCGGAGGGAGCTCAGCCTTCCGACAGCGTGCCGAGCCCCGGGTGCGATGTCGCCTGATCGCCGTCGTGGATGTGCGTGCTCCACGGTCGAAGAATCAGTGATGGACAGGTTCCCTAGGACTGGGTGATGTCGATCGATCCACAGCTGGGCCAGTTTCTCCGCTCCCGTCGCAGCCGGCTTCAACCCGGTGACGTCGGGCTCGCCGGGGGCGGTCGCCGGCGAGTCATCGGGTTACGTCGGGAGGAGGTGGCCGAACTGGCCTGCATCAGCACCGATTACTACCTTCGCATCGAACAGGGACGGGAGAAGGCGCCGTCGGCGAGGGTGTTGGACGCGATCGCACGCGCGCTGAAGTTGAATGAAGCGGAGACCAGCTATGTGCACGATCTTGTCCGGTTGCGAAGCGTTGCGCCTCAACCGGCGCTGCCGAGCTCGATCGATTCACTGATCGAGGGCTGGCCATCCGCCGCAGCGCACGTCCATGACGATTCTCTGACTGTGGTCTCGGCCAATGCGATGGCCATTCGGCTGTCTCCCACGTTCGGCTCCGGGCACAACACCTTGCGAAACCTGTTTCTGGAGAACGATGCTCGCACGTTCTACCGTGATTGGGAACGGCTCACCGAGTGGGCTGTGGCGTGGCTGCGCTCCTACACGGGCGCCGAGCCCTCCCCTGGATTGGCCAGGGTCATCGCCGAGCTCACGCAGGAGAGCGCACGATTCCGCGATCTCTGGTCGTGGCAACGGGTGCGCCAGGACAGCAACGGCCGCATGCTGATCGACCATCCCCAGGTTGGCGCGATGGATCTACACTTTCAACACATGGTTCTGCCGGCAACCCGGCATGTGTTGGTTGTGTACTGGGCAGAGCCACATTCGAGTACTGACCGCAAAATGCGGGCACTCCGGGATCGGTGAGCTGCCCGGTGTCTTACGTGTGTCTGGTAGAGGTGTCCTCCCGTTCTTTTGGCTGGGGATTTCAGGACCTGGATGAAGCAGAGAGCTTGGCGCACAGTCGAATCATGGAATCTCTTGATCGCGAGCACGGCGTGCCCCCCATTGGAGACCGACACGCTCCGAGCGGGTCGGCTGCCCCTAGCCTCTCCGGCGCTGTCCGGCTGGATCGTCACTTCGTCCAGGACCCACACCCGGTGTATCGGACAATGCGCGCCGCCGGGCCTGCGCGCCAGGTGGAGATCTGGGGCGGGCAGCGCGTCTGGCTGGTGACCCGCTACGTCGAAGCCAAAACCCTTCTGGCCGACCCACGGCTGGTGAAGGACCGGAGGCGGATCACCGCGCTCTTCCCGCCGGGCGGTGCGGGGCCGATGCAGATGACCGTCGGCGGCAACATGCTGTTCAGCGACCCGCCTGATCACACCCGTATCCGAAAGCTGGTGGCGAAGGCCTTCACTGCTCGATCGGTCGCCCGGATGCACGCTTCGATCGCGGCGGTGGCCGACGACCTGCTCGATCACATCGAGAGCTCGTCGTCGACGGGTACCGTCGACATGATCTCGAACTACGCGGCACCGTTGCCAATCCGGGTGATCAGCGAACTGCTCGGTGTGCCGAACGACGTGACCGACGAGTTCAGAGAGTTGGTGATGCCTCTGGTCACCGTCACCGAGCCCGCAGCGCTCCAGCGCGCGCAGGGAGAATTGGAATCGCTACTGTCGCAGGTCGCATCGAGTAAGCGCGCTGAACCTACAGACGACTTGCTGACGATGTTGGTCAATGTCGCCGACGACAGGGGTGACCAACTGTCGGAGTCTGAATTGCTGGCGACGACCTTCCTCCTCGTCTTCGCGGGCTATGAGACGACGGTCAATCTGATCGGCAACGGCATCCTCGCGCTGGCAGATTATCCCGCCCAGTTCCAGCTGCTTCGCGACGATCCGACGCTTGTCGCCACCGCAGTGGAGGAGTTTCTCCGCTTCGAGGCACCGCTGAACACCGCGACATTGAGGATGACCACCGTCGATATCGAGCTCGACGGTGTGACGATCCCCGCCGACGAACTCGTCATGATCAGTTTGCTCAGCGCGGGACGCGACGAACGTCAGTTTTCCGCACCCGATGTGCTCGACGTCAAACGTCACCCAAACCCTCATCTGGCGTTCGGTCATGGCGTTCACCATTGTCTCGGCGCGCCACTTGCCCGCCTCGAGGGAAGAATCGCGTTCAGTAAGTTCCTCGAGCGTTTCGAGCGCGTCGAGCTGGATTGTGACCGGCCCCGATATCGGAACAGTCTTCTCATGCGAGGCCTGGAGGCCTTGCCCGTCCTTCTCCACCCAGCGCCGCCGGCCGAGGTGGCTTCGAAGCAGCGCTGATATCGCAGGCTGACCGCAGCGGCTCAGAACAGGGAGTGCTCATGTCTCGGTACATTCGTACTGTCCCACCGGACGGCCGTCAGGCTGCAGTGCGCGCCTCAACGGACTGCTTGGCTGAGATGTCAGCAAAAGCATGGCGGTTCGACGAGTTTGTGCTGGACGCAAGACAGTGTGAACTGCGTCGGAACGGCACGCCCATCCCGGTCGAACCGCAGGTGTTCGACGTCCTCGTTCACCTTGTCGCCCATCACGACCGGGTGGTATCCCGTGACGAATTGTTGAATGTCATCTGGGGACCGGGTAACGCCAGCGAAGCATCTCTGTCGTCACGCATAAAGGCTGCACGCCGGGCGCTGGGGGACACGGGGGCAGCCCAGACGTGGATCCGAACCGTGCGCGGACGGGGGTATCGGTTCGTGCGGGTGCCCACCTGGGTGGAATCCGAACAGGGGGTGAAGGCGGCCGAGCCGATGCCACCACAACGCGTGGCCTACACCCGTGCTCACGACGGTGTACGCCTCGCGTACGGAGTGGCCGGAACCGGCCCACCACTTGTCCGCGCAGCACATTGGATGACGCACCTCGGTTATGACGCAGACTCTCCCGTATGGCGGCACTGGGTCGCCGGCTTGGCCTCGAAGCGGCGGTTGATCCGGTACGACGAGCGCGGATGCGGGATGTCGGATTGGGCGGTGGGGGACTTCACCTTCGAGGACTGGGTCACCGATCTCGAAACGGTCGTCGATGCGTTGGATCTCGACCGATTCCCGCTGTTGGGTGTCTCCCAAGGGGGCGCGGTCGCGGTGGCCTACGCGGCACGCCACCCGGCACGGGTTTCGCGTCTTATCCTCGTAGGCGCGTATGCCTGTGGTCGTGCCAAACGCGCTGTGGGCGATCCAGAACGGCGATTGGCCGCTCTCGACATAGAACTTGCGCGGTGGGGCTGGGGCCGAGACGACCCTGCGTTCCGCCAGGTGTTCGCTGCGCAGTTCCAGCCGGACGGCTCGCGCGAGGAATGGAACGCCTTCGACGAGCTGCAGCGCCGCACAACGACGCCGGAGAACGCGGCGCGGTTTCTCGAGCAGTTCGCCGAGGTCGATGTTCTCGATCTCGCCCGAAAAATCGAATGTCCGACGCTGGTGATGCACTCGCGGGAAGATCATCGCGTTCCGTATTGGTGCGCCGAGCAATTGACGGCCGCTATCGCGGGCGCGCGACTGGTGTCCCTGCCGAGCAGGAACCACCTCTTGACCGAGGACGAGCCGGCGTGGCGACTGTTCCTCGACGAAGTGGACGGGTTCCTCGGCACCTGATCCGCGCTGCGCACTCGTCTCCGGGTGGCCGAGGTGTCGACCAACCCTCCTCGTGGAGCCCGTTGCGCTACGCCGAACGACTCTCCTACTCGGTGGCTTCGACGTCGGCAGGCAAAAATCCCAACCGCCGGAGATCGGAGACGTACTTGAGGATCATGGCAGAAGTCACGTGGGGGATGTCGCTGTCAACTCCGATGCCGGCCGCCTGAACCGCCGAGCGAAACTCGTCGACTGGTGCGAGCGAGGTGTTGAGTGGCCGAAGAGGTTGTTGATAGCTGTCCAGTAGCGGGAGGATTGACGCTTGACGCTGGCGTTCGGGAAGTTCTTGCAGCGCGTGTCGGAATTGCGACAGCCACTGTGAGTAGCCGTTGACGCGTTTCAGTGCGCACCCTGCCTCGATCAGCCAATCGACGTAGGTGTCCATGCCGATGCCGTCATCGTGCGGGTTCATGACGTGATAGGTGGTGTAACCGGTCATTGCTTTCGCGACCAGTGTCGAAATGGATTCAGCGATGAATCCGACTGGTAATGCGTCGTAGTGCGCTCGTTGCCGATGACCCGCCGAATCGAGTTCGTAGAACGAGTACGGTGCGATTCCTGTGGCGACGAGGCTCAAGATCATGCGGGTGAATTGATCCGGCACGTTGAGCTGTCCGCTGAAATTCGTTTCCGCAAGGATCATGTCGCAGCGGAAGACAGACACTGGCAGACCGCACAGGTCGTGTGCTTCTCGCAGCAGCACCTCGCCTGCCCACTTGCTGTTCGAGTAGCCGTTGGCGTACCCCTCGTCGAGGGCACGTACCGGGCTGATCCGACGGATGTCTGCCCCTTCGACGAATAGCTCCGGCTCGATACCGGTGCCGACCGCGATCGTGGAGACGTAGGCGAAAGCCTTGAGCCTCGTGGTCATCGCGAGGCGGATGAGTTCGGCAGTGCCGATGACGTTGGATCCGAACAGCTGCCGGTAGGGCAGTAAGTGATTGACCATAGCGGCAGGATCGACGATCAGATCTACCGAATGGCTCAGCCGCCGCCACGTTGCGTCGTCGAGTCCCAGATGGTGTTCGCCCTTGTCGCCGGCCAACACTTCGAGGTGGGGAGCCAGCTGCTGGTAGAGCTTCAACAGGTTCGGGTCGCCGCTGTCGAAAATTGCGTCCAGACGTGCTCGGGCGTGGGCGTTCGATGCTGCTCGGATGATGCAGGTGACCTTTCCCCCTGTCGCCTCCATTTGCCTGAGCCAGTGCAGGGTGAGGTAGCGCCCGAGGAATCCCGTAGCGCCAGTGACAAGGACGCTGTGAACATCGCGCCGAGCCGGCGGCAGTGTCGGCGCCGCGGCCAGGGTGGCGTCGTCGAGAAATGCGTCGAGCGTCAAATCGGCGGCCCGGACCTCCGTCGTATCACGACCGTGGATGGTGTCATAGGTGGGTTGCTTCCGGCCCTGCGCCAGCAGGGTGTCGATGTGGGCGGCAACCGCGGCCAAATCGTTCGCGGGACTGATGATCACATCGACTGGGACGTCGACGTCAAAGATCTTGCCCAACATGTTGGCGAATGTGAGCGCGGAAAGGGAGTCGCCACCTAGGTCGGTGAACGCAGTGCCGCCATCCACGTCAGGCAGATCGCCTTCCATGAGCACGCAGGCAGCCTTCGTCACTGAATACACGGTCGGCCGGATCGCGGCCGTCCGACACAGATCATTCAGGACGTCGGCCCGCCGCTCCTCGAGCCGGCGGTAGCAGTCTTCCAGCGCTGGGCCGTAGTGCTGGTTCAGTTGCGGCCGTGCAAGTTTCCGGATCCCGGTGAGCAGTCCGTTGTCCAGACTGAACGGCGTGGTCTCGACGATGAAATCGCGAGGAATCTCGTAGGACTGCAGACCCGCGTCATCGGCCACCTGCCTCACGATGCTAGCCAGGGCGGCCTTGGCGACGGTGAGATCTCCACGCGCGTTCGCCAGTACTTCGTCGGTCGGCACTACAACTGCCAACGGGTATGGGTAGGAACCGTTGGCATAGAGGTAGATCTGCCGGATCATCGGGTGCGCGCCGAAAATGGCTTCCACGTGGGACAGTGTGACGAACTCACCCTGTGAGAGCTTGACGACGTTGGAGCGACGGTCCAGATACATCAGTCGTTCGGGCGAGATCTCGGCGAAGATGTCTCCGGTGTGGTACCACCCGTCTACGTCGAACAGGTCGGCGGTAGCTTCGGGCTGCTTGTAGTAGCCGAGTATCGGGTTGATTGTCTTCACCCAGAGTTCCCCCCGCGCGTGAGGGAGGTCGGTCGAGAAGTATCCGAGCTCCGGTACGTCGACCAGCTTGTAGTCCAGGACGGGCGGGCGACGAACTACGCCGTTGGCCAGCATGACGCCGCCCTCGGTCGAGCCGTAGCCGTCCGTCAGATCGACATCAATGAAACTTTCGATCCACCGGTGGAATTCGTCGGTTATCGGTGCCGACCCGCAGAATGCTGAGAACAACCGCCCTCCCAAGAGGTTCTCTCGCCACCGCGACATCACTTCTTGCTCCACAGCACTGCGGTCGCCCGCGAGCCACCGACGGTCCACTTCGCTTTGAACCGCCTGGGACAGTGTCTCCCAGATTCTCGGGACGAGTTCGAGCCGGGTGGGACGGACGAGCGCGAGGTCGTCGAACAACGTGGACAAGTCACTCTTGCCCGCAAAGTAGGCGATGCCACCTGCTCCCAGCGTGGTGTAGAGGATGATCCGCGCCATCGCGTGGCTGAGCGGCAGCAGATTCAATGTGATTGACGGCAACTGACGTTCGGTGTCCCAGGCAGGTGCAAAACCCCCTCGCCAACAGTTCGAGGACAACCTGTCGGTGTACATCGCGCCTTTGGGCGTGCCTGTGGAACCTGATGTGTAGACCAACAGGCGCAAAGCGTTTGGGGCGCTGGGCTCGCTTGCCCGGAAATCGCTGTGCCAGCGTGCTTGATCGGTGATCTCCTGCAACAGTTCGACGTGAACCTGTGGGCTCAGAGCGGTCGCGGTGAACGCCAATGCATCGCGGTGGTCGTCGACGCCGTGGTGGTAGTCGAAAACCACGACCCGGCCCAGTGCGGGAGCGGCAGTTGCCATGCCGACCACTTCTTTGAGGTAGTCAGCCGCTGCAATGATCGCGACCGGTTCTGCCTCGCTGAGGATCTGGCGATGTTGGTCGATTGGGGCGCTGGTCTGGAGCGGGACTGCAACGGCACCGGCCAAGCCGAGTGCGATGTCCACGATGGCGTAGTCAGCGCTGGTGAAGCCAAGGGTTGCGACCCGATCGCCGACGCTGACGCTTCCGTCGGACAGCGCCGCGGCCAGTGACTGGGCCCGCTGGTAAACCTCTCCGTAAGTGAGCAGTTCGAAACGTGGTTGCAAAGCGACCGTGGTCCTGCCGTCCTCGCCCATCACGAGCTCGACAGCGCGCTGCCCCAGCGCTGGACGGTCCGCGTAGCCAACCATGACGGCACGGATGAGTTCTGCCAACGGCACTGCGGGATCGTCGAGTATGGCGGTGATTCGCGGGTCGGGCGTGGCCGCCGCGAACTGGTGGTCCTCGGCCAACAGTCGGTTCAGTCGAAGACGGAGTCGGTCCAACCGGTCGATGGGGGGGTTCGTCACATGTCTTCTCTCGTCGGGGCTGCGGAATTCATTGGCGTGGTGCAAATGACCCGTGGTGCCATCTGACAACTTGATCGCTTTCGCAGGCCGAGTGATTCCCTTCGTTGTGAGAGTTCGGAAACCGCGTGATCGTGGCCTGAAGATCGTGGACAACTCGAACTATGTCCCTGTCCCGGCCGGTGCAAGAGCTGCAGGGCCATCGCTGTGCCGACCGCTTCCGGACCCGGCAACCGAGGCGCTCAATGGCCCCCACAGTGGTGATCCAGCCATGGGCAAGGATTCGGCAAAGGAGCGAAATGCTCACGCCGATCGCCGCCGCTCGAGCCATGTGTCATCGCTGTGAGGGTCTCCCGGTACGCGGCGGATTGACCGCAGAGGGGCGCGGTCATGGAGTAGCTGCCGCAGCATGCGTCTCGAGCGGTGCATTCTGGCAAGAACCGTGCCGGACGAGACGCCCAGGATCCTGCCGGCGCTACCACTATCCAGGCCGAGAAGCCATACGAGAACAACTGTGGTGCGGTTGGTTTCGGACAACGAAGCCATCGCTCGCGCCACATCCGTGTCGAATGCGCCGGCTAGTGCTTGCTGTTCGGCCGAAACATGATCACCCCAGGTCGGCGCGAGTCCACCGCCTTCGACGTCGCCAAGATCATCGCTGAGAAATTCCCTCGGTCGTCGGGCAGCTGACCGGCGACTGTCGATCCAGGTGTTCCTCATGATGGTGAAAAGCCAGGCTTTGACGTTAGATTCGACGCGAACGCGGGCATAGGCCTGGAAGGCTCTGAGCAGGGTCTCTTGCAACAAGTCCTCAGCGTCCGAAGCGTTGTCAGTGCGACTGAGTGCGTACCGGAACAATTCGGAGCGATAGGACAAGACATCGACTTCGAACGATCCAGTCAGCGTGACGAGGTGGGAACTTGCTGCTAACCGGGTGTCTTCGGGCGGCTCGGACGAGGGCCGCGAATCGGTCGATTCGTCGCGGAGCGGCGGGGGCTTTCGCATGGGCGATGCAGGGCGGTCAGCCGGGTGGTCTGTGGACATGCCTCGATCGTTTCCGCAGCTGACCGCTGTTGCATGAAGAATCCATGGAGAAATGAAGCGATCGGATTTTGTGATCGCCTCGGCGGCTGCGGCGATACCGGCTGACACCACCAGTCCGGCGCGTACGTTCGTTCGAAGGTCGTATTACTGTTTCTACAAGTGAATTTGCGCCTTTCGGGCATGCCTAAGCCGACGCCGAAGCTGACGGTGACCCAGGGACTGGTCGCGGCCAATCGATCGGTAACGGGCTGGTCTTGACCACCCCGCGACGATCGACTGGGGGAGTGGCGTCACCTAGCTCGCCTTCCCGTCAGATCGCTGATCCAGAGAATGCGGACACCTGGGAGGTGCTCATACATGACGGCGAGACCGTCTCGATGTCGCGTGCTCGACGGATACGGGTCGTCGCACCGTCATCGGGTTCCGGATGCCCTATCTGTCGCATTACGGCGTCCATATCGGTGAGGTGCTCGACATGGGTGAGGTGGTCGCTGATCACGCGGTACAGGGTGAATTCTGGGACGGAACGCGACGTCCGACAACAGAGGCAGTGGGCCCGGCATGCATCGTGCATCACCATATCGATCGCGACAGGGCACCGACGCTGGATCGCCGAGCTCGTTTCGGGCTGGCACCCCGGCCCTCGGCGCAACCCGGGTTCGCCGGCAGCCCCGCGCTCCTACTTCATGCGCACCCAAGCGCATATCTGGGGTATGAACTCGACCTGGCTGCGGAGCTGTAATGCTGACTGCCGCAACCGATGTTCTAGGGTATCGATGTCGAGAAGCTCAGCCTCGTCACGCGTCAGATAGGGCACCAGCGAGTTGAGCACCGAGGCGATGAGCGCGAACGCTGAGGCATCCATTCCCGACGACACGATCGATTGGGCGGACAGTGCCGGTAAGGGGAGGCCCGCTTCGTCGAAGAGATCGACCAGTCGGCCACCCGTGTCGGGTAGAACGCCGAGACGGTCCAACGTCTGTCGGATGATGTCGTCGACTTTGCGCAGATCGGGAATCGGCGGCGTCGACCGGATGCCGCGACTGGTGTCCATTTCGTGTACGGCGAAGATGCCGCGGCTGCGGACCAATCGTGCGGCCGAACGCAGGAACGCAACCGGGTCCCGATGGCCGGAGATGACATGTCGGCAGATCACAGCGTCAAACGGCGTCGAGGCGCGAAACTGATCGATCTTTGCATGGCGGAACTGGACGTTCCGGTAACCGTGGACTTTTGCGCGTGACCGTGCTCTCTCGACGGCGTCGGCGGATGGGTCGACACCCACCACACTGCCCGCCTCGCCCACTCGGTCAGCCAGCGCGAATGACAGCTCGCCGCTGCCGCAGTAAAGGTCGAGCACGTGCAATCCACCGGCGATGCCGGCTGACGACAGCAGCCTGTCGGTGATCGGCCATAGAGCCCGGCCTGTAGTCCGACTCCATTGATCGCTACCGAACCTGAGATCCACGAAGTCGGGGTCCTTCGTCGTCACTGTGCTCCTGTCTTTGGACGGGCATGCGCTCGGAGCGTGGCATCGCGGCCGGCTGCGTTCAATCGTTCATGAAGGGTGCTCTACCGCAACCGCAATCCGCATTGGCGCTAGCGTCCAGTGAAGAGAACCGCTGGCAGGTCTTCCGAAAACCGTGCAGATCGACTATAGGGCCTCGAAAATTGCTGCATTAAGCCCTGATTGGGCTCGATTGAACGATAACTGCGATCGGAATACTCGATCAATACCGTCAGCGCGATCTGTCCCGCCTTGACGGTGCGGCCACTTCGCGGCCAATATGTTGTCATTAGCTACATTCGATGGTCTGAAGTCGGTCGCCGACTGCGCCCCCGGTGTCATTGGAGCTCGTGTGACGGTCTACAGGCTGGTTGAGCGCGCCGAGAGGGCGGAGGCCGAGTTCTACTACCAACTCATCTCGATGGCACCCGAGGACTGTCGACTCGGAGCGGCCACCGCCCGACTGGGCGGTGGCGTGATCACGTCGGTGCGTGACGACGTAACCGGGTACTGGAGCAATGCGCTCGCCCTTGGCCTCGATGAGCCGATCACCGACACTCTCGTCGAACAGATCATCGACTTCTTCATCGCGCAGAGCAATCCCGGCGCCCGGATACTCGTCCCGCCCGCTGTGCTGCCCGCGCAGTGGGCGGCGATTCGTGACCGTCATGCACTGCGTGCCAATTTCGCCAGGTTCCAACATATCTGCGATATCAACGACGTGTGTGACGTCGCGTCGACCGGCCTGCGTGTGGGTATCGCCGCAGATGTCGGGGAATGGACGCGGTTCACCATGCGAGGCTTCGGGATGCCCGACGGTGACATCGCCGACATGCTGATGCCTGGGTACGGAAGCGGCAGTGTCCAGCTGTTCTCGGCGTGGGACGGAGACTGTGTGGTTGCCGGGGCGGCGCTCTTCGTGTGGCAGGATGTCGCAGTGCTCAATAGCGGCACGACGCTTGCCACACATCGCAACCGCGGCGCTCAATCGGCGCTCATCGCCAAGCGTGTCGTCGCGGCCAAGGAGGCTGGATGTCGATGGCTGGTAACTCAGACAGCCGACCCCGGAAGCGACGGATACTCTCCCTCTCTGAACAACATGATCCGGGCTGGATTGACCCCGCTCTACGCTCGGCCGGTGTGGACATGGGGCACACCAGGGGCGCCGCTCTGACGCGGTGTGCCGGCGCGTGTCCCGGTGGCGCAGGTCCGCGGCCGGCATCTTCGGTGTTTTGACGGGACTGCGGGAAGCAGCAGCTGCGAGGGCATTGTGAGAGTACTGGAATGCTGTGCCCGGTGCGGCCGCAGTGCCGCGAACTTGGGCTCTTGATACCGGGGTAGTGGGTTACCCGGTCGTGCTCGCAGATGAAAAGCGCGAACTGTGCGGCGGTGCAGACACGCGCGCGAACGCGGATAAGACGAAAGCGCCTTGCGCACAGCATGATCAGTGAGAGTCATCCGGAAATGGATGATCTTCGGCCAGTAAAGCTATACACGTATCGAGTGAACGACACTCGCTGCCGGGCCATGCCCAGGCCCGAGACCAAGGGGAGTCATGAGAGAAGCTGTCACCGCTGGAGTCGCGATCGTCATCGCCGGCCTGTTCGCTCCCACCGCGGGTGCTACCCCCGCCGCAGGCGACATCGAGCGCACCGACCTGGCTCAGGGCACCACCGAGGCACCCGTCGTCGTCGTGTCCGTTGGTCAGCCCACCACTCTCTATGTCCAGGACCTCGTGCTGCGTGGCGCCGCCAGCAGCGGATGGCACACTCACCCGGGGCCGGAGTACACGGTCATCGAGGAGGGAACGGTGTTCGTGCAATCCGCTACGAATTGTGCGCCGGTTCTGTACACGAAGGGGCAGGCGGTGTTCATCCCCGGGGGTGTCCCACACGTCGTACGCACCGAATCCGACGCTCACGCCGTCGTCACGTACACCCTTCCCGCGGACCGGCCCGTCCGCGACGACGCGCCTGCGGCCTGCCCCTGACCCAGACACTGCTGCTACCTGGCGTGTTGCACTCCGACCGTGACATCTGGGGCGGTCACGCTCGGGAATCCGCTCTGTGACGGTGGAATTGCGTCGTGGGCGTGGACGCCGGAGAAGCCCGGATGCGGTCACGACGTCGGAGCCCAGGAGGTTGTTGCCATAACGCTCCGATGCGGGCCAGGGGCTGAACCGTTGCTATGGTCGTCACGCGAGCAATGAAGTCAGCCGCACCGCAAGGTCTCGGGCGTCCACTGCATCAGAAAAATGGGCAACGTATTGCCCGTCAGTTCCGATGAGATAGGTGAACGCCGAATGCGGCACTCGGTAACCAGAGGGATCCTCGGGATCAGCTTGCTTCCTGGAGAATACGTGAAACGATCTCTTTGCTTCGTCGATGGCGGTGGCAGGACCGGTCAAGCCTGTGAAGCGTGGGAACCTCTGCTGCAGAAAGGCTTTCATGACATTCGGAGAGTCGTGCTCCGGATCGACCGTAATGTAGAGCGGATGTATCCGCGCGGCATGCGGGCCGAGTATGTCCAGCGCGGTGGACAACCGCGTCAGGGCACGGGGACACACCATCTTGCAGCGCGTGAAACCGAAAAACACCAGCATGAAGTCGCCGCGGAAGGACTGTTCGCTCACCCAGCGGCCCTCGTGGTCGAGGAGCTCGAATCTTGCCTGCACCGGATGGTGCCCCGCGCCCGACGATGCCGGGGTCATTATTTGACCTCCGAGCCGACACGCAGGGAGTAAGTGTGTGGCTCGCCGGCCGGGACGGTTATCCGCAGCACCGAACCGCGAGGGTCCACGTCCACACAGGAAGTGTCGGCATTCGACGTGTCCGAGATATCGCGTCCGTCGACAGCCAAATGGCAACGGCCATTCACGATGTTGTTGATCGTGATGGCCCCGTCGCCGTGGCGTTCAGCGTGGCGCTGAACGCGGAACGTCAAGGTGTTCCTTTCGGCGTCGAACCGCGCCTGCGAGACGCTGATGTCATCGCCTACAGCAGTCAAGTTCGGCTCGTTGTGGTGCTCCACGCCCCACGGATGGTTGTACAGCTTCCACAAACCGTCGGGGACGTTGAGTCGGGCGTAGGCCAACAGAGCGTTTCCGGTGAGCGGCTCCATGCCGATGAGATTTCCCGCTTCGTCGCGCTTGGTGTCGTTGCGAGGGTAGAACAGTCCACCGTTGAGCCACGTTGGGTTCATGTAGCGATCCGCATATGCCAGTAGACCCTCAAGCAACTCGTGGTCACCCATCTCGGACGCCCACGTGGCGACCCACCCGAAATCGCAGGTGTCATTCTCAACCGTCTGCCCCATGATCTGTCCAGGGGGAACATCGACAATGGTCTTCAATCCGTCGGCCAGATCAAGGACGAAGTCCTTGATCTGGCGCGGATAGTTGGCCCGGACGAACTCGCGGTTCCACATGTTCATCAAAGTGCCGCACCAGGCGTCGATCCACGGCGCGGAAGCCGCGTTCGGCAGCACTGTCCCTGAATCCTGCAGGCGCATCATGTTGTAGTGACCGGTGCTGTCCAACCTGCCTAGGTCCGTCCACACCTTCTCGTAACTCGTGGTCACTTCATCGGCCATCCGGCCGCCGTTCACAAGATCGTTCATGCGGAACCCGAGAATTGCCGGCTGGTTGCAGATTTGGAACGCACAGTTCGGTTCGCAGGCAATACCTATGAATCCCGACTCCACCATCTGCCAGTACAGGTGCTCGTTGAGTGTGCGCTCGTCGTAGGGGAAACTCTTGGGCTCCCCACCCCAGAAAAACGACCAGAACTCGAACGACAGGGCTCCCGGTTGCTGGTATTGGTCATCGTCGAACAGGTGATGGTAGAGCGCGGTCACTGATTGGACATAAGCGCTGTACATGATGTTGTCTCGACCCACGGGATCCCACTCTTCCTTCAAGCTCGCTGTCAAGTGGGCGTTGAAGACGGCGCCTCCGCGACTGACATCGCGCCAATACGTCCACACCTCGGGTAAGAGCAGTTTCCCGATCAGCCGTTCGAAGATCGGTTTGAATACCCCGGGCGCGTTGGGCAAGCGATGGACATGGGCCAGAGCCAGGGCGTAGGCCATGTAGGAAAGTTGGAAGCGATACCCTCCGAAGTCTTCCTGACCGAACGCCTTCGATTGCATGAAGGACCAGTCATTTGGCAACTGTCGCGAAAGGTTGTCGATATGGCGGATGTGACCTGCTTGCTCGTTCGATAGGGCGTCACAGGTAACACTCATCTCCTGATGAGAGCCTGGGGTGTTGCCGGTTGTCACGACAGTCTCCTCGGATGGTGTCTGCTGAAACCATGGGCATATCGGTAGTGGTCCGCAGCGGGCATCTGGCTGCAGGAATCCACGAGGGTCAGCTCGTTGTCATGGAGGATTGGGTCCACGACAACTACGTGTGATTCGCATGGCGTTACGCGGTTTCGGTGTAAGACCGGTCAACCCAGCTCATCATTTCGCGCAGCTTCTTACCGGTGGACTCAATCAGATGCTCGGCGTTGGTCTTTCGTAACGCTTCGAGCGTTTTGTTCCCGCTGTTCACGTTTTCGACGAGATGTTGAACGAATGTGCCGTCGCGGATCTCTGACAGCACCTGCTGCATGCGCAGCTTGGTGGTGGCGTCGATCACTCGTGGCCCAGACAGGTAGCCGCCCAACTCGGCCGTGTCGGAGATTGAGTAGTTCATGCGTGCTATGCCGCCCTCGTACATCAGGTCGACGATGAGTTTCAGTTCATGGAGGACCTCGAAGTAGGCGAGCTCGGGGGCGTAGCCAGCCTCGACCATGACGTCGAACCCCATCTTCACCAGTTCCTCCGTGCCACCCGCGAGCACTGCTTGCTCACCGAACAGGTCCGTCTCGGTCTCGTCCTTGAACGTGGTCTCGATGACGCCGGCTCGGGTTCCGCCAATGCCCCTGGCATACGACAAGGTCAGCGACCTACCTTCGCCTGACGGGTCTTGAGCGACGGCGACGAGGCACGGTACGCCCTTCCCGTCGACGAATTGCCGACGGACGAGGTGACCGGGGCCTTTGGGGGCGACCATGCCGACCGTGATGTAAGGGGGTGGTGTGATGAGCTTGAAATGGATGTTCAGGCCGTGACCGAAAAGCAGCGCGTCTCCGGCGTTGACATTGGGCTCGATGTCCGTTGTGAAGATCTCGGGCTGAGCTGTATCGGGAGCAAGCAGCATGATCACATCGGCCCATGCGGAGACTTCGGCCGGTGTGCCGATCTCCAGGCCTTGTTCAGCTGCCTTTCCCCGAGACTTCGAGCGCTCTTGCAGGCCGACCTGTACCCGAACCCCACTATCGCGCAGATTCAGTGCGTGCGCATGGCCTTGACTGCCGTAGCCAATGATGCCGACCTTGCGGTTTTGGATCAGTGACAGGTTCGCGTCGTTGTCGTAGAACATCTCGACTGCCATCAGGTACTTTCCCTTCTTGCGAACAGTGGTGCGCTAGTAGAACGCAGTAGACTCTCGAGGCCTGGAATCGACAGCCTGGCTCGTCAACGGCAGGGTCCTGGATACCGGGTTACCGCACGAGTGAACAGCAGCGAGCATCCGTGCAGGTACGCCGACAGTGAATGCAGACAATCTGTGACCTAGTCAACGTCGCATGACGCTGCGCGGGTGCGCAGTTCGGCTTCCGGTCGACTGTCCGTCGATCAGTACTGTGCCTTCAGGATGGGTGCTGCCGCTGCATCTTCGAACCGAAGACCGAAGAGATACCGACATCAATGTAGTCAGTGCATACTACTTCCGTCAATACCATGACAAGAAAGAAGTATGCCGGCACAGAGGTGAACGTGCTCCCGGGGTCAGCGACCACACTTCCTGTGCGCCGCACACATATCGGTCGAGATCAGTCGAGGCGAACCCATGCGCAGATCTGCGGAATGAACTCAATTTGGCTGCGCAGCCGCACCGCCGACAGTTGAAGTCTCCGCCCCAAGGTGTCGACGTCGATCCGTCCGGCCTCTTCCGCTGTCATGTACGGAGCCAACAGGTTCACGGTGGAGTCAATCAACGCGAAGAGTTGATGGTCGTAGCCCGATCCGACAATCGACTGAGAGAACATCATCGGCCAGGGCATGCCCGCTTCGTCGAACAGGTCGACCAGCCGCCCTCCCGCGTCAGACAGTACGCCGCACCGGTCGAGGGCTTGAGTCGTCACGTCGTTGACAGCACGCAGTTCTGGTAATGGCGGCACCGAACGGACGCCTTTGCTCAGATCCATCTCCTGGACCGCGAGTACCCCGCCCACGCGTACGAGCCGCCTGACCGATCGAAGGAACGCCGCCGGGTCTCGTTGACCGGAGAGCACATGCCGGAAGATCACCGCGTCGAAAGGTTCGTGCACCCGCATGCGAAAGGCATTCGCCATGTCGAACCGGACGTTCTTGTATCTGCAACGCCTCGAGTGGGACTTCGCCACATCAATCGCACCGGCATGAGAATCGACTCCCACCACCGTGCCCGTGTCGCCGACTCGTGATGCCGCGGCGAAGGTCAATGCCCCGTAGCCGCAAAACAGATTCAGCACGCGCATGCCGCGTCCGATTCCTGCCGCGCCGAGAAGTCGTTCTGCCGTCCCGCAGAGTGCGGCGTTTGTCTCGGAACTCCACCGGTCGTTCCCGAGTCTCAAGTCCACAAAGGCACTGTCTCCCCAGGTGCTGCGAGTGGCAGACATATCGTCGTCTCCGTTGGGCTAGCTTCTCAGTGTTTACCGTGCGTGATTGCAGGCCGGGTCGGGATGTCGATAGTTCTGCGAACCCATCCCTCTTGATACGGTACTTCGCTTGTTGGCTGTCAATCGCGGTGGCGTTGCCGCGGTAGGCGCGGACTGATTGCCTGCACCACTGCCAACGCGTTGGGTGCGCGGTAGCTCGAGAAGTGACCGAAGCCGGCTAGTACAAACAGTCATGGGCGCCGTAGCCTAAAACCTTCCGCGTAGAGCTTGGCCGGTCAAACTGCTGAAAGATTCCTTTTTCCAGGATGTTTGGTCAGCGTGTTGGGTCGAAGTCGCTCGCGCTTCAGAACTACGTCCAGCACTGCCGGACGGTGGGACGGATCGCCTTGGAGTTTGCCGCCGTGCGAGTTAGTTCAGCCCGGCGGCTTGGCAGGGGCCTTTGTTGACGATTTCTCGAAGAATCGGGATTTTTTCCCGATCAATCGACTGATCACGCCGTCGCACGTGCCAGGTATCGAGGTTCGGGATCGAGCCGGACCGGCAGAGACGTGCCGCCGGTCCACGAGTGCACGAGGGAGGGTACGCCACATCATCAACGGCGACGCTCTTCAATGAGCTTTTCCCAGAGTCTGTGGCGCACAGGTGAAGCCATGCGCGACATCTGTGATGATAGCTACTACCTCCTCAGGAGCCGACAGCATCGGGCTGTGGCCCGTGGCTAGTGTCCGAGATTCGTCGCATCGCAGCGCCATTTGCCGTTGGAGTTCGGGTGGCAGTGCGCGGTCTTGCTCACAGATAACGTATGTGGACCGAACACTGGGAGGTGGAGCGGCCGCGAGCTGTTCCTCGAAAGATGCCAGGCTCGACCTCCGCAGGTTGTTGGTTGCGAGGGTGGCAGCTTCAGGCTCCACGTCTGCGTAGAAAACATCCGTGGGGGTTGCGATCCAAAGTTTGTCGTCGTCCACGCGAGTCCAATCGGCGAGCCGCCCTCCGAGCGCGCTCAACAACGATTCACCGACATCGATGTGGAATGCTGCCAGATAGATCAAATGCGACACTTTTGGCGACTTCGCGGCGGCCTCGGTCAACGGGATTCCACCGTAGGAGTGCGCAACGGCGACGACCGGTCCGCACATGGTGTCGAGGACTCGGCCGATTGCACCAGCGTCGTCATGCAAGCCGAACGAAGGTGCGGTCTGGTCTGCCACGCTGGGCAGCTTCACGGCGTGGACGTTCCAGCCTTGCGTTACTAGTCTGTCGGCGACCGCGTCCCACACCCAGGGTCCGTGGAAGGCGCCATGCACAAGGATCAGGCTGGGCCGATTCACCTTTTCGTTCATCACGAGACTCCTTTGAAAGGCTGCAACGGCGAACCTGCCTCCGACTTCGACTCGGCAGACGCGCGAGAGGTGAGAAGGAGAGCATCCGATTCATTGGCGGTATGCAGTGACCACATTAGCGGCTTGTGGGTCTGACGCCAAGCATGCGTCAATAGCGCTTGTTCGCGTTCGGGGCGCCCTCACCGAGGCGACTTCGGGCGTGGCAGGGCCTACCTAAGCCCTCGTTTGCCCTGTGGCGCTGCGAATATGCTCGACCATGAAGTCGTACGCCTCGCAGGTAACGTCCAGCCGGTCACCGAGAATGTTGTATCCGTGATCGACACCCTCGATCTCGCGGTACGCGACCAACGCGCCGACCTCCGCGAGGTCGCGTGCGTATGAGGCGGCTTCTGCACGGAGCCGATCGTAGGCAGCGGCGATGACGAGCGCTGGTGCGATACCGCCGAGACCGGCGCCGTTTGTTCCCCAGGCCGGCGAGGCCAGCGGATGCCGTCGCGCAGCTCGATCGGGCGCATATGTCGTGTCGAAAACCGCTCCGAGCCAGGGCCGCATGACCGCGTGCCGGCCGCGGGGCGAGCTCTTGTGTCTGGTGGCGGTGACAAGGTCGAGGACCGGGTAGTGCAGTACCTGCAGGCTCAACCGTGGCACCCGGTTTGCGAACGCCATCCGCGCGACCGCGGCGGATAGGTTGCCCCCGGCACTTTGGCCTCCTACGGTCAAGCGAGCGCCATCCCAATGCCGCGCGCTGGACGACGCCCACCGGACAATGTCGTAAGCCTGCTCGACCTGCGCTGGAAAGCGCAGTCGCGGTGCCAGTACATAGTCGGGGTTGACCACCACCACACCGGCATGTGCGGCCAGATAGCGACACCATGGGTCATCCTGCTCGGGATGGCCGATGACGAAGCCGCCCCCGTGAAAGTTCACGTGTGCCGGCGGTCGCACATTGGGCGATTTGTAGGGGTGATAAACCGTCGCGCGCACGGTGCCGTGTCGGGTCGGGATCGACGCCTCAGTGGCAATGCCGGGGACCTCGGCGAGTTGGAGTCCCGAAGTGGCACTGGGGCGGACGACGACCGATAGCACGCGCGCGACAGGATCGGCAACCAATGGGATCGAAAAGATGGACATAGGACTCACGTTCTGTCTGTGGCGGACTGCAATCGATTGATGTTTTCGGGATGGCGTGCCGTCGGATGCCTGATCCACAGGGACGCCCTCGAAATCGCGGCAGCGCACTCACAGCATCGGACTCACCGGCCGCTCATCACCGACAAGCGCCCGGCCATAGCTTTCTCGCTGTAGCCCTGTGTTCAGGAGTGGATGACGCGCCCCGGTTTCGAGGTCCCGCCAATGCCGTTGGATGACGTTATCCGCGCGGAACGCGCTGGCCCCGGCCACCGTCAACAGCAGAGCCATCGCGTCGCGCAGACAAGTAGATGCATGCGCCATATCCATCCTCACGCGTCCTCGTCCGACGAGGTTCTGTTCGATACCTTCGGCGACTGCGGCGTCGACGAATCGCGTCGATCGGAGAACATGCAGCTCGGCGGAGTCGATGAGGTTTGCGGCATCGGCGAGTGCTCGTTGAGTGCTCGGTGCGTCGGCAGATCTGGGATGAAACGACATGGCAAGCGGTTTGCCACCCTCGACAAGGGACAACGTGCGCCGCAGCACGTCCTGGGTAGCTCCAAGCAGAGGTGCGATCATGGTCGTTGACAGCGAGTTCAAGGGCACCACTCGCCGCGGTGCGCCTGATTCCGGTTCAGCGGCAACCCCCGTCCGCTGCATCCGATGTGCTGGAACGAAGACCTCGTCGGCGACCACGGTATCGCTTCCTGTTCCCCGCATACCCGCCATGTTCCAGGTGCTCTCGATCCGCAGATCAGTGAGCGGGATCAGAACCAGTCCGGGCGCTAGACGCTCTTCTTCGGCTGGGACGCCCAGCCATGCCCACGCGGCATGATGACATCCCGATGCCCAGGACCACCTGCCCGTTACCCAGATACCGTCGTCGGCCGTTCGCACAGTCGCACGATCCGGGCGGAACGCGCCACACATCGGCACATCGGGACCGGCCGACCAGAGATCGTGCTGTGCCAGGTCGCCATAGGAGGTGGCCGCAATCTGAGTCACATAGGTGACCATCAGGATCCACGCGCTCGACGGACATCCGCGGCCGATGCGGGTGATGACTTCGAACGCGGTAGTGATGTCGGCATCGTAACCGTCGAAGCGTCTTGGCACGCCAAGTCGGAACAAGCCGGCCTCTCGCAGTGCGTCGATCGCCTTGCTGGTCAACTGGCTGTTCTGCTCTGCCACTTCTGCTTGGGATTCCAGTATCGGTGTTGCTACCTCGACCGCACGAAAGAGCCTATCCCGCAGTACCTCAGGATCGGCAGGGTATGTCGTAGTGCGCGGTGAACTCACTGTTCCTCCATTGAAGTCACGGGGTATGACGGGATTACCGACCTTCAACGCCGCGTCAGATCGAAATCATTCGGAGGTCGCTGAGTCGCATCCTCGAAAGAGCCGTCACGACAAAGAGAGCGCCGGCCTGATGGATTCGTAATGCTTGCTTGGCTTCGCGAGAAGCTGCGCCGATGATCTCGGTTCACGCGGCACAGACGGTCTCACCCCAGGCTGAAGTAGGCGGTGACTATATTCCGCGTAGAGTGTTCTCTCGGGGGAGTCGGCGACGGCGGTGCAAGCCCAGTCACCAAACCGGTGTGGGCGGGGAGCCGGTCAGAGCTGACACCCGCGGTCGGATATGAACACTCCTATCGACGAAAGAGGCCCGCACTATGGGTGTATTGGACGGCACGTTGCGCTTGTCACCGGCGCAGTGCGCGACCAGGGCCGAAGTCATGCGTTACGGATGGCTGCCGAAGGTGACGCGGTGCTGCGGCTTGTCAGCGACCAAGCAGGATATGTCGCTGCAGTGGTATTGCCCGTCGATGCCGGACTCGCCGTTCGATAGTGGTGCACCACCCACGGTTATGAGGTCCCCGACGGGGCATTGTTGTATGCCGCGATGAACCGGGTCGGGTGCGAAACCGAACAAGTCTCGGTACGCCGGTCACGGGAAACTGCACATGAGGTGAGCCTCGAGAGGCAGAGTACCGGCGCTGCAGATGTGACGTGGAAGCAATCGTCTCGTCGGTGCGCTTCCAAGAATGTAGTCAATTGAGCGAGGAGCAAAGGTGGAGTCTGTGAGGTGGATGCGGTCGAACGCGGTTGCGGGGGCTAGGTCAACGGCGCGGATACCGGCCGACAGCGCCACGGCAGATTCGAGAATCTGATGGCTGATGACGCCTTAGCCTCCGAACCCGATGGGAACGCCGACTTCGGTTCTCGCATGCTCGGTGCCATTAACGGTGCGTCGATCGCGTTGCTGCTCAGCATCGGGCATCAAACGCAGCTGTTCGACGTCATGGCGACGATGCCGCCGGCATCGAGCGACGATATCGCCGTAGCCGCTGAGTTGAACGAACGCTACGTGCGTGAATGGCTAGGTGGGTTGGTGGCTGCCGATGTCATCGCGTATGACGCGCAGGCCAGGCAATATCATCTCCCACCGGCTCATGCGCCCGCGCTCACCCGGGCCGGCGGGCCGGCCAACTATGCCAAGATGGCTCAATACGTCGCCATCCTCGGAAGCGTCGAACAGAAGATCATTGAGTGTTTCCGACATGGTGGAGGTTTGGGTTACGAGCACTTTCCTCGCTACCACGAGGTGCGTGCAGAGCAGGGTGGAGCCGTTGTCGACTCAGAACTGCTGGGCGAGATTTTGCCGTTGGTCGAAGATCTGCCAGATCGCTTGAGTGCTGGTATCGATCTCGCCGACTTTGGTTGTGGCAGCGGGCATGCCGTCAATGTCATGGCCAAGGCCTATCCCTTGAGTCGGTTCACCGGGTACGACTTCGCCGACGATGCCCTCCGTTCCGGCCAGGACGAGGCCCAAGCCATGGGCCTGGACAACGCCGATTTCGTGTCGGCCGACCTGGCAGCCATCGAGGTGACGGATCGATTCGATGCGATCCTCGTCATGGACGCCATCCACGATCAGGCAGACCCGGCTCGGGTGTTGTCGAACATTCAACGTGCCCTGCGGCCTGGGGGAGTACTGCTGATGATCGACATCAAGGCATCCAGCAACCTCGAGGACAACTGCGATATACCGTGGGCCACTTGGCTCTACACGGTTTCGACGATGCACTGTATGACGGTTTCACTCGCTGACGGAGGCGTAGGACTAGGTACGGTATGGGGGGAGCAAATGGCGCTGTCGATGTTGCATGACGCGGGTTTCGACGAGGTTCGTGTTGCAGAGGTGCCTCGGGATCCGTTCAACAACTATTTCATCGCCAGCAAAAGTGGGTGACCACGGGCGTTCCGGTCCATGCTTGCGTCGGCAGATGGATCTCCACCTTCACGGCGCTTCTTCAGACGGCGCGCAGACCCGCCTACCAACCAGCGCAGCGCTCGGATCCGACAGGACGGCTGCCACAGGCAGGGCAGACCTTACGAGCGGGAACACGGTTCGTCGATGGGGACGTAAACCGGTCACCGCGGGCTGTGGTCACGGGCGCGTGGTGGCGACCGCCGATCTCCCCCGCGGTGAATGAATTTGCGTCGATCTGGCGTTTCAACGTCCGATGCGAGAGGCGGGTCAATACATGATGAGATACGAAGCGGCGACATCGGCAGTCGTCTTCAGGGCCGGGATGCTCGCGACGACGAGCCGGGCATCGACGTTGCGGGTGTCGAGGTGAACCGGCCGCCCAAGACCGGCCAGGGGCCAATTGCGTTGGCATCTATGGTCGGCACAACGATCGAGTTCTTCGATTTCTACGTCTATGCGACTGCATCGGTGCTGGTGTTTCCGCAGTTGTTCTTTCCGAAGGTCGATCCCACGACGGCACTTCTTGCATCGTTGGCTACCTTCGGTCTCGCCTTCGTGGCCCGACCGTTGGGCTCGGTCGTCCTCGGGCACTTCGGTGATCGCCGGGGGCGAAAGGCCACCCTGGTGGCTTCATTACTCATGATGGGTGTCGCAACTTTTGCCATCGGGCTTCTGCCGACCTATCAACAAATCGGCATCTTTGCCCCGCTCGCCCTTGCCGTCTTGCGGTTCACGCAGGGAATCGCCTTGGGCGGTGAGTGGAGCGGCGCAGCACTGCTGGCGACCGAGTCGTCGTCGGTGGAACGACGAGGATGGGCAGCAATGTGGCCGCAACTCGGTGCACCCGTGGGATTCCTGCTCGCCAACGGATCGATGCTGGTGCTGCTGGCTCTCCTCGGAGGTGGTACCCCGGGACAAAAGGACCTCAACCAACCCTTCTACGAATGGGGATGGCGAGTGCCCTTTCTCGCGAGTGCAGTGATGGTCGCTTTCGGCCTCTATGTTCGTCTGAAACTCACTGAGACGCCAGTATTCCAGCGAGCCATACGTCGGGGAGAGAGTGTCAAGGCGCCGCTGGCGGAGCTACTGCGCAGGAACTGGACCGAAGTCGTCGTCGGCACCCTCGCGGTCGTCTCTACCTTCACGATCTTCTACGTGGTCACCACATGGATGCTCGGTTACGGTACCGCGGCGCGGGACGCAAAACACGGCTTGGGTATCGGATTCCTCGGCTTCCTTCAGCTACAACTCGTCGCGGTCCTGTTTTTTGCAGCGAGTGTCCCCGTTGCAGGCCGCCTCATCGACCGCTTCGGCCGCCGACGTGTCCTGATCGGCACCAGTATCGGCATCATCGCTTACGGATTCTGCTTCGATGCGTTCCTCAGCTCTGAAAAAGCCAGCACGACGGGTGTTCTCGTCTTTCTCATCATCGGTATGGTGCTGGTCGGGTTGGCCTACGGCCCGCTGGGCGCGGTGCTTCCTGAGCTGTTTCCGACCAATGTCCGCTATACCGGCTCTGGAATCGCTTTCAACCTTGCGGGGATCCTCGGCGCAGCAGTGGCACCCTTCATCGCGACCTGGCTGACGGTGCACCACGGTGTTGCGTACGTCGGCTACTACCTCGTGGGTTCCGCCGTCATCACTCTGATCGCACAGGTGGCAATGCGCGAGACCCGCGAGGTCTCTTTGGATTCCACGGCTCAGGGTTCGCAAATGGACCGCCTGTCGAGTCAGTCCTGACTTCAACCAGCCTCGCCGGCCCCGGGCTGTGGTGGCATCTGCCGAAGTTTGCAAACCCATGGACAGTCGTCGGCAACTAGACACGGGCTCGACGCCCGATGTGCCCTCTGTGCACGGCTCGGTGAGAGACCGTCGAGCGTCTGTAACGCGTGCAACAACACACTACGGTCTGTCAACCTGTTTGACTTCGGAATTCCCACGGGGACCAACGAGGCCTACGGCTGCAGATCAGTACTGCATCGATCGTTCAGGCCATCGGGCCCTGACAGCAGGAGGAGGACATCGTCGTGGCGATCACAGTACGGTCGGCAAGAGCATCGGACGCGCTCGATTGTGGCCGCATTTGTTTTCAGTCCTTTGCCGCGATCGCGGACAGGCATCGCTTCCCGAGAGACTTTGCAAGCGTGGAAGAGGCTACACACCTCATTTCCTCGTTGATCGAGAGTGCGTTCTTCTTTGGAGTCGTCGCGGAGCGAGACGGTGAGGTGATCGGCAGCAACTTTCTCGACGAACGATCGACGGTGAAATCGGTTGGTCCGGTGACGGTAGACCCCCGCGCTCAGGACGAAGGGGTCGGCCGCGCGCTCGTCACGGCCACGCTCGATCGGGCCGATGAAATACGGGCTCCTGGCGTGCGATTGATGCAATCGACCTATCACAATCGATCTTTGAGTCTCTACGCCAAAATGGGTTTCGTGTACCGCAGTTCGTTTGCCGTTGTGCAGGGAACACCCCCTCAGTGCGATGCCCATCTTCCGATTCGTCGGGCCGGGTCGTCAGCGCTTGATGCCTGTGACGATCTCTGTCGCGCTGCCCATGGCTTCGACCGGCACGGCGAGGTGCGGGAGAGTATCGCTGCGCAGATAGCTCGAGTGGTCGAACGTGAGGGCCGGGTCACGGCATACACCACCGGGATCGGGCTCTTCGGTCATTCGGTCGCAGAGTCAAACGCAGATCTGCAGGCGCTCATAGCATCGGCCGACGAATATCCCGGGACGGGCTTCCTGCTGCCTCTGCACAACGCAAGCCTTCTTCAGTGGTGCCTTGCGCAAGGGCTGCGCGTGGTGTCGATGATGAACTTGATGACGATCGGCCAGTACTACGAGCCGAGAATGCCGTACCTTGCCTCGGTCGGCTATTGACCTCGGTACAACGGGTCGCTCAACCCGAGGATCCGCCTCATGGCGGTTGCGGCTTGCGTGTGTGCCGGGCGCGGGTGTCAGAGGCCTGGTCGGAAACCCATTCGGAGGCAGATCCTTCGGGACCTGGCGCGAATTGGGGCTGCGCTAGCTCCGAAAGGGTCGGCCTGCGATAACGGGTGAGCCTGTAGCCAACCATCAGTTGTGTCGTCGAAGCGATAGTTTCGGCGCGATGCGCGGCGCCGACCCACGGCAGAACGCAAATGAATACAAGGCCAGTTCAGCGGACGTGACGAAACTGGTTGACACGTCCACAGTGTGCTGCCCGGCTCGGATGGGTAAAAAGACGCAGATTGCGATCAATGCGATCAGACTCCGCGATGAATCGCGGACAGCCGCTGCGGCCCCACGCCAACCGGCAGGCGCGAGGCAGGCTCAGCACCCCATGTTGTCCCGGTGACCGTTCAGACCGCCCACGCGGCGAAGTCGGCACCCTGGTCGATCATCCCGTTGGCGAGGTAGGCGCGGTGCGCCGCGCGATCCAGACCTCCGTCTCCGCAAATGGGATCACCAGGAGCGCAGAGTTGGAGCATTTTCGCGGTGTAGTCGGCACTGATGCTCATGGGTGGCGCCTGGCTGGCCAGTAGGTTGACGACCCAGGGTTTCGGAGTCCCGAACATCACCACTGCCGCCACGTGCGGAGCGACCGACGCCGGCATCGGCCCGGTGACGCCATCTGGAAGGACGAATCCTGGCGGTAGTGAGCCGATCACGGTGTATCCCGCCACCGCAGCGCCCTGCGAGTAACCGCCCAAGACGATTCTGGTGTTCGGGCATTGGGCGACGATGGACTCGATGCGGTGGCTGGCGTCGATAACCCCTTCCACCCCGGTGGCGAAGTCGTAGGACGCCGGATAGTTGACGCCGTAGACGTCGATGGTCCGTCCCGGAAGGCGCGCATCGAGGGCGTTGACGAACGCCTGGCCGATTTCACCGACGCCTGGCGGCTCGTTGGTTCCCCGGGCGAAGACGACTTCGACGTCATTGCAGCCCGATTCCTCCTCCGCCGCAGCCGAAAAGCTGTCCGTGGTGCCGCAGGCCAAGATGAGGCAGACGAGCAGGACTGCGATTGCCGCGCCTGAGCGCCGAGAGCTCGCTCCCCATTGGCCTATCGTCATGTTCGGTTCCTTTCACTGGCCGATCGGCAGCTACAGAAGATTCAATGTCGTTGCGCAAGCGATGATGTCGCCGGGTGTTCACGGTAATGCATGTGGGGCGATAGTACGGATCGGAAGGCCGACAGCGACGAGTGAGGAGTGCGCAGCGAGTCTCTGAATGCTCGCCCTTGGCAGTGCCCGGGGCTATCGCGAAGTGCGTTTATCGCCGCAGCCGATGACACTCATCGTTACTTCACCCTTTCCCGTTCTTTTCTTCGGGGCGAAACTTGTCATGTCCGACTGCGCGGCGCGCGAGGACACCCGACCGTCGAGTGCCGAGCTCGAAGTCAGGATCGCAATCCACCGCCCAGGAGGTATCCCGTGCCCACTGATCAGCCCCGCCCACCGTTACCACCCTTTGACGAGCGATCGGCGATGGCGAAGGTCCAGGCCGCCGAAGATGCCTGGAACACCTGCGATCCGGAGCGCGTGAGCAAGGCGTACACGCTGGACTCCGTGTGGCGTAATCGGAACGTCTTCGTCACGGGGCGGGACCAGATCGTGGAGTTCCTCGCGGCAAAGTGGACGCGGGAACGGGACTATGCGTTGCGCAAAAGCCTGTGGGACTTCCGCGGTAACCGCATAGCGGTGCGTTTTCAGTACGAGTGCCGGGATCTGTCTGGACAGTGGTGGCGCAGCTACGGTAACGAGCTCTGGGAGTTCGACAACAATGGGCTGATGCGCCGGCGAGAAGCCAGCATCAACGACCTCGCGATCCAGGAGTCCGAACGCCGTTACTTCGGGCCGCGACCCGAGGAAGAACGCGGCCTCACCTTCCCCCTGCAGTGATCAGACGGCAGATCATGGGGTACAGCGCCATCTCGCGACGGCGGCAGGGGTCTCACGAACTGCCACGGAAACGAAGCGCCCCCGATCGAGCTGATGCCGGCTTCAGGAGCGGTTGCCGCTGGCCCGGGGATGCCGACCCGGCCATATTCCCAACGCAGTCTCGCTGGTCGGACGATGGGCGCGATGTACGCACTGGGGGACAGAGCGCCGCGGCAAATCAGAGCACCCAAGGCCTGGGCAACGCGGACAATCTCACGACTCTGAACAACAGCAGCGTGCCCTGTTGGGCCCATCAACAACCCTAGCGACGATCCGTCGCGGGGACGCGCAGTCAGGTACCGGGTCCAATGTCCGTGGCCAGCCGGTCGAAGTACGCCGCACCGTGGACGAGCGGCTCGACCAGGTTGCCCTGCCGCCAGGCGGGCAGCGACGACGCGGGGTTGCCCCGCTCGTCACGGGTGAGGAACCAGTCGGCGAGTTCGGCCACGCGCGCAGGCATACCCGGGTTTCCGTGAGTGGAACCGGGGTACGTCGAAGCGGTGGATCGAGACAGCGAGCAGCGGTTCGATGTCGTCGTCGTCGGGGGCGGCAACGCCGGCATCAGCGCGGCGGCGCGGCTGCTGCGCAAAGGTTTTGACCGCATCGCTGTCGTCGAACCGCAAACCGTGCACACCTACCGTCCGCTGCTGTCCTATGTCGGCGGTGGGGAGGCTTCGCTGCGCAGTGCCGAGCGGACCCAACGCTCGGTGACACCGTCCCGGTGCACCTGGATTCGAGACGCCGCGGTGGCGGTCGATCCCGAGGAGTCGACCGTCGAATGCGCGACCGGCCGCCGCCTGCGCTACGGCGACCTCGTGCTCGGTACCGGGCTGGTGCCCGATCACGACGAACTGCCCGGCATCGCCGCCGCTCTGGAGTCTCCGGCGGTCGCCAGCAACTACCTCGACCATGCGGAGAAGACGTGGCGGTTGACGTCGGCCATGCGGTCGGGCGGCCACGCGGTGTTCACCGTGCCGCGTGCCCCGGTGAGTTGTACGGGGACCACGATCAAGCCGTTGTTCCTGTCGGCCGCGCACTGGCGAAAAACCGGCCGCCTGCCCGGTGTGCACATCACGCTGGTGATCGACCGGCCGCACCTACTGGGCGTGCCCGACATCGACGTCCGGTTGTCGAAACGCTTGGCAGAGTTTAATGTTCGCGTGCTCCACGCCACCCGGGTGCGCGAACTGCAGCCGGCCGCACGAACGATCACAGTGCACAGTGGTGAGCAATTGTCCTACGACTTCCTGCATCTGGTCCCGCCGTTCCGGGGCCCGCGGTGGCTGGAGACGTCGGGACTCACGGGTGATCAAACGCACGGACTGGTCGACATCGACCCGGCCACCTTCCGGCACCGTCGGCATCCGAACATCTGGGCGGCCGGCGACGGTGCCGCGGTGGACACCGACCCCTCCGGCGGGGCGCTGCGCCGGCAGATCGCGATCCTGGTCGACAACGTGCGCGCCGCCCGCGAGGGTGCTGCACTGACGGCCTACGACGGGTACACCGTCGCGCCCATCACCACCGACAGGCGCCGGTTGATCGCCGGTGAATTCGACCGCACCGGCGCGATCACGTCGTCACTGCCGTCGTTCATCGACTCGACCAAGCCGCGGCGCTCGGCGTGGGCCTTCGATCGCTACGTGCTCCCGCAGTCGTATTGGCACGCGATCCTCAAAGGGCGGTTGTGACAGCTCCGGGTTGACGGGTCGGGGTGATGCGGGCCTTGACCCCGTAGACCGACGCGCGGGCGAGCAGTTCGCGGTAGAACTCGTCAGACACCACCGGTGTGCGGCTGAGCAGGAAGCCCGAGAGTCCCGTCGGATCGCTGACGATCGCCCACTGGTAGTCGGGATCGAGGTCGACGATCCAGTAGTTGCCCGGCGGGTTGGCGTTGGGCGTACCGAAGAACGTGACCTTGAGCTTGCTGTTGGTGGAGTCGACGGGCAGCGCGGTCCCTGTGATCGTCGACTCCGGCCCGTTGTCGAAGAAGTAGTTGCCGGAGTTCGCGACGGTGATCGAGCCGTCGTCGCCCAGCCCGTAGACGGCCTTGGTGTTGACCAGCCCGATCGAGAAGAACTGTTTGACGCTGCCCACCTCGTACCAGGTGCCCAGATAGGAGTCGACGTCGACGACCGGCGGAGGTGCGAGTACGACGGCGGCGGTGTCGCCCAGCACGATGTACTGATCGGGCGCACCGTAGATGCCGGTTCCGTCGGCCGGCCCGAGCCCCCGGTACAGATCGGTGATCCAGCCGGAGGCCAGTGTGTACGCCGCGGCAGTGTTGCCGGGGCCCGAGAATCGGGTGAACAGCTGTGACAGCACATCGATCACCGGGTTGCCGCCGAGCAGTGAGTCGACATGAGAGCCGCCCGCCAGCGTGACGCCGACGAACTGGTTCGGCCGGTTGGCGACAAGCTCTTTGGTGGTCGCCCCGAAGAGGTTCCCCGCCTGCGGGGGTGCGGCGATCTGGTAGACCGGGACGTCGCCCAGGCGGGTCAGCGCGTCGGGCACCACGTTCTTGTAGGCGAACCCGTCGAACATCACCACGCCGCGCAGATTGCCGCTGTTGTCGGGATCGGCTTCGTAGTACCCGCCCGCCGCCGCGGCCAGACCACCGCCGGCCGAGTGGCCGGAGAGCACGAAGTCTTTCGGCAGATCGCCGGTGAACCCGGCCGCAGCAGCGCTGGTGAGCAGTTCGTTCTCGTCGCCGAGGAACAGATCGGCCACCGCCTGCTGGGTCTGCACGCCGTTGAGCCAGCAACCACCGCAGCGCAGCGACGGGAACGACGGCACGTTCGGCACCACCACGATGCTGTTGGTCTGTTGGGAAAGGTCTTTCGCCAACGCCGAATAGAAGAACTTGCGGCCCATGAAGCCGTGCTGCAGATAGATGACGCCGGTGGCGTCGACGGACCCGTCCGACTGGGTGGGGAAGTACCAGTCCGCCCGGGTCTTCAGATCCCGCTCACCAACCGGGATGTCGAGCGTGGCCCGCCCGGTCCGTACACCGGTGACGGTGTCGGCGGCGGCCACCTCGGTGACCCGCGGCGCGATCTCGGTGTCTTTCTCGGTGCCCCTCTCGTCCTCGACGTGCCGCAACGTGAACACCCGGTGGCGTTTGTCGGGCTCGGTGTCGGTGTCCCGGAGGGCCATGCGACCGCGAGGCTTCGTCGAGGAGGGCGCCGTCGCCGGATCGGCGTCCCGCCGAGCGAGCTTGCGGCTGATCGTCTTCTGCGTCGTGGTGCCCCGCTCGGCGCGCGGAGATCCTGCGTCGGTCGACCGGCTCGCCGCAGTGTCGCCGGTGTCGCCGGTGTCCGGGTCCGCGGCGGCCACGCCGTGCCCGGCGCCCAGCGCAATGCACGCTCCCGCGCCCGCAGCGAAGAACCAGTAACCCCAGTGTCTCGACGTCACGGCAAGAACGTAGCCGGGTGAGACACATTGCCGAAGGGATTTGTCGGCGACGTCAGCGAGACGTCACGTACAAAGGCAGAGATGCCAGCACATCCCGAGGTCAAGACATGTCCGGTGTGCGGCCGGCCGTTCCACAACCGCAAGAAGTGGTCGTCGCGCGGTCAGTGGGACCAGATCGTCTACTGTTCGCGCCGCTGCCGCGGCGCCGCGGTCAGAAAACCCGAATCCAGTCGATGAGCATCTGCGCAGGATAGTTGCCACCGGCGGGCTCACGGCCGCCCGAGCCGCCGACCGCGATGTTGAACACCGGCGCCAGCGTGTAGCCGGGGTCGTTGAACGGCCAATCCTCCAGCGAGTTCGCCGGCACCGTGAAGAACGGCTCCATTCCCGGCTGATAGTCCTTCCAGAAGTACATGCCCGTCGGCTGCCACGTCATGCGCCAGGTGTGCCAGGCGTTGTCGACCGGGTGCCGATCGGTGGCGAACGAGGTGCCGTCCAGTCGGGCGTGCACGGTGGTGCCGGAAGGCCAGTCGTTGTTGCCGTACCACTCGACGAGGTCGACTTCGCCGCCCCGCACCGGGTTGTCGTTGAGGAGCCAGAACGCCGGCCACGCGCCGTCGGTGAGGCAGTCGAGCTTGATGCGCGCCTCCCACGTGGTGCCGACGCCGCCGCGCCAGTTGCCGATGATCTTGGCGCTCGCGTACTTCTCCTGGATCGTGGTGCCCGGACCGCGGGTGGCACGGATGACCAAGTTGCCGTTGCCGTCCTGGAACACGTGCTCCTGGTCGGTGACGTAGCGGCCCATGTTGTAGGGCTTGTCCCACTCGACGGGGTTCCGGATGGTTTCGCGCTCGGGGACGATGAACCACCATGCCGGATCCGGTGGCGCCCCTGCCGGGCCGTTGAACTCGTCCTGGAACAGCATGACCGGCCCGGGGTCGACGTTCGCGGCGGGCACTGGCGGTGCGCCGGGAGGCGCAGGCACGGGCGGGACGTCGCCGGGCAGGGGTTGTGCATGGGCGGTCGCGGTGGGAAGTGCGACGGCTGCCGCGCCCAGACCGAACATGAACATCAGGTGACGACGATCCATTTCTGGCACCGAACGACCATAAATGATCACGGCCTTCTCGTCGCGGATGTACACCGGTTTTGTTGCACCGCCTTGCGGCTACCTTCTGTAGCTGTGATCCTCGACGACGCCGCGCGGCTGGCCGGCCGGACGGTTACCCGGATCGTCACCCGCCCTCCACGGTATGACCTGCAGGGACGGGTCGTGTTCATCACCGGTGCGGCCAGGGGATTGGGAGCCGAGACTGCGCGCCGCGCGCACGCCCGCGGCGCGCAGGTGGCTCTGGTGGGCCGAACGTTGGCGCCCCTGCAGCAGCTTGCCGACGAACTGGGCACTGGTGCAGCGGCTTTCGAGGCCGACGTGACTTCGGCGGAGCGGCTGCAGCGCGCCGCTGACGACGCGGTGGCCACGTTCGGGGGCATCGACGTCGTGATCGCGAACGCGGGGATCGCGCCGCCGTCGCACACGGTGGCCACGATCAGCCCGGACGCGTTCGAGCACACCGTCGACGTCGACCTGCTCGGACAGTGGCGCACGGTGCGGGCCACGCTGCCCGCCGTGCTCGAGCGCCGCGGGCATGTCTTGCTGGTCGGGTCCATCTACGCGTTCTTCAACGGTGTGCTCGCCGCGCCGTACGCGGTGAGCAAGGCCGGTGTCGAGCAACTGGCCCGCACGCTGCGGGTCGAGTTGGCCTCACACGGGGTGTCGGCGGGTATCGCCTATCTGGGGTTCATCGACACCGACCTGGCCGCCGACGCGTTCGCCGACGCTTCCGCAGCAGCGATTCGGCAGGCTGTCCCCCGGGTGTTCACCAAGGAGATGACCGTCACCGCCGCCGCCGACGCCATGCTCGACGCCGTCGAGCGGCGCGCACCCCGGGTGAGCGCGCCGGCCTGGGTGCGGCCGCTGCTGGCCCTGCGGTCGGTGACCACCGCGGTGATGGACGACGTGCTGCTGCACAATGCCGATGTGCAGTCCGCCATCATGGCCGCGGAAGACGGTGCACGGCAGAAGGATTCGTGATCAGGCGGCCACGGCGGCGGACTGCTGGGCCCCGCCTGCCGCGACGGTGAGCAATTCATGGATCGTCAGCTCGCCCCACCCGGCGTTCACCGGCCCCCGCGCGGTGCCCAGCCACGGCACCACGCCCGGATCAGGCACGACATCCAGGTGATAGGCCTGGATGCCGGGCAGGTGGTACTGGAAGAAGTTGCCGAAGAAGTCGACCAGGAAGGCGATATTCCTGATCGGGCCCGTGTGCCACAGCGTCGCGGCGTTCAGCAGCGGCGTCATCGCCGCCGGGTCGCCGATCAGCACGATGTTGCCGT
This sequence comes from Actinomycetota bacterium, assembly GCA_040752555.1. Lineage (GTDB taxonomy): Bacteria > Actinomycetota > Actinomycetes > Mycobacteriales > Mycobacteriaceae > Mycobacterium. Next base: position 266,084 of record JBFMGT010000004.1, on the reverse strand, counting down.
AGTGCGGTTTGGTGCCCCCGGTGGGATCGTAGGGCGGCACGAGCGGTTGCAGGCCGGGCAGATCGGTGGCCATGAACCCCGCGGGATCGCCGTAGGTGATGATGTTGACGAACATCGAGTCCCTGCCGTTGCCTGCAACGGTGGAGTTCATCCCCGGCGCCTCGAAGCTGATGCCGCCCAAGCCGAGTTGTTGCGCGACGAACTGGGCCTCCCAACCGCCCAGAGAGTGCCCGGTGACGAAGATGTCGTCGGTGCTGTACCCCTGGCTGATTGCAGCGGCCTGCACCCGCTTGGCGAAGCGCAGCGCATCGTAGAAGGCCCGCGGCGTCTTCGACGTGAAGATGACCTGCAGGTCGGTGAACCCCTGCGAGACAGCGATGAGCGGGTTGAACAGCAGGTGCGTCCCGCCGGTGGTGCCTTGGTAGGCGATGACGACCTGGCCGTCGGGGGTCACCCACGCGCGGGCGGCCATACCGGACAGGATGTTCGCCGACGCCAGCTGAAACCCGTTGACCGTGAACGGAACCAGGCCCGCAGGCGTGGTCCCGAGCCCGTACGCAGAAGCCGAGGCGTTGAGGAACTCGGCCACGGTCGGCGTCGTCCCCGTCGGGGGACCGGTGTAGGTCACGGGCGGGATCGGCGGTTGTGGGGGCGGAGTCCGATCGAGTCGGAACAACCGCTCGACGTCACGGAAGGCCGCGAACAGCAGATCGTTGATCGGGGGGATGATCTTGACCGGGGGTTGCGGACCGCTGGTCGATGACGTGAAGTCCAGCACCTGCAGCACCGTGTTGATCAAGCGCCCCGGGAATTGCACCAGCTTGGCCAGCGGGGACAGCGGCTGTGGCACCGGCGCCTCGACGGTGGGTGTGTCGACCGCGGCGGCGGTTAGATTCGCGACGGGGGCCGGCTCAGCCGGTCGTTCGGTGCGGACGATCGACAGATGCCGCTGAGGCGGCGCGGTCTCGACGCTGTCGACCTCGGCGCGGGATTCGGCGGTTGTCTCTTTCCTGGCCAACTTTTTGGTTTCGCGCTCGGCGCGGCGCTGCTCTGCCCTCTCCTGGAGCCGCTCGGACATGCGCTTCCATGCGGGCCGCTCGGTCCGGTCGTCGCGGCGAGAGCGGGGTGTCTCGGTCCGGTCGGTCGTGTCCGGTGTCGTGGCACCCGACACGTGCGTGATCGTGGGGGTCTCGGTGTTGCCGGAGTCAGCCCACGCGGGGGCCGGTGAGGCAGCTAGCCCTGCACACAACGTAAGAGCGGCGACGCCATAGCAAAGACGTCCGCGTCGGGAGGTGTCAGCCATGGTGACAACTTACGTTGTCCTGTGATTGTAGTCACACCCAGGCGCCCTTCCGGAGCACGGCGGTCACCGACAGCTCGTCGTCGAGCACGACCAGGTCGGCGGACGATCCGGGGGCGAGCTCGGCGCTGGGCAGCCCCAAGGAGCGGGCCGGAGTGGCCGATGTCTGCATCACCGCAGCATGCAGCGCCTCCTCCCTTGGTAGGCCGCTGTGAGTTACAGCAAACCGGAGCACCTGATCCATCGTCGCGGTGCTGCCGGCGATGGTGTCGGTGCCCGCCACCCGGGCCACGCCGGCGATCACGTCGACGGCCAGCGGTCCGAGGTCGTAGCGTCCGTCGGGCATCCCGGTGGCCGCCATCGCATCGGTGATCAACGAAATGCGTTCGGCGCCGACCGTTTTGCCGACCATTCGATAGATCGCGGGATCGATGTGCACCCCATCGGTGATGAGTTCGACCGTGACGCGCGGGTCCTCGAGCAGTGCCACGATCGGCCCGGGTTCGCGCCGGTCGATCGGCCGCATGGCGTTGAACAGGTGGGTGCCGATCGTCGCGCCGGCGTCGATGGCCGCCCGGGCCTGGGCGTAGGTCGCTTCGGTGTGGCCGACCGCGACGGCTACTCCGGCGGCGGTGAACTGCTCGACCGCGGCGACGGCGCCCGCGCGCTCCGGGGCGAGGGTGACCATCCGGATGGCCCCGTCGCCCGCGTCGAGCACAGCCTCGATCTCGGCCGCCTCCGGGTCACGCATCAGCGCCGGTTGATGGGCGCCGCAGCGCAGCGGAGACAGCCACGGGCCTTCCAGATGTATCCCGTCGAGCAGCCCCGACCGGACGTCGCGCGCCAGCGCAGCGACCTGCCGCAGCAGGTCCTCGCGGTCGGCGGTGACCAGCGACGCGATGACTGTGGTGGTGCCATGGCGACGGTGCGCGGCGACCGCGGTGGCCGTCTGCTCTGGATCGGCGGCGGAGAAGTTGGCGCCGCCACCGCCGTGCAGGTGGGTGTCCACGAACCCGGGCACCACGGTCGCCGCACGGAGATCGTGGTCCGGCGGGGTGGGCGGTACCCCTTCGCCCACCGTTCGGATGTGCCCGTCGACGATGTCAATCCACCCGGACCGCAAGGACTTTCGTCCCGTGAGCACGGCGTCGGCGCGCAGCAGCACCTCAGATGCCCTGCCAGTCGGGCTTGCTCCGGTACGTCTCGCGGTAGTAGTCGATGAGTTGCAGCCGGCGGGCGGCCGCGTCGTCGAGCAGAACGGTGACGTGTGGATGGTGCTGCAGCACCGTCGCCGGCCACATCGCACTCACCGCGCCCTCGACGAGGTGGTGCACCGCTTCGGCCTTGCCGCGTCCCGTCGCGACCAACACGATGTGCCGCGCCTCGGAAATGGTGCCCAAACCCTGCGTCAGACAGTGCGTCGGCACCGCATCGACGTCGTCGCCGAAAAAGCGGGCGTTGTCGACGCGGGTCTGCCAGGTCAGCGTCTTGATGCGGGTGCGGGAGGCCAGCGACGATCCGGGCTCGTTGAATCCGATGTGCCCGTCGGTGCCGATCCCGAGGATCTGCAGGTCCACCCCGCCGGCGGCGCGAATCGCCGCGTCGTAGGCCGCGCACGCGGCCGGGATGTCGGCGGCCAGGCCATCTGGACCCTGCACCGCGCCGTCAGCGAAATCGACACGGGAGACGAACACGGCGTCGATGACGTTGCGGTAGCGCTCAGGGTGATCTGCTGGCAGACCGACGTACTCATCCAGGGTGAAGCCTCTGGCTTGCCGGAACGACAGCTTTCCCGCCTCGTGGCGGGCCACCAGTTCGTCGTAGATCGGCAGCGGAGAAGAACCGGTGGCCAACCCGAGAACGGCATCGGGCTTACGTTTCAGCAACGCTGTCACCGCATCGGCGGCGACCCGGCCGATCTCGGTGCTGTTCTGCAGGACAACGACTTCCATCAGGTACCGGCCGTGAACAGACCGTCGCCCGGCGCGACTACTGCGCCCTCGAACACGGCCTCGGCAGGGGTGATGTTGTCGGGCTGCCGCTGGTCCATGACCACCACGGGCACGATCGGGTTCAGCCCCTTGGCCGCAATGGCGGGCACGTCGTAGGTGATCACCGTCTGACCCGCGGTGACCTCGTCACCCTGGGTGACGTGGGTGGTGAAGCCCTCACCGTCGAGCGCGACGGTGTCCAAGCCGAGATGCACCAGCACACCGACGTTGTCGGCCGTCATGATCACATAGGCGTGCGGCAGCAGCTTGAGAACCTTGCCGGTCACCGGAGCCACCGCCTCGATCACTTCGCGCGGCGGATCGACCGCCGCGCCGTACCCGACCATGCCCGCGGAGAACACAGGATCGGGGACGTCGGACAGCGGTACCGCACGCCCGGGGACGGGGGCGAGGACGGGCGTCGTGCTCACAGGTGCGACTCCTTTTGTCGATCGGATGAAAGCCGATCACACCCAGAATAGGCTTGCAGAACTTGCGCACGGGCACGAAACCGGCGAGAAGGAAGGCTGACCTGTGACGGACCGATCTGCGAAACCACAAGACACGCAGAAGAAATCAGGTATGCGGATACCCGGATTCGCCCAGTTGCAGCGGCTGGGCAAGAGCCTGATGCTCCCGATCGCGGTGTTGCCCGCCGCGGGCATCCTGCTGCGGCTCGGGCAGCCGGATCTGCTGGGCCGGATCGAGACCCCGGTCGTCGGGGCCTTCTTCAAGGCGATGAGTGCGGCCGGCGACGCGCTGTTCACGAATCTGCCTCTGCTCTTCGCGGTCGGTGTCGCCATCGGTTTCGCGAAGAAGGCGGACGGATCGACCGCGCTGTCGGCTGTCGTCGGCTACCTGGTGGTGCAGGCGGTGTTCAAGACCATGTCGCCGATCGTGCTGGCCGGGGAGGTCGACAAATCCGGTGAGCAGGCGCTTATCAACTACAGCGTGTTCGCCGGCATCGTCGTCGGGTTGCTGACGGCATGGCTGTTCGACCGCTACCACACGATCGAATTACCGTCGTATCTCGGCTTCTTCGGCGGGAGACGGTTCGTCCCGATCATCGTCTCGTTGGCGTGTCTGTTCCTCGCGTTCGCGATGAGCTACTTCTATCCGATCTTCGATGCCGGGCTGACCGGCCTCGGTGAGTTCATCGGTGGCTCGGGCGCAATCGGCGCGTTCGTCTACGGCTTCGCCAATCGCATGCTGATTCCACTGGGGCTACACCACATTCCGAACTCCTACATCTGGTTCCTCTACGGCGACTACCAGACTCCGGCCGGGGAGAACGTCACCGGCGAACTGACCCGGTTCGCGGCCGGGGACCCGACCGCGGGCATCCTCACCTCGGGCTTCTATCCGATCCTGATGTTCGGTCTGCCCGCTGCGGCACTGGCGATGATTCATGTCGCGAACAAGAAGCAGCGCAAGGTCGCGGTCGGCATCCTGTCGGCGGCGGCCCTGACCGCGTTCCTCACCGGCGTGACCGAACCGTTGGAGTTCGCGTTCATGTTCGTCGCGTTCCCGCTCTACGTCATCCACGCCGTTCTGACCGGACTCTCGCTGGCGATCGCCTATCTGCTCGACATCCATCTCGGGTTCTCGTTCTCCGCCGGATTGATCGATCTGCTGCTCTACGGCACGGCGCCGGCAGCGAAGAACATCCCGTTGTTGATCGGCATGGGTGTGGTGTTCTTCGTCGTCTACTACCTGCTGTTCCGGTTCGCGATCACGAAGTTCAACATGCGCACCCCGGGCCGCGAGCCGGAAGCCGAGTTCGAGGCCGAAGAGAAGGCGAACCTCGAAGCCGGTGCGGGTGGTGCCACCACGACGGCCGTCGCGGCGCCGGCGCAGACCGCCACCTCGTCGAAGGCCGAGCAGCTGATCGCGGCATTCGGTGGCCGGGACAACCTCGTCAATGTCGATGCCTGTATCACCCGGCTGCGGATGGAGGTCGCCGACAAATCGAAAGTGGATCAGGCGCGCCTCAAGGCGCTGGGCGCCGCCGGCGTGGTCGAAGTCGGCAACAATGTGCAGGCGGTGTTCGGCACGCAGTCCGAAGCGCTCAAGAACGACATCCGCGAGGTGTTGTAGTTCTTCAGGCCCGGTAGGTCAGCCGACCTTCTGCAGTTGGAACGGGCTCTGGGTGACGATGCCGCCCGCGCACCCGTAGTTCGAGTCCGACGAGATCACGCCGGCCAGCGTCACGGGGTCGATCGACATCGACACGACGGCGGGTTCGTAATGGCCGTCGTCGCACGTGAGTCCGCCCGGCTTGGACACCGTGAAAATCCAGTGACCATCGGTGAACGTGGTCGGGGCGGTCCAGCCCTGGTTGCTGGCGACGGTGCCGGTACACCCCGCGGGGGCACAGCTGGTCGCGATCGTCCACACGTTGTAGGGGTCACCGTCGGTGGAGCCGTAGGTGCCGTTGAGCAGCGGGGCATCGGCGGCCGCGGCGCCGGCGAGCGCGAGAGTCGCGATCGCCGGCGCGGCGACGGCTGCCATGATGCGGAAAACTCTTGCCATAGTGGTTCGCAATTTACGGCCCGGTCAGAGCTGTGAGCCGCAAGTAGGACCGGTTGTATCCGTCATGTCGCCGAACCGAGACCTATGGCGTGGTGATCACAGGGGAATCCAGATTCCGAAGAACCAGAATCCCCATGCGTGCAAGCCCGGATCGAAGACGGGCGTCACCCGGTGGCCCCAGTAGTCGAAGGGCGGCGGTGGCGGTCCCCACGGCGGGGGAAGCGGTCCGTGCGGCGGTGGCGGCGGAGGCGGACCCCAGCCCCATGGGGCCGGCCCACCACCCCACGGGGGTGGATGGCCGCGCCAACCCGGACCGTCCGGTGGACCCCAGCCGGGACCGGGTCCGCCAGGCGGTGGTGGGGGAGGTGGCCCGTGCCAGCCGGGGCCGGGTCCGCCCGGTCCGTGGCCGCCCGGTTGGGCCATCGCCGGTGCGACACCCACACCGAGGACGGCGGCGCCGATTCCTGCCGTCACTGCCGCGCGTGCGATGAACGATCTCGCCTTCATCACGTGCTCCTTGTCTCGAGCTCCCCGACGCCTCTCCGACGCTACGGATGGAGCTTGGACGCGGACTGCACGAAAGCTGTCGGGTGGCTGACGGGCAAGGCTTCCATCGAGGTCGGCGTGCGGGGTGCCGTGAACGTTGCAGGGTAGCGATCCGCCGAATCGTTCGAAAACCGCTGCGCTGCAACGGCAGAAGCCCGGGCCGCGCCGCGGTGTCCGCCCCCACGGGCAACCTGGCACCGAATCTCGACGGCAGCTTCTCGGGTGCGCGGACACTCGCCGTCGGAGGTGGTGGGTGTCCAAGGGCCCCTCGAAGAAGACCAGCAACCCGTCATCCGATGATGGGCCGCCCGAGTGGCAGCGCCCGCCCGCCCGTCTCCTCCCACAGCGACGCCGCGTAGAAGTAGACGACGAAACCGACGAAGACGAACACGAGCCAGCCGCCGACCTGTGTCGCGAGCGTGCTCGCGGCGAGGTTACCGACCAGCAGCGCCGCCAGCGCGCCATCGACGACGAGCAGCAGCGCGGGGTACGTCCACGGCAGACGAAGCAGCAGCGCCGTGAGCAGACCGATGGTGACGAGCCAGCTGGCCAGCCACAAGGCGACCGTGTCGTTTGCCTCCGCGGCCGCGATGCCGAACCAGTTGTGCGTCAGCCCCAGCGATAGCACCGCATAACTGCCGTAGAAGCCGAAGAACGTGCCGTAAACCGTCGCGTTGACGTTCTGTCCGAGCGCAGCCGCCCAAATGGTGGCGATGAGCAGCCCGACGGATGTGGCTGATAGCAGGATGGGCACGGACGCGGCGGCCACGGTGAGGATGCCGGTGTTGGTCACGCCGAGGGCGAACCCGCCGGCGACGATCAGGGGCAGCGCGACCAGCCCGGGATTGCCGGGGCGGGGGTCGATGGCATCGCCGGGGTCGGAGGTGAGGGTCGACAGAGTCTCGCGGTCGATGGTGCTGGTCATCAGTGTTGCTCCCGGGGGGGTCAATGAGTGAGCGAACGATGGGCGGTAGCCGCCGTTCTCGGCGTGCACCTGGCGGAGTCGCCGCACGTCGAATACACGGCAGACCGTAATTCGCCCGCAGAGGGTGAGCACAGCATTGCAATCAGCACGACGCCAAAAGCCGGTACGCCGATGCGTGGATTGAGCCGCTTACCTGACTTCAGTTCGCCGCCGTCACAGAACTTCGAGTGGGTGCGGACGGGTAGGGGGTGGGAACGCCTGGTCGAGGGCGTGCAGATCGTCGTTCGTCAATCCGATGTCTCGGGCAGCGGCGTTCTGCTGAACATGAGCAGGTGTTCCGGCGCGAGGTATCGCGTTGACGCCGTCGTGTGCAAGCGCCCAGGCCAGAGCGATCTGTGCCGGCGTGGCGTTGTGCCGCCGGGCGATCGGTTGCAGCGCCGGGTGATCGAGCAGCCGACCCTGCTCGATCGGTGAGTACGCCATGGCAGGAATGCCGCGTTCGGCCAGCCAAGGTAGCAGCGCGTACTCGGGGCCTCGGCGGGTCAGGTTGTAGAGGATCTGGTTCGTCTGGACATCATCGCCGCCCGGGATGCTCAGAAGTTCGATCATGTCGTCCATGTCGAAATTGCTCACCCCCCAATGCCGAATCTTCCCGTCACGCCTCAAGTCGGCGAAGCCTCTGATCGTCTCCGCCAGCGGGATGCTGCCCCGCCAGTGCAGGAGATAGAGATCGATGTGATCGACACCGAGCCTGCCGAGGCTTGCCTCGCACGCGCGAACGGTCCCTACCCGGGTCGCGTGGTGGGGGAGCACCTTGTCGACGAGGAACACGTCGTTTCGCCGACCGGTGATCGCCTCGCCGACCAGGACTTCTGCCGCACCGTTGCCGTACATCTCCGCGGTGTCGATCACCGTCATCCCCAGGTCGAGACCGAGGTTGATCGAGGCGATCTCGTCGGCCCGCTTCGCTGGTACCTCGGCGAAATGCCACGTCCCTTGCCCGAGCGTGACGATCTTCTCCCCGGAGCGCAGCGGGATGGAGTGAACTGTGTTCATTGTCCGACCGCCTCATCGAAGTCATCGGTTGACCACGGAGATGATCGGTTCCTCGGTGAGGCGTCGAGCAGCGAGCCCCACGCATCCCACGCGGCGGCGTGTGCCCGCGCCGGCAGGCGACTGAAAGCAGCGGTGCCGGTCGCGAGTTCGACGAGAGCCGAGGCCATGGTGAAGACCGGCACGAAATGAGCGTGGGCAGTGCGCACCAGTTCGTGGAACGCCGAATCGGTGTCACATCGACGCAGTCCGATCAGGATGCCCTCCGCGGTGTCGAGCACGCGACGGCCTTGCGGCACCTCGGTCGTCACGGGTGGGCCTCTGTTGAAGTGCGCACGCTGACAGGTTCGTCGGCGAGGTCGCGTCGGGCGTTGAACGCTGACACGACCTCGAACAGGCCGAGGGCGACAAGGCACGCGCCCGTCACCACGGCGAGCGTGAAGATCGATGAGTAAGGCAGGAGCAGCACGAGGATGCCGGCGAGCACGGACACGATTCCGAAGAAGATGTCCCAGCCGCGCCCCGACCTATCCGTGCCGCTGATCGCCGCGACCGTCGTCGCCACCCCTCTGATGACGAAGCCGATTCCGATGTAGACGGCAAACAGCAGGATCGAGAACGGTTCGCCGAAGTACCGAAAAGTCAGTACCGCCAGGATCACCGACACCGCGCCGCTGACGAAGAGCAGTGCTCGACCGCCGCCCGATATCTCTGCTGCCATGGCAAAGAACAGTTGTGCACCGCCGGCGACGAGCAGAGCCAACCCGAACAGCACCGTGGCGACGAGGACGGTCTTTCCCGGCCACACCAGCATCAGCACGCCGAGGATGATCGCCAACACCCCAGACCCCAACAACACTTTCCACTTGTGCGGCAAGAGCTTGGCGGGGTCGAGGGCCGGCGTTGCCGGACGCCCTACGGTAGAAGTCATGAGAATCTCCTGATCCTGGATGTTCGAATGTCGAACAGCAATCGCACTTCTCACCGGTCCCGCAGCGTGGCGACCGGCGCGCAGCTCGCTGCCCGATATGCCGACGCGTGGACTCCGAAGGCTGTCCAGTACTTGTCGGACTAGGCGGCTTCGACGACAACAGTGCCGTCGTCTGCGATGGTGACGACCACATCCATATCGTCGGAATCGTCGATGATCGTCAAGAGCTCTATCACGGCCGTACGCAGTTCGGGAGCGTCCATGTTCTGCACGGTGTCGCTGTTGTCTGGGTTGCCTCCGGGTGCCGCGTGGTCTGTGCGCTGATCGTTGTTCGAGTTGTCTCGGTTCTCGCTGTCGTTAGCCATGCAGACCACGGTATTCAGCCGTCCGGTGGCTGGGGATGACCCAGCAGACCCATTCTTGGCCACCGACTTCGTCATGAGGAGTCACCTCGACCATGCACACGACGAACCGGCGTCGGGCGGGGCCGTGGGAGTCACGTCGAGCTGGGCACGAAACCACGAACTCCCGGCGTGGCCAGTGCACTGATCTCTTGGGCACTGTGCCCAACCGCGTCCGGGAGCGGTCCTCGTCAGCTCATCGCCGACTGTTGTGTGACGTCATCTCCGACACCACGGATTGACCTTCGCCGCGCGGAGACGAATGTGCCGCCTCGAGAAGCGCCGCGACCGCGTCACGAATGCCAGTGGCGACCACGGCAGTGTTCCCGACGTTGTCCGGGCACGCGGTCAGACAGATATCCATCACGTCGTCGTGCGACGTCACCACGATGCCGAGCCCGCACCCTTCGGCCAGCGGGTCGGCGGTGTGCATACCGACCACCTCGACGCCCGCGCAGTACACCGGCCCCGCCGGCCCCCGGACGAATGACACGCTGGCGTGGCAGCGTGGAGCCGACCACCAGGACGAACCCAGCCCGGCGGACACCTGTGCGGCGAGCCTGGCCACCGGCGGCGGGACGAGCGCCACCGCTTCGGCGATACGTTCGCTTCTCCAACCCCATCCGTGCTCCTCGCGGTTGGCGATGTTCAATCGCTCGGTCGCGGTGTGCAGGTAGGTCAGCACTTCCACCGGATCGGACAGCTGCACCGGTACGTGGACCCGCCCCACTGCCCTCGACGTGGCTCCGCGCGCGGGATCCCCGGCAGGCAGGGCCAACGGCACGGCCAGCACCAGAGGTTCGACGGGGACTGCGGAATGTCGATGCAGCCACCCTCGCAGCGAGAGCGCGCAGGCCGCCAGGATCACGTTCGCCGTGTTGCCTCCGAACGCGTCGCTGATCGCGCTGACATCGGCCGCCGCGACTGAGGTCATCGCGACCGATCGCCGTTTGGTCAACCTGGCGTTCATCGCCGTCGTCGACAGCTTCACGTCTTCCGGCGCAGCGCCCTGCACAGTGCGGCACACCGCCAGAAACGCATCGGTCGCTAGCTGGGTCACGATATGCGCTCCGATGAACTGATTTTCGACCAGTTCCAGGAGCGTGTCGGTGACGAGCTCGCGCATGGACGGCGCCGGACCCATGCCGGCTTCGCTCGGCAGTGCGCGAAGCGAATCCTTCCGGCTACTCAGGAGATGGTCCCACATGGCCACCACTCCCGGGCCGCCGTCGGCCAGCACGGGTGACATCTTGACCACGAGTGCCCAGCGACCTCCCGCCAGACCATCCACGGTCCACGCCTGCCACAGCAGTCGATCCGAAGGGTCTGCAGCGGTGAGCTTTTCGACCAATACTCCGAACTCTTCGTCGCCGCCGGTTGCCGGCACCGTCGCCTGGCCGATCTGCGCGGCGGCGTCGAAATCGACAACGTCGGCCCACACGGGCTGACCGATTCCAAAAGGCTTGTCAATCAATCGACTTCGAAAGCGCGCCAACCCGGTCAGCGCGGATGCGGCCCATTCGTTCAACACGTCGTGGGTGAGTTCGGTTGACGGAGCGAGGATCGCGGTGGAGACGCAAGCCGCCGGCGCGGCCGGCGTCTGCATATGCAGAGCCATGGCACTGGAGGCAGAAAGTCGCGTTGGCGTCACCGTCGCGCGGCCAGCGAGATCGTGCGCTTGGTCAAACCTGCCTCGAGGCCAACAGTGATTCGACACTCGACGCGTCACCGGTCGCGGCGGCCGCCATCACCACGCGATGCGCCTCGTCCGCATCGGTGTCCGCCGGAACGACCAGCAGGATGATGCTATTGCCGCGGACATCGGATACTCCCACCGTGTGGGGCGGTTGGCGGTGATATCCGTCCAACCGAATGATCCGTCCGCCGATCGTGTGTCTACGCGGCGCGCCTGGCCACTCATCGAGGTTGTAGCTCACCCGATGCACCCCACCGAGTCGCACCGAGAGCACAGCGAGTAGATCAGGGAGTTCGGTGATCAGATCGGCGCTGTGCGGCCACCACGCACCATCGACGAATCCGGTCGTCAGCGCCTTTCGCTTGAGCCACAGCCGCGGCGTGTGCTCCGGACCCTCATTGCGTACGCGGTCGGGTGCGCCGGCTTGTGCTGTCGTCATGGGGAAATCCCGTCCGGGCCGTGGAACGGCCCAGTCTTCACAATCGGCGACGACACAATCTCAGATGTTCGCGTGCGGAATACCGCCGATCTCTTCACTCTACGCCACCGCGTGGGCAAAGCTGCGATCGGTGCTTGAAATGGTTGCGAGACAACGACTTACGAAACGAGTGTGCTGTTGCCTGCGCGCTTGTCCGCTTCCACGGTGTACCGTGGAGTGAGTCGGTTGATGTCACCCACGTCTTCGACTCCATCTCGACGCTGCCTGTTCCGTCGCGCGCCGGGTCGATCCAACGAGGGGACTGGCCATGATTGCGGCACAAGGTTTTCTGCATTCGGCAGCAAAGCGTCGGCCATGACCGCCGCCGACCGGAACACCTCCGATCACCCCATCCGGCTCACTGTCGCCGATGTGCTCACCGGTGGGCTGGACGGCGCTTGGTGGCCCTACACCCACTCGGTCGCGCGCGAGCTCCCCTACCTCGTCGACGCCCTGTCGGGTCGGTTGGGCGACGTCATCGACATCTCGGTCAACTGGTCACCGCTCGAAGGCGCTGCCGACCTGAACGTCGTCCCCGCTCGCGGCAGGTTGCCCGGCCAGAAGGTCCGGCAGAAGCGCGTCATCTCCATCACTGGCAAGGACGGCTGCGCCAACCTGCTGGTCGTGCCCTCGCGCACCGACCGCGCGCTGGCCGTCATGATCCTGCGTCACGCCGCGTCGCTGCCCATCCAGTACCGCCATCAGCAGAGCACCGCGTGCCGCGCGGCGGCCGAGATCGTGCACACGGCTCGTGCCGAATGCGCACAGCGCGCCGCCGCGAAGAGTGGTGCCGCGGCGACCGTCGACGCCGTCCTGCTCGACTGATCAGCGGCGCGACCTTCGTCTTGCGCGGCGGTCATTGTCGTTGCGCCGCTCCTCCATCCGTCGCCCTGTCAGTTGCTGGACGAACCGCATGGACCCGAACCAGGGTTCAGAGCTCTGGCGATGTCGGGCTACTCACGTGGAGCCGATGACGGGAATCGAACCCGCGTATTCAGCTTGGGAAGCTGATGTTCTGCCATTGAACTACATCGGCCTGGTTGATCAGGAAGGCTAACACTTGCCGCCGCGCCTGGTCACCAGGGGCATCTTCGAGGGGGAGCCATGAAACGAGCCGCCACCGCCGCAGCACTCGCCGCCGTCGCCTTCGCCCCCACCGCCCATGCCACCCCGGCCGAGGGCGACATCGAGCGCACCGATCTGGCCAAGGGCACCACCCAGGCGCCCGTCGTCGTCGTGTCCGTCGGCCAGCCGACCACGCTCTATGTCCAGGACCTCGTCCTCAACGACGTCGCCAGCAGTGGTTGGCACACCCACCCCGGGCCCGAGTACACCGTCATCAACGACGGCACCGTGTTCGTCCAATCCGCACCCGACTGCGCACCGATCGCCTACGGGAAGGGCCAAGCCGTCTTCATCCCTGCCGGCGTCCCGCACGTCGTCCGCTCCGAAGCCGACGCCCACGCCGTCGTCACCTATACCGTTCCCGCCGAGCGACCCGTCCGCGACGACGCGCCCGCCGCCTGCCCCTGATCGGACTGCCGCCGTTACGCTCGTCCCGTGCTGCTCTCCGACCGCGACATTCGGGCCGAGATCGAAGCCGGCAGGCTCGGCGTCGACCCGTTCGACGACAGTCTGATCCAGCCGTCCAGCGTCGACGTCCGCCTCGACACCCTGTTCCGCGTGTTCAACAACACCCGGTACACCCACATCGACCCTGCGAAGCGCCAGGACGACCTCACGACCCTCGTCGAGCCGAAGGAGGGGGAGCCCTTCGTGCTGCACCCCGGCGAGTTCGTGCTGGGCGCGACCCTCGAGCGCTGCACGCTGCCCGACGACCTCGCCGGCCGCCTGGAGGGCAAGTCCTCACTCGGCCGGCTCGGCCTGCTCACGCACTCGACGGCCGGCTTCATCGACCCGGGGTTCTCCGGACACATCACCCTCGAGCTGTCCAACGTCGCGAACCTGCCCATCACGCTGTGGCCGGGGATGAAGATCGGTCAGCTCTGCCTGCTGCGGCTCACCAGCCCCGCCGAGCATCCCTACGGTAGCGACAAGGTCGGCTCCAAGTACCAGGGCCAGCGCGGTCCCACGCCGTCGCGGTCGTATCAGAATTTCCTCCGCTCGACCTGACCCCGGCGGGAATCTCCGCACGGCTAGTAATGTCATAAGCACTGGCGTGCCGGCCGGGCATCACCGTCGTTCAGCTAACCGCGATGCGTGTAACGCCGTAGCTGTTCACGCCGATGAAGTACTAGTTGTCGGCTCTCAGCGTGCAGGTGAGCTCGGACAACAACCAGGCTGCAGCAAACTTTTTGGAGGGGTCAAGTGGACATCGTTCTTGGTGTGTCGATGACACCGACGACGGTCCGCATGGTGCTGGTGGAAGGCGAAAAAGCCGACGGCGTCACCGTTGATCACGACGTGTTCGACGTGACGTCCGCCGACGCTTCGGCAAACGTTGCCGATCAGGTCGTCGCCGCGATCCAGGGCACCAAGGAAAGCGCGGAAACTGGCGGACATCACCTCAAATCCATCGGCGTCACGTGGAGTGACCACACCGAGGCGTCGGCCTTGCGTGATGCACTCTCCGCTCACGGCATCGACGACGTCATGCTCGTCGCCGAGAGCCATGCCGCCGCCTCTCTCGCGCAGGCCGTCGGCCGGGCGGTCGGCTATGACACCACCGCGCTGCTGTTCGTCGACCGGGACACCGCCACGCTGTCGGTGGTCCGCACCGACGACGGCTCGGTGGTGAAGGTGCTCAGCCGGTCGCTGCACAGCGCAGACGCGATGGCCGTGCTCACCGAGATGGCGCACGCCGTGGCCGCCCAGGACGCCCCGCCGCAGGGCATGTTCGTCGTCGGCTCCGGTGTCGACGTCAGCTCCGTCAAGGCGCACCTCGAACACCTCGTCGCCCTGCCGGTGAGCGCCCCCGAGGACGCCGAGCTCGCCTTGGCGCGCGGCGCCGCCCTCGCCTCGGCCGCCGCGCCCGCCTTCGAGGCAACGACCGTCGGGCTGGCCTATTCGCAGGATCCCGACGGCGACACCGCCGGCTCGGTGTACGCCGGCCTTGCCGGCGCGGACACCCAGCTCGCACCTGTGGGCGCCGACTCGGTCGACGAGTTCGCCCAGACGGAGATGCGCGAGGCCGAGGAGGGGCGCAAGCCGTTCCTGTTGGTCGGGAGCGCCCTGACGTCGGTGTTCGTGATCGGCGTTGTCGCGCTGGTGATCTCGCTCGCGGTCAGCATCCGGCCGACGGTCGACTCGCGCCCCAGCCCCGCGCAGGCCGCGATCGTGCCGAGCAGTCAGGCGCCCGCGCCGGCGCCGATCGAGCAGGCCGCCAAGGTGCCGGCCGATCCGCCCCCGTCTGCCGAGACGATCAAGCCGCCGGTACCCGTCGCCGTGCAGCAGACTCCGCAGCAGGCGCCGCGCACGGTCTATGTCGAGAAGGCACCCGCTCCGGCTCCCGCAGCTCCGGCCCCGGCGCCTGCTCCGGCCGCACCGCCACCTGCGCCGGCTCCGGTGGCTCCGCCGCCCGTCGTCGCCCCGGTCCCGGCGCCTGTCGTGGTGCCGCGGCCGATCATCGTGGTGCCGCAGCGCCAGTGGCCGGTGTTCTCGCCGCCCAAGCCGGCATGGACGTGGCCGAGCAAGCCGGAAGCGCCCGAGCCCGAGGAGCCGGAGTCTCCGTGGACGCCGCCGGTGACGCAGCCGCAGATCCCGCAGGTGCCCCAGGTTCCGACCGTGCCGTCCGTGCCCCAGACGCCGCAGTGGCCGGGATCGAGCTCGAGCTCCGGCAGCGGTCGCAGTAGCGCCGACTACGGCGGCGGCGGTTACGGCGGCTCCGGCGGTTACGGCGGCTCCGGTGATTCGGGTTCGTCATCGCGTTCCGGCGGCGGCTCGTCGGGCGGAGAGAAATGCTTCCTGATCTTCTGTGGACCGAGTGGGGGCCGCGGCTAGCCGACCGAGCTGATCGTCGCGTCGCAGATCGGCAGGTTCACCGCCAACAGGTGTGACTCCGTGGTGTTCGGCGCGGTGACGGTGAGCGTGCCGGTGCGGCCGCACGCGGTGCCTGTGCTGCTGTCGATCACCGACGCCTGCACGTCCGCAGTGGCCACCTCGCCGGGCTGCAACTCCAGATGCGGCGCGGCATTGGCGGGCCTGCGCGCGACGTGCACCAGCACCCCGCCCGCGGCGCTCACCAGATCGGCGCCCGGATAGCCGACGAGGACGCACGGCGCGGCCGACGTGTTCGTGAACGTCACGTCGACGCGCCGTAGGGTGTCGGCCTCCGTCACCGGTCCGGCAGCCACGCCGAGGTCGGCATTGCCGCAGGCCACCGGCACAGCGGGAGGCGGCGCCTCCGTGGGTGTCGCGCTGGCGGTGTTCTGGGGAGCGGCTGTGGTGGGCTGTGGCGCCGACGTGGACGTGGACGCAGCGGACGTCGCGGTGGTCGAGGACGCCACCGGGCGATCGTCGCGGTCCGAGCTGCAACTGACGAGCAGGACGGCCAGGGCCACCGTGGGGACGGCGGCGCGGAGCAGAGGTGATGTGGTCACCGGATCAGTACAGAGCATCAGTGCCGCTACCGATCCCAACTTCGCCCGCGAACGTGCAGCCACGGTTGTGAAACACCGCCGATCACGACCCTGAGTGCACTTTCGCGGCACGGGACCGTCATCTCCCGTTGGCCTCGCGGCAAGTGTCGCGTAGCGGCCGTCTCACCCGGGCTCCCTATAGAGGCAGTATGCGATGCACTGTCTTCGGCACCGGCTACCTCGGCGCCACCCACGCCGTCGGGATGGCCGAGCTCGGCCATGAGGTGATCGGCGTCGACATCGACCCGGGCAAGATCGCGAAGCTCGCCGGCGGCGACGTTCCCTTCTACGAGCCCGGCCTACGGGAGTTGTTGCAGCGCAATCTCGATGCCGGCCGACTGCGTTTCACCACCGATTACGCCGAGGCAGCCGACTTCGCCGATGTGCACTTCCTCGGTGTGGGAACACCGCAGAAGAAGGGCGAGTACGGCGCCGACCTGCGCCACGTGTACTCGGTCATCGACGCGCTCGTGCCGCAGTTGCGCCGCCCCGCCGTGATCGTCGGGAAATCCACCGTGCCCGTCGGCACCGCAGCCGAACTCGTCGTGCGCGCCGCCGGACTGAGCCGTGACGGCGTGCCCGTCGAGATCGCCTGGAACCCTGAGTTCCTGCGGGAGGGGTTCGCGATCCATGACACGCTGCATCCGGACCGGATCGTCGTTGGGCGACAACCAGATTCAACACTGGCAGAAGCGGCCATCCGGGAGCTGTATGCGCCGTTGCTCGATGCCGACGTGCCGTTCCTGCTCACCGATCTGCAGACCGCTGAGCTGGTCAAGGTCTCTGCCAACGCTTTTCTCGCCACCAAGATCTCGTTCATCAACGCGATCTCGGAAGTCTGCGAGGCCGTCGATGCCGATGTGACGACGTTGGCTGACGCCCTGGGCTACGACGCCCGGATCGGCCGTCGATTCCTCAACGCCGGCTTGGGTTTCGGCGGAGGCTGCCTGCCGAAGGACATCCGGGCATTCATGGCGCGCGCCGGAGAACTCGGCGCCAACCACGCGCTCACCTTCCTCCGCGAGGTCGACAGCATCAACATGCGTCGCCGCACCCGCATGGTGGAGTTGGCCACCAAAGCGTGCGGGGGTTCCCTGCTCGGCGCCAACATCGCCGTCCTCGGCGCGGCGTTCAAGCCTGAATCCGACGACGTCCGCGATTCACCGGCGTTGAACGTCGCTGGTCTCCTGCAGCTCAACGGCGCCACCGTCAACGTCTACGACCCCAAGGCGATGGAGAACTCTCGCCAGCTGTTCCCGACGCTGAACTACTCGGTATCGGTCGCCGAGGCGTGTGACCGCGCCGACGCCGTCCTTGTGCTGACCGAATGGGCCGAGTTCGTCGAGATGGACCCCGAGACGCTCGCGGGCACGGTCCGCACGAAAGTGGTTGTGGATGGCCGCAACTGCCTCGATGCGCAGCGTTGGCGTCAGGCGGGCTGGTCGGTCTACGCGCTGGGCCGTAGCGTCGGGGTGTGACTGTCTACGCCCTCAATCTGTTCGACGTCGCCGATCGCGACGAGTACCGCGCCTACTCCAAGCGTTCACCGCAAGAGGTCGCCAAGCACGGCGGCCGCGTGGTGGCCCTCGGGAAATACCGCGAATCGGTGACCGGCGACATCGAACCGCGGACGGTGCTGATCCTCGTCGAATGGGACTCCAAGGAGGCGTTCGACAGCTACCGCAACGATCCCGACCTGGCTGATCTGCACGCCCACCGGGAGAACGGGGCGTCGTCCTACGTCTGGCATCTCTTCGACCGGTTGGACGATCTCCGGCCGCTGCTTAAGCTCGAGTGATGGATCGAATCCAGCACCGGCTCCGATGGCTGATTCTTCACGGCATCGTGCGCGGCCTGTCCAAGGTCGGCGCCCGGCGGGGCGGGGACCCACAAGCCCGGCTGATCGCCGACCCGGCCGTGCGGGCCGATCCCGCGGCCTTCGCCGACGAGATGCGGGTGCGCGGACCGATCGTGCGGGGTCGCCGGGCGCTGATGACGTTCGACCACGCCGTCGTCAACGAGGTGCTGCGGTCCGACGACTTCCACGTCATGAGTCTGGGCGCCGGGCTGCCCCCGGCGCTGCGCCGGCTCAACGAGAAGATGCGCACCGGCCTGCTCCATCCGATCGAGCCGCCGTCGCTGTTGTCGATCGAACCGCCCGAGCACACCCGCTGCCGCAAGATGGTGTCCTCGGTGTTCACCTCTCGCGCGGTCGCCGCGCTGCGCGACCGAGTGCAGGACACCGCCGACGGGTTGCTGGACCAGCTGGAGGACAGGACCGGCGAGACAGGGGCCGTTGTGGACGTCGTCGACGCCTACTGCGGGCAGCTGCCGGTCGCGGTGATCAGCGACATCCTCGGGGTGCCCGAAGCAGACCGTCAGCAGATCCTGCGCTTCGGCGAGCTCGCCGCTCCCAGCCTGGACATCGGCCTGTCCTGGCAGCAGTACATGAGCGTGCACGAGGGCCTGGTCGGATTCAATGCCTGGCTCACCCATCACCTCGACGAGCTGCGCCGCAACCCCGGCGACGACCTGATGAGCCAACTGATCCAAGCCAGCGCGCAAGCCGAGGAAGGTGCGCAGCTCTCCCAGCAGGAACTGCTCGCCACCGCAGGCCTGGTTCTCGCAGCGGGCTTCGAGACCACGGTGAATCTGCTGGGCAACGGCATCCGGATGCTCCTGCAGACCCCTGAGCACCTCGAGACATTGGCCGCCCGGCCCGAGCTGTGGCCCACCGCCGTCGAAGAGATCCTGCGGCTCGACTCGCCGGTGCAGATGAGCGCCCGCTTCGCGCGCAAGGACGTCGACATCGCCGGCACCCGCATCGCCCGCGGCGAGCTGATCATCCTGCACCTTGCGGGGGCCAACCGCGACCCCAAGGTGTTCACCGATCCGCACCGCTTCGACATCGAACGCGACAACGCGGGTAAGCATCTGTCGTTCTCCGGCGGTCGGCACTTCTGCCTCGGCGCCGCGCTCGCCCGCGCCGAAGGTGAGGTCGGGTTGCGCACGTTCTTCGAGCGTTTTCCCGATGCACAGTTGGCCGGCGAGGCCCACCGCCGCGATACCCGTGTCCTGCGCGGCTGGTCAACATTGCCGATCACCCTTGGGAGTGCGCGCACCGCGCTAGCGTGAGGTGGTGGACTTCCGAGCAGCTCTGCTCGAGCAGACTCGAGCCTTCGGCGACCTGATCCGGACGGCAGACCCGGCGACGCCGGTGCCGACGTGCGGGGACTGGAACCTCAGACAGTTGTTCCGGCATGTCGGGCGCGGAAACCGTTGGGCCGCACAGATCATCCTCGAGCGGCGCAACCAGGAGCTGGACCCGCGCGACGTGCGGGACGGTAAACCGCCCGACGATCCCGACGCGGCCGCGGACTGGCTGATGGCAGGCGCGGAACTGATCAGCAATGCGATCGACCGGGTGGGCCCGGAGACTCGGGTGTGGACCTTCGTCGGCCCCCGGCCCGCGGGCTGGTGGATCCGCAGACGACTCCACGAGGCCACCGTGCACCGCGCCGACGCCGCCCTCGCGCTCGGCGTCCCGTTCGAGCTGGCGGCGGATCTGGCGGCCGACGCCTTGAGCGAGTGGATCGACCGGGTGACGGTGGATCGGCGACACCCACCCGCGCTTGACCGGGGTCAATCGATTCACCTGCACGCCACTGATCCCGAGCTGGGGCCCACCGGGGAGTGGATGATCGTCCACGACGAGGAAGGCGTGTGGTGGTCGCACGATCACGGCAAGGGCAGCGTCGCACTGCGGGGACCCGCCAAAGATCTTCTACTGGCCACGGTCCGCCGCACCACCGCCGCCGAAGCCGGTCTCGAGGTACATGGCGACACCGCGGTGTGGGACGGGTGGTTGGCCCGCACACCGTTCTGAGGGCGTAGCTTTTCGATCATGACCACTTCGGAGATGGCCACCGTTCTCGCCTGGCACGACGCGCTCAACAGTGGTGACGTCGACACCTTGCTTTCCCTGTCCAGCGACGACATCGAGATCGGGGATGCGCACGGCGCCGCGCAGGGGCACGAGGCGTTGCGCGCCTGGGCGCAGGGGCTGGGCCGCACGATCGAACCGGGCCGCATCTACGTGCACGACGGTGTGGTCGTGGTGGAAGAGAAGGTGGAGGGGGCCGGCTCCGCGGCATCTGCGTTTCGCGTGGTGTCCGATCACGTCACGTCGGTGTTCCGGCACGACGATCTGGCTGCCGCCTTGGCCGCGACGGAACTCACCGAAGCCGACCTGACCGGCTGATGCGCGGCATCATCCTGGCCGGCGGATCGGGCACGCGGCTGTATCCGATCACGATGGGCGCGAGCAAGCAGCTGCTACCCGTCTACGACAAACCGCTGATCTACTATCCGCTGTCCACGTTGATGATGGCGGGCATCCGTGACATCGCGGTGATCACCACCGCCCAGGACGCGCCCGCATTTCGTCGGCTTCTCGGCGACGGGGCGGACTTCGGTGTCAACATCAGCTACGCCGTGCAGGACGAACCCGAAGGGCTGGCACAGGCTTTCGTGATCTGTGCCGACCACATCGGAACCGACTCGGTGGCACTTGTGTTGGGAGACAACATCTTCTACGGCCCAGGCCTGGGCACGAGTCTGCGTCGTTTCCACACCGTCGAGGGCGGAGCGATTTTCGCCTACTGGGTGGCCGATCCGTCAGCCTACGGCGTGGTGGAGTTCGCCGAAGACGGCACCGCGGTGTCGCTCGAGGAGAAGCCGGCGGCACCCAGGTCGCACTATGCGGTGCCCGGACTGTACTTCTACGACAACGACGTCATCGAGATCGCTCGTTCGCTGGGCAAGTCAGCGCGCGGAGAGTACGAGATCACCGAGATCAACCAGAGGTACCTGGAACAGGGCCGGCTCAGCGTCGAGGTGCTTGCGCGAGGCACGGCATGGCTGGACACCGGAACGTTCGATTCCCTGCTCGACGCCAGCGATTACGTGCGCACGATCGAGCGCCGGCAAGGGTTGAAGATCAGCGTCCCTGAAGAGGTGGCGTGGCGGGTCGGTTTCATCGACGACGACGAACTGGCGGCCCGCGCGACCAAGCTGCTGAAGTCCGGATATGGCAGCTATTTGCTGAACTTGCTCGAAACTTCGGATCTCTGAGCGTTTCACCATTGCCATACAGCTGTATGGCCCGTAACTTTGCTGTCATATTCGACAGCGGGGGGCGCACATGGGCTCGGAGGAGTACGTCGGTCGCGTCGGCGCGTTGGCTGTCGCACCGGGTAGAGGTGGGACAGCGGCGAATGAATTGACGCTGAGGTCGATTCAATGCCGGCTGTCGATGAACAGGAGCCACCCGTCCAGCCCTGCCGTAGGGCCGAACGGCACGGTGTACGTCCCCACGGTGACGTCCGACGGCTTCACGGTCGTGCGGACCATCGCACCACCAATAGCAGTCTGAACATGAACAAACACAACACAATCGGAGGACACATGGGGTTCGAGAAGTACGTCGGTCGTGTTGGGGGATTGGCCGTGGCGCTGGGTATCGGTTCGGCGATCGCGGCCGTGCCCACTGTCGCCTGGGCTGCACCCGACGACACTCCCTCGGTGAGTGCCCCCGCCGGCCCCTCGAAAGCCTCAGCAGACAAGTCGACCGACAAGCCCGCCAAGAAGCGCGGGATCGGCGCCAAGCGCGCCGCGACGACGAAGACGGAAGACAGCGACAGTTCCGACGACCCTGTGAAATCTGTTGCAGCGCCTTCCGACAGCGATTCAGACTCTGAGAAGGGCGTCGAGGCCCCCGCCAAGGGGCGGCTCTTCAAACCCCTGTTCACCCCGCGGGCCGCGACGCCCCGGGATGACGACTCCGAGCCACCCGCGGCCGCGCCGGTGTTGTTGACGATGCTCGCTACCGCCCGTCAGCAGGTCGAGGAGCGCCGCGCCGACAGGGCAGCGGCCGCTGCCACCTCGAGCGCGGCGCAAGCGAGCCCCGCCGCGGAAGCCGACGCCGACAACGAGATCCGTGGCGTGCCAACGGGGCCCGTGGTCGTCGGTTCCACCGGCACGGTCTATCAGGTCACCCGCGATGCAGACGGAGTCCGGGTGAGCATCGTCGACAGCGATGGTCACGTGATCACGACCAGCGAGGCGATCGCCGGTAAGCCCGGCTCGTTGTCGAGCCCGGTCGCCAGGCCAGACGGCTCCCTCGTAATCGTTACGACCAACGACCGTGCCACCCGATCGACGCTGTGGTCGGTGAACAGCCAGGGCGAGGTCACGAAGATCGCGACAGTCGCCGGATTCACCACCGGAAGGCCGCAGGTTGGGGCGGACGGTTCGCTCTACTTCGCCACCAACATCCCCTTCATCTTCAGTCCGATCGGGAACATCGACTACCGCACAGTCCGTGTCTCGCCGACCAACACCGTTCGGACGTTCGCGCCGAACTCGAGCGTGACGTTGGCGGGCGACGGCAGCGCGTATCTGGTGTCCACCCAGTTCGGCAGTCGCACGCTGCATGCCTTCGGGTCGGACGGCAAGACGAAGACGATCCTGCTGCCCGGCGGAGGCAGTGACACGGCCTCCGCGCCGATCATCGGCGAGGACGGCTACGCCTACCTGCCCGTGGGTGTACGAACAGTGTTCGGCGGCAAGACAACTCGGATCTACACGTTGCGGGGCGTTGAGAGCACCACGCGTACCGTGGCGGGCCTGCCCGGACGCGTCGTCGTGAAGAACGACGGTGTGTACCTCGAGACCTTCACCTACTCGGGCAACACCGACAACGGGGACGGCACCACCTACATCTACAAGATCTATCCGACCGCCATCGCCGATCCGCGCGTCATCGAGGCACGCCTGCGCAGCTTCCAGGTGACGGCCGAAGGCACGATCTATGCGGTGGTCAGGGACCCGGCCAGCACGCCGGTCGTCGTCATCAGTCCCGACGGCACCACACGCAACACCATCGACCTGCCCGGCACTGCACCATTTCTTACTGCGGTCAACCAGATCCTCGGCGGGGGAGAACAAACCGACGACTTCGGATACGTCACGTACACCGCAAACGGCTCGAATTACCTTGCGGTGCTGAACCCCGACGGCTCGGTCAACCGCACCATCGCGCTGCCCGCAGGCACCGTGCCGGGCAATGTGTTCTTCGGTCCCGACGGCGCGGCCTACCAGATCAATCAGGTGCGCGAACTCGGTGGTGCCGCGACCGACCAGATCCTGCTGACACTGTCGAACGACAGCTTCTCGCCCGTCGTCAGGGGCCCGGCGCTGGACCAAACCGTCGACGTCCAATTCGGCCCCGATGGCAGCGGTTACTTGATTCTGCGTAATGATCCCGATGGCGGCCTGCGGATCGTCGGCTTCGACTCCACCGGCTTGACGGGCGTGGCCCAGACGCTGACGCATCCCGTGACGTCGGCCTACCCGATCTACCCCAAGCAGACGCTGGTGTTCGGGTCCGACGGCACCGGCTACGTCGCGAGTAAGGCCCCCGACGACCCGGCGGTGTACGCGTTCACCACGACCGGGGTGACGAAGGTGCTCGACCTCGACGGCACGCCTCCGGCATTCATCCCCGTCGTCGGACCCGACGGCACGGTGTACGTCACCACAGCCACCGCCGACGGCTTCACCGTGGTGCGGACCATCGCACCGACCGTCTAGTCGAGCCCGGCGAGCACCTTGTCCAAAGTCACGGGCAGGTCGCGCACCCGGACGCCGCACGCGTGATAGACGGCGTTGACGACGGCGGCAGCCGAGCCAACGATGCCGATCTCCCCGGCCCCGCGTGAACCCATCGGATTCGCATGCGGGTCCGGCTCACCCAGCCAGATCGCGTCGACATCGGCCACATCGGCGTGTGCGCTGAAGTGGTAGGTCGCCAGGTCCTGGGTCACCACATGACCGAAGCGCGGATCGCGCACGCTCTCCTCGTGCAGCGCCATCGACAGCCCCATCGTCATCCCACCGATCAACTGCGAACGCAGCGTCCGCGGATTGATGGCCCGGCCGATGTCGAAGACACCGAGCATCCGAGGGACGCGGATCTCGCCGGTATCGGCGTTGACGTGCGCCTCGACGAAATGTGCGCCGAACGACTGCAGGGTCATCTTGTCGGCATCCGGGTTCTCCGGCGCCTCGGCGACAGAAGACGCGCCGATCGTCGGCGGGTCGCCATGGTCGCTGCGAAACCGTTGTGCTGTAGCGACAATGGCACGGCCCCAGGAATTGATGCCGGAAGATCCACCCGCCACGGACGCATCGGGCAGAGCGCTGTCGCCGATCTGCAGTTCCACCGCATCGATGTCGCAGCCCAGTGCGTCCGCCGCGATCTGGGTCAGCGTGGTCCACGTTCCGGTGCCGATATCGGCCGCGCCGATCTGCACCAGGAATCGGCCTTCGCGGGCATAGGTGATCCGCGCGGTGTTGCCCGGCATCTGCATCGCCGGGTAGGTCGCCGACGCCACGCCGACGCCGCGGTACCATTCGCCGTCGCGGTATCGGCCCGCGGGGCGTTCCCATGACGACCAGCCGAATCGCTCGGCGCCCAAGTGCAGACACTGCACCAGCTTTCGGCTGGACCACGGATTGCCGGTCTCCGGATCGACGTCGGGGTCGTTACGGATGCGCAGTTCGATCGGATCGATGCCGCACGCGACCGCGAGCTCGTCCATCGCGACTTCTGCGGCATAGGTGCCAGGACACTCGCCAGGAGCGCGCATCCAGAACGGCACCGGTACGTCCAGTGCCGCCAACCGGTGTGAGGTCCGGCGGTTGGCCGCGGCATACATCTTCCGGGTCGTGACCGCCGTCTGCTCGGCGAATTCCTTGACCGCCGAGGTCTGTTCGATGACCTCATGGCTGATCGCCGACAGCCGGCCGTCGGCGTCCGCGCCGAGACGCACCCGCTGGATGGTCGGGGTGCGATAGCCGACGAGGGCGAACATCTGCTGGCGGGTCAGCGCCAACTTGACCGGCCGCCCCTCGGTGCGCTGGGCGGCGAGCAGCACCAGGGTGTTGTGGGCGTGGGGAGAGCCCTTGGAGCCGAAGCCGCCGCCGACATACGGTGCAATGACCCGCAATTGGTCGACGTCAAGGCCGAGGATAGGGGCCAGCGCTTTGCGTGCCGCGTGCACGCCCTGCGTCGAGTCGTAGAGCGTCACCTCGGGTGCACGGTCCCGGTTGTGCCACTGCGCGATGCACGCGTGCGGTTCCATCGGATTGTTGTGCTCGATCGGCGTCTGATAGGTGTGGTCGACGGTGACGTCCGCTGCGGCCAGTGCGGCGTCGACGTCGCCGTCGTCGGAGTCCGGCGGATAGGACGGGTTCACCGACTCTGGTCTGTACAGACCGGGATGATCCGCCCTCAGCTCCGCGTCATGCGGCTCGGCGACGTACTCCGGTACCACCAAAGCGGCTGCCTGCCTGGCGATCTCGGCGGATTCAGCGACCACACCACCGATGATCTGGCCCCGGAAGTGCACGTGAGGGTCCTGCAGGATTGCCAGCTCACCGTCGGAGCTGTCCGCGAGCGCGGGCGCCTCGAACACCGTGAGGACATCGAGCACACCGGTGAGCGCGCGTGCCGCGTCGACATTCATGGCGGTCACCCGACCGCGCGCGATGGTGGCCTGGATCGGATGCACATACGCCGGATTCTCGACACGGTGCTCGAACGCGTACGGCGCGGTGCCGGTCACCTTGGCGCGGCCGTCCCGACGGGCGACCGGCGCGCCGATGGCCGCGGGATCGAGCAGTGAGGTCATCGTCGGCCCCGTTCGGTGAGCATGCGCAGCTGTGCGATCACGGTGCGACGCGCCAGCTCGACCTTGAACTCATTGCCCGGCAACGGTTCTGCATGAGCCAGCTCGGCGTCGACAGCCGCTACGAACGTGTCGTCGGACGCAGCGGCGCCGATCAGTCTTTCCTCGGCGGTGCGGGCGCGCCAGGGTTTGTGCGCGACACCGCCCAGCGCGATGCGCGCGGTCGCGATCCGGTCGCCGTCGACGCTCAGCTCCGCGGCGACCGACACCAACGCGAACGCATACGAGGCGCGGTCGCGGACCTTGCGGTAGTCCGACACGGCGCTCGGAGGTGGCGCCGGAATTTCCACCGCGGTGATCAATTCACCCCGCTCGAGTACGGTGTCGCGATGCGGCTCGTCGCCGGGCAGCCGGTGAAAGTCCGTGACGGGGATGCGGCGCGGCCCGTCGGCGCCCTCGACGAGCACGACGGCGTCGAGCGCACTCATCGCCACCGCCATATCCGAGGGATGGGTTGCGACGCATTCGGGTGAGGCACCGAGGATGGCGTGGTAGCGGACATACCCGCCGACTGCTGAGCAGCCGGTGCCGGGCTGCCGCTTGTTGCACGGTGTGGTGACGTCTTGGAAGTACACGCAGCGAGTGCGTTGCAACAGGTTGCCCGCTGTGGTCGCCACGTTGCGGAGTTGCCCCGACGCCGCTGACAGCATCGCCCGCGACAGCACCGGATACCGCGACCGGATCAGCGGGTGGCCGGCCAGATCGCTGTTGCGCACGTTGGCGCCGATGCGTACCCCGCCGTCGTCTGTACCCGTGATGTCGTCGAGGTCCAGCCGGCTCACGTCGACCAGCAGATCCGGCTCGGCCACCCCGAGCTTCATGTGATCGACCAGATTGGTGCCGCCGGCGAGGTAGGCGGCGCCGGGGTGAGCGGTCAGCGTGGCAACGGCATCAGCGGGGCTGGCGGCCAGGTGGTAGGCGAACGGTTTCACTGCCGGGCCGCCTTGCCGATCGCGGCGACGATGTTGGGATAGGCGGCGCAGCGACACAGGTTGCCGCTCATCCGTTCCCGAATCTCGTCGTCGCTCAGCTCAGGTGTGCTGTCCAGATCGTCGGTGACGAAGCTCGGCGCTCCCGACTTGATCTCATCCAACATGCCGACGGCTGAACAGATCTGACCCGGCGTGCAGTATCCGCACTGGAATGCGTCCTCGTCCTGGAACGCTTGCGCCACGGGGTGCAGCTCAGCGTCGGCGCCGAGACCTGCGGCCGTGGTCACCTGGGTACCGTCGGCGGCCACGGCGAACGTCAGGCAGCTCGTGACCCGCCTGCCGTCCACCAGCACCGTGCAGGAGCCGCACTGCCCGTGATCACAACCCTTCTTCGGGGCCGTCACAGCCAGATGTTCGCGAAGGGCGTCGAGCAAGGTGACCCGGTTGTCGAGCGTCAGCACGTGGTCGCGGCCGTCGACGTGCAACGTCACCGAGGAGGTGTGGTCCACGGCGGCCGAATACCCGAGGCGATGGGCGCCAAACGCTAGCCGGGTGCGCGCTGCGGCGTCGCCAGCACCGCGGCGATGCCGGTGGTCAGCGGCACCGACAGCGCCAACGCGATGCCACCGACCGCCGAGCGGGCGATCTCGATGGCCACGCTCTCACTGGTCAGCACGTCACTCAGCGATCGGTTGGCCACGCTGAACAGCAGCAGCAGCGGCAGCGCGCTGCCCGCGTAGGCGAGCACCAGCGTGTACACGGTGCTGGCGATGTGGTCGCGGCCCACCCGCATCGCGCCCACGAAAATGGCCCGCCGGCCGGCAGACTCCAGCTCGGCCAGTTCGAAGACCGCTGAGGCCTGGGTGATGGTGACGTCGTTGAGTACACCCAGCGAGCCGATGATGAAGCCCGCTAACAGCAATCCGGTGATCGACACGTTGCCCAGATACGCGGCGACCTCGTTGTTCTGGTCTTCGGACAACCCGGTCAGATGCGCGAGCTCGATCGCCGCCCAGGACAGCAGCGCGGCCAGCAGCAGCGCGGTCAACGTGCCGAGCAGCGCCGCGCTGGTGCGCAAGCTGACGCCGTGGGCGAGGTAGATGACCGCGAACAGGATCGCCGCGGACGCCACCAGGGCCACCGGAACGGCGGGGGCGCCGTCGCGCAGCGCCGGCAGCAGGAACACCACCAGCACGCCGAAGGCGATCACGATGCCGATCAACGCGCGCAGCCCGCGCCACCCCGCAACGGCGACGATCACCACGGCGAACACCGCGGCCAGGACGGCCAGCGGCCACGTCCGCTCGTAGTCGTAGAACGCGTAGCTCGTCGTGCCCACGTCGTCGACCTGCCGGCTGAGCCGGATGTCGTCCCCGACGGCCAGATGCGGCTGCCCTGGCCCGCCGCTGAACTCGAGCAGCGTCGTCGCGCCCTGGTTCGGCCCCGAATCGATGTCGACCAGCGTCCGCACGCACGGGGCGCCCTCGCCGGGCGCAGGCAGCGGATCGGCGGTCAGGACCGCCCCGGCCGACGGACTGCCGCACGTCGCGGTGCTGCTCGACACGACGTGACCGGCCTCGGTGGTGACGGCTCCGCCTGCGGCGTTCTGGAACGGCAGCGGGATGTCGGCCTTCTGCCCGCTGGGCCACAGCAGCACCGTGCCGATCGCGACCGCCACACCGCAGGCGACGAGAAGCCCCACGACGATCTTGGCCGCCAGCGGGCCCAGTGGCGACGGGCCGCCCAGCGAGTGCGAATGGGAATGCGAGTGCGCCACCCGGACAGCGTAGGTGGTGCAGCTGGAGGGCTACTGCCGGTAGCTGGCGAGGAAGTTGCCCAGGCGTTCGATGGCGTTGGACAGGTCGCGCGCCCAGGGCAGCGTCACGATACGGAGGTGATCCGGTGTGGGCCAATTGAATCCGGTGCCCTGCACGACCAGGATCTTCTCCTGCAGCAATAGGTCGAGCACCAACTGCTCGTCGTCGTGGATTTCGTGGACCTCGGGGTCCAGCCGAGGGAAGGCATACAGCGCACCCTGCGGCTTCACACACGAGACACCGGGGATCTCGTTGAGCTTGCCCCACGCCACGTCACGCTGCTCCAGTAGCCTGCCGCCCGGCAGCACCAGATCGTCGATGCTCTGATGGCCGCCGAGCGCAACCTGAATCGCGTGCTGTGCAGGGACATTCGGGCACAACCGCATGTTGGCCAGCAGGCTGATGCCCTCGATGAAACTGCCCGCGTTCTCCTTGGGGCCGGTGATCACCAGCCAGCCTGACCGGTAGCCGGCGACCCGGTAGGCCTTCGACAGCCCGTTGAAGGTCAGCGTCAGCACGTCGGGCGCCACCGACGCCATCGAGATGTGCTTGGCGTCGTCGTAGAGGATCTTGTCGTAGATCTCGTCGGCCAGCAGTAGCAGCTGGTGTTTGCGGGCCAGGTCGGCGATCTGCTCCAGCGTCTCGCGGCTGTACACGGCGCCGGTCGGGTTGTTCGGGTTGATGACGACGATCGCCTTGGTGCGTTCGGTGATCTTCGATTCGAGGTCGGCGACGTCGGGGTTCCAGCCCTGTGTCTCGTCGCAGAGGTAGTGCACCGGGGTGCCGCCGGCCAGCGAGGTGCACGCGGTCCACAGCGGGTAGTCCGGCGCAGGGATCAGCACCTGGTCGCCGTTGTCGAGCAGGGCCTGCAACACCATCTGGATGAGTTCGGAGGCGCCGTTGCCGAGGAACACGTCGTCGATGTCGAAGCGCGGGAACCCGTCGACGAGTTCGTACCGGGTGAACACCGCGCGTCGGGCGCTGACGATGCCCTTGGAGTCCGAGTAGCCCTGCGCGTAGGGCAGCGCCGCGATGATGTCGCGCATGATGACGTCGGGCGCCTCGAAGCCGAACGGGGCCGGATTGCCGATGTTGAGCTTGAGGATGCGGTGGCCCTCGGACTCCAGGCGCGAGGCGTGCGCATGTACGGGTCCGCGGATCTCGTACAGCACATCCTGCAACTTGCTGGACTGCGTGAATTCACGCTGACGCGCGTGCTGGCTGCCCTGCTGCCACGGCACCTGGTGGGTCGTCATGTCGACAAGTGTCCCATCGCTGTCCACCGGAATATGAATCGAGAGTGCATCCAGAGTCGTTGATCAGCGCTGATCACGACCCTGGATGCACTCTCGCGAGAGTTACCTGCGGCCGGGGCGGCGCGCGCCCTTGGCGATGCCGAGGCCCTTCACCGGCGGCTCGTCACCGACGACGCGGGCTTCCCCGTTGCCGTTGCCCGACGGCTTCGCTTCGGCCTCGGCCTCCGGCTCGGCCTCCGGCTCGGCCTTCGGCGCTGCGGCGGGCTCGGGCTTGGCGGTGGCAGCCGGCGCCTTCTTCGCCCCGGGACGACGGGCACCCGCCGCGATGCCCAGGCCCTTCACCTGAGGCTCGGGTTTGGCGTCCAGCCCGCGATCGGAGTCGGCGGTGTCAGCGGGCTCGGTGCCCGCCTCGGCCTTGTCCGGGGCGACGTTCGCCGGCTGCACCACCGTCGGTGCCCCCTCGTTGGGGGACGCCTTCGGAGCAGCGGCTGCCTTCTTGGCGCCGGGGCGGCGGGCACCGGAGGCGATGCCCAACCCCTTCACCTCGGGCTCGGCCGTGGCAGGTGCCTCGGCAGGCTGCTGCGCAGCTGCCTCGGCGGGCTTCTCGGCGGCCGGGGCAGCGGCGGCCTTCTTCGCGCCGGGCCGCTTTGCTCCGCCCGCGATACCCAGGCCCTTCACCGGAGCCGCGGCCTCGGCTGTGGCCTCTGCGGGCTTGTCCTCGGCGGGAGCCGCGGCGGCCTTCTTCGCGCCGGGCCGCTTCGCCCCGCCGGCGATGCCCAGCCCCTTGGCGGGTGCCGCCACGGCGGCCTTGGTCTCGGCCGGAGCCGCCTCGGTCTTCGCCTCGGCAGGTGCCGGTGCTTCGGGCTCCTTCTCCTCGACGACCTCGGCGGGCGCTGCGGCCGCGACCCGCGCGGCGCGTTCCTCGGCCTCCTTGGCGGCCGTGCCCTTTTCGGGCAGCGTGACGCCGGTCTTGTCCAGCGACCCGAGCAGCAGCTGGGCCACGTCGAGCACCTCAGGCGCCTTGTCCAGACTGCGGGTCGCGGTCACGTCGTCGACGCCGTCGGTCATCATCACGCGGCAGAACGGGCAGCCCGTCGCGATCGCCGAGGCACCGGTGTCCACGGCCTCCTCGGAGCGCTCGACATTGACGCGCTTGCCGATGTGCTCTTCCATCCACATCCGGGCGCCACCGGCACCGCAGCACAGACCGCGGTCGGCATGGCGCGGCATCTCGGTCAGCTTCGCGCCCGACGCGCCGATCAGCTCACGCGGCGCCGAGTACTCCTTGTTGTGCCGGCCCAGGTAGCAGGGGTCGTGGTAGGTGATGTCCATCCCGCCATCGGCCTGCTTGACCGGGATCAGCTTCTTGTCCCGCACCAGCCGATTCAGCAGCTGCGTGTGGTGCAGCACGGTGAAGTTGCCGCCGACCTGCGGGTACTCCCGGCCCAGCGTGTTGAAGCAGTGCGGGCAGGTCACGACGATCTTGCGGTCCACCCGCTCGACGCCTTCGAACAGGTCGTTGAGGGTCTCGACGTTCTGCGCGGCCAGCTGCTGGAACAGGAACTCGTTGCCGGAGCGGCGCGCGGAGTCGCCGTTGCAGGTCTCGCCTTCACCCAGCACCAGGTACTTCACGCCCGCTGTGGCGAGCAATTCGGCGACCGCCTTGGTGGTCTTCTTGGCCCGGTCCTCGAACGCGCCGGCGCAGCCCACCCAAAACAGGTATTCGTAGCCCTCGAACGACTCGACGTCCTTGCCGTACACCGGCACGTCGAAGTCGACCTCGTCGATCCAGTTCGTGCGGTCCTTGGCGTTCTGTCCCCAGGGATTGCCCTTGTTCTCCAGGTTCTTGTAGAGCACGCCGAGCTCGCCGGGGAACTCGGACTCCATCATCACCTGGTAGCGGCGCATGTCGACGATGTGGTCGATGTGCTCGATGTCGACGGGGCACTGCTCGACGCAGGCGCCGCAGGTCGTGCACGACCACAGCACGTCGGGGTCGATGACGCCGCCCTGCTCGAGGGTCCCGACCAGTGGGCGGGTGGCCTGCAGCGGCGAGTCGGCGGGGATGCGCTCGAAGCCGGACTCGGGCACGTGCTCGTGGCTGTGCTTCTCGCTCTCCTTCTCGCCACGCACCTCTTCGCCCAGGCCGCCCTCGGGCGTGTTCTCCAGCGGCGACTCCTTGCCGTCGAGGAAGTACGGCGCCTTGGCGAACATGTGGTCGCGCAGGTTCATGATCACGAGCTTGGGCGAGAGCGGCTTACCGGTGTTCCACGCGGGGCACTGCGACTGGCAGCGACCGCACTCGGTGCAGGTGGTGAAGTCGAGGTAGCCCTTCCAGGTGAAGTCCTCGATCTTGCCGCGGCCCAGCACGGCGTCCTCGGCGGGATCCTCGAAGTCGACGATCTCGCCCTTCGACTCGACCGGCAGCAGCGGGCCCAGGCCGTTGGGCATCCGCTTGAACGTGACGTTGATCGGCGCCAGACCGATGTGCAGGTGCTTGGAGTGCAGCACGATCAACAGGAAGACCAGCATGATCGCGATGTGGCCGAGCAGGGCCAACGTCTCGATCCACTCGTTGGCGTGCACGCCGAGCGGCCGCATGATGGTGCCCATCAGCTGGGAGAAGAACGCGCCGTTGCCGTAGGGCAGGTTGCCGGTGACCACCGCGGCGCCACGGACCAGTGCATAGGTCCAGATGACGTTGAAGATCATGAACAGGATCAGCCAGGCGCCGCCGGTGTGCGAGCCGTAGAACCGGGAGTCGCGGCCGTGCTTCTTCGGTTCCCGGACGATGCGGATGATCGAGAACGTGATGATGCCGGCCAGCACCGCGACGGCGAAGAAGTCCTGCAGGAAGCCCAGCACGTCCCAGCGGCCGACGATCGGGATGTGGAAGTCGTGCCACACCAGCAGGCCGAACGCCTCCAGGTAGACCGTGGCCAGCACGAAGAAGCCCCACATCGTGAAGAAGTGCGCGATGCCGGGGACCGACCAGCGCAGCAGGCGAGTCTGGCCGAACACCTCTTCGAATTGCGTGGTGATGCGCTTCTGAAGATGGTCTTTGCGATTGTTGGACTCGCTCATCGGCTGGCCCGAGCGGATCAGCTTCGTCAGCCACAGAACGCGCTTCACGGCCAACAGCCCGACGACGACGATCATCAGCGCCCCGACGATGATCCTGATCAGCATCTGGGTTTCCACGCGCATCCTCCGGTTCTGGTTACCGATGGGTAACTTAGACCACGTTACTAGCAAGTAACTTAGCTCGCTGCCAGCTCATAGTTGCATCCTGCGAGGAAGCGGCGCTACGAAGGGCGCCCTAACTACCGGTTGGTCAGGAGGCGGGCGACAGCATCACGCGGAGCATCGACAGCATCTCCGACCGCGATTCCGCACCCAGCCGGCGACGGATTCGAGCGACGTGATGCTCCACCGTTTTGGCCGAGATGAACAGTTGCGCCCCGATGTCGCGGTAGGGGAGACCCTGTAGGAGCAACTCGGCGACTTCGCGTTCGCGCTCGGACAGCGAGGCCGCCGGCCGGGCCCTAGCGGCTGTGGGCGTCTGGGCGGGACCGTCGGGTGCGGATTCCGTCGGCAACTCGGGCGCCGCGACGGCCTGCTTGAGATCGCGGGCCAGCTGCAGCATCGCCTGCGACACCCGCGGATCGGTGGTGTGCAGGGCGGCCTGCCCGGCGAGCCGGGTGGCATCGGAGGTCTGACCGACCTGGGCGAGCCCGCGCGCCGCGGCGGCCACCTCGTCGACGTCGACAGCGTTGGCCAGCACCCGCAGCCAGGTGCGACCGGCAGTGGCCAGCACTTTCGCGAACGACGAGTGCGCAGCGGCGGCCCTCAGCGCATGTCCGTGCGGGGCGACGTCGTCCGGGGAGTTGGCGAGGATGCCCGCGTGCACACCGGCCCAGTGCAGCGGTACCGACCACAGCACCGGATCACCGAGGCCGGCCAACACCTCGAAGGCCTGGTCGACGGCGTGGCGCAGTCGGTCGACCTGACGCATCCGCGCAGCGGCCATCCACAGCTCGCCGAGCGGCAGCAGCGCGAACAGATCAGGGGCGCACTCGGCCAGCACTTCCATCGCCGCGTACCAGTGCTGCTGCATGGCGCCGGTATCGCCGCCGCGACGGGCGATGGCGGTCTGCAGCGCGGCGGCCCACAGTGCGTCACGCCGGTGTAACTGCTGGCCGGACACCGTGGCGGCGGTGGCGGCGGCGGCTTGCAGGTGACCGTCCTGCATCTGTGCCCAGCCGAGCAGCAGGCGGTGCCGGTGCGTGACGAAGATCGCACCGGAAGCCGTGTCACCGGCACCGGCACCGTCAGTGTCGCCGGCGTTGTCGCGCACGGCCCGTCCGATGACCGATCTCGCCCGCACCGGGTCACCGCCGTGTAGCGCGGCCAACGTCACCAGTGCGGCGGCGGAGTCGGGAGAGACGATGGACGATCGCGCGTCGGTGCCGATGCCCTGGCTCAATCGGGTGAGCGCGACGGGGTACGGCGCGTCGAGTGTCAGGACGAGGCCGTCGGTGACGGCGCGAGCGGCCCGGGCGACCGACGTGGGCGGTCCCGTCTCGCCTGCCTCGGTGGTGGCGCGGACGGCGGCGACGTCGCCCGCAGCCATGGCCGCGATCGTCGCAGCGGCGCCGACCACCGCGTCGGGTGGCGGCCCGAGCCAGGTGACCAGGTCGCGGGCC
Source organism: Actinomycetota bacterium (assembly GCA_040752555.1). GTDB lineage: Bacteria > Actinomycetota > Actinomycetes > Mycobacteriales > Mycobacteriaceae > Mycobacterium. The sequence continues at coordinate 231,110 of JBFMGT010000004.1, read as the reverse complement.
TGCGCAGCGTTCCCGTCGTGCAGGGCGATACTCGCCGCGATGCGCACCGCCGCCGCTCGATCAGCGGTGTCGGCGGATGTCAGCATGCCGTCGGCCAGCCGAGCGGCGGTCGCGCAGTCACCGGTGAGTGCAAGCGCGTCGGCGAGGTGCGCGCTGGGTACCGAGTTCCCGGCACGTGCTGCGGCCCGGTACAGGCGGGCCGAGCGCGCTGGCGCCGCGGTGTCCCGGCCGGCCAGCTCCGTCAGCGCAGCGGCCAGCCGTTCGTCGCGCAGGCCGTGCTCGGCCAGCCGCAGCGCCAGCTCGGCGGTCAGCGTCGACGACGCCATCTGCGACGTCAGGACCGCCACCTCGGTGGCATGGTGGTGGGCCGCGCCGACGACCGAGGCCGCGGCATCGTGGACGTCCCGCACGAAACGCGGGTGATGTGACGGCGCCACGAGTCCGCTGGCGCGGGCGCGGTCGACCGTCGCCCGAGCGTCCTCGGGCGTCATGTGCAGTCCGGCAGCGACGTCGTCGGGTCCGAGGTCGACAGCCAGGGACGAGATCAGCAGCGTGTCGAGGAGAGGCTCGTCGAGGCGGCGCAGCCGCTCCACCACCGCAAACCGTGCGGCCTGGCTGACGGCCTGCGGTCCGTCGCCGATCGCCGCGACCGCCGGCCGCAGCAGGAACGGCAGACCGGCGGTGGTCGCGACGAGAAGGCGCACCAGGTCGGGTGACGCGGGCTCACCCGTGGCCGCGGCGGCGATCCGGCCGATCTCGACCGGCGCCAGCGGGCCGAGCGCGACCGGCGGATTCTCTCGCTCGAGCGCCGTGCACAGGCGGCGCAGCGCGTGATGATGGGCGAGCGGCTGCGCTCCGATCACCACTGTCGCGGACGGATCGGCGACCAGCGCGGTGAGACGCTCGAGGTCCTCGTCGTCGAGCAGGTCGGCATCGTCGACGAGCACCGCGCCGTCCCCGTCGCCCGGACGGGACAGCACCGGGCGACCCGCAGCCCGCAGAAGCTGGCGCAGCGCCCCGAGCACGGCCGACTTACCGGTGCCGATACCGCCGGTGACCAGCAGCTTGATGGCCGCGCGCGGATCGCGCTCCACCGCGGCCACCGCCTCGCGCGCTGCCGGCGGCAGATCGGTGGGCCGAGGCGCCGGACCGGTCATCGCACTCGTCAGGCGCCGTCGTCGGGCACGACCACCGTCGTGGTCACCGGCGGTGCCACCGTGGTGGGCGGCGCCACCGTCGTCGTGGGTGGCGCCACCGTGGTGGTGGGCGGTTGCGTCGTGGTCGTCGGACGGGTGGTCGTGGTGGTCGTCGTCGTGGTGGTTGTCGGTGCGGTCGTGGTCGTCGACGACGGCGGCGTGGTGTCGGTGGTCGACGGCGGGGGTGGCGGTGGCGGCTGGCTGACGGTTGTGGTGGCGACACCGTCGGGGCCGATGGTCACGGTGGTCACCGGGGGCGGCAGTTCGGCGGGGGAGGACGGGGCCGACGGGGGTGTCGCGGTTTCGGTGACCGGCGTCTGGTCGCCCTCGGAACTGGTCAGCGTGACAGCCAACCCGCCGGCCGCCAGCAGCGCCGCGGCGGCGGCGATCCCGAACAGCACCGGCGGGCGCTTGTACCAGGGCAGCGGTGCCGCGTCGTCATACCGGTCGTCCTCGGGAGCGAACGCCACGGGCGGCCGGGCCGCATCGGGCGACGACACGTAGTCCTCGCCGGTGTAGGGCACCGGTTCGCTGCCGAGATCGTCGTCCTGGGACCAGGCCAACGCGCGGAACGTCGCGGACGCGGCGCCGTCGTCGGCGGCCTGACCGGCTGCCAGGCCCGCTGCACCGGCGGCCCACGCGGCAGGGGCCATTTCCGTTGCTTCGCCTGCCGCGGGTGCCAGGCCGGTCGCGGCCTGGGCATCCAGGCTCTGATTGGCCACCAGCGCTGCGCCCGCCGCGACGTTGAGCGCCGGCTCCGGCGTGGTGATCACCGGCGCTCGCAAACGCTCCGAAAGACGTTGTGTGACAACAGGTATCGCAGCGCCACCGCCGACGGTGGCGATGGCGGAGACGTTGGCCACGGGCACGGCGGCGCGCTGCAGCGCATCGTCGATGGCGCCCAGGAGTCCGCCGAGAGGTTCGGAGATCAGCTGCTCGAGTTCGGGGCGTGTCATGCGGATGTCGGACCGGAAGCCGGGCAGCTCGGCGGGCACCACGGTGGCGGTCTGCTCGCTGAGCCGCTCCTTGGCCCTACGGCACTCATCGCGTAGCCGGGCCAGGGAACCCACCGCCGCAGTACCTGCCGGATCGGCGTCGTTGGCCTCGGCGATGCCCGCCAGCACGTGATCGAGCAGAAGTTGATCGACTGCATCGCCGGAGAAGTCGGGATAGCGCACTGTCTGGCCGACCAGATCAAGGTTCGCCCCGGCGTCGGCGAGCGTGACGCTGGTGCCGCTGCCGCCGAGGTCGACGAGCACCACGACACCCTGATCCGGCAACCCCGGCGCCGCCTGCAGAGCGGCCAGCGCTGCCGACGCGTCGGGGATGAGGGCGGCGGGCACACCGTCGGGCGCGAGGATCGGACGGGACCGCAGCGCCCCACGCAGAGCGCCGAGTGTCGCCGGCCCCCAGTGGGCGGGCACGGCGATCGCCACCGGAGAGCCGCCGTCGACCAGGCGCGCCATCGCGGCCAGCGCCTCGGCCAGCACCACCTCGCCCCGATGGGCCGAGCCGTCTGCGGCCACCAGCGGAACCGGATCGCCGACGCGGTCGACGAACCCGCTCAGCACCAGGCCGGGATGTTGCCCGTCGGTCGGTACCCCGACCTCGGGGGCGCGATCGGGGTACACGGTCAGGATCGACCGTCGTGTCACCGGTGGGTGGCCGACGCGCGCGGCCACCAGGTTCGTCATCCCGATCGACAACCCCAGTGGTTCGGTCATGGCGATGGTGTCCCTCCTGAGCCCGCCCGGTCGGGCTGGACCGCACCCACCTTAACGGTGGTCTGCAGCTTCGCCGGGCAGGCGCCCCTAGTGTCGCTGATGCCCCTAATGGCCTATCCCCTAATCGCCCCAGCCGCGGGGTGGGCTCCGCACCGATCCGCGCACCGCGTCGCGCCGATAGCATCGGACGGCAGACAAGCTTCACGAGATGTAGGGGGAAGGTCGGGACGTGGCGAACTCACTGGTCGACTTCGTGGTGTCGCTGGTCCGGGATCCGGCGGTGGCAGCACAGTACGCCGCCGACCCGGCGCAAGCGTTGGCCGATGCCCATCTCACCGATGTGACCAGTGCCGACGTGCAGAATCTGCTTCCCGTCGTCGCGGAATCCCTGTCGATGTCGGCGCCGGCGCACAGCCTGGACGCCTTCGGCGCCGCGCCCGATGTGGCGACCAACGTGTGGTCCAGCGGAGCGGCCACGGCAGCGTTCGACGCGTTCGACGACCACGTGCCCACGGCGTCGGTCATCGACGTCGATCACGCGCTCCCTGCCATCGTCGACCACCTCGACGAGCCTGTGCACGTGGCGTCCGACCCGATGGATGCGGCGCCATCAGTGCAGATCGACGACCTGGGAATGGACGATCTGGCGCTCGCTGCGCCGCCGGCCGAGGAGCATTGGACGCCCGCCGTCGACGACGTTCACGCGATCGACCACGTGCCGGACATCGATCTGTTCGACTGATCGCCCTTCGCAGCCCGCGCAGACCCCGTCTGCGCGGGCTTTTTGGTGTGTTGAGCTGCAGGAAATGCGATCACCCCGCAATCCCCTCAATAACCCCCTAATCCCCTAACGCACCCCCGAGTAAATCCCTCAAGGGGCTCGTGAAGCAGCGGGTGTCGTCCCCGTTTCCGGTCCTCGGCGAAGTCCATAACGTGGTCTCCAGATCGCCGGGGAGCCCGGCGAGAACATCCGAAAGGTACTGCCATGACGACCCTGATCGACTTCATCCTCGACCTGTTCCGCAGCCCCGCCTCGGCCGCGTCGTTCGTCATCGACCCCGACGGCGCGCTGCGCGACGCCGGCCTGCCGAACGTCACCGCCGCGCAGTTGGCCTCGGTGGCCGCCACCGCGGCGCCGGCCGGGTACGCGCTCGGCGGCGGCGACCCGATCGTCGGGTTGCAGCGCGCCGTGGCCGACCACCACCAGCTGGCCTCGAACTTCGCCTCGCCGTTCTCGCCGCAGACCTCCTGGGCCCCGACGTTCGCCCCCGAGACGAACACCGACCTGCTCAGCGGGAACAACGTCCCGGTGGCCAGCCCGGTCCAGGACGCCGGCGCCAATGCCCAGAACGGCGCCTTCAACCTCGGCTTCGGCGACATCACCCTCGGTGACAAGAGCACCAACACCGCCACCAACGGCGGCGTCGTCGTCGACGGCGACAACAAGGGCGACATCGTCAGCGGGGACGGCGCCGTGCTCGGCGACGGCAACACGATGAACAACGGTGACATCCTCGCGGGCTCTGGCTCCAACGTGGCCGTCGGTAAGGACAACGAGATCGAGGACAACTCCAAGACCGCCGGCGGAGACCTCATCTCCGACAACCACTCCCCGGTGCTCAACGACGTCGACACCAGCGGTGGCCACGGCGGCGGCGCCGATGGCGGTGGCAGCCTGTTGGGCATCGGCTCCGGCAACGCGGCCGGCGGTGACGGCGGCAACGGTGGCGGCATCATCATCACCGACAACGACGTCAACACCGGCACCCAGGTCGCGGGCAACAGCGGCAGCGACAACGTCGAGGACAATTCGGTGAACACCTCGGTGCACAGCTCGACCGAGACCTCGCAGGACACCTCGATCGAGGACCACTCCTCGAGCTACGAGTCGAACATCGGCTCGGGCAACGAGACCGCGATCGGTTCGGGCAACGAGACCGACACGTCGCTGTTCTCCGGCAACGACACCGGGTTCGCGTCGCACACCGATATCGCGTCGCACAACCCCGACATCGCGTCCCACAACGCGGCGCTCGACGCGTTCTGATCCGCCTCGTTCCGAGCCTCTGGCGGGGACCTCACCGGTCCCCGCCAGAGGCGCGCTTACCGTTGACCACCGAGAGTGCCGCCTACACAAAGGGGCCGACATGACCCAACCGAATCGCGTGCTGATCGAGCTGCTCGACCACACCACCGCGATCGCAGAGACGCGCAGGCGCCCCGACCTGGTCGCCCGGCTGGCCCGCGCCAAGGCGCGTGTCGACGACCCCCAGATCCGGGTGGTGATCGCCGGCCAGCTCAAGCAGGGCAAGAGCCAACTGCTCAACTCGCTGCTCAACATGCCGGTCGCCCGCGTGGGCGACGACGAGTCGACGGTGCTGCCGACCGTGGTGTCCTACGGCGAGCAGGCGGCCGCGCGGCTGGTGGTGGCCCGACCCGACGGCGGTGAGCCGGAGCTCATCGAGATCCCCGTCGCCGAACTGAGCCATGACCTGCGGCGGGCGCCGCAGGCCGCCGGCCGCGATGTGCTGCGCGTCGAGGTGACCGCACCCAGCCCGCTGCTCAAGGGAGGCCTGGCGTTCGTCGACACCCCCGGCGTCGGCGGGCACGGCCAGCCGCACCTGTCGGCGACGCTGGGGCTGCTGCCCGACGCCGAGGCGATGCTGATGATCAGCGACACGAGCCAGGAGTTCACCGAGCCGGAGATGACGTTCCTGCGCCAGGCGCTCGAGGTGTGTCCCGTCGCGGTGATCGTCGCGACCAAGACCGACCTGTACCCGCACTGGCGGCAGGTGGTCGACGCCAACGCTGCGCACCTGCGCCGCGCCGGCATCGCCACGCCGATGATTCCCGCCTCGTCGATCCTGCGCAGCCACGCCGTGCAGCTCAACGACAAGGAACTCAACGAGGAGTCGAACTTCCCCGCGATCGTGAAGTTCCTGTCCGAAGAGGTACTCGGCCGCCAGAAGGACCGGGTGCGCGACCACGTGCTCGGCGATATCCGGGCCGCCGCGGAACACCTGATGCTGGCCGCACACGCGGAGCTCGCCGCGCTCAACGATCCGCAGACCCGCGACGCCCTGGCCGCCGACCTGGAGGCGCGCAAGCAGGAGGCCCAGGACGCGCTGCAGCAGACCGCGCTGTGGCAGCAGGTGCTCAGCGACGGGATCGCCGACCTGACCGCTGACGTGGATCATGATCTGCGCCAACGGTTTCGGACCATCACGTTCCACACCGAATCGGTGATCGACGCCGGTGACCCGACGCTGCACTGGGCCGAGATCGGTGCCGAACTCGAAGACGCGGTGGCCACCGCGGTCGGCGACAACTTCGTCTGGGCCTATCGGCGGGCCGAGGCGCTGGCCGCCGAGGTGGCCCGCACGTTCTCCGAGGCCGGCCTCGACGCGGTGCGGATGCCCTCGCTGGATCCTCGCGCCATGGGTGCCGAATTCGCCGAGTTCTCCTCCCTGGCCCACCTCGAGGCCAAGCCGATCAAGTTCGGCCACAAGGTCGTGACCGGGATGCGCGGCTCCTACGGCGGCGTGCTGATGTTCGGCATGCTGACCTCGTTCGCCGGCCTGGGCATGTTCAACCCGCTGTCGCTGGGCGCCGGCTTCGTGCTGGGCCGCAAGGCCTACAAGGAGGACATGGAGAACCGGATGCTGCGGGTGCGCAACGAGGCCAAGACCAACGTGCGCCGCTTCGTCGACGACGTCGCATTCGTCGTCGGCAAGGAATCCCGCGACAGGCTCAAGGCCATCCAGCGGCAGCTGCGGGACCACTACCGCGAGATCGCGAACCAGACCACCCGCTCGCTCAACGAATCGCTGCAGGCCACGCTGGCCGCCGCCAAGGTGGCCGAGAGCGAACACGCCGGCCGGGTCAAAGAACTCGAACGGCAGGTCAACATCCTGCGCCAGGTCGTCGAGCACGCCGACAAGCTCGCCGGCGAGGGGTCACTAAGCTCGAAGGGCTAGAAGTCGGGCGATCAGGACGGGACTGCACTGAGCACCAGCGACCGCGTGCGGGCGATCCTCGGCGGCACCATCGCCGCCTACCGCGCCGACCCTGCCTATCGGGATCGGCCTGCCGTGCACCACGAGCTGGCCCGCATCGGCCATCGGCTCAACGAGCCGATGCGCATCGCGCTGGCCGGCACGCTCAAAGCGGGTAAATCCACGTTGGTCAACGCGCTGGTCGGCGACATGATCGCGCCGACGGACGCCACCGAGGCCACCCGCATCGTGACGTGGTTCCGGCACGGCCCCACGCCGCGGGTGAGCGCCAACCACCGCGACGGGCACCGCTCCAACGTGCCGATCACCCGCGACCCGACCGACCGCGGGCTCACCTTCGACCTGGCGCGGCTGGACCCCGAGGATGTGGTCGACCTCGACGTCGAGTGGCCGGCCGCCGAACTGGTCGACGCGACCATCATCGACACCCCGGGCACGTCGTCGTTGTCGCGAGACGCGTCGGCCCGCACGTTGCGGCTGCTGGTTCCGGCCGACGGGGTGCCGCGCGTGGACGCGGTGGTGTTCCTGCTGCGCACGCTCAACGCCGCCGACATCGCGCTGCTCCAGCAGATCGGTGACCTGGTCGGCGGGTCGGCCGGCGCGCTCGGCGTGATCGGGGTCGCGTCTCGCGCCGACGAGATCGGGGCCGGCCGCATCGACGCGATGATGTCGGCCCGCGACGTGGCCCAGCGGTTCACCGCCGAGATGGACCGCACCGGTATCTGCCAGGCCGTGGTGCCGGTGTCGGGCCTGCTCGCGCTGACCGCGCGGACCCTGCGGCAGAGCGAGTTCGTGGCGCTGGAGAAGCTGTCCGGGGTGGAGCCCACAGAATTGACGAAGGCGATGCTGTCGGTCGACCGGTTCGTGCGCGAGGATGCCGCCCTGCCTGTTGATGCGGCGACGCGGGCGGCCCTGCTGGACCGGTTCGGGATGTTCGGGATTCGGATCTCGATCGCGGTGCTGCGCGCCGGGGTCAGTGACTCGGTGGCCCTGGCCGACGAGCTGCTCGAACGCAGTGGCTTGGTGGCGTTGCGGGAGGTGATCGACCAGCAGTTCGCGCAGCGGTCGGATCTACTCAAGGCGCACACCGCTCTGTTGGCCCTGCGGGAGATCGTGACGCGGCACCCGATTCCCGCGACGCCGCACATCCTCGCCGACATCGAGCCGCTGCTCGCCGACACGCATGCCTTCGAGGAGCTGCGGTTGCTCAGCGCGCTGCGATCCCGTCCGACCACGTTGAACCCCGACGAGATGGCCTCGCTGCGGCGACTGATCGGCGGTTCGGGTGCTGACGCCGCGAGCCGGCTGGGGCTGACCGCCGACACCGCAGACGACGGTCCCCGGGCTGCGTTCGCCGCGGCGCAGCGCTGGCGCCGCCGCGCCGAACATCCGCTCAACGACCCCTTCACCACGCGCGCCTGCCGGGCCGCGGTGCGCAGCGCCGAAGCGCTGGTGGCGGAGTACTCCGGACCGCTCTGATCGCCTAACGTTTCGCCCGCGCAGAACGACTAAGAGGTATGCGCACTTCTGTGGGGATCTCGCTGGGTTCGGCGAACCTCGTCGCCGTGGCCGACGGCCGGTCGATCGTCCGGCCCGCGGCGGTGACAGTCCGGCCCGGGCTGACGGTGACGGGTTTCGTCGACCGCGTCGGAGACCCGGTGCCGATGCTGGCCGCCGATGGGTCGGCGCACCGCGCGGATCGGCTGGCCGCGGCCGCGATCGAGGCCGCCACGCGACAGGCTTCCCCGCGGTACCGGCCCCAGCTGGGCGCCGTCGCGGTGCCCGGGCACTGGTCGGACGGCGCGGTCGCGGCGCTGCGCACCGCGGCGCCACATCTGCTCGTGGTCTCCGATGCGACCGCGGCACTGACCGCCGTGGCGGCCGGCCCCGGATTACCGACGCGTGGCGTCGTCGTGCTGTGCGACCTCGGCGCCGGCGGGACGAGCATCACGCTCGCCGACGCGGGCGCAGGATTCGCCCCGATCGGGCCGACCATGCGGTGCGACGAATTCTCGGGCGACCTCGTCGACCAGGCGCTGCTGCGCCACGTGCTCGACGGGTTGGTCGACGGGCTGGACCTCGACCCGGCCGGCACGTCGGCGGTGGCGTCGCTGATCGATCTGCGTGCCGAGAGCCGGGCCGCCAAGGAGCGTCTGTCGCAGGTGACGGCGACGGCGTTGGCCGGACCGCGCGGGCCGGTGCGCGTGACGCGCGGCGAACTCGAGGCGCTGATCGGCCAGCCACTCGACCGGCTCGTCGCAGCGCTGGTCGGGGAGCTGCACCGCGCACGCATTGCGCCGGCAGACCTGGCCGCTGTCGTCACGGTGGGCGGCGGGGCCCGTATACCGCTTGTGACACAACGGATTTCCGAAACGCTGCGCTGCCCGGTGCATACCATCGCGCACCCGCAGATCGCTGCGGCGCGCGGTGCCGACCTGCTCGCCCGCCGCGGCGCCGAGCACCAGGCCGCTACCGTTGCGGTGCCGGCCGCCGCGACCGTGCTGGCTCCGGCCGTGCCCGCGCTGGCATGGTCGGCAGAAGATCCGGATGCAGCAGAGACCGAATTCGCCCTCCCGGTCAGCGAGGTCGCCGACACGGGCGCGGCGCGGCCCGCCGTGCACTTCGGGCACGATCCCGCCGAAGAGACCACGGCGAAGAAGCGGCCCGCGGCACTGACGTGGCTCGCGGGAGCGGCAAGCGTCGCGGCCGTCGCCGCCGCCGCGGTCGTGCTGACCACTCAGATCGCGCGTAGTGACGAGAGCACCCCGGCGTCGGGAATCAGTACGCCGGTCGCCATGCACGCGCTCGAACCCGCCGCCGCACCGCCGGCGGCACCCCCGGCTGACACCGTCACCCAGACCGTCGTGGCTGCCGCGCCTGCGCCGCAACCGGTCGCCGCGCTAGCTGCTGCTCCGGCCGTTCCGCGGGGTCAGGTCGTCGCCAAGGAGGCCGCGCCGGCGCCTGCTCCTGCGGCGCCCGCCCCCGTGCCGCCCCCGGCGGCGCCCGCTCCGGCACCGGCCGCCCCGGTGTGGCCGCGAATTCCGTTGCCGCAGTTCGAGTTCCCGACACAGGAACCGAAGCCCAGCCCCACGCCGACCCCGACGCCGACGCCGGAACCAACCCCGACGCCGACACCGGAACCGACGCCTTCGCCAACGCAAACGCCCTCGCAAACCCCGTCGCAGACCCCGGAGCCCTCGACGGAGGCGCCCGCGACGGAGGCCCCGACGACTACGGTGCCGGCAGGGGAGCCGATGACTCCGTCACCGTCTGAGTCTCCGTCTGCGTGACGGTGCTCGTGCTGGTGCTCACCGAGGTCGACGGCGGTGTCGTCGTCGTGGTGGTCGTCGGCGCGGTGGTCTCGGTGGTGGTCGGCGTCGTCGTGGTGGTCGTCGGCGCCTCGGTGGTCGTGGTCTCGGTGGTGGATGTCTGGCCGGCGGTCGAGCTCGGTGCGACGGCAGGCGCGGAACTCGACGTCAACGGCGTCAACGACGTGGTGGTCGGTTCGGAGGGGGCGTCACCGGTGATGGCCTTGGCCAGCCCGTAGATGACCAGCGCGATGATGACCGCGCCGAGCGCGCCGAACGACACCAGCGCCACGGGTTTGCGGTACCACGGCGTCGCGGCGGCATCAGGCGGCGGCTGGTCGTAGCCGTCCTGATATCCGTAGTCGCTCAGCTGGGTCGCATCGTCGTCGGAGTAGTAGTTCTCGTCGTCACCGGATCCGTATCGCGCCACGGATCCCGATAGTAGGCGTTCGCCGCTACGTGCCCGGGTACAGCGTGCGTGTCACATTGGTGCGTGGCCGTTTGCGGGTCGTGGTGGTGTCGGCATCCTCGTCGCGGGTGCGCGGCGGCCGCGTCGACGGCCGCGTGCTCGGCGTCTCGGAATCCGTCGTGGTCGGCGGGGTCGATTCCGGGTTGATGTCGGTGGTCACCGGGGGGCTGGTGCTGGTGATCGTTCCCGTGGTGGTGGGTGTCGACGATGTGGGCGCCGAGCTGTTCGAGAAGGTCGGCTCCACGAAGTTCAGCGGTGCCTGCTCGGGCTCGCTGAACTGACGGCTCACCCACAAACCGGCGGCGAGGAGCACCGCGATGACCGCGAGCGCGGCCACCGAGGCGCCGAGAAGTGTCGAGGTGCGGTTGTGCCACGGAACCGGCGACGGCTCGCGACGCGCGTCGTCGTCTCCATCCCGCCTGGTCACGGCCACTGATAGTAACCGCGGCCAGCACCGAGCCGCAGGTCAGCCGAACTGGGGGACCACCGACTCGGCGAAGAAGTTCACGTGATCGAGGTCGGACATGTCGAGGACCTGCAGGTACACCCGTTGCACGCCCGCCTCGACGAATGGTCCGAGCTTGTCGACGATCTCGTCGGGAGTGCCGACCGCAGGGGAATTGGTTCGCAGCTCGTCGACCTCGCGGCCGATGGCGTCGGCGCGGCGGGCGATCTCGGAGTCGTCGTGGCCCGCGCACACCACGAACGCCGCGGAGTAGACGATCGAATCGGCGGCCCGCCCGGCCGCCTCGACGGCGTCGGCCACCCGGGCGAACTGCGTGCTCAGCGTGTCCAGGGGCACGAACGGGATGTTGAATTCCGCGGCGAAGCGCGCCGCCAGCGCCGGTGTCCGCTTGGCGCCGCCGCCGCCGATGATGATCGGTGGGTGAGGCGACTGCACCGGCTTGGGTAGTGCGGGCGAGTCGGCGACGCTGTAATGCGTGCCGTCGTAGTCGAAGGTGTCTCCGCTCTCGGTGGTCCACAGCCCGGTGATGATCTCGAGCTGCTCGGTCAGCCGGTCGAACCGCTCACCCAGCGGCGGGAACGGAATCGCATACGCCTTGTGTTCGGCTTCGAACCACCCCGCGCCGATGCCGAATTCGACACGGCCGCCGCTCATCTCGTCGACCTGGGCGACGGAAATGGCCAACGGTCCTGGATATCGGAAGGTGGCCGAGGTGACCATGGTGCCCAGCCGAATGGACGTCGTCTCCCGGGCCAGCCCGGCCAGCGTCACCCAGGAATCGGTGGGGCCGGGCAGCCCGTCGCCGCTCATCGCGACGTAGTGGTCGGATCGGAAGAACGCCGAGTAGCCGGCGCCCTCGGCCGCCTGAGCGACAGCGAGCTGGTCGGCGTAGCTGGCGCCCTGCTGGGGTTCGACGAAGATGCGGAAGTCCACGTGTCTCTCCTAGATTCACAGTCCGCCGCGGGCGGATTTCACCCGGGCCACCAGCTCGGGTGGCCCGTCGAACTCGACGCGGGCTTCGTCACGACCGGTGATGAACAGAAGTAGCTCACCGGGCTCACCGATGATCGTGAGCGTCGGGCCGTGCCCGGCGGTGGCGAGCCTCTCATCCTGCGGGGTCTGCAGGACGACCTTGGCGGGGGACCGCCGCAGCGTCAGCCGAGCCATCATCGCGACCGGGCGACGTAACGCGGCGACTGTCTGGTGGTCGAGCGGGCGGGGCTCCCAGCCCGGCTGGGCCCGGCGGACATCCTCGTGGTGGATGAACATCTCGGCCACGTTCGCGATCGGGTCGAGCAGCTTGAACGGGGAGTACAGTGGCGGCCCGTCAGCCACCTGCTCGACCAGGGCGTCCCAGTCCGTGGCCGCCGACACCTGCTTCTGCACCCGGTCGGTGTATCCCGCCAGCGCGGGGATCATGATGCCCGGCGCGGCATCGAGGCGGCGTTCGCGGACGACGAGGTGGGCCGCCAAGTCGCGAGCATCCCATCCTTCGCACAGCGTGGGGGATTCGGGCGTGAGGGTGCGGAGCGTGGATACCAGGGCGGCGCGTTCCCGCTGGGCGACGGTCATCACTGCAGCCTAACCGCCGCCGTGCTGGTCGGGTAGCCGCCAGCCGCGCGGGCCGGGCAGTTTCAGCGCGGATTCTGGTCCCCACGAACCCTTTTCGTACAGCTGCACCGGTGGCGGATCGTCCAGCAGCGGTTGGCAGACCTGCCACAGCCGGTCCACCTCGTCGGAGCGGGCGAACAGCGTCTGGTCGCCCCGGATGACGTCGAGCAGTAGCCGTTCGTAGGCGGCCAGCGAATCGTCGGCGTGGTCGGCGGGGGTGAGTTCGAGGCGTGAGCTCTGCCGTTCGATCACCGTGTCCGGCCCTGGACGCTTGACGTTCAGGTCGAGTGCGGCCACCGGAGCGTCGGTCAGGTCCAGGGCGAGCTCGTCGGGCGCGGGAGCCTCACCCGGGAACGGTGACCGCGGGGTGCGGAACGTCAGCGTGACCGTTCTGCGGTTGTCCGCCAACGCTTTTCCGGTACGCAGATAGAACGGCACGCCGCGCCAGCGGTCGTTGTCGACGAATGCCTCGGCGGCGACGAAGGTCTCCACCTGCGAATCATCGTCGACGTCGTCCTCGTCGCGGTAGCCGCGAAACTGTCCGAACACCACCCGGGCCGGGTCAAGAGGCTGCATCGCGGCGAAGACCGCGGCCTTGGCCTCGCGAAGATCAGACGCGTCCAGCGTCTCGGGCGGTTCCATCGCGACGAAGCCGAGCACCTGGCACAGGTGGGTGGACACCATGTCGCGCAGGCAGCCGGTGGCCTCGTAGAAGCTGCCCCTGCCCTCCAGCCCGAGGTCCTCGGGCACGTCGATCTGGACGGACTCGACATGCCTTGCATCCCAAGTCGGTTCGATCAGCCCGTTGGCGAACCGCAGGGCCAGGATGTTCTGTACAGCCTCTTTGCCCAGGAAGTGGTCGATGCGGTAGATGTGGTCCTCGTCGGCCACCGACGTGATCGTCTCCTGTAGCGAGCGTGAGCTCTGCAGGTCGGTGCCGAACGGTTTTTCCACCACCAGACGTGCCCCGTCGGCGAGGCCCTCGCGGCCGAGCATCGCGATCATGGGCTCCATGGCGGTCGGCGGCACCGACAGGTAGATCAGCGTGGTGGCACCGGGGCCGAGTGACTCTCTGGTTCGTCTGACGGCGTCGGCCAGGTCGGCACCGTCATCAGCGGTGGCCGATTGAAACGTCAAGCGCTCCAGTAAGTTCCGAACAACCGCGTCGTTGACATCGTCGATGGAGTCGGCGAGTCCTTCGCGCACCGAGTCGCGGAACGCGTCGTCGCTGTCGGGTGCGGTGCGCCCCGAGCCGATCACGGCGAAGTCGTCGGGCAGCCGCCCCGCCGCTGCCAGCCGGTAGAGGCTGGGGAACAACATGCGGCGAGCCAGATCGCCGCGGGCGCCGAAGAGCACCAGGACGACGGGATCGGATGAGGTCATCTGAGCGCTGTTCCCGGCGCACCGGGCGGGTCAAACCCTAGAAGCTCTCGACGCCCTCGGTGCTGATCGTCATGCCGTGTCCGGTGCCGTCGTTGGTGAACGTGGTGCCGTCTTCTGCGGCGTCGATCGTCCAGCCGAGTGCGGAGTAGGTGCGGTAGTCGAGCGTGACGGCGGGGATGGCGCCGAGGTTGCCGAGCACCCAGCTGACCCGGCCGTCGGCGGTCAAGCGCACGCCGTTGGCGGGCTCGCCCTCGACCTCGGGTGCGTTCGTGAACGCCGACTCGCAGCCGACTTCCTGCTCGTCGAGTTGGCAGCGTGTCTTGCCCGACTTGGTCTCGATGAACACGTAGCCGTTCTGCGGGCTGAGCACCTCACCCGACGGTGCGCGGCTCGTGGTCGGTGACGGCGCAGGTGCGGTGGTGGGCGTCGGCGCAGGGGTGGAGCGGCTGGGTCGCGGCGTCGGAAAGTCGGGCTCGACGCCGGTGTCGGGGCTACGGGTCGCCGTGCCGTCGACCGACGACTGGCAGCCCGTGAGCGCGGCGACGGCCAGCAACCCTGCCGCCACCAGCCGCGTGTTCACCTGGCCCAGCCTACGCAGAATGTGGCCTATGTGACGGAAGTGACTCGCTGACGCGCCCGGCGTCCACGAAAGTGCTCCCGCGGTAGCGAAAGGTGGCGCAGAACGACGCTGACCGCACCTTCGCGGCGCCTCGGGAACAAATAGGGTCACACGCCGCGTTGACCACATCGACAGTTGAGTGACATGGACTCAAGTTCGGCTTGACACGGCACCGCCGGGGGGAGCAGTCTTGAGCCCGGTGCACTCAGTACACATGTTTCATCTATTCAGGAGGCAGTAACTATGGCTCGTGCGGTCGGCATCGACCTCGGGACCACCAACTCCGTCGTCGCAGTTCTGGAGGGTGGCGACCCCGTCGTCGTAGCGAACTCCGAGGGCTCCCGCACCACTCCGTCGGTCGTCGCGTTCGCGCGGAACGGCGAGGTGCTGGTCGGTCAGCCCGCCAAGAACCAGGCGGTGACCAACGTCGACCGGACGATCCGTTCGGTGAAGCGGCACATGGGCTCCGACTGGACCGTGGAAATCGACGGCAAGAACTACACCGCGCAGGAGATCAGCGCGCGCGTGCTGATGAAGCTCAAGCGTGACGCCGAGTCCTACCTGGGCGAGGACATCGCCGACGCGGTGATCACCGTGCCCGCGTACTTCAACGATGCCCAGCGCCAGGCCACCAAGGAAGCCGGCCAGATCGCCGGCCTCAACGTGCTGCGGATCGTCAACGAGCCGACCGCGGCCGCGTTGGCCTACGGCCTGGACAAGGGCGAGAAAGAGCAGACCATCCTGGTGTTCGACCTCGGTGGTGGCACGTTCGACGTGTCGCTGCTGGAGATCGGCGAAGGTGTCGTCGAGGTGCGCGCCACCTCCGGTGACAACCACCTCGGTGGCGACGACTGGGACGACCGGATCGTCGAATGGCTCGTCGACAAGTTCAAGGGCACCTCGGGCATCGACCTGACCAAGGACAAGATGGCGATGCAGCGGCTGCGCGAAGCGGCCGAGAAGGCCAAGATCGAGCTCTCGAGCTCGCAGAGCACCTCGATCAACCTGCCCTACATCACCGTCGACGCGGACAAGAACCCGCTGTTCCTCGACGAGCAGCTCACCCGCGCCGAGTTCCAGCGCATCACCCAGGATCTGCTGGACCGCACCCGCAAGCCCTTCCAGCAGGTGATCAAGGACGCCGGCATCGCTGTCGGCGACATCGACCACGTGGTGCTGGTCGGCGGTTCCACCCGCATGCCTGCGGTGACCGATCTGGTCAAGGAACTGACCGGTGGCAAGGAGCCCAACAAGGGCGTCAACCCCGATGAGGTCGTGGCCGTGGGCGCTGCACTGCAGGCCGGCGTGCTCAAGGGCGAGGTCAAGGACGTGCTGCTGCTCGACGTCACCCCGCTGAGCCTCGGTATCGAGACCAAGGGTGGCGTGATGACCAAGCTCATCGAGCGCAACACCACGATTCCGACCAAGCGCTCGGAGACGTTCACCACCGCCGATGACAACCAGCCGTCGGTGCAGATCCAGGTGTTCCAGGGCGAGCGTGAGATCGCTGCGCACAACAAGCTGCTCGGCAGCTTCGAGCTGACCGGTATCCCGCCGGCCCCGCGCGGTGTGCCGCAGATCGAGGTCACGTTCGACATCGACGCCAACGGCATCGTGCACGTCACGGCCAAGGACAAGGGCACCGGCAAGGAGAACACGATCAAGATCCAGGAGGGCTCCGGCCTCTCCAAGGAGGAGATCGACCGGATGATCAAGGACGCCGAAGCGCACGCCGACGAGGATCGCAAGCGTCGCGAAGAGGCCGACGTCCGCAACCAGGCCGAGTCGCTGGTCTACCAGACGGAGAAGTTCGTCAAGGAACAGCGCGAAGCCGAAGGTGGGTCCAAGGTCTCCGAGGACACGCTGAGCAAGGTCGACGGCGCGATCGCCGAGGCCAAGTCCGCTCTGGCCGGGACCGACATCTCCGCGATCAAGTCCGCGATGGAAAAGCTGGGCACCGAAAGCCAGGCCCTCGGCCAGGCGATCTACGAGGCCACCCAGGCCGAGCAGGCCGCCTCGGGCGGTGACGCCCCGGGTGGCTCGAGCTCCAGCGATGACGTCGTCGACGCCGAGGTTGTTGAGGACGATCAGGAGCGCAAGTGAGCGAGGATCGAGAGGAACCGATCACCGTCACCGACAAACGCCGGATAGACCCGCAGACCGGCCAGGTGCGCGACGCACCTGAGCCGGCCTCCGGGCCGGCCGAGGAGGTGCCGACCGTGTCCGAGGAATCGCAAGGCCAGGCGGCCGAGCTGTTGGCCGACCTGCAGCGTGTCCAAGCCGATTTCGCGAACTACCGCAGGCGGTCCCTGCGCGATCAACAGGTGGCCACCGAGCGCGCCAAGGCGCACGTGGTGACCCAGCTGCTGCCGGTGCTCGACGATCTCGAGCGGGCCCGCGCCCACGGCGATCTGGACTCCGGACCGCTGAAAGCCGTTGCGGACAAGCTTGTTTCGACCCTCGAGGGGTTGGGGCTGAAGCCGTTCGGTGAAGAGGGCGACGCTTTCGATCCGTCGCTGCACGAAGCCGTGCAGCACGAAGGCGAGGGCACGCACCCGGTGGTCGGGACGGTGATGCGTCGCGGCTACACCGTCGGTGATCACGTGGTCCGCCACGCGATGGTGGGCGTCGTCGACACCGTGCCCGACTCGGCGCCCGACGCGGCGGGATCGGCGAATGTCGACCAAGAGCCGCAAAAACCATCAGAATCATAGGAATTGACATCCGCGCAAACAGGTGAGGAGGTGACGCGGTATGGCCCAGCGCGAGTGGGTTGAGAAGGACTTCTACAAGGAGCTCGGCGTCGCCTCCGACGCCGGCCAGGACGAGATCAAGCGGGCTGCCCGAAAGATTCTCGCCGAGAACCACCCCGACCGGAATCCCGGGAATGCCGCGGCCGAGGAGCGGTACAAGGCCGCCTCGGAGGCCAAGGAAGTGTTGACCGACCCCGCCAAACGCAAGGAGTACGACGAGACCCGTCGGCTCTTCGCCGGCGGCGGGTTCGGCAGGGGCCGCTACAGCGGCGGCGGGGGATTCGGTGGCTTCGGCGCCGGCGATGGTCAGGAGTTCAACCTCAACGACCTGTTCGACGCCGCCGGCCAAACCGGCGGGGCGAACATCGGTGACCTGTTCGGTGGGCTGTTCGGCCGCGGCGCGCAACAGCCGCGGCCGAGCCGCCCCCGCCGGGGCAACGACCTCGAGACCGAGACCGAGCTGAGCTTCCTCGAGGCCACCAAGGGTGTGGCGATGCCGTTGCGGCTCACCAGCCCTGCTCCGTGCACCAACTGCCACGGCAGCGGTGCGCGCCCGGGCACCAGCCCGAAGGTGTGCCCGAACTGCAACGGCGCCGGGGTGGTCAGCCGCAACCAGGGCGCGTTCGGCTTCTCCGAGCCGTGCACGGAATGCCGTGGCAGCGGGTCGATCATCGAGCACCCGTGTGACGAGTGCAAGGGCACCGGGGTGACCACCCGGACCCGCACAATCAACGTGCGCATCCCACCGGGAGTCGAAGACGGGCAACGCATTCGACTCGCCGGACAGGGCGAGGCCGGGCTGCGCGGCGCACCGTCGGGTGACCTCTACGTCACCGTGCACGTGCGTCCCGACAAGGTGTTCGGCCGCAACGGAGACGACCTGACGGTCACCGTACCGGTCAGTTTCCATGAGTTGGCCTTGGGGACAACGCTTTCCGTGCCGACGCTGGAAGGCAAGGTCGGCGTGCGGGTACCCAAGGGGACGTCGGACGGACGCATCCTGCGGGTGCGCGGTCGCGGCGTGCCCAAACGCTCCGGCGGCAACGGTGACCTGCTGGTCACCGTCAAGGTCGCGGTGCCGTCGAACCTCGAAGGTGAGGCCGCCGAAGCCTTGGAGGCCTACGCACAAGCCGAGCGCGCCAGCGGCTTCGATCCGCGGGCGGGATGGGCCGGTGCGCAGTGAGTCGCAAGGACCAGAATGACCAGGCCAGGACGTTCCTGATCTCGGTCGCCGCCGAGCTGGCCGGTATGCATGCGCAGACGCTGCGCACCTACGACCGGCTCGGCCTGGTCAGCCCGGAACGCACTTCCGGTGGCGGACGGCGGTATTCGCAACGCGACGTCGATCTGCTGCGTGAGGTGCAGCGGCTGTCCCAGGACGAGGGCGTCAATCTGGCCGGCATCAAACGCATCATCGAGCTGACCAATCAGGTCGAGGCGTTGCAGTCGCGGGTGCGTGAACTCACGGCCGAGGTCGAGCATCTGCGTGCTCAACCCCGGCCCAAGAGCACAGCGCTGGTTGTGTGGCAACCGCGCAACCAGCGCTGAGCCTCAGCTGAGCAGGGCGCCCCGGGACCGCAGGGAGGAATGCATCCCGGCGTAGGGCTGTGCCTCGGGCAGAAGCTCTTTGGCGATCTTCGTGACCGCGCTGTAGTTGACGTCGACGACGTTGGCCAGCGGTGAGCGGCACAGCTGGCT
Source organism: Actinomycetota bacterium (assembly GCA_040752555.1). Classification (GTDB taxonomy): domain Bacteria; phylum Actinomycetota; class Actinomycetes; order Mycobacteriales; family Mycobacteriaceae; genus Mycobacterium. The sequence goes on along the minus strand of JBFMGT010000004.1, from coordinate 211,867 downwards.
ACACAGCTGGTAGGCGTCCAACTCGCCCAGCCCGTAGAGCTCGACCAGCCAGCGCACCATCTCCACCTGGCTGCACCGCCACGCATCTTCGAGCGGCCGGGCCGACCCCACAGTCAACAATGCGTCATCGTGCTCGAGCCGCGGCCATGCCGGTGCATTGCCCTTGATGAGATCGACGATCAGCGTCACGTCCATCGCACCTTCCAGTGCGGTGCCGCAGGTTTCGCCCTCGCCCTGCCGATAGTGGCCGTCTCCGATCGAGAAGAGGGCCCCCTCGACGTTGACACCGAGATACACCGTGGTGCCGGCCCGAAGCTCGGGGGTGTCCATGTTCCCGCCGAAGTAGTCCGGGACCAGCGTCGTCCGTACCTCCCGCAACGCCGGAGCCACTCCGACGGTGCCCAGCATCGGCGCCAGCGGCACTCGCAGTTCGAAATCCGACTGGTGCGCGGTGAACAGAGCGGTGTCGGTGGTCCGGTCGACGGTGTAGATCCACGTCAGCTCCGGCAGCGCCGGTTGCAGGCCCGCGGTGCGATCCGTACCGGTCAACGCGCCGAACAGAGGAATCGTCGTGGACGCCGCCCAGTCCCGCGCCGGGGTCAACGACACCACGTGCAGGGCGAGGGTGTCGCCGGGTTGCGCGCCGCGGACGTAGAAGGGCCCGGTCTGCGGGTTGAGCTCCTTGGGGTTCAGCACCTGACTGGGCCGGTCGTCGCGGGAGGTCACCCGGCCGGCGAAGGCGTCTTCGGTCCACAGTTTCAGTGCGGTGCCGGGGTCGACCTCCATCACCGGCTCGGCGCCACCGAAGGTCCAGACGTACTGCTCCCGGCTCGGGGTGAACTCAACGACCTGCACGGGCCACCCCTGCCGTCGCGAGGGCGAGCACCCGGGGCGCCAGCACGGAGGTCACCGCGCCGAGCGTCGCCCACAGCAGTGCCTGACCGATCAGCGAGGACAACCGGAAGTCGGCGAGCAGTTCGGCGGGGAATCCCGGGGAGGCGATCGCCCCGTCGCTGTTGGACAGCGGTTCGGGAACCTCGTGAAAACTGGGCATTCCGAACACGATCGCGGTCATGACCGCGACGTAGCCGGCGATCGACGCTGCGGTGCCCGCGCCCGCGCCGATTCGCGGTGTCAGACGCAACCCGGCCGCCAATGCGGCGGCGGCTGCCGCCAACGAGGCGGCGAGCACGATGAGGTAGGTCAGCGCGCGGTCGCCCGCGGTCTCGGACAGCCCCACGCCCGGAGGGTTCGCGGGGTAGGCCAGAAACGGCACCACCGCCACACAGACGAAACCCGCTGCCGCAGTTGCCGCGGCCATGCCCGACAGACTTGCTTGTCGGCCGTGCCGCTGAAGGGCCGCGATCACCATCGTCAACGCCACGGCGAACAAGGCGCCCACGATGACACCGAAGGCCACGGTGCCCACCGCCGAGCCGATGTTCTCCTGGGTCGCCCGGCTGAACACTTCGTGGCTGTGCTCGTGACCGTGCCCGCCCACGAGGGTTTCGGCCGCGTGCGAGCGCTCCTCCTCGTAGTCGACGGCGTCGGCGATCAGTGGCGCCAGTTGCCAGCGTGCGTAGACGAAGGTCACCAGCCCGGCGACGAAGCCGCCCGCGATCCCCAGTCCGATGATGCGTTTCTCCATGGCGAATCCTTCTAGTGGCAGGGGAAGCCGAGCAGATGCCGGGCGTCGTGCAGGAATTCGTGCACGTGGGTGTCGGATCCGAACACCGAGACCGCGCCCTGGTCGTAGCCGAGGAAGTAGTAGGCGATCAGGGCCAGTGCGGTGGTCGTGGTCAGCCACAGCGCTGTTTCCAGCCGCGAGGCGTCGAGTGCGTCTGTGCGTCGCGACGCAACTGTGCGTGAGGTCATTGGGCCATCCTTCACCGTCAAAACTTGCAGAGTGGAAATATTGCTGACGATCGACAGTCTGTGAACCCGCGCAGGTCGGCGTCAACTCGAATGCGGCTATCAACGGGCTGCGATACGCACATTTAACATCGAGACGTCGCACGTTAAACCGCGGTAACGGCTGCTTCCGAGCGATTGCGCGCGCAGCGGACGCGTGTACATAGTTTCTACTGAAAGTATTGACGACATGAACTAAGGACGGAGCTGGGCAGATGCATGGTCCGCATGATCTCGGTGGGCGCGACGGTGTGGGCGCCATCGCCGAGGAGTTCCTGGAACCCGGAATCCCGGATTGGCGCTATCCCTTCGAGGGTCGCATGCACGCGGTGACGGCGATGGCGATCGCCAAGGGCGCCTTCAACCTCGACGAGCAGCGGCACGGCATCGAGCTGATGAAGTGGAGCGACTACCTGGACTCGACCTACTACGCACACTGGTTGTTCTCGGTCGAGAAGTTGCTCAACGACAAGGGCTACATCTCCCACGAGGAGGTCGACGCGCGGATGGCCGAGCTCGGCACGCCGCAGATGACCCCACACCCGCAGAAGCCGGACACCCTGTCGCCGTTTGCGCAGAAGATGATCGACGTGCTGTGGGCCGGTACGCCGCACGACCTGCCTGCAGATGCGCCGCCTGCCTTCGAGGTCGGAGACGCCGTCGCGGTGCGCAACATCAACGCCACGACGCACAACCGGCTGCCCGGCTACCTGCGGCGGGCCCGCGGCGTGATCGCCAAGCAGTACGGGGCATTTCACGACCCAGCCGCCAGCGCCCATGAATACAAGGACGTTCCACACCAGCTGTACATGGTGAAGTTCAGCTCCACCGAGCTGTGGGGCGCCGATGCGGCCGAAGAGTTCGACCTGTATGCCGACCTGTTCGAGGGCTACCTCGAACCCATCGGCAAGTGACCACGAGAATCAAGGAGACACAGATGGACTGGCTGTCATTGAGCGACGTCGAAGCACGCGTGAACGCGCTCGAGTCACTGATGGTGGAAAAGGGTCTCGCCGAGCACGAGGCGGTCGATGCAGTGGTGGCCTCGTTCGAGAACGACATGGGCCCCGTCAACGGGGCCAAGGTCGTCGTTCGGGCCTGGACCGATCCGGAGTACCGCGAGTGGTTGCTCGCCGACGCGACCGCGGCGATCGCTGACATGGGGTTCACCGGGCTGCAGACCGAGCACATGGTTGCCGTGGAGAACACCGCGGAGCGGCACAACGTCGTGGTGTGCACGTTGTGCTCGTGCTATCCATGGACCCTGCTGGGCATCCCGCCGGCTTGGTTCAAGTACCCGCAGTACCGTGCGCGCGTGGTGAAGGAACCACGCAGTGTGCTGGCGGAATTCGGGGTCGAGCTTCCTGAGGACGTGCGCATCGACGTGTGGGACAGCAGTGCCGAAATCCGTTACCTGGTCATTCCACAGCGGCCGGAGGGAACCGAGGGCCTCAGCGAAGAGGAACTCGTCGCACTGGTCAGCCGGGACTCCATGGTGGGCACCGCGCTTCTGTCCGCACCGAAGGCGGCCTGACATGAGCGCGCCCACCATCGTCGAGTTCGACGCTCCGGGCACGGCAGCAGCCCTGCCCCGGTCCAACGGCGAGCTCGTCTTCGACGCCCCCTGGCAGGGCCGCCTTTTCGGCCTCGTCGTGCAGATGTGCCAAGCCGGCTTGTTCACCTGGGACGAGTTCAAGAAGCACCTGATCGACGTGATCGGCGAGTCGGGCATCGACGATGTCTGCGACCCCTCGGTCTACTACCGCCAGTTCGGTGAGGCGTTCTGCAGACTCGCCCTGGACAAGCAGTTCATCGCCGAAGCCGGCCTGGAGGAGCGGGTGCGTCTGGAGGTTCTTCGGTTGGCACACGACGACGACCACGCGCACTCGCACGATCACCCCCACGAGCACTGAGGACGGTGGCGATGTCGAAGATCACCGCGCTGTCGATCAGCGTCGGAGTGCTGGGCATGGTGTCCACCTTGATCACCGCGACGGTGTGGCCGCTGCCGGTGTGGGTGCTGTTCCTGGCATGGGCGTCGTTCTTCTTCGTCGGGTCCGGGGTGTCCGGGCTGCTGAAGTCGGTGGCGTGCAACTGGGCCGGGATCGCGATCGCGACCGTGACACTGCTGTCGGTGCAAGCGAGTAACAGCGCGCTGCTGCTCTCCATCGCCGTCGGTGTCGGGAGCCTGGTGATGGTCCAGGTCTCCCGACTGCCGTGGCTCTCGGCAACCCCGGCGATCGTCTTCGGTTTCGCGATGACGGTTGGCACGATCGCGGCAACCGGAAACGGGGTCACGACAACTGGATTCGCTCATCCAGCACTGGTGGCAGCCGTCACGGCGGCCGTCGGTGCCTGCTTCGGCCTGGCCTCGGAGTGGGGTGCGGGAATGATCGGACGCCTCGGCGCGCCGCGGGCGGTGGCCGCACCGGGCTGACCCGGTTAGGCTACCTACCACAAATATTTCGCCGTGGAAGCGACCGACATGAGGAGCGCTGTGCCGACATCCATCGCCACCGAGAGCGTCTCCGAGGTGTTCTTCCGGCTCGGGCGGTGGTGGAGCGACGCACTGTCACACGGGCTGCTCGATGATGACATCGCCAGCCTCGAGGGGTGGCGAGTGCTAGGTGCCCTGCGCAGCGGCGATGGCTTCACGATGACCGACATCGCCACGGCGATGGGCATTCCCGCACCATCGCTGACCCGGATCGTGGACAAGCTGGTCGACGGCGGGTTCGTGCTGCGCAGGGTCGACGCCACCGACCGCCGGCGGGTGCTCATCCACCTGTCGGTGCGCGGCAAGACCAAGGCCCGTCGGCTGGCGCGGCAGGAGGCCACGGTCAAGGCGATGCTGGTCGAGGAGTTCGGCGAAGACACCGCCGTACACCTGATCCGCACGCTGGCCCGCGTGGTCGAACTGCCGCTGGAACCTCGCTAGTGCTTGGATTTTCCTGAGCAGAACCGCCCCGCAACACCGCGGTAACGCGATACCGCGACGATGGGCGCACGGAGGAGGCGCTGCGATGGACCTGTCACCTCTCGGCGTGGGCCGGGACACCATCGACATTGCGTTGGTCGTCCCGCGCAGCGGCTCCGCGGGGATCTACGGTCCGTCGTGCGAGGCCTGCGCCGAACTGGCGATCGCCGACCTCAACGACACCACCGGGCTGCTGGGGCGGCCGGTCCGCTTGATTCCGGTCGACGGCAGCCGCGCCCCGGCCGCCGTGGCCGCCGAGGTCGGCCAGCTGGTCGCCCAGGACGCGATCGACGCGGTCACCGGCTGGCACATCTCGCCGGTGCGGCAGGCGCTGGCGAAGGTGACTGCGGGACGTATCCCGTACGTGTACGGACCTCTCTACGAGGGCGGGGAGCGCACCCCTGGTCTGTTCCTGACAGGGGAGACCCCGTCGCGTCAGCTCCTGCCGGCCATGGACTGGATGACCGCCGAGTACGGCGTCGACCGGTGGATCGTGATCGGAAACGACTACATCTGGCCCAAGCAGACCGGTGCCGCGGCCCGGTGGCATGCGCGCGCACAAGGTCGGCCGCTGATCGACGAGATCTACGTGCCGCTGGGCACCGACGACTTCAGCGCGGCGATCCGGCAGGTGGAAATCACCGGTGCACAGGGTGTCGGTGTAGTCCTGCTTCTCGTCGGTGGCGACGGCGTGGCGTTCAACCGGCAGTTCGCCGGTTGTGGACTGGCGGCATCGGTGCCCCGGCTCAGCCCCCACGTCGAGGAGAACATGCTGCTCGCCAGCGGCTACGGCAGCAACGACGGACTATTCGCTGCCGCCGGCTATTTCGAGGCGCTCAACACCTCGGCCGGCATGGAATTCGCCGCCCGCTACTACCGCCACTTCGGGGCGGCGGCACCCGCGCTGAACAGCATCGGTGAATCCTGTTATGAGGCAATCACCTTGCTGATCGCCCTGGCACGGCGGGCCGGCTCACTGGACGTGGCCGCGATGACGTTGGCCGCCGAGAATCTCACCTACATCAGTCCGCGCGGCGAGGTGTCGATGTCGGGCAACCAGCTCAACCAGGACATCTACGTGGCCGAGGCCCTCGGCCTGGACTTCGAGGTGCGGGCGCGGATCTCCGCCGCCTGACGGGGGTTGGCCCCCGCCGGCTGACGGGGGCCGGCACGGTTGATCGCCACCACCGCTGAGCACCACGATGGTCCGTGTGTCCACGCCCTGGCATCCTCTGACACGCATCGCGTTCCGCTTCTGTGTCGTCTACTTCGGCCTCTTCTGCCTGCTGTTCGCGCAGATCGTCTTCGTCTACGCCGGCATCCTCACCCGGTGGTCACCCCCCGACGCGGTGATCTGGCAGCTCACCCGCATCGAACCGGTGTTGGCCTGGGTCGGCCGCCGCGTCTTCGGCATCGACGCTGTGCTGCATCGGGATTCGCACAGCGGAGACCAGGCGGTCATCTGGATGCTGGTGTTCACCGCGGCAGTCGTGGCCGTCGCGGCCACGCTGATCTGGTCGATACTCGACCGTCACCGCCGGAACTACACCCGCCTGCACGCGTGGTTCTGCCTGTTCGTTCGACTGTGTCTGGCCGGCCAGCTGCTGTTCTACGGCATCGCGAAGGTGATCCCGACGCAGATGCCTGCCCCGCCGCTGGCGGCCCTGCTGCAGCCGTTCGGCGAGCTGACCCCCGCGTCTGTGCTGTGGCTGCAGGTGGGCACCTCGCTGCCCTACGAGATCGCGCTCGGCTCAGTTGAACTCGTCGCCGGTCTGCTGCTGTTCTGGAATCGGACGGCCACTCTGGGCGCCCTGCTGGCTGCGATGTCGATGGCCCAGGTCTTCCTGCTCAATCTCAGCTACGACGTGCCCGTCAAGATCCTGTCCTCGCACCTGCTTGTGTTGAGTCTGTTCCTGCTGGCGCCGCAGGCACGCCGACTTGCTGACCTGCTGGTGCTCCAGCGGCCCGCCCCACCCGCCACCCAGCCGGCACTGTTCACCGACGTCAAGCGGAACCGGATCGCCGCGGCTGTGGTGGCGCTGCTCGGGGTGTGGGTTCTGGTGGGCTGCCTGGCCGAAGGGGCTTCTGCGTGGCGCGACTACGGCGGTGGGCGGGAGAAACCCGAGCTCCACGGCATCTGGGAGGTCACCCGGTTCACCGCCGACGGCGCCGAGAGACCGCCGCTGACCACCGACGCCCTCCGTTGGCAGCGTGTGATTTTCGACGTTCCGGGGGTGCTCACCTACCAGCAGATGGACGGCACACTGCGCGACGAGGCGATCGCGGACGAGCCGGATGGCACGATGAGGTCTGCGGCCCTGCGGTTGCATCCGGTACGGCAGACCCCCGACCGGCTGGAGCTGACCGGCCGCATCGCAGACCATCCGGTCACCCTGACGCTACAACGGGTCGACCTGCGGTTATTTCCGTTGCACAACACCAGATTTCGCTGGGTGCAGGACTATCCGCGGTTCGCCTGACGGGTCAGCTGACGACGATGCGGAAGATCGCGGAGACCGATTCACCGGGCGCCACCTCCCGATATCCGCCGCGGCGCAGCGCGTCGGTGGGGGCGGCCATCGGCTCGAAGCACACCACGTCGTCCTCGCCGGGGGCGAACACCTGCGCGGCCGTGTAGCCCTCGTCGTAGTGCACCTCGATGCGGCGGTCACCACCGGACAGTGCGAACACCGACCCCGGCGGCACCTCGTCGAAGCCTTCGTCGATGAACTTGTCACCCAACAACTCTGAGGCGGCTGGACGTGGCTCGACCCGGCCGGTCGGAATGCCCCAGGCGTTCACCGGTTGGTAGCGCATCGCCGGTGTCTCGATCCGCCACTGGGCCCGGGGCACGCCAGGCAACTGCAGGTAGGGGTGGAACCCGAAGCACAGCGGCACCCGCGAGCCCGTCGTCGCGGTCACCGTCGTGGTCACCGTCAGGGTGCGGTCGCGCAGCGTGACATCGAGGGTCAGCAAGTGCGGGAACGGGAACGTGGTCAGCAACGCCGGCCGGGCCGCGAAGTCCAGTTCAGCGGTCAGCTGGGATTCCAGCATCGTCGTCACGGTCCAGTCCGGATAGGCCGCCAGCGTCCCGTGGATGGGCACCCCGTGCTCGTCGGTGCGGACCCCGCCCGTGCCCGGGGTCAACGTCACCACCGCGCCGTCGACGCCGTAGCCCATGCTGCTCAACCGGTTCGCCCACGGATAGAGGATCGGGATGCCCATGGTCTTGTGGTTCGACACGTAGGCCTGCAGCCCGCGGCGCTGCCCCAGCAGTTCCACCCCGTCGTCGGACAACGAGGAGGCGACCATGCCTGCGGCAGGGACGTAGGTGGCGGTCAGCGCGGAGGACGGATCACGCAGCGTCACGGTTTCGAACGTGTCCATGGGCACCGATCCTGCCACGTACCGTCAGCTCGCCAGGGGATCGTGGCGAATTCGCTGCACCGGGGCCCCTTTGGCCACCAGCGCGGCTTTGGTGGCGGCCACCATCGCCGGACCGCCGGAGATGAGGATCTGCCGATCCCCCCAGCTGCCGTAGCGGGTGACCACCTCGGGCAGCAGACCGGTCTGGCGCACGTGCAGGCCGCGCGGCGGGGTGACGTCGGGGTACTGCGCCGCCCACGGCGGGTCGAAGGCGAACTCCGACACCGGAGTCACCGACAGCCACGGATTGGTCGCCGCGATCTCCCACAGCGTGCGCAGGTCGTAGAGCTCACAGGGATGCTTGGCGCCGAAGAACAGATGGACGCGGGGGTTCTCGCCGAACCGGGTGAGGTCCATGATAAGGGCCCGCAGCGGCGCGAGCCCGGTGCCGCCGGCGACCATCAGCACGTCGCCGCCCTCGCGGTCGACCTCGAGCGCGCCGTGCGGATTCGACAGTCGCCAGCGGTCGCCCGGGCGTGTCTCGGCGACGATCGTGGTGCTGACCATGCCCCCGGGCACCGACCGCACGTGGAACTCGACGTAGCCGGCCGGGTCCGCAGGGATGGCCGGGCTCAGATAGCGCCACCGCCGCGGCCACTGCGGGACTTGCACCGGAAGGTACTGGCCGGGGTGATAGCCGAGCGCGTGGTCCATCTTCAGCCGGATCACCGAGACGTCCCGGGCGGGCCGGAGGTGTTCGAGCACCGTGCCGTCGCAGAACGGCGGGCTGGTCTCGGCGTCGGCCGCGCCACTCATCACCCCGACCATCAGCGTCACCACGTCGGTGACCGCCTCGGCGAGCCGGCGGTCCCAGCGGTCGGCCAGGTGGCCGCGCAGCGTCGCCAGGAGCGCGGTCTGCAGCGTGTCGTAGTGGTCGGCGCTCACGCCGTACTTGCGGTGGTCGCGGCCGAGCTGGGCCAAGAACGCCACCGGCTCCTCGGCGCGCTGGGCGATCAGTTCGTCGCAGAGCCAACTCAGGGCGTGTCCGAACACCTTGCGCTGGGTGGCCATCTCCGGCGGGAACAGGTCGCGCGCGGACAGGTCCGCGGCGAACCAGCGCGTGTAGAAGTCGCCGACCAGCGCGTCGCCGCCGGTGTCGAGCACATCGCGCAGGATGTGCATCGACTCGCGATCTTCCAGGCCCACGCCGCACGATCCTAGGTCACCTGGGGCAGCGCTTCCTCACAGGCCGTGAATGCCTTTGTAGAGCACCAAGATTCCGATCACCACGAAGATCGCGGCGACCAGCGCAGCGTGCTGGCGCTCCAGCCACGCCCCGACCCTGGCCAGCATCGGGTCGAGGCGCTGCCCCGACACCGCGTAGGCCAGCACCGGCAGCGCCACCGTGGACCCGGCCACCAGCACGTACCAGGCTTCTGCGATCCAGACCGTCGGGGTGTCGATGCCAGCCGAACCGATGGCCAAACCGGCTGCGGCACAGAGAAACAAGACCTTGGGGTTTACGACGGTCAGCGCCAGCGCGGTCACCGCCGCCTTGGCTGGGGTCAAGGAACTCATCCGGGTCATCCAGCCGGGCATGTGCTCGGACTTCGCCCGGTTTATCCAGCGGTATGCGCCCAACGCGATCAGCGCCGACCCCACGGCGATGCGCAGCCACGACGCCCACCCTGGGGGCTTGGCGCCGACGCCGCCGATGAGGTTGGACAGCTCGAGGAACACCGAGGTCAACGCCGCGAGGCCGACGAGCCAGCCGACGAGGAACGCCAGCCCCGTGGGCCGCGGCGACGGCGTCTGCAGCACCAGCACCGCGGGGATGATCGACAGCGGGGACAGCGCGACGACCAGCGCGAGAGGAACGAGCTCGGTCAGCACGGATCCCCACGACACCGGCAAAACCTAGCAAAGCTTCGCCGCTATCGTCTTCTAATGACTCAGCCCGGTCCGCGCCCGGCGACAGCGGTGACGGTCTTCCACTCCGACGGTGACGACGCGGAGTTCGGCCGGTGGGCGGAGCAGCTCCTGGCCTCGGCGCGTGACGCGCACGGTCACCTGTCGGGGCGGATCTCCGATGTCTCCGATGTCACCGACGAGAGGTCGGATCGTGCTGTGGCCGTGACCTTTTCCGAGGATGCGACGCTGCACCGATGGCTCGACAGCCCCCACCGCGCCGAGGTGCTGCGCGACGGGCGCGCGCGGGGATTCTGGACGGCGACCACCGACCTGGTCACGTCCGCCGACAACCCGGATGCCTCGGGCATCGGTGTGTTCGGGCATGTCGTGGCCGCTGGTTGCGACGACGAGTTCCGGGCCACACAGAGGCGGCTCTCGCGCGCGGCGGCCGCGCTCCCCGGCTACCTCGGCACGGTTCTGGTGGCGGGCGAGCGGGACGGTGAGTGGACCTCGATCGTGCGGTTCCGCACCGGTACGCTGCTGGCGCAGTGGCTGACGTCCGCCGAGCGCGGTGCCGCGCTGGAGCAGATGCGGGGCACCCTGAGCAGGGAGTTCAGCACCGGCACGACGCCGTTCGGCACCACGGTGCGGGTGCAGGACGGCCGGACGCTGATGACGCCCAACTGGAAGTCGGCGATGCTGGTCCTCGCCGTGCTCTACCCGACGGTGATGCTGCTGTCACGCTTTCTCGGGCCCGTCGTCGATGAGGCGGGTGCGCCACCGTGGCTGGGCCTGTGGATCAGCCAGATCGTCAGCATCGTCGCCATGCAGTGGTGGCTGATGCCCGCTGCGTCGCGCCCCCTGCGCCGGTGGCTGGACCCGGTCGACGGCGCGGGCACCCGCGTGAGCGGGGCCGGCGTGGCGGTGCTTCTCGCGGTCTACGCGGTGACGTTGACGGTGTTCGCCACCGTGCACGAGCTCCAGTTCTGGGATTATGCGTCGTGACGATGACTCCCGGCGGTGCCGACGGTCAGCACCATATGGCTCTCACCATGGCTTTCACCAACCTTCTCGCCGTTCTGCCCGTCACCGATGTCGAGGCCAGCCGCCCCTGGTTCACCGCGCTCTTCGGCAGGCCCGAGGACAACAACCCGATGCCCAGTCTCATCGAATGGCAGGTGCTGCCCGGAGCGTGGCTGCAGGTGTTCTGCGACGCCCGCCGCGCCGGATCGGGACTGTTCAACCTGGCCGTCGACGATCTCGACGCCACGCTCGCGGGGCTGCGGGCGCGAGGGCTCGAGCCCGGTGAGGTCGTCGAGGCCGACAAGGGTGTGCGGTTGTCAACGCTCACCGATCCGGACGGCAACACGATCACCGTCATCGGCGGCTTCCGCATCGAGTACTGATCCGAGGCCCGGCGTTGGGCCGCTGCTCATCGTCGCGTCATCTGCTGGTGTCACAGTGACCGCGTGTCGGTCGGAGCGCAGCCGCGTGCGGGTCTCCGACGGGTCGTGCCGCCGACGCTGCTCGGCTTCTGCCTGATCAATTCGTTCACCTTCGGCGTCGACCTGGTGCTGTTGGTCGGGCTGCGCGGCGGGCTCGGCGTTCCGTACCCGGCCGCGGTGTCGGTGGCGTACGCATGCGCCTTCAGCCTGAGCTATGTGCTCAACCGTCGCTGGAACTTTCGCTCGCACGCCCCGGTCGGGCAGGAGCTGGGTGTCTACGTCGCGGTGGTGGTGATCAATTTTCTGGCCTTCATCCTGGGGCTGTCGACTCTGCTGACGGACCTGGGCCTCGACTACCGCGTCGCACGGCTGGTGGCCGGCGGGTGCGAAGCCGTCTACATGTACTCCGCGTTGCGGTGGGTGGTGTTCCGGAAGCGTTGACGCGCGCTACTGGAACCGATTCTGTCCGAGGCTGTCGACGAAAGCCGTTCCGCGCCGGGCGAATTCGCGCCGATAGTCGGCTGCCCACGACCCGAACGGATTGAGGGCCAGGTTCTCGTTGCGGAACCGGTCGTCCTCGGAGACCTCGGTGACGCAGAACGCGGGGATCTCGAGATCGACCACAGGACCGTCGCGTTCGACCTCGGCGACCAGCAGCGGTGCGTTGGCACCCAGGAAGCGGTCGATGACCCACCCGTCCTCGCCGAGCCAGACCGACGAGCGGACCTTCACCACGACGTGGTCCGCCCGGGCGACGATCTGGCCGGCCACCAACGGATCGAGTTCGCGCTCGGCTTCGTAGCGGGTCCCGCCGGCGGCCGGGCCTTTGGCGGTCATGGTGCCCATGGCCTCCTCGCCAAGGGTGGTCACCAGCTGCGCCGGCGTCGCGTCGAGGTCGGCGGGGGCGGGCCCCTGCATGCGGACTCGCACCGCGTAGCCGTCCGAGACGAACAGGTACGCCTGCGCGATCAACAGTGGGCTGGGGTCGGACGCCGCGACGGCCGGCATCTCGCGAACGAAGAATTTCCGTTCGTACTCGAAGTCGCCGATGTCGGACATATTGCGACGGTAACCCCGGTCACGCCCACGTCCGTGGACGTCACGGTCGTGTCCTGGCGAAAATCACCACCGGCCGGCGGCGACGTCCTCGACGGCCTCGGCCGCGCGCGCTGGTCCGCCGTTTCCGCGGAGTTGGGCCCGGACAGCGTCCAGACGTCGCCGGATCGCGGGGTCCGTCGCCACTGCCAGCACGGCCTGACCGAGTTCCGCCGGGAGGGGTGGATCCGCGCGCAGATGCCGTCCCACCCCGATCTCCTCGAGCCGGTCGGCGTTCGCCGGCTGGTCGACGGCCTGAGGGAGCGCCACGGTGGGGACGCCGAACCACAGCGCCTCGCTGCACGAGCCCATGCCGGCGTGGGTGATGAAGGCATCGGCGCGCGCGAGGACCGCGGGCTGAGGGACACTCGTGCGAACCTGCACCCAGTTGGGGACGGGCCCGAGTTCGTCCATCGACGTTGTGGAGCCGATCGCGATGGTGAGTCGCCATCCGGCGCCGTCGAGGCCGTCGATCGCGGCGCGGTAGATGTCCGCGCGATCGGTGTACGCGGTGCCGAGTGCCAGCAGGGCCAGCGGGCCGTCGCCGGGCGGTGGCGTCCAGTCGCCGGGTTCTTCGCGCCGCGGGTCCAGGCATGGGCCGACGAAGCGGTAGCGATCCGAGACCCGGTCGGCGTGGCGCTGCATGATCCTGGGGATCAGCACCAGGCATTGCCTCGGAACACCGGTGACGTCCTCGACCGTCAGGGACGTGCCCGCCGCGGTCAGCCACCGTTCGAACGTTTGCCGGTAGTCGACGCCGCTCGGACTGTTCATCAGCGGATCCAGAATCGCTGCCATGTCCTCGTAGTAGCCGTCCCAGGCCACCTCGCTGGGGGACAGCTGCGCGGCCGGGACGCCCCACAGCTCGGCCGCGACCGGGCCCGCCATTCCGCCGATGTCGTAGAGCACCAGGTCGGGACGGTCGGTGTCGAAGGCGCTCCGCAGTTGCGGGAGGACGTGGATGGCCTCGTCGAGGAAGATCCGCATGCCGGCGACCGGGTCGGCGTCGTCGAAGCTCTCCGGTGCCCCGGGCGCCCCGGGGAGCACTGAGGTACACGCGACGACGTCGGCGCCGGTGGGGGCGACGAGCGACGCCAGGTGCCCGCTGACGGCGTAGCGGACCCGGTGGCCGCGGTCGACGAGCTCGCGAACCACGGCGAGGTGGGGATACATGTGGCTCGGCGCGGAGGCGGCGACCACGAGAACGTCTAGTCGGCGTCGGGTCGGCACCGACGGATTGTCGTCGGACGAGCGCGGCCGTGTCATCCGGATTTCCGCCACTGCATCGGTGACATTCGGCCCCTGGTGTCGCACCGGCAAAAAAGTTAAAGTTGAGCGGAACAGACTCAAGGTTGTGTGCGTTGACTCTGTCGACAAGCAATTTCCGGGTCGCCCGTGTGCGACCCCGCACCTGTAAGGAGTGTCGTGGACTCGTTCAACCCGACGACCAAGACCCAGGCGGCCCTCACGTCGGCGCTGCAGGCGGCAACGGCCGCGGGCAACCCGCAGATCACGCCCGCTCACCTGTTGATGGCGCTGCTGACGCAGAACGACGGCATCGCCGCGCCGCTGCTCGAGGCCGTCGGCGTCGACCCGGCCACCATCCGCGCCGAGGCGCAGCGCCTCCTCGACCGGTTGCCCAGCGCGACCGGGTCGTCGTCGCAGCCGCAACTGGCGCCCCAGGCCATCGCCGCGATCACCGCCGCGACCCATCTCGCCACCGAGATGGACGACGAGTACGTCTCCACCGAGCACCTGCTGTTCGGTCTGGCCAGCGGCGATTCCGACACCGCCAAGCTGCTCAGCGGCCACGGCGCGTCGCCGCAAGCCCTGCGCGAGGCGTTCGTGAAGGTCCGCGGGAGTGCGCGCGTCACCAACCCCGATCCCGAGGGCAGCTATCAGGCGCTGGAGAAGTACTCCACCGATCTGACCGCCCGGGCGCGCGAAGGCAAGCTCGACCCGGTCATCGGGCGCGACACCGAGATCCGCCGGGTGGTGCAGGTGCTCAGCCGCCGCACCAAGAACAACCCGGTGCTCATCGGTGAACCCGGCGTCGGCAAGACCGCGATCGTCGAGGGCTTGGCCCAGCGCATCGTCGCCGGTGACGTACCGGAATCGCTGCGCGACAAGACTGTCGTGTCGCTCGACCTGGGCTCGATGGTCGCCGGCGCCAAGTACCGCGGTGAGTTCGAGGAGCGGCTCAAGGCCGTCCTCGACGACATCAAGAACTCGGCCGGGCAGATCATCACGTTCATCGACGAGCTGCACACCATCGTCGGCGCCGGGGCCACCGGCGAGTCCGCGATGGACGCCGGCAACATGATCAAGCCGATGCTGGCCCGCGGTGAGCTGCGCCTGGTCGGCGCCACCACACTCGACGAGTACCGCAAGTACATCGAGAAGGACGCCGCCCTCGAGCGCCGGTTCCAGCAGGTGCTGGTCGGTGAGCCGTCGGTGGAGGACACCGTCGGCATCCTGCGTGGGCTCAAGGAGCGCTACGAGGTGCACCACGGCGTGCGGATCACCGACTCCGCGCTGGTGGCTGCCGCGTCGCTGTCCGACCGCTACATCACATCGCGCTTCCTGCCGGACAAGGCCATCGACCTCGTCGACGAGGCCGCCTCGCGCCTGCGCATGGAGATCGACTCCCGGCCCGTCGAGATCGACGAGGTCGAGCGCCTGGTGCGTCGCCTCGAGATCGAGGAGATGGCACTGTCCAAGGAAGAGGACGCTGCGAGCAAGGACCGGCTGGAGAAGCTGCGTGCCGAGCTGGCCGACCACAAGGAGAAGTTGGCCGAGCTCACCACCCGCTGGCAGAACGAGAAGGGTGCCATCGACGTCGTCCGCGAGCTCAAGGAGCAGCTGGAAGACCTGCGCGGGGCGGCCGACCGGGCCGAGCGCGACGGTGATCTGGCCAAGGCCGCCGAGCTGCGCTACGGCCGCATCCCCGAGGTGGAGAAGAAACTCGACGCCGCACTCCCGCAGGCTGAGGCCCGCGAGGACGTGATGCTCAAGGAGGAGGTCGGCCCCGACGACATCGCCGACGTGGTGTCGGCGTGGACCGGCATCCCCGCCGGCCGCATGCTCGAAGGCGAGACCGCCAAGCTGCTGCGGATGGAAGAGGAGCTGGGTAAGCGCGTGGTCGGACAACGTAAGGCCGTGCAGGCCGTGTCCGATGCGGTGCGCCGCTCGCGCGCCGGTGTTGCGGACCCGAACCGGCCGACGGGCTCGTTCATGTTCCTCGGCCCGACCGGTGTGGGTAAGACGGAGCTCGCAAAAGCGTTGGCGGAGTTCCTGTTCGACGACGAGCGGGCAATGGTCCGCATCGACATGAGCGAGTACGGCGAGAAGCACTCGGTGGCTCGCCTGGTGGGTGCGCCTCCCGGGTACGTCGGCTACGACCAGGGCGGTCAGCTGACCGAGGCGGTGCGCCGGCGGCCGTACACGGTGATCCTGTTCGACGAGATCGAGAAGGCTCACCCGGACGTGTTCGACGTGCTGCTGCAGGTGCTCGACGAGGGCCGGTTGACCGACGGCCAGGGCCGCACGGTCGACTTCCGCAACACCATCCTCATCCTGACGTCCAACCTGGGCGCCGGCGGAACCGAGGAGATGGTGATGGCGGCGGTCCGCTCGGCCTTCAAGCCGGAGTTCATCAACCGGCTCGACGACGTGATCATCTTCGACGGGCTCAACCCCGAGGAGCTGGTGTCAATCGTCGACATCCAGCTGCAGCAGCTGGCCAAGCGGTTGGCGCAGCGCCGACTCACGCTGGAGGTGTCGCTGCCGGCCAAGAAGTGGCTCGCCGACCGCGGGTTCGACCCGATGTACGGGGCCCGGCCGCTGCGCCGGCTGGTGCAGCAGGCCATCGGCGACCAGCTGGCCAAGATGCTGCTCGCGGGTGACGTGCACGACGGCGACGTGGTGCCCGTCAACGTCAGCCCCGACGGCGAGCGGTTGGTCCTGGGCTGATCCGCCTCGACACTGCGGTCAGATCGCATTTTCCGCAAGGATTGCGATCTGGCCGCAGTTTCGCGTTCAGGGGAGGGGAGCGGATACTCTGGTCGCAATGGTTCCGCTCTGGTTCACGCTGTCCGCACTCTGTTTCGTGGGTGCGGCGGTTTTGTTGTACGTCGACCAGGATCGCCGCCGCGGTCTGGGCCGGCGCCGCAAGTCATGGGCGAAGTCGCACGGCTTCGACTACGAACCCGAATCCGCCGACATCCTCTCGCGCTGGAAGCGTGGCGTGATGTCCACGGTGGGCGACGTCACGGCCAAGAACGTCGTGTTGGGGCAGATCCGCGGCGAGGCGGTGTTCATCTTCGACCTCGAAGACGTCGCCACCGTGATCGCTCTGCACCGCAAGGTCGGCACCAACGTCGTCGTCGACATGCGGCTCAAAGGCATCAAGGAGCCGCGCGAGAGCGACATCTGGCTGCTCGGCGCCATCGGCCCCCGCATGGTGTACTCCACCAACCTCGACGCCGCCCGGCGCGCCTGCGACCGCCGCATGGTGACATTCGCCCACACCGCGCCCGACTGCGCCGAGATCATGTGGAACGAGCAGAACTGGACGCTGATCAGCATGCCGGTGACCAGCACCCGCGCCCAGTGGGACGAGGGGCTGCGCACCGTGCGCCAGTTCAACGACCTGCTGCGCGTGCTGCCGCCGGTGCCCTCGGCGGCGGCGGGACAACCCGTCGCCCGCCGCAGCGGCTCGCCGAGCCGGCCGCTCACCCCGACCCCGCCGCGCCCTGAGCCGCCGCGCCGTCCGGTGCCCCCGGTCCCGCCGACCCAGCGCAACGGCCGGCAGTCGCCGAACTATCAGCGGTAGCTATCCTCTGGGGCATGTCCCGCCCCGTCGCCCTGATCACCGGGCCGACCTCCGGAATCGGTGAGGGTTTTGCGCGGCGCTACGCCTCCGACGGCTACGACCTCGTCCTTGTGGCCCGCGACACCGCCCGGCTGGACCGGCTGGCCACCGAGCTGCAGCAGCGCCACGGCACCACCGTCGAGACCATCACCGCCGACCTCTCGTCGGCCAACGACCGGGAGACCGTCGCCGAGCGGCTGCGCGCCGGCGTGCGCGTCCTGGTGAACAACGCCGGATTCGGCACCGCGGGCGAATTCTGGTCCGCGCCGTACGAGAAACTGCAGGCCCAGCTCGACGTCAACGTCACGGCCGTCATGGCCCTCACCCACGCCGCGCTGCCCGCAATGATCGCGGCCGGCACCGGCACCGTGCTGAACGTGGCCAGCGTCGCGGGCCTGCTGCCCGGGCGCGGCTCGACGTACTCGGCGTCCAAGGCGTGGGTGGTGTCGTTCTCCGAAGGGCTGGCCAACGGGTTGGGCGGCACCGGGGTCGGCGTGCACGTGCTGTGTCCGGGGTTCGTGCGCACCGAGTTCCACGCCCGCGCCGGAATCGACATGGCGGGCACCGCGTCGTTCCTGTGGCTCGAGGTCGACGACGTGGTCGCCGACACGATGTCCGACATGGCCAAGGGCAAGGTCGTGATCATCCCCGGCCTGCAGTACAAGGCGCTGACCACGGGCGGGCGCATGGTGCCGCGCACGCTGGTGCGTGCCCTGACCCGAACCGTGGGCAAGGGCCGTGGCCGGACCTGAGATGCCGTGCGGCTGATTGCGATTCTGGTGGCCCTCGTGCTGACCGCCACCTCCTGCTCGAGTGACGACGACCGTCCGGACGTGTATTCGGCGCAGACCGCGGCGATCGGCGAGTCGCTGGCCGTCCTCGGCTGGAACATTTCGGTGACCGACCTGCGATTCGACGCCGACCACGTGCTCGTCGACGTCGACGCCGCACCGTCACAGCAGGGCGCACCGCATGCCAAACCGCAGGACATCCGGTTCGGTCTGTACGGTGCGCTCGACCATCCGGTGGAAGCCAACGCGATCGGCGGCTGTGAAGATGTGACTTCGCTTGCACTGCAACCTGTTTCGGCCGCCGACCCGGATCGGATGACGGGCACCGTGTGCATCGGACCGTTCCGCGACCAGAGCCAGGTGCGAGGGGTGTACGCCTACTCGCCGCGCGACCGCATCGCCGGGTCGACGGTCGCCTACCCCGTCGCGTTCCCCGTCGGACTGCCGGAGATCAACGCCAACGACACCGGGCTGGATCTGACGACCACCAGCCTGGATGCGTTCCGCGCGGACGGCACCGCACTGAACCCGACCGCACTCGGCGATCCCGAGGCGTTCAGCGGCAAGGGGTACATGCTGATCGGGCTCGACGTCAGCGGCCTGGCCGCGCGATACCGCGATGACGCCGCCGCGCGCGGTGGCCCGCTGATGGTGGTCGCCGCGCCGACGGTGCAGGGCCGGGGCCTGAGCCACGCCTGCGACGTCTACGGCGCGTCGGTGCTGGTGCTACCCGAGGCATCGCGGGACGGGGTCAACGTGCGGGCGTCGTTGTGCACCCAGGGTGAGATCAACCAGGCGCTGCTCTACGCGACGGTGTCGGTGGTGGGCACGCACGCGGCGCTGTGGACGCGCTGATGGCCGAGCCTCTCGAGCCGCCCGGCCCCACCGAATGGGGCGACGGCCCCGGCGTCGGCCCCTGGCCGGGCCCGCTGCCCGACGACGACCGCTACGACCCGGAGCTCCTGCGCACCGGCGACACCCGCAACGTCGTCGACGCCTACCGGTACTGGACGCGGGAGGCGATCGTCGCCGACATCGACGCCCGCCGGCACCCGCTGCACATCGCGATCGAGAACTTCGGCAACGACGCCAACATCGGCGCGGTGGTCCGTACGGCGAACGCCTTCGCCGTGCACACCGTGCACATCGTCGGTCGGCGGCGCTGGAACCGGCGCGGCGCCATGGTGACCGATCGTTATCAGCGTCTGCGCCACCACGACAGCACCGCCGCGCTGCTCGACGCCGCCGCCCGCGACGGGCTGACGCCGGTGGCGGTGGACAACGTGCCGGGTGCGGCGCGGATCGAAGAGGTGACTCTGCCGCGGGCGGCGCTGCTGATCTTCGGTCAGGAAGGCCCCGGCATCACCGACGACGCGAAAACCGGTGCAGCGCTGACGGTTTCAATCGCGCAGTTCGGCTCCACACGGAGCATCAACGCGGCTGTTGCGGCCGGCATCGCGATGCACACCTGGATCCGCCAGCACGCCGACCTCGGCCTGGCCTGGTGACTTCAACAGGATCCACACCGCGACCGCCGAGGTCAGCAGCAGCAGCGCGCCGACACCGGATGCGACCGACAGGCCGTGGGTGAACGCCGTGCGAGCGGCGTCGAGCAGGCCGTCGGCCTGTGCCGGCGGCAGCGTGCGCGCCGCGTCGAGCGCGTGCGGCAGGGAATCGCGGGCCTGTGCCGCGGCCGCGGCCGGAACGCCGGGTGCCACGACGACGCTGCGGTACACCGCGGTCACGATGGAGCCCAGGACGGCGATGCCCAGTGCCATGCCGAGTTCGTACGCCGTCTCCGACACCGCCGCCGCCGCACCGGCGCGTTCCTTCGGCACGCTGGCCAGGATCACGTCGCTGGCCACGGTGAACGCCAGGCCCAACCCGACGCCGACGACGAACAGTGCCAGGCCCAGCGGCAGATACGGAGCGATCGGGGTGAACACCAGCAGCGAGACCATCATCGCGCCCATCGCGACACCGACCAGCGCCAACCCGGTGGTGAGCACCACCCGGTGCGACACGTAGCGCACGAGGACACCGGCGAGCACGCCGAACACCGTGGCCGTCACCGCGGCGGGCAGCTCGGCGAGGCCGGCTTTCAGCGGACCGTAGCCGTGCACCAGCTGGAAGTACTGCGACAGGAAGAACACCAGTCCGGACAGCCCCAGCACCGACAGCAGGTTGGCCACGACGACCCCGGAGAATCTCGGGTTGGCGAACAGCCGGACGTCGATCAGCGGGTGCGGCAGGCTCAGCTGCCGGCGCACGAACGTCAGCAGCGCGGCAGCGCCGAGCACGGCCGCCGCCACGACGTCGCCGCCGACACCGTCGGACAGGCTGGTGAAGCCCTCCTTGATTGCGTAGACCACGCCGAGCATGCCCACCATCGACAGCGCCACGCTGGGCAGATCCCACGGGCCGGGCTCGGGATCACGGTGCTCGGGCAGCAGCAGGATGCCGCCGACGAGAAGAACCACCATCACGGGGATGTTGATCAAGAACACCGAGCCCCACCAGAAGTGTTCGAGCAGCACGCCGCCGATCACCGGTCCCAGCGCGGCACCCGCGGAGAACGCCGCAGCCCAGATGCCGACCGCGATGCTGCGCTGACGCTGATCGGCGAACAGCCCGCGAATCAACGCCAGGGTGGCCGGGGTCAACGTCGCACCCGCCATGCCCAGCAGCGCACGCGTGCCGATCAGCATCGGGGCGCTGCTCGCGTAGGCGCACAGCACAGAGAAGACCGCGAAGGCCGTCGCGCCGCACAGCAGCAGTCGCTTGTGGCCGATCCGGTCGCCCAGACTGCCCATGCTGATCAGCAGGGCGGCCAGCACGAACGAGTAGATGTCGCCGATCCACAGGATCTGTGTTCCAGTCGCGTCGAGGTCGGCACTGAAGAACGGTGTCGCCAGCGCCAGCACGGTGCCGTCGACGCCGATCAGGAGCACGGCAAGAGTGAGGACGCCGAGAGCCATCCAGCGGCGGGTCATGAGGTGCGTACTCCGTTCAAGAGAAGGTCGAGAATCAGCCGGGTGCCGTCCCGGGCGGCGACGCGGCCGGCGCGGATGGACCAGTCGGTCGCGGCGACGAGGCTGTAGAAGGATTCGGTCAGCCAGGCTGCGGGCAGGTCAGGCCGGAACAGTCCGTCGCGCTGCCCGCGCAGGAAGAGCTCGCTGATCGCGCCGTCGACTTCATCCCACGCCTCGATGCAGGCCGTCACGTCGTCCTGGCTCTGGCTGTAGAGCAGCGCGAGGTAGGGGGCGATCGGCTCGCACGCCATCACGAGCCTGCGCAGCGCCTCGTCGGCAGGCCCCTCGTGCAGACGGACGGCGGCCAGCACCTCGGTCATCTCGGTGATGGCGAGCTCTTCGAGCGCCGTCATCAACGCGGCACGGCCGGAGAAGTGCCGGTGCAGCGTCGCGCGGCTGACGCCGACCGCCGCGGCGATCTCGTCCTGCGTCGCGTTCGGGCGGCGGCCGAGGTAGTCGGCGGCGGCGCGCAACAGCTCCTCGCGCGTAGACATGAGACGACTATAGCTCACATGAGACAAATTTGTCTCATGGCTTTTGCGGCGGGCGGTGAGGCAGGATCGATCACATGGATCAGATGTGGGCCAACCGCGCCGCCAGCGCCGAGGCCGCGATCACCCGTCGTCACCTCCGCGCGCTGTGGGGATTGCCGGGCACGCAGCTCGGCGTCGTCGCGTGGCCGGCCGCCGGCCGGCATCGACGGTTCGGTACCTGGCACTACTGGTGGCAGGCCCATCTCCTCGACGCCCTGGTCGACGCACATGTGCGCGACCCCCAGCCCGAGCGGTTGACCCGTATCACCCGCCAGATCCGCGGGCATCGGTTACGCAACATCGGCCGCTGGACCAACGACTACTACGACGACATGGCGTGGCTGGCGCTCGCGCTCGAGCGGGCCGGCCGGCTGGCCGGAGTCGAGCGACCCAAGGCGCTGGCCACCCTGGCCGACCAGTTCCTCACCGCGTGGGTGCCCGAGGACGGCGGCGGCATCCCGTGGCGTAAACAGGACCAGTTCTTCAACGCGCCCGCCAACGGCCCCGCCGGCATCTTCCTGGCCCGTATCGAGGGCCGGCTGCGGCGGGCACAACAGATGGCCGACTGGATAGACGAGACGCTGATCGATCCCGAGACCCACCTGGTGTTCGACGGCATCAAGGCCGGTTCGCTGGTCCGGGCGCAGTACACCTACTGCCAGGGCGTGGTGCTGGGCCTCGAGACGGAGCTCGCCGCACGGACCCAGGATCCGCGCCACGCCGAACGGGTGCACCGGCTGGTGGCCGCGGTGTCCGAGCACATGGCACCCGACGGCATCCTCAAGGGTGCAGGCGGCGGCGACGGTGGTCTGTTCCACGGCATCCTCGCGCGTTACCTCGCGCTCGTGGCAACCGCCTTGCCCGGTGACTCGCCGGAGGACGAGACAGCGCGCGCCACTGCCGGGGCACTGGTGCTGTCCTCCGCGCAGGCGGCGTGGGACAACCGGGCGACGGTGGAGGAACTGCCGCTGTTCAGCGCGTTCTGGGAGCGGGAGGCCCAGCTGCCGACGGCCGGTACGGCCGAGGCCCAGTTCGTCGCCGGTGCGGTGAACTCTTCGGAGATCCCGGAGCGCGATCTGTCGGTGCAGCTGGCAGGCTGGCTGCTGATGGAAGCCGCTCACGCCGTCGCCGGTCAGCCGTGACCGAACCGGCCACCCAGTCGCGGGGTTTCCCGCTGCGGCCGTCCCGTCTCGGCCGTGGCAGCGCCACCAACAGGACCACCGACAACACCGCTGCCGCGCTGCTGTTGACGGCTACCGTCATCGCGATCCTGTGGGCGAATTCGCCATGGGCCGAGGCGTATTCGGCCCTGCTGCACACCGATGTCGGCCTCACCGTCGGGTCGTATCACGCCGAGATGTCGGTGCAGCACCTCGTCAACGACGCGCTGATGACGTTCTTCTTCTTCATCGTCGGTCTCGAGGTGACCCGCGAGTTCACCATCGGCGAGCTGACCGACCGCTCCCGCGCCGCGGTGCCCGTCGTCGCCGCGATCGCCGGACTCGTGCTGCCCGCGGTGGTGTTCCTGGCGCTGAACCCGTCGGGGGAGAACGCCCAGGCCTGGGGCGTGGTGATCTCCACCGACACCGCGTTCCTCGTCGGGGCGCTGGCGATCATCAAGCCGGTGTTCCCGGCTCGGGTGCGGCTGTTCCTGCTGACCTTGGCCGTGGTCGACGACGTCGGCGCGCTCGGCGTGATCGCGTTGTTCTACTCCGACGAGATCAAGTGGGCGCCGCTGCTGGTGGCCGCGGTCCTGCTCGGCGCGCTCGCGCTCGTGCGGCGGCTGCCCACCGCGCGCGGTCCCGCCTACGCGGTGCTCGGGGTCGCGCTGTGGATCGCGCTCTACATGGGCGGCGTGCATCCCACCCTGGCCGGTGTCGCCGTCGCGCTGCTGATCCCGGTGTTCACCCCGGAACGCCGGCCGGTCGAGCGCGCGGTCGAGCAGATCCGCGCGTTCCGGCAGTCGCCGAACTCGCGGTACGCCCGTGCCGCCAGCCGCTCCCTGCAGGAGTCGATCTCGATCAACGAGCGGCTGCAGACCGCGGTCGGGCCCGTGGTGTCGTTCGGCATTCTGCCGCTGTTCGCGCTGGTCAACGCCGGGGTGAAGCTCGACGCCGAGAGTGTCGGCGCGGCGCTGCGCTCGCCGCTGACGTGGGGGATCGTGGCCGGCCTGGTGATCGGCAAGTTCGTCGGCATCACCGGCGCGACGTGGTTCATGCGCCGGACCGGGCTGGGCGCGCTGGCGCCGGGCCTGACGCTGCGCCGGGTGATGGGCGGGGCAGCGCTGTCCGGCATCGGCTTCACGATCTCGCTGTTCATCGTCGACATCGCGATCGAGGATCCGGGCCGCCAGGACCAGGCCCGTATCGGCGTCCTCGCCGCATCGGTGCTGGCCTTCGTGTTCGGCTGGGCGATCTTCCGGATCACCGACTGGCTCAGCCCGCCCGAACCCGTCGGCCTGCACCTGCTGCGTCCCGTCGACCCCGAGCGCGATCATCTGCGCGGCCCGCCCGACGCGCCGCTGACGCTGGTCGAGTACGGCGACTTCGAGTGCCCGTTCTGCAGCCGCGCCACCGGCGCCATCGACGAGGTACGCGAGCACTTCGGCGACGAGTTGCGGTACGTGTGGCGGCATTTCCCGCTGGAGCGCGCGCACCCGAGGGCGTTCGACGCCGCCCGGGCCAGCGAGGCGGCGGCGCTGCAGGGCCGGTTCTGGGAGATGTCCCGTCAGCTCTTCGCCCATCAGGACCATCTCGAGTGGTCCGATATCTACCGCTACGCGGTGGCGGCGGGCTGCGACATCGAGCAGTTCGACAACGATGTGCGGCTGCATGCGTCGAAGGTGCTGCACCGGGTGACCGACGACGCCGAGGATGCCGAGGCGATGGACCTGAACGCGACGCCGACGCTGTTCGTCAACGGGGTCAGGCACAAGGGGCCGTGGGACGCGGCGAGCCTCATCCGCGCGCTGGAAGGCAGTCGGCCGCCACGGCTGTGAGCGACGGGATGTCCACCTTGGAGTATTCAAATGTCGAACTTTACAACCCTCTGGTACGCGGCTTCACTAGCGGATGTAAAGCACCGTCCTGCTCACGAAGGCCCTGATTCGTTTCCCTCGAGCTGCTCATGTGCAGTAAGACGCGGATTCACGTGAAACCGACACGCCCGGATTCGGCAAAGTTAAACGACAAGCATGTAGTTTTCGTCCACAAACCGCACATGCACTGACCTGCGAAAACAGCAAACGGGTGGCTCGTTCTGTCATCTTTATCCCATATCCATCCACAGGCTTGGGTCTGCTTATGCACAGGTCAGCGCATGTTTGTGGCTTGCGTTCGCGGCGAGAAGGTCTACCGTGGGCGTCGTTGGTGATCCGACAGGAAACTCGACGCGGGACGCGTGGCTAGGAATGTTTTTAGTCCGTAAGCCGTGTCGGGGCCGCTCGGTAAACTAACGCGAACGCAGCAAGCCCCAGGTCCGATACCTGAGGCGGCTCGGGGTCCTGAGGCCTGTGCTCTTACGTGGTTGTGGAGCCGAAAGTATCAGGAAAACGATGCGCCGTAGTAGAAATCGGCGCTTCGTGTGACCCGAGTCTCAACGCCTGCGTTATGGACCGCGCCTGAAAGTCAGGCGGTCCAGAAGGGTGAGACACGATGAAATTCGTGGTCAGGAACACAACGGGCGGTCAGCCGTCCTGGTGGCTCTACAGCAGTAATGGTCAGATGGTTGCGTGGGCAGGCGAGACGTTCGCGTCGACCTACAACGCCGACCGTGCGGCGGAGGCCTTCAAGGTCGGCGCGAAGACGGCGTCCTACGACGTCTACGCAGATTCCGGTGGCCACTGGCGCTGGCGCGCGATCCGTGGTGGCAACAAGGTGGCGGCATCGGGCGAGTCGTTCTACAGCTACGAGAACGCCAAGCGCGCAGCCGAGAACGTCCGCGATCACGCGGGCGGTGCGACAGGGCCGTAGTCGGCTCTTTTAGTCACGGGGAAGGGCGGCACCCTCTTTCGGGAGGGTGTCGGCCTCTCGCTCCGGCCAACAATGACTACTAAACGCTCATTGGGGGGTTGAACTTCCGTGCAGTTGCTCGCTTCTGCACTTCCTGGCTTTCGCGACCTTCGTGCGCCGCTCGCTGCTGGATACCTGTGGCTGCTACTGCTACGGATCGTAGTAGAGCCCAGATTCGAGCGGAGGCCTACAAGCGGACCCGTTGCTTCCGTTTTCAACTTAGCTGACGCGGTTAATCCTCTTTTGATCGGAATTGCGGTCAGCCTCGGTGCATATTTGGTAGGGTCTATTTCGCAGATCCTTTCGCCGGCCATAAGATTTGGTACGCGGCGATTAATTCAAATTTTTGCCTATTTTATTGCCGGGAAGCTGTTCATGGGTTATGCGAGGGTAGTCGTAGGTTTCGCCGTCTGGAAACACCGCTTGAGCACACGTACCATGGCAACACCGGCTTATCCGATCGCGGCATCTGCGCGGGGCGTTGGCGAGTTCGTCGCCGATAAAATTCTTCGACCGCCTCCGGATGTCAGCGACAACTTGGCGCTGAAGCAGCTTCTGTGGGATGGCGACTCCCGACTTCGGGAGGAGGAAAGGGCGAATCGCATTGACGAAGACATGTACAAATTGCTGAGTCAAAAGCTACTAGGCGAATATCATCAGGCGGTATCACAACTTGATGCTGACTTATCGCTCCCCGCCACTCTCCTCGTTGGTGATGACAACCCCGCGCTGTTTTCCGAGACCGACAGGCTGAAAGCAGAAGGCGAATTGCGACTCACCCTTGTCCCACCAATCCTCGCCCTGATCGTGACCGCGGCAATGGCGTACGGCTGGGTCTGGTTGTTGACCATTCTGCCGCTGCTCATAATTGCTGTCCAAGGAATGGACCGCGAACAAAAGTCACGTGAGCTGATGGATAGTGCTGCACGGCAAAAGAAAATTTCGCCTCGAAGCATCGAAGATTTTCGAGCATACGTTGAATCCGACCGCCTGTTCAATCAAGAATGAGATGGTTACCTGCTGCTCTCAGCCTCGAAGAGAGACAGCCGCCGAGGTTGCCCGAATTCTCGGTGTGATCGAAAACATCCTGCTTGGCCTGATGCCCAGCTGCTCTCACTCCTCTGGGAGGATGCGGAGCCTGTTGTCGGCTGCCTCACGTGACAGCTGGTACGCATACGACCCGTCCTGCTCGCTATGCAGGCCTTCAGGATTCCTGACGGCCCTGAGCACGGCCTCGGCTTCGATGTCGATTACGTCGGTTACGTCCAAGTGACCGTCTTCAATCTGTGCGGCTAGGTCGGGAATCCTGCGGTGGACCATCCGCTCGACCTGAGCCAGTCGACGCTCGATTAGCGCGATGACCTTTGGCTCGGGCTCCCGTGCCCAAAGCTCGACTACGTCAGCAGCGGTTGCGTAGCTCAAGGGCCCGCTCCAATCGGTCTAGTAGTGCAGCGGTGGCGGGGCTGGTGAGCTGGCCTGCGGCCTGCTTAGCCCGCATGTCGGAGAGGAACTGCGCGCGGGAGCGCAGATCCGGGTTGGTGAGTCGACGTTTCATCTCGTCGGGCAGAGCCGTGGTCGGCTGTCTCCGGGTGGTGGCACGCTGCCGCCTCTTGCCGGCCCTCATCGGTGCCACCGGGAGTAAGCGGCACGCTGGCCGGCCTGGCTGCGGGTGAGCTTGCCGTCGCCACCGTCAGTGTCGACGCGGATCGACTTAAGCATCGACAGCAAGAGCGTCTGGCTCTTGCGGAGATCGTCCACCTCGGGCATCGAGACCGGCTGGCTGTTGTATCCGGTGACGCGGGTATCCGCGCCGGCCTTGCGGACCAGTCGGCGCAACCGGTCGACCTCGTCGGCGAGGTAGCACGCCTCCTCGATCACGGTCCGGGTCTCGGGGCTCTCGCTGAAGTCTGCGGAGGTGTGCAGGTCGCGCCAGAGTCGCTTGCCGCGAGCCCTCATACCGGTGGGGTAACCAGGGATCGGTGGCGCTTCTTCGGTGCCTGTTTCGGGCACGTTTGACCTCGTTTCTGGCCCGAAACGGGCCTAAGTGTCGGGATTCTGACCTGGGTTTGTGCGTATTCGCGCTGGTCAGCGCGTTGAAAAATTGGGCTATGCGTCGCATCCAATTCGGCACCCGCATTACCGACCGGTCGGAGACCCCCGCAGGGGGTAACCCCCCCTGCGTTTTGAAGCTGGCTAGGTCCACGGCAGCAAGTTAGAATGCTGCTACCGGCGCGTAGATGTCTTAAAGCAGCGGGGCGTGCTGGGACGCTCTCCCGTCTCGGCGGTGTGGGTATGAGGGGCCTTAGGGAAGCCCCGACCAGAGGTATCTGCCAAATGCAGGCTGCCGAGACAGCCATTGCGTTTGGTGGAGGCTGTCTTGTTTGTTCCCTATGTGTTCGGCGCACTTGGAATCGGTCTGCTATCGCTGATTGCTTGGCTCGTCTTTTGCGCGTGGATCTCACACCGGCACCCGAAGAATGCCGCTTCAATCATCGAAGCCACCGGCAAGTGGTTTCCGTTGAGAAGGGCCACGGGACAGCTACCAAGGCGTCCGCCCCGGCAAGAACACCGTGGTGTTGGGGAGCGTCCGTTCCTGGCCGGTCCCGGCTGATCGGCCAGGTCCAGCAGTCGACGGACGAGGCGGTCCATGCGATAGAAGACCAGCACGTCGAACTCTCCGAGCCTGTTGGTCAGCCAGTCGCCAAGCTGGGGACGGGTGAACGGCGGCGTGGCTCCCGCTGACACGTCGAGATCTCTAGCCACGCCGATAACCTCATAGCCGCGCTGAGCGCACAGTTCGCGGCAGGCTTGTAGCTGTCGCTCCGGGGAGGTCGTAGCGTCGGTGACGCGGATAGTCGGACGACGATCAAGGCTCGCCCAAGAGCATTCTCTCAGACGGTGTAGAACGAGACGTTCGAGTAGTCGATCGGCACCATCACGTCCGTGAGTGCGCTTGAGCAGCACTGATCCCGTACACGACAAGCGCCGCGGCGATCGCAGTCAGCGCGAGCCCTGCGACGGTGACCGCCTCCCGGAACTGCGTCGTCTGACTTGCGGTCCAGTGCGCGGCGGTGATCGTGCCGGTGAACATCGCGGCCAGGATCGTCCCACTGACGGCGATGCCGACGCCGGACGTCACCTCACTCGACGTGTCCACCAGGGCCGTCCCAATCGTGGTCCGGTTGTCGGGCAGCCCACGCAACACGTTCAGCGCCGCGACCACCCCGACCACCCGCAGGCCTGCCGCGACGAGCACCAGCGCGGTCGCGACCCACGGATAGCCGAAGCGGCCCAGCACCGCATAGACCGCGAGCCCGACGACAACAGCAGACGCGCTCAGCCACGCGGCACGTTCTGGTCCGACCCTGCGCACGAACGGGTTGACGACGAAGCTGCCCGCGATGAGCACCGCGACCTGCGGCAGCATCCCGATCGCGGCCAGCGCCGGGGGCCAGCCCCAGTCGAGCTGGAGCTGCAGCGTCACCAGATAGCCGAGACCCGCGACCGCCAGCCCGGCGGCGGCCTTGAACGCCAGCCCGCTCGCCACCAGCGGGTGCGCCACGAGCCGTAGAGAGATCAGCGGGAACCGCGCGGTCCGCTCCCGGAGCACGAACGCCACGAACGCGGCCAGCGCCAGGCCTGCCGTCGTCCACGGCAACCACGCGCCGGCGCCGTCCTCGACGAACAGCGACGGCGCCACCAACGCGCACGCGATCGCGACCGTGCCGAGAACGCCTCCCGCAATGTCCAGCGGATCGCGATGCAGTTCCTCAGTGCGATCGACGGCGATGCCGACGCGCACCCCCACTATCGCGAGCACCGCGATCGGCACGTTGACCAGCAACAGCACCTGCCAGGGTGCGACCTCGATGACGAACCCGCCGAGCGTCGGGCCGATCGCGAGGCCGACCAGCCCCACCGTCGAGATCAGCGTGATCGCACGCATGCGGAGGGTGTCGTCGTCGAACAGCCGGAACGCCAGCGCCATCGCGCCCGGTGTCGTCATCGCTGCGGCCACGCCGGTCAGCACGCGCACGGCGATGAGTTGGTCGGCCGTCGTCACGAACGCGGTCGCCAGGCTGGCGGCGGCGAGCAGGGCGAGGCCGGCCAGCATGACGCGACGCCGTCCGATCCGGTCGGCGACGGCCCCCAGCGCCAGCATCAGCGCGCCGAACACGACGGCGTAGGCGCCCGTCACCCATTGGAGTGCGGTGGTGGAGGCGTGCAGATCGCGGCCGATGGTGGGCAGCGCGACGGTCAGGATCGAGTTGTCGAGCATCTCGAAGAGGAACACCGCCGACAGGCCCAGGAGGGCGGGCCAGGCCTGGGTGAGCGAGCGGGGAGAGACAATGCTGGAAGCACGAGTCATGTCACTAAGCTAAGTGACTAAACTAAGTGAGTCAACATAGTGAGGTGGAATGCCCAGGACGTCGGAACGCGGCGGTCCCATGACCCGCCGGAAGATCTCGGACGTCGCGACGCGGATGTTCCTTGATCGCGGCTTCGACGAGGTGACGG
This sequence comes from Actinomycetota bacterium, assembly GCA_040752555.1. GTDB lineage: Bacteria > Actinomycetota > Actinomycetes > Mycobacteriales > Mycobacteriaceae > Mycobacterium. Next base: position 181,405 of record JBFMGT010000004.1, on the reverse strand, counting down.
TCGCGCAGGTCGCCAAGGAGGCCGGGGTCTCGAGCGTCACGGTGTTCAAGCACTTCCCGCGCAAGGAGGACCTGCTCTTCGACCGCGTCGACGACGCCGTCGAGATCCTGCGCAGCGCGGTCTTTGTCCGCGCGCCCGGCACAGACGTACTGACGTCCCTGCGCGACCGGGCATTCCGTCTCGTCGACGAGCGGCACGCACTGTCCGGCGTCAAGGACGGATCGATCCCGTTCTATCGGACCGTCGCAGGATCCCCGGTGCTCATTGCCCGGCTGCGGGAGATCGCGGCCGAACTCGTGCAGGCGCTGCGTGAGGCGCTCGACGCGGACCCGACATTCACGGGCGACCCGGCGCTGTTCGCCGCGCTCGTCATCGCCGGCTATTCCACAGTCCTGACCGAAACCGCGCGGCGCGTCATCGCCGAAGGGTCACCAGATCCCGTCGTCGAGGATCATCGCCAACGACTCGGCCGGCTGTTCGATGCGTTGCAGAACGGACTCGGCCAGTCCTAGCGGCAGGTGCGGGCCAGCTCGTCGAGGCGGATGTCCAGCACCGCGGCGAGTGCGGCGACCGTGGTGAAAGCCGGGGTCGCGAGCCGGCCGGTCTCGATCTTGCGCAGCGTCTCCGGGGAGATCGACGCCGCGCGCGCGACATCGGCGGCCTTGCGGGCCCCGCGGGCGGCGCGCAGGTAGGCGCCGAGGCGAGCGCCGGCTGCCCGCTGCTGCGGGGTCAGGGGAGATCGCACCATGGGCCAAGGATAAGCCCGTCTAGACTGGTATTTCTATACCGGTTTGCGAAGGGAAGTCCATGGTCGAGTTGAAGACGGCGGCAGAGGTCGACGCCATGGCCACCACGGGAGCGTTCATCGCCGCACTCCTCGACGACCTGGTCCAGCGCGCACAGGTCGGGGTCAATCTGCTCGACCTCGAGCGGCGGGCGCGAGAGTTGATCGCCGAGCGCGGTGCGCAGTCCTGCTACTGGGATTACGACCCGTCGTTCGGCCGCGGGCCGTTTCGCAACGTCATCTGTCTCTCCGTCAATGACGCTGTGCTGCACGGACTTCCGCACGATTACGTGCTGCGCGACGGTGACCTGCTCAGCATGGACATCGCGGTGTCGATCGACGGGTGGGTCGCCGACTCAGCGCGCAGCATCATCGTCGGCACCCCGCGCCCGGAAGACCAGCGGATCATCGAGGCCACCGAGCATGCGCTGGCCGCGGGCATCCACGCGGCACGCCCGGGCAACCGCTTGGGGGACATCTCGGCGGCCATCGGCGCGGTCGCCGCTGAGTACGGCTACCGGGTGAACACCGACTTCGGCGGGCACGGCCTGGGCCGCACGATGCACGAGGACCCGCACGTGTCCAACGTCGGGCGCGCGGGTCGCGGCATGGTGCTCCGGCCGGGTCTGACACTGGCATTGGAGCCCTGGCTGGCCCAGGGCACGAACCGGATCGTCTACGACTCCGACGGCTGGACGATCCGCTCAGCCGACGGCTCCCGGGCGGCCCACAGCGAGCACACGATCGCGATCACGGATGGTGCGGCTCGGGTGCTGACGGCCCAGCCTGCCCAGCCGCCTTGGCAGCCTTCCGCCGCTTGTACCACTCCCAGATCATCGGGGTGATCGACGCGACCGCGATCAGGATGAAGATCGGCTCGAGCAGCTTCTGCACCACCTCGAACTGACCGAGGCCGTAGCCCATCAGCGTCAGCCCGACGCCCCAGATGACCGCGCCGAGCACGTTGAACGCGGTGAACAGGCCGTAGCTCATCTTCGCCGCGCCCGCGGTGATCGGCGCCAGCGTCCGCACGATCGGCACGAACCGGGCGATCACGATCGCGAACGGTCCGCGCTGCTCGAAGAACAGGTGCGCCTCGTCGAGATAGCGCTGCTTGAGCACGCGAGCATTCGGCTTGAACATCGCGGTGCCCAGGCTGCGGCCGATCCAATACCCGACTTGGCCGCCGAGCACGGCGGCGATCGGGATGAACAGCAGCAGCTGCCACAGGTGGAAGTTCGCATCGACCACGTCGGCGCGGGCGGCCGTGCCGGCGGCGAGCATGCCGGCCACGAACAGCAGCGTGTCGCCGGGTAGCACCGGGAACAGCACGCCCGATTCGACGAAGACGACGACGAGGATGCCGACGAGCGCCCACGTGCCGAAGTAGCCGATGAGGTTGATCGGGTCCAGGAAATCGGGCATCAGCGCGAGATTGTCGACGACCACGGGTCTCAAGGGTACCGGCGGCTTAGGGTGAGGCATGCCCACCCACAAGGCTGTTCAGGTTCCCGAAGCCAACGCCGCACTGACCCTCGTCGACGTCGACACCCCGTCGCCGTCGGCGGGTCACGTCCGCATCGCCGTCGCCGCCTGCGGCGTCTGCGGCACCGACCGCGAGTTCCACGCCGGACACTTCCCCGGCCTGCAGTGGCCGCTCACACTGGGCCACGAGATCGCCGGTACCGTCGCCGAGGTCGGAGACGGGGTCGAGGACTTCGCGGCCGGCGACCGGGTAGCGGTCGGCTGGTTCGGCGGTAACTGCAACCGCTGCATCCCGTGTCGGCAGGGGCACTTTATGCAGTGCGTGCGGATGGAGGTGCCAAGCTGGCACTACCCCGGCGGGTACGCGGAATCGGTGACCGTGCCTGCCACCGCGCTGGCCCGCATCCCCGACGGGTTGTCGTTCGTGGAGGCGGCGCCGATGGGTTGCGCCGGGGTGACGACGTTCAACGGGTTACGCCAGACGCGCGCGAAAGCCGGCGACGTCGTCGCGATCCTCGGGGTGGGCGGCCTGGGCCACCTCGGGGTGCAGTTCGCGCGGGCGATGGGCTTCGAGACCGTCGCGATCGCGCGGGGCACCGGCAAGGCCGAGGAAGCCACGCGGCTCGGCGCGCACCACTACATCGACTCCACCGCCGCCGACGTCGCCGCCGAACTGCAGAAGCTCGGCGGCGCCGCGGTGGTCCTGGCGACGGCCAACAACGCCGACGCGATGGCCGCGACGGTGGGAGGCCTTCGCCCCGAAGGCGAGCTGGTCGCCGTCGGTGTCACGCCGGAGAACCTGCCGATCAGCCCGTTGGACCTGATCAACTCCGGGCTGTCGGTGAGCGGCCACCCGTCGGGCACCTCTCGCGACGTCGAGGAGACCATGCACTTCGCGGTGCTGTCCGGGGTGCGGGCGATGGTGCAGGAGCGGCCGCTGGCCGAGGCCGCCGACGCGTTCGAGGTGATGGATTCCGGCAAGGCCCGCTACCGCGTGGTTCTGACCGTGTGAGCGTTCGCCACACCTGAGATACTCCAACCACCCCAGCCGAGAGGAACCGCCATGCCCATCGCCACGCCCGAGGTCTACGCCGAGATGCTGAGCCGGGCCAAGGAGCACTCGTTCGCGTTCCCGGCGATCAACTGTGTCGGGTCGGAGAGCGTCAACGCCGCGATCAAAGGGTTCGCCGACGCCGGCTCCGACGGCATCATCCAATTCTCCACGGGCGGTGCGGAATTCGCGTCGGGCCTGGGTGTCAAGGACATGGTGACCGGCGCGGTGGCGCTGGCCGAGTTCGCGCACGTGATCGCCGACAAGTACGACATCACCGTCGCGCTGCACACCGACCACTGCCCCAAGGACAAACTCGACGGCCTGGTCCGTCCGCTGCTCGCGATCTCCGCCGAGCGCGTCGCCAAGGGGCAGAATCCGCTGTTCCAGTCGCACATGTGGGACGGCTCGGCGGTGCCGATCGACGAGAACCTGTCGATCGCGCAGGAACTGCTCAAGCAGGCCGCCGCGGCCAAGATCATCCTGGAAATCGAGATCGGCGTGGTCGGCGGCGAAGAGGACGGCGTCGAGGCCGAGATCAACGAGAAGCTCTACACGACTCCAGAAGACTTCGAGAAGACCATCGAAGCTCTCGGCGCCGGCGAGCACGGCAAGTACCTGCTGGCCGCGACGTTCGGCAACGTGCACGGCGTCTACAAGCCGGGCAACGTCGTGCTCAAGCCCGAGGTGCTCGCCGAAGGGCAGAAGGTGGCAGCCGCCAAGCTGGGCCTGCCCGAAGGGTCCAAGCCGTTCGACTTCGTGTTCCACGGCGGCTCGGGCTCGCTGAAGTCGGAGATCGAGGACTCGCTGAAGTACGGCGTGGTCAAGATGAACGTCGACACCGATACTCAGTACGCCTTCACGCGCCCGATCGTCGGGCACATGTTCACCAACTACGACGGCGTGCTCAAGGTCGACGGCGAGGTCGGCAACAAGAAGGTCTACGACCCGCGCAGCTACTTCAAGAAGGCCGAGGCGTCGATGAGCGAGCGCGTGGTCGAGGCGTGCAACGACCTGCACAGCGCGGGCCGCAGCGTGACCGCGGGCTGAACGAAGAGAAGCCCGCAATCAGATACCGCGGGCTAGCTAGCTGTTGGGGGCCTGACAGATCTTCCACTGGTCGTCGGTGAACTCCAGGTCGAAGCTGCGCGTCGAGCGGGTCTGCGGCGCGTAGGCCATGAACGTGGTCACGTTGGCCTCGGCGTGGTCGCCGTTGACGACGACCTGGTCGATGCTCGCGACGACGGGATACTGCTTGGCCGCGGCGACGCGGGCGTGGGTCTGCTCCCACGACTTGTCGTCATAGGCGACGTAGCTGTCCCGGGTGCTGCCGCAGGTGATGCTGCGCAGGGCCGCCAGGTCGCCGTTCTGCACCGCGACGTCGAAGTCGGAGATGGTGGCCCGGACCTGGTCCTCCTGGGAGGCCGCAGGTGACGACCCGCGGGTGAGCAGGATGGTGCCGAGGATCGCGACGGCCGCCAGCGCCGCGATCACCAGCACGATCGCGATCACCCAGCCCCAGCTGCGCTTCTTGCCGGGCGGCTTCGGTGCGCCGTCGCGCGCCGGGATCTTCTGCGGAGCGACGTTCTGCGCGGCGAAGGCCTCCGTCTCGGCGGCGCCGCCGGTGCCGAACACTTCGGTGGCGGGCTCCTGCGGCCGGTTGATGATCTGCGTGGACCCGGCGTCGAAACCGGACGGCGCGGTGAACCGGCGCTCGCCCTCTGGCGGGTCGGCGGGCTGGCTGCCGGGATCGGCCGGTGCGAACACTTCGGTGGCGGGCTCGTCCTGCGGGTGGGTGGCCTGCTGGTTGACGTTGTCCGGCTGATCCGGGCCAGTGGGGTTCGACATCGGTGCTGCGGTCCTCCCTAACGGCGCTACGGGCGAAGCTTAGCCATCCGCGGTGACGACTGAGTAACCCTGCACGGCACAATGGGGCCATGACTCGGATGGGCGATCTCCTCGGACCGGAACCTGTACTGCTGCCTGGCGATCCCGCCGCCGAAGCCGAGTTGGCCGCCGCGGAGAGCCCGGCCATCGTGGCCGCCGCGCACCCGTCGGCGTCGGTCGCGTGGGCCACGCTGGCCGAGGCGGCACTCGCCGACGATCAAGCCGTCACTGCCTACGCCTACGCCCGCACCGGCTATCACCGCGGTCTGGATCAATTGCGCCGCAACGGCTGGAAGGGTTTCGGCCCGGTGCCCTACGCGCACGAACCCAACCGCGGGTTCCTGCGCTGCGTCGCGGCGCTGGCCCGCGCGGCCGAGGCGATCGGCGAACAGCCGGAATACCAGCGGTGCCTGGACCTGCTCGACGACTGCGATCCGGCGGCGCGCGCCGAGCTCGGCTTGGCCTAGCTCCACAGCGCCGCGATCGTCTGCGACGATGCCCGTTCGACGGCCAGCACCTCGGGCCGTAGCCGGGCGGCGGCGTCCCGCTGGTCCCGTGGCCCGGCCTGGGCGGCGTCGAGCACGTCGAGCATGTCCAGCGTGGCCCGCTGAAGGTTCCGGCGGGCGGTGCGGGCCGCCACGCTTTCCGCGTCCTCAGCCGCCGCGAACGGGTCGGCGGCGGCCAGCGCGGCCCGGGTGGCTGCGACCGCGTCGGCGAGCCGATGAGCCTCCTGGCGGCGCACCAGCGCCAGGTACACCGCCAGGCCGACGGCACATCCGATCAGCGTGTCGACGCCGCGTGTCAGCAGCAGATGTCCGACCTGCCCGGGTGAGAGGGGATGGCTGGCCGTGCCGATGGTCAGCGCGGTGGCGGTGATGAAGATCGACGCCAGCAGGTAGCTGCGGGTCACCAGCATCTCGATCGCGAAATTGAGCAGCGCCAGCACGGCAGCCAACAGCCAGCCCTGCGGATGGACGACGATGATCGCCGCCGCCAGCGCCAACCCGATCCAGGTGCCGAGGAGCCGCTCGGCGCCGCGGCGCAGCGCATGCCACAGCGGCGCGCCCTGATGCAGGACCAGCACCGCGGCCGCCATCGCCCAGTAGGCCCGGTCGACGCCGAGCCCCACCGCGGCGAAGCCGGCCAGCGGGACTCCGATCGCCACCCGCACCATCACCCTGCGGGTCTGCGATCCCGTGCGCAGGGCCTCCCGCAGCAGCTGCCGCGCGGGCACCGATTCGGGCGGACGCCTCCGGGGGTCCCGGTCCGCGACCGTGTCCGGATCGGTCTGCAGTCGCCCGAGGGAACGCGCCAGGTTGGCGTCGTCGGGATCGGCGCGGGCGAACAGGACATGCACCGCGTGGTTGGTGGCGCGCAACCGGTCCAACTCCCGGCTCCGGGGAGTGACCGGCTGCTGGTCGACCAACGTCGTCCACGCCAGATGCAGTGCCCGCGCCGCCCGGCGCCGGGCGGCGGCCTCATCCGGCGTGCCGATCGCGACGAGGTAGTCGGCGACGCGATCGGCCGCCGTCCGTAGCGCCACCCGCTCCGGGCGCCGGAATCCCGTCACCGCGCCGAGCATCTGGATCACCCAGGCAACCGTGCCGCCCGCGAGCACCAGCGCGCCGATCTGCCAGGGGTGCAGCCGGGACGCCGAGACGCCGATCCCGGCGGCGCAGGCGACGACGAACACATAGGCACCCGGCGGGCCGACCGTCAGCGCATGGCACAGCCACACTGCCGTCACGGCGACCGCGGAGACGGTCAGCACTCCGGCCCACGCCACGTCGGCCGCCCATGAGCCGGCGGCGACCGCCAGTGCCAGCGCGAGTGCGACCACGGCGAGCTGGGCGGCGCGGCTGACGTACGGACGCCCCACCCCGAACCGGGAGGTGAAGGCGCCGAGGGTGGCGATCAGTCCGGCGCCGAGACTGCCGGCTGCCGTGCCGACGAGGACGGGGATCGCGGTGGACAGCGCCGCGCGCAGCGCGACGGGCAGCCGTGGCGGGGCTACCGGTTCTGGCTTTCGCACTCGCAGTCGGCGGCCGAATCCGGCGGCTCGACCTGCACGGTCGCGTGGTCGAGCCCACGCGCGGTCAGCACGGCGCGCGCGTCGTCGAGGACCCGCGCCGAATCGCGCCGGCTGGTCAGATGCGCGGTCACCATGTCCTTGCCCGGCACCAGCGTCCACACGTGCAGATCATGCACCTCGGTGACACCGTCCACCGCACACAGCGCGGCCCGCAGCTCGTCGACGTCGATGTGGCTGGGTGAGCTCTCCGAGAGGATCCGCAGCGCGGCGCGGGCCAGCGCGATCGCCCGGGGCAGAACCCACAGCGCTACGAACACCGCGACCACGACGTCGGCGTAGGGCCACCGGGTGGTGACCGTGACGACGCCGGCGATCAGCACACCGATGCTGCCGACAGTGTCGGCGACCACCTCCATGTAGGCGCCTTTGACGGCCAGGCTGTTCTCGGACTGCGAACGCAGCAGCAGCACCACGATCGCGTTGGCGAGCAGGCCGGCGAGCGCGACGACGATCATCGGCACGCCGGGCACGTCCGGCGCATCGCCGAGCCGTTCGACTGCCTCGTAGAGGATGAACGCCGCGACGCCGAGCAGCAGCACCGCGTTGGCGACCGCGGTGAACACCTCGGCGCGGTGCCAGCCGTAGGTCCGCGACGGCGACGAGCTGCCCCGCTTGGCGAGCAGCACCGCGGTCAGCCCCATGAACATCGCGACCAGATCGGTGAGCATGTGCCCGGCGTCGGCCAGCAGCGCGATCGAGTCGATGGCCAGAGCCGTGCCCAGTTCGACCGCGAAGAAGAGCGTCAGGATGCCGGCGGCGATGACCATCCGGGAGACGCGCGCATCAGCGCCGTGACTGTGGTCGTGTCCCGCGCCCATGGCGGCGAATATATGCGTACTGACGCATATATGGCAAGGGTGCTCAGGCCTCTACTGCCAGGCGGACCAGAACCGGGTCAGCTCACCGCCGACGGCCGACATGTACGCCGGCACCCCGGACAGCTCGAACAGGTCGTAGACCCCCGAGAAGAACCACTGGTTGACCCCGGGGGCGAACAGCAGCAGCACCAGCAGCAGAATGCCCCACTGCTTGGCCGGCGCCACCGCGCGCTGCGTCTCGGGGCTCAGGTGCGGCTCGACCGCGCCGTAGCCGTCCAGCCCGGGGATGGGCAAAATGTTCAGCAGGAACGCGGTGATCTGCAGGAATCCCAGAAATGCCACCCCGGCCCAGAACACCGAGTGCGCCGGGTCGTAGAGCAGCCGGGTCGCCGCCAACAGCGCCACCGCGCAGACGACGTTCGCCGCGGGGCCGGCGAGGCTGATCAGCGTCCGCTGCCACTTGCCCATCCAGCCGGTCTGCAGATACACCGCGCCACCGGGCAACCCGATTCCGCCGAGTGCGATGAACAGCACCGGCAGCCCGAGCGACAGCAGCGGGTGCGAGTACTTGAGCGGGTTCAGCGTCAGGTAACCGCGCGCCTCGACGCCGTGATCGCCGAACCGCCAGGCCGAGTACGCATGCCCGAATTCGTGCAGGCACAGCGAGATCAGCCAGCCGAAGATCACGAACACGAACACCCCGAGGTAGGCCATCGGACCGACCTGCGCGGCCGAGAACCAGGCCGTCACCCCGCCGGCGGCGGTCGCGGCGATCAGGACCAGGAACAGTGGGCTTGGCCGCACCGACTGGTGCAGCGGGCCCCCGTCTCTGCTTCTGATGAGGCTCACGCACCCACGCTACCGGCGGCCGACGCGTAACCAGCCCTGCGTGTGCCGGTAGAACGTGGACCGCCGCACCGGTCGCGGACCCTGCACCCCGTCGCGGACAACCAGCGCGCCGGTGGTGCCGAGCTGCGCCGCCCGCCCGGCCACCCAGCGGCGCGGCCGGCCGGTCAGCACGGCAGCGCGCAGGCCGGGCATCGTCGCGGTCGGCTCGATGCGGACCTCGGCGACCTCGCCGTCGAACAGCACGGTGTCGTCGACGACGGCCTCACCGCGCAGGGTGCGCTGCCCTTCGGGCGGCCGCCACAGTGCGGCCTCCACGAGCACGACGCCGGTCTCGTCCCTGATCAGCGGCACCCGGGTGGCAGTTGCGTGCAGGGCCCGGCGGGCGCCGAACGCACGCCACACATGGGCCACCTCGACGTCGAGCCGGTCGGCGCGCAACAGGGCGGTCAGCACCCGCCCCAGATCCGCGCGGCTCCCCACCACCACGACGCGCCGCCACGTCTCGATCCCGTCCAGGTCGGTACGCGGGAGACCGCGCAGCGTGCGCGGCACCCGGCGCTCGTCGAAGGTCAGCACCGCGACAGACGGGGGTGCGGACCGCGATCGGATAAGGTAGCTCACCGGCTGCACACACTATGCACAGCATTCGAGCGGGAGAGGCGCGGCATGCCGGCAATCGTCCTCATCGGCGCCCAGTGGGGCGACGAGGGCAAAGGTAAGGCCACCGACCTGCTCGGTGGGCGGGTTCAGTGGGTGGTGCGCTACCAGGGCGGCAACAACGCCGGCCACACGGTGGTGCTCCCGACGGGGGAGAACTTCGCGCTGCACCTCATTCCATCGGGCATCCTCACGCCCGGCGTCACCAATGTGATCGGCAACGGCGTGGTCGTCGACCCAGGAGTGCTGCTGACCGAGCTGCGCGGACTGGAAGAGCGCGGTGTCGACACCGAGCGGCTACTCCTGTCGGCCGACGCGCATCTGCTGATGCCCTACCACGTGGCGATCGACAAGGTGGTGGAGCGCTACGCCGGCAGCAAGAAGATCGGCACCACCGGTCGCGGCATCGGCCCCTGCTACCAGGACAAGATCGCCCGCCAGGGCATCCGCGTCGCCGACGTCCTCGATCCGGCCGCACTGGCCGAAAAGATCGAGGGCGCACTGGAATTCAAGAACCAGGTGCTGGTCAAGATCTACAATCGCAAGGCGCTCGACGCCGGCGAGGTGGTGGACAACCTGCTCGCCCAGGCCGAGGGTTTCCGGCATCGCATCGCCGACACCCGGCTGCTGCTCAACACCGCGCTCGAGCAGGGGGAGACGGTTCTCCTCGAAGGATCGCAGGGCACCCTGCTCGACGTCGACCACGGCACGTATCCCTTTGTCACGTCGTCGAATCCGACGTCCGGCGGGGCGGCCGTCGGGTCCGGGATCGGGCCCACCCGCATCACGACGGTGCTGGGCATCCTCAAGGCCTACACGACGCGCGTCGGCTCCGGTCCATTCCCGACCGAGCTGTTCGACGAACACGGCGAATACCTGGCGAAGACGGGCGGCGAGGTCGGGGTCACCACCGGTCGGCGGCGCCGCTGCGGCTGGTTCGACGCCGTCATCGCGCGGTACGCGACCCGCGTCAACGGCATCACCGACTACTTCCTGACCAAGCTGGACGTGTTGTCCAGCCTGGAGACGGTGCCGATCTGCGTCGGCTACACGGTGGACGGCAAGCGGACCGACGAGATGCCGATGACCCAGAGCGACATCGCGCGCGCCGAACCGATCTACGAGGAGCTCCCCGGCTGGTGGGAGGACATCTCCGGCGCCCGGGAGTTCGACGACCTGCCGGCCAAGGCGCGCGACTACGTGCTCCGCCTCGAAGACCTCGCCGGCGCCCACGTGTCGTGCATCGGCGTGGGGCCGGGCCGAGATCAGACCATCGTGCGCCGCGACGTGCTGCGGTGACCGACGCCTCCCCTGGCGGGTTTCCGGATCTGCAGCCGATCACCCCGCCGCCGGGGTTCGGCCGGTTCCTCTCGGCCATGCGTCGCGCGCAGGATCTCGCGGTGTCCGCTGCCCCCGACGCCGAGACCTGGGAGCAGGCGGCGGATCAGGTGGATCGGCTGATCGAGTTGCTCGCTCCGTTCGAGGCCGACGAAGGGGTGGGCCCGGCCACCCGCGCCCCGTCGCTTCCGGGCTCGGGTAGCTTGCTGATGCCGCCATACCGCGTCATACATTTCACCCGCGACGGAGTCGAGCTGCAGGTAGAGTTCAGTCGGTTCTCGGTGGGCGGGAACCGGGCCGTGCACGGCGGAGTGTTGCCATTGTTGTTCGACAGCGTTTTCGGGATGGTGATCCACGCGACCGGGCGCCCGATCAGCCGGACAGCATTCCTGCACGTGGACTACCGCAAGGTGACGCCGATCGACACGGTGCTGACCGCGAGGGGCTGGCTCCGCGAGGCGCAGGGCCGCAAGGGTTTCGTCAACGCCGAGCTGCTCGATCCGGATGGCATGGTGCTCGCCGAGGCCAACGGGTTGATGATCCAGCTGATGCCCGGCCAGCCGTAGCGGGTGTCTTCAGGGGGGCGATGGAAAAGGGTCTACGCGAGTACCTGCTGATCTGGTGGCGGCAGCCGTTCGATTTCGAATGGACGAGGCGGCATTTGCAGGCCCGCGGGCTCATGCGGATCCATCAGGTGTTCATCGGATCGTTCTCGCTGCTCTACGGCGTGACCGCGCTGTTGACCGTGGTGTGGGCGGCGCGCGACGGGGGCGCGGTGACCGGTCGGCCCCTGGTGATCTCCGTGGCCATCAGCTCGGCCGTGCTCGGCGTGATCTGGATCTTCGGCCCGCCGCCGAGCGAGCGGCAGTCCCGCGCTTTCGCGGTGTATGCCGACCTCGCGGTCCTCGCCGTCATCGTCTGCTACCAGGACGCTTTCGTCGCGATGCCCGGTCTGGCGCTGCTCGCCGCGAACGGCATCTACATCGTGGTGCTCCACGGTCCGCGGGCGCTGGCGGCGCATCTGGTCTTCACCGTCGCGGCGTTCGCGATGTTGTACGGGATGGCGCTGGCCCAGGACACGCAGGCCACCAGCGTCATCACCATCCGGCTGCTGGTCCTGTTGCCGACGGTGGTGGGGGTGCCGGTGATCGTGCAGTCCTACCTGCTGGCGTTGCGGTTGGGCGCGGTGGACTCGCTGCACGATCCGCTGACCGGGTTGCTCAACCGCCGGGGCCTCGAGGAGGAGGTGACCGGCCTGGTACCCGCGGGCGGTGCGCACCTGGGGGTGCTGGCCGTCGACATCGACAAGTTCAAGACGATCAACGACGGGCACGGCCACGACGTGGGAGACGTGGTGCTGGTGGCGGTGGCCGACGCCATCAGGACCGCGGTGAGCGGGGTGCAGTCGCTGATCGCGCGCACGGGCGGCGAGGAGTTCGCGGTGGTGGTCGTGGCGACGCCGGCGGCGATGCGCGCGGTCGCTGCCCGGGTGCACGACGAGGTCGCCCGCTGCGGCGCCGCGGTGATACCGACGGTCAGCGTCGGGGTGGCCACGGCATGGACACCGGACCGTGAGGCGCCGCTCGCCGTCCGCACACTGATGGAACTCGCCGACGGGGCGATGTACCGCGCGAAGAGCGTGGGCGGCAATCAGACGGTCAGCACCGCCGACGGACTCGCCGCCGAACAGTGAGCGAGCGTGTCACGATGACGCGCATGACCAAGGCGACCGCACCCCAGTTGCGCAGTCTCACCACCCCGCGCGCGGCGGCGTGGGCCGGAGTGGTCTTCGCCCTCCTCTTCGGCGCGGTGCTGGTGGTGCTGCGCCTGCCGGAGCCGACGGCCGGCCGGCTGCGTGTGGCGGTCGTGTTGATGCCGTTCGCGGGCATCGCGTTCCTGTGGTTCATCGGCGTGCTGCGCGATGGCCTGGGCCGGCTCGAGGACAGGTTCTTCACGACGGTTTTCCTGGGCAGCGGTCTGCTGTTCCTGGCGATGGTGTTCGCCGGGACCGCAGTCGGAGCGGGCTTGCTGCGCAGCGAGCAGTTCGGGGTGCACACCGAGGTCACGGCGTTCGGTCATGGGTTGCTCCTCGCGCTGACCAACACCTACGCCCTGCGGATGGCCGCGGTGTTCATGATGTCGTTGGCCACCATCTGGCTGCGGACGGGGTTGATGCCGCGCTGGCTGGTGGTGGTGACCTACGTGGCGGCGGTCAGCGAGCTCGTCGCCGGTGACGTCAGCCCGTGGATGACGGTGACGTTCCCGGTGTGGGTGCTGGTGGTCAGCCTGCTGATGCTCGGTCGTTCTGCAAGCCGTCCTGCAGCGCCAATGCCGCAGCCGGACAGAGGTTGACGGCCTGGCGGGCCCGCTCCTCGGCTTCACCGGTCACCTCGTCGACAAGGACCACGACCACGCCGTCGTCGTCCTGGTCGAAGACGTCACCGGCCACCATCACGCAGTTGCCGGCCTGGATGCAGATCTCCCGGTCGGCCGTCACCCGGCTCACCAGCGCACCGCCAGGGACGCCACGCCGTAGATGAAGTGGAACGACCGGAATGCCACGTCGTCGACATCGTCGGCCAGCGCCAGGGTGGGGAACCGGCGCAGCAGTGCGGGGAAGGCGATCTGCATCTCCATCCGGGCCAGGGGCGCACCGAGGCAGTGGTGCACGCCGTGGCCGAAGGCCAGGTGCCCGGGCGCACCCCGGCTGATGTCGAGTTGCTCTGGCGCAGAGAGGAATGCGGGATCGCGGTTGGCGGCAGGCAGTGAGGCGAATACCAGCCGCCCGGCGGGGATGGGCACCCCGGCGATCTCGACGTCGGTGGTGGTGATGCGGGGGATCGCGGTGTGCACGATCGACAGGTAGCGCAGCAGCTCCTCCACGGCCGGGCCCACTGCGGCCGGGTCGTCGCGGACCTTGGCCATCTGTTCGGGATGGCTCAGCAGGGCGAGCGTGCCGAGCGCCAGCATGTTCGAGGTGGTCTCGTGCCCGGCGAGCAGGAGCAGTCCCGCGATGCCGATCAATTCGTCGTCGGTGAGGTCGTCGCCGTGTTCGCGTACCAGCATGCCGAGGATGTCTTCGCCCGGCGCGGCGCGGGCCCGGTCGACGAGCGTGCCCATGTAGGCGCGGCCTTCCTGCTGCAGCTGTAGGCGCTCGGGGATCGGGGCGGACAGGTCGAGCTGGCGGGCGCTGCGGCGCTGGAAGTCGTCACGGTCGGCGTAGGGCACGCCGAGCAGCTCGCAGATCACCAGCGACGGGACCGGCAGCGTAACGTGCTCGACGAGGTCGGCGGGAGAGCCGGCCGCGGCGAGTGCGTCGAGTTGGGCGTCGACGATCTCCACGATGCGCGGCTGCAGCCGTTTGATCCGACGGATCGTGAACTCGGGCGTGAGCATCCGTCGAAGACGTTGGTGCTCAGGGGGATCGAGGCCGAGCAGGTTTCCGGCACGGTTGCGGGCGGCCTCGTCCTCGTCGATCGGAGGGGCGCCTGCCACGACGAATCCGGGCGGCCGGCCGTTGGAGAACCGCGCGTGATCGCTGAGTACCGTCTTGACGTCCTCGTGACGGGTGACGAGGAAGACCTGCATGCCGAACGCGTTGGTCACGCTCGCCACCCCGACGGTGTCGCGGATCTCGGCCAGCAACGGGGTGGGGTCGAGCCCGGTGCGCCGCATGTGCAGCGGCGGCAGCCCGGTCTCCGGTTCGGTGCGGGTATCGGCCTGACTCATCTCTCGACGCTACCCGCCGCGGTGGGCAGCTACCGTTGCGCTCGCAGCGCCGGCCACCAGATCTTCGGGCCGATGAGCGTGAACAGCGCCGGGATCACGACGGTGCGCACCACGAAGGTGTCCAGCAAAATGCCGAGCCCGACGATGATGCCGACCTGGGTCAGGGCGATCAGCGGGAGGACGCCCAGCACGCAGAACACCGCGGCCAGCACGATGCCCGCGCTGGTGATCACTGCGCCCGTCGCCGAGACCGCGCGCACGATGCCGTCGCGGGTGCCGTGCGCAGGCGTTTCCTCCCGGGCCCGGGTGACCAGGAAGATCGTGTAGTCCACGCCGAGTGCGACCAGGAACAGCAGGGCGAACAACGGCACGGTGTTGTCCAGCGCGGGGAAGTCGAACAGGTGCACGCTGGCCCAGCCGCCGAGACCGAGTGCGGCCAGCGCACTGAGCACGGTGACCGCGACCAGGATCACCGGCGCCAGCGCCGAGCGCAGCAGCACGAACAGCACCAGCAACACGACCGCCAGGATCGCGGGCACCACCAGCGCTCGGTCGTGGCCAGCGGCGCCGGCCGCGTCGCGGGCCTTCGCGTCGGAGCCGCCGACCAGAGCGCCGGGGTCCGCCCCGTGTACCGCCGACCGCAGCGCGTCGATGGTGTCGAACGCCTCGTCGGAGGCGGGTTCTGCGGCCAGCACCACCGACCACTGGGTCAGGCCCTGCGGCGACGTACCGGCCGGGGTGACGGAGACGACACCGGGGGTGCCCGAGATCGCCTGCTGCACTTCGGTGCTGCGCTCGGTCGCGGCGATCACCTGGGTGGGGTCGGTGACGCCGCTGGGGAAGTGGTCGGCGAGGGTCTCGAAACCGCTGACCGATTCGGCCTGCACGCGGAACTGTTCGGTTTGTGAGAGCCCGATCGGCGTGCTCAGCAGCCCGGTGCACAGCAATCCCAGGACGCCGAGCGCGATGACGGAGACGACCGCCGGCCTTCGCGCCACCCCGTCGGCGACGCGACGCCAGGCCCCTCCTTCGGTCAGCGCCGTGGCACCGACGCGAGGAATGAACGGCCAGAACAGTTTTCGGCCGAACAGGTCGAGCAGCGGCGGCAGCACGAGCAGAACGAACACCGCGGCGACGACGAGCCCGGATGCGGCCTGGACCCCCAGGCTGCGGGTGCTCGGAGAGGAGGCGAGCAGCAGCGTCAGCAGCGCCAGCACCACGGTCGCGTTGCTCGCGATGATCGCGGGACCGGCCCGACGTACCGCGGTGGTCAGCGCGTCGTGATGAGAGTCGCTGCGGCCCAGTTCTTCCCGGTATCGCGAGATCAGCAGCAGCGCGTAGTTGGTGCCCGCACCGAAGACGAGCACGCTGGTGATGCCGGTCGTCGACCCGTCCGGGGACATGCCGAGCCCCGTGGCGACGGCCTCGCCCACCACGCCGCCGACCCGGTCGGCGAACGCGATCACCAGCAGCGGCACCAGCCACAGCACCGGTGAGCGGTAGGTGACGATCAACAGCAGCGCGACCACGGCCGCGGTGACGGCCAGCAGCGTGATGTTGGCCCCGGAGAACGAGTCGGCGATGTCGGCGCCGAACGCGGGCCCACCGGTGACCTGCGCGCGCAGCCCGGGGTCCAGCCCGTCGGCGGCCGCGGCCCGCAGTGCGGTGACCTCGTCGCCGAGGGCGAACCCGGACAGGTTCGCCGCAAGCGGAACGACGGCGATCGCCGCCTGGCCGTCCTGCGAGATCTGCACCGGTGGCCCGGCCGTGCCCTTGTCAGCCGCGGTCAGCATGCGTTCCCGCGCGGCCTCGGCGGCGGCGCGGTCGGCGGCGCTGAGCGCGGCGCCGTCGGTGCGGGTCAGCACCAGCAGCACCGGGGCCTGGTCGCCGCCGGGAAAGTCGGCGCGCGCCGCATCGGCACGGGCCGACTCGGCGCCGGCGGGAACGGACACCGGCGATTGTTCGCCGGAAGCACCCCCGCCGAGCAGTCCCGTCAAGGCACCGGACACGACGATGATCGCCAACGCGATGACCCACGACAGCCGTCTGCTCATGCCGCACAATATTTCAGAAACTGAACCATTAATCAACTGAACCAGCGGTAGGGTGAAGGCGTGCCAGAGCAGGACCGGGCAGCGCTGGAAGCGCTCATCGCCGCTGACGTGCGCGCACTCAACGCGCAGTCCGACCAGATCGGTCACGACTTCGCCGCCCGGCATGGATTGTCGGACAACGACTTTCGCGCACTGCTGCATGTGATGGTCGCGGAGACCGGCGGTGAACCACTGGCTGCGGGCGGGTTACGCGCGCGCATGGGCATGTCCGGCGCGGCGATCACCTATCTGGTCGAGCGCATGATCAGCTCAGGACACGTGCTGCGCGAGCCCGATCCCGGAGACCGACGCAAGGTAAGGCTGCGGATGGCCGAGCACGGCGTCGAGGTGGCCCGTGAGTTCTTCACCCCGCTGGCCGAGCATCTGAGCCAGACGCTGGCCGATGTGCCCGACGCCGACCTGTTGGCGGCCCACCGGGTGTTCGGGGCGATCGTCGAGGCGATGGGCGCGTTCCGCGCCGACCTGCACGTCAGCGCCGATTGAGCATGGCCTCCTCGAGGTCCAACCCGTAGAGCATCGAGCGCAGCACCTCGTCGTCGATTGCGCCGCTGTCCCGCTCGGCGACCAGCGCGGTGCGCTCAGCGGCCAGCATCTGCAACCGCATGTCCCGGAACACCGCGGCCGGGGTGCCCTCGGGATCGCAGCCCTCGACCCGCTCCCACGCCGAAGAGCGGCGTCGGCCGTTCCAGGCGCGCAGCACGGCCGCGGCACGGTCGTCGACCTCGGCGTCGGGATCCGCGATCATGGCGTCCAGCCGGCCTTCTGCCGCGCGGGCTGCCGCGTCGGCCGCTGTTGCGGCGGCCAGAGTGTCGGCGCGGGCCTGCTCACCGGGCCGGCCGAAGCGTCGGATCAGCCACGGCAGCGTCAGCCCGTGCAGCAGCAACGTGCCGACCACGACGACGAACGTGAGGAAGATGATGTGCGGCCGCCCCGGAAACGCGTCACCCGAGAGGGTGACCAGCGGGACGCCGAACGCCGCCGCGAGAGACACCACGCCGCGCATACCTGCCCACGCGACGATGAAGACCTGCCCGGCGGTGGGCGCCGGTTCGGCCGCGCGCACCCGCGGTGAGAGCAACCGGGGCAGGTAGGCGAAGGGGTACACCCACGCGATCCGCACAGCCAGTACCGCGCCGAACACCGCGAGAGACGACGTGATGATCAGCGCGGCCGGGATGCCCTTCAGTGCGTCGACCACCGACGGCAGCTGCAGGCCGATGAGCAGGAACGCGAACGACTCCAGGACCAGCTGCACCGCTCGCCACACCGCGGTGTCCTGCAGCCGGGTCGCGTAGCTGGCGCGCGTCGAGCGCTGCCCGAGGATCAGCGCCGCCACCACGACCGCCAGCACGCCCGAACCGTGGATCTGTTCGGCCGCCAGGTAGATCCCGAACGGGGCGACCAGCCCGATGGCGCTCTCACTGACCGGGTCGTCGAGCCGGGACCGCAGCAACACGATGAGCGCGCCGAGCACCAGCCCGACGGCCAACCCGCCCACCGCGGCCAGCACGAACGTCTCGATGGATTCGCCCCACCCGGCAGCAGCACCGACCGCCGCCGCCAGTGACACCTTGTACGCGGTCAGTGCGGTCGCGTCGTTGAGCAGGCTCTCCCCGCCCAGCAGTGTCATGGCCCGGCGCGGCAGCCCGAGCCGGCGCCCGATCGCCGTCGCCGACACCGCATCCGGGGGTGCGACGATCGCGCCCAGCACCAGCGCCGCGGCCAGCGTCAGATCCGGCACGGTGTGATAGGCCACCAGGCCGACCACGAACGTCGTCGCCAGCGGAAGGCCCACGGCGAGCAGGCCGATCGAGCGCTTGTTGGCGCGCAGGCGCAGATAGCTGCTCGACAGCCCCGCCGACCAGAGCAGCGGCGGCAACACCACGGTCAAGACCAGCTCGGGGTCGAGCTCGATGTCCACGACCTCGCGCACGCCGGGGATCACACCGGCGATCAGCCCGGCGACCACCAGCAGCAGCGGAGCCGAGATGTCCCGCTGTCGGGCGAGCGCGGCGAGGAGGACCGACACGATCAAGATCGCCAGCAGGGAGGCACTCATGCGCGGAAATTCTGGCAGGCTGGGGGCTCGATGAGTGAGACGACTGAGGCCGAGACGACATCGGTGCTGCTGCTGCGGGGTGGTGAGCCCACGAACGACCTGGCGCTGGCTTTCGAGCGGCTGGGCGCCCGGGTGACGGTGTCCGACGACATGGCGGCGATGACCGACGCGGATGCGCTGGCCGCGTTGATCGACACGACCGGGCCCCGGTTCGTCGTCGCCGACGCCGGCGGGGTCGCGATCGATGCGCTGCTGGCCGCCGCCGACCGCGACGATGTCGAGGTGTTCCCCACCCCCCGCGCGCTGCGGCTGTCCGTGGACGGCGAGGGACTGCGCCGGCTGGCCGCCGACGAACTCGGTCTGCCTACGGCGCCGTTCTGGTTCGCCGGTTCGGTCGCCGAACTCACCGCGGTGGCCCAGCACGCCGGGTTTCCGCTCCTGGTCAAGCCGGTGACCGCCGCACCCGGCGAAGGGGAGTCGGTCGTGCTGCGGGACGACGACATCGAGCCGGCCTGGCGCAGCGCGGTGGCCGGCGGTCTGTTGAGCCTGCAGCGGGTCCTGGCCGAGACGGTGGTCGAGGTCGATGTCGCGGTCACGCTGCTGACCGTGCGCACCACCGGGCCATCCGGACCGGCCGTCAGTTTCTGCGAGCCCATCGGGCATCACCGCGAGTCCGCCGAAACCCTGGAATCCTGGCAGCCGCAACATCTTTCGTCGGCAGCCCTGGATGCGGCGAAGTCGATCGCGGCGCGCATCGTCAATTCGCTGGGCGGCCGGGGCGTGTTCGCGGTCGAACTGCTGGTCCGCGGTGACGAGGTGTACTTCAGCGATGTCCGGCCCCGGCCCCAGGACAGCGCGCTGGTGACGCTGCGCTCGCAGCGACTGTCGGCGTTCGAGCTGCATGCCCGGGCCGTTCTCGGCCTGCCCGTCGACACCATCATGATCTCGCCGGCGGCGATGGAGGTGTCCTCCGACGGGCACGACTCCGCCGACACCTCGTGGCGCGCCGCCCTCGGCGAAGCACTCGCGGTCGCCGAGAGTGACGTGCGGCTGTTCCCGCAGCGCTGGCTCGCCACCGCGACCGCACCCGATCCGATCGTCGCCCGCGACCGCGCCCGCCGCGTCGCCTCCGCGCTGCGCAGGCTGTCGTGACCGAACCCGACGAGTCCGCCGGTCATTCTGCGGCGCCGTTCCTGGGCGCGCTGGCCATCTTTGTCGCCATCGTGATCGCAATCTGGTTGTTCAACGTGTTCTCCGGCGACGACCTGACCGACGAACAGCTCATCGGGCGCGCGGCCGCCGGCCAGAACGACGCGCTCCAGCGCGGCGACTACGCGGACTTCCGCAGCTTCACGTGTGGGGCCCAGGTCGGAACGGAGTCAGAAATCCTTGACCGACAACGGGTTTCTCAGGCGAAGCAGGGCGAGCGGTTCCTCGACGGGGTGACCGGGGTCAAGGTCGACGGGGACCGGGCGACCGCGTCGGTCACGTACCACTTCGCCAACGCCCCGGATGCCAAGCAGACCTCGGACATACCGTTCGCCCGCGAGGACGGGGCCTGGAAGGTCTGTTCGACCGGTCCCAGCTAGCTGTGCGACACTCACGACCGTGAGTTATGCCGGAGACATCTCGCCGGAGGAGGCCTGGAAGCTCCTGAGCGAGAACCCCGATGCCGTGCTGGTCGATTGCCGCACCGATGCCGAGTGGCGCTTCGTAGGGGTCCCGGATCTGTCGCCGCTGGAACGCGAGACCGTGTTCATCGAGTGGAACCGCACCGACGGCTCCCGCAACGACGGCTTCGTCGACGATCTGCTGGCCGCAGGCATCACCCCCGGTGATCGGCCCGTCGCGTTCCTGTGCCGGTCGGGCAACCGGTCGATCGGCGCCGCCGAGGCCGCCACCGAGGCGGGCATCGGGCCGTCGTACAACATCCTCGACGGGTTCGAGGGAAACCTCGACGAGCACGGGCATCGGGGCGGTACCGGATGGAAGGCCGTGGGCCTGCCGTGGAGGCAGTCGTGACCGAACCTGCTCGCACGTCCGTGCGTACTCCGGCCGAGCTGCCCGAGGGCGTCAGCCAGGCCACCCTCGGTGTGCGTGGTGGCCTGCTGCGGTCCGGGTTCGAGGAGACCGCCGAAGCGCTGTACCTGACCTCGGGCTACGTGTACGAGACGGCGGCCGATGCCGAGAAGGCGTTCACCGGCGAGATCGACCGCTACGTCTACTCCCGCTACGGCAACCCGACGATCTCGATGTTCGAGGAACGGCTGCGGTTGTTGGAGGGCGCCCCGGCCTGCTTCGCGACCGCCACGGGAATGTCGGCGGTGTTCACGGCGCTGGGCGCACTGCTGGGTGCGGGCGATCGACTGGTGGCTGCGCGCAGCCTGTTCGGCTCATGCTTCGTGGTCTGCAGCGAGATCCTGCCGCGCTGGGGCGTGGAGACGGTCTTCGTCGACGGCGACGACCTGTCGCAGTGGGAGGAAGCGCTGTCGGTGCCCACCCAGGCGGTGTTCTTCGAGACCCCGTCGAACCCGATGCAGTCGCTGGTCGACATCGCCGCGGTGTGCGACCTGGCCCACGCTGCGGGCGCACAGGTTGTGCTGGACAACGTTTTTGCCACACCGATCCTGCAGCAGGGTTTCCCGCTGGGCGTCGATGTCGTCATCTACTCGGGCACCAAGCACATCGACGGTCAGGGCCGGGTACTCGGCGGCGCGATCCTCGGCAGCAAGGACTACATCGACGGGCCGGTGCAGAAACTGATGCGCCACACGGGTCCGGCGCTGAGTCCGTTCAACGCGTGGACTCTGCTCAAGGGCTTGGAGACGCTGGCTCTTCGTGTGCAGCACCAGAATTCGTCGGCGCACCGCATCGCCGAGTTCCTGGAGGCCAACCCGGCGGTGAGCTGGGTGAAATACCCGATGCTGGAGTCGCATCCGCAGTACGACCTGGCCAAGCGGCAGATGACGGGCGGCGGCACCGTTGTCACCTTCGAGCTGGCCGGCGGCACCAAAGAGCGTGCGTTCGAGGTGCTCGACAAGCTGCGCATCGTCGACATCTCCAACAACCTCGGTGATTCCAAGTCGCTGATCACCCACCCGGCGACCACCACGCACCGCGCGATGGGGCCCGAGGGCCGCGCCGCGATCGGTCTGGGCGACGGCGTGGTGCGCATCTCCGTGGGCCTGGAGGGCACCGAGGATCTGATTGCCGACCTCGATCAGGCGCTGGGCTAGGTGTCGCGCCGATCCCAACAGAAGAAGGCCCGCCGTAAGAAGCGGCAGGCGGACCGTGCCGAGGGCTGGATTTCTTCTCGCGTTCTCGAGCAGCTCGAGATCGCTTCGGACCTAGAGAAATTCGACGCCTTACTGACCGAACGCGGCTGGGAGTTCTCTGAGGACGTCGACGACGAGACCGGCGCCGCGTGGTACTGGGTGCCCTCGGAAGCCGACATTCCCGATGAGGACGAGGTCGTCAACGTCACGGTCGTGCTGCTGACTCCCGAGGACGACGGCGAGATCGTGCACGTGGTGTTCGTCGGGACCGCAGACGATTACCAGTTCGGTGTCGAGGAGTTCGCGGCCAACCTCGACGCGATCGAGGCCTACCGGCTCGGGGACCCGATACCGGAATTCGTCTGACTCGCGATCGCCGCGGCGACCGCCGCGGGCGCGTCCAGCGGCAGGAACGTGGAGGCGCCCGGCACGTCGGTGACCGTCGAGTTCGGGAACAGTGCAGCCAGCTTGCGGCCCAACGCCGGTGTGAAGCAACGGTCTTCGGCTCCCCACACCACGGTCACCGGCTTGGCGAAGCGATTCAGTCGTTGCGCGGTGTCTGTCAGGTCGGTGCGCCCTATCCCGCGGGCCAGTGCCGCGAAGTCGCCCGCGATGCGGCGGTCGGTGCGCGCCGGCGTGAGCCACGATGCCGTCAGCGCGGGGTCGGGATTCCTGGCGAGCAAGCCGAAGCCCAGCGCAGAGTGCCGCAACGCGGTGATCCTCATGGGGGCCATCAGTGCGCTGACCGTGGTCCGAGTTCGCATCATCGCGAACACCGCGTTGAACGGGAACGGTGGGAACTTGTCGAACGCATCGCAATTCGTCAGCACGAGTCGGCCGATCCGGTCGGGGTGTGCATCGATCAAGAACTGGCAGATGCCGCCGCCGGTGTCATTGCCGACCAGGATGACGTCATCGAGATCGAGCTCGACGAGGAACTGATGCACCAGTTCTGCGACGCCCTGCGGCGTCAGTGCGGTGCGGTCGTCGACGGGGATGCGGTGTGCACCCAACGGCAGGTCAGGCTGTAGGCAGCGGAACCCGCGTGCCGCGAGGTCGGTGGCCACCGCATCCCACAACCGCGAATCGACTAGTGCGCCATGGATGAACACGACCGGCGGGGCCGCCGAATCCTTGGGGCCGGACTCGCGGAACTCGATGGTGGCCTTGGGCAACGTGACGGTGGGCATGCAGATATCCTTTTCCGCGACACTTACGAACACTGAGTATGAAAGTTACGTACAGACTGTATGGAAGTCAACCCCCGGCCTCGCCGAACCCAGGCGGAGCGCACCGCTGCGACGCGGGCAAAGTTGCTCGCGGCATCGCGAGAGTTGTTCGCTGTCAACGGGTTTGCCGATGTTTCGACACAGGCGATCGTCGCTGCCGCCGGTGTGACCCGCGGTGCGCTGTATCACCAGTTCGCCGACAAAGCCGAGCTGTTCGCGGCGGTCTACGAGGGGGTGGAGGCCGAGCTGGTCACGACGATCGCCACGCGGATCGCCGAGGCCGCGCCGGCCGACCACCTGGAGGCCATGCGCACGGGTGCGCGACTGTTCCTCGACCTGTGCTCGGCGCCTGACGTTCAGCGGATCGTGTTGATCGACGCGCCCGCCGTGCTCGGCTGGCAACGCTGGCGTGAGGTGGGTATGCGCTATGGGCTCGGAGTCATCGAGGCGATGCTGGTCCAGGCGATCGCCGATGGTGTGATTCCGGAGCAGCCGGTGCGGCCGACGGCGCATGTGTTGCTCGGTGCGCTTGACGAGGCGGCGCTGTTCATCGCCCGTGCACCGGATCGGGACGCGGCTCTGGGTGAGATGAACGCGGTGTGCGACCGTCTGATCGACGGGATCGCGGGCTAGTTCTTCTGGGCGCCCTCGACCACGCCAAGTGCCGACTGGGCGCGCTGCTCGTAGCCTGCTCGCTTGGTGGTGTCGAACTCGAGGAACACGTTGTCCAGACCGAGCTTTCGGTTCATCCACCGCCGTCCGCGGGGGCCGAGCATCTGCGCGGCCTGTGCGGTGAACCGTAGGAATGGCGGCACCGACACGTGCGTCTTGGGCTTGTTGAGCGTCTTCACGATGGCTGCCGCGATGTCTTCCGGCTCAACGGGTTTGGTGCCCGGTGTCTCCTTGGTTCCGGAGATCAGCTCGGTCTTGGTGAACGGCGGCATCACCACCGACACGTGCACACCGTGCGGGGCGACCTCGTCGGCCAGCGCAGCGGAGAGGCCGACCACTCCGAACTTCGCACCCACGTAGACCACCTGGCCGGGCACCGGGATGACGCCGGACAGGGAGGCGATGTTGATGATGTGGCCGCGCCGGCGGGCGATCATGTCGGGTAGCGCGAGCTGGCAGCCGGCGATCACGCCGTAGAGGTTCACCTCGAGGGACGAGCGGATGGATTGCTCGGACTGCTCGAGGAACGGCCCGATGGGCATGACGCCGGCGTTGTTGATCAGCACATCGATGTGGCCGCCACCGTCGGTGCGGGCCTTGTCGAGGAACGTCGCGAAGGATTCGCGGTCGGTGACGTCGAGCGGATAGCCCGAGGCGGGGCCGAGATTCGAGAGCTTCGCGACCGAGGACTCCTGCAGGGCGACGTCGCGATCGCCGATGACGACGCGTGCGCCGCGCTTGAGCAGCGCCTCGGCGGTGGCATAGCCGATGCCCCGTGCGGCACCGGTGATCGCGATGGTCTTGCCGCGGATGTTGTCCATGCGGCCGAACTTTACACGTGTCAAGTTTGTTTGCGAAAGGGGTTATCCCCAAGCTCGGGAGTTATCCCCAGGCTGGGGTTTTGGTGCGGCGGGGCTGTCGGGATGGTGGGTAAAGTCGCACATATGTTCGATATTGTGCGGGTGGCGGAGGCGGATCTGGTCGATGTGGTGACCAGCTCCGCTGCGGCGGCCGCGCGCGCGGAGGCGATCAAGCTGGCCGCGATCGCCGAGTTGTGGCGCCGTCGGCGTCGCCCCGAGCGGGAACGCTGGGTGTGTGCGGACTGGGATGCCACGGCCGCCGAGATCGGGTGTGCCCTGAATATGAGCCCGGGCCGGGCGTCGGTGCAGATGGATCTGGCGTTGGCGCTGCGCGACCGGTTTCCGCGGTTGGGTGCGATGCTGGCCGACGGGCGAGTGTCGCTGGGGGTGGTGACCACGATCGTGTTCCGCACCGCGCTGGTGCTCGACCCGGCCACGCTGGCCACCCTCGACGGGCATTTCGCCGACGCCGTGGCCGGGTGGGGGGTGTTGTCGCAGACCAAGCTCGACGCGGCGGTCGATGTGTGGATCGAGACCTACGATCCAGATGCGGTGCGACGGGTGCGGGATCGAGTGCGGGGCCGCTCGTTCACCATCGGGCACCGCGACGACGCCGCGGGCACCACCAGTGTGTACGGCACGCTGGCGACTCCGGATGCTGCGCTGCTGGGAGCGCGGTTGGCGATGATGATCGCCTCGGTGTGTGAGTTCGACCCGCGCACCCTCGATCAGAAGCGCGCGGATTCGGTCGGTGCGATGGCCGCCGGCTCATTCGTGTTGGCCTGCCGGTGTGGGCGCTCTGAGTGCGCGGCTGCCCAGGTCGATGATCGGCGTGCCTCCAGCATCACGGTCACCGTGATCGCCGACCACGCCGCCCTCGACGCCGAGCCCGATCCCCAGCTCCACGGCGAGGAGCCACAACCGGCCTACACACCACGCAACGCCACGGCCTTGCCGCCAGGTGTCGAAGCCGAGCAAGACGCGGAGGCCATCGAGCCTGCCGAATCCGACGAGGCCGAGCAAGACGCGGCCGAGCAAGGTGAGTCGCCAGAGTCTGAAGACCCGGACGCCGTTGTCGAACCGAGCATTGCGCAGCAAGGCGCTGAGCCCGTCGAGCCCAACGAGCCCGCAGCGCCCGTCAACGCCGATCAGAGTGAAAACGGCACGGCTGCAGAATCTTCGGCGCCGTCGCAGCTGGCTGACAGCGGCAAACCTCCCCCAGCCGCGGAGCCGTCTGCGCCGGTGGCTCGTCGACGCGCGGCGCTGATCCTGGGCCCCGGCGGCGGGATCGTGCCCGCGCCCCTGCTGGCCGAGCTGATCGCCCACGGCGCCACGGTCCGCTTCGTGGGCGCTATCAACCAGGCCACCGAGGGCTACCGGCCGTCTGCGGCCCTGGACCGGTTCGTGCGCTCCCGCGATCTGACCTGCCGCTTCCCCGGCTGCGATCGCCCCGCCACCCACGCCGACATCGACCACACCGTGCCCTACCCCCACGGCGCCACCCACCCGGCGAACACCAAATGCTATTGCCGCCTTCATCATTTGTTGAAAACGTTCTGGGAAGGCTGGACCGAACGTCAAACCCCCGACGGGCGACTGCATCTGATCAGCCCCACCGGACACCCCTACACGACCGCCCCGCTGTCAGCGCTGCTGTTCCCCTCCTGGAACACCCGCACCGGACCCCCACCCACCACCGACACCACACCGCCGCGCACACCGGGGCGGACTTTGATGATGCCCACCCGACGACGCAGCCGCGCCGAGAACCGCGCCGCCTACATCACCCGCGAACGCACACTCAACGCCCGCGAACGCGCCCACGAACAAACCACCCCAAGTAAAACCCCCGCAGCCCAACATAACTGGGACACCTACTTCACCCCACCCGCCGACGCCACAGACGACGACCCGCCACCGTTTTGATCCGAGCGGTAAGCGTCATGGTGCCGCCACCACTGGTATGGCGGCGTCTGCGGATACCCCGGCGGGGAGTCTTCCCACGTCTCCTGCCGTCCCAGCGCTGTGAGGTCGAGAAAGGTCCACGTGCTGACGAAGGCCTCGTCTCCGCGATTGTTGGTGAAGTACGTGCGGAACACTTCATCGCTTCCGGGCTGTCGGATGAAGGTGTTCGTGCCATGCCATTCGTCCACGTCGAAGTCGACATCGAAGAAGCCGTCCTCGCTGTCGATCATGGTGTACCACGGCATGTTCCAGCCCATCCGCTCCTTGATCCGCGCGATGTCCGACTGCGGGCCCCGTGAGACATACACGAGCGTCGTGTCCCGCGCGTGCAGGTGCGACAGGCTGGGAATGTGGTCGGCCATCAGTGAACACCCCACGCAGCCGCGCTCGGGCCATCCGCTGACCCCGGGATCCATGAACGCTCGGTACACGATCAACTGGCGGCGGCCCGCGAACAAATCCCGCAACGTGACCGGCCCGTCGGGTCCGGAGAACCGATACTCCTTCCGCACGGGCGTCCATGGCATCCGTCGTCGCATCGCGGCCAGCTCGTCGCGCGCCCTGGTGAGCTCCTTCTCGCGAATCAGCATCTCCGCCAATGCGTCCCGCCAGTCCTGCGCCGACACAATCCGAGGTTCCACCGGACACCATCCTCAAACGTTCAACAGATCACTTGAATGTCAGCACACCATCATCCATCGCTATAGTCAACAAGGTGGTTGAAGATCTTCTCGATCGCGCGTACGCCGCGCTGGCCGACCCGACACGACGGCGACTCCTCGAAGCGCTGCGTGACGGCGACGCCCGCATCACCGATCTGGCCGCGCCGCTGCCGATGAGCTTCGCCGGAGTATCCCGTCACGTCGCCGTCCTCGAGTCCGCCGGTCTCGTCCGCCGCGAGATCCGCGGCCGTGAACACTGGCTCTCCCTACAACCTGACGGTCTCTCCCGAGCCCAGCAGTGGATGGACGAGCAGACCACGTTCTGGTCCGCGCGTGCCGACGCGTTGTCCGAGCGGCTCCGTAAGAGGACCCGATGACCGAGCCCACCGAGGCCGTCGTGCGCATCCGCCGCGTGATGCCCGCGGTCCCCGAGGTCGTCTTCGACGAGTGGCTCGACCCCGACGCGTTGATGGACTGGATGTGTCCTCGGCCGACGCGGTGCGTCGCCGTCACCGTCGAACCTCACGTCGGCGGACGCGTGCGCTTCGACGTCGACGACTCAGGCCGCTCGGTTCTGCTCACCGGCCAGTTCCTCGACGTCGACCGGCCACGCCGGCTGAGATTCACCTGGAGTCACTCGGGGTGGGCAGACCCGACGGCGGCCAGCATCGTCGACGTCACCTTCGCACCCCACGGCGACCACGAGACCGTCATGACCATCGAGCACACCCTGCTGCCCGCCGAGGCATTCGACGACCACGACCACGGGTGGGCCGTCACCGCCGACCAACTGCAGACCCGGCTGTCGGCACGCCTGCGCTTCGTCGCGGTCGCGCAGGAGGACCCGCTCGCCGGCCCTCTGATCGAGGAGCTGGCTGTCGAGTACGCCGACAGGTACGGCGGGCAGCGGGATCGGGTGCACGCCTGGCTGCGGAGCTACCCGGCCGCAGAGTTCGCGGCGCCGGGCGGCGGCTTGCTCATCGGACTGCTCGACGGGCGGCCGGTCACCGGTGGCGCGTTCCGGCGCTTCGATGACACGACCGCGGAGCTCAAGCGGATCTGGACCGACAGTCGGCACCGGCGCCGCGGTCACGGCAAAGCGCTGGTGGCGCAGCTGGAGTCGATGATCGCCGCGCGTGGGTACACCCGCATCTACCTGACCACCGGCGACCGTCAGCCCGAGGCGGAGGCGCTCTACCACTCGATGGGCTACACCCGGCTCGACGAGCCGCTGCCCAACGAGGGTGAGTCGTATGCAGTCGCGTTTCTCAAGGCGCTCGCCCTATAGGCTTGCCGATGTGTCGCAGGCGACCGTGGGTTGGTTGATGCTGGCCGCTGCCGCGCTGACCTTCGTCTTCGGCGGGCTCTCCCGGGTGTTCATCGGACGCCGCCGGCGCACTGCGGGGGTCCAGCGGATGGTGCATGTGTTCCGGCGCACCGGCATCGCCCGGGTGTTGTTCGGCCGGTTCGACGACGACGTGCTCAACGACGACGAGCTCGACACCATGATCCTGATGCCGTCCATCGTGCTGGCCTGCGGCCTGGCCCTGACCGCGATCTTCCTGCTGGGCTACGACACCCTCGCGTAGGCCGTCCGCGCGGCTTCGGCCACCGGACCCCGCCACACCGGCCCGTGCCCGGGCAGCATCACGTCAGCCTGCACCCCGGCCAGCACGTCCAGGCTGCGCCGGCAGGCATCCTCGTCGTGGTTGAACAGCGACGGCAGCAGTTGCGGGCCGGGCCGCGGCGCCACCGGGTGATCGGTGACCAGCGCGTCACCACTGACCAGCACCCCGTCCACCAGATACGAACAGTGCCCGCCCGTGTGCCCCGGCGTCGCAATCACCTGCGGCCTCCCGGGCAGGCCGGCCGCCACGTCGTCGGTCAGCGGCTGCGCCGTCGGGATGCCCTCATGCGTCAGGCCCCCGTTGCGCACGAGTGCCGCCGACCACAGCAGGTACTTCGGCCGCCACGCGCGGGCGAGAACGTCCCGCGGCGACGCCTGCTCGAGGTACTCCCGCCGCGTGTGCCCCACCTCGGCGCTGTGGCAGTACACCGGGGTGCCGTGGGTGCGGGCGAACCAGATCGCCGAGCCGAGATGGTCGACATGAGCGTGGGTCAGCAGGATCGCGAGCACATCGGACGGGCCGAAACCCAGGCCGGACAGCGACGCCACGACGTCGGCTCGGTCGCCCGGGTACCCGGCGTCGATCAGGATCACGCCGGCGTCGTCGGCCACCAGCGTCCAGTTCACCAGTTCGGTCTGCACGAAGTGCACGCGGTCGGTGATGGCCGCGACAGCCGGGGTCATCTCGCGAGTGTAGAAACATACGTATGGCTGAACTGAAACTGGGCTACAAGGCGTCGGCGGAGCAGTTCGCGCCTCGCGAACTCGTCGAACTCGCGGTGCTGGCCGAGGAACACGGTATGGACAGCGCCACGGTCAGCGACCACTTTCAGCCCTGGCGCCACGAAGGGGGTCACGCCCCGTTCTCACTGGCCTGGATGACGGCCGTCGGCGAACGTACCAAGCGGCTCGTCCTCGGCACGTCGGTGCTCACGCCGACGTTCCGCTACAACCCTGCCGTCATCGCGCAGGCGTTCGCGACCATGGGTTGCCTGTACCCGGACCGGATCTTCCTCGGGGTGGGCACCGGAGAGGCGCTCAACGAGATCGCCACCGGCTACGAGGGGGAGTGGCCGGAATTCAAGGAGCGCTACGCCCGGCTGCGCGAATCGGTGCGACTGATGCGCGAACTGTGGCTCGGTGACCGCGTGGACTTCGACGGCGAGTACTACAAGACCAAGGGCGCCTCGATCTACGACGTGCCCGAAGGCGGCATACCGATCTACATCGCCGCCGGCGGACCCCAGGTGGCCAAGTACGCGGGCCGCGCGGGCGACGGCTTCATCTGTACCTCCGGCAAGGGCGAGGAGCTGTACAAGGACAAGCTGATCCCGGCCATGCGGGAGGGTGCCGAGGCGGCGGGCAAGAACCCCGACGACGTCGACCGGATGATCGAGATCAAGATCTCCTACGACACCGATCCCGAACTGGCGCTGGAGAACACGCGGTTCTGGGCACCGCTGTCACTGACCGCCGAGCAGAAGCACTCGATCGACGATCCGATGGAGATGGAGAAAGCCGCCGACGAGCTGCCGATCGAGCAGGTCGCCAAGCGCTGGATCGTCGCCTCCGACCCGGACGAAGCCGTCGAGAAGGTCTCCGACTACGTCGGGTGGGGCCTCAACCACCTGGTGTTCCACGCGCCGGGGCATGACCAGAAGCGCTTCCTGGAGCTGTTCCAGCGCGATCTCGAACCGCGGTTGCGCCGCCTGGGATGATCCGCGTCCTCGCGACGCTGCTTGGCCTGCTCGGCCTCGTCGTCGCCGCGGTCGGCTTGGCCGCCCGCCACCTGCCGCTGTCCAACCAGCCACTGTTGATCCTCGCGGCGGCCGCGCCCTACCTGGTGGCCGCGGCCCCGATCTCCGCCGTGCTGCTGCTGCTCGGTCGGCGTCCGCTGCTGGTGGTACTTGCCGTGCTCGTGACCGCCGCTGCCGTCGTGATGGTGTACGTGCCGCGGTACCGCGCGACTGAGCCGTCGGCGCAGCCTGTCGTCGACGTGCGCGTGCTGACCACCAATCTGGGTATGGGTCAAGTCGATCCGACTGCATTCACGGCCTTGGCGCGCGACGCCGCCGACATCGTCGCCGTGCAGGAGATGACGCCGCAGGCCGCCGCCGGGCTGTCGACGGCCGGGATGGACGCGGCATTTCCGTACCGCGTGGTCGCGCCGGCGCAACTGGCCTCCGGCATCGGCATCTGGAGCCGGCACCCGATCGTCGACTCGGGCCGCATCGACGGCTTCGCTCTGCCGATGATCGGCACCCGCATCCGGATCCCCGGCGTGGCCGTCGACACCACTGTGCTGTCGGTGCACCTTGCCGCGCCGTGGCCGCAGGAGATCGACCACTGGCGTGACGACATCGCCCGGCTGCCGGGCACGCTGGCGGAGGTAGGGCGAAGCGCCGGAGCTGGTGCGGTGATCGTTGCCGGGGACTTCAACGCGACCGCCGACATGGCGCCGTTCCGGGCGCTGCTCACCGACGGGTACGACGACGCGGTCGCCGGCGCTGGGCTGCTGCGCACCTACCCGCAGAATCGCTTCGTGCCGCCGCTGCTCGGGATCGACCACATCCTGACCAAGAACGCCGATGCGGCGTCGGTGTCCACGGTGAGCGTGGCCGGTACCGACCACCGGGGACTCCTGGCCACCGTGAAAGTGCCCGTCGACATGACCGCGAGCTGACGGATGTCACTGGCCATCGCCGCAAGGATGGGGCAGTCTTTCGGTGTGCCCGACGCTCCTGCGCCCGCGATCTACGTCGCCTCACCCGAAGGGGACACCGGAAAATCGACCATCGCGCTGGGCATCCTGCACCGGCTCGCGGCCACCGCCGCCCGCGTCGGGGTGTTCCGGCCGATCACCCGGATCAGTGAAGGTCGCGACTACATCCTCGAACTGCTGCTGACCCACACCACCGCCGGCCTGTCCTATGAGGAATGCGTCGGCGTGAGCTATCAGCAGCTGCATGACGACCCCGACGCCGCGCTCGGCGACATCGTGGACCGGTTCCACCACGTCGCCGACCAGTGCGACGCCGTGCTGATCGTCGGCAGCGACTACACCGACGTGGCCACCCCCAGTGAGCTCTCGACCAACGCACGCATCGCGGCCAACCTCGGCGCTCCGGTGGTGCTCGCGGTCAAGGCGCTGGGGCGCACGCCGGAGCAGGTCGCGCAGGTCGTCGAGCTCTGCGTGGACGAGATCGCCGCACAGCACGCGCACACCGCGGCCGTCGTGGTGAACCGCTGCGACCCTGCGCAGCTCGGCCAGGTCGCCGATGCGCTTGCCGAACTGCAGCCGCCCAGTTATGTGCTGCCCGAAGAACCCTTGCTGGTGGCGCCCTCGGTGGCCGAATTGCAGACCGCCGTCGAAGGTTCCGTGGTCAAGGGTGATCACGCACTGCTGATGCGCGAGGCTGAAGATGTGCTGGTGGCCGGGATGACCGCCGAGCACGTGCTGGAACGGTTGACCGAAGGCGTCGCGGTGATCACCCCGGGCGACCGCTCCGATGTGGTACTGGCCGTGCTCAGTGCCCATGCCGCCGAAGGGTTTCCGTCTCTGTCCTGCGTCATTCTCAACGGTGGGCTGCCGCTGCACCCGGCCATCGACGCGTTGGTGAGCGGACTCGGGTTGCGGGTGCCGATCCTGCAGACGCGGTTCGGCACCTTCGAGACCGCCAGCCGCGTCGCAGCGACCCGCGGTCGGGTGACCGCGGACTCGCCGCGCAAGGTCGACACCGCGCTGGCCCTGATGGACACCTACGTCGACACGACGGATCTGTTGGCGCGCTTGACCATTCCGATACCCACGGTCGTCACCCCACAGATGTTCACCCACCAGCTGATGGATCAGGCGCGCAGCGATCGGCGACGCATCGTGCTGCCCGAGGGAGACGACGACCGCATCCTGCAGGCGGCAGGCCGGCTGCTCAAGCGCCACGTGGCCGACCTCACCATCCTCGGTGACGAACAGCAGGTGCGGGCCAGGGCGGCCGAGCTCGGTGTCGACCTGTCGGCCGCCGACATCCTCGACCCGCAGCGCAGCGAGCTCTGTGACCAGTTCGCCGAGCAGTACGCCGAGATGCGCAAACACAAGGGCGTGACGGTCGAGCAGGCCCGCGAAACCATGCACGACGTCTCGTATTTCGGCACCATGCTGGTGCACAACGACATGGTCGACGGCATGGTGTCCGGTGCGCGGCACACGACGGCGCACACCGTGCGGCCGGCGTTCGAGATCATCAAGACGTTGCCCGACGTGTCCACGGTGTCGAGCATCTTCTTCATGTGCCTGGCCGACGAGGTGCTCGCCTACGGCGACTGCGCCATCGTGCCCGACCCCACCGACGAACAGCTTGCCGACATCGCGGTGTCCTCGGCGCGCACCGCCGCCCAGTTCGGCATCGAGCCGCGGGTGGCGATGCTGTCCTATTCCACCGGCACGTCAGGCACCGGCGCGGATGTCGAAAAGGTCAGGAAGGCAACCGAATTGGTTCGGGCCCGCGATCCGGAGCTGCTCGTGGAGGGGCCGATCCAGTACGACGCGGCGGTGGAGCCGTCGGTGGCGGCGACCAAGATGCCCGACTCCGCCGTCGCCGGCCGCGCGACCGTGCTGATCTTCCCCGACCTGAATACCGGTAACAACACCTACAAGGCCGTGCAGCGCAGCGCGGGTGCGATCGCGATCGGCCCGGTGCTGCAGGGGCTGAACAAGCCCGTCAACGATCTGTCCCGCGGCGCCCTGGTCGAAGACATCGTCAACACGGTCGCGATCACCGCGATCCAGGCGCAGGGACGCACCCGATGAGCGCCACCGTGCTCGTCCTCAACTCCGGCTCCTCGTCGGTGAAATATTCTGTGGTACGCCCGGATTCGGGGATGACGGTGGCCGACGGGATCGTCGAGCGGATCGGCGACGATCCCGAGGTGCCCGACCATCGGGCCGCGCTGGACGCGGTGTTCGCCGCACTGGCCGAGGACGGTCACCATCTCGACGATCTGGGCCTGATGGCGGTGGGGCACCGCGTCGTGCACGGCGGGCCGGACCTGTATCGGCCGACCGTCATCGACGACGACACGATCAAACGGGTGCAAGGCCTTTCGGCGCTGGCGCCGCTGCACAACCCACCCGCTCTGCTCGGCATCGAGGTGGCCCGCGCCGCGCTGCCCGACCTCCCGCACGTAGCGGTGTTCGACACCGCGTTCTTCCACGATCTGCCGCCCGAGGCCGCCACCTACGCGATCGACACAGGGGTGGCCGAGAAGTGGCACATTCGTCGCTACGGATTCCACGGCACATCGCATCAGTACGTCAGCGAGCAGGCCGCCGCCTACCTCGGCGTGCCGCTGACCTCACTGCGCCAGATCGTGCTGCACCTGGGTAACGGGGCGTCCGCGTCGGCGATCGTCGGCGGCCGGCCGGTCGAGACGTCGATGGGGCTGACGCCGATGGAGGGGCTGGTGATGGGCACCCGCTCGGGCGACATCGACCCGGGCATCGTGATGTACCTGTGGCGCGAAGCCGGTATGTCCGTCGAGGACATCGAGACCATGCTGAACCGCCGCTCCGGCGTGCGCGGCCTGGGCGGCGAGATCGACTTCCGCGAGCTGCACCGGCGTATCGACGCGGGCGACGCCGCCGCCCGGCTGGCCTATGACGTCTACATCCACCGACTACGCAAGTACATCGGTGCCTACCTGGCGGTGCTCGGCTCGGCCGACGTCATCACGTTCACTGCCGGGGTGGGGGAGAACGACGCGGTGGTGCGGCGCGACGCACTGTCGGGGCTCACCGCACTGGGTATCGAGCTCGACGAGCACCTCAACGACAGTCCATCGCGTGCGGCGCGGCGGATTTCGGCCGAGGGTGCGGCGACGACGGTGCTAGTGATCCCGACCGACGAGGAGCTTGCGATTGCTCGGGCGTGTGCGGATGTACTTGGTGGCGCCGGCAGCGACGGGTAGCTCCCGGTCCGGGTCGCAGATGCGTAGCAGCCGCAGCACGTGCGAGCCGGCCAACAGTGACCACCGCACACCGGCGCGGGTGCACAGCACGTCGATGTGGCTCAGCGCGGCGAACCCGGCGGCGGCGAAGAACTCCACCGTCTGCAGGTCGAGGATCAGCTTGCGCGAGCTGCCGAGCCGCTTTTCGATGTAGCGGGCCAGCGCCGGAGCGTTGGCGGCGTCGATCTCGCCGTGGATGGTCACCAGCACGGAGTGTGGCGGCAGCTCGCAGGCTGAGAACGTCGCACGATGGTGTTCTTCGCGCAGATCGAACGACGTCGGATCCGGGCGAAACACCCGTTGTGTGCTCATCGAGGCCTCCCTGGGCGAGGATGCCGGCGTGGGGGAAAGCAGCCCTAGGGTCTTAAAGCGTGGCGCTGACGATACTACGAAATCCGTAGGTTGACCATAATCTTCCGGGAATCGGCCGAGGTGAAAACGCCGGGGGAACAAAGGCGGGCAAAGGTATAGACGCTTCGCGACGGATTTCGTCGTGTCAGAAGGTCGACATGGGCCGCACGCTGTTGGCGAGGTCGACCAGCGCGTACCGATGCGCCTGCGTGGGGGCCACCCTGGCCAGGCTGCGCAGCGACGCCTCCACCCCCAGTTGCAAGCCGTGCTCGGTGAACGGGAAGCCGAGGATGTGGTTGGTGCTGGCGGTGTGATCGGCCAGCCAGTCCATCGCGGTGCCCAGCACCAGCGCCCGGATCTGCAGCACCCGGGGTTCGGTGTCGGGCAGCGCCTCCACCCGGCGGGCTGCATCGCGGATGTGCTGCTCGGTGATCTCCCCGGTGGACCGGCCGGACAGCAGCGTGACCGCACTCGTCAGCCGGGCCGTCGTGAAATGCCTTGAGGTGGCCGGTACTTCGTCGAGGGTGCGCACGGCGGCGTCGCGTTCGCCCGCGGCCGACTGGGCCCGCGCCAACCCGAACCCGGCCGAGATCACGCCGTTGTCGGTACCCCACACGGTCTTGTAGAACTTCTGTTCGTCGGCGTTTCCCGCCAGCTCGGCGGTGGCCGCCAACGCCAGCTTGGGCGCCAGCTCACCAGGCAGCGTGTCGAGCACCTCGGTGAAATACTTCGTCGCCGAATCGTAGTCGGCGGTGAGCAGCGCGGCGACGGCACGGAACCAGAGCAACCGCCACCGCCAGCCGACTCGCTCGGCGAGCTCGTCGAGCTTGCGGGTGGCCTTGGCGACGTCGCCGAGATCGAGCAGCGCGCGCACCTCCATCAGAGGCAGCTCGATCGACTGCGACAGGTCGATCCCCTCGGAGTCCAGCGCGCCGTGCCGCGCGGCGCGCAACGAATCCAGCGTCTGCACAGGCTGACTCAGCACCGTTGCGCTCAAGATCGTCGCGCCCACGTCGGTCGGATCGACCAGCGGCACCTGCAGAGCACGCACGATCTCCTGGGCGGTCAGCTTCTCCGAGTGCACCTGCCCGTCGAGATAGACGTCGGTGTGGGCCACCAGCAGATCCACCCCGAACGTCGACCGGGATCGGCTGAACGTCGTCGACAGACCCGGCCGCGGCAGCCCGGTGTCCTGGGCGACGACTTCGCGCAGCACACCCATCAGCTGGCTGGACATCTCCTCGGCGCTGACGAACCGGCGCCGCGGGTCGGGATCGATCGCGCGGCGCAGGAGCCGGCCGAACGAGTCGTACTCGGCGAGCACCGGGTCGTCCTCGGGCAACCCGTCGACGTAGCGGCCCTTGCGGGTACGCATCCGCAACGTCAGCGCCGCCAGGGTACGGCCCACCGTGTAGATGTCGGTGGCCACGGTCGGACCGGTCCGCACGATCTCCGGAGCCTGGTAACCCGGTGTGCCGTAAAGGTATCCGAACGAGTTGATGCGAGACACCGCGCCCAGGTCGATGAGCTTGAGCTGGTCCTCGGTCACCATGATGTTCTCGGGCTTGAGGTCGTTGTAGACCAGGCCGATCGAGTGCAGGTAACCCAGCGCGGGCAGGATCTCGAGCATGAACCCGATCGCCTCGGCCACCGGTAACCGGGTGCGCTGACTGGCCTCCAGATGCGTGGCCTGCTTGAGCGAGGTGCCGCCGACGTACTCCATCACGATGTAGCCGACCGGGTTGCCGTGCTTGTCCTCGTGCTCGACGAAGTTGTAGATCTTCACGATGCCGGGATGGGTGACCTGGGCCAGGAATTGGCGCTCGGCCATCGCGATGGCCTGCGCCTCGGCGTCCCCGGAGTGCACCAGACCCTTGAGCACCACCGGCCGGTCGTTGACGTTCTTGTCGAACGCCAGGTACACCCAGCCCAGGCCGCCGTGCGCGATGCAGCCCTTGATCTCGTACTGGTCGGCGATGATGTCGCCGGCCGACAGCTGCGGCAGGAACGAGTAGGCGCTGCCGCAGTGCGGGCACCAGCCTTCCGACAATGCCTTGCCGTCTTTGGACGAGCGGCCCACCGGGCGGCCGCAATTCCAGCAGAAGCGCTTGGATTCGGCGACCACCGGGTCGGTCATCAACGCGGTCAACGGATCTCGCGCAGGGACGCGCGGTATCTCGACCAGCCCACCGCCGAGGCGCCGGGTGGGCGACAGCGTGCGCGTCAGCGTCGTCGCGTGCTCCTGCGGCTCGGTGTCGCCGGTGTGGAACAGGGCGTCGTCATCGTCCTCGTCGTCGAAATTGGGCCGG
The DNA here is from genome assembly GCA_040752555.1 of Actinomycetota bacterium. Classification (GTDB taxonomy): domain Bacteria; phylum Actinomycetota; class Actinomycetes; order Mycobacteriales; family Mycobacteriaceae; genus Mycobacterium. Next base: position 143,589 of record JBFMGT010000004.1, on the reverse strand, counting down.
AACACCGCCTGGGTGGCCATCGGCCGCATCGTCGAAATCGAGTCGTCGTTGAGCTCGGCCAGATCGGCGAAGGAGGCGGGCTGGGTGCCGGGGTCCTCATCCGGGTCCTCGCCGGTGGCCCCGTTGATGTCGTCCGTGTCGCGTTCGCTCATCAGTCCGAGTACCTCGCCGCCGGAGGGGAGGGTGCGGGCCCGAGCACCGTCAACCACTTGCGGTACAACGTGTTCCACGTGCCGTCTCGACGGATGCGCTCCAGTGTCCCGTTGACGAAGCGCACCAGGCCGGGGTTGTCGAGGTTGATCCCGATGCCGTAGGGCTCCTGGTTCATCGACGGACCGACGATGTGCAGGTACGGATCCTGGGACACCAGCCCGGCCAGGATCGAGTTGTCGGTGCTCACCGCGTCAACTTGACGCTGCTGCAGCGCCACCAGACAGTCCGCCCATGTCACCACGCCGACGATGATCGGCGGCGGCGCGATCTCCTGGATGCGCTGCAACGACGTCGTGCCCTTCGCCACGCACACCCGCTTGCCCGACAGATCCGACGCGCGACGGATCGTCGAATCCCTCGGGGCCAGGATGCGCTGATCGGCCGTCAGGTATGCGGTGGAGAAGTTCACCAGCTTCTTGCGTTCGCAGGTGATCGTCATGGTCTTGACCACCACGTCGACCTCGTTGTTGCGCAACGCGGCGATCCGGTCGGCCGAGGACAAGATGCGGTACTCCACCTGCGACGGCGTGCCGAAGATGTCGCGGGCGATCTCCCCGGCGATGTCGACGTCGAAGCCGGTGATCTCGCCGGTGATCGGGTCGCGGAAGCTGAACAGGTTGCTACCGATGTCGAGTCCGACGATCAGCCGGCCGCGGGCCTTGATGTTGGCCACCGCGGCGTCGGCCTCGGCCTTGGTGTCGAAGGGGCGCAGGCTCGCGGTGCGGTCGCACTGGTCATCGGGCAGCGAGGGCGGCTGGGCCGGGCCGGGCGGCAGCTCGGACATCCCGGACGGCGACGGTGGCGCGAGCGTGACGGTCGGCGTCGGCACCACCGGCGCGCTCTGCCCGCACCCGGCCAGCAGCAGGGCTGCCGCCGCGAGAACCGCCACCTTTTTCCCCATGGCTCTACCGGTACTCGCTCAGTCGCGGCCAGATGCCCAGCGCCACCGCGATCGCCGCCATCACCGACAGCACCGCCGCGCCGACCGTGGCGCCGGACAGCACCCGGCGGGCGTTGACGATCTCGTTGCGCAACTGGGCGCGGCTCTGCTCGATCCCGTTGGTCAGCGCCTCGTCCAGCTTGTCGAAGGCCGGGGTGGCGTCGTCCTCGCCGACGCCGAGGGCGACCTGCGTGGCGGCCTGGTAGTTGCCGACGGCGATGTAGGCCGTGATCCGGTCGTCGGCCGCGCGCCACCGGTTGAGCAGCGCATCGGCGTCGGCGAGGTTGGTCTTGTCGATCGAGTTGTCGGTGCCCAGGTAGCGGGCCAGCTGTTCCTGCATCTGGTCGATGCGCTGGTAGTACGACTGCTTGCGCACGTTCTCGTCACCGCGCCGGATCAGCGACAGCGTCTCGTCGGCGCGGGCCTGCTGCGCCGTGATCGCGAGCGTGGTGACGGTCTTGAGGGACTCGGCCGCCGTCTCCTTGGCGCTGCGGCTGTCCGAGGTCGAGATGATCAGCGCTGTCCCCACCCAGATCAGCATGATCAGCACTGCCATGCCGCCGGCCACGAAGCCGATGTTCACGCGGCGCCGCGTGCGCTTGGCCAGCCACCGGTTGGCGAACGCCCCGAACAACAGTGTGCCGACGACGATCAGGATGACCGGGCCCGGAATGCGGGTCGACGCGGTGGTCTCGGCGTCGACGCGCGCGGAGGTCTGCTCGTAGAGCCGCTGGGCGTCGGGCAGGATCTGCTGCTGCATCAGCGACGACGCCTCGGACAGGTACGACGAGCCGACCGGGTTGCCCGCCCGATTGTTGGTCCGTGCCGTCTCCACCAGCCCGGTGTACACGGCGAGCCTGGCGTTGATGCGGCCGAGCAGCTGGACGAGAGGTTCGTCGGTGAGCCCGCTGGACGCCCGGGCGACGGCCACCGCCGCATCGGTGATGGCCTGCTCGTAGCGCTCTCGCACGGCGCGCGGTTCGGCACCGGCGATGAACGCGGTGGCGGCTGCGGCGTCGGCGACCGAGAGCGTGGTGTACAGCTGCCCGGCGGCGAAGGCCAGCGGCTCGGTCCGGTTGAGCACCGTGGTCAGCGCCTGCTGGCGGTCGTTGATCGTGGTCGAGGTGGCGAACGCGCTGGCGATCACCAGCGTCGCGAGGATCAGACCGATGGTGAGGATGCGGCCCGGCGTCGTCCACAGGAACCACCACCGCGGATGGGCGGTGGCCGTCGGCGACCGCGACGCAAGAGGCTCGGTCGACGGGTGCGCCAACTCCACAGTCACGTTTGCGCGGACCTCATCCCGGTCTCGATCTCTACGGCGGTCACGAACTGGCCCAACTCTAACGGTGCCAAATCTCTGAGGGAATTCTAAGAGATTCGTGTCGCCGGTGTGCGGATTCGCGGTTCCTTAAGCTGGACGGGTGCGTGGTGACGGTGACGGATGGGTGGTTGCGGCCAGCGGGGCCGCCTACTGGGGTCGGCATGGCGCCGCCGGACTGCTGCTGCGCGCCCCGCGCTCCGACGGATCGCTGGCCGTGCTGCTTCAGCACCGGGCGCCGTGGAGTCACCAGGGCGGGACGTGGGGACTGCCCGGGGGCGCCCGCGACAGCCACGAAACCGCCGAGCAGGCCGCCATGCGTGAGGCGCACGAAGAGGCCGGCCTGCCCGCCGAACGGGTGGTCGTACGCACCACGGTGGTCACCGCAGAGGTGTCGGGGTGGACCTACACGACCGTGATCGCCGATGCCGAGGCGCTGCTGGACACCGTGCCGAACCGGGAGAGCGCCGAGCTGCGCTGGGTGGCCGAGGACGAGGTCGCCGATCTGCCCCTGCACCCCGGTTTCGCGGCCAGCTGGGACCGGCTGCGCGAGCTCACCGCGAGTATCCCGCTGCTGGTCAACCGGCAGCGCTGAGCGCGGCCTTGAGCGCCGCGGACGCGGCGCGGGGATCGTCGGCGGCGGTGATGGCGCGTACCACGACGATGCGCCGCGCACCGGCGTCGAGCACCTCGGGCAGCCGGTCGGCGTCGATACCGCCGATGGCGAACCACGGCTTGGCCGGGTTCAGCGCGGCGGTGGCGCGCACCAGGTCCAGCCCGGGCGCGGGCCGGCCGGGTTTGGTCGGCGTCGGCCAGCAGGGGCCAACGCAGAAGTAGTCGACGGGTTCGGCCAGCGCCGCGCGCACCTGCTCGATGTCGTGGGTGGAGCGGCCGACCACCGCGGAGAAGATCTGCCGGGCCACCGGCAGCGGCAGATCGTCCTGGCCCAGGTGCAGCACGTCCGCACCCGCGGCGAGGGCCACGTCGGCGCGGTCGTTGACCGCGACCAGGGCGTTGTGGCGGCGCGCGGCATCGGCGAGCACCTCGAGCGCGGCGAGTTCGGCGCGCGCCTCCAACGGACCGAACTGCTGCTCACCGGGCGAGCCCTTGTCTCGCAGCTGGATGATGTCCACCCCGCCGGCCAGTGCCGCGTCGGCGAACTCGGCGAGGTCCCCGCGCTCGCGGCGGGCGTCGGTGCACAGGTACAGCGAGGCGTCACGCACACTGCGAACCGTAGCGTCCCGGCGACGTAGGCTGGACGGGCAGCACCACCACGACTGACCACACGGGAGTCCCGGGTACGGGGACTGAGAGTGAGCCCGCCGGCTCTGACCGTCGCACCTGATCCGGGTCATGCCGGCGAAGGGAGTATGCCCATGTTCGACCGCCAGCGGCTCGCGGTGATCGGCGGCGGCGTCATCGGCCTGGCGATCGCCCGCCGCGCCGCCCAGGACGGCTGGCGGGTACGCGTGCATCGGACCGGCGCTCCGGGCGCCTCCTGGGTGGCCGGCGGGATGCTCGCCCCGCACAGCGAGGGCTGGCCCGGCGAGGGACGCCTGCTCCAGCTCGGACTGACGTCGCTTGACCTCTGGCACGGCGGCTTCCTCGAGGGCCTGCCGCCCGACGTCGTCACCGCCCGGCAGTCCCTGGTGGTGGCGGTGGACCGCGGTGATGCCGCCGATCTGAGAACGGTCGGGGACTGGCTGTCGGCCCAGGGCCACCCGGTCACCCCGACGACGTCCGCCCGCGACATCGAACCCCTTCTGGCGCAGACGATTCGACACGGCTTCATCGCCGAGACCGAGATCGCCGTCGACAACCGGGCAGTGGTCGACGGCCTCGCCGCGCACTGCGAAGCGCTGGGTGTCGAGTGGGCGCCGCCGGTTGCGGCGCTGGCCGAGGTGAACGACGCCGACGCGGTCGTGATCGCCAACGGTATCGACGCGCCGACGCTGTGGCCCGGCCTGCCGATCCGGCCGGTCAAGGGGGAGGTGCTGCGGTTGCGCTGGCGGCGCGGCTGCCTGCCGATCCCGACCCGGGTGGTGCGGGCGCGGGTGCACGGCCGGCAGGTCTACCTGGTGCCGCGGGCCGACGGCGTGGTGGTGGGCGCCACCCAGTACGAGCACGGGCGCGACACCGCGCCGACGGTGACCGGCGTGCGGGAGCTGCTCGACGACGCGTGTGAGGTGATGCCGGGGCTGGGGGAGTACGAGCTGGCCGAATGCGCGGCGGGCCTGCGCCCGATGACCGAGGACAACGTGCCGATCGTCGGCCGACTCGACGAACGGACCCTGGTGGCCGCGGGCCACGGCCGCTCGGGCTTCTTGCTCGCGCCGTGGACCGCCGAGACGATCGCCGCCGAACTGCGTGTGCTGGAAGGAGCGACGCCGTGAAACTGACGGTCAACGACAAGGCGGTGGAAGTGGACGGGCAGGTCACCGTCGCCGCCCTGCTGGACCGGTTGGGCTACCCGGAGAAGGGCATCGCGGTGGCGGTGGACTGGGCGGTGATCCCACGGTCGAAGTGGGATACCGAACTGACTGAAGGAGCGAAGATCGACGTGGTGACGGCGGTGCAGGGTGGCTGACTTGGGCAAGCTGAGCATCGCGGGCCGTGAGTTCGGTTCGCGGTTGATCCTGGGCACCGGCGGCGCGGCCAATCTCGCGGTACTCGAAGAGGCGCTCGTCGCATCGGAGACCGAGCTCACCACCGTCGCGATGCGCCGCGTGGATGCCGACGGCGGCACCGGGGTGCTCGATCTGCTGACCCGGCTGGGCATCACGCCGCTGCCGAACACCGCGGGCTGCCGTGGCGCTGCCGAGGCGGTGATGACCGCGCAGTTGGCGCGGGAGGCGCTGCAGACCAACTGGGTCAAGCTCGAGGTGATCGCCGACGAGCGGACCCTGCTGCCCGATGCGATCGAATTGGTCAGGGCTGCTGAGCTTTTGGTCGACGACGGCTTCGTCGTACTCCCGTACACCAACGACGACCCGGTGCTCGCGCGCCGGCTGGAAGACACCGGCTGTGCCGCGGTGATGCCGCTGGGCTCGCCGATCGGGACCGGGCTGGGCATCGCCAACCCGCACCACATCGAGATGATCGTCGACCGCGCCTCGGTCCCGGTGATCCTCGACGCCGGAATCGGGACGGCCAGCGATGCCGCGCTGGCCATGGAGTTGGGTTGCGACGCCGTGCTGTTGGCCTCCGCGGTGACCCGAGCCGCGGACCCGGCGGCGATGGCCTCGGCGATGTCGGCGGCGGTGCGGGCCGGATACCTGGCGCGCCGCGCGGGCCGTATCCCCAAGCGGTTCTGGGCGCAGGCCTCCAGCCCGTCCCTATGAGGTATGTGGCGCTGGGCAGTTCGATGGCTGCCGGACCCGGCATCCAGCCCAGGGTGCCCGGGTCGCCCCGCGCCGCGGGCCGGTCGGCGCGCAACTACCCGCACCTGGTCGCCAGCGCGCGGGGATACGACCTCGTCGACGTCACCTATTCGGGGGCGACGACCGCGCACATCCTCACCGACGCGCAGCGCGGTGCCGCCCCGCAGGCCGACGCGCTCGACGGAACCGAGGCGGTGGTCACGATCACGATCGGCGGCAACGACGTCGGCTACGTCCCGATGTTGTTCGCCGCCGGGCTGCCCGGGGTGACGCGCTCGATCCCGTTGCTGGGCAACCGACTTCGCCATCTGCTCGACCCCGCCGAACGCTACTTGGCGCTCGACGCGGTCGGCCCGGCCCTCGTCGAGGTGGGTCGCACGGTCCGGCAGCGTGCACCGCGGGCGACCGTGCTGTTCGTCGACTACCTGACGCTGCTGCCCCCGGCGGGACCCGCAGCACCGCTGAGCGATGACGACGTGGCCGTGGGGCGGCACGTCGCACACGAACTCGAGCGGCTCACCGCCGAGGCGGCCTCGGCGACGGGCTGCGGGGTGGTGCGGGCGGGTGCGGCCAGCCGCGAGCACCACGCCTGGTCCGCGGATCCGTGGACCACCCGGTTCGGCTGGCCGGTGCCGCGCAGGCCGGCGCCACTGCACCCGAACGCCGCAGGCATGAGCGCGGTGGCCGACCTCGTGATTGACACGCTGTCGAATCTCTCAACACCCTGTTGACCACGTCGACACGATGTTGATAGCTTTACAACATGACCGAATTTGTCGACGTCGTCATCGTCGGAGCCGGGATCTCCGGCATCAGCGCCGCGTGGCATCTCCAGCAACAATGCCCCGGCAAGAACTACGTGATCCTCGAGCGCCGGGAGCAGCTCGGCGGCACCTGGGACCTGTTCAAATACCCCGGTATCCGCTCGGACTCCGACATGTACACGCTGGGCTTCCACTTCAAGCCGTGGGCGACCGATCAGATGATCGCCGACGGCCCGTCGATCTGGAACTACCTCAACGAGGCCGCGACGGAGAACGGCATCGCCGAGCACATCCGCTACGGCCAGCGCGTCACCGCGGCCAACTGGTCCGATGAACACGGCCGGTGGGAGCTGACCGTCGAGCGCGGCGGCGAGCAGATCGAACTGCACACCAACTTTCTGTGGGCGTGCAGCGGCTACTACAACTACGACGAGGGTTTCTCGCCGGAGTTCCCCGGGGCCGAGGACTTCAGCGGCACCATCGTGCACCCCCAGCACTGGCCCGAGGATCTCGACTACCAGGGCAAGAACATCGTCGTGATCGGCAGCGGGGCCACCGCCATCACGCTGATCCCCGCCCTCGTCGACAGCGGTGCCGGTCACGTCACGATGCTGCAGCGCACCCCCACCTACATCGGATCGCTACCGGACAAGGACCCGTTCGCTGCACGCGCCTACCGACTGCTGCCGGAGAAGACGGCCTACACCGCGGTGCGCTGGAAGGCGATCCTGCAGGCCACCGCGCAGTACCAGCTCGCCCGCACGCTCCCGAACGTGTTCCGGAAAGCGTTGCGCACCATGGCCGAACGGCGACTGCCCGAGGGCTTCGACTACGACCGGCACTTCGCGCCCGACTACAAGCCGTGGGACCAGCGGGTCTGCCTGGCCCCCAACGGCGATCTGTTCAAGACGATCCGCAAGGGCAAGGCCGACGTCGTCACCGACGTCATCGACCGCTTCACTGCCGACGGCATCGCGCTGAAGTCCGGCCAGCAGCTCAAAGCCGACATCATCATCACGGCAACGGGATTGAACGTGCAGTTCTTCGGCGGTGCGCAGGTGCTGCGCAACGGCGAACCGCAGGACCTGTCGAAGTCGGTGGCCTACAAGGGCCTGATGCTGTCGGGTCTGCCGAACGTGGCCTTCACGTTCGGCTACACCAACGCGTCGTGGACGCTCAAGGCCGACCTCACCTCCGAGTACGTCAGCCGGCTGCTGCACTTCATGGACAGCCGCGGGTACGACATCGTGGTGCCGCGGGATCCAGCCGCCGACGTCGAGGAACTGCCGTTCGTCGACCTCACCTCGGGCTACATCAAGCGCGCGCTGGACCGCCTGCCGAAGTCGGGTTCCAAGTCGCCGTGGCGGCTCAAGCAGAACTACCTGGTGGACCTTCGGGTCATCCGCAACGGCAAAATCGACGACGGCACGCTGGAGTTCAGTAAGCACCGGGCGCTGGCCAGCGCATGACCCCGGCACCCCAGCCGCTGACGTTCGAGCTCGACCATCTGAAGGTCAGCGCGCTGGCGTGGGGACCAGCCGACGGCCGGTTGGCGCTGTGCCTGCACGGGTTTCCCGACAGTGCGTGGGGGTGGCAGAAACTGGCGCCGCTGCTCGCTGAGCAGGGGATGCGCGTGGTCGCGCCGTTCTCCCGCGGTTACGCGCCGACCGGACCCGCCCCCGACGGCGATTACCACATCGGGGCGCTGATGTACGACGCGCTGGCGGTGCATGGCGCGCTCGGGGCGCCCGATGACGCGGTGGTGATCGGCCACGACTGGGGTGCGTTCACCGCGGCCGGGCTCGCTGCCCACCCCGAGTCGCCGTTCGCCGCACACATCACGATGGCGGTCGCACCCATCGGGGCGGTCAACCGGGCTCGCGGCGATGCCACCCGGCAGCTGCGGCAACTGCCGCAGCAGTTGCGCAACAGCTGGTACATCCTGTTCTTCCAGGTGCCCGGCGTGCCCGAACGCGTCCTGCCGCAGGTCATCCGGCGACTCTGGCAGGACTGGGGGCCACCCGGTTTCGACACCGACGCCGAACTCGAGGCCGCGTTGGCCGCCCTGCCGAGCGGGGCGCACAGGCGCGCGGCGCTGGGCTACTACCGGGCGTTGGTACGGCCCACGCGACCGCAGGCGCGCTACGCCGACCTGCACCGGTGGCGTTTCGAGCTGCCGAGGGTGCCGATCCTGCACCTGCAGGGCGCGCAGGACGGCGCGATGCTGGTCGACTACGCCGAGTCCATCGCCGACGTGCTGCCCGCAGGCAGCACGGTCAGCACCTTGCCGACTGCGGGCCACTTCCTGCAGATCGAGGAGCCGCAGCTGGCCGCCGACGCAGTGCTGGAGCATCTGGGCGCGCGCTAACGTGGTGCGGGTGACCAACCCCCGACTGCGGCTGGTGGTTCTGCTCGCCCTGCTCGCCGCGGCCCTGCTGGCGGCCGGCGGGTGCAGCCGCGACAGCCGCCCCGCTCCCGCTCCTTCCCCGACCGCCGACGCCGACGCGGGCGCTGCCAGCCAGTTCGCCGACTCGCTTGCCGGCAAGGTCACCGTCGACGCGACGATGGCCCACCTGCGGGCCCTGCAGGACATCGCCGACGCCAACGGCGGAAACCGGGCACTGGGTACATCCGGCTATGACGCCAGCGTCGACTATGTGGCGAAGGCACTGCGGGACAAAGGGTTCGACGTCGACACCCCCGAGTTCGAGGTCCGGTTGCCGTGGGCGGACGCGCCGAAGCTGACGGTCGCCGGTGGTGACGTCACCGCCAGGCCGCTCGAGTACACCGTCGGTGCGCCCGGGGCTGGGGTGTCCGGGCCGGTCGTCGCCGCCCGGGTCGAAGACACTCCCGGCTGCACGGCGCAGGACTACGACGGACTACCGACCCAGGGCGCGATCGTGGTCGTCGACCGCGGCTCATGCCCGTTCGGCGAGAAACAGACGGCGGCCGCCGCGCGCGGAGCGGTCGGACTGATCGTGGTGAACAACGCCGACGGCGAGGTGACGGGCGGCACCCTGGGGGACAAGACCGACGTGAAGATCCCGGTCGTCAGCGTCGCCAAGGCCGAGGGGCCGCGGCTGCGGGCGGCCGCGGGCGACCCGGCGACCATCCGGATGAACGCCGGCCTGCGCGTCGAGAAGACCCGCAACGTCATCGCCCAGACCAAGACCGGCTCCACCTCCGACGTCGTGATGGTCGGCGCGCACCTGGACAGCGTGCCCGAGGGGCCCGGCATCAACGACAACGGCTCCGGCGTGGCCGCCGTGCTGGAAACCGCTCTGCAGCTGGGTAGCTCGCCGCAGGTCACCAACGCGGTGCGGTTCGGGTTCTGGGGCGCCGAGGAACTGGGTCTGCTGGGCTCCAACGATTACGTGGCATCGCTGGATGTCGAGCAGCTCAAAGACATCGCGTTGTATCTGAACTTCGACATGCTCGGCTCACCGAATCCGGGTTACCTCACCTACGACGGCGACCAGTCCACGCTTCCCGGCCCTCAGCAGGGCGTGCCGCGGGTGCCCGAGGGCTCGGCCGGCATCGAACGGACCCTGGTCGGATACCTGGACCGAGCCGGAAAGCCGGCGCAGGACACCTCGTTCGACGGCCGCTCCGACTACGACGGCTTCACCCGCGCAGGAGTGCCTGCGGGAGGACTGTTCTCGGGTGCCGAGGAGAAGAAGTCGGTGCAGCAGGCCGAAATCTGGGGTGGGCAGGGCGACCAGCCGTTCGATCCCAATTATCACAAGGCCGGCGACACCATCGATCACATCGACCGGACCGCGCTGCAGATCCACGGCAGCGGGGTCGGTTACGCGGTGGGGCTCTACGCCCAGGATCAACGCGGCCGCAACGGGATCCCGATTCGTGACGACCGGACCCGGCACCAGCTGCCCGCATCATGATGCGCTGGCTGGCCGCGGTCGTGCTGGCAGCGGGTCTGACGGCCTGCACGTCACACGCTGCGGCCCCGCCCGCCGACCTGGCCGCCGAACTGGCCGACCGGATCAGCGTCGACGGGGTCTACAACCACCTGGTCGAGCTGCAGAAGATCGCCGATGCACACGACGGCACACGTGCCGACGGCACCCCGGGTTATCAAGCCAGCGTCGACTACGTCGCGAAGCTGTTGCGCGACAAGGGCTTCGATGTGCAGACGCCGGAGTTTCAGCGGCTCTCGGGTTCCCGCGGCGGTAAGCCGGCCCTGACGGTCGGTGGCCGCACCTACCGTGTCGACCAGGTCTCGCTGCTGCTCACCACCCCGCCGGGCGGAGTCAAGGCGCAAACACTGCGGCCCCGCAGGCCCGCCGGCTGCGCCGCCGCTGACTACACCGGCGTGTCGGTCCGGGGGGCGATCGCGGTGGTCGACGAGAGCGGATGTTCGGTCGTCGCCAAACACGACGCGGCCGTGGCTGCCGGGGCGGTGGGCGTGCTCGTCGTCAGCCAGGCCACCCCGAGCCGGCCCGTCGGAGCTCCCGCGGGTCTGTTCACTCCCGGCTACTACCAACGCATGACGATCCCCGTCGGCGTCATCGATACAAGTGCGGACGTCGCGCTGCGGCGCACCGACGCACCGGTCACCCTGGTACTCGACAACAAGCCCGTGATGACGACGTCACGCAGCGTGATCGCGCAGACCACCTCCGGCGATCCCGACAACGTCGTGATCGTGGGTGCACACCTCGACAGTGCGGGCGGCGGACCCGGCATCGACGACAACGGCTCCGGAGTCGGCGCGGTCCTGGAGACCGCACTGCAGATGGGCCCGGAACCCAACGCCGACAATGCCGTTCGGTTCGCCTTCTGGGGGGCGGGCGAGATCTCCGCCGACGGCGCCACGGCCTACCTGCGGGCACTGCAACCCGACGACCTCACCGACATCGCGCTCTACCTGGATCTCGACGTCATCGGATCCCCCAACGGGGGGTACTTCACCCTCGACGGCGACCAGTCGGCACAGACCGGGGCCACTGTTCGCGCGCTGCCCGAAGGCTCGGCCGGCATCGAGCGCACGCTGGCCGCACGGCTGTACGAGCAGGGCGTGCGCCCGGCGGACACGCCGCTGACCAGCGGCACCGATTACGCCCCGTTTGTCGCGGCAGGCGTTCCGGTGGGTGGGCTCACCACCGGCACATCTGCGCTCAAAACCGAGGTCCAGGCCCGGATCTGGGGTGGCCGTGCCGGCGTGGCATTCGATCCGAACTACCACCGGCGCGGCGACACCATCGACAACGTCGACCGAAAAGCGTTGGGCCTCATGACCACCGCGGCGGCCTACGTGGTGGGCAGTTACGCGCAGGCGACTGAGGGTGGCAAGGACGTCAACGGGGTGCCGGCTCGGGATCAGCGGAAGCGTCACCAGCCTTAGCCGCCGGCCGGAACCCGAGCAGCCGCATCCCGTGGTACACGAGCAGCGCTGCGATCGAGCCCAGGGCGATGCCGGTGAACTGCAGATCGCCGATAGCCCACGTGAAGTCGGCGATTCCGATGATCAACGGGATGGCCGCGGTCATCTGGTTGACCGGCAGCGAGAAGTCGACGTGATTGGTCAGCCAGATCCGCACGCCGAGGATGCCGACCAGACCGTAGAGCACCACGGTCGCCCCGCCGAGCACACCGGCGGGAACCGCCGAGATCGCCGCACCCACTTTCGGACACAGCGACAGCAGGATCGCCACCGCGGCCGCCACCCAGTACGGCGCCGTCGAATACACCCGCGTCGCCGCCATCACGCCGATGTTCTCCGCGTACGTGGTGGTGGCCGAGCCGCCGCCGAAACCGGCCAGCGTGGTGGCGACACCGTCGGCGGCCAGCGCCCGGCCCATCAGCGGGTCCATGTCCCGCTGCGTCATCTGTCCCACGGACTTGACGTGCCCGATGTTCTCGGCGATCAACGCGACCACCGCAGGCAGGAACAGCGGCAGCACCGACAGCGAGAACGTCGGGGTCTGGAACTGCGGCAACCCGATCCACGGCGCGGCCGCGATGCCTGCGGTGTCGACGTCACCGAGGAGCAGCGCGAGCACATAGCCCGCAGCGACGGCGAGGAAGATCGCGAGGCGCCCGATCATGCCGCGGAAGAAGGCGAGCACCGCGACCAGCAGCACGAGCGTCACCACGCCCAGCACCGGGCCCTTCTCGAAGTTGGTCTTGGCCACCGGCGCCAGGTTCAACCCGATCAGCGCGACGATCGCCCCCGTCACGACGGGCGGCAGGGTCAGGTCGATCCAGCGGGTGCCCGCAACGTGGACGACCGCGCCGACGATCATCAGCAGCACCCCGACCGCGATGATGCCGCCCAGCGCGCTACCCGCGCCGTTCGATGCGACGGCGGCGGTGATGGGCGCGATCACCGAGAAGCTCGAGCCCAGGTAGCTCGGCAACCGGTTGCCGGTGATCAATAGGAACAGCACGGTGCCCACGCCCGAGAACAGCAGCGTGGTCGCGGGCGGGAACCCGGTGAGCACGGGCACCAGGAACGTCGCGCCGAACATCGCTACGACGTGCTGGGCGCCCAGCCCGAGGGTGCGGGGCCAACTCAGGCGCTCGTCGGGCGCGACGACGAAGGACGGGTCAGCTCGGGACTCGACACGCTTCCAGGCGACTGGCATTCCCGAGACTCTAATGACGCCGTAAAGGTTCTGCTCGGGAGCGTCAAAAGACCGTAAAGACACTGGCGACGGCGTTGGCCGGGACAGAAGCTGTGTGAGGCCTGCGAGATCCGCAGGCCCGCATATCTGTGGGAGAAGACCCGTGTCCAGTCCCGTGTCCCTGGTCGTCTTCACCGTGCTGACAGTGGCGATCTTCGCGCTGCTGGGCACCGTGACGAGGCTGGTCGAGCGGCTATGAGCTACGACAACATCATCGGCCTGGTTCTGGCCGTCCTGATCGCCGTCTTCCTGTTCGCTGCTCTCCTGTTCCCGGAGAGGTTCTAGTGAACTCGACCACTGCGGGAATCCTGTTCTTCGCATCACTCGTCGTCGCGCTGGCCGCCGTGCACGTGCCGCTCGGTGACTACATGTACCGGGTGTATGCCTCGGAGAAGCACCTGCGCGGCGAGCGGGTGATCTACCGGCTCATCGGTGCCGACCCCGACACCCAGCAGACGTGGGGGTCCTACGCGCGCAGTGTGCTCGCGTTCTCTGCGGTCAGCGTCCTGTTCCTGTTCGCACTGCAACTCGTGCAGGGCAGGCTGCCGCTGCACCTGAACGATCCGGCCACCGAGATGACCCCGGCGCTGGCGTGGAACACCGCGATCAGCTTCGTGACCAACACCAACTGGCAGGCCTATTCGGGTGAATCCACCCAGGGTCACCTCGTGCAGATGGCCGGCCTGGCCGTGCAGAACTTCGTCTCCGCCGCGGTCGGGATGGCCGTCGCGATGGCGTTCGTGCGCGGGCTGGCCCGCCGCAACACCGGCGAGCTGGGCAACTTCTGGGTCGACCTGGTGCGCGGCACACTGCGCATCCTGCTGCCCATCGCGGTGCTCGGCGCGATCGTCCTCGTCGCCGGCGGCGTGATCCAGAACTTCTCCCTCGGGCAGGCGATTCCGGGCGGACCCGTCGCCAGCCAGGAGGTCATCAAGGAACTCGGCACCAACGGCGGTGGGTTCTACAACGCCAACTCCGCGCACCCGTTCGAGAATCCGACCCCCTGGACGAACTGGATCGAGATCTTCCTGCTGCTCGTCATCGCGTTCTCGCTGCCGCGCACGTTCGGCCGGATAGTCGACAGCCGCAAACAGGGCTACGCCATCGTCGCGGTGATGGGCTTGATCGCCACGGTCAGCGTCAGCCTGACCATGCTGTTCCAGATCCAGGCCCACGGAACGGTGCCGACGGCCGTCGGCGCCGCGATGGAGGGCGTCGAACAGCGCTTCGGGGTGGCCGATTCCGCGGTGTTCGCGGCGTCGACGACGCTGACGTCGACCGGCGCGGTCAACTCCTTCCACGATTCCTACACCAGCCTCGGCGGCCTGATGACGATGTTCAACATGCAGCTGGGTGAGGTCGCGCCCGGCGGTGTCGGTTCCGGCCTCTACGGCATGCTGATCCTGGCGATCATCACCGTGTTCATCGCCGGCCTGATGGTCGGCCGTACCCCGGAGTATCTCGGCAAGAAGATCACCCCGCGCGAGATCAAGCTGGCGGCAACCTATTTCCTGATCACGCCGCTGATCGTGTTGACCGGGACCGCAATCGCGATGGCGATGCCGGGACAACGCGGGGGCATGCTGAACACCGGGCCGCACGGACTGTCGGAGGTGCTGTACGCGTTCACCTCCGCGGGCAACAACAACGGGTCCGCGTTCGCCGGCATCAGCGTCAACACCGAGTGGTACAACACCGCGCTCGGTCTGGCGATGGTCTTCGGCCGCTTCCTCCCGATCATCATCGCGCTCGCGCTCGCGGGTTCCCTTGCCCGGCAGGGCAAGACCCCGGAGTCGATCGGCACGCTCCCCACTCACCGGCCGCAGTTCGTCGGCATGGTGGCCGGGGTGACGCTCATCCTCGTCGCCCTGACCTTTCTGCCCATGCTCGCGCTGGGACCTCTCGCTGAAGGACTGCACTGATGTCAGGAACCACCGTAAGTGGCGGCCTGCTCGACCCCGCGATGCTCGTGAAATCGCTGCCCGACGCGGTGCGGAAGCTGAATCCCCGCACGCTGTGGCGCAATCCGGTGATGCTGATCGTCGAGATCGGCGCCGTGTGGAGTACGGTCCTTGCGATTGTCGATCCCTCCTGGTTCGGCTGGCTGATCGTGGTCTGGCTCTGGCTCACCGTCGTGTTCGCCAACCTCGCCGAAGCGGTCGCCGAGGGCCGCGGCAAGGCACAGGCCGATTCGCTGCGCAAGACCAAGACGTCGACGATGGCCCGCCGGCTGGTCGGCTGGCAGCCCGGGGCGCACGGGCGGGAAGAAGAGATCGCCGCATCGCTGCTCGCGCAGGGCGACGTCGTCGTCGTCGAAGCGGGACAAGTGATTCCGGGTGACGGCGACGTCGTCGACGGTATCGCCTCGGTCGACGAATCCGCGATCACCGGTGAATCCGCTCCGGTGATCCGCGAGTCCGGCGGTGACCGCTGCGCGGTCACGGGCGGCACCACCGTGCTGTCGGACCGCATCGTCGTGCGCATCACCCAAAAGCCCGGCGAGAGCTTCATCGACCGGATGATCTCCCTGGTGGAGGGCGCCAACCGGCAGAAGACGCCCAACGAGATCGCGCTGAACATCCTGCTGTCCTCGCTGACGATCATCTTCGTCTTCGCCGTTGCGACGCTGCAGCCGTTGGCGATCTACGCCAAGGCGAACAACCCAGGGGTGCCGGACAGCTTGGCGCTGAACGGAAATGGCGTCACCGGCATCGTCATGGTGTCACTGTTGGTCTGCCTGATCCCGACGACCATCGGCGCGCTGCTGTCGGCCATCGGCATTGCCGGTATGGACCGGCTCGTGCAGCGCAACGTGCTGGCGATGTCGGGGCGCGCGGTCGAGGCGGCCGGCGACGTCAACACCCTGCTGTTGGACAAGACCGGCACCATTACGCTCGGCAACCGGCAGGCGTCGACCTTCGTGCCGCTGACGGGCGTGACCGAGCGCCAGCTCGCCGACGCGGCGCAGCTGTCCAGCCTCGCCGACGAGACTCCCGAGGGCCGGTCCATCGTCGTGTTCGCCAAGCAGCAGTACGGCCTTCGGGCGCGCTCGGCCGGCGAGCTCGATGGTGCGCACTGGGTGGAGTTCTCGGCCACCACCCGGATGTCCGGTGTCGATCTGGCCGGCCATCAGCTGCGCAAAGGTGCGGCCAGCACGGTCGCCGAATGGGTCCGCGCCCAGGGCGGTGAGGTCCCGGCGCAGCTCGGCGATGCCGTGGACGGGATCTCCGCGGCCGGCGGCACCCCGCTGGCCGTCGGCGAGGTGCGCGACGGTACCGCGCGGCTGCTCGGTGTCATCGGGCTCACCGACGTCGTCAAGGAGGGTATGCGGGAGCGCTTCGACGAGATGCGCCGCATGGGTATTCGCACCGTGATGATCACCGGCGACAATCCGTTGACCGCCAAGGCGATCGCCAACGAGGCCGGTGTGGACGACTTCCTCGCCGAAGCCACCCCCGAGGACAAGATGGCGCTGATCAAGGCCGAGCAGGCGGGCGGGAAACTCGTCGCGATGACCGGCGACGGCACCAACGATGCGCCCGCGCTGGCCCAGGCCGACGTCGGCGTGGCCATGAACAGCGGCACCTCGGCGGCCAAAGAGGCCGGCAACATGGTCGATCTGGACTCCGACCCGACCAAGCTGATCGAGATCGTCGAGATCGGCAAGCAGCTGCTGATCACCCGGGGAGCACTGACCACGTTCTCGATCGCCAACGACATCGCCAAGTACTTCGCGATCATCCCCGCGCTGTTCGTCGGACTGTTCCCCGGCCTGGACCTGCTCAACGTCATGCGGTTGCACAGCCCGCAGTCGGCGATCCTGTCAGCGGTGATCTTCAACGCCCTGGTGATCGTCGCACTCATCCCGCTGGCGCTGCGCGGTGTCCGATACACCCCGGGCAGCGCGTCGAAACTGTTGAGCCGCAACCTGTCTGTCTACGGCCTCGGCGGCATCATCGCGCCGTTCATCGGCATCAAGGGTATCGATCTGCTCGTCCAACTCTTTCCAGGAATGTGACATGTTGACGTTCAACGTTTTTCGCCAGCACTTGGCCGCGCTGCGTGCGCTGCTGGTGTTCACCGCGATCCTCGGTATCGCCTACCCTGTGGGTATCTGGCTGGTGGCGCAGCTGCCAGGGCTGTCACACCGGGACAGCAGCTCACTGATCGGGCAGTCGTTCACCGACGCGGACGGGGGCGCGCTGCCGCAGTACTTCCAGAGCCGACCGTCGAACGCGGGCGACGGGTACGACCCGATGGCCTCCGGCGCGAGCAACCTCGGGCCGGAGAGCATGGTGGACGCCCCCGACAAGCCGAGCCTGCTGACGCTGGTCTGCTCGCGCAGCAAGGCAGTCGGGGACCTCGAGGGCGTGGACGGGCTACGGCCGTACTGCACCGGCGGTGGGGTCGGCGCGGTGCTGTCCGTCTCAGCGTCGCGGGTGGTCAGCGTCAACGAACCGTGCGGTCAGGTGGCCGCTCCCTTCGTCAGCACGTACGCCGGAATGCGCGTCGAGTGTGCCGAACCTGGTGAGGACTACAGTGCTGGTTCGAATACCGGGCGGCTCGTGCCGGTGCGCGGTGACGCCCCCGCCGATCCCGCGGTGCCCGCCGACGCGGTGACCGCCAGCGGCAGCGGGCTGGACCCCGACATCTCACCCGAGTACGCCGACCTGCAGGTCGACCGCGTCGCCCAGGCCCGCGGAGTGTCACCCGGCGCGGTGCAGGCCCTCGTCGACGAGCACACCACCGGCCGCACGCTGGGATTCCTCGGCGAACCGCGGGTGAACGTGCTGGAGGTGAACCTCGCTCTCGACCAGCGCTACCCCGAGCGACAATAGAGCCGTGTCGCCGAGCAGTGCTGAGCCCAAACGCGGGGAGCTGCGCATCTACCTGGGCGCGGCCCCCGGCGTCGGCAAGACGTTCGCGATGCTGGGGGAAGCGCACCGACGCCTCGAGCGCGGCACCGACCTGGTGGCCGGGGTGGTCGAGACGCACGGCCGCAAGAAGACCGCCGAACTGCTCGAAGGCATCGAGGTCGTGCCGCCGCGCTACATCTCCTACCGCGGCAGCCAATTCCCCGAGCTCGACGTGCCCGCGATCCTGGCGCGCAAGCCCCAGGTGGTTCTGGTCGACGAGCTGGCCCACACCAATACGCCCGGCAGCACGAACGCCAAACGCTGGCAGGATGTCGAAGAACTGCTCGCCGCGGGTATCACCGTGGTCAGCACCGTCAACGTGCAGCATCTGGAGAGCCTCAACGACGTCGTCACCCAGAT
Organism: Actinomycetota bacterium; assembly: GCA_040752555.1. GTDB lineage: Bacteria > Actinomycetota > Actinomycetes > Mycobacteriales > Mycobacteriaceae > Mycobacterium. The sequence goes on along the minus strand of JBFMGT010000004.1, from coordinate 125,048 downwards.
CACCGGCATCGAGCAGCAGGAGAAGGTGCCCGACGAGGTGGTCCGCTCCGCCGACCAGATCGAGCTCGTCGACATCACCCCGGAAGCCTTGCGCCGCAGGCTCTCCCACGGCAACGTCTATGCCCCCGAACGCATCGACGCCGCCCTGTCCAACTACTTCCGCCGCGGCAACCTGACCGCGCTGCGCGAGCTGGCGCTGCTGTGGCTCGCCGATCAGGTCGACGCCGCGCTGGCCAAGTACCGGGAAGAGAACGCCATCACCGCGACGTGGGAGGCCCGCGAACGCGTGGTGGTCGCGGTCACCGGGGGACCCGAGTCGGAAACGTTGGTGCGCAGGGCCTCTCGGATCGCCTCGAAGTCCAGCGCCGAGCTCATGGTGGTGCACGTGGTGCACGGCGACGGCCTGGCCGGGGTGTCGGCATCGCACATGGGCAAGGTCCGCGAACTGGTGGCCAGCTTGGGTGCCACGCTGCACACCGTGGTCGGCGATGACGTCCCCGCCGCGCTGCTGGATTTCGCGCGCGAGATGAATGCCACGCAGTTGGTGCTCGGGACATCCCGGCGCTCGCGCTGGGCGCGCCTGTTCGACGAGGGCATCGGTGCGACGGTCGTGCAACATTCCGCAGCGATCGACGTCCACATGGTGACCCATCCCGAATCCGCGCACGGCTTCCGGTGGTCGGCGCTGGTGCCCCGAAACCGCCGGGTCACCGCCTGGTTCGCCGCGGTCCTCGTGCCGTGGGCGATCTGCGCGCTTATCGCCGGTGTGCTGGATCCGGTGCTCGACGTCGGCGGCGAGAGCGCGGTGTTCTTCGTCGGGGTGGTCGTCGTCGCGCTGCTGGGCGGTGTCGCCCCGGCCGCGCTGTCAGCGCTGCTGTCGGGTCTTCTGCTGAACTTCTTCTTCGTCACCCCGAGGCACACCTTCACGATCGCCGAACCCGACAGCGCCGTGACGGTCGTGGTGCTGCTCCTGGTCGCCGTGGCCGTCGCGGCGTTGGTGGATCGGTCGGTCAACCGCAGCCGGGAGGCCCGCCGCGCCTCTCAAGAGGCCGAACTGCTGGCGTTGTTCGCCGGCTCGGTGCTGCGTGGCGCCGATCTGAACACCCTGTTGGAGAAGGTGCGTGAAACCTACGCCCAGCGCACGGTCAGCCTGCTGCGCCGACGCGCAGCGACCGACGAGATCGTCGGCTGCGTCGGCACCGACCCCTGCGCCGACGTCGACACCGCCGACACGGCGGTCGAGGTCGGAGACGACGAATTCTGGCTGCTGCTGGCCGGCCGGAAACTGCCCGCGCGCGATCGCCGCGTGCTGACCGCGGTTGCCACGCAGGCGGCGGGCCTGGTCCGGCAGCGGGAGCTGGCCGCCGAGGCCGGGCAGGCCGAAGCGCTCGCGCAGGCCGACAACCTGCGACGCTCGCTGCTCTCTGCCGTCAGCCACGACCTGCGCACCCCGCTCGCCGCGGCGAAAGCTGCCGTGTCGAGCCTGCGCGGCACCGACGTGGCGTTCTCCGCAGAGGACACCGCCGAGTTGCTCGCGACCGTTGAGGAATCGATCGACCAGCTCACCGCGCTGGTGGGCAACCTGCTCGACTCGTCGCGGCTGGCCGCCGGGGTGGTACGGCCCGAGCATGATCAGGTGTACCTGGAGGAGACCGTGCAGCGGGCTCTGCTGGGGATCAGTCGCGGCACCACCGGCCACGGGCGCGCCGAGCTGGAGAGAGTGAAGGTCGAGGTGGGTGACGAGGTGGTGATGGCCGACGCGGGGCTGCTCGAACGCGTGCTGGCCAACCTCATCGACAACGCGCTGCGATACGCCCCTGACGGTCCGGTGCGCGTCTCGGCGGGACGGGTCTCCGGCCGGGTGCTGATCGCGGTGGCCGACGGGGGGCCGGGGATCGCCCGCGGCGCCGAGGACCAGATCTTCGACGCCTTCCAGCGGCTCGGCGATCAGGACAACAGCATCGGCGTCGGGCTGGGCCTGTCGGTGGCGCGCGGCTTCGTCGAGGCGATGGGCGGCACGATCTCCGTCGGCGACACCCCCGGCGGCGGCCTGACCGTCGAGATCGACCTGCCCGCCGGGACCTCTGCAGCGCCGGAGGCGGCATCGTGACCCGTGTCCTCGTCGTCGACGACGAACCCCAGATCCTGCGCGCGCTGCGCATCAACCTGTCGGTGCGCGACTACGACGTCCGCACCGCCGCGACCGGGAAGGAAGCGCTGCGGGTGGCCGCCGACTTCCGGCCCGAGGTGATCGTGCTCGATCTCGGGCTGCCCGACATGAGTGGCATCGACGTGCTGGGCGGGCTGCGCGGCTGGCTGTCCGCGCCGGTCATCGTGCTCTCCGCGCGCACCGACTCGTCGGACAAGGTGGCAGCGCTGGACGCCGGCGCCGACGACTACGTCACCAAGCCGTTCGGTATGGACGAGTTCCTTGCGCGCCTGCGGGCTGCGGTCCGCCGGTCCTCGACCACCGATAGTGAGAGCGATCCGATCGTCGAAACATCCTCATTCACCGTGGATCTGGCGAACAAGGTGGTCACCCGCAAAGGCGCCGAGGTCCACCTGACACCCACCGAGTGGGGCATCCTGGAACTGCTGGTGCGCAACAGCGGCCGCCTCGTCACCCGCGAGCAGCTGCTGACCGAGGTGTGGGGGCCGACGTATGCGAAGTCGTCGCACTACCTGCGGGTGTATCTCGCGCAGTTGCGGCGCAAGCTCGAAGACGATCCCGCGCACCCGGTGCATCTGCTCACCGAGGCTGGGATGGGCCACCGCTTTCGGCCCTGACCCGGGTGTTCAGCAGCCGGCAGGTGACGAGCACCAGCGACGGCGGTGCGAGGATCACGAGGAGGGCGAGCAGATCGGACATACCCCCACTGTCACGCCGCCGAGGGTCGCAAGGCCAGCGTCTTGACGGGATCTCTACGCCGGCGTCCGGACTCTTAACGGCCCCCGACGAACCGCTGCGCGGCATAGGTCGCCATACCGACGGCCACCACCGCGGCCCCCGCCAGAACCGAGTGCAGAGGCAACGTGAAAGCCAAAGCGAGACAACCAATCAGACCGATACTGGGCACCAGCCGGCGACCCAGCGTGAACGCCGAGGCATTGGCGATCGCGTAGTACAGCAGCACCCCGAACGACGAGAAGCCGATCGCGCTGCGCACGTCGGTCACGGCGGTGACGATCGCGACCACCACGCCGACCGCCAACTCGGCGCGGTGCGGTGTGCCGTGGCGCGGGTGCACTGCGGCGAGCATGTGCGGCAGGTGGTGGTCGCGCGCCATCGCCAGCGTGGTTCGCGACACCCCGAGTAGCAGCGCCAGCAGTGCGCCCAGGGCACTGATCGCCGCCCCTGCGCTGACGACCGGCGTCAGGCCCCCGAACCCAGCGGCCGAAATCGCTTCGGACAGTGGCGCATCGGTGGCGGCGAGCCGGGCGCTGCCCAGCTCGGAGAGCACCGCCACGGCCACCAGTGCATACACGACCAGCGTGATCGCCAGCGCCACCATCACCGCGCGCGGAATCGTGCGGGCGGGGTCGCGCACCTCCTCACCCAGCGTCGCGATCCGGGCGTAGCCGGCGAACGCGAAGAACAACAGGCCGGCGGCCTGCAGAATGTCGTACGGCGACACGGTGTCCCCGGTCAGCCGGCCGGCCTGCGGGTGGCCGGAGCCGAGGATCAGCATCACGACCAGCGTGAGCACTGCGAGCACGACGGCCACGATGATGCGGGTCAGCAGCGCCGACTTCTGCACGCCCGCATAGCCGATCGCGGTCAGAGCCACCACCGAGGCCACCGCGACCGCCGTGGCGTGCGCCGGCCAGGCGTAGTGGCCGACGGTCAGCGCCATCGCCGCGCACGACGCGGTCTTGCCGACCACGAAACTCCAGCCGGCCGTGTGCCCCCAGAACGCACCGAGGCGTTCGCGGCCGTACACGTAGGTGCCGCCGGACTGCGGGTACCGCGCGGCCAACCATGCCGACGACAGCGCGTTGCAGTAGGCCACGACGGCGGCGACCGCCAGACCGATCAGCAGGCCGGTGCCGGCGACGGCCGCAGCCGGTGCCAGCGCGACGAAGATGCCGGCGCCGATCATCGCGCCCAGACCGAGCACGACGGTGTCGACGGTGCCGAGCCGTCGCCGCAGGGCGGGCCCGTCGGACACCGGCTACTTCTGGCGGATCACGTTGCCGGCGAGGTAGGCCAGGTAGGCGAGCACCCCGACCAGCGCCAGCTTGCGGATCTTGGGCGTTGAGAGCCCGAGCCCGAGGGCCGTCTCGATACCGCCGTCGACGTAGACGTGGGTGCGGGTGTTCGTCGGGAACGCCGCCTTGGTCATTCCTTCGTAGATCTGGGGGGCGACGAAGTGGGACAGCCCCGTTGCGGCCAGCGCGAGGCCTGCGGTCTTGGCGGCACGGGAATTCTGTTGAGACACTGCAGTCCTAACTGATCTGGTAGTCGCTCAAGGGGAATTCTGACGCTTCCCGGATCGCGGTGCGCGTCGACATCGGCCGCAGCAGGCTCGGTTCGCCGTGCGGGTTGAAGTAATACGAGCGCGAGCTCGCGCAGTTGCCCAGTGTCCACAGCGAGTCGCCGAGCAGCGCGGTCATCCGGTCCAGGTACTCGGTGTTGGCTGCCTCGGTGACCTCGAACGTGGTGGCGCCGCGGCGCTTGAGCTCGCCGAACAGCCGATCCATCAACCGCATCTGGTATTCCATGGTGTTGAAGAAGTTCAACCCGAGGAAGGCGTAGGGACTGGCCAGGGACAGGTAGTTCGGGAAATAGGGCATGGACACACCCTGGTAGGCCTGAAAGCGGTTCTCCCGCCACCACTTTCCGAGATTGCGGCCCTCGCGGCCGATGATCTCGATGGCGGGGAAGTTGGCCTCCCACAGATCGAATCCGGTCGCCAGCACCAGCGTGTCGATGACGGTCTTGGTGCCGTCGGCGTTGACGATGCCGTCGGCTGCGACGTGATCGATGCCGTCGCTCTGCAGGTGCACGTGCGGCTTGGTGAACGTGCGGAAGTAACTGTTGGAGAAGGTGGGTCGCTTGCAGCCGATGTCGTAGTCGGGGGTGAGCCGGCGGCGCAGCTCCTTGTCGCGTACCTGGACGAACTGGTTGATCTTGCACAGGTCCATCGCGGAGATGTTCAGCCGGCGGAACAGCGGGACCCGGTAGTGGACCACGCCGACATTGATCATCATCTCGTAAATGTTGTCGGTGATTGCCCGGACGATGCGCTGCGCCAATGGGATTCGAGCGAACAACCGCTTGGTGCGCTCGGAGATCCGGAAGTCCAGCTTGGGGGCGACCCAGATCGGGGTGCGTTGGTAGACGGTCAGCTGGGCGGCGGTCTTGGCCAACTCGGGGATCAACTGCACGGCGGTCGCACCGGTGCCGATGACGCCCACCCGCTCACCGGCCGGATCGTAGGAGTCGTCCCAGGCGGTGGTGTGCAGTACCCGCCCCTCGAACGTCTCGATACCGGGGATCTCCGGCAGGCGCGGCTGGGACAGGAACCCGGTCGCAGTGAACAGGTACCGGGCCGACATCGTCTCCCCGTCGGCGAGCGTCACCTGCCAGCAGGCCGCCTCCTCGTCCCAGCGGGCGCCGGAGACCACCACGTTGAACCGCATGTGTCGGCGCACGTCGTACTTGTCGGCGACGTCGTCGGCGTACTGCTTGATCTCCGCCCCGGTGGAGAAGAGCCGCGACCAGTTGGGGTTGGGCTCGAAGAAGTAGGAGTAGGTGGTGGTCGGGACGTCGACCGCCAGCCCCGGGTAGTGGTTGACGTACCAGGTACCGCCCAGGTCGTCTTCCCGGTCGAGGATCACGAAGTTCTCGTAGCCCATCCGCTTGAGCTGGATGGCGGCGCCGATTCCAGCGAACCCGGCCCCTACGATGACTGCGTCGTACTGCACCGAAGTCATGCGGTAGACGGTACTAGAGGTCCCGCGAACCGCCGGGTCAGCCCTTGATGGAGCCGGCGCGCGGCGGGTTGAGGGTGGCCACGCAGGTGACGGCGCGATCGCCGTTGGCCCACGTTTCCGCGGTGGGATACAGCACGTAGAGCTGCACGCTGTCGTCGGTCATCGCGGCGGGGGAGTAGCTGGCCAGCTCGGGGCCGCATTTCTCGCTGTAGGACTCCACGGCGGCCTGCCCGGGGAAATCGCCGTCGGGCATGTTCAGCACGGCGAACACCTCGCCGGCATGCGACTGGGCGCAGTCGACGGTCTGCACCCGCATCACCTTGTCGCCGGTGGGGATCTCGGCCAGGCAGTCACCGACCTCGACATCGGTGGCGGTGACGTTGCCGGAATTGGCGATACCCCACACGATCACCCCGCCGACGACGACGAGCAGGAGAACCGCGGCGAGACCGCCCAACAGCCACCACTTCGCGCGACTCTTCTTCTGCGGTGGCGGGTACGGGGCGGGTTGCCCCTGGTAGGGCATGGGTGGTGGCGGTGGGTACTGGGGATACTGGGGGTACTGCTGGTGTCCGCCCGGGCCCTGCGGCGGCGGTCCGTACGGCGGTGGCGGCGGAGGTGGCCCGGGCGGAGTGCTCACGGTGCTGACGATAGCTCAGACCAGCAGTTTCAGTGCTGCTTCGACCGCGAGGACGGGGACATCGAGCGTCGTCGACTTGAGGTCGTGGCGGGCGCCGGTGATCTCGACGATCGCGGTGGGGGCGGCGATCAGCGCGGCCGCCTGCCGCAGCTCGGCGAGCGTGCCGAACGGGTCGGCGGTGCCGTGGGTGAAGACCGTCGGGACAGTGATGCGCGGCAAGTGCTCGGTGCGGGCCCGCTCTGGCTTGCCCGGTGGGTGCAGCGGATAGGAGAACAGCGTCAGCGAGTCGAGGGTCAGACCGTGATCGGCGACGGCCATCGAGGTGAGCCGACCGCCGTAGGAATGTCCGCCGGCCAGCACCGGGCCGTCGGCCAGCGCGCGCACCGCGGCGACCGCCTCGACGATGCCCGCGAGGTCGGCGGCCGCCCCCGACGGCGGGCCTTTCGGCCGGCGGCGGCGGTACGGCAGGTTGTAGCGGACCGCGAGCCAGCCGCGCCGGGCCCACTCCTCGCAGACGGCGACGAGCATCGGGGAGTCCCGGTTGCCGCCCGCGCCGTGGGTCAGCGCGACGGTGCCGGCGGGCGTGCCCGCGGGCCGGTGCACGACCCCGTCAATCTCATCCATCGGATCAGCTCTCGTCCATCGGATCAGCTCTCATCCATCGGTGAGCCGGAACAGGGGTGAGACCGGGCCGTGCCCGTGGCCGAGCGGATAAGCCGCGCGCAGGCACTCGGTGATCCACGCCTTGGCGAAGGCGACCGCCTCGGGCATCGGATAGCCGTGCGCGAGCGCCGCCGCGGTGGCCGCGGCCAGGGTGTCGCCGGCGCCGTGGTCGTGTGGGGTGTCGATGCGCGTGGAGTCGTACTCGTGGAAGTCGGTGCCGTCGAAGAGCAGATCCGGGCTCTGCGATGACGCCCGCAGGTGGCCGCCTTTGACCAGCGCCCACCGCGGACCCAGCGCGTGCAGCGCGCGAGCCGCATCGCGCTGGCTGGCGGGGTCGACGACGTCGATACCCGTGATCAGCCGGACCTCGTCGAGGTTCGGCGTGACGAGGGTGGCCAGCGGGAACAGCCGGTCCTTCATCGATCCCAGCGCGCTGGGGTGCAGCAGCGGGTCCCCGTGCATGGACGCGCAGACCGGGTCGACGACCAGGGGCACCGTGGGGGCCAGCCCGAGTCGCACCCAGGTGTCGGCGACGGTGTCGATGATCTCCGAGGACGCGAGCATGCCGGTCTTGGCGGCCTGCACGCCGATGTCTGTGGCGACCGCGTCGATCTGGCCCGCGATGATGTCGAGCGGTATCTCATGGAAACCCTGGACCCCGACGGAATTCTGGATCGTCACGGCGGTGATGGCGACCAGGCTGTGCAGGCCGAGCAGCCCGAGCGTGCGCATGTCGGCCTGGATGCCGGCACCGCCGCCGGAGTCCGAACCCGCGATCGTCAGTACGCGCAGCGGCGTCTGGCCCGGCGGTGTCAGCGGCAGAAATCTCATTTCTGCACGACCGGCACGTAGATCCTGTTGCCGTGTTCGGCGAATTCGCGGGACTTCTCCGCCATCCCGTGGGTCCGGTAGGTTTCGCGCACGTCGTGGCTGATGCGCATCGAGCAGAACTTCGGACCACACATGGAACAGAAGTGTGCCGTCTTCGCCGGCGTCGCGGGCAAGGTCTCGTCGTGGAAGTCGCGCGCGGTGTCGGGATCGAGCGAGAGATTGAACTGGTCCTCCCAACGGAACTCGAAGCGGGCGGCCGACAGTGCGTCGTCGCGCTGCTGGGCGCGGGGGTGACCCTTCGCCAGATCCGCTGCGTGGGCGGCGATCTTGTAGGCGATCACCCCGTCCTTGACGTCCTTGCGGTTGGGTAGTCCGAGATGTTCCTTGGGCGTCACGTAGCAGAGCATCGCGGTGCCGGCCTGGGCGATGATCGCCGCGCCGATCGCGGAGGTGATGTGGTCGTAGGCGGGCGCGATGTCGGTGGCCAACGGGCCCAGCGTGTAGAACGGCGCCTCGTCGCAGAGTGCCTCCTCCAGGCGGACGTTCTCCACGATCTTGTGCATCGGGACGTGACCGGGGCCCTCGATCATCACCTGCACGCCATGTGCGCGGGCCACGTGGGTGAGCTCGCCGAGGGTGCGCAGTTCGGCGAACTGAGCCGCGTCGTTGGCGTCGGCGATCGAACCGGGCCGCAGCCCGTCGCCGAGGGAGAACGTCACGTCGTAGCGGGCGAGGATCTCGCACAACTCGGCAAAGTTTGTGTACAGGAACGACTCTCGGTGATGAGCGAGGCACCAGGCCGCCATGATGGACCCGCCCCGCGACACGATGCCCGTGACGCGGTCCACGGTCAGTGGGATGTGGCTCAACAGCACCCCGGCGTGCACCGTCATGTAGTCCACACCCTGCTCGCACTGTTCGATCACGGTGTCGCGGTAGAGCTCCCAGGTCAGCCGCGTCGGGTCGCCGTCGACCTTCTCGAGCGCCTGGTATATCGGCACGGTTCCGACGGGGACCGGCGAGTTGCGCAGGATCCACTCGCGGGTGGTGTGGATGTCGCGGCCGGTGGACAGGTCCATGATGGTGTCGGCGCCCCAGCGGGTGGCCCACACCATCTTGTCGACTTCGTCGGCGATGGACGAGCGGACGGCCGAATTCCCGATATTGGCATTGACTTTCACCGCGAATGCCTTGCCGATGATCATCGGTTCGGCCTCTGGGTGGCGGTGGTTGGCGGGGATGACGGCGCGGCCCCGCGCCACTTCGGCGCGCACCAACTCGGGGGCGACGCCCTCGCGCGCGGCGACGAACGCCATCTCCGCGGTGATCTCACCGGCACGGGCCCGTTGCAGCTGCGTGCCGCGGTCGGACACGACGCCGGCCCGCGCCGGTAACCCGGCCTCGAGGTCGATGACGGCCGCGTCTTCGGTGTAGGGGCCGGAGGTGTCGTACAGGTCGAGGTGGTCGCCGGTGCTCAAGTGCACGCGGCGGAACGGCACCCGCGCCCCGTTGCTCTGCAGTTGGTAGACCTTGCTGCTGCCGGTGATGGGGCCGGTGGTGACGGACAGGTGGTCGGGGGTCGACAAATGAGCCATTTTCGCTTCTCCCTACGCCGGCATTACCCGGTCAGGTTCGTACGGTCGACGGGCCTACCCGTCCTCTCAGCGCGCTCGGTGCGTGCTCCCGCGTGGACGGTCCCAACATAGCCGACTCCCGCGGTGCTCGGGAATACGGTTTGGCGCCGATGATTTATATAGCTAACATATGTGTTTTCCGGCGCGGTGCTGCGTCGACTTTTGAGATACGAAACGATTGCGAAAAGACGGCGGACTATGACGACGACGAACGACCGCGCGGCGGTAGCCGATCCCGGACTCAGTGAGACCACCATCCGGCGCACCCGGATGGATCACGAACACCCCTTCTACAAGTGGATCGTGCTGTCCAACACGACGTTGGGCGTGCTGCTGGCGACGATCAACGCCTCGATCGTGCTGATCTCCCTGCCGGCAATCTTCCGCGGCATCGGGCTCAACCCGCTGGCCCCCGGCAACGTCAGCTACCTGCTGTGGATGTTGATGGGCTACCTCGTGGTGACCGCCGTCCTCGTGGTGCCGTTCGGCCGCCTCGGCGACATGTTCGGGCGCGTGCGGATGTACAACATGGGCTTTGCGGTGTTCACCGTCGCCGCTATCGCGTTGTCGTTCGACCCCTTCCAACTCGGCGGCGGTGCTGTCTGGCTGATCGCCTGGCGCGTGGTGCAGGGTGTCGGCGGGGCGATGCTGATGTCGTCCTCGTCGGCGATCCTCACCGATGCGTTCCCGGCCAATCAGCGGGGCATGGCGCTCGGGGTGAACATGGTGGCCGCCGTCGCCGGGTCGTTCCTCGGTCTGCTCATCGGCGGGTTCCTGTCCGAATGGCATTGGAAGGCGATCTTCTGGGTCGGCGTGCCGATCGGCATCCTCGGCACGATCTGGAGCGTGCGCTCGCTCAAAGAATTGGGTGTGCGCACCGCGGGCAAGCTCGACTGGGCCGGCACGCTGACATTCGGGATCGGGTTGACGGTGCTGCTGATCGGCATCACGTACGGCATTCAGCCCTACGGGAATTCGACGACCGGCTGGACCAGTCCGACCGTGCTCGGCGCCATCGGGCTGGGGCTCGCGCTGCTCGTCGTGTTCTGCATCGTCGAGTTGCGTGTCAAGCAACCGATGGTGGACATCCGGCTGTTCCGGTCGGCCTCCTTCGGGATGGGGAACCTCGCCGGACTGATGTCTTCGGTCGGCCGGGGCGGGCTGCAGTTCATGTTGATCATCTGGCTGCAGGGGATCTGGCTGCCGCTGCACGGCTACAGCTTCGAGTCGACGCCGCTGTGGGCGGGCATCTACATGCTGCCGATGACGGTCGGCTTCCTGGTCGCAGGCCCCTTGGCCGGGTCACTGTCCGACCGGTTCGGGGCGCGGCCGTTCACCGTCGGCGGCATGCTGCTGATGGCGGCGACGTTCGTGGCCCTGGTGCTGATCCCGGTGAACTTCGACTACTGGCTGTTCGCGCTCCTCGTGTTCCTCAACGGTTTGGGTGGCGGCATCTTCACCGCGCCCAACACCGCGTCGATCATGTCGAGCGTCCCCTCGGCGCAGCGGGGCGCGGCATCCGGGGTGCGGGCGACGTTCTTCAATGCCGGCTCGTCGCTGTCGATCGGCGTGTTCTTCTCGCTGATGATCATCGGGCTGTCCAACACCCTGCCCACGGCGCTCAGCAGCGGACTGCAGGCGCAAGGCGTCTCCTCGACGGTGGCCCATGACGTGGCGAACTTGCCGCCGGTGGGCAGCCTGTTCGCCGCGTTCTTGGGTTACAACCCGATCGCCGAACTGCTGGAGCCCTCGCACGCGCTGCAGCAGCCCGGCGTCAACGCCGACGTGCTGACCGGCAAGACGTTCTTCCCGCAGCTGATCACCGAACCCTTCCACTCGGGCCTGACCGTGGTGTTCCTGGCCGCCGCGGCGATGATGCTGATCGGTGCCGTGGCGTCGATGTTCAACCCGGGCCGCTACGCCGAGGACCGCACCTAGAGACGCGCAGCCGACTCCAAGGTGTGATGCGGCGCACTGTCCGGGTATGCGCGCGGTATGACCGCCACGTCCGACCCCCGTCCCGACGACATCCGCCGACAGGCGCAGCAGCACGCCGACGGCGCGCGGGAGGCGATGGCCGCCAAGCGCGATGACAACGACGGTGGGCTGTCCGGCTGGGTCGCCCGGCGCGCCGGCGACTGGGACTTGAGCGGCCAGGACGAGACCACCATGCAGCGCCAGAAGTACTTCTGGAACACGCTTGTCGACCACTGGTTCCGGATGGAGTTCGACGGGTGGGAGAACCTGCCCGATGCGCCGGTGCTCCTCGTCGGGATCCACTCCGGCGCGCCGTTCGTGTGGGACGCCTGGACCGTGGGTGTGCAGTGGTGGCGGCGGTTCGGCCAGGCGCGCCCCCTGCACGGCACCGCGCACGATGCCCTGATGGCGATCCCGGTGATCGGCCGGTACTTCCGTGCGATGGGCGTACTGCCTGCCGCGCCGGACTCCATTGCGACCGCACTCGCTGAGGGCCGCGATGTCGCGCTGTGGCCCGGCGGTGAGGTGGACTCCCTGCGGCCCTGGAGCGAGCGTGACGAAGCGAATCTCGCCGGCCGCATGGGCTTTGTGAAGATGGCGATCAAGGCGGGCGTGCCGATCGTGCCGATCGCGACGGTGGGTGGTGCCGACGCGATGCCGGTGCTGATCCGCGGTGACGGGCTTTCTCGTGCGCTGCGCCTGGACAAGTTGTTGCGGCTCAAGGTGTTTCCGCTCGCGGTGTCGCTGCCCTGGGGGATCGCCCCCGCCGCGCTGCCCCAATTCCCGCTGCCGGCGAAGATCCGCACCCGGTTGATGCCCGCGATCGAGCTGGACCACGACCCGGCCCGCGCCGACGACCAGGCCTACGTCGAGCAGAAGTACCGCGAGGTGCAGGACAGCATCCAGCGCGGAATGGACGCGCTGGCGCGCAAACGCGTCTTCCCGCTGTTCGGTTGATCCTGGCCCGACTTCAGAAGGGTGGTGTTTCGTCGGGGGCGCTTGCGGGTTGTGGTGGTGGTTGCCAGTTCGGGGGGAGTTCTTCGGGCTCGATGGGGTCGTTGACGAAGCGGGCGAAGGGGCTGGTGCTGGGTTTGACGCTGGTGGGCTCGCCGTGGAACAGCTCGCGGAAGCGGCGGAACTGGTTGCGCCAGCATCGGACGCGGATCTCCTCGCGGGCTGCCCGGTTGCGGTGACGGTTGACCGCGTTGGCGTGGCGGGTGGTGCACATCGTGTCCCGCCATTTGGCGACGACGTCGGCGTCGGGTGTGCGGTGGCGGCCGGTGAGGTCGGGGAACAGGGCGGCCCCGGCGGGGGTGGTGGTGTAGGTGTGTCCGTTCGGTGCGGTCCAGACGATGGCGCCGTCGGCCAGTTGCCTGTCCCGCCAGCCGGAATCGAACGTTTTCAGCAGGTGGTGGGTGCGGCAGTAGCAGCCCAGGTTGCCGGCCACGGTCAGCCCACCGGCGGCGGGGTCGGCGTGGTTGAACGGTTCGGTGTGGTCGATGTCGCAGCGCGCGGCGGGCACCGTGCAGCCGGGGAAGCGGCATGTCAGATCCCGATTACGGATGTAGCGGGCCAGCGCGGCGGTGGGCCGGTAGCGGTGGGCCTGTTCGACGCTGACGTGTGGCAGCTGGACGAGGTGTCGGGTGGCGTCGCGGGCCAGCTCGCGCACCAGTTCGGCGTCGATCACCCCGTGTCCGGCGAGAAAGCCGGGCTGGTCGCTGCGCCCGGTGACGGTGTCGGCCGTCGCGACGATGTTCAGGACCACCGGGACGACGGGGGCGGGGGCCTGGTCGCGCACCGGGCAGTCCGGTTCGGTGCAGGCGCAGGCCAATTCGAGGCGGCCGTGCCCGAGGGCGGTCAACGCATCGGCGCGTCGCTGTCTGAGGGTGCGTGGGTCTCGGGGGCACACCGAGGCCGCCATCGCGGCCAGCCGCCGGTCCAGCACCGCGCCGTCGGCACGGGACAGGCTCGCCCGCACGCGCGCCATGCCGTCGAGGTCGGGGCGCACGTCGACGCGGCGCTGGTCGTAGGCCGCGGTGCGGCGCTCCTTGGCCGCGGCGGCATCCATCGCGGTGACCACGGCGTCGATGGTGGTGATCAGCTTGTCCCGCGACCAGCAGCGCCAGCTGCCGATCTGCTCGGCCAGCGCGGCGTCCACCGCGCCGATCACCTCGTCACTGACCAATTCGGTGCGCGCACAGATCAACTCGGTGGCGCGCCAATCGATGGCCCCGCCGGCCAACTGAGCGGCCACCGCGGGCAGCCGCACCGCCAGCGCTTCGGCGTGGCCGACCAGCACGCGCGCAGCGGCGGTGGTCATGTTCATCGCCGCCGACACCTCCGCGGCGGCGCGGTTGAACCCGCTGATCATCGCCGCCCCGTTCTGCTCGCCGGCCAACTCCTGCTCGATCCGGCGGCCGAGCAGCTCAGCGATCGCCGCCAACTTGCGCGCCATCAGCATCGACTCCTGCCGATGCGCATCGTCGACCGCGGCAATCAGATCACCATCGGACCAATCATCGAACATGTGTTCGAGTTTAGCGGCCTCCACCGACAACAGGTGCCAGCTGATCAGTCCGCCAGCGTCACCACAACCGGCGCGTGGTCGCTCGGCGAGCCGACGCGGTCCTTGCCCGTCTTGCGTTCGTCGCGCGCGATCTCGGCGTGCTGGACCCGGGCGGCCAGTGCCGGCGAGCCGAGGATGAAATCGATGCGCATGCCGCGGTTCTTGGGAAAGCGCAGCTGGGTGTAGTCCCAGTAGGTGAAGACCCCCGGCCCGGGCGTGAACGGCCGCACGACGTCGGCGAATCCGGCGTCGACGACGGCGTCGAACGCGGCGCGTTCGGGCTCGGTGACGTGAGTGCTGCCCTGGTAGGCCTCGACGCTCCACACGTCGTCGTCGGTGGGCGCGATGTTCCAGTCACCCACCAGCGCGATCTGTGCCGACGGATCGGCCGTCAACCAGGACGATGCCGAATTCCGCAGCGCGGCAAGCCATTCCAATTTGTAGTGGTAGTGGGGGTCATCCACCGTGCGGCCGTTGGGCACGTAAAGGCTCCACACCCGCACCCCGCCACACGTCGCGCCGAGCGCCCGCGCCTCGGCGGCGGCGTCGACGTCGGGCTTGGCGCCCCACACCGGCTGACCGTCGAATCCCACCGCAACGTCGTCGATGCCGACGCGCGAGGCGATGGCCACCCCGTTCCACTGGCTGAACCCGCAGTGCACCACCTCGTAACCGAGAGCGGCGAACGGCATCGTCGGGAACTGCTCGTCGGAGCACTTCGTCTCCTGCATCGCGAGCACGTCAACGTCGGCGCGCTCCAACCAGTCGGTGACCCGATCGACCCTGGCGCGAATCGAATTGACATTCCACGTCGCCAACCGCATGCCGTTCACAGTAGGTCCTCCGCGCGGACATAGCGGGAGCGATGGTGCAAGGTGAAACCCATCTGCTCGTACAGCCGCCGAGCGCCGTCGTTGTCGGCCACCACCTGCACATAGGCCCGGGTGGCGCCGCGCGCACCGGCCCACCCGAGCAGCCCCTCGCACAACCGGCGGGCCAGACCCTGACGGCGGGCCGCTTCGACGACGTGGACCGCCGACACCCCGGCCCACCGGGTGCCGTCGGGCGCCTCTGTGATCGCCACCCGGCCCACCGCCGCGTCGGCCAGCGTGGCGAACCCGACCTCACCGTCGACCACGGCGGTCAGTACGGCACGCGGTACGTCGCGCTGGTACAGCGCGAGCCAGCGCTCGTCGGGGGTTGCGGACACCATGACCTCGTCGGCTGAGCTCCGTTCGAGATCCGTTGTCATGACCACGTTCTCGGCGTCGGTGGGCACGCCCTCGGGGATGCGGAACAGGCGATCGGGCGCCGAGATCAACGCGGGCAATCCCCGGGCGGCATACCGGTCAGCGACCGCGGCGATCTCGGCGTGCGACGTGAAGTACAGCGGCACAGCCGAATTGGCGCGTCGGGTGGCGCCACCGCCGAACCGCAGGAGCCACCCGTCGTGCCAGTGTTGCTCGGTGCCCGGCCATGCGAGCGCGGCCGCGTGCTCGAGGTTGCGGATGGCGCCGGCCCGCACCGGCTGCTCGGGGACCACCCGGAACGCGACGACGTCCTCGTGCCGGATCGTGACGACCTCCCCGTGCCTGGTGCGGACGGCCACCGCCGGCTCGATCAGCTCGACGTGGCCGATCACATCGGTGAACGGTCGGGCCTCGTCGGCCGGGAGCCTGTAGCGCAGGCTCACCCGGGCGCCGAGCGGCGGCAGATCCGGCACCGCTCAGTGACCGAACGGATCGGGGTCCTTGCCGGGCAGCCACGTCAGACCGGGGACGCCCCAACCGTGCGACTTGACCGCCCGTTTCGCGCTGCGAGCGTTGCGCCCGACCAACCGGTCGAGATAGAGGAAGCCGTCCAGATGTCCCGTCTCGTGCTGCAGCATGCGGGCGAACAGGTCGGTGCCCTCCAGCGTGATCGGGGTGCCGTCGGCGTCCAGCCCGGTCACCCTCGCCCACGACGCGCGTCCGGTCGGGAAGGACTCGCCGGGCACCGACAGGCAGCCCTCGTCGTCGTCCTCGGGGTCGGGCATGGTCTCGGGAACCTCGGACGTCTCCAGTACCGGGTTTATCACGACGCCGCGCCGCCGCAGCGTCTTCCCGCGGGCGTCGGCGCAGTCGTAGACGAACACCCGCTTCGCCACGCCGATCTGATTGGCGGCCAGGCCGACTCCGTTGGCGGCGTCCATCGTGTCGTACAGGTCGGTGATGAGATCGGCGAGATCGGCGGGAAGCGACCCGTCGTCACCGACAGGAATTGGCTCGGTGGCGGTGTGGAGAACGGGATCCCCCACGATGCAGATCGGTCGGACAGCCATGCCGGAAAGCTTAAGGTGGCGCGCGCGGGCCCCGACTCGCGGTCATTGGTGCCGATGTCCGTGACCGAGCCGTGATTGAATACGTCCTGCAAACCACACTGATGTCATTTCGACCGTTGGAAGGGTCCAAGAGGCGATATGGACGGCGCGATCGCGCGGGCTGATAAGTCAGGGGACTCCGCAGACGGCGCTGAACCCGCTGACGGTCTGACCCGTCGGGAACACGACATCCTGGCGTTCGAGCGGCAGTGGTGGAAGTACGCCGGGTCCAAGGAAGACGCCATCAAGGAACTCTTCTCGATGTCGGCCACGCGCTACTACCAGGTGCTCAACGCGCTCGTGGACAGGCCCGAGGCGCTGGCCGCCGACCCGATGCTGGTCAAGCGGCTGCGCAGGCTGCGCGCGAGCCGGCAGAAGGCACGTGCCGCGCGGCGCCTCGGCTTCGACGTGACCTGAGGCCCTCGGCGAGCCGATACAGTAGGCGCCGATGAACCAGCGCGAATCCTCAGGACTGCCCCTGCGGGCCATGGTGATGGTCCTGCTGTTCCTCGGCGTGGTGTTCCTTCTCGTCGGATTCCAGGCGATGGGCAGCGGCGACGACGACTCCGGCAGCGACTCGATCGCCACGTCGATCACCAGCACCCCCACCACCCCGTCGAGCACCGCGCCGCCGGAGAAGGCCGAGGTGCGAGTCTTCAACATCTCGACCACCGAGGGTGCCGCGCAGAGCACCGCCGACCGGCTGCGTGAAGCCGGCTGGAACGTGACCGAAACCGGTAACCTGACGCTGCCCGACACGACCGTCACCACGGTGTTCTTCAGCGACGCCCCCGGCGAGCAACAAGCCGCCGAGGAGGTGGGCCGGTTACTCGAAGCGCCGGTGGCGCCGCGGGTGCCCGAGCTCACCGAGCAGCCGCCGGGCGTGATCGTCGCGGTCACCGGTTAGGCTCTTGCTCATGCTGAGGACCGTCGCCGCCGCCACCTTCTTCGCAGCCCCCGCACTGGCGTTAGCCGCCTGTGCGCCTCCCGGTGATGTGCCCAGCGATACACCGGGCACCACGCCCCCGGTCTGGACCGGCTCCCCGTCGCCGTCGTCGTCGGCCGGCGAGGAAGGGGCCGGCCACGGCGGTTCCGCCGAAGGGCAGGGCCAGGCGGCCAGCGGGGAGACGCTGAAGGCCGATCTCAAGACGCCCGACGGCACCACCGTGGCGACCGCCGACATCGCGTTCTCGGGCGGGTTCGCCACCGTGACCGTGCAGACCTCCGCGACCAGCCAGCTCACCCCCGGCTTCCATGGCATGCACATCCACTCGGTGGGCAAGTGCGAAGCCAACTCGGTGGCGCCGACCGGCGGCGCCCCGGCGAACTTCAACTCCGCGGGCGGCCACTTCCAGGTGCCCGGCCACAGCGGTCATCCCGCCAGCGGTGACCTTGCATCGCTCCAGGTGCGCGAGGACGGCTCGGCCAAGCTGGTGACCACCACCGACGCATTCACCGCCGACGAATTGCTCGGCGGCGCAGGCACAGCCATCATCATCCACGAGAAGTCGGACAACTTCGCCAACATCCCGCCGGAGCGCTACCAGCAGGTCAACGGCGCACCGCCGCCGGATCAGACCACCCTGGCGACCGGCGATGCCGGAGCGCGGGTGGCGTGCGGTGTCATCACTCGAGGCTGATCGACGGGCTGAACGCCGCATCGATTTCGCCGGCTCGCCCCGGCCCACTCTCGGCGTCGAGTGGGAGTTCGCACTCGTCGACGCGCAGACGCGCGACCTGAGCAACGAGGCCGCCTCGGTGATCGCCGAGGTCGGCGAAAACCCACATGTGCACAAGGAGTTGCTGCGCAACACCATCGAGGTCGTCACCGGGGTCTGCGACAACACCGGTGAGGCCATGGACGACCTGCGGCAGACGCTGCAGCCGGTGCGGTCCATCGTGCGGGAACGCGGCATGGAGCTGTTCTGCGCCGGCACCCACCCGTTCGCGAAATGGTCGGCGCAGAAGCTGACCGACGCACCCCGCTACGCCGAGCTGATCAAACGCACCCAGTGGTGGGGTCGGCAGATGCTGATCTGGGGCGTGCACGTGCACGTCGGGATCTCCTCGGCGCACAAGGTGATGCCGATCATCACCTCATTGCTCGACTTCTACCCGCATCTGCTGGCGCTGTCGGCGTCCTCGCCGTTCTGGGACGGTGAGGACACGGGCTACGCGAGCAACCGCGCGATGATGTTCCAGCAGCTCCCGACGGCCGGCCTGCCGTTCCACTTCCAGGAGTGGCGCGAGTTCGAAGGATTCGTGGCCGATCAGAAGAAGACCGGCATCATCGACCACATGAACGAAATCCGTTGGGATATCCGGCCTTCTCCGCATCTGGGGACGGTCGAGGTGCGCATCTTCGACGGCGTGTCCAACCTGCGGGAGCTCTCGGCGCTGGTCGCGCTGACGCACTGCCTGATCGTCGACCTCGACCGCCGCCTCGATGCGGGGGAGGCCCTGCCGGTGATGCCGCCGTGGCACGTCCAGGAGAACAAATGGCGCGCCGCCCGCTACGGTCTGGACGCGATCATCATCCTCGACGCCGACAGCAACGAGCGGCTGGTCACCGAGGACCTCGACGAACAGCTCGAGCGGCTGGTACCCGTCGCCCGATCACTGGGCTGCGTCGACGAACTCGCCTCCGTCGCCGACATCTACCGCGAGGGCGCCTCCTATCAACGGCAACGGCGGGTCGCCGAGGAGACCGATGGGGACCTGCGCGCCGTCGTCGACGCGTTGATCGCCGAGTTGGAGCTCTGAAGCGTGCCGACGATACCGATGTTCCCTCTCGAGGTGGCGATGCTGCCGTCAGAGACGTTGCCGCTGAGGATCTTCGAGCCACGCTACGCTGCGCTGGTGCAGGCGTGCCTGGCCGCACCAGACCCCGTGTTCGGCGTGGTGCTGATCGCCGCCGGACGGGAGGTCGGCGGCGGCGACAGCCGCAGTGACATCGGCACCCTGGCGCACATCGTCGAGTGCGAAGACCTCGGCGCCGGACGCTACGTGATGAAATGCGCTATGCGGGAACGGCTTCGCGTCGTCGAATGGTTACCTGACGCGCCATACCCGCGTGCGGTGATCGAGTTGTGGCCCGACGAGGCGGGAGCGCCGGTGACCGCGGAGGCGATCCGTGACATCGAGGACCGGATGGTCGCCCTGTTCGAACGGATCGCTGCGGTGCGCGGCGCGGAGGTCAATGCGCGCGACATCGTGCTCGGCGCCGACGAATCCGGCGATGCAGCACTGTGGTTGTACGCGTTGACCGCTCGGCTGCCGATGGGGCAGGCCGACCGGTACTCGATACTCGCCGCACCGACGGTGGCCGACCGCGTGGCCGCACTGTCCGAAGCGGTCGACACGGTCACGGCGATGGTGGAGTTCCAGCTCTCGGAGTGATCACTCCCGACCGAAGTCGTGGTTCCGCAGACGCTGCAGTGCGCGACCGTCGGTGAGTTCGTCGCGTGCCTCGGGATGCAACCAGTAGTGGCGCACCATCCAATAGAGGCTGGGACCACTGGAGGCAAAGCGATCGGCATTGGCAACGACGATCGGCTTACCGTCGCGGAGACCGAGAGCGATCGGATTCCGCGCTCTGGTGTCCGCATGATCGGTGATGCCTTCTACCTGTTCCCACCTCGCGATGCGCGTGCGAAGGATGTCTCCGAAAGCGATGCCTTCCCGACCGATCCGCAGATATCCGGTTTCTCGGGTCCGTGCGAATGCACACAGCCCAAGCACCGAGAGAACCAGCAGGGAACCGAGGAGGTAGCGGCTGACCGCCGACACCGAACCGAACCACGCGGTGAATGCCGAGCCGATGGCGCCGCCGACGAGGGCAATACTCCACATCCACGCGATGGCAGGGTGAACGCGGACGGTGGTGCCCGCCTCACTCCAGTCGGCGTACCGCGCCGCTGATGCTCTGACGGTCAGCAAGAGGGCAGCCACACCTGCGGTGCAGAACACCGCGAGCCCTCCTGATCCGAGCGCGGCGGTGACCGATGCGTGTTGAACACCCATGAAGGTTTGGACCCAGAACTGGACAGACCCGCCGATGAGCACGGCGACACCGCACCATGCCAGGGGAGATAGGCCGCGAGACCAATTCGGCGGCGGCATCACTTCATTCATGAGCCACAGAGCACTTCGCCGACCCGCGTGCCCACCGATGTCATCCACGAGCCTGCAGCCACCGAGGCAATGACCGCAAGGCCAACTGTGCTGCCCGGGATCGGGATGGGTGCGCCCACGGCTGCGCCGCCTGCGGCACCGGCGGCGTTCCCTGCGAGACCGAACGTGCTGGCGAAGACTGACACGCACTTGTCGGCGGGGGTCGGAGCCCGCAGGAAGTCATACATCGCTGTCATGGTGCCCAGTGCAATACCACCGTATTTCGCTCCGGCTCCGACCTTCTCGACCGCATCCATCGCGTGCCCATCTCCTCGCCGCGCACCACGTTCTGCTGAAACAGACCCAGCGGATCGCGCGGATTCGGCACGTCATCGGCGGGGCGTTGAGCGCCAGGCACCATGAGTCCCGGCAGACCGCCGCCGGGCGGGGTGAAGCCGAACGGCTTCGCTGCGGCCATCACCCCGTCGGCCGTCGCCGTATCGGCATCGCCGACGGCGAGCAGCAATTCGTTGACTGCGGCCTGTTCGGTGGCCACAAGACTCATCAGTTGGGAGATCTCCTCGGCGGACTGAGAACCCGGATCTATCAGTACGACCCAGCCCTCGGTGACGTTCAAGGGTCCCCGATCGACCTCATCCGCCTTGTCCAGCAATGCTTTCCGCGCCGCACCTATCCTGTCGGCACCTGCCTCGAGCGCTTTGGCGATCGCACCCGTGTAGTCGCTGAATTGTGCCGAGCTGCGATGCGCGCGGTCGAACATCTCGGACGCGGCATCGTGGGCTGGACCCTGCCACGCCTTCGTTTCAGGCATGACAGCCAGATTGGCCTTCACGCGGTCCACCGCCTCCTCCACGGATTCTCCTGCGGAGCGAACAGCCGGACCGGTGAACCTCAGCGCGTCAGGATTCCAGCTCTCGAGACGCGAGCGCGATGGCAACACGGGTCAGAAGATTTTCTTGAAGCTCCCGGCCAGATCGGCATCCGTGACCTCATAGGCGTTCCCCGCACCTCGCACCGCCTTTCCCATCTCGTCGACGTTCGCGGCGATGGCATCGGCCTGTGCGGCGACGTGTCCGCCGACGAGTCGCGCGGCCCATTCGGTCGTGGAACCGGCCAGCCCCGCGGCCGCGTTGCTCACCTGCGCACCCACGTTCGCGTCGCGGATCGATGCTGAAGCCGCTTCCACCTGGCCCGCAAACGCGCGCAAGATCTCGGGGTCCACCATCAACGTCATATTGATCGAGGCTACTGCAGACCTGACACGGCTCCCGACACGAATTTCTGCCCTACAGCAGGCTGCCGTTCAGAAAGGTGTACGCGGGCGCATCGTCGTAGGCCCGGTGGTAGCGCCTCATGGCTTCGGCGGCGCTCGTCGAGCGCACTTCCCACCGGTGACAGCACAACCACTGCGCCACCTCGGGTCCCGCGACCTCGAGGCCGAGGTGGCTACCGCGCGCGCTGTAGCGCGTGATCTGCTCGATCAGCGCGTCGCGCGCATCGTCACTCAGGTCGGGAAGCAGGCACTCCGCCATCCATGCCGTCGGCTCATGAAAGTCGAAACCGGCCGCCCGCAACGCTTTCGGCCAGTCCTCTGTCACAGCGGCCGGTACCGGCATGTACTTGGCGCCCAGCTGCGCGTCCGAGGCATCCATCGTCCGCGTCTTGTGGGCCAGAACGTCCGCCTCGTCGACATCGAACACCACGGCATCGCTGAGCCACGGCAGACGCCAGGCCCGGGTGTCCAGCCCGGCGCCGAGCACCACCACCTGCGAGACGCCGGCGGCGCCGGTGGCCAACACGTAGTCGTCGAACCACTTCGTGCGCGCTGCCGAGTAGCCCGTCATGGACTGCGGGATCTCGATGCGGCCGGCGAGCAGCATGCGCGCATAGGGATCGGTGAACAGCGGTCGGTCGGCCTCGGTTTCCGAAGCCCGCACCGCGGCGACGCTCAGGGCGGTGCGGCCCTGCTCGTCACCGGGGGGATGAGTCATGGTCGCCGGATTCCCTGTCACCGGCGAAATCATGCATCTCGTCGGTGGTCATCAGGTCGTCGCGGACGTTCTGCTCGCGGTAGGCGAGCTGACCTACCCGGTTGGCGATCACCGGCGCGGTGATCGCGGTGAACAACCCGGTCAGGATCAGCATGCCGACGTCGATATGGCCACGCAGCCGCAGCGCCGCGCCCAGCAGCACGAGCAGCAGGCCCAGCACCTGAGGCTTGGTGGCCGCATGCATCCGGGACAGCGTGTCGGGGAAGCGCACGACGCCGATCGCCGCGGTCAGCGCCAGCGCCGAACCGCTGAGGATCAGGACGGCGGCGGCGATGTCGAAGCCGGTCATCGCGACGGCCCCTTGTCGGCGGGGTCGGCGACGTCGGGAACGCGGAACCGGGCGACGCTGACCGAGCCGACGAACGTGATCAGCGCGAGCGCGGTCAGGCTGTAGGTCACGGTGGTGTCCAGACTGAAAGCCGCCCACGTGCCGATCGCGCACATCGCCACTGCGACCAGAGTGTCCAGCGCGACCAGCCGGTCGAGCGTCGTGGGACCCATCAGCATCCGTACCATGGTCGCCAGCGCGGCGGCTGACAGCATGGCTCCCGCGGCGATCCACACGACGGTCACAGCGCATCCTCCTTCGCCCCGGCCGGCCGCCAGTCCGCGTCCCGCTCGAACGTCGCGACCAACAGCTTCTGCAGATTGGCGATCTGCCGGTAGAACCGCGCGACGGTGCGCTCCGATCCGACGTCGAGCACGTGCACGTAGATCATTCGGCGCGGCTGGTCGATCTCGAGCACGATGGTGCCCGGCGTGAGGTTGATGATGTTGACCGCCAGCACGAGCACCAGGTCGGACTTGATCGCCAGGTGCGCCCGCAGCACCGCGGTCAGCGGCGGCGGTCCTGGCTTCAGTGCCAGCGCCGCGACCTGAACCGAGGAGCTCAGCAGGTAGTAGGTGACCGTCACCGTGAGGCGCAGCAGCGCGATCGGGTGCAGGCGGCCCTCGACGGGAACCGGCGGCAGCGGCAGCAGCACCGTGATGACCAACGCGATCAACAGACCCGAGAGGATGTTGGCCGCCGAGATGTTGCCCCACAACAGGACCCACACCAGGATCAGCCAGCACACCATCCAGACCCGCAGCGCCAGCGTTCTCTTCGATACCGTGCTCTTCGCGCTCATCGCGAACCCTCCCCGAGGACCGCCGTGATGTACAGCCCACGGTCGAGCACCTCCGCGGCGGCGCGGTCGCTGTAGCCGAAGATCGGTCCGGCCGCGACGGTCAACGTCAGCCCGACCGCGATCAGCGCGGCCGTCGGCACCAACATGCCGACAGGCATCCGGCCCACGTCGTCCCGGTCGACGAACTCGATGTCCACTGAATCCTCGGGATCGTCGAGAAGCACCGTCGGCGCCCCGCCGGACAGATGACCTTCCGGAGCGTCCTTGCGGGAGCGCCAGAACGCCTTGGTCCAGACGCGCGCGATGACATACAGCGTGAGCAAGCTGGTGATCACGCTGCCAGCCACCAAGAGCCAGGCCAGCACCGAACCCGACTGGGTGCCCGCCTCGAGCAGTGCCACCTTGCCGATGAACCCCGAAAACGGCGGAATACCACCGAGATTGAGGGCGGGCACGACGAACACGAACGCCAGTAGGGGGCTCGCCGCGGCCAGCCCGCCGAGCCGCTCCAGCGTCGACGCCCCGGCTTGACGTTCGATCAGGCCGACGACGAGGAACAGCGTGGTCTGCACCAGGATGTGATGCGCGACGTAGTAGATCGCACCCGACATGCCCAGCTGGTTGGACAGCGCGATGCCGAACACCATGTAGCCGATGTGACTGACCAGCGTGAAGGACAGCAGACGTTTGATGTCGCTCTGGGCGATCGCACCGAGGATGCCCATCAGCATCGTCGCGAGGCCGGCGACCAGCAGCACGTTGTCCATCGCGCCGCCGGGGAACAGCAACGAGTGGGCCCGGATGATCGCGTACACACCGACTTTGGTGAGCAGTCCGGCGAACACGGCGGTGACCGGCGCCGGCGCGGTCGGATAGGAGTCCGGGAGCCACGTCGACAGCGGGAACACCGCCGCCTTGATGCCGAACGCGACGAGCAGCACCGCGAACAGCGCGGTGCGCGTCCCCTCGGCGACGCCGTCGAGCCGCACCGACAGCTCGGCCAGGTTCAGGGTCCCGGTGGTGGCGTAGACCAGCGCGATGCCGAACAGGAACACCAGCGACGACACCATCGACACCATCACGTACGAGATGCCGGCCCGCACGCGCTCCCGGCTCGCCCCGATCGTCAACAGCACGAAGCTGGCGTTGAGCAGCACCTCGAAGCCGACGAACAGGTTGAACAGGTCACCCGCCAGGAACGCCATGAACACCCCGGCCGACAGCACCAGGTAGGTGGGCAAGAAGATCGACACCGGTTGACGTCCGTCGCCGTCGCGGATGCCCTGCCCGATGGCGTAGAACACGACGGCGAGCAACACGATCGACGACACGATCAACATCAGCGCCGAGAGTCGGTCGACGACCAGCGTGATGCCCAACGGGCCCATGCCCGGCTCGCTCGATCCCCAGCCGCCGACCTGCAGTGCGAGGGTGCCGAACCGATCGGCGAGGTGCACCAGCACGGCCGAGACGACGAGCACCACCGACAGCGCCAGCACCGCGATGATGCGCTGCAGGCGGGGTTTGCGACCGGCCAGCAGCGTGCACGCGGCGGCCAGCATCGGGATCAGCACCGGCAGCGGCGTGAGCACCGCGCCGAGATGGGCGTCCATCGTCGGGATCATCGCGACCCCTCGTAACCCGGCAGCGCGTCCAGTTCGTCGGGCAGGTCGGTGTCGCGGGTGCGGTCGGGCTCGAGCCGGCCCTCGAGTTCCTCCCCGACCTCGGTGCCGGACTGCTGGGACACCCGGATGTCCTCGGGGTCGTTGCTGACCTCTTCGCGGGTGTTGAGCCGGTAGGAGCGGTAGGTCAGGGCCAACACGAACGCCGCGACGCCCATCGTGATCACGATGGCGGTCAGGATCAGGCCTTGCGCCAACGGGTCCGCTGTCGTCGTGTTGTCGGCGCTGGTGCGGCCCCGCACCGGCGGATTGCCCGCCGGGCCGCCCACCGCCAGCAGCAGCAGGTTGATCGCATTGCCGATCAGCAACAGGCCCAGCAACATTCGGGTCAGGTGCCGTTCCAGCAGCAGGTACACCCCCGCGGTGGTCAACCCGCCGATGATGACCAGCGAGAGCACATAGGTCGTCATGACTGGCCGGCCTTGCTCACGCGGCTGCTGATCTCCCCGATCTCGTCGTCGATCCGCGCGCCCAAGCTGCGCAACACGTCGAGCACGAGGCCGACCACGATCAGATACACCCCCAGGTCGAAGAACAGCGCGGTGACGAACTTGACCGTGCCCAGCACCGGCACGTCGATCTGGATCAGCGCCGACGACAGCACCGGGGCGCCCAGCAGCAGAGAAGCGGCCGCGGTGCCCGCCGACAGGGCCAGCCCCGCGCCGAGGATCTTGCCGGCGTCCAGCGGCAGCGCCTCGCCGAGCTCGTAACGGCCGCCGGCCAGGTAACGCAGCACCAGGGCCAGGCCGGCCATCAATCCGCCGGCGAAACCGCCGCCGGGGGTGTTGTGGCCGGCGAAGAAGAAGTAGGCCGACAGCACCATCATCACCGGGAAGATCAGTCGGGTGGCCACCTCGAGGACCAGGGAGCGATTGCGGGGGTCACGCAGCTCGCTGCCGCGCAGCCACGTCACCTCACCGGCCGCCGGGCTGTTGTGCGAGTAGGTCGCCAGCTTGCCGATGTCGGGCTGGCCCGCGTCGGCCACCCGTGGTGCGGCCCCGAACCGCCGGTTCCGGAACACCAGTGATGCCACCCCGGTGGCCGCGACCAACAGCACCGATATCTCCCCGAGGGTGTCCCAGGCGCGGATGTCGACGAGCAGCACGTTGACCGTGTTGGCGCCGTGACCACGCAGGTACGCCGCATCCGGCAGCAGCTCGGCGATGGGGCGCCCGGAGCGTGCCGCCATAGCGAACGCCGCCAGCGTCGTCACCGTCGCACCCACCGCGACCGCCAACGCGGCCCGGGGAACACGGAACCGGCGGATGTCGGCACCGCCGGTCTCGGCGGGCAGCACCCGCAGCACGAGCACGAACACCACCAGCGTCAACGTCTCGACGAGGAACTGCGTCAGCGCCAGATCGGGGGCGCCGTGGAATGCGAAGATCACGCCGCAGCCGTAACCGGTGACCCCGACCAGGAGCACGGCGGCCAGCCGGTTGCGCATCACGCAGGCGGCGAACGCTGCGGCGAGCATCACCGCGCCGACGATCGCCTGCGGCGGCGATCTCCACAGTTCGAAGTGCGGCCGGTCACGCGCGCCGAGCGCGAGCACCGTCAGCGGAAGCAGCACCAGCGTGGTGAGGATGACCGACTGGGTGGCCGGGATCGATCCGCGCTGGGTGACCGCGGTCAGCCGCACCGACATCACGTCGGCGCCGCGCAACACCGCGTCGTAGATGCGGTCGGCGTTGGCGAGCGGCAGATAGCTCAGCCGCGCGCGCCGCAGCCGGCTGCGGCCCGTGTACATCGCGATACCGGACACCAGCACCAGCGCCGACAGCAGCAGCGGAAGGTTCACCCCGTGCCAGAGGGCCAGGTGGTAGTCGGCCTGGTAGCCGGCCGGGTCGGGCACCTGCTGGGAGTAATCGGCCAGCACGCCGTCCAGGCCGGTCGGCCACACGCCGAGCGCAAGCCCCACCGCGGCCAGGATCGCCGGCGGCACCAGGAACGAGACTTCGGGGCGGTGCATCTCGCGCACCCGGGTGCTGGGCTGCGGCAGGCCCTTACGCCCGAAGGCGCCGAACACGAACCGCAGGCTGTACGCGGTGGTCAGCACGGACCCGCAGACGATGCCGGCGAGCACCAGCGGCGCGAACGCGCCCAGCGTCGGGCTGTGCAGCACGGTCTCGAAGTCGGCCTCCTTGGCGACGAAGCCGAGGAACGGCGGCAGCGCCGCCATGCTGGCCGCCGCGGCGCATGCGATGACCAGCAGCGGCTTGCTGCGGTCGCCCAGCCACGCGAGCCTGCGGATGTCGCGGGTGCCCGTCGCGTGGTCGATGATGCCGACGACCATGAACAGCGTCGCTTTGAACAGCGCGTGTGCACACAGCATCGCCAATCCGGCGAGCATCATCTCGCTGCCGCCTGCGCCGACCATCAGCGTGATGAAGCCGAGCTGGCTGACCGTCCCGAATGCCAGGATCAGTTTCAGGTCGTACTCCCGCAGCGCCCGCCAGCCGGCCAGCAGCATCGTCAGCAGCCCGAGCGTCACCACGGTCGGCCGCCACTCGGGGGCATCGGAGAACCCCGGCGTGAGCCGTGCGATCAGATACACACCGGCCTTCACCATCGCCGCGGCGTGCAGGTAGGCGCTGACCGGGGTGGGCGCGGCCATCGCGCCGGGCAGCCAGAAGTGCAGCGGCACGATCGCCGACTTCGACAGCGCACCGACGAGGATCAGCACGACTGCGACCGACGCCGCCACTCCGGTCGGCGGGTCCGCCACGAGCTCGGAGATCAGGAACGTGCCGGCCCGGTTGCCGAGGATGACGATCCCGACCAGCATCGCCAGCCCGCCGAATGTCGTCACCAACAGCGCCTGCGTGGCGGCGCGCCGGCTGGTGGCCCGCTCGGCGTAGTGGCCGACCAACAGGAAGGACAGGACGGTGGTGGTCTCCCAGAACACGTAGAGCACCAGCATGTTGTCGCTGGTGACCAGGCCGAACATCGCGCCGGAGAACGCGACCAATTCCGCCGCGAAGCTCGGCAGCCGTTTCTCGGTGTGCCCATCGTGGTGGTGGAAGTAGTCGGCACAGTAGAAGAGGACCAGCGCGCCGATGCCCAGCACCAGCACGCTCATGATCGCCGCGAGTGCGTCGAAACGCAGCGTGATGTCCATCGAGAGGTCGGGCACCCAGGGGATCGTCAGCCGTTGCCCCGGACCGCTGCCCGGCCAGTGCCCGGCAACCCAGAACAGCGAGCCGAGCGGGACCAGCGCCAGCGGATAGAACGCGCGGCGGCCCCAGCGGTGGACGAGAACGGGCGCCAACAGGGTGGCCACTGCGTGCGCAGTGAGGATGGCGAGCATGGCTCCGTTTCGTCGTGATCGGCGGGGCCCCAGTCTACGGGGCGTGCGCCGACGTCCCGGGCACCGCTCAGCGCCCTGTGACCATCACCTCGATCCGGTCTTCACCGTCGGGACCGCAGACGAACAGGATCTCGTCGCCGTCGCGCAGCACGTCTCCGGCCTCGGGCACGATCAACCGGTTCCCGCGCAACACCGTCACCAACGCGCTGTCGCGCGGCATCGTGAGGTCGCCCACCCGCCGCCCCACCAGCGGACTGCCGGCCGGCAACGTAAACGAGGCGACGTTGGCGCTGCCTTCGCCGCGCAGCTCCCGAGGTCCGCGGCCCAGCGCCATCAGCCGCACGATGTGGCCGACGTCGATCGCGCCCTCCACAGCGGCGACCATCGCCACCGGGGTGGACACCGCCACGTCGATACCCCAGCCATCGGTGAACAGCCACTCGTTGCGGGCATCGTTGATGCGGGCCACCACCCGGGGAATGCCGAACTCGCTCTTGGCGAGCAGGGCCATCGCGAGGTTGGCCTTGTCGTCACCGGTCGCCGCGATCGCGACGTCGCACATCTGCATCTCGGCCTCCTCCAAGGAGGACACTTCGCAGGCGTCGGCGAGCAACCATTCCGCGCGGGGCACTGTCGCCGGCTCGTATCGGTGGACGTCCTTCTCGATCAACAGCACCTTGTGCCCGTAGTCGACCAGTTCCTGGGCCACCGAGCGGCCCACCGCACCGGCGCCGGCGATCGCGATCCGCATGGAGACGACTGTGCTGATTTACTGACTCCGACACAAGTGCCTGCAGCGAGGAAACAGTGACACTGCACGAGCTGTACGTGGCGCTGTTCATCGGGGGCCTGGTGCTGCTGGCGAGCATCGCCGCTACCAGGCTGGCCACCGGCGCCGGGTTGCCCAGCCTTCTGCTGTTCCTTGGTGTCGGCGTGCTGGTCGGCGAGGACGGGCTCGGCCTGCACTTCGACAACGCCCAGCTGGCCCAGGATCTGGGTACCGCCGCGCTGGGCGTGATCCTGGTCGAAGGCGGCCTGACGACGCGGTTCGTCGACATCCGCAAGGTGCTGGCGCCCGCGTCTGTGCTCGCCACCGTCGGCGTGCTCGTCAGCACGTTGATCACCGCGGTGGCAGCGCACCTGCTGCTCGGAATGGATTGGCAGCTCGCGCTGCTGCTGGGCGCGATCGTGTCGAGCACCGACGCCGCAGCCGTGTTCTCGGTGCTGCGGGTGGTGCCGTTGCCGCGCCGCCTGGGCGGCCTGCTCGAAGCCGAGTCGGGCTTCAACGACGCCCCGGCGGTGATCCTGGTGCTGCTGTTCAGCGTCACACCGCTGGTGCTGGAGCCGGCGTCGGTGGCCGGGACACTGGTCTACGAGTTGGGGGTCGGCGCCGCGATCGGGCTGGGGTGCGGGTTCTTCGGCGCGATCGCGCTGCGCCGCACCGCGCTGCCCGCGGCCGGGCTGTACCCGCTGGCGACGTTCGGGCTCGGAATGCTGGCGTTCGCCGCCGCAGGGTCGGCCCATGCCAGCGCGTTCCTCGCCGCCTACTTGGCCAGCGTGGTGCTGGCCAACTCCGGTCTGCCGCACCGCTCGGCGACCCGCTCGTTCGCCGAAGGATCGGGCTGGCTGGCGCAGATCGGGCTGTTCGTGATCCTCGGCCTGCTCGTGTCGCCCGATGAGCTGATCGACGAACTGATCCCCGCGATCGTCATCGGCCTGGTGTTGCTGGTGCTCGCGCGGCCGGTGTCGGTCATCGTGTCGCTGTTGGGATTTCGGGTGCCGTGGCGCGAGCAGGCGTTCCTGTCCTATGCCGGGCTGCGCGGCGCCGTACCCATCGTGCTGGCGACCTATCCGATCGTGGAGGGGGTGCCCGGCAGCGGACGCCTGCTCAACATCGTGTTCATCCTGGTGGTGGTTTTCACGCTGGTGCAGGGACCGAGCCTGCGGCGGGTCGCCGAGTGGCTCGATCTAATCCCACGCGACACCACCCGCGAGATCCACGTCGACGCCGCGCCGCTGGATGTGCTGGGCGCCGAATTGATGACGATGACGGTGTCGCCGGGCTCGCGGTTGCACAACGTGACGGTCCTCGAGTTGCGGTTGCCTGATCCGAGCGTGATCACGTTGATCATCCGCGACGGCCGAGCGTTCGTACCGGAGCCGTTGACGCGTCTGCAGATCGGCGACGAGGTGATGATCGTGACGACGACGGCGACCCGGGACGAGGCCGAGCGACGGCTGCGTGCGGTCAGCCGACGCGGGAAGCTCGCGTACTGGTTCGACGAGTACGGCGAGCCGGGGTAGACCCCGGCCCGCCTTGAATCACTCGCTGGTTTCGGCCTTCTCGGGCTTGTCGGGCTTGTCGGTTCTCTCGGCGCGAGCGGCCTTGCGCTCGGTGCGCTTCTCGGCGCGCTGCTCCGCCCGTTCGGCGCGCTCGGCCTTCCTGGCCTTCCACGTGGACACCGGCCGATCCGGCTCGTTCGAGCGGTCCATCTCGGTACGGTCCTCGTTCTGACCGCGGTCGGGCACCGACAGCGGCCTGCCCTTGAACGGCGGATCGGCATCTCGCCACCGTGTGGGCCGGTCGAGTGGAGCACGGTCGATCGCGACGGCTTCCGGGCCGAGCAGCGTGGCGGCCTCGTCGATCGCGACAAAGAAGGCCGACCGGCCCACGTCGGCGGCGACGTCGGCGAGGTTCCGGAACACCCCCTCGCCGCGCAGGATGTCGGTGCCGTTGAACACCAAGCTGGCGGCGATACTTTCGACGAAGTTCACGCCGATGTAGATCTGCTTACCCACGTATCCCAGTCGGTTGAGTAGCGGGGTGACGACGGCACGGAACGCGATGGTGGAGTCGATGAAGGCGTCATCGACCGCGTCGGCGAACGGGGCGGGCGCCACCGCGTCGGCCCATACCGTGGGCTGATCCGTCGCGGGTCGAATGACCCCGATCGCGGAGCCTTCTGGCGACGTGCGGAGCTCCAGGGCCGGCCACGGCCGCAGCCCGGCTGACGAGGCAGTCAAGTTCACCCCGGCGGTTGTCCGGGTTGGCCCGCTCCGTTCGGGGGATGGCGCAGGGTTGGCCAGAATCGTCGCCCCCGCAACCGCCGCGACTGCCACGACGACGCTGCCCCGCTCGATGAAACCCATGTTGTCCCCGTTCCCCCGCTCCGGTGCGCTGTTCAGTCAGCAAACACCAGGTTCGGTCTCGGCACCAATAGGGGAATCCCCCCGCGTTGGGGCTAGCGCAATGGCACTATGCCGCGTCGGTGCCCCTCGCGGACTGGGCCTTTCGCGCCTCGCGGGCTTCGCGGCGTTGCTCGCGCTTCTCGGCGTTCTCGGCCTTCTTCGCTTTCCGCTGCTCGACCACATTCCGAATGCTTTCGCGCAGCGGCCTTTTGCCGAGGGAGTCCCTGACGCGGACGGCCGGCTTGTCGTCGCGGACGGCCGTCTCGTCGTCATCGCCCACCGCGGTCACCTCCGGTGCGTCGCGGTCGGGCACCGTCAGCGGTAGTCCTTTACTGGGCGACTGTGCGTCGTCCCAGCGCAGCGGTCGATCCAGGGGCGGGCGGGGGAGGACGAATGCCTCACCGCCGCCGCGCAGGCTCGACTCGTCGACGACGACGTACAGTGCGGACACCCCCACGTCGAGGGCGAATTCGCCGAGATTGCGCAGCACGCCCTCGCCGCGCAGCACATCGGTGCTATTGAACACCGCACTGGCGGAGACACTTTCGATGAGGTTCAGTCCGATGTAGAGCTGCTTGCCGAGATAACCCAAAGCGTTGAGAACGGGTGTGACACCGCGGCGG
Source organism: Actinomycetota bacterium (assembly GCA_040752555.1). Lineage (GTDB taxonomy): Bacteria > Actinomycetota > Actinomycetes > Mycobacteriales > Mycobacteriaceae > Mycobacterium. The sequence continues at coordinate 92,322 of JBFMGT010000004.1, read as the reverse complement.
ATCACCATGGTGAGGTCGATGAAGGTGTTGTCGATCTGGTCGGCGACCGTGGCGAGCGCCTGCTGCGTTTCGACTGTTCGAGGCTGCGGACGCAGTGCAGTCGAGGAAGCTGCCAACTCGACGGCGACCGCCGAATGCGCCGGCCCGGTTCGGTCGGGCCATGCGCCAACAGGCGGCGCGACCCCGACCCCCACGACGACGGCTGCTGTCGCTACAGCAATGCTGCCTTTCATGTTCATGGCGACCCCCCAGTCGATTGTGAGCTACGTCACGACCAACGGTAGACACCAACCGTGGCAAACGGCAAGAGGTGAAGCGATGGCAGTTCAGCGGGCAGTAGCGAAGGCGCGCAGCGACGCCACCTGCGCGGGGTCCAGCGACGGACGCACCGCCTCGCGGGCGTTGGCCACGTCGGCGGCCGTGACATCGGCAGCGTCGATCGACCGTCGCATCGCGGTCAAGGCGGCTTCGCGCAGCAGGGCCACGCAATCCGCGGCGCTGTACCCGTCGAGCTCGGCGGCGAGCGTATCCAGGTCGACGGCGTCCGCGCCGTCGCGGGCCAGCGGCACCGACTTGCCCGCGGTGTGCAGGATCTGCGCTCGCGCCTCGGCGTCGGGTGGTTCGACGAACACCAGCTTCTCCAGCCGGCCGGGCCGCAGCAGTGCCGGGTCGATCAGGTCGGGACGGTTCGTCGCACCGAGCACCACGACATCGCGCAGCGGCTCGATCCCGTCGAGTTCGGTGAGCAGTGCGGCCACCACGCGATCGGTGACCCCCGAGTCGAAACTCTGACCGCGTCGCGGCGCCATCGCGTCGATCTCATCGAGGAACACTAGTGAAGGGGCGGAATCCCTTGCCCGCCTGAACAATTCGCGAACGGCCTTCTCCGATGACCCCACCCACTTGTCCATCAGCTCGGCGCCCTTGACCGCGTGCACACTCAACCGCCCGGAGCTGGCGAGCGCGCGCACGACGTAGGTCTTGCCGCACCCCGGCGGCCCGTACAGCAGCACCCCGCGGGGCGGGTCGACCCCGAGCCGGGCGAACGTGTCGGGATGCTGCAGTGGCCACAGCACCGCCTCGGTGAGCGCCTGCTTGGTGTCCACCATGTCGCCGACGTCCTCGAGCGTGACCGAGCCGACCGAGATCTCTTCCGCGGCCGAGCGGGACAGCGGCCGGATGACGCTCAACGCGCCGGTGAGGTCTTCTTGGCGCAGCTCGGGTGCGGCGTCGTCGACGCTGGCCCGCGCCGCGGCTCGCAGAGCGGCCTCGCGCACCAGCGCGGCCAGATCGGCGACCACGAAACCTGGTGTGCGCTCGGCGATCTCGTGAAGATCCAGGCCGGCGGCGGGCACGTCGCGCAGCAGCACCTCGAGCAGTTGCTCGCGCACCCCGCCGTCGGGCAGGCTCAGCCCCAGCTCTCGGTCGCACAGATCCGGCGCGCGCAGCCGGGGATCGACCGCGTCGGGTGTCGCGGTGGTCGCGATGAACGCCACGCCGGAAGTGGCTACCGCCGAACGCAATTCGGCCAGGATCAGCGTCGCCACCGGCTCCGGTGGAACCGGCAGCAACGTGTCGATGTCGGTGATCAACAGCACCCCGCCGCCGTTGCGCACCGAGGCCACCGCTGCGGTCACGTTGGACAGTCGGTCCTCGGCTCCCAGCGAGCCGACCTCGGGTCCGTCGAGTTCCACCAGCCGCCGACCGCTGCACACCGTCCTGACCAGCCGGGCCTTGCCCACTCCGGCGGGACCCGATACCAGGACGCCGAGATTGGCGGTGGCGCCGAGCGTGTGGAGCAGCTCGGGCTGATCGAGCGCGAGCTTGAGCCACTCGGCCAGCCGACCGGCCTGCGTATGGGCGCCTTTGAGGTCGTCGACGCTCAGCGCCGGTGCCGCCTCCTCGGTGACCACGTGGGTCTGCGAGACTGGCGCGGCCACCGACCCGTTCTGCGACGTACCCCAGCAAACCAGCGAATTCGGTTGCACGCTGACCGGTCCCGCGGGATCGACCTCGGTGACCGTCAGCAACTCCGAGGTCCACACGATGCCGACTGAGGCCGCCAGCGCGGCCGTCGCCGCCGACGTCGAGGTGCCCGGGCCCAGGTCGCGCGGCAGCAGCGACACGGTGTCACCCACCGTCATCACCTTGCCCAGCAACGCCTGTCGCAGTGTCGCCGGGGTGATCGACCGGCTCGCCAGATTGGACCCGGTCAGGGTGACCGACCGGGCACCGTAGACGGTGACCGCGGCGACGAGCACCGGGGTGTCCTCGCGTAGACCGGCGTTGCTCAGCGTGACGTCGTCGAGCAGCGCGGTACCCGCGGGGATACCGTCGGGGGCCTTGCCGACCACCGCCGCGGTGGTGCGCGAACCGGTGAGCGACACCGCGTCCCACTCGCGGATGCCCAGCGCGGCAATCGCTTCGGGGTGCAGACGGATCACGCCGCGGCGGGAGTCCAGTGCCGAGGTGTTCAACCGCGCGGTCAGCGTCAGCTGGGCCATGTCAGCTCCGGGGCGGTCGGCGCAGGCCCAGGCGCATCATCGACCGGCGATGCGGCTGCGCCCGCCGGATCGCCCGGCGTGCGGCCCGCTGCTGCCGCGGCTTGTCGTCCCACACCTCGGGGTGGGCGGCCAGGAAGCGCCGGGTCCGGATCGCGAACGGGATGTGCAGGATGTAGCCGATGATGATGAGCAGGATCACCAGGTAGCCGTACAGGATCGACGCGGCGACGCCGATGGCCAACAGTGCGAGCAACGGTGCGACGGCGTTGGGCGGCACGGAGAACGTGTGGACCTTGCGCATCGGCAGCGTGCTGACCACCAGCAGCGACACCCCGATCATCCAGATCACCACGGCCGGTTCGGATGTCCACCACCCGTCGCCGAACTGCATCTTGGCTGCCAGCGGGCCGATGGCGCCGATCGCACCCGCCGGGGCGGGCATGCCGACGAAGTACTTCTTCTCGTAGTCGGGCTGGTCGAGGTCCAGCATCGCGTTGTAGCGGGCCAGCCGCAGCACGATGCACACCGCGTAGAGGAGCACGACGATCCAGCCCACCCGCGATGTCGACAGCAGCGTGCCGTAGACGATGAAGGCCGGTGCGACACCGAAATTCACCGCGTCGGCCAGCGAGTCGATCTCCTCGCCCATGCGCGAGGTGGCATTCAGCGCCCGCGCCGTGCGGCCGTCGAGGGCATCGAGGATCGCCGCGATCGCCAGGAACGCCATCGCCTCGGTGGGCCGGTTGTCCAGGGCGAACTTCACCGAACTCAGGCCAAGGCAGATCGCGGCGACCGTCATCGCGCTGGGCAGGATCTTGGCGCTGACGACCGGCGTCTTCAGCCGCGGCTTGCGGGGCTTCATCGCAGCTCGGCCAGCACGGTCTCACCGGCAAGCGTGCGCTGCCCGACGCTGACCAGCACCGCAGAACCCGCGGGCAGGTAGGTGTCCAGGCGCGAGCCGTACCGGATCAACCCGTAGGTGTCACCGATCGCAATGCTGTCACCGGGCCGGGTCGTACACACGATGCGCCGTGCCAGCAGACCGGCGATCTGCACGGCGATCACCTGCTGGCCCTCGGCGGTGCGGATCACCACGCTGTTGCGCTCGTTGTCGGCACTGGCGGCGGCCAGGTCCGCCGAGCCGAACAGGCCGGGGCGGTGCTTGACGGTGACCACCTCACCGCCGACCGGCGCGCGCTGCACATGGGCGTCCAGCAGCGACAGGAAGATGCTGATCCGCGGCAGCGGCACTGCGGGAAGCCCGAGCTCACTCGGCGGCACCTCCTCGTCGACCAGGCAGATCAGCCCGTCGGCGGGGGCGACCACCACTCCTGGCCGGGTCGGGGGGGTGCGCGGCGGGTGCCGGAAGAAGGCGGCGTTCGCCGCCGCGGAGGTCAGCCCGGCGCGGCGCAGAAAACGGTTCCGGCGTCCGGCGAGTGCCACGGCGAGGCTGGCGCCGACGAACGGCAGCCCTGCGGGGTGCATCGGGGGAACGGACGTGCGGATCAGCGCCGCCAGCCGCGCGGGGCCTGTCTTGAGGTCGGGGCGTCTGGCCATCGTGGGCCCAATAGTACGGTGGCGCCTCTCAGCGCAGGTCCCACACCTGCACGCGGCTGCCCGAGGCCACCTCGGAGGTGTCCTCGTCGATCTCCAACAGACAATTCGCCGAGGCCAGCCAGCGCAGGTGATGAGATGCCGGCGGCCCGTAACTGGTCACCGTGTCGGTGACGGGGTCGAGCACACCACGCCGGAACTGTCGCTTACCCCGGGGGGAGGTGAGGTCTTCGGTGAGCATCGCGGTGCGCCGCGGCCGCTCGGGCTGCGGCAGCCCCATCGCGACGCGCAACGCGGGCCGGACGAACACCTCGAAGGAGACGAGCGCACTGACGGGGTTACCGGGCAGCGTCACCGCGGGGGTGCCGTCGATCGCGCCTGCCCCCTGGGGCATCCCGGGTTGCATCGCGACCTTGACGAACTCGACACCGCCTGACGGGCCGCCCAGCGCGTCCTTGACCACCTCGTAGGCGCCGGCGCTGACCCCGCCCGTGGTCAGGATCAGGTCCGCCTGCCCGGCGTGGGCGCGCAGCATCTCGCGGAAGGCGTCGACGTCGTCGCCGGTGGTCGGGGAGGCCACCACCTCGGCGCCGGCGTCGCGCACCGCAGCGGCCAGCATGACGCCGTTGGACTCGTAGATCTGCCCGGGCGCCAATGCGGTCCCCGGCGACACCAGCTCCGTCCCGGTGGAGACGACCAGGACGCGCTGGCGCGGCGTGACGGTGAGTTCCCTCAGACCCAGCGCCGCGGCCAGACCCAGCGCAGCCGGGGTGAGCACCTGACCGGCCTGCAGCACCGTCGTGCCCGCGGTGACGTCCTCGCCCGCGCGCCGCACGTGCTGGCCCTCCCGGGCGCCGGCGCGGATCGTCACCGTGTCGGTGGCGCCGTCGGTGGCCTCGACCGGCACCACCGCGGTCGCGCCGTGGGGCAGCGGCGCGCCGGTCATGATGCGGTGCGCGGTGCCAGGCTGCAGGGTCGGGATGTCCGTACGGCCGGCGGGAATGTCGTCGGCGACCGGCAGGCGCACCGGCGTGGCCTCGGAGGCCGTCGCGACGTCGGCGGCCAGCACCGCGTAGCCGTCCATCGCCGAGTTGTCGAAGCCCGGCAGCGACAGCGGCGCGACCACCTCTTCGGCGAGGGTCAGGGCGAGCGCGTCGGCGATCGGGACCGCCGCAGGCGGCCGCGCGGTGATCAGCGAGCCGACCAGCCTGCGGTGCTCATCGACACTGCGCATCAGACGGGATAGCTCACGCCGGTGAGGTCCTCGGAGACGGCCCACAGCCGCTGCTGAACGGCGACGTCGTGGGACTTGCGGTTCGACTGCACCAGCACCGGATGTCCGACGAGCTCCCGGAAACCCGAAGGTCCGTAGTACTGGCCACCGCGCACCTGCGGGTCGGTGGCCGCCCGCAGGGTGGCCAGCGCGCCCACGGCGGGGCTGTTGGTGACCAGTCCGGCCAGTTGCGAGAAGCCGGGCAACCCCGAGCCGGGGACGTGGCGCATCAGCTCGGTGTTCGAGATGCCCGGGTGGGCGGCTACCGCGATCGTCGGCGCGCCGGCCGCGGCGAGGCGGCGCTGCAGCTCATAGGTGAACATCAGGTTCGCCAGCTTGGACTGCCCGTAGGCGGCGACCCGGTTGTAGCCGCGCTCCCACTGCAGATCGTCGAAGTGGATGTCGGCCTGGATGGTGTGGGCGACGCTCGCGACCACCACGACCCGGGAGCCCTCGACGGGCAACAGGTGATCGAGCAGTAGCCCGGTGAGCGCGAAATGCCCCAGGTGGTTGGTGCCGAACTGCAGCTCGAAGCCGTCGGCGGTGACCTGCTTGGGCGGATACATCACCCCGGCGTTGTCGATGAGCAGGTCGATCGTGGGGTGCGCGGTGCGCAGCGCCTCGGCGGCGGCGCGGACGCTGGCCAGCGAGGTCAGGTCGAGCTCGGTCACCTCGACATCGGCGCCGGCGTGCGCCTGGCGGATCCTGTCCGCGGCCTGCCTGCCCTTGGTCAGGTCGCGTACTGCCAGCACCACCCGGGCGCCGCGGCCGGCCAGAACGAGGGCGGCTTCGTAGCCGATCCCGGAGTTCGCGCCGGTGATCACTGCGACGCGGCCGGACTGGTCGGGGACATCGGCGGCGGTCCACTTCGTGCTCATGGCATCAAGATAGCGATGTCACCGGCCGCGACGGCCGCTGCTGCCCCCGGTTGCGCTCGTCGGCGTGCGGTTTACTGTCGCACCATGGCGATCGGTGGAGTGCTGTTCGACATCGACGGTGTGCTGGTCACGTCGTGGCAGCCGATCCCCGGTGCGGCCGAGACGCTGCGCACCCTCGCCGAGCATCAAGTGGCCTGCGCGTACCTGACCAACACCACCACCAAGACCCGAGCTCAGATCGCCGGACTGCTGACCGAAGCGGGCATGGCCGTGCGTGCTGACGAGGTCATCACGGCTGCGGTGCTGACCGCCGACTACGTGCGCGACCGCTATCCCGATGCGCGCTGCTTCCTGGTCAACAGCGGGCAGATCGGTGAGGACATGCCGGGCATCGACCTCGTGTACTCGACCGACTTCACCGGTCCGCAGGCACCGGAGGCGCCGGACGTGGTGCTGCTGGGTGGGGCCGGGCCCGAGTACACGCATGTGACGCTGTCGTGGGTCTACGACTGGATGGCCCAGGGCGTTCCCGTGGTCGCGATGCACCGCAGTACCGCGTGGACGACCACCGACGGGTTGCGGGTGGATACCGGGATGTACCTCATCGGGATGGAGGAGACGTCGGGACGCAAGGCGACCGCGGTCGGAAAGCCGGCGCCCGAAGGGTTCCTGTCCGCGGCGGGTCGGCTGGGCGTCGACCCCGACGAGATGTACATGATCGGCGACGACCTGAACAACGACGTGCTGGCCGCCCAGGTGGTGGGCATGACGGGCGTGCTGGTGCGTACCGGCAAGTTCCGGCAGGACACGTTGGACCGTTGGGCCGCAGACGAATTCGCGATGCAGCCGAACCACGTCATCGATTCGGTGGCTGATCTGCCCGCGTTGCTGGAGCTCTAGCGATGAGTTTCGGGCCGGTGCACGGTCTGACCTGCATGACCGAGACACTGACATTGACCACCGTCGTCGACGTCGAGCCCGCCGCGGTGTTCGCGGTGTTGGCCGACCCCGCGAACCACGCCGCCATCGACGGCACCGGGTGGGTCCGCGACGCTCTCGACCCCGAATACCTGACCGAGAACGGCCAGGTGTTCCGCATCGCGATGTACCACGACAACCACCCCGACGGGCACTACGAGATGGCCAACAAGGTCATCGCCTACGAACCCAACCGGACGATTGCGTGGGAACCCGGGCAGGCCCGCGCAGACGGCGCACTCGAATTCGGCGGTTGGACATGGCGTTACGATCTCGACCGCACAGGGCCCGGGCAGACCCGCGTCGCCCTCACCTACGACTGGTCAGCCGTGCCGGCGGTCATTCGCGAGCACATCGCCTTCCCGCCGTTTCCCACCAGCCATCTGGAGAACTCGCTGGCCAATCTGGCGAAGCTGGCCCTAAGCCGTTAACTCGCGCTGCAGGACGCGGACCGCCTCGATTCGCTCCTTCAGCTGGTCACGGGTGGCAGCGGCGACGGGCGGTCCGCCACAGCGGCGGCGCAGCTCGTTGTGGATCCAGCCGTGCGGGCGGCCAGTGCGGTGGTGCGCCAACGAGACGAGCGTGTTGAGCTCGCGACGTAATTCGCGCAGCTGTCCATGCGTCGTCGGCGGCACCACCGCGCCAGACTCGGTGCGCTTCTGCAGCTGCTCGTCTTGGCGGCGGCGCAGCAGATCCCGCATCGCGTTGGCGTCGAGCAGACCGGGGATGCCGAGGTAGTCCGCTTCCTCGTCGCTGCCCGCGGGGGTGGCTGTGCCGAACGAGGCGCCGTCGAAGATCACCTGGTCCAGCTCGGCGTCGGCGCCGAGGTATTCGATCTTGCCCTCGCCCTCGTCGGGCTCGTCGCGCTTCTGCTCGGCCAGCTCTGTGTCGAGGGGATCGTCTTCCGTCTCGCGGTGCGGCTTGCCCAGTACGTGGTTGCGCTGGGCTTCCATCTCGCTGGCCAGCATCAACAGGTTCGGTACCGACGGCAGGAAGATGCTCGCGGTCTCGCCCGGGCGGCGGGACCGCACGAAGCGGCCGATCGCCTGCGCGAAGAACAGCGGCGTCGACGCGCTGGTCGCGTACACGCCGACCGCCAGGCGCGGCACGTCGACACCCTCGGACACCATGCGCACCGCCACCAGCCAGCGCGACGTGTCCGCTGCGTACTGCGAGATGCGGTCGGACGCGCCCTTGTCGTCGGAGAGCACCACCGTCGGCGCCTCGCCGGTGATCTTCAGCAGCAGATCCGCATAGGCGCGTGCAGCGGTCTGGTCGGAGGCGATGATCATGCCGCCGGCGTCGGGTACGTGTTGGCGCAGGCCCCGCAGCCGGGTGTCGGCGGCGGCGATCACCGCAGGCATCCACTGCCCGGCCGGGTTCAGTGCGGTCTTCCACGCCCGCGCGGTCTGCTCGGCCGTCAACGGCTCGCCGAGCCGGGCCGCGTGCTCCTCACCGGCGCTGTCGCGCCAGCGCGCCTCGCCGGAGTACGCCATGAACATGACCGGGCGGACCACGCCGTCGGCGAGCGCGTCGGAATAGCCGTAGGTGTGGTCGGCCTTCGAGCGGGCGAAGCCGTCCGGCCCGGTCTCGTAGGTGACGAACGGGATCGCGCTGTCGTCGCTGCGGAACGGCGTCCCGGTCAGCGCGAGACGTCGGGTCGCGTCGTCGAAAGCCTCCCGGATCGCATCGCCCCAGCTCTTGGCGTCCCCGCCGTGGTGGATCTCGTCGAACACGACGAGCGTCTTGCGGTTCTCGGTGCGCACCCGGTGCCGCGACGGGTGGCTGGCCACCTGGGCGTAGGTGACGACGACGCCGTGGTACTCCGAGGACGTCTGGGAGTTCGAGTTGGAGAACTTCGGGTCCAGCGCGATGCCCTGGCGCGCCGCGGCCTGCGCCCACTGGATCTTCAGGTGCTCGGTCGGCACCACGATGGTCACCGCTTCGACGGTGCGCTGGGCGAGCAGTTCGGCGACGATGCGCAGCGCGAACGTCGTCTTGCCCGAACCCGGGGTGGCCACGGCGAGAAAATCGCGAGGCTGTGCCGACAAGTACTTGACCAGCGCCCGTCGCTGCCAACCGCGAAGCGTCGGGGTGCTGGGCGCTGCATCAGCCCGCACCCACGACTCCTTTCGACCGAATCGCAGTCTAGGGCAGGCGCTTCCGCGACCGCATCCGACGCGGCGTGTCCGGGTCCGGCGTGTCTGTCGGCTACCCGCTGCCCTCGTCGACGAAGTGGTTGTCGTTCTTGGTGAACCATTCGTGGCGTTCGTCGTCGGTCAGGTCGCCGAGCTGGGCCAACCCCTCGAAGTAGTGCTCCCGCGGCGCGCCCGGGGCGAACAGCATCAGCATCGTCGCCGCCTCGTCGGCCTCGTTGCGGAACCCGTGGACACCGCCCGGCGGCACATAGAGGAAGTCGCCCGCCGCGCCGTCGGTCCACTCGGCGCCGTTGTAGAGCGCCACCGTGCCCGACAGGATGTAGAACGCCTCGGACATGCCGCGGTGGAAATGTGGGCCCGGCCCGCCGCCCCGCGGGGCGATCTGCACCCGGTACAGGCCGTAGTCGCCGTCGGTCGCCTCCTGGTTGGCCAGATAGTGGTACTGGACCAGCCCGAACGCGTCGTAGTCCGGTGGCGCGTCAGCCCTCTTGAGCCACGCGCTGATTTCCGGCTGGTCGGCGGTGTAGCGGGGCGGCGGATAGGGCGGCACGACCAGCGACATGCGCCCACGCTAGACGGCGAAGCTCACCCCGGTGAGCTCTTCGGAGACCGTCCACAGCCGCTGCTGTTGGGCGACGTCATAGGACAGCGCGTTGGAGGCGACGACGACCGGCGCGCCGCGCTGCTGGCCGATGCCGTCGGGTCCGTAGTACTGCCCGCCCAGCACACCCGGGTCGGTGGCCGCGCGCAGGGAGGGCAGTGCGCCGCCCTCAGGGGTCTGGGCGAACAGCACCGGGGCGGCTGCCAGGAAAGCGCGCTCGACCGGCCGGGGCAGGCTTCGTGCCAGCTCGGTGGTGGCGGTGCCCGGATGCGCGGCGACGGCGATGGTCTTCCCGCGCGGGGCAAGGCGCCGCTGCAGTTCGTAGGTGAACATCAGGTTCGCCAGCTTGGACTGGGTGTAGGCGCCCATTCGGCTGTAGCTGCGCTCCCACTGCAGGTCGTCCCAGTGGATGGCGCCGCCCATCTTGTGGCCGTTGCTGCTCACCGTCACGACCCGGGAACCCGGGACGTCGAGGATCTTGTCCAGCAGCAGGCCCGTCAGCGCGAAGTGGCCCAGGTGGTTGGTGCCGAACTGCAGCTCGAAGCCGTCTTTGGTGGTGCCCTTGGGGGTGGTCATCACACCGGCGTTGTTGATCAGCAGGTCGATGTGTTCGAACCGGCTCTTGAGGGCATCGGCAGCGGCGTGGATGGAGGCCAGCGACGTCAGGTCCAGTTCCTGCACCTCGACGGTGCCGTCGATGCGGGCGGCTGCCTGCTCGCCTTTGGTGGCGTTGCGAACCGCGATGACGACCGTGGCGCCGTGTTCGGCGAGGGCTTTGGCGGTCTCGAAGCCCAGGCCGGTGTTCGCACCGGTGATGACGGCGGTGCGGCCGGTCTGGTCGGGGATGTCGGCGGTGGTCCAGTTCGTCATGCTCGGCTCCTAGACTAGGGGGAAGCGGGGCGACCGCCCCGGTTGATGGCCACTATACGGAACGATGGCCCCGCTTTGTCGAGTAGGGAGGTTGCGATGGTCCGGCCGCTGCGCGCCGACGCCGCACGCAACCGCGCGCGCGTCCTAGAGGTCGCGTACGAGACCTTCGCCGCCGAAGGGCTCGCGGTGCCGATCGACGAGATAGCCCGCCGGGCCGGCGTCGGCGCCGGCACGGTCTATCGCCATTTCCCCACGAAAGAGGATCTGTTCCGCGCCGTCGTCGACGACCGTATCCGCGGCATCACCAGGTGGGGCCGCGAGCTGGTCGAGGAGGTCGCCCCCGGCGAGGCGTTGTTCGCCTTCCTGCGGGCCCTGGTGCTGCAGTGGGGCGCCACCGACCGCGGACTTGGCGAGGCGCTCGCCGGAGCGGGAGTCGCGGCGGGACCGACGGTGGAGGAGGACTTCCTCGCGATGCTCGGTGAGCTGCTGAGGGCGGGGCAGGATGCGGGGACCGTACGCGGTGAGATCGGGGTGGCCGACGTCAAGGCGCTGCTGGTCGGACTGCAAGCGATGCAGGGCTACAACAGCGAGGCTGCGATCAGGGTGATCGACGTGGTCCTGGACGGTCTACGCGCTCGGTGAACACCTTGCACTCACCCAGGTCGAGTGCTAAGAATGCAGTTGGCACTCGCGACCGGCGAGTGCTAGGTCGGGACAGTGAGGCCGGGGCCGCATTTCCGCGAGCACATCCCCAGCCGTCCGTCGCGGGCACTGCGTCTGACCAGCAAGACGTGCATCCCCAATCCCGGAGGAAACACTTCGCAATGGCCAAGACAATTGCGTATGACGAAGAGGCCCGTCGCGGCCTCGAGCGGGGCCTCAACGCCCTCGCCGACGCGGTAAAGGTGACGCTGGGCCCCAAGGGTCGCAACGTCGTCCTGGAGAAGAAGTGGGGCGCCCCCACGATCACCAACGATGGTGTGTCCATCGCCAAGGAGATCGAGCTGGAGGATCCCTACGAGAAGATCGGCGCCGAGCTGGTCAAGGAAGTTGCCAAGAAGACCGACGACGTCGCGGGTGACGGCACCACCACCGCCACCGTGCTCGCCCAGGCGCTGGTTCGTGAGGGCCTGCGCAACGTGGCCGCCGGCGCCAACCCCCTCGGCCTGAAGCGCGGCATCGAGAAGGCCGTCGCCAAGGTCACCGAGACCCTGCTGTCCTCGGCCAAGGAGGTCGAGACCAAGGAGCAGATCGCTGCCACCGCCGCGATCTCCGCCGGTGACACCCAGATCGGCGAGCTCATCGCCGAGGCCATGGACAAGGTCGGCAACGAGGGTGTCATCACCGTCGAGGAGTCGAACACCTTCGGCCTGCAGCTGGAGCTCACCGAGGGCATGCGCTTCGACAAGGGCTACATCTCGGGCTACTTCGTGACCGACGCCGAGCGTCAGGAAGCGGTCCTCGAGGATCCGTACATCCTGCTCGTCTCGTCGAAGGTTTCGACCGTCAAGGATCTGCTCCCGCTGCTGGAGAAGGTCATCCAGTCCGGCAAGCCGCTGCTGATCATCGCCGAGGACGTCGAGGGCGAGGCCCTGTCGACCCTGGTCGTGAACAAGATCCGCGGCACCTTCAAGTCCGTCGCCGTCAAGGCTCCGGGCTTCGGTGACCGCCGCAAGGCGATGCTGCAGGACATGGCGATCCTCACCGGTGGCCAGGTCATCAGCGAAGAGGTCGGCCTGTCGCTCGAGACCGCCGACGTCTCGCTGCTGGGCAAGGCCCGCAAGGTCGTCGTGACCAAGGACGAGACCACCATCGTCGAGGGCGCCGGTGACTCCGACGCCATCGCCGGCCGGGTGGCTCAGATCCGCGCCGAGATCGAGAACAGCGACTCCGACTACGACCGCGAGAAGCTGCAGGAGCGCCTGGCCAAGCTGGCCGGCGGTGTTGCGGTGATCAAGGCCGGTGCTGCCACCGAGGTGGAGCTCAAGGAGCGCAAGCACCGCATCGAGGACGCCGTGCGCAACGCCAAGGCTGCCGTCGAGGAGGGCATCGTCGCCGGTGGCGGCGTGGCCCTGCTGCAGTCGGCTCCGTCGCTGGAGGAGCTCAAGCTCACCGGTGACGAGGCCACCGGCGCGAACATCGTCCGCGTCGCGCTGTCGGCCCCGCTCAAGCAGATCGCCTTCAACGGTGGTCTGGAGCCCGGCGTCGTCGCCGAGAAGGTCACCAACTCGCCCGCCGGCACCGGCCTCAACGCCGCCACCGGTGAGTACGAGGACCTGCTCAAGGCCGGCGTCGCCGACCCGGTGAAGGTCACCCGCTCGGCGCTGCAGAACGCGGCGTCCATCGCGGCGCTGTTCCTCACCACCGAGGCCGTCGTCGCCGACAAGCCGGAGAAGGCCGCCGCACCCGCCGGCGACCCGACCGGTGGCATGGGCGGTATGGACTTCTAAGAAGTCGCCGTCGAATCGACACAGAGAGGCCCGGTCCCGTTCGCGGGGCCGGGCCTTTTCGTCTGTGCTGAGCCCGAGTGTGCGGGCTCATCCGCCGTTCGCGGCGTGTCGCGGATGACACGGCACAGTCGCGGCCCACGCTCAGCTAGAGCACTCGCAGCGGCGTCGGTTTCAGCGCCAGCGTCGCGGCCACGCTGATCACCGCCGTCAACACCAGGTAGCCGCACGCCAGCCACGGTGATCCGCCGGCCGCTCCGATCAGCGCGGTCAGGATCAGCGGCGTGAGGCCCGAGGCGAACACCCCGGACAGCTGATACACCGTCGACAGGCCGGTGTAGCGGATCCGCGCCGGGAACAGCGAGGCATACAGCGAGCCCTGCGCGCCGTAGAACAACGCGTGCACGACCCCGAACACCACGAGCATCCCGACGGCGTACAGCGCGATGTCACCGGTGCCGAACAGCGCGAACACCGGGAACACTGCCACCGCGTACGCCGCGATACCGATCGCGTAGATGCGCTGGGGGCCGTAGCGATCCGTCAGCAGACCCGAGACGGGCAGCAGCACCGCCATCAGCAGGGCCGCCGCTGTCACCGACATGAGCACCGGCACTTTCTCCAGCTTCAGCGTGCCGGTGGCGTAGGCAATGGCGAACACACCCCAGGTGTTGAACGCCGCCCCTTCACCCCAGCGCGACAGCATGCCCAACACGGTCGAGCGCAGCGCCGGCGGACGGAACACCTCCCGCACCGGGACCGCGGCGCGGTCGTCGCTGTCGCGGACCCTCTCGAACGCCGGCGTCTCGCTGGCGCGCAACCGGACCACCACGCCGAAAATCACGAGCACGATGCTGAGCAGGAACGCGATGCGCCAGCCGTAGGTGAGGAACGCGTCGTCGGGCAGCACAATCTGCAGCAGCGCGAACACCCCGGTGCCGAGCGCCAGGCCCAGCGCCAAGCCGACCTGCGGGATGCTGCCGAATAGGCCGCGGCGCCGCGCGGGGCTGTGCTCGACGGCCAGCAGCACCGCACCCGCCCACTCGCCGCCGAGTGCGAAGCCCTGCACGATGCGCAGCAGGAGCAGCAGGATCGGGGCGAGCACCCCGATCTGCGCGGCGGTCGGCAGGACGCCCATCAGCGCGGTCGCCGCGCCCATCAGCAGCATGGTGAGCGCCAGCGTCTTCTTGCGGCCGATGCGGTCGCCGACGTGACCGAACACGAACCCACCGATGGGTCGTACGACGAACCCGACCGCAAACGTCGCGAACGACAACAGGGTGCCGACGAATGTGGTCTGGTCGGGGAAGAAGGCCCGGTTGAACACCAAGCTGGCGGCCGTGGCGTAGAGGAAGAAGTCGTACCACTCGATCGTCGTCCCGACGACGCTGGCCCACAGCGCCGTTCGCGCCTGGGGCGTCACGGGTTCGGTCGCGGAGTCGGGTGGGTCGATGACGGTCACGGGGATCCATCACCGCACGTTGCGGTGTCGACAGCGAGGGTTACGCGCGCGCTGATCCCAACCGCGGATGAAATCGGAGCACCGCCGAGTTCTTGACGGACATGGACACCATGACAGCCATCGGCGCTTTCGCCGCCGACTCGGTCGACGACGGCCTGCGCGACATCACCGTCGCCGTTCCGCAGGTGCGGCCGCGCGACGTCCTGGTCCGGGTGCGCGCGGTCTCGGTGAACCCGGTCGACGTCAAACAGCGCGCAGGTCTCGAGCCGGGAGGCGAGCCCAAGATCCTCGGTTACGACGCGGCCGGGGTCGTGGAGGCGGTGGGACCGCAGGTCTCGACGCTGTCGGTGGGCGACGAGGTCTGGTACGCCGGCGACATCACCCGGGCAGGCAGCAACGCCGAGTTGCAGGCTGTCGACGAGCGCATCGTCGCCCGCAAGCCCTCCTCGCTGTCGTTCGCCGACGCTGCCGCGTTGCCGCTGACGACCATCACGGCGTGGGAGTCGCTGTTCGACCGGTTCGGACTCACCGCGGACTCGACCGGCGATCTGCTGGTGATCGGCGCCGCCGGCGGCGTGGGCTCGATCATGATCCAGCTCGCGAAGGCGCTGACGGGGGTGCGGGTGATCGCCACCGCCAGCCGGGACGAATCGCGGGCGTGGGCCCAGCGCATGGGCGCCGACGTGATCGTGAACCACCACGATCTGCGCGACGAGACGTTGGCCGCGGCGCCCGGCGGGGTCGACTTCCTGTTCTCACCGCATTCTGCGGGCAACACCGACACTTACGAAGCGATCGTGAAGCCCTTCGGCCACATCACCGCGATCGACGACCCGCCGTCCCTCGATGTCGTGGGCTTGAAGGCGAAAAGCATTGCGTGGCATTGGGAGTTGATGTTCACCCGGGCGATGTTCGAGACCCCCGACATGATCGAGCAGCAGCGGCTGCTTGCTCGTGCGGCGGAGCTGGTGGATCAGGGCACGCTGCGCACCACGGTCACCAAGACCATCACCGATTTCTCGGCGGCCGGGCTGGCCCAGGCGCACCGCGACGTGGAGTCGGGCCACATGACCGGCAAGGTCGTCGTCACCCGGTGACCGGGGCGGGCTGCCGGCCCCGGATCAGCGTGCCGGGCCGGGCGTCGGTGGGCACCCCGTTCTCGGCGATGACCTGACCGGAGACCACGGTCGCGACGTAGCCGTCGGCGCTCTGGTCGAGCCGGCGCCCACCGGCCGGGAGGTCGGCGACGACGACGGGCCGGTGCAACTGCAGCGCGGCGGCGTCGATGACGTTCAGGTCGGCCTTGTAACCGACCGCGATGCGGCCGCGGTCGGCCAGTCCCGCGACCGCCGCCGGAACCGAGGTGAGTTCGCGCACGGCTTCGGCCACGGTCAGCCGGCCTGTCGGCCGGTCTCGCACCCAATGGGTCAGCATGTAGGTGGGAAAGCTTGCGTCGCAGATCATTCCGTAGTGGGCGCCACCGTCACCGAGACCGAGGACGACGTCGTCGCGGCGGATGAGCTCGGCGACGGTGTCCAGGCTGCCGTCGCGGAAGTTGGCCAGCGTCACCAGCAGCATGGCGTGACCGTCGTCGTCGAGGAGCCGGTCGTACGCCTCTTCGAGCGGGCTGACGCCGCGGGCCGCAGCCCGGGCACCAATCGAATCCTCGTGCGCCGGTTCATAATTCGGCGGATCACCGAGCGGGAACATGTAGTTCCACGCCTGCGCGGCGAACATCAGCGGATGCCCGTCCGACGCTGGGCTGTCGGTCAGAATGCGTTGTCGCACCTCGGGTTTGCGCATCTCGGCGACCCGTTCGGCCAGCGGCAGGTCGGCGATCGCGCGGTAGGACGGATACATCACGAACGGGTTGCCCGACAACTCCAGGCCGAGCACCAGCCCGATCGGGCGCGGGAAGATCTGGGCGCTGATCCGGCCTCCGTCGCTGTTGGCCTTCTCCACCATGCGCAGCGCGTCGAGGAAGAACGGGTCACCGGCATTGCCGATCGCAAGGGTGAACGTGACGGGCAGCCCGACGTCGGCTGCGACGTCGAACACCGTGCGCAGCGCCGGCTCGTAATCACCGGCCATCAGATCGGGCACGAACTGGATCAGCCCACCGCCGGCGTCGTCGACGCCGCGGGCGATCGCTTCGATCTCGGCGTACCCGGCGTCATAGCTCGGAATGGGGTGCCCGCTCTCGGACTTGTGCAGCGTCAGCCGCGACGACGCGAACCCCAGCGCCCCGGCCTGCACCGCCTCGGCGGCCAGCTTGCGCATCATCGCAAGGTCCTCGGCGGTCGCCGGTTCCCGGTCGACGCCGCGGCGGCCCATCACGTACACCCGCAGCGGAGAGTGCGGCAGGAACGCCGCGACGTCGATGTCGCGGGGACGCGCATCCACGGCGTCGAGGAACTCGGGGAAGGTCTCCCAGTGCCACGGCAGGCCGTCGACCATCACCACGCCGGGGATGTCCTCGACCCCGGCCATCACGTCGACGAGGACGTCGTGATCATCCGCGCGGCACGGTGCGAAGCCGACGCCGCAGTTGCCCATCACCGCGGTGGTGACGCCGTGTGCCGACGACGGGGTCAGCCGGTCCGACCAGATCGCCTGTCCGTCGTAGTGCGTGTGCAGGTCGACGAACCCGGGCGTGACGAGCAGGCCGGTGGCGTCGATCTCGCGCGTGGCCGAACCGTCGACCTGGCCGACGGCAGTGATCACCGCGTCGGTGATCGCGACGTCACCGGTGAACGGCGTGCCCCCGAGCCCGTCGACGATGGTCCCGCCGCGAATGATCAGGTCGTATGTCATACCCCGAATGTACGGTGAGGGCGTGATCGACCACTTCGGAATCAACTGCGTGCACTGGGACGAGTCGAAGACGTTCTACGACAAGGTCCTCGGGGTGCTCGGCTACACCCGGCAGATGGACGTGGAGGTCGCCGTCGGTTACGGCACCGACGGCCATCCCTCGTTCTGGATCGGTGACGCCTCGGTCGGCGACGTGTCAGGTCCGAACCGCGAGGTGCACATCGCGTTCGTGGCCAAGGACGCCGAAGCCGTCCAGGCGTTCTATCGCACCGCACTCGCGCTGGGCGCCGAGCCCCTGCACGAGCCGCGGATGTGGCCGGAGTATCACGACAACTACTACGGCGCGTTCGTGCGCGACCCCGAGGGCAACAACGTCGAGGCCGTGTTCCACGGGGGCGGTCCGGCGGTCACCGGTCCGCCGGTTTGAGCCAGCGCCACTGGCCCTTCGACCACGGGGTGGCGCCTTCCAGCGTGTCCGCGACGGCCTGCACCACGCCGGGCCACTGCCATTCGTCGTAGTCGTCGCCCGAGAGCCAGCCCCCGGGGCGCACTTTCGGCAGCCAGGCGGTGATGTCGGCGCGCACGCTGTCGTAGTCGTGCCGGGCATCGAGGTGGACCCAGGCCAGCGACTGGTCGGCGAACAGGGCCGCTGCAGCCACGGAATCGCTGATCAGGAGCTGCACCTGGGCGGCGGCACCGCAGGCGATGACGTTGCGGTGCAGCAGCCCGGCCAGGGTGCCACCGCCGTGGGTGACCGCGGGCCCGTGGGCGTCGGTGCCGCCTCTGCCTTCGGGACCGCTACCCCGTGCGGTGTCGACGCCGATGATCGCGACGTCGAGATCGGCCTCGCGCGCCACTTCGGCCAGTGAGCACAGGCTGCGGCCCAAGTAGCAGCCCACTTCGACGAAGCGGTCGCCCGCGCCGAAGTGTGCGATCGCCTCCTCCTGCCCGGATCGCCACTGGAACCAGCCGGGGATGTCCTGCCAGGACTGCACGGGCTCGTCGAACCCGGCCATCGGATCAGGCATGTTCACCGGGCATAGGGGGCCACCATCCTCTCTACGATCTCGATGTCGTCACCGCGGCGGGCGATCAACCCGTCGCGTTCGAACGCGTCCAGCCAGCCTGTCATCGGCCATCGACCCCACCGCCGGCGGAAGACGCGTGCGTTCGCCACGATCGCGGCCAGGTGCTCCACCGGCGGATCGGAGATCGGGTGATGCTGGTGGTAGGCATGCGCGCCGCCCACCCACAACAATGGGATGCCTTGTGCGGCAGCGCATGCCGCGTAGTCCGTGTCCTCACCACCGTAGCCGACGTACGCCTCGCAGAACCCGTCGAGTCGACGCCACGTGGCCGCGGACACGGCGAACGACAGTGACCAGAAGAGGTCGTAGTTCGCCTCGGCCTGCAGGACGCCCGCTGGCGGCGCCGGCCGTGCGGGGTGCGGGTCGGTGAGAGCGACGAGGCGGTCGAGCGGGTAGCCGTCGCGAGCCGGGGGCAGGTAGGTGACCGGCCCGCACAGCAGGGCGTCCCGGTCGGCGCGCTGGTGCGCCTCGACGTACCGGCCGATCAGGTCCGGGCCGGGGATGCAGTCGACGTCGAGGAAGATCAGTAGCTCGGCGCCGCGGTCCAGCGCGGCCTGGGCGCCGGTGTTACGGGCCCGGGCCAGGGGGAGAGCCGCGGGGTCGGCGGAGCACTCAACGACGTGGACGCCGGGGCCGGCCAGCGGCGCGACCGCGGGATCGGCGAGCGCCACGACGCACCGGTCGTGCGGGCCGGGCCGGCACGACGCAAGCCCCGCCTGTTGAGCCGCGAAGTGGGGATGACGGCCGTGGACGACGGTGATCACCGCCGTGCGCGGCGGCCTCACGCGGCGATCACCTCGGCGGCGCGGGAAGCCGCACCCCGCACCTGCAGTCGGGACCATGCCGACCGGTCCAGCGCCAGAGTCTGGGCGAGCAGCGGCGGCCACTCGTCTCCGGCGGGCCAGGCAGTGACCTCCACGGTGAGGCCGGCGCGGGCCAGGGCGGCCGCGGTCGCGTGTTGTTCGTCGAAGGGGCGGCGCTGCGGAATCACGATCACCGCGGCGTCGGTGAGCGCCACGTCGGCGATCGCGTTCTGCCCGGCGTGGGTGACGATCACGTCGGCCGTCTGCAGTACGGGCCATGGATCGTCGACCCATGCTGATGAGCCCAGCGCGATCCACTTGTACTGCGGAAGGGCGGTACGGAGCTGTTCGAGGGCGTCCGCGGGCAGGTCGTCGCCGCCGGCTCCGCCGAGCAGGACGGCCAGCGACTCGGCGTCCTGCGGTGTGGTGCGGCACCGGTGTTCGAACTGGCTGATGGATCCGACGTAGTGGGTCCGGTCCCGGTGCTCGCGAAGCCACGCAGGTCGGTAGACCTCGGACGACCACGGCGCGACGATCTGGTCGGCGATGTCGTAGGCCAGCCGGTGCGCGGCGTCGGTGCGGTCCCCGGGCATCGCCATCACGGTGATCGGCAGCCCCGCCAGCCGGCCCAGCATCGCGATCTCAACCGACACGTCGACGACCAGGCGCCGGACCCCGGTGGCCGCGGCGACCCGTAGCAGCTCGGCGGCGCGCTGCGCGAGGCCCGCGACATGCACTGGGGCCCAGTGCAATCGGCCGTGGCAGTCGGGGTCGACGGGTGTCTGGCCGTCGGAGGGAACGTCGAGCGGCAGCTGTACCCACTGGTCCTGGGCCCGCATCTGACCCGGTCGGGGAAGCGAGGAGAAGAACGTCACCGGTTCGTCGAACTCGGCACAAATGGACCGGGCCCGAGCGGCGTGTCCGCGGCCATGGTGGTGCACGTAGTAGCCGATCACGCCGAAACATCCTCCAGCGGCGCACACATCAGCTGCCGGTACTGCTCGAGATACCGCGACACCATCACCTCGTGCGAGCAGCACCGCTCGGCGCGGGCCCGGGCGTCGGTCCTACGCAAACCCGTCGCCTCGATCAGCGCCCGGCTCAACGCGTCGATGTCACCGGCCGCGGCGAGCCGTCCGCACGACTCGTCGAGGATCTCGGGGATGCCCCCGCGCGCGAACGCCGCGACGGGCGTGCCGGCCGCCAGCGCCTCGGCGACCACGCGGCCGTAGGGTTCGTCCCAGTGCGGGGTCACCAGTGCCGCCGTCGCGCCGCCCACCAACGCGTTCAATGCGTCACGGTGCAGGTGACCGTCGTAGACCGCGCCATCGCTGAGCAGCGGGCGCACGGCGGCGTCGAAGTACGCCGGGTCACCGATAGGTCCCGCGATCCGCAGCGGGATACCGGCGGTGCGCGCGGCCGCGATGGCCGAGGTGACGCCCTTCTCGGGCACCAGCCGCCCCGTCCAGACGGCGTAGCCGCCGTCGCCGGTGCCCATCGGACGGTGGGCGATGTCCACCCCGTTGAGGATCACCGGTATCGGGCCGGTGATCGTATTCCATTGTCGCGCAGTGAATTCACTGACAGCGGCGAAGCTGCTGGCCACGCCGCCGGGCAGCGCCACCGCCTGTTCGAGCCATTTCAGCGGGGGTGTGTGCAGCGTGGTCAGCATCGGTGCGTCGATGGTGTGGGCCATGGCCAGCGGCAGGTAATGCGGGCTGTGGTTGTGGACGACGTCGAAGGCGCCCAGCTCGGCGCGGCTCAACCCGACCATCACCGACAGGTAGGCGTGCGTCTCGGCCACCACCCATTCCGGGGTCGTGGGGTCGAGCAGGCGAGTCTGTTCACTCATGCGAAGGGCGCGCAGCGGCACCACATTCCACGGCAGTCCGATGTCGGAGCCCGGCGCCGCGAACACGGTGACGTTGTGGCCGGCCGCGGTGAGTCCGTGGGCGAGTTCGAAGACGAACGCTTCCAACCCGCCGGCGAACGGCTGCCGCACCGGGTACCGCGACGAGGCCAGCAGGGCGACCCGTAACGGGCGCGCGCTCATGTCGTCCTCGCGTTGTCGCAGAGGCGCTGATACAGGCGCTCGGTGTCGCGTCGCACCCGAGTTCGTTCAAGGGCCCGCGCGCGGCGGCGCCCGACGTCGTCACCCGCACGCCGCCCGCGCACCTGCCGGGCCGCGTCGTCGATGGCGCCGATGAGGCTTGCTTCGTCGAAGCGTCCGCTGCTGAAATCAAAGGTGGCGCAGGGGTGTTGCTCGTGGAAGTGACCGCAGTCGGGGACCACCGGCAGGACGCCGCTGTCGAAGCACGCCTCGACCCAGCCCGAGTGCGTGCCGAACCGGTACGGCAGCACCAGGATGTCGATCTCTGCGAGGAAGTCCACGAGTTCACCGTCGGCGAACGGTCGATGTATCCGCACGTCGACCCCGCGCTGCCGGTAGGTCGCCAGCCGGCCGGGCAGATCCACATCTGCCCGAGGTGAGGT
The DNA here is from genome assembly GCA_040752555.1 of Actinomycetota bacterium. Taxonomy (GTDB): domain Bacteria; phylum Actinomycetota; class Actinomycetes; order Mycobacteriales; family Mycobacteriaceae; genus Mycobacterium. The sequence goes on along the minus strand of JBFMGT010000004.1, from coordinate 70,398 downwards.
CATGGCGTTGTCGTCTAGGTCGAGACGAAGCCAAATATCGTGTACGGAACTGTAATTGGCGACGATGGTGTCCATCACCGGCCAGGGATCGAGGTTTGCTCGCAGGAACTTCGCGTGGAGCGCCACGACGGGGGACGCGGTCGGGGCACGCTGCGCGCCCACCGACTCGATGGGCAGCAGGTGGGGGTGCGGCAGCACGATCGCCGTGACGCCCCACCGCTCGGAGATCTCGCGGGCCGCACCCTCGGTGAGAGTGACGACAGCGTCCGCGCGGTGGACCAGGGTGGCGAGCTTGGCGAGATGGCCTGCCTGGTCGACGAGATGCGGGTTGGCCAGGTCGTGCACGGTCACCACGAGCGGAATGCCACGGTTGGCAAGCAGATCGGCAACGGCGACCAGATCGTCGTGGTCGATGCTCTCGAACCCGAAATGGACGTGCAGGACGTCGATCTCGGTGATACGTCCGAGCACGTACTGCGCGTCGAGCCATCGCGGCGGCCACCATTGCCCTGGCTGGTTGGCCCCCGGCGGAACCGGATCGGGCAGCAGCGAGAGCAGCGTGGGGTCGACGATGGCTGTGACGTAGGGGTGTGCAGCCGGAACGGAGGCAACACGAATCACATTCACACAATCCCTTCGACAGAAAGCCATCGGTCTCGCCGCTGTCTCGACGATTGCGCTGGGGAAAGATATACCACGATTCGGCGACACGTAACCTCGGGGCGTGGACCCCCAAGCCGCCCGCAGGCGGCACTACCGCGACTTCTACACCTCGGCTGCCGAGGCGGGACAGAGCCGTGAACCTCTGTGGCTGGTCGTCGGCAACTGCCAGGCCGAGGCGCTGCGCCTGGTGCTCGACGGTGTGCCCGGGCGGCCGTACCGTACCGTGCGGATTCCGCCGGTTCATGAACTGACACAACAGGATCTGCGCCATCTCGATGCGCTTCTCGGGCAGACCGCGGTGCTGCTCAGCCAGCCGATCCGCCCGGACTATCGCGAATTGCCGGTGGGCACGGATCAGCTCGCCGCACGGCTGACTCCCGGTGCGCTGTCACTGCGATGGCCGGTGATCCGGTACGCCGGGTTGTACCCGTTCCAGGTCATCGTCCGCCGTCCCAGCGACCGGTCCGTGACACCGCCGGTGGTCCCGTATCACGACCTGCGGACCATCGCGGCGGCGCGAGCCGGGCGTGCGCCGGGCGATCCATGGGACGTCGATGTCAGCGCCGAACAACTGAGGGCGGTGGCCGCGCTCAGCCGTGACGATCTCGCGATGCGCGAGGCCAGGGATTGCGATATCGGTATCTCGGATGTGTTGGTGCACTGCGGTGTTGATGCCGCGCATACGATCAACCATCCCGGCAATCCGATGCTCATCACTCTGGCTCAGCGCATCCTCGACCACCTCGGCGTGGCCCTGACCGTCCCTCCCGTCGACAGGGTTCTGCTGTCTTCGGTGACGGCACCGCTGGAGCAGCGGGTGCTCGACGCGCTGGGAATCTCCGGCGCGTCGCGACCCGCGTGGTGCCAGAACGGCTCCATCATCTCCCCGGACGACGTCCACGCCGCGCAGCTGCAGTGGTACCGGCGCAACCCCGACTTCTGCGACCTCGCCGTCCAACGTCACAGAAATGTCATGAATTCGCTTGGGCTGCTCGCGGCTTCGAGGTCGGAGTGACGGTCACCCAGGCCCTCGTCGGTCCGCGTCATCACGGCGTGGTCCGCTTCGGGCTCGCGCTGCACGCCGCGTCGGAGGCGACGGGCCTGCCGCTGCGGCAGGTCTGCTCACCCGACGTCGCCGGCCTGCTGGACACCGTCGGGGAGGGCGGGGTGCACCTGCAGTTCACCGACCGGCTGTTCGGCGCCGGCCCGGAGGCGGCCGCCGACGCCGTGTCGGCCCTGGCGGCGCACCACCGCCTCACGGTCACCCTCCACGACCTGCCCCAGCCCTCCGACGGAGAACACGCCGCCCGCCGTGCTGCCGCCTACGCCGCGGTGGTCGGACGATCCGCCGGTGTGGCGGTCAGCAGCCACCACGAACGGGAGTTGTTGCGCGACATCGGTGTCGAGGTCTCATCCGTTGCGGTGATCCCGCTGCCGATCGAGCTTCCCGCGCCGGCCCGGCGCCTGCCCGCCCAGCCGTGCACCATCGGCGTGCTCGGTTTCCTGTACCCAGGCAAGGGCCACGCGGAGGTGATCGCCGCCACCGCCGGCCTTCCGTCCCACATCGAGGTCCACGCCATCGGGGAACCCTCGGCCGGGCACGGTGCTCTGGTCGACGACCTCACCGCCCGCGCCGCAGAGCTGGGCCGGCGCTTCCACGTGACGGGACGCGTCGGCGACGGCGATTTGACCGATGTATTGCAACGGGTCACCGTTCCCGTCGTCGCACACACCCATGTGTCGGCCTCCGGCTCGCTCGGCTCATGGTTGTCCGCGGCCCGGCGCCCGTTGGCGCCGACGAACCGGTACACCCGCGAGGTCGCCCACCGGAATCACGAAATGCTCAAGCTGTATGCAGAACACGGACTGAGCGCGGCGATCCGGTGCGCGCTCGACGACCCCGAATCGACCTGGCTCCCCGAAGGCGTGGTGCCGCGCCCGACGCCGACGGACGCCGCGAGCGCCTATCACGACTTCTTCGGCAGGTGGCACCGGTGACCGTGTTCCCACTGACCGACGGCCGGTTCTGTGTACCCGGCAATCGCTGGGATGCGCTCGACGGCAGGCCGGGCCGGCTCGCGACCATCTCCGTCGTCGTGCCGTTCTTCGACCAGCAGGCCGACCTCGCCCGGCTGCTGGCTGCACTCGGCCAGCAGGACTACCCGGCGCACCTGGTCGACGTCGTGGTGGCCGACGACGGATCTCCTGCGCCGCCGGACGTCTCGTCGTCGGCGCTGCGCTGTACCGTGGTCCGCCAGCCCGACCGCGGGTTCCGCGCGGCGGCGGCACGCAACCTGGGTGCCGCCGCCACCGCCGGCGAGATCCTGTGCTTCCTCGACGCCGACACCGTGCCCGAACCGGACTATCTGCGGGAGATCTCGCGGTTGCCGTCGCTGTTGCCGGACGCATTGGTCGTCGGTAGGCGCCGCCACGCCGACCTCGACGGCTGGCCGGCCGCCGAAGTCGCGCGATGGTGGGCGGGGGACCGGACGCCGCTCGTACTCGACGAACCGCGCTGGCTCACCGACGCCTACCGGCGCACAGGCGATCTCCTCGGCGCCGACCACACCGCCTACCGGTACGTGATCAGCTCCGTGATGTGCTGCAGCCGCGAATTGTTCGACGACTGCGGCGGATTCGACGAGTCGTTCGACCGCTACGGCGGCGAGGATTGGGAATTCGCGCATCGCGCCGCGGCGTGCGGTGCGGTGTTCCACCATGCGCGCCGCGCAGTGGCATGGCACAACGGCCCCGACTGGGCCGGGCGCGCGGTGCCCGATCGGGCGGCCGCCAAGAACGCCGAGGCGCTGGCTCTGGCACGGCTGATCACCGACCCGGCCGCCCGCCGACACGGGCTGCGCTACGAAATCCCGGCCATCGCTGTCGAAATCGATGCGAGCGACCACGGATTGGGGTCCTTCATCGCCACGCTGAGCGGATTTCTCGCCCACGATGTCGGTATCTGGGTGACCGGAGGACACGCACAGTCCCTCTGCGAGCGGGCCCACCTGCAGGACCAGCGCGTCCATGTGGGCGCAGTGCCCGACGGCATCGCCCGCCGGGCCCGGTTCGTGGTGACCGTCGCGGGGCGCGCGGTCCTTTCGGCGCAGGGCGTCGCCGATCTCGTGGATGCCTGCTCGCAACCCGGCGTCGCGGCGGTCCACGTGCGCGGCAGGACATCGGAGGTCGTGTGCCGCGCTACCTGGGCGCGCAACCGCGTGCGCCGGTGGAGCGCGGGACCGGTGCGCCTCGCCGACCCGGACGCCGCGGTGTTCGGCGCGACGCAGCACCACCGCGGCGACGAGTTCGCGATGACCGAGGTGAGCTCCGAACCGGATCTCGCGTGGTGAGGGCGCTGTCATCCTGCGGGCGTAGCTTGGGCCCATGGCCGACATCGATGCTGCCCGCGAGCTCCTGCGCGATTCCTTCACCCGTCTGATCGAGCACGCCGACGATCTGACCGACGGTCTCACCGACGAGGTGGCCTACTACCGGCCGACACCGGAGGCCAACACGATCACCTGGTTGCTCTGGCACAGCGCCCGCATCCAGGACGCTCAGCTGTGCGACATCGCCGGCACCGAGCAGATCTGGCTGCGCGAGGGCTGGGCGGACCGCTTCGCGCTCGACCTGCCGCGGGACGCCCACGGCTACGGCCACACCCCGGACGACGTGGCCAAGGTGCGCGCGTCGGCGGATCTGCTCGCCGGCTACTACCACGCGGTACACCGCGAATGCCTGTCCTACGTCGCCTCGGTGTCGGCCGAGGACCTCGCCCGGGTGATCGACAAGCGCTGGACGCCGCCGGTCACGGCGAGTGCGCGGCTGGTGAGCATCATCGACGACGCCGCCCAGCACCTCGGCCAGGCCGCCTACATCCGGGGTATCGTCCCCACTTCTTGACACCCGTCAACCCCGAATGCGACTTATGTCACACCGCTGATTACAGTGGGGGTATGACTGCGACTTCCGATGTCACGCCTTTCACCGGCACCGGCACGATCAGCAACCCCGCCACCGGCGCCCCGGCCGGAGAAGTGCGCTGGACCGATGCCGCCGACGTGCCCCGCATCGCCGCGGGCCTGCGCGATGCCCAGCGGGAGTGGGAAGCCCGCGGTGCCGCCGGGCGGGCCAAGGTGCTGGCCCGGTACGCGGTGTGGCTGGGCGATCACCGCGCCGAGATCGAAGAGCTGCTGATCAAGGAAACCGGAAAGTCGGCCACCGACGCGGCGCAGGAGGTGCCGCTGATCCTGATGGTCCTGTCGTACTACGTGCGCACCATGGAGAAGGCGCTGGCGCCGGACAAGCGGCCCGCGGCGTTGCCGTTCCTGTCGATCAAGAAGATCGAGGTGCACTACCGCCCCCGCCCCGTCGTCGGGATCATCGCGCCGTGGAACTACCCGGTGGCCAACGCCCTGATGGACGCCGTCGGCGCACTCGCCGCCGGCTGCGCGGTGCTGCTCAAGCCGTCCGAGCGCACGCCGCTGACCGCTGAGCTGCTGCTCCGCGGGTGGCTGGATTCCGGCGCGCCCGATGTGCTGGCGCTGGCGCAGGGCGCCCGTGAAGTGTCCGAGGCCGTCATCGACGTGTCCGACTACATCCAGTTCACCGGCTCCAGCGCCACCGGGGCCAAGGTGGCCGAGCGGGCCGCGCGCCGGTTGACCCCGGTCAGTCTGGAGCTCGGCGGCAAAGATCCGATGATCGTGTGCGAGGACGCCGACATCGACCTGGCGGCCCACGCCGCGGTGTGGGGCGCGATGTTCAACGCCGGGCAGACGTGTGTGTCCGTCGAGCGGGTGTACGTGCTCGAGCCGGTGTACGACCAGTTCGTCGCCGCGGTGGTTCGCGACGTGAAGAACCTGCAGATGGGTGCGGGGGAGGGCCACCACTTCGGCGCGATGATCGACGACAGCCAGGTGGCGGTCACCGAACGCCACGTCGCCGACGCGCTGGCCAAGGGCGCGCGGGCGCTCACCGGCGGGAAGCGCCGGCCGGGTCCGGGCAGCTTCTACGAGCCCACCGTGCTGGTCGACGTCGACCACTCGATGGCAGCCATGACCGAGGAGACGTTCGGCCCGACGCTGCCGATCATGAAGGTGTCCTCGGTGGCCGAGGCGGTCCGGTTGGCCAACGACAGCCCGTACGGGTTGTCCGCTGCGGTGTTCTCCCGCGACATCGAGCGAGCCAAAGACATTGCCCTGCAGTTGGATTGCGGTGGCGTGAACATCAACGACGTGATTTCCAACCTGATGTGCACCACCGCCCCGATGGGCGGCTGGAAAACCTCGGGCATCGGGGCGCGCTTCGGCGGGCCCGAGGGCTTGCGCAAGTACTGCCGTATCGAGACGGTGGTCAGCCCCCGCACGAACGTCGGGGCCGGCGGAAACTACTACAACAACTCCCAACGTGCGCTCAAGCGGATGAACACCATGATGACCAAGCTGGCCCTCATCCGGCCCAAGCGCATTGCGAAGTAGTACCCGCCACCGGCTGTTCACCTCGCCGTCACGTGCGTGACGGCGAGGGTGGTTAACGTCGCCCGGTGACCCTGGAGACGTCCGGCTACCACGTCCTCGATGACGACGATGACGACCCCGTGCTGGTCCTGCAGCCCAGCGGCGAAGTCGTCGACACCTGGCGCGAGAACTATCCCTACGACGAGCGCATGACGCGCGCGGAGTACGAGGAGCAGAAGCGGCTGCTGCAGATCGAACTGCTGAAGCTGCAGAAGTGGAGTCAGGCCCACGGCCACCGGCACGTGATCGTGTTCGAGGGCCGTGACGCCGCGGGCAAGGGCGGCACGATCAAGCGCTTCATGGAGCATCTCAACCCGCGCGGCGCCCGCGTCGTCGCGCTGGAGAAGCCCACCGAGAAGGAACAGACGCAGTGGTACTTCCAGCGCTACGTCACCCACCTGCCCGCCGCCGGGGAGATCGTGCTGTTCGACCGGTCCTGGTACAACCGCGCCGGCGTCGAACGTGTCATGGGCTACTGCTCGCCCAAACAGCACGCCGAGTTCATCCGGCAGGCTCCGTTGTTCGAACAGATGCTGGTCAACGACGGCGTCAGCCTCACCAAGTTGTGGTTCTCGGTCACGCAGTCCGAGCAGCGCACCCGGTTCACGATCCGACAGGTCGACCCGGTGCGGCAGTGGAAGCTCTCACCTACCGACCTGGCCTCGCTGGACAAATGGGACGACTACACCTCGGCCAAAGAGGACATGTTCGCCTGGACCGACACCGAGATCGCGCCGTGGACAGTGGTCAAGAGCAACGACAAGAAGCGCGCCCGCATCAACGCGATGCGCTACGTGCTGAGTAAATTCGACTACGACAACAAGGACCACGAGGTGGTCGGCCGGCCCGACCCGCTGATCGTGGGACGCGCGCTGGGCGACTGACCGCGCGTCCCGACAGGAGGGACGCGCGGTGCGCTTTCTCGCCACGCTGATGCTGTGGCTGCTGACCACGCTCGCGTTGGCGGTCACGGTGCCCGCCGGGTGGGCCCAGCGCGACATTGTCGACGAGGACGGCTACGCCGCGCTGGCGGCCCGCGCGGCGGGCGACCCCCGGTTGCAGGACGCGATGGCCGGGGAGCTGACCACCCAGATCATCGCCCTGGGCACCGACAACGGCTACGAACTTAACCCGGAGCTGGTCCGCACGGTGGCCGACTCCTACACCCGCAATTCGGGGTTTCCGGGGCAGTTCGCGCAGGCCAACCGGATCGCGCACCGGTGGATGTTCACCGGCGCGGTGCCGGAGGGCAACTCGACCGATCGATGGTTGATCGACATCGCGCCGATGCTGTCCGATCCGTCGTTCCACGCCACGCTGGGCAACCTCGACCTCGCTGTTCCGCCAACGCTGACCGTGCCCATCACCGTCGAATCGCCGGATCTGCGCCCTGGCAAGCTGCGGCCGCTGGCCACCTGGGGACCGTGGGTGAGTATCGGCACCGCGGTGCTGACGGGGGTGCTGGCCCTGCTGACCTTGGCGGCTGCCCGGTCGCGGGGCCGCGCGCTGTGCGCACTCGGGGTGTCGGCGCTGCTCGTCGGCGCCGCGGGCTGGGCGGGCATCGAGATGGGTCGCCGGTTCATCGACGCCGCAGTGAACCGCACCACCGGCGACATCCGTACGGTCGCCGAGGTGATGGTGCGAACCGCGGAGAACAGCGCCCATCACTGGCTCAACATCACCCTGCTCGCCGGCATCGGCTGCGTCGTGCTCGGCGTGCTGAGCGCCACCGTGGGTGCCGCGCTGCGCCGTCCAGACCAGCGATGACCGCGCCGCTCGTACCCACTCCGGGTGCCGATGCCGACGAGTTGTTCGCGTCCTTCGCCGCGTGGGCGGAGAAGAGCGGCACCACGCTGTACCCCGCGCAGGAAGAGGCGCTGATCGAATTCGTCAGCGGGGCCAACGTCGTGCTGGCCACTCCCACGGGTTCCGGCAAGTCGCTGGTGGCCACCGGCGCGCAGTACGCCGCGCTGGCCGCCGGGCGACGCAGCTACTACACCGCGCCGATCAAGGCGCTGGTGAGCGAGAAGTTCTTCACGCTGTGCGGCATCTTCGGGGCGGACAAGGTCGGCATGCTGACCGGCGACGCCGCGGTCAACGCGCATGCGCCGATCATCGTGTGCACGGCCGAGGTGCTGGCGAACACGGCGTTACGCGAAGGCGCCACGTCGGACATCGGGGTGGTCGTGATGGACGAGTTCCACTTCTACGGCGACCCCGACCGCGGCTGGGCGTGGCAGGTGCCGCTCCTGGAACTGCCTGCCGCACAGTTTCTTTTGATGTCGGCGACGCTGGGCGACGTCACATTCCTGCGCGAGGACCTGACGCGGCGCACCGGTCGGCCGACGGCATTGGTCGCCCACGCAGAACGCCCGGTGCCGCTGTTCTACTCCTATGCGACGACACCGATGCACGAGACCATCGGCGATCTGCTCGACACCAAGCAGGCGCCGATCTACATCGTGCACTTCACCCAGGCGTCGGCGCTGGAGCGAGCGCAGGCGCTGATGAGCGTCAACGTCAGCAGCAAGGCCGAAAAGGCGGCGATCGCCGAGCATCTCGGTGCATTTCGGTTCTCCACCGCGTTCGGGTCGACGCTGTCCCGGCTGGTACGCCACGGCATCGGGGTGCACCACGCGGGAATGCTGCCGAAGTACCGGCGGCTGGTGGAGCAACTCGCCCAGGCCGGCCTGCTGAAGGTCATCTGCGGCACCGACACCCTCGGCGTCGGCATCAACGTGCCGATTCGCACGGTGGTGTTCACGGCGTTGTCCAAGTACGACGGCACCCGCACCCGGTTGCTCACCGCGCGGGAGTTCCACCAGATCGCCGGACGCGCGGGCCGGGCCGGGTACGACACGGCGGGCACCGTGGTGGTGCAGGCGCCCGATCACGAAGTGGAGAACCTCAAGCAGTTCGCCAAGATCGCCGATGATCCGAAGAAACGGCGAAAGCTGGTGCGGCGCAAGGTGCCCGAGGGTATGGTGCCGTGGAGCGAGAAGACGATGACCCGGCTCGTCGAGGCCGCGCCCGAACCGCTGACCAGCAACATGCGGGTGTTCACCGCGATGATCCTCGACGTCGTCGACCGTCCCGGCGATCCCTTCGAGGCGATGCGCCGGCTGCTCACCGACAACCACGAACCACGCAAACGGCAGCTGCGGCTGATCCGCGAGGCGGTGGGCATCGCGCGGTCGCTGCTGCAGGCCGGGGTGATCGAACGGCTGCCGGTGCCCGAGGCGGATGGCCGCCGTTACCGGCTGACCGTCGACCTGCCGCCCGATTTCGCGTTGAATCAGCCGCTGTCCACGTTCGCGCTGGCGGCCATCGACGTCCTCGACGTGGAAGCGGAAAGCTATGCGCGGGATGTCGTTTCGGTCATCGAGGCGACGCTGGAAGATCCCCGGCAGATCCTGGCCGCGCAGCTGAAGAAGGCCAGGGGCGAGGCTGTCGCGGCGATGAAGGCCGAGGGCATCGAGTACGACGAGCGGATCGAGCTTCTCGACGACGTCACCTACCCCAAGCCGCTCGACGAGCTACTGCGCGGGGTGTTCGAGATCTACCTGCAGACCAACCCGTGGGCGGCCGACGGGGCGCTCTCACCGAAGTCCGTGGTGCGCGAGATGTGGGAGGGCGCGTTCACGTTCCGCGAATACGTCAGCGTCTACGGGTTGACCCGCTCCGAGGGCGCGGTGCTGCGGTATCTGTCCGACGCGGTGAAGGCTCTGCGGTCCGGAGTGCCCGCGGTAGCGCGCACCGAGGAGCTGACCGACATCACCGAGTGGCTCGCCGAGCTTGTGCGACAAGTGGATTCGAGCCTCCTCGACGAGTGGGAGCAGCTCACCAGTCCCGACGAGCCGTTGGATGCGCCGGTGGCGGTGCCGGTGCGGCCGCGGCCGCTGACCGGCAACCAGCGGGCCTTCACCGCGATGGTGCGCAACGCGCTGTTCCGCCGCGTCGAACTGTTCGCCCGGGAACGCTGGGAGGAGCTGGGCGCGTTGGATTCCGGGTCGGGGTGGCCGGCGCAGCGCTGGCGCGAGGTGGGCGACGAGTACTTCGGCGAGCACGACGATGTCGGGACCGGCCCCGATGCGCGCGGACCCGCGCTGCTCATCATCGACCGCGGCACCGACGTGTGGCGGGTGCGTCAGATCCTCGACGATCCCGCCGGCGACCACGACTGGGGCATCGACGTCGAGGTGGATCTACCGATGTCCGACGAGGAGGGCGTGGCCGTGGTGCGCGTGCTCTCCATCGGTCGATTGGATTGAGTCGGGCGGATGGACTGAGTCGGCCGGATCGGCGTGTTGTGGTTAGGCTCTGCAGTGCTCGCGGGCTGTGTAGGTGAACGGGGGAGCCATGCCGGATACGCGACGGTGGCGCGTGGGATACATCGAGGACCACGAGAGCACGGCGTTAGGGCTGCGCGTGATCGTCGAGCAGGCGCCAGACCTCGAATGGGTCGGCACGGCTCCTTCGGTTGCCCAGCTCCTCGCCCTGTCCACAGATTTCGATGTGGTGGTGCTCGACCTCTCCCTCCCCGACGACTCCACTCCCGAGAGCAACGTCGCCCGCCTCGAGGCACTGGGAATCCCGACGCTGGTCTACACGGCCGGTGAACGACCCGATCTTCTCCGGTCGGCCGCGCGCGCCGGGGTCTTCGGCACGATCAAGAAGAAGGCTCCCCCGGCGGCGGTGCTGGACGCGATCCGCCGTGTCGCGGAACGCAAAGAGGTCGTCGATGCGCAGTGGGCGGCAGCACTTGACGGCGATCCCGACTTGCGGCTGGCCCTCCTGGCGCCACGGGAGCAGGACGTGTTGACCATGATCGGCTCCGGGATGAGTGACAAGATGATCAGCTCCCGGCTGGGCATCGATGCCGAGACGGTGAAGACCTACGTGGGTCGTATCCGACGCAAGTACGCCGAGATCGGCCGAAATGCCGACAATCGCGCGCTGCTCGGACGGCGCGCGGTCGAAGACGGCTACGTCTCGCCGGACTACGGCCGTCATCGGCGATGAGTCTGTCACGGGCAACAGCGGTACCGCCGCAACGGGACAGTCGAGAGATCCGCCGGGCGCTGGCCCAGTTCATCGGCTGGGGCTACATCGCGTACTTCGTGATCGTCGCCACCGAGATTCCCGGTGAGGCAGCGACGGTCCCGGGGTGGTGGACGGCCGCCGCTCTCATCACCGTCTTCGTGCCCGGGTGGGCCATGCTCGCCGCCAGTTATCGGCGCGCGCAACGTATCACGACAGTGATCATGCCGGTCTGCTGTGGAATGGGTTATCTGCTGGCGATCGTTAGCTGGTTTGCCGTCTGGACTGGGGCGCACACCGAGAGCAGCACCGGGACCTGGCTGGTCACCTTTCCCGGCCTCGCTGCGCTGACGCTCGTCGTCACCCCCCGGCCCTGGCTTGCGCTGGTCCATCTCGCGATCGCCCTGCCGGCGGTGCAGGTCGCCAACTCCTGGGCGCGCTCCGAGCAGTACGGGCAACTGCTCGTCACCGACATCGCCTGGGGCATCGCGTTCAGTGCGCTGTTCGTGTTGGCCGGAATGATGGCTGTGCGTACCGGGGATCAACTCGACCGGTCGTACGCCAGCACACTCGAGCTGGCGGAGGAGGCCGCTGCGCAACGCGAACGTGAAGTGCAGCGCAAGCTCTACGGCAGGATGATCCACGACAGCATCCTGGCGGTGATGAGCGAGGCGCCCCGCGCCAACGACGATCCCACCGTCGGCAGGGATGCCCGAGAGACGCTGCGGGACTGGGCGGGCCAGGAAGATGCGGGATCGTCGAAACAGCCGATCGGTACCGGGGACGTGTGGGAGCGCATACGGGCGGCGGCGAGCAGGGCGCACTCCGATGCGGTCGTCACGCGGGAAAGCTCCGGTGACTCGGCGCATCCGCAGGTGGTTCCGCTGCGCGTGGGTGTTGCGCTCGCCGACGCCACCGCGGAGGCCGTCCGTAATGCGCGCCGCCATGCAGGGCAGGCCGCGACTGTCACGGTATGCGCGCGGCTGGACAGCCAGCCGCTCGTCGTCAGGATCGTTGATGACGGCCCCGGGTTCGATCCGGCCATCGTCGCCCCGAAAAAGCTCGGTATCACCCGCAGCATCGTCGAGCGGATGTCAGATGTCGGTGGCGACGCATGCGTCGACACCCGCCCAGGGGGCGGAACGCGAATCGAGTTACGTTGGCCGCGTTGACACCCGGTGAGACTCACCGCAGCGACGCCTACCTGACCGCGCCGACCCTGCTGTGGCTGCACACCCGGCCCGCCCGCGCTGTGAGCGCCGTCTTCGTCGCCGCGACCGTGGCGTCTCTACCGAACTACGGCGGCGACAATGCCGCTCTGCCCTGGTTGATCCTCGCGGTGGCCGTTGTCGCAGCGGGGATCGTCGTGCTGCTGGCGGTGCGAGCAGATCCCATGCCAGTGCGGGCCGCGGCTGCGGCCGCTGCGACTGTTCCGGTGGGCGCGCTGATCACCGCAGCAGCTCTGCCCGGCATGGTCGACAATCCGAACCAGACGAACGCTCTGGGCGCCGGGGTGGCATTGTGTGCCTTCCTCTGCGTCCGCGGAAGAGTCTGGACAGCCTGGGCGGCACAGTGCGCCGCAACCGCGATCATGGCAGCGTGGGGCCAGTGGACCGGCCAGGGCGCCTGGGCGGGCCTCGCGACGGCATTGCCCAACTTGGCCGTCCTGGCGATGGCGACCATGTTCGCCCGCATCATGCGGCCAGCTGCCCGTGACGTTCGCGAACTGCGTGCTCGAGAGGCTGAGGAACGTGCCGACATCGCCGCCAGCCGGGAGCGCGACGCCGAACGCGCCCGCCAGCGGGACAGGCTTCAGCAGCGGGCCTGGCCGTCGATCGACCTCCTCGCCTCCCGAACGGTGCTGACTCCTGCGCAGATCGACGACATCGTGATGCTGGAACAGGAGCTGCGTGACTCGATTCGGTCGCCCTTCTTCGACACGCCTGACCTGCGCGCGGCCGTCCGCGCCGCTCGGGCGCGCCGCGTCGAGGTGGACTTGCTCGACGACCATGGGATGACCGACGCGGACGGCGACGTTGCCGCCGTCTTCCGCGCGCTCACACTCGACTGGCTGCAGCGTGCCCCCGCGGAGGTGAAGGTGACGGTGCGGGTGCATCCGCCGCATCGTTCCGAAGTCGGAAGCATCGTCACGACCGATACCGACGGTGACGGTCAGGTCCTGATCCTGACCGCGGATGGCAGCATCACCTCGGGCTGACCGGCGCGCATCAAGCCCCCTTTTTCGGGGACACCGAAGAGGGCTCGCGAACGGCGATTACGTTGTCGTTGACTAGATGTCATGAATATTCCCAACACGGTTGCGGTATCGCTCGTCGCTGCGGCTGCGGTCGCCGGGGTTGGCCTTGCGGTCTCCCCGATGGCCAATGCAGCCGACTACGGCGTGAGCATCGCCACCTACTGCGCGGCCAATGTGCCCAGCGGCACCGGCGCCGCCAGCAGGTGAACCCGAACGCCCGGGCAGTCACGGTGAACCAAACCGCGAGCGGCTGGCGTTGCCGGGTGTGATCGCGGCGCGACTGCGCCCGCCATGTTGGGAAGCTACTGCCTCGTTCGAGGGGAAGGCGGTACGGGACCAGCGTGGCGGGCGCTTCGCCTCAGGGCTCGATCACGTGTGAGGGGTCCGGCCGCCGCTCCGGTGGCGCCTGGCTGTAGTCACCCCACGGTCCGTCGCGCTGCTCGACCGCGGCGCGCACACCGTCCCGCTCTGCAGCCTCGATGAATCGCAACGCATCAGGGGTGTTGCGCATCAGCCCGTCGAGGATGCCGCCGAGCGTCTGCGTCGAGGCCAGCCCCATGTTCTCGTAGGCCTGGTTCACGATCAGCTTCTGTGCCTGCAGCTGCGAGAGTGGAATCGTCGCCAGCGCGGCTGCGATCTCGGCCACCCGCGCCTCGAGCCGTTCGAACGGCACCGACTCGTTGATCAATTCGACTGCGGCAGCTTCTTTTCCGGTGAGCGGCTCACCGGTCAGCGCATGCCACTTCACCTTCGCCAGGCTCAGCCGGTAGAGCCACATCCCAGTCAGGTAGGCCCCCCACATCCGCGCATACGGCGTCCCGATCACCGCATCGTCGCTGGCGATCACGAGATCGGCGCACAGCGCGTAGTCACTGGCGCCACCGACGCACCAGCCGTGCACCTGCGCGATCACCGGCTTGGACGCGCGCCAGATCGCCATGAACTTGCTTGTCGGCCCGGTCTCCCTCGCGCTGACCATCGCGAAGTCCTTGCCGGGATCCCAGCGCCCGTCGGTGTTCATCGCCTCGCCCCAGTGCTCGAACCCGCCCCCGAAGTCGTAGCCGCCGGAGAACGCGCGGCCCGCACCGCGCAGCACGATCACCTTCACCGACCGATCCCGTTCGGCCAGCCCGATCGCCGCCTCGATCTCGTCGGGCATCGGCGGGACGATCGTGTTCAGTCGTTCCGGCCGGTTCAGGGTGATCGTCGCGACGGGCCCGTCGGTGGAAAAGAGAATGGTCTCGAAATCGGTCACGCCCTCAGTTCTATCGCCAGTCCCGGAAGGCGTCGAGAAGGCGATCGCGAAACTCCGGAGCGACATCCTCTTCGCAGATGGTGCTCAGGGTGTGCACCGTCGCGCGGAACTGCTGCAGGTAGGTCGCGCAGCCGTCACAGCCGAGCAGATGCTCCTCGAACCGCGTCTGTGTGGTGGCGTCGAGGGCGCCGTCGAAGTAGGCGGTGATCAGCTCGACGAGCTGATAGCAGTCCATCGGTGGGTGCTCGCTCACGTCACGTCCCTCACATCGCGTCTTTCACGTAGTCCTCGAGGACCTGCCGGATCGCTGTGCGCCCGCGATGCAGGAGTACCCGCTGATTGGCGAGAGTGATGCCGAGCAGCCGACTCACCTCCGCGGAGTCGACGTCGAGGACGTCGCGCAAGGTCACCACCAGACGTTGCCGCTCCGGCAGGGTGTCGAGCGCCTTGTTGGTCAGCGCCAGCAGTTCGGAGCCCAGCACCGATCCCTCCGGTGACTCGGGAAACGGAACCGGCTCCTCGCCGTCGCGCCAGTGACCCGCCCAGCGCTCGTTGCCGTCGTGGAACCGCGCCGGGTGGACGATGCCGCCGGTGAACGCGGCGATCAGGGCGTCGGACTCCCGCCGATCCCGCATCCCGCGCTTCTTCGCGATGTTGATCAGCACGGTGAACAGCCACGTCCGCAGCGAGGACCGGCCCTCGAAGCCGTCGATGCCTTTGAGCAGCGCGATCCACGCCTCCTGGACGACGTCCTCGGCGACCTCTCTTGACGCCACGTAGCCCTGCGCGATACGCAGCATCGCCGGGGTGTACCTATCGACCAGCGCAGCGAAGGCCGCCTCGTCGCGCGCCCGCAGCGCCGCAACGATGGCAGCCTCATCCGCGGAAGTGGCGGTCATGTCGGCGAGATCGTAACCCACCACGTCACACCGCGGCGCCCCGAAGCGCGTCGGTCAGTGTCCACACCGAGAGGCCGAGCAGAGCAACGTCTTTGACCAGGAACTGGCCCGTCGATGACAGGACGGCGAACCCCGCCGACGCCTCGAACACGCCCGGAGTGGTGACGAGGAAGCTCACGGTCGCGAGGAAAAGGCCGGCGGCGATGATGCTGCCGATGGCCGAGATTCGGGGCCGCCACGGCGCCAGCGCGATCAGGGCCGCCGCCGTGAGCTCGACAACGCCGAGCATGGTCGAGAACCCGCGCACCGAGAACAGGTCGTACACCCAGCTCATCAGCGGACTGTTCATCACCAGGCCGGTGATGCCCTGCGCTTCGAACGCAGTGAACTTCAGCGCCCCGATCCAGGCGAGGACCACGACGAGGCCGTAGCGGCCGGCCAGTGCGCCCGCCCGGTCCAGGCCGGCGAACCGCCGCGAGTGGGTGAGAGTGGTCATGGTGGCTCCTTTCGTTGACAGGTGGTGCCTGCCGGAGCCACACCCGTTACACGTCGAGGTCGCGCATTGCGGGGTCCGCGGACCGGATCCGCCCGCCGATCACGATGTTCGGGGTCCGGAAGTAGGCCCAGCCCAGGGTCATGACCGTCCCGGCAGCAGCCACGGCCAGCGAACTCTGCAGATCGGGCAGGCCCGAGGCGAACAACACGACGATGCCCGCACCGGTGCCGGCCCAATAGATGCGGCGTTTGACTGCGCGCCGGTTCATGCGGGCGGTGTCCCAGCCGGGCACGGCCATGCCGGCGAGGATCAGGGCCGCGCCGGCGATCAGCAACACCTCCGATGTCGTCATGGCAGCAGCAACTGGAAGCCGTCGATGATCTCCTGGGAGTCACGCACGTAGGTGGGGTTGGTCGCATCGGTGGTCTGCACGGTCAGCGTCGCCAGGTAGGTCGCGGTGGGCTTCTGTGCGACGACGGCATGCATGATGATGGGCCGCTCTGGCGCCGGACCCATCGCAGGAGCGGTGTATTTCGTTGTCTCCGACGGGAACCCGCAGGTGGTGTTACTCTCGGTCTGCAGGTCGTAGGCACCCATCATCGTGGTGAGGTTCGACCGGTTCTGTTCGAACACTGCATCGGGGTCCTGGCTGCCGCGGACCGATTCGAGGGTGACCACCGCGTTGGGGGCGAACTGGTTGGCGATCAGGTCCTGCGCCACGATCGCGAACCGGATGATCTGGTTGTCCATCACCGTGTTGCGCTCCCAGCCCGAGGGTTGAGGGATGCGCAGTTGCGGTTCGCGGGGGCCCTTCTGCGGGATGTCGACCAGCGGTGCGGTGACGGTGGTGCATTGACTCGAATCGCCGACGGAATCACCGCCGCCAGGCACAGGTCCGGCGGCCGTCACTGCAGTGCCGGTGATCTCGCGGCCGCAGCCGGTGAGCATCACCGCGGCCACCAGCAGCGCGCCGGCCGTTCGGGCGATCGTCACGTCAGTTCCCTCCCAGGGTCGAAAGCAGGAATTCATAGACCAGCGCTGCGCGGAACGCGACCTGCGGGTTGTCTGCTGCGCCGGCGTGGCCGCCCTCGATGTTCTCGTAGTACCGCACCGGATGTCCGGCCGCCTCCAGCGCCGCGGTCATCTTCCTGGCGTGGCCGGGATGAACACGGTCATCGCGCGTCGAGGTGGTGATCAACACCGGCGGATAGCGCCGCTCCGTCGAAATGTTCTGGTAGGGAGAATATTTCGAGATGAACTCCCAGTCCTTCGGGTCGTCGGGGTCGCCGTACTCGGCCACCCAGGAGGCGCCGGCGAGCAGCAGATGGAAGCGCTTCATGTCCAGCAGCGGCACGCTGCACACCAGCGCGCCGAACAACTCGGGGTACTGCGTGAGCATGATGCCCATCAGCAATCCGCCGTTGCTGCCGCCCTGAGCGCCGAGCTGTTCCACTGTGGTGATGCCGCGGGCAACGAGATCCTTTGCCACGGAGGCGAAGTCCTCGGCGACCAGGTGCCGGCCCTCCCGCATCGCCTGTGTGTGCCAGGTGGGGCCGTACTCTCCGCCGCCGCGGATGTTGGCCAGCACGTACGTGCCGCCACGGGAGAGCCAGAGCCGACCCAGCACGCCGTCGTAACCCGGGGTGCGAGCCACCTCGAAACCGCCGTAGCCGCCGAGCAGCGTCGGACCGGCGCTCTGGGCGTGCCGGTGACCCACCACGAAGTAGGGGATCGCGGTCCCGTCGTCGGACGTCGCGAAGTACTGGTTGACCTCGAGGTCGGCAGCATCGAAGAACGACGGCGCCCGCTTGATCTCGGTGAGGGTGCCTCCCGCGGCACCGTGCAGCAGCCGTGACGGCGTGGTGAAACCCGAACAGTCCAGGAAGATCTCGTCGCCCAGATGATCGGCGCCGACCACCGATACGGTGGTGTTGTCCGGCAACCCGGCCACAGGGTCCCTGTCCCACGTGCCCGGCGTGAGCACCTCGACGTGGCTGGCCACATCGGCGAGCGTGACGAGCACCAGCCGGTCGCGCGTCCACGCGTAGTGGTGCAGGCTGGTGTGTCGGTCGGGGGTGAAGACAACAGCCAATTCAGCACTGCCGGACAAGAATTCGTTGTAGTCGGCGGCCAACAGGGAGCCGGCGGGGTAGTGCTGGGTGCCTGTCCCATAGCTGTATTGCCAGTCGGTGCGGAGCTCGATCAGCAACCAGGTGCGGTGAATCGAGATGCTGGCGTCGGTCGGGGTGTCGATCCGGATCAGTTCCGCGCCGCGCAGCTCGTAGACCTCTTCGTTGAAGAAGTCCAGCGCCCGGCTGATCAGCGTGCGTTCGAAGCCGGGGGTGCGGTCCACCGACGCGGCGACCAACACGTCAGCGGGGTCGCCCTCGAACACCGTCTCCGCGTCCGCCAGGGGCCGGCCGCGTGTCCAGCGCTTGACCACCCGCGGGTAGCCCGACTCGGTGAGCGACCCTTCCCCGAAGTCCGTGCCGACCAGCAGGGTGTCCTCGTCAACCCAGGTGGACTGCGATTTCGCCTCGGCGAGTTCGAACCCGTCGTCGACGAAAGTGCGCGTCGCCATGTCGAATTCCCGCACCACCGCGGCGTCCGAGCCGCCCCGGGAAAGGCTGACCAGGGCGCGCGCGTGATCGGGTTCGATGACGTCGGCGCCGGCCCACACCCAGTTCTGCCCGTCCGTGCGCGCCAGCTCGTCGACGTCGATCACGACGTCCCACTCCGGTGCCTCCGACCGGTAGCTGGCCAGTGTGGTGCGCCGCCACAGGCCCTTGGGGTTCGCCGCGTCGCGCCAGAAGTTGTAGAGGTACTCACCGCGGCGGCGCACGTACGGGATGCGGGCATCGGTGTCCAGGACGTCGAGCGCGTCGGCGCGCATCTGCTCGAAGCGCTCACCGCTGAGTTCGGCGATCGTCGGATCGTTGTGGGCGCGCACCCACGCGAGCGCGTCGTCGCCGGTGACCTCCTCGAGCCAGAGGTACGGGTCGTCGGCTTGCGCGGGGTTCGTCACGCCCCCATTCTGCGCACCCCGGCCGATGGTGTTCGAATCGGCCGCGGCAATCGGCGGGGTCGGTACGATCAGCCCAGCTGAGCATCGGGGGTCGCGTGAACCACATCCGCCAGTGGTGGCGACAGCCGGACCGCTACGACTGGCTGACCGGATACCTCGTGTCGCGCCGGTTGCTGAGACTCTCCCGCGCGGTCATGGCGTCGATCATGGCGGTGCTCGCCGGAGCCGTGGCGTTGACGGCGATCAGCCCCGCCGGCCCGCACGGACTCGCCGGGGGTGTGGTGCTGGTGATCGCCGCGGGGTTCGCCGCCATCGCCATCAGGTATGCGCGGCGGTGGCCGACTCGCCGGCAGTCGGCGGCGTTCTCGGTGGTGGGCAGCGTCGCCCTCGCCGTCGTCGCGTTGACGCAGACCGATCCGCACGCTGGGCTGCTGACGTGCTGGGCGTTCGTCGGACTGGCGGCCTACGTCGCTTCATTCCACAGTCCCCGCCTGCTCGTTCTCACCGTCGGCGTCGCGCTGGCCAGTGCCACGGCGTGCGCAGTGCGGGTAGGGCTGGCCGGTGACGCGCCGCTGGCGGTGGCCACCCTGCTGCTGTCCACCGGTGGTCTGCTGACGGTGCCGTTCGGCGGTCAGATCCTGGTGCGACTGCTGTGGAACGACGCCGTGTCGACCGATCCACTGACCGGCCTGACGAACCGGCGGGGGTTCCGCCGATCGGCCCACGCGCTGATCACCGACGCTGCTCGTCGTCGATCGGGAAGCTTCAGCGTGGTGATGATCGACCTGGACGGGTTCAAACGCCTCAACGACACCCTGGGTCATGCGATCGGGGACCGGGTTCTCGTCGACGTGGCCGGCCGACTGCGCGCCGCATGCGGGGCGGGGGTGATCTCGGCTCGCGTCGGCGGCGAGGAATTCGTGGTCGCCCAGGCCTGCCCGCCGCGCGAGATGGAGATGCTCGCGCGGCGGCTGTGCTCGGCCATCGCGGCCAATCCGTGGCGTGTCACAGCGAGCCTCGGTGTGGCCGGCGTCGCGGTGCAGGACCCTTCCGCGGACACCCGCACACTGATCGAGCGGGTGATCGCGGCGGCCGACATGGCGATGTACGAGGCGAAACGGGCCGGCGGCAACCAGATTCGCCAGTCCGACGCCGCCTGACCCGCCCGCACCTCAGGACAGGTGGTGCACCTCCTGCAGGCCGTACACCGGGGTGGGCATGCCCTCGTAGCGGGCCTTGAGTTGCAGCGCCAGGTACAGCGAGTAGTGCCGGGACTGATGCAGATTGCCGCCGTGGAACCACAGGTTGGGCTGCTGCGTGGGCTTCCACATGTTGCGCTGCTCGCCCTCCCACGGCCCGGGGTCCTTCGGAGTGTCGCTGCCCAGACCCCACACCTTGCCGACCTTGTCGGCGACGTCCCGGCCGATCAGATCGGCCGCCCAGCCGTTCATCGAGCCGTAGCCCGTCGCGTAGACCACCACGTCGGCGGGTAGTTCGGTGCCGTCGGCCAGCACCACGGAATTCTCGGTCAGCCGGTCCACCTGCCCATGCGCGAGCTTGATCCGCCCGTCGGCGACCATGTCGCAGGCGCCGACGTCGATGTAGTAGCCCGAGCCGCGGCGCAGGTACTTCATGAACAACCCGGATCCGTCGGCGCCCCAATCCAATTCGAAGCCCGCCGCGGCCAGGCGGTCGTAGAACTCCTTGTCGCGCTCCCGCATCTGGTCGTACAGCGGGATCTGGAACTCGTGCATGATCCGGTAGGGCAGCGACGCGAAGGTCAGGTCGGCCTTCTCGGTCGTCATGCCCGCGGCCAGCGCCCGCTCGGAGTACAGGTCGCCCAGGCCGATGTCCATCAGGGTGTCGGACTTGACGATGTGGGTGGAGGATCGCTGCACCATCGTGACGTCGACGCCGTTCTCGTAGAGCGCCTTGCAGATGTCGTGGGCGGAGTTGTTGGAGCCGATGACGACGGCTTTCTTGCCGGCGTACGCATCCGGGCCGGGGTGCTGCGATGAGTGGTGCTGCTCGCCGGCGAAGACGTCCTGGCCGGGCAGCGTGGGTACGTACGGCTTGCCCGACATGCCGGTGGCCAGCACCAGCTGGGTGGGGTGCAGCGTCAGGCGTTCGCCGTCGCGGTCCACCTCGACGGTCCAGGTCTGGCTGCTCTCGTCGAAGCTGGCCGACAGGCACGTCGTCTTCGACCAGTACGGCACCTCCATGACGCGGGTGTAGAACTCCAGCCAGTCACCGATCTTGTCCTTGGGTGCGAACACCGGCCAGTTCTGCGGGAAGGGCAGGTAGGGCAGGTGGTCGTACCAGACCGGGTCGTGCAGGCACAGCGACTTGTACCGCTTGCGCCACTGGTCGCCGGGGCGTTCGTGGCGGTCGACGACGATGGCCGGCACCCCGAGCTGGCGCAGCCGCGCGCCGAGCGCGATGCCGCCCTGCCCGCCGCCGATGACCAGCGTGTACGGCTGGATCGTGCGGCCCAGTTCGGCGTCCTCGGCGGCCTTCTTCTCCGCCCAGGACCGCGGATCGGGGTCGTCGCCGTGCACGGCGCCGAGCACCCGTGTCGCACCTTTGCGTTCCTCGTGGCCCTTGAGTTCCTGCAGCGCGGTCAGCAGCGTCCAGGCTTTGTCTTCTCCTCCGTCGCTCCTGATCCTGAGGTGCCCCGTCCCGCGGCCCGTACCGGTCTCGAACTGGATGAACGCCGAGACGACGTCACCGTCCTGCACTGGTTCTTCCCGGGTGCGGAAACCCGACGGGTCGGTCTCGGTGAGGCGGGCGGTCAGCATGTCGGTGATCTGGTCGCGGCCCTCGAGGGTCTTGAGGTTCCACGTGAAAGACACCAGGTCGCGCCAGAAGCCGTCGACGGCGAACATGCCGGCGGCGCGCTCGATGTCGCGGACGGCCAGTGCGGCTTCGAAGTCGGCGAGCCAGGCGTCGACGCGCTGCTGCGGGGTCAGCTCGGTTGTGGTCTGAGGGTCGAGAGTAGAAGTCATGTGAGCTAGAGCACACCCTGGTGCTGTCGCCTGACAAGAGTTGCGAAGCGTTGCAACTAGCCGGTCAGCCGCCGCCGGGAGGAGCGAGCGCGGTGTACCTCGTTACGCACTGCCGTCACGACTTCCCGGCCCGCCGTCGCCGGGTGGGTACGCAGTGCCCGGATTGTGGCCCCGGCGAGGCGCCGTGGGGTGAGGAGCTGTCTCGGGGCCACCTCGTGGTTGAGAACCCGCATCAGCGTGTGCCGCGCGGCCGGGTCGCCCGCGACATCTCGCAGCACTTCGGTGACCACTGGGGTCGGGGGTCCGGGCACGCCCATGTCGGTGGCGAACCAGTGCATGGGATAGGCGTCGCGGTCCCGCCAGCGCCACCAGCGCGCAGTCGCCGCATCGACGCTGCGATCGTCGGCCACATCGGCGGGCAGCATGTCGGCGAGGCGCTCGGATTGGCACAGCGCGTCGGCGATGCCCTGGCCGGGGGTGAAGTCCTTGAAGTGTCCGGCGTCGCCGACCAGGACCCAGCCGGGACCCGCCGACTGCCGGAAATAGCCGTGCCATCTCGCCATCACCCGGAGCGGACCGGTGCGGCGAGCACCCGACAGCAGGTCGAAGAGTTCGGGCCAGTCCCGAATCGCGGCGTCGAACGTCCGTTCGCGCGCGCCGTCTTCCCCGACTGCGACGCACACCATGTACAGGCCGTGGTCGGTAGGGCTGGCCAGATAAGCGTTCTCGCCGATCCGCGCGATGCGGATGCGCCCCTCACGATCCTTGACGCCGTCGAAGTAGCCCCAGATCGGCACACGGCCCATCGGCGTGGTCGAGTATTCCTGCGCATCAACCATTTTGGCGACGAGAGAGTGGCGACCATCGGCACCGACCACCAGCTGGGCAGTGATCGGACCGTCCCCGGTGCGGACGCCGGCGATCCGGCCATTCTCACGGATCAGGCCGGTCACCTTCACCCCGCTGCGCACTTCGGCGCCCGCTGCCACGGCGGTATCGACGAGTGCGGCATCCAACGTCACGCGGCGCACGCACAGTCCCGGCAGCGGGAACACCGTGCGGTCGAACTCGCCCTCGATGCGGACGTCGGCGTTGACCATCGTGAATGTTCGCAGCGTCGCGGCTCCGGCGGATAGCACAGCGTCCAGGGCACCGATGCGTTGCAGCGCGGCTGCTCCCCGGGGCTGGATGACGTGCGTCGACGGCGTCTCTGACGGAAAGTGCGCCTTGTCGAGCACGCAGACGCGCAACCCCTGGCGCGCCAGCGCCGCGGCGAGCGGTGACCCTGCGCAGCGCGCGCCGACGATGACGACGTCGAAGTCCTGCATAGGACCACCCCAGTCTCTCGGCGAGATCGCCTCCGAGTCTGCCTCACCCGGCTGCAACCCCCTGCAACTCTTTCGGATGTGTCGGCCGTCACATAGAACTGGCCGCATGAAAGCAGCGGTGTACTACGGACCCAACAAGCTCGAGATCGACGACGTCGCAGAACCCGAGGTTCGCCCCGGCACGGTGAAGCTGCAGGTGGGCTTCAACGGCATCTGCGGCACCGATCTGCACGAGTACTACGCCGGGCCGATCTTCGTGCCGACGACACCGCACCCCCTGACCGGGGCGCAGCTGCCGCTCACCATGGGTCACGAGTTCTCCGGCACCGTCACCGCCGTCGGTGAAGGCGTGACGGGGTGGGCCGAGGGCGACCGCGTCACCGTCGAACCGATCTACAAGTGCGGCCACTGCGGGCCGTGTCGGGCGGGCAACTACAACGTGTGCCAGCAGATCGGCTTCCACGGACTGATGTCCGACGGCGGTATGGCCGAATCGACCGTGGTGCCGACGTCGATGCTGCACCGGCTGCCCGACAATGTCTCGCTGGAACTCGGCGCGCTCGTCGAGCCGATGTCGGTGGCCTATCACGCCGCGACCCTCGGTGACGTCGAACAGGGCGACACCGCAATGGTGTTCGGCGCCGGTCCGATCGGCATCGGGTTGTGGTTCGCGTTGCGTGGCAAAGGACTCGACGACGTCTTCGTGGTCGAGCCGTCACCCACCCGCCGGGCGGCCATCGAGGCGCTGGGCGCGCAGACCCTGGACCCGACCGCCACCGACGTGCCGGCGTTCATCGCCGAGCACACCTCCGGCGCCGGCGCCGACGCGGTGTTCGACGCTGCCGGGGTGACACCCGCGGTCGCCACGGCGTTGGCCTGCGTCGGCTCTCGGCGGCCCATGATCAGCGTGGCCATCTATGAAAAGCCTTTGGAGACACCACTGTTGAACCTGGTGATGAACGAATCCCGCATTCAGGGCTCGCTGTGCTACACCGGTGCGGACTTCGAGGCGGTGATCGCACTGATGGCCGAGGGCCGCTACGACACCACCGGCTGGGTGACCCGCATCCCACTGGACGACGTCGTCGACGAAGGTTTCGAGGCGCTGCACGCGGGCACGAAGATGAAAGTACTCGTCGACCCGAACGGAGCGAACTGACATGGCAATCAACGGAAAAGTCGCACTCGTGACCGGCGCCGGCCGCGGTATCGGGCGAGGGATCGCGCTGAGGCTGGCCCGCGACGGCGCCGACGTCGCCCTGGTCGACGTGACCGCCGACGGCATCGCCGCCGTCGCCGATGAGGTCGCCGAGATTGGTTCCAAGGCAACCACATTCGTCGCTGACGTCAGCGACCGCGAGCAGGTGTTCGGGGCAGTGGAGCACACGGCGAGCGCACTCGGCGGCCTGGACATCATGGTCAACAACGCCGGCATCGCGCTGGTTGGCCCCATCTCCGACGTCACACCCGACGAGCTGCACAAGCTGTGGGCGATCAACGTCGACGGTGTGCTGTGGGGCATCCAGGCCGCCGTCGCGCACTTCAAGGCCAACAACAAGCCCGGCAAGATCATTAATGCGTCGTCGATCGCCGGGCATGACGGGTTCGCGATGCTCGGGCCCTACAGCGCGACGAAGTTCGCGGTCCGGGCGCTGACGCAGGCCGCGGCCAAGGAGCACGCCGCCGACGGCATCACCGTCAACGCCTACTGCCCCGGGGTGGTCGGCACCGACATGTGGGTGGAGATCGACAAGCGCTTCGCCGAACTGACAGGCGCCGCCGAGGGCGAAACCTACGACAAGTTCGTCGGCGGTATCGCGCTCGGACGCGCCGAGACGCCTGACGACGTCGCCGGTTTCGTGTCTTACCTCGCCGGCCCCGACGCCGACTACATGACGGGGCAGGCCGGGCTGATCGACGGCGGCCTGGTCTATCGCTGAGATGGGGAGCACAATCGCAGGTGATGCCAGGGTCGTCCGTGCCTGAACCCGCCGTCGCCGTCGGGGAGGATCCGCGCAGCTACGCGCGGCTGATGTCGGCTGTCTACGACGCGACGATGGCCGGGCACCGCGCACCGGCTCGTCCCCGCGACGTGATCGGTGACTCCTGGCAGCGACTACTGGCCAGCGGTGTCGAACCGAGCGATACCCCGGTGGTCGAAACCGGCGGCCTCGAGTCGCTGCGCCGTGCGTCGGGCCTGATGGACGTGCTCGACGAGATCTCCCACGGCCTGGAGTCGCTGGTCGCCGACGGCGAGAACATCCTCGTCGTCGCCGACGCGACCGGGCGGGTGCTGTGGCGCTCGGGATCACCGTCGGTGCTCAGCAACGCCGACAGGCTCGGGTTCGTCGAGGGCGCGCACTGGGGGGAAGGCGCCGTGGGCACCAACGCGATCGGCACCGCGCTCGCCGCGCAGCGCGCCGTCCAGGTGTTCTCCGCCGAGCATTTCCTGCGCAGCCACCACGCGTGGACATGCGCCGGCGCCCCGATCCGGGACCCGCGGACCGGCCAGGTGCTCGGCGTCGTCGACGTCTCCGGACCGGCGGCCACTGTCCATCCGACCACGATCGCGCTCGTCGACGCGGTCGCCCGGCTCGCCGAATCGCACCTGCGCTCCGAGCATGACCGGACGTTGAACCGGCTCCGCTCGGTGGCCGCGCCGATCCTGGCGCGGATGGGCACCCCGGCGCTGGCCGTCGACACCGAAGGCTGGGTGGCTGCGGTCGACGCGATGCCGCTGCACAACCGCATCCTGCTGCCCGACCAGATGGGGCCGGGCCGGGTGTGGCTCGCGACGTTGGGGCTGTGCGCGGTCGAGCCGCTGCCCGGCGGATGGCTGGTCCGCCTGGCTGAAGGGGATGACGATGCGACGGCCGCCCAGGTATCACAGGTGACGCTGGACTTCGCCGACCCGGACAAGCCGTCGCTACGGCTGGCTGGGGAGTTCGGCAGCTGGTGCCACGACCTGTCGCTGCGGCACGCCGAGATCCTGTGCGCGCTGGCGCGCGCCTCGCAGGGCCGCACCGCGCCGGAACTCGCCGAGGACCTGTATGGCGACCGCAGCCGCGTGGTCACCGTGCGCGCCGAGATGTCGCGGCTGCGCAAACAGTTCTCCGGCCTGCTCGCCGCCCAGCCCTACCGGTTCGCATCGTCGGTCCGGCTGACGGTCTGCTATCCCGCCGACCGGCGTACGCTGCTGCCGCCGTCGACCGCGCCGGCCATCCGCGCCGCCCGACTGGAAGAAGATGGTTGACGTGCCCGCACCGAATCGAGCCCTGATCACCGCCGCCGCGGCTGACCTGCTGCGCACGCTGCAGGAACGCCACGGCGCGTTGATGTTCCACCAATCCGGCGGTTGCTGCGACGGGTCGTCGCCGATGTGCTACCCAGACGGCGACTTCGTCGTCGGCGACCGCGACGTGCTGCTGGCGGTCTTCGACGTGGGTGACGGCGTCCCGGTGTGGATCTCCGGCCCGCAGTTCGACGCCTGGAAACACACCCAGCTGGTGATCGACGTGGTGCCCGGCCGCGGCGGCGGGTTCAGCCTCGAAGCGCCCGAGGGGATGCGGTTCCTCTCCCGCGGCCGCGCGTTCACCGACGACGAGCTGTCGGCACTCGCGGACGAGCCGGTGGTCACCGGGGCGTCCTACGAACGAGGCGAGCGGCCCGCGGTGGCGGGCACGCACATCGTCGCCGATGCGGTCGACGCCTGCCCGGTGCCGCAGCGGTAGCGCTGGTGTGCGGCCAGATCGCTCCACGGCGCCATTGCGCCATCTGAACGCACACCAGAGCACCCGCGCGCCTGCCCCGTGACGCGACCCGCCAGCGTTACCGTCGCAGGCGTGATTCCGCTGCCGCGCGCGTCGGTGCTGGCCGGGGTGATGCTCATCGGCGTCACCCTCGGGATCACCGGTGCCCTCCTGGTGGCCGGCGAGATCACCACCTCGATCCGGCCCGCGGCCGTCGTCGCGCTCGCGGTCGGCATCCCCAGCCTGCTCGGCACCCTCACGATCCTGATGTCCGGCCGGCAATGGACCACCGCTGTCGGCGCGATGGTGGTGGCCGTCGGACCCGGCTGCCTCGGGGCGCTCACCGCGATGCAGGTGAGCGCCGGTGTCTGAGCCGTTCGCCGCCGCATACCTGAGCCGGTGGCGTTTCGTGCTGGTCACCGCGCCCGTGTGGATCGTCGCCGGCGCGGCCGGGGCGGGGCTCTATCACTGGTGGGCCGCATCGCCCGACAAGGCCGTTCCGGTGTTCGCCGTGCTGGTCTATCTGGTCGCGAGCATCGTCGGAAGCCTCCTCACGGCGCTGGTGCAGGACCGCCCGGCGGTCACCGCGCTGGCGATCGCGTTCATGTCGGCACCGTTGGCCGCGGCCATGGGTGCTGCGCTGCTGCGCGGCCACTAGGGTGGTAAGGCGTGACCCACTATGACGTCGTCGTTCTCGGAGCCGGCCCCGGCGGGTACGTGGCGGCCATTCGCGCCGCCCAGCTCGGGCTGAACACCGCCATCATCGAACCCAAGTACTGGGGCGGCGTGTGCCTCAACGTCGGGTGCATCCCGTCCAAGGCGCTGCTGCGCAATGCCGAGATCGCCCACATGTTCACCAAGGAAGCCAAGACATTCGGCATCAGCGGGGACGTCAGCTTCGACTACGGCGCGGCGTTCGACCGCAGCCGCAAGGTCGCCGACGGCCGGGTCGCGGGCGTGCACTTCCTCATGAAGAAGAACAAGATCACCGAGATCCACGGCTACGGCAAGTTCACCGACGACCACACGATCGTCGTCGACCTGAACGAGGGCGATACCGAGACGGTCACGTTCGACAACGCGATCATCGCGACCGGTGCGCACACCAAGCTGGTGCCCGGCACCAAGCTGTCCAAGAACGTCATCACCTACGAAGAGCAGATCATGGAGCGCGAGCTGCCCGGCTCGATCGTCATCGCCGGCGCCGGCGCGATCGGCATGGAGTTCGCGTACGTGATGAAGAACTACGGCGTCGACGTCACGATCGTCGAGTTCCTTCCTCGCGCGCTGCCCAACGAGGACGCCGAGGTCTCCAAGGAGATCGAGAAGCAGTACAAGAAGCTCGGCGTGAAGATCCTCACCGGCACCAAGGTGGAGTCGATCGACGACGACGGCTCGACGGTCACGGTCAAGATCAGCAAGGACGGCAAGGACGACGAGCTCAAGGCCGACAAGGTCATGCAGGCCATCGGCTTCGTGCCCAACGTCGACGGCTACGACCTGAAGAAGACCGGCGTCGAGCTGACCGACCGCGGCGGCATCGCCATCGACGACTACATGCGCACCAACAAGCCGCACATCTATGCGATCGGCGATGTCACCGGCAAGCTGCAGCTCGCCCACGTGGCCGAGGCGATGGGCGTCGTCGCTGCCGAGACCATCGCCGGTGCCGAGACGCTCGCGCTCGGTGACTACCGGATGATGCCGCGCGCCACGTTCTGCCAGCCGCAGGTCGCCAGCTTCGGGCTGACCGAGGAGCAGGCCAAGGAGGAGGGCCACGACGTCGTGGTCGCCAAGTTCCCGTTCACCGCCAACGGCAAGGCCCACGGTCTGGCCGACCCGACCGGTTTCGTGAAGCTGATCGCGGACAAGAAGTACGGCGAACTGCTCGGCGGCCACCTGATCGGTCCCGACGTCTCCGAGCTGCTGCCGGAGCTCACCCTGGCGCAGAAGTGGGACCTGACCGCAAACGAGCTCGCCCGCAACGTGCACACCCACCCGACCCTGTCCGAGGCGCTGCAAGAGTGCTTCCACGGCCTGGTCGGCCACATGATCAACTTCTAATTGAGGGCGATCTGGGTCGCCGGTATCGGCGGGTTGGTGGTCGGCCACATTCTGTGGCTGGCGGGGATCTCCGCGGCCATCGCCTCGACCGACATCGCGGTGTGGGTGCTCGTCGTCGCCGCGGTGTCGTTCCTCGTCGGGATCACGGCTGGTTACGTGGGCTGGCGTAACTGGCAGAAGAAATCCCGCAAGGCCGAGGCGTGGGCGGTGTTCTGCTGGGCGCTGCCGGTGTCGCCAGTGCTGTTTTCGCTGGCCGTATTGGGCGTGACGTACTTGTAGCGGTGCCATGATGTGCCAGTGGGGGATGGCAGCGTCAGGAGTCTGCTGCGTCAGTGGTGGCACCAGCGCGACGACTACGACTGGCGCATCGAATTCCTGCGCAGCCGCGGTCTGCTGCCGATCCTGAGGCACCTGATTGCCGGGATCGGTGCGGTGCTGGGCGTCCTGAGCGCCGTCAACGCGGTCGCACCACCGATGGCCGACACCGCGCTCCTGCGCGTGGGGTGGGCGGCCGTCTCCGTCGGATCTCTGGTGTGGGCGGCGCGCTGGGCGGTGCGTCCCTGGCCGACCCTGCTCGAATCCACGGTGCTGCTGATCTACGTCGACGTGCTCATCACTTTGTCGACGCTGCTGTTCGGCGATCCGAACCTGGCGATGTCCGGTATGCCACTCCTGCTGTGCGCCGGTGCCTACGTGGTGTTCTTCCACGGCCCACGATTGCATCTGGTGCACATCGGCTGGTGTGCGCTGGCGGTGGGCGGAGTAGCGGTGTGGCTGGCGCTGGACACGCCCGTCGGCGGTCTGCAGGTGGCGGTGTCACGGGCCGTCATCGCGCTGGTCGTGACCGTGTGCATCCTGCCGGCGCTGCAGTTCGGATTCTGGTTGCTGCAGGGCAGCTCGAAGCAGTCGCTGACCGATCCGCTGACCGAGCTGACGAACCGCCGCGGGCTGTCGGTGTCGATGAAGCGGCTCAACGAACGTTCGCCGGCCGGAGCGGACCTCTGCGCGTTGCTGATCGACGTCGACGGGTTCAAGGGGGTCAACGACACGCTCGGTCACGCGGTCGGCGACGAGGTGCTGATCCGTACTGCCCGCAGGATCCGCGACAGCGTGCGCGAGGACGCGGTGGTCGTCCGGTGGGGCGGCGAGGAATTCCTCGTCGTCGACCGGATACCGGCAGCCCAGGCCGGCAGGGTCGCCGAACGGGTTCGCGCCGCGGTGGCGGCACCGGCGCAGCCGACGGTCACCGCCAGCATCGGAGTGGCGGCCGGTACGGCGTCGGGCACCGACCTCTTCGACGTGATCACCGCCGCGGACGCGGCGATGTACGAGGCGAAGTCGCGCGGCGGCGACCGCATCGCGATCGCCGCCGAGGTCTCACCTTTGCGCCGCTGAGCTGAAGAAGTCCACCAGCCCCCGCGGTGCCGAGGCGTCGAAGAAGATGTTCAGGGTCGCCCACGAATCGCGAGCGGATTCGTAACTGCGAGAAAACATCTCGGCCTCGTAGGCCGCCACGGTCGCGTCGCGGTCGTTGGGGCTCTCGGCGAGTGCGATGCCGAGAAGGGCGGCGTCGCACATGGCCGTGTTCGCGCCCTCCCCGCCCGGGACGGTCAGGTGTGCCGCGTCGCCGAGGAGCGTCACCCCGGGGGCTGGGGACCAACGGTGATCGTCGGGCAGCGCATGCAGCGGGCGGCATATCGGCGCGGTGTCGGCGTCGGTGATGAGCGCACGTAAAGGCGTTGCCCAGTCGGCGAATTCGGCGGCGACGCGAGAAATCAGCCCGTCAGAGTCGAACCACTCGGCGCCCCGCTGCAGCGCGACGTAGGCGTGCACGACGCCACCGGCCTCCCGGTGGGCGATGATGCCGCGGTCAGGAGCCACGGCGTACATCGCGCCGGGCCCCACCAGCGCCGCGACGGCCGGATGTCGATTGTCGACGTCGTGCAGATAGGTCTCCACGAACGTGGTGCCGGTGTAGAACGGCCTGGTTTCGGACAGCAGCGGTCTGACCTTCGACCAGGCCCCGTCGGCGCCCACGAGAAGCGTTGCAGTCAAACGTCTCCCGTTGGCGAAGACCATGTCGTGGCGGCCGTCGCCGCGTGGTCGGGCGGCGGTGAGCTTGTGCCCCCACTGCACGGTGCCGTCGGGCAGGGACTCGAGCAGTATCCGGCGCAGATCGCCACGAAGCACCTCGGGGCGACCGCCGGTGCCGTCGTCGGGGTGCTCGAAGAGCACCGTGCCGTCGCGATCCACGACCCGCGCCGCCTGGGCCCCCTCGTGGATGATCGATCGGAACTCCGGCGCCAGGCCTGCCACCTCGAGTGCGAACTGGCCGGTGCCCGGGTGCAGGTCGAGTTGCCCGCCCTGGGTGCGGCTGTGCGGTGCCGGATCGGCCTCGTACACCGCCGCTTCGATGCCGTGCACGTGTAGCACCCGCGCGAGGGTGAGCCCGCCGACGCCCGCGCCGACGATCGTGATCGGGGTGTCCATGGGGCCTCCACTCCGTATTGGAACAGCGTTCCATCGATGATGCCAGTGTGGAACGCCGTTCCAGGGGTGTCAAGATGGGGGATGCCGTCTCGCGCGCCCCGCCGCTCCGATGCACTGTCGACCGAGCGCATCGTCGCCGCCGCCGTCGAGATCCTCGACACCAACGGGGAGACCGGACTCACCTTCCGTGCGCTGGCCTCCCGCCTGGCCACCGGCGCCGGGGCGATCTACTGGCACGTCGCGGACAAGGACACCCTGCTGGCCGCCGCGACCGAGCACGTGATCAGCGGTGCGCTGCCCGAGGACGGGCGTACTGAATCGCCGAACGAGGCAATCCGCGCGCTGGCGCTCGGCATCTTCGACGCCATCGACGCGCACCCGTGGGTGGGAGCGCACCTGGCGCGCCAGCCCTGGCAGTTCGCGATGGTCGAGATCTTCGAGAGGGTGGGCCGGCAGCTGGCCGCGCTCGGCGTGGCCGATCAGTCGCTGTTCTACGCCGGCTCCACGGTGGTGAACTACATCCTCGGCGTCGCCGGGCAGAACGCTGCCAACGCGCGCCTACGCCCTCCCGGCGCCGACCGGGCGGCGCTCCTCGACGACATCGCGCAACGTTGGCAGCGCTATGACGCCCAGTGCTATCCGGTGGTGCATCAGATGGCCGAGCAGCTGCGCGATCACGACGACCGCGAGCAATTCCTTGCCGGCATCGACATCCTGCTCGCCGGCGTCACACGGGCCTAGTCCGGGAAGTCCAGCGGCACACCCAGTGTGGTGATCGTGGCGGCCAGGCCGTCGTATTGTGCTGTGAGCAAACAGAATTCGATGAGCTGTGTGGTGCTGTAGTACCGGGCCAGGGCCTGCCACGTCTGCGGTGAGACGCCGCGGGTGACGACGAACTCGTCGGTGGCGGTCAGCAGG
Organism: Actinomycetota bacterium; assembly: GCA_040752555.1. Taxonomy (GTDB): domain Bacteria; phylum Actinomycetota; class Actinomycetes; order Mycobacteriales; family Mycobacteriaceae; genus Mycobacterium. Next base: position 37,693 of record JBFMGT010000004.1, on the reverse strand, counting down.
GTGCGCTCCCGGTCGGTCAGACCGTCGGCATCGGGCCCGGCGAAGATCGCCGCCTGCGTCGCGGCGTCGACGCCGCGCGTGCGTGCCAGTCTGCGATGCTGCTGCAGCTCGTACTCGCAGTCACGCAGATGGCCAACGCGCAGGATCACGAATTCGGCGTCGCGCCGCGGCAGCTTGCCCGCGCCCAGCAGGTAACCGGACAGCGGCAGCCACACCAGGAACAACGTGCGGTGCCGGCCAAGGACGTTCATCAGGCTGAAGCGTGGCCGGCGAATGCCGCGCGCACCCACCTTGGCGATCGCCCAGTTGACCGGCCCCAGCTCCTTGAAGCCCCCCGGGGCGATGCGCTCAGCGCTCATGACTGCTTGACCAGGTAGGGCGACACCGTCGAGCGGTGTTCGTCGATGTCGAGGGCGCGGCCCAGCGCGGGGAACGCCCGCTGCGGGCAGTTGTCCCGCTCGCAGACCCGGCAGCCGGCGCCGATGGGGGTCGCAGAAACCTTGGGGTCACCACTGAGGTCGAGGCCTTCCGAGTAGACCAGCCGATGCGCGTGCCGTAGTTCGCACCCCAGGCCGATCGCGAACGTCTTACCCGGCTGACCATAGCGCGACGCGCGCCGCTCCACCGTGCGCGCCACCCACAGGTAGGCCCGCCCGTCGGGCATCTCGGCGATCTGCACGCTGATCTTGCCGGGGTTGGCGAACGTCTCGTAGACGTTCCACAGCGGGCAGGTGCCGCCGCTGGACGAGAAGTGGAAACCGGTGGCGGACTGGCGCTTTGACATGTTCCCGGCGCGGTCGACCCGCACGAACGAGAACGGCACGCCGCGCATCGACGGCCGCTGCAGCGTGGAGAGCCGGTGGCAGATCGTCTCGTAACTCGCCGAGTAGTACGCAGAGAGCCTCTCGACGTCGTAGCGGAAGCTCTCGGCGACATCGTGGAACTGGGCGTAGGGCAGCACGGTTGCCGCGGCGAAGTAGTTGGCCAGCCCGAGCCGGGCCAGCTTGCGCGATTCGTCGCTGGTGAAGTGGCCCTCGTCGGTGAGCTTGTCGATCAGGTCGCCGTATTCGAGGTAGGCGAGCTCGGCGGCCATCCGGAACACCCGCTGCCCGGTCGACAGGTGGGCGGTGATCTCCAGCGTCTTGGTCGCCGGATCGAACCGGTGCAAGACACCTTCGCCCAGGTCTTGGCGGCGCACGATCCGCACACCGTGCACGAACCGCAGCCGGTCGGACAGGTCCCCGGCGAGATCGCCCCGTTGAACGCGCATCCCGGCCGTCAGTTCCTCGGCGGCGGTGTCGAGGTCATGCAGATAGTTCTGCCGCTGGTAGAAGTAGTCGCGCACCTCTTCGTGCGGCATCGAGATCGAGCCCGTGCCGCTTGCGCCGGGATTGACGCTGGCGACGTTGAACCGTCCCTCGGTGGCGGCAGCGAGCTGCGTGGTGGTCAATTGGTAGCGTCGGTGCAGGTTGACCATCGCGCGGGCCAGGTCGGGATGCGCGCCGACCATCTCGGCCACCTCGGTCGCACCCACGTCGACGTCGAGGTCGCGGTCCATCAGGACTTCGCGGAGTTCGGCGATCAAGCGGGTCTCGTCCTGAGAGGCGAAGAACGTGGCGTCGACGCCGAACACCTCGGTGATGCGCAGCAGCACCGCCACCGTCAGCGGCCGGACGTCGTGCTCGATCTGGTTGAGGTAGCTGGGGGAGATGTCGAGCATCTGGGCCAGCGCCGCCTGACTGAATCCGCGCTCGTTGCGCAGCTGCCGTACCCGTGCTCCGACATATGTCTTGGCCACGTCGAACCAGCGTAGCTGCCTGCTAAGCCGAGGTTCGCAGGATTTGCACCGGTGGTGTGTGTGGCATCATCAGGTTCCGTGAGTCTGGCCAAGAAGATGATGTCGGTGCCCGATCCGCACCCCGACGTCTTCGACGTTCAGTGGCCGCTGCGGGTGGCCGACGTGGACCGTGAGGGCCGGCTCAAATTCGACGCGGCGACCCGCCACATCCAGGACATCGGCACCGACCAGCTGCGCGAGATGGGCTTCGAGGAGACCCATCCGCTGTGGATCGTGCGCCGCACGATGATCGACATGGTCGAGCCGATCGTGTTCAAAGACATCCTGCGGCTGCGCCGCTGGTGCTCGGGCACCTCGAACCGCTGGTGTGAGATGCGAGTGCGGATCGAGGGTCGCAAGGGCGGCCTGGTCGAGTCCGAGGCGTTCTGGATCAACATCAACAGGGAGACACAGGGGCCGGCGCGGATCGCCGACGACTTCATCGAGGGGTTGCGCCGCACGACCAGCGAGGGCCGGCTGCGGTGGAAGGCCTATCTGAGTGCCGGGTCGCGCGAGGATGCCGAACACATCCGCGACTATCCGGTGCGGGTCAGCGACATCGACATCTTCGACCACATGAACAATTCGGTCTACTGGTCGGTGGTCGAGGACTATCTGCATTCCCATCCCGAGCTGATGCGCGTGCCGCTGCGGGTGACCATCGAGCACGATCTGCCCGTGGCGCTCGGGGACAAGCTGGAGATCCTGCGGCACACCTATCCGGCCGGATCGACCGACAAGTTCGGCGCGGAGCTCGCCGATCGGACTGTTACAACGCTCACATATGCGGTCGGCGACGAGGTCAAAGCCGTCGCCGCGATCTTCCCGCTCTGAATCGCTCCACTAAACAGTACGGGCGTACTGACCTGCGACGATCGTTTACCGGGCGGTAACTTCTGAACCGGTTCAGGCGATCTCCGCCTTCGCAATCTTTGCAAGTTTCGGCCTCACGTTGGCGAAACTTTACAAGCGAAACGGGTGGACCTGCGGTTATGCCGTGATGCATCCTCGATTTAGCAGTCCGGTGAAGACGCTGGAACGTTAACAACAGTTTGAAGGAGTGGGTCACCTCATGACCAAGTCGACCGTGGGCACGCCGAAGTCCCCCGAACAGATTCAGCACGACTGGGACCACAATCCGCGGTGGAAGGGCGTCACCCGCACCTACACCCCGGCGGACGTGGTGGCCCTGCAGGGCACCGTCGTCGAGGAGGCCACCCTGGCCCGCCGCGGCGCCGAGGTGCTGTGGGAGCAGCTGCACGACATGGACTTCGTCAACGCGCTCGGCGCGCTGACCGGCAACATGGCCGTCCAGCAGGTTCGCGCCGGTCTCAAGGCCATCTACCTGTCGGGGTGGCAGGTCGCCGGTGACGCCAACCTCTCCGGCCACACCTACCCCGACCAGAGCCTCTACCCGGCCAACTCGGTGCCGCAGGTCGTCCGCCGCATCAACAACGCGCTGCTGCGCGCCGACGAGATCGCCAAGGTCGAGGGCGACCGCTCGGTGGAGAACTGGCTGGCCCCGATCGTCGCCGACGGCGAGGCCGGCTTCGGTGGCGCCCTGAACGTCTACGAGCTGCAGAAGGCGATGATCGCCGCCGGTGTCGCCGGGTCGCACTGGGAGGACCAGCTGGCCTCGGAGAAGAAGTGCGGCCACCTCGGTGGCAAGGTGCTGATCCCGACCCAGCAGCACATCCGCACTCTGACCTCGGCCCGTCTCGCGGCCGACGTCGCCGACGTGCCGACCGTCGTCATCGCCCGCACCGACGCCGAGGCCGCCACGCTGATCACCTCCGACGTCGACGAGCGCGATCGGCCGTTCATCACCGGCGAGCGCACCGCCGAGGGCTTCTACCGGGTGAAGAACGGCCTCGAGCCCTGCATCGCCCGCGCCAAGGCCTACGCGCCGTACTCGGACCTGATCTGGATGGAGACCGGCACCCCGGACCTGGAGCTGGCCAAGAAGTTCGCCGAGGGCGTCAAGAGCGAGTTCCCGGACCAGATGCTGGCCTACAACTGCTCGCCGTCGTTCAACTGGAAGCAGCACCTCGACGACGACACCATCGCCAAGTTCCAGCGCGAGCTGGGTGCGATGGGCTTCAAGTTCCAGTTCATCACCCTCGCCGGCTTCCACGCCCTGAACTACTCGATGTTCGACCTGGCTTACGGCTACGCCCGTGAGCAGATGAAGGCCTACGTCGACCTGCAGGAGCGCGAGTTCGCCGCCGAGAGCCGTGGCTACACCGCCACCAAGCACCAGCGCGAGGTCGGCGCCGGCTACTTCGACCGGATCGCCACCACCGTGGATCCGACCAGCTCGACCACCGCGCTCGCGGGCTCGACCGAAGAGGGCCAGTTCCACTGAGTCGTTGACGCATGACAGCATGAGCCCCGCCTGGGCTTCCCGGGCGGGGCTCATCGCTGCGACGGTAGGAGAGAAGTGAGCATTGAACGCGTCGGCGTCGTGGGCGCCGGGCAGATGGGCGGCGGCATCGCCGAGGTGTGCGCCAAGGCCGGTGCGCATGTGGTGGTGTACGAGCCGTCTGCGGAGCTGGTCGAGGCCGGCCGGGCACGCATCACCGCGTCGCTGGAGCGGGCGAAGGCCAAGGGCAAGCTGGCCGCCGACGACTTCGAGATCACCCAGGCGCGGCTGACCTACACCAGTGATCTGGCCGACCTGGCCGACCGCCAGCTGGTGATCGAAGCGATCGTCGAGAACGAGGCCGTCAAGGCCAAGGTCTTCGCTCAGCTCGACGAGATCGTCACCGATCCCGACGCCGTCCTGGCGTCGAACACCTCGAGCATCCCGATCATGAAAATCGCTGCGGCGACGAAGAATCCGAGCCGCGTGCTCGGTCTGCACTTCTTCAATCCGGTACCGGTGCTGCCGCTGGTCGAGGTGATCAACACGCTGGTGACCTCCGACGAGGCGATCGCGCGGGTGGAGAAGTTCGCCGCAGATGCGTTGGGCAAGAAGGTCGTTCGCTGCGGCGATCGATCGGGTTTCATCGTCAACGCGCTGCTGGTGCCCTACCTGCTGTCGGCGATCCGGATGGCCGAGGCCGGCGTGGCCAGCGTCGAGGACATCGACACCGCGGTCGTCGCGGGGCTCTCACACCCGATGGGCCCGCTGCGGCTTTCCGACCTGATCGGCCTGGACACCATGAAGCTGATCGCGGACTCGATGTACGACGAGTACAAGGACGCGCACTACGCGCCGCCGCCGCTGCTGCAGCGCATGGTGGAAGCCGGCCAGCTGGGCAAGAAGACGGGCCAGGGCTTCTACACCTACTGACCCACGCGCCGAACGTGCAGGTCTTGTAAGCATCTCTCGAGTGAGGCGTGCGAAACCTGCACGCTCGGCTGTACGCCCAACGCTCGAGCCACCCGCGCGACCATCGCATCGGGGTGGTCGCGCAGTTGCGCCCAGCTCACCCGGATGATCGTCCACCCCTGCTCGGCAATGAATTCCCACCGCTCGATGTCGCGCGCACGCCGGGCGTGGTCGGTCCAGTGGTGTTCGCCGTCGTATTCCACGGCCACCACAGGATCGAGCCATCCGAAGTCGAGGCGGTAGCGCACCCGGCCGTTCTCGTCGCGTACCGGGATCTGCGTGACGGGACGCGGCAATCCCGCCGCGAGCAGGAAGAGCCGCGTGAGACTCTCCGTCGGCGACTCGGCTCCAGCGTCGGCGAGGTCGAGCGCCTTCAGTGACCGGCGCAGGTTTCGGACGCCGGGGTGGCGCCGGGCGATGTCCTCCACGTCCTCGATTCGGCAACCGGTGGCGTGCAGAAGGGCATCGATGTGCTTGACCGCGGTGACGATCGGGTGATGCCGACCGATGTCGAACGCCGTTCGCGCGGGGTTGGTCAATACGACCTGTCCCCTTCGGACGATGTCGCGAGCGTCGACGGCGTCGCTGAACACCGTGATACCTGCGGGCGTCCGGCGGTGTGGCCGGATCAGTTCAGCCGCGGCCCCGGTGGTGGTGAACCGGCTCCCGAAAAGTGCAGCGGCGCTCACGCCGGCCACGGTCGCTGACCGGCCAGACCACAGCCATGCGGCCATCGCCTTGTCCTGCGCCGTGAGCGTCACTCCGCGGCGTGCGTAGACGTTCTGGAAGAGCTTCGTGTAGTCGCGCGCCAATTCGCGACGGGTGATCTGGCCGGCAGCCAGGGCTTCGGTGGCCAGCAACAGTGTGCTCTGCATGGCCGAATCATCGGAGTCGGCGCCGACGGATCAGGCCAACGTGTAGAAGTTGTACACAACGCCCAGGTGAGACGTGCATAACCTGCACACTCGGCGCCAGCCGGAGCTAGGCCTTCGCGAGCCGCTTCTTCTCTGCCGCCACGTCGAAGTCGGGCGGTGGCCACGACATGTTGAGCTGCTTGAGCGCCTCGATCATCAGCTCGGTGATCGCAAGCCGGCTGTACCACTTCTTGTTGCACGGCACGATATGCCATGGCGCGTAGTCGGTCGAGGTTCGCTCCAGCATCGCCTGATACGCCTCTTGATACGCCGGCCACTTCAGCCGCTCGTCGATGTCGCCCGGGTTGTACTTCCAGTACTTGTCGGGACGGTCGAGCCGCTCGGCGAGCCGCTTCTTCTGCACGTCGAGGGAGACGAACATCGCAACCTTGACCAGGCTGATGCCACGGTCCACCAGCTCGCGCTCGAACGCGTTGATCTCGTCGTAGCGCGGCTCCCACACCTCCGGTGGCACCAGGTTGTGCACGCGCACGATCAGGACGTCCTCGTAATGGGACCGGTCGAAGACGCCGATGTGGCCTGCCGTCGGCAGCGCGTTGCGGACCCGCCACAGGTAGTGGTGCGACAGCTCCTCGGGGGTCGGCTTTCCGAAGCTGCGGTACTGTACCCCCTGCGGATTGCACCCGCCCACAACATGTTTGACGATGCCGCCCTTGCCCGCGGTGTCCATTCCCTGCAGCACCAGCAGCACCGATCTGGTGTCGCCGACGCGGCTGCGGGCATAGAGCATCTCCTGCAGCTCGGCGAAGCGGACGTTGCGCTCCTCCTGCAAGGTCGGCGCGTCGGACTTCACACCACGGAATCCCGGCGTGGCGTCGGCGTCGATGGCGGCAACCTGGTCGCCGGGGTTGAACCTCAACAGCAGATGCGGCTCGTGCGACCACAGCGACGGCAGATCCAGGGGCTCGCTCACCCGACTAGTCAAGCAGCTGCGGCGGCAATTCCGGAGAAGGATGGGCTTCGGAGCGGAATCGCTGCAGCGATCCGCCGACCTCGACGATGCCGCACAGCGCGCTCCAGGACAGCATGGTCAGGTAGTCGATCAGCTCGTCGGCGCTCATCCGGGGATGCGACATCCACGAGTGCGTGGCCAACTGCACCCCGCCGACGATGTGATACGCCCACGGCTCCACGCCGCCGGTGTCCATGCCGACCGACACCATCCGTCGGCGCAGCATCACCGCGAGCATGCGGGCGATGATCGCCTCCGAGTTCGCGACGGCCTTGCTCTTGCTCGCCGAGTTGTTTGCCATCACGAACCGGTAGGGCTCCGGCTCGGCCGCGACGGTTGCCACGTAGACGCGGATGACCTCGCGCGTCAGCGCGTACCCGTCCAGGTTCGAGGACAGCGCCGCCGCCATGTTGGGGATCAGCGTGGTCTGCGCGAAGCGCATCATCACCGCGGTGGTCAGGTCGTTCTTGTCGACGAAATAGCGGTACAGCACGGTCTTGGACACGCCGATGTCCGCGGCGATCTCGTCCATGCTCACGTTGCTGCCGAGGCGGCGGATGGCCTCGAGCGTGCCATCGACCAGTTCGTTGCGGCGCTCGACCTTGTGCCGATGCCAGCGCCGTTTGCGCCCATCGGTCTTGACCGCCACCGGCGGGGATTGTTGTGCCACTTTCGCGGTGATCCGTTCGTTAGTCCCTGTCGATAATACGGTGGCGGCCGGGGCGGAGTTGCCTGCGCAGGGATGATGAAGACGTGGCTCATCGAGTGAACGTCCCCGACGCCGGGCAGCGCCCCCGGGCGAGCTTCGCCGAGAAACTCGCCGGAGTGGATTCGGCGGCCGACGTGGAACGCCGGCGCGCGCTTCGGCGCATGAAGGCCGTCGCGTTGAGCTTCCTGATCGGGGCGTCGGTGATCTTCCTGGTGTGCACCTGGGCGCAGTCCCACGGCGCGGCCCCGTGGGTCGGTTATGTCAGGGCCGCCGCGGAAGCGGGCATGGTCGGCGCCCTGGCGGACTGGTTCGCGGTCACCGCGCTGTTCAAGCATCCGCTGGGGCTGCCGATCCCGCACACCGCGATCATCAAACGCAAGAAAGACCAGCTCGGTGAGGGTCTGTCGACGTTCGTCCGGGAGAACTTCCTCTCGCCGGAGAACGTGGAGACCAAGCTGCGCGACGCCGATGTGGCCAGCCGCACCGGCAAGTGGCTGGCCGAGCCGGTCAATGCCGAGCGGGTGGCCGCGGAGGTGTCCACGGTGGCCCGGGTGATCGTCGAGATGCTGCGTGACGAGGACGTGCAGCAGGTGCTGGACCGGATGATCGTCAAACGGATCGCCGAACCGCAGTGGGGCCCGCCGATCGGCCGGGTGTTGGCCTCGCTGCTGGAGGAGGGACGCCAGGAGGCGCTGCTGCAGCTGCTGGCCGACCGCGCGTTCCAGTGGTCGCTGAACGCCGGTGAGGTGATCGAGCGCGTGATCGAGCGCGATTCGCCGACGTGGTCGCCGCGCTGGGTGGACCACCTGGTCGGGGATCGCATCCATCGCGAGCTGATGGATTTCACCGACAAGGTGCGCCGCAACCCCGACCACGAGCTGCGCCGGTCGGCCACCAAGTTCCTGTTCGAGTTCGCCGGTGACCTGCAGAGCGACGAGGCGACGATCGAAAAGGCCGAGAACGTCAAAGAGCAGATCATGGCGCGCGAGGAGGTGGCCCGGGCCGCCGAGACCGCGTGGACGGCAGCCAAGCGCATCATCTTGGAGTCCGTCGACGACCCGTCGTCGACGCTGCGGGCCCGTATCGCCGACTCCGTCGTCCGGATCGGGGAATCCCTGCGCGACGACGCCGCACTGCGCGACAAGGTGGACAACTGGATCATCCGCGGAGCCCAGCATCTGGTGGAGCAATACGGGGCGGAGATCACCACGATCATCACCGACACCATCGAGCGCTGGGACGCCGACGAGGCCAGCCGTCGCATCGAGTTGCACGTCGGTCGCGACCTGCAGTTCATCCGGATCAACGGCACCGTCGTCGGCTCGCTCGCCGGCCTGGTCATCTACACGATCGCCCAGCTACTGTTCTGACCTGCGCTAACTGAGTGCTTGCAAAAGTTAGCACTCCGTCGTACCGTGGACTGTATTCGGATACCCACGGCAGCGGAGGAGGCGAGCCATGGCACAGGACGAGAACCTTGCCGCGGTCGTCACCAACGCCGCCCAGGACATCGGCAGCTTCATCCGATCCCAGCGGGAAGCCGCGCAGGTCTCTGTGCGGCAGCTCGCCGAGAAAGCCGGTGTCAGCAATCCCTACCTCAGTCAGATCGAACGGGGATTGCGCAAACCCTCAGCGGACGTGCTGAACCAGATCGCCAAAGCGCTGAGGGTGTCGGCGGAGGTGCTCTACATCCGGGCCGGAATCCTCGAGCCCAATGAGACGAACCAGGTGCGCGACGCCATCATCACCGACACGGCGATCAACGAGCGGCAGAAACAGGTGCTGCTCGACATCTACACCTCGTTCTGTCAGCAGAACGAGGCGGCACTGCTCGAGGCTGCCGCCCAGGCGGACCAGCCCCCATCCGATGACAACCTGCTGCAGATCACGCAATCCCCCGAGACCTCGATCCCTCACTGAAAGGAAGCACCATGGCTGAGAAGAACCAGCTCGACATCGATGACCTGAAGGCTCCGCTGCTCGCCGCCGTCGGCGCCGCCGATCTGGCGCTCGAGCGCGTCAACGAGATCGTCGCGACGCTGCGCGAGCGCGCCGGTGACGCCCGCTCCGACGCCGAGACCCGCGTCGAGGAGAGCCGTGCCCGCATCACCAAGCTGCAGGAAGACCTGCCGGCCCAGTTCGGTGACATCCGCGAGAAGCTGAACTCCGACGAGCTGCGCAAGTTCGCCGAGAGCTACGCCGAGGCCGCGCAGTCCACCTACACCAAGCTGATCGAGCGCGGCGAGGCCGCCCTCGAGCGGCTGCGGAGCCAGCCGGCTCTGGAGGGCGCTGCCAGCCGCGTCGAGGAGTACACCGATCAGGCCGTGGAGCTGACGCAGGAAGCGCTGGGCAACGTCGCCACGCAGACCCGTGCGGTCGGTGAGCGCGCCGCCAAGTTGGTCGGCGTCGAGCTGCCCAAGCGTGCCGAATCGGCGGCCGAGCCGGTGAAGACCGCGGCCAAGAAGGCGCCGGCCAAGGCCCCCGCCAAGAAGGCCCCGGCCAAGGCCACCGCGAAGAAGGCCCCGGCCAAGAAGGCCCCGGCCAAGAAGGTCACCCAGAAGTAAGCGCCGACTCCGCACCGGGAAGTCGAAAAGGGGACGTAACCCGCCTAGGCTGTCGAGCGTGGAGCTCCAAGGCCTTGTGAGTTACGTCCTCTTTGCGTTGCAGATCGCCGTTCTGGTGACGACGGCGTATGCGTTCGTGCACGCGGCGATGCAGCGCACCGACGCCTACCCCGCGGCCGACAAGCTGACCAAGCCGGTCTGGCTGGTGATCCTCGGCGTGGCCGGGCTGCTGGCCCTGGTGCTCGGCATCACCGGTGTCGCGATCGCCGCCGTGGCCGCCGGCGTCTACCTGGTCGACGTGCGGCCGAAGATTCTCGAGGTGCAGGGGAAGTCGCGCTAGTGCGGCGCAGTCTGTTCGCCGCGGGGTGCCTTGCGCTGTCGGCGCTCGCCGTCGCGCCGACCGCCTCCGCGACCCCGGTGCTCCAGCCGCCGCCCTACATCGACCATGTGAAGTGGGCCAAGTGGGGCGACCTGTCGAGTCTGCGGGTGTATCCGACCCCGGCTGGGCGCGACACCTCGGGGCGGCCTGGTACCGCCGCGCAGGCCGACGAGGCCTGGGGTGAGGTGCTCGCCCTGTCACCCGACGCTGCGATCGCCGGGATGAAGGAGCAGTTCATCTGCCACTGGCGCTTCGCCGAGATCGCCGAACCCGGCAAGGTGAGCTGGAATCTCGAGCCATGGCGCCCTGAGGTCAGCCCGGACCAGATGATGGCTGCCCGGTGTAATCCCGGCGGCACCGAAGAACCGTTCTGATGGGCTACACCCGCGCGGACGTGGCGGCCGTCGTCGACCACACGCTGCTCAAACCCGAAGCGACAGAGGCGGACATCGTCGCGCTGCTCGCCGAGGCCGTCGAACTCGACGTGTACGCGGTGTGCGTGTCACCGCCGTTCGTCGCGACGGCATTCTCGCTGGCGGCCGGCCGGGCCGTCGCTGCCGTGGTGGGTTTCCCGTCAGGCAAACATCTTTCGCTGATCAAGGCGCACGAAGCCGCCGTCGCGGTGCAGTCGGGCGCGGCCGAGATCGACATGGTGATCGACGTCGGCGCGGCGATCGCCGGCGAGATCGACGTGGTGAGCGCCGACGTGGCTGCCGTCCGGGAAGCAGCGAACGGTGCGGTGCTGAAGGTGATCGTCGAATCCTCGGCGATCGTGGAATTCGGCGGATGGCCGCTGCTGACCGATGTGTGTCGAGCAGCCGAGGACGCCGGGGCGGACTTCGTCAAGACTTCCACCGGATTTCACCCCTCCGGCGGCGCCTCCGTACGCGCCGTCGAGGTGATGGCCGCCGCGGTCGGTGGCCGCCTCGGCGTCAAAGCCAGCGGCGGCATCCGGTCAGCGGTCGATGCCGCGGCGATGCTGGACGCCGGCGCGACGCGGCTCGGGTTGTCCGGCACCCGCGCCGTGCTCGACGGCTTCGGCGCCTAGCGGTAATCGGCTACAGGTTGCCGAAGCAGGGATCGTCGGCCTGCTTGGGCATCGACGCGTTCTGCGTCGAAAACCGGCTCTGCACACCGGTGTCAGTCACCGACACCGAGTCGGCCTTGATGTTCATCGGGTAGTCCTGAGTCAGCTGAGCGGTGAACGCGTCCAGCGCCGGCTGCACGGCCTCGCGCGGCAGCGTGAACCCCAGCCCCGTCACCTTCTGCACCGACAGCGCGATGCCGCCGTCGACGACCTGCGGCTTGGCGGTGATGCTGCCCAGCGCACCCTCGAGTTCGATGGTGCCGTCGCTGGCGTTGGTGGTCACCCCGGTCACGAAGCTACCGATCAGCGGGATCGCGCCCTGGATGGTCTGCTTGATGCCGTCGGCCGACCAGTCGATGTTGGCCACCAGCGAGCCCACGGTGCCGCTCGAGGTCGAGGTCTCCTGGACGCGGACATCGTTGATGTCCAGGCCGAGCTTCATGCCCTTGGCCTCGCGGACCTGGTTACCCGCCGTCTCGATGTGGATGTTCGTGTAGTGCCCCGACATGTGTTGCATCAGAAACGGCGGCAGCACCCCGAACGACGCGGTGGCCTCGTCCTGCACCACACACTCGACGACGGAGGCGACCACGGTGTCGGCGCGGTGCCGCGCGTACAGTTCACCGCCCAGCAGGCCGGCCAGCACCAGAGCCACGACGATCACGGCCACCAGCACGATGGACAGCGGATCGCTGAAGATCTTCTTGAGCTTCGCCGGCAAGTCCGAACCTTTCTGCGGTGGCACGGGCGGTGGGCCGGGTTGCGGTTGCGGACGGGCCCAGGGGTCGGTCATCCCAGCGATTCTGCCCTACCGGTGTGAGCAAAACCTGAGCGGTTGCCCATGACCGCGACGGCGGCGCGCGCCGCGCGGGCGGCGTCGACATCGACGTCGTGCAGCAGCAGTTGGGGGTCGGCGCCGGCCGACGTCAGTACGTCGCCCAGCGCAGAGGCCACCAAGCTGCCGCCGACCCCGGTGGGGCCCTTGGCGGCCAGTTCGTCGCCGGGGTAGGCCTGACCGACGGCGGCCACCACCGTCGAGGTGTCGATCGCCCTGGCCCGGGCCAGCAACGTCCACTGATCGAGCTTGCCCGGCCCGGCACCCCACGACGCATGCACGGTGATGACCTCGGCGCCCCGGTCAGCCAGTTCGACGTACAACTCCGGGAACCGGATGTCGTAGCAGAGCGTCAGACCGACCGTCAGCCCGTCGACGACGATCGTCACCGGCTCGGTGCCCGGGGCGACCCTCCTCGACTCGGTGAACCCGAACGCGTCGTAGAGGTGGATCTTGTCGTAGCGGGCGTCGACGTCCGGACCGGTGGCGATCAGCGTGTTGGTGACCCGGCCCTCGTCGGCGGGGACGAACATGCCTGCGACGACGACAATGCCCGCCCGCTCGGCGATGCGGCGCACCTCCTCGGCCCACGGCCCGTCGAACGGTTCGGCGATCGGCAACAGCGGCACCCCGAAGCGGCACATGGTCGCCTCGGGGAACAGCACCAACCCGGCCCCGGCGTCGGCGGCCCGCTGCGTCTGCTCGGCCACCAGGGCGAGGTTGGCGGCCGGGTCGGCGCTGCTGCGGATCTGGGCCAACGCGATACGCATGGCCGCCAGCCTAGTTACGGTCCCCAGGCGGGACGGTTGGCCTTGGCGGCCTTCTTACCGAGCTTTCCGGAATTGATCTGGGCGGCCAGGCTGTCCAGGATCACGCGGGAGCTCAGCAGCGCGGTCTGCTCGGCCCAGTCATACGGCGGTGAGCACTCCACGACCTCGATGCCGGCCAGGCCGGGCTCGGAGATCTTCTTGACCAGGTTGAGCGCCTCCCGTGGCAGCAGACCGCCGGGCTCCGGCCAGCCCGTGCCAGGCACGAACCCGGCGTCGATCACGTCGATGTCGAACGACAGGTACACCGCCTTGGCGCCCTTCCAGGCGACCTCGAGGGCGATCTCGGCGATCTTGTCGATGCCGACGCGTTCCACGTCGCCGACGGTGATCACCGTGGACTTGCGTTCCCGGCCGACCTTGACGCCCTCGCGTGGCGCCTGCCAGCCCCCGATGCCGACCTGTACCAGATTGGTCGCCGGGGCGTTCTTGATGTTGGTGGCGTGGAACCACGGGGTGGTGTGCATCCGCTCGTCGAGATCGGTTTCCTGGGTGTCGACGTGGCGGTCGAAGTGGATGATCCCGATGTTGCCCTCCATGTAGGGCGCCAGCCCACGAATGGTGGGGAAGCCGATGGAGTGGTCTCCGCCGAGCACGATCGGCATGACGCCCTTGCTCGCGACGTGCGCCATCGCCTGGCTGATCTGGTCGAAGGACTTCTCCAGATTGCCCGGAATCGTGAACACGTCGCCGATGTCGACGATGTTGAGCTGCTCGCGCAGGTCGACACCGGTCTCGTAGTTGTAGGTGCCGAACAGGTTGGTCGAGCGGCGGATGCCCTGCGGGCCGAACCGGGTGCCGGGACGGTAGGTCGCGCCAGCGTCGAGCGGGACGCCGAACACGGCGACCTCGGCGTCGTCGACCTCGTTGACGTCCTCGATGAACGGGCACTTGAGGAAGGTGCCGCGCTCGCCGGCGAAGTGCGGCTTCTCGCCGCGGACGAACGTCGAGATCGTCCTGTCGTTGATCGTCGGCGCGGCCTCCAGGCCGTAACTCAGCCCGCGGTCGATTTCTTCGCGCAGGCGCCGATCACCGAGGCGGGCCTCCGCCTGCTGCGCCCAGGCGCCTTCGGCGTTGGGCAGATTCGGATCGGGGGCGGGGATGTCGGACATGAGTGCTCCTCACGCGTCGTCTTGTCGCTGACCGGGTACGACGCACCTCGTCCGGGGAGCGGGGTCACCGACTCCTGCGAGTCATTGTCAGCACGGTCCCGAGAACCTGTCTACCGGAGACCGACACTTCATCAGACCGGCGCGACGATCGACCAGGGCACGGTCAACACCCCGTCGCGCAGCGGCCGTCGCGGAACATCAACCGGAAAACCCTGCGCGGCAAGCATTTCCACCATCGCCCGCCACCGCGCGCGCGGGCCGAACACGCCGTGCGCGGCGCTGCTGGCCCACGCCCGGTCAGCCGCGGCGAGCAGCGTGTGGATCGGTTGGCCGGCCACGTTGTGGTGGATCAGCACCTTGGGCAGCCGCTCGGCGAGGTCGGAGGGCCGCTCGATCGCGAACGGGTCGCAGGCCAGCGTGAGGCTGACCACGTCGTTGGTGTCGAGCAGCACCCAGCAGCAGCGGCGCCCCAGCTCGTCACAGGTGCCGTCGACGATCAACCCGCCCGGGGCCAATCCGGCCCGCATCGCCGCCCACGCACCGGGTACCTCGTCCACCGGATACTGCCGCAGCACGTTGAACGCGCGGACCAGCACCGGCCGCCGACCCGCGAGTTCGAAGCCGCCCAGCGTGAAGTCGACACCCGGTTGCGCGGCAGCGCGCCCCGCCTCCACCCGCTGGGGGTCGATTTCCAGGCCCAACACGCGCACGTCGGAGCGCACCTGCCGCAGCCGCACGGCCAACTCCAACGTCGTCACAGGCAACGCGCCGTAACCCAGGTCGACGACCAGCGGGTCGGCGGCGCTCTGCAGGGCGGTGCGCACCCGCGTCGAATGGACCAGCCAGCGATCGCTGCGCCGCAACCGGTTGTGGCCGGTCGTGCCCCGCGTCACCGCACCCAGCGGACGGGAGCTGCTCACCGCAGGGCTCAGCCGTTCTCGGCGATCCACACCGTGGTGAACCGTTGTTCGGCGATGAGCAGGTCGACCAGCTGATGCCCGATGAAGTTCTCGATCTTGCCGCCCACCAGCGGCACCCGCACCTCGACGGTGGCGGTGAGCGCCAACCGTGAACCGGGCGCGGCCGGTGCCAGCACCGCGCTGCCGGTCAGCCCGGCCGGCGCGCCCGGGATCGAACCGGTCACCGTGCCCGTGGTCCGACCGTCGACGACGGGTGCCCAGCGTTCCTCGCGGACGAAGCTGAGGTCGCCGCGATGGAACTGCGTCACGACCGCAGGCAACCGGTCGGCGCGCAGCGTCTGGGTGGTCTTGATCCGCAATCCGCCGTCGGCGCCGACCGTCATCTCGTCGAGGGTGGCGTGGTCGGCACCGGAATCTTCCAACCGGACCAGCCAGTACTCCTCGTCGCTGAATGCGCGGTGCACCTGTTCGACGGTGCCCCCGTACTCGGCGGCCATGTCGAATGAACGCGGCATGGCAAACCACGCTACCGTTACCGCCCGTGGTCACTTCGTCTATCGCGGGCGTGGCGGTCGCCGAGAACGTGCCGCTGGCGCCACTGACCACGCTGCGCGTCGGACCTGTCGCGCACCGCCTGATCACCTGTAGCTCGACCGAGCAGCTGGTCGAGGTACTGCGTGTGGTGGGGCCCGAGGCGCTGATCCTCGCCGGCGGTTCCAACGTGGTGCTCGGTGACGAACTGCAGGCGCAGACGGTCGTGCGGATCGCGACGCCGGGGATCACCGTCGACGGGCCTCTGCTGCGCGCCGAGGCCGGCGCGGTGTGGGACGAGGTCGTGGCGACGTCATTGGCGCACGGCCTGGGCGGTCTGGAGTGCCTGTCCGGCATCCCGGGGTCCACGGGTGCGACGCCGGTGCAGAACGTCGGCGCGTACGGCGCCGAGGTCGCCGACACGATCAGCAGGGTGCGGCTGCTCGACCGGCAGACCGGCCAGGATCGTTGGGTGTCGCCGGAGTATCTCCGATTCGGTTACCGCACAAGCATTCTCAAGGGTGCGACGGTGGCGGTGGTGCTGGAGGTGGAATTCCGGCTCGACGCCGAGGGGCGCAGCGCGCCGCTGCGCTACGGCGAGCTGGCCGCCGCGCTGGGCGCCGAACCGGGGGAGCGCGCCGACCCGGCCCGGGTGCGTGAGACGGTGCTGCGCCTGAGGGCCGGCAAAGGCATGGTGCTCGACGCGAGCGACCACGACACCTGGAGCGTCGGCTCGTTCTTCACCAACCCGGTCGTCAGCGAGGAGCACTACCGGCGCATCGCCGATCAGGTGGGCGGAACCGTCCCACGCTATCCGGCACCTGGCGGGGTGAAGATGGCCGCGGGCTGGCTCGTCGAGCGGGCCGGTTTCGGCAAGGGCTACCCCGGCCCGGACGCGCCTGCGCGGTTGTCGACCAAGCATGCGCTCGCGCTCACCAACCGTGGTGCCGCGACGAGCGCTGACGTGATCGCGCTGGCCAGGACAATTCGCGACGGCGTCGCCGCACAGTTCGGGATCGATCTCACACCGGAACCGATTCTGCTCGGGTGCGCACTCTAGGTACGCTGGCAACACGTGAGCCCTGCCAAACCGATCAACAGGCGGCGAGCGCTTGCCGCTCTGGCGGTCGGCGTCGCCGCGCCGGGCATTCTGGCCGCCTGCCGGAATGAGAACGGTACCGCTGCGTCCGGGCAGTCAGCCGACGACGCGCCGGCAGCGCCGGTCCTGAGCTACGAGCCCAAGAACGCCGCGGAGGACGTCGCGCCCACCGCACGCGTGGCGGTCAAGGTGGACAACGGCTGGTTCCAGAAGATCAGCCTCACCAACACCGACGGCAAGGTCGTCGCGGGTGCGCTGAACCGTGACCGCACCGAGTTCACCGCGTCCGAACCGCTGGGCTACGGCGTCGAGTACCGCTGGGCGGGCACCGTGGTGGGGCAGGACGGCAAATCGGTGCCGGTGAAAGCGTCGTTCACCACGGTGAACCCGAGCACGCAGGTCAACGGCCAGTTCCAGCTGTCCGACGGTCAGACGGTCGGCGTCGCGGCGCCGATCATCCTGCAGTTCGACGCGTCGATCGCCGACGAAGATAGGGCCGCGGTCGAAAAGGCCGTGAAGGTCACCACCACCCCGGAAGTCGAAGGCAGCTGGGCGTGGCTGCCCGATGAGGTCGGTGGCTCGCGCATGCACTGGCGGACCAAGGAGTACTACCCGTCAGGCACCACCGTGCACGTCGACGCCAAGCTCTACGGCGTGCCGTTCGGCGAGGACGCCTACGGCGCCACGGATTCGACACTGGACTTCACGATCGGTCGGCGCCAGGTGGTCAAGGCCGAGGCGTCCAGCCACCGCATCCAGGTGCTCGACGAGAGCGGCGCGGTGATCATGGACTTCCCGTGCAGCTACGGCGAGGGCGACCTCGACCGCAACGTCACCCGCAGCGGTATCCACGTGGTCACCGAGAAGTACGAGGACTTCTACATGACCAACCCCGCCGCGGGCTATGCGAATGTGCGGGAGCGCTTCGCGGTGCGGATCTCCAACAACGGCGAGTTCATCCACGCCAATCCGGCGAGCTCGGGCGCGCAGGGCAACAGCAACGTCACCAACGGCTGCATCAACCTGTCGTTGACCGACGCCCAGCAGTACTTCGAGTCCGCGCTCTACGGCGACCCGGTCGAGGTGACGGGCACCCGGATCGACCTGTCCTACGCCGACGGCGACATCTGGGACTGGGTGGTGCCGTGGGATGAATGGACGTCGATGTCGGCGCTGTCCAAGGAGAAGAAGCCCGGCGAGATCCCCAGCACGGCGCCGGCGACGCCGTCGGACGCTCCTCAGCCGGTCAGCGGCCGCCCCGGCGGTTAAAGCGTGAGCCGGCGGCGCCGCTGACCTGATCCCGCGGTCGCACCACGATCAGATCGAGGTCGACGTGCGACGGGCGGCTCGCGACGAACCCGATGACCTCCGCGATGTCTTGCGCCACCAGCGGGGTGACCCCCTCATAGACCTTGGCGGCCCGCTCGTCGTCGCCGGAGAACCGGTTGAGCGAGAAGTCCGTCTTCACCATGCCCGGCGCCACTTCGGTGAGCCGCACCGGTTGGCCAAGCAGCTCACTGCGCAGTGTGCGGTGCAGCACGCCCTGGGCGTGCTTGGCCGAGGTGTAGCCGGCACCGTTGTCGTAGATCTCGACCGCAGCGATCGAGGTGACGGTGACGATGAGCCCGTCACCCGAGGCGATGAGCTTGGGCAGCAGCGCACGGGTGACGTGCAGGGTGCCCATCACGTTGGCCTCCCACATCCACCGCCAATGGTCGATGTCGGCGTCGGCCACCGACTCGAGCCCCCGCGCCCCGCCGGCGTTGTTGACCAGGACGTCGACCCGGTCGAGCCGGCCTGCCATCGCCGTGACCGCCTCGGGATCGGTGACGTCGGCCACAATGGCCGTGCCGTCGAGTTCGGCCGCCAGCGCCGCGATGGGCCCCTCCCGACGGGCCACGCAGATCACATGAAAGCCTTGTGCGGCAAGGGTTCTCGCGGTGGCTTCCCCGATGCCCGCGCTCGCGCCGGTGACCACGGCGACCCGGCGGGTATCTGATGGCGTCGTCATGATCCCAACCCTAGGCCCCGTGTTACATTGACCGCGTGTCCGGTACCGGTCAGGCAGTGCGTGCTGCCGCGCGGCGTGCGTGTTGTTGTTGCGCACCCCGCCGCGCCTGACTGCCTCCGGACACCCCTCACGTCCCGTCGAGTCGCCAGGTGTGGCCCCGCCCCCACCGACAGGCCGACCCGGAGACGATTCCATGACCCGCTCGATCCCCACCCGTTCGCACGGCACCCAGTCGACCAAGCACACCGCGCCCACCCGCGTCGCCGCAGCGCGCTACCCGCAGGCCCTGGTGCACCAGATCGTGGCACCCGCGCTGCGCGTGCCCGAGGCGGCGGCCGCGACGGTGTTCGCCGCGGCGCGGCAGCGCGGACCCATCGCGCGTGACGCCATCGCCGGGGTCACCGATCTCTCGATAGCGACGGTGAATCGTCAGGTCACCGCCCTGCTCGAGGTCGGGCTGCTGCGTGAGCGGGCTGACCTCGCGGTGTCGGGCGCCATCGGCAGGCCCCGGGTTCCGGTCGAGGTCAACCACGACCCGTACCTGGCGCTCGGCATCCACATCGGCGCGCGGACCACCAGCATCGTGGCCACCGATCTGCTCGGTCGCACGCTGGACGTGGTGGAGACGCCCACCCCGCGCGGCTCGCAGTCCGCGGCGTTGACCGCGATCGCCGGCAGCGCCCGGCGCTACCTGAGCCGCTGGCACCGCAGGCGCCCGCTGTGGGTGGGTGTCGCCGCTGGTGGCGTGGTCGACAGCGTCACCGGCTATCTCGACCATCCTCGGCTGGGCTGGTCGGATGCTCCGGTGGGGCCCGTGCTCGCCGAGGCGCTCGGCCTGCCGGTGTCGCTCGCGGCCCACGTCGACGCGATGGCCGGCGCGGAATTGCTACTCGGCCCGCGGCGCACGCCCAGCCGTGCCACCACCAGCCTGTACGTGTACGCCCGTGAGACGGTCGGTTATGCGCTGGCCATCGGTGGACAGGTGCATTCGCCGGCCAGCGGTCCCGGCACCATCGCCGCGCTGCCCGCACACTCCGAATTGCTCGGTGGCACTGGTGAATTGGAGTCGACGGTCAGCGATGAGGCCGTGCTCGTGGCGGCGCGTGAAGCCCGCATCGTGCCGGCCGACGGTCCCGGCTCGACGGTGAGCGCGGTGCTGCGCGCCGCCCGAGGGGGCAACGAGGCTGCCGTCGCGCTGGTTGCCGAACGCGCTCGGGTGCTCGGCCAGGCCGTGGCGCTGCTGCGCGACATGCTCAATCCCGACGACCTGGTGGTCGGTGGGCAGGCGTTCACCGAGTACCCCGACGGGATGGGCACCGTCGAGGCGGCTTTCGCGCAGCGGTCGGTGCTCCCGCACCGCGACATCCGGGTGACTGCGTTCGGCAACCGGGTGCAGGAGGCGGGTGCGGGCATCGTGTCGCTGGGCGGCCTCTATGCCGACCCGATCGGCGCCATGCGCCGTGCACAGGCCCGTCGCCGCGAGGTGAGTGCCTGAGCGAGCGGTGCACGGCCGCAGGGGTAGACGATGCCGCGGTGTAGACATGACACTGTGCGTCTGACGACCGACCCCCTGCCCGTGCCGCGCCGGGTGGCGGTGCTGTCCGTACACACGTCTCCGCTCGCCCAGCCCGGTACCGGCGACGCGGGTGGCATGAACGTCTACGTGTTGCAGACCGCGCTCGAGATGGCGCAGCGCGGGGTGGACGTGGAGATCTTCACGAGGGCGACGTCGTCGACCGATCCCGCGGTGGTGAGGGTCGCGCCGGGCGTGCTGGTCCGCAACGTGGTGGCCGGTCCGTTCGAGGGATTGGACAAGAACGATCTGCCCACGCAGTTGTGCGCGTTCACCGCAGGCGTACTGCGCGCCGAGGCCACCCACGAGCCCGGCTACTACGACATCGTGCATTCGCACTACTGGCTTTCCGGCCAGGTCGGCTGGTTGGCCGCCGACCGGTGGGCGGTACCGCTCGTGCACACCGCGCACACGCTCGCCGCGGTGAAGAACGCCGCGCTCGCCGCGGGCGACACCCCGGAGCCGCCGCTGCGCGCGATCGGGGAGCAGCAGGTGGTCGACGCCGCGGACCGGCTCATCGTCAACACCGAACACGAAGCAGCGCAGTTGGTTTCGCTGCACCACGCGGATCCCGACCGCATCGACGTGGTGTACCCGGGGGTCGACCTCGGCACCTTCACCCCCGGTGACAAGCAGGCCGCCCGCGCCGCACTCGGCCTCGACCCGGCCGTACCGATCGTGGCGTTCGTCGGCCGCATCCAGCCGTTGAAGGCGCCCGACGTGCTGCTGCGTGCCGCCGCCCTGCAGCCGACGCTGCACGTCGTGATCGCCGGTGGCCCGTCCGGCTCGGGACTGGCGCAGCCCGACGGCCTGGTTCGACTGGCCGCCGAGCTGGGTATCGCCGATCGGGTGACGTTCCTGCCGCCGCAATCCCGGGCCGGACTGGTCGCGGTCTACCGGGCCGCCGATGTCGTCGCCGTACCCAGCTATTCGGAGTCCTTCGGGCTGGTCGCGGTCGAGGCGCAGGCCTGTGGCACCCCGGTGGTCGCCGCGTCGGTCGGTGGCCTGCCGGTCGCAGTGCGCGACGGGATCAGCGGGGCGCTGGTCGACGGGCACGATCCCGCCGACTGGGCCGCCACGCTCGGTCGCGTCCTGGCCCAGGGCCCCGGCACGCTCGGCCGTGCGGCCATCGAACACGCCGCCACGTTCTCCTGGGGACACACCGTCGATGCCCTGCTGGACAGCTACGGGCGTGCGGTTGCCGAGCACCACGGCCATCACCAACCACAGGTCACGGCCCGCAGAGGCGGCCGCCGATTCTCGATGCGCAGGGGAGTACGGGCATGACCGCGGCAGACGTGCAGGCCGTCATCGAAGACACGCTCAACGCCCACGACCTCACCTACACCCGGCACAAGGGTGCCGCAGGCGGGCTGCCCGGCCTGGTCGTGGTGTTGCCGGGCGAGCGCCGGCTGGCCACCAACACGATCCTCACCGTCGGCGAGCACTCGGTGCGCATCGAGGCCTTCGTCTGCCGCAAACCCGACGAGAACTTCGAAGGCGTCTACCGGTTCCTGCTCAAGCGCAACCGCCGGCTCTACGGCGTCGCCTACACGCTCGACAACGTCGGCGACATCTACCTCGTCGGCCGGATGGCGCTGGCGTCGGTCACGCCCGACGAGATCGACCGGGTACTCGGTCAGGTCCTCGAAGCCGTCGACAGCGACTTCAACACACTGCTGGAGCTGGGTTTCCGCACCTCCATCCAGAAGGAGTGGGAGTGGCGGGTGTCGCGCGGCGAGTCGCTGAAGAACCTCGAGGCGTTCGAGCATCTGATCGACGACCACGACAAGAACTGACCCGTGAGAGGATCGGCCCATGGCAGATACCGCGACGCTGATCCTCGTTCGTCACGGCGAGAGCGAATGGAACGCGCTGAACCTGTTCACCGGATGGGTCGACGTCGATCTGACCGACAAGGGCCGCGCGGAAGCGGCCCGGGCCGGTGAGCTGATCCGAGAACTCGACCGGCTGCCCGATGTGCTGTACACCTCGCTGCTGCGTCGGGCCATCACGACCGCGAACATCGCGTTGGACAAGGCCGACCGGCACTGGATTCCGGTGCACCGCGACTGGCGGCTCAACGAGCGGCACTACGGCGCGCTGCAGGGCCTGGACAAGGCGGAGACCAAGGCCAAGTACGGCGACGAGCAGTTCATGGCGTGGCGGCGCAGCTACGACACCCCACCGCCGCCGATCGAGCCGGGCAGCGAGTTCAGCCAGGACACCGACCCTCGCTACGCCGACGTCCCCGGCGGTGCGCCGCTGACCGAATGCCTCAAAGACGTCGTCGAACGCTTCGTGCCGTATTTCACCGAGGTCATCGTGCCCGACCTGCGGGCCGGCAAGACCGTGATGATCGCTGCGCACGGCAACTCGCTGCGGGCGCTCGTCAAGTACCTCGACGGGATGAGTGACGACGACGTCGTCGGGCTCAACATCCCGACCGGCATCCCGCTGCGCTACGACCTGGACGGCGACCTGAAGCCGACGGTGGCTGGCGGCACCTATCTGGACCCGGAGGCGGCAGCTGCGGGTG
This sequence comes from Actinomycetota bacterium, assembly GCA_040752555.1. GTDB lineage: Bacteria > Actinomycetota > Actinomycetes > Mycobacteriales > Mycobacteriaceae > Mycobacterium. The sequence goes on along the minus strand of JBFMGT010000004.1, from coordinate 14,449 downwards.
CCGCGGCCGTGGCGGCCCAGGGTGCCAAATAGCGATCTGCTGTGCCTCCGCTGGGGCCCGGCGAACAATGGGTGAACGGAGAGCGGCGTCGGGCCGAACATCCGTCTCTGAGCGTGTGACTTGTCCCGATTTCGCCGCACGCTGCTGGGATGACGTTCACCGAGTGCGTACGATTTTCGCGTGAGTGTCTCCTCGGCGCTGCTGCTTGCAGCGGTCGTGGCACTGCTCGCTGTGTCGATCGGTGTGGCTTTCGGCGTGGGGGCAGCCCAGCGTCTTCGCCACCGGCGTGAGCGCCGTGCGGTCGAACAAACCGGGATCACCGTCTCGCAGATGCTGCGCCATGTGGTGGCGCAATCCCCGGTCGGCATCGTCGTCGTCGACAACTACCGCGACGTCGTCTACACCAACGGACGGGCCACCGAACTCGGGCTGGTGCGCGACCGGCTGCTCGACGACAGGGCGTGGCAGGCGGCGCAGCGCGCGCTGGCCAGCGGCGAGGACGTCGAGTTCGACCTGTCGCCGCGCAAGCGGGAGCGGCCGGGACGGTCCGGACTGTCGGTGCGCGGTCAGGTTCGCCTGCTGACCGAGGACGACCGCCGGTTCGCGGTGCTCTACGTCGACGACCAGTCCGAGCACGCGCGAATGGAGGCGACCCGCAGGGATTTCGTGGCCAACGTGAGCCACGAACTCAAGACGCCGGTCGGGGCGATGGGAGTGCTCGCCGAAGCGGTACTGGCCTCTTCTGACGACGCCGAGACGGTTCGTCATTTCGCCGAGAAGATGGTCACCGAGTCCCACCGGCTGGCCAGCATGGTCGGTGAGCTGATCGAACTGTCGCGCCTGCAGGGCGGCGAGCGGCTGCCCGATCTGGGATCGGTCGACGTCGACACGGTGGTCGCCGAGGCTCTGTCTCGGCACAAGGTCGCCGCCGACAACGCCGACATCGCGATCACCACCGACGCGCCCACCGGCTTCCAGGTCCTCGGCGACGAAACCCTGCTGGTGACCGCGATCGCCAACCTGGTCTCCAATGCGATCGCCTACTCGCCCAACGGCTCGTCGGTGTCCATCAGCCGCCGCCGGCGCGGGGACACCATCGAGATCGCCGTCACCGACCGCGGGATCGGGATCGCCCCCGCCGACCAGGAGCGGGTGTTCGAACGCTTCTTCCGCGTCGACAAGGCGCGCTCGCGGGCCACCGGAGGCACTGGCCTCGGGCTCGCGATCGTCAAACACGTCGCCGCCAATCACAACGGCTCGATCCGGCTGTGGAGTCAGCCCGGTACGGGCTCCACGTTCACCCTGTCGATTCCCGCCTACCCCCGGGACGGTGATTCCGATGACCCCGATGAGCATGACGACCGAGAGGACTAGGACTGCGATGACCAGTGTGCTGATCGTGGAGGACGAGGAGTCCTTGGCCGATCCCCTGGCCTTCCTCCTGCGCAAGGAAGGCTTCGAAGCCACCGTGGTGGCCGACGGCCCTTCGGCGCTGGCCGAATTCGAGCGATCCGGTGCCGACATCGTGCTGCTGGACCTGATGCTGCCCGGCATGAGCGGCACCGACGTGTGCAAGCAACTGCGGTCCCGCTCCAGCGTGCCGGTGATCATGGTGACCGCCCGCGACAGCGAGATCGACAAGGTGGTCGGGCTGGAGCTGGGCGCCGACGACTACGTCACCAAGCCGTACTCGGCGCGAGAGCTGATCGCCCGGATTCGTGCGGTGCTGCGGCGCGGCGCCGACACCGACGATGCGGCCCTGGACGACCGGGTGTTGGAGGCAGGTCCGGTGCGCATGGACGTGGAGCGCCACGTGGTCAGTGTCAACGGAACCCCGATCACCTTGCCGCTCAAGGAATTCGACCTGCTGGAGTATCTGATGCGCAACAGCGGCCGGGTGCTGACGCGGGGCCAGCTGATCGACCGGGTATGGGGCGCCGACTACGTCGGGGACACCAAGACCCTCGATGTGCACGTCAAGCGCCTACGCAGCAAGATCGAGGCCGACCCGGCCAATCCGGTGCATCTGGTCACCGTGCGCGGACTGGGGTACAAGCTCGAGGGTTAACCCGTCCGGCCGCCCATGATCTCGAGCACCTCGAACGTGTTGACCCCAGCGCGCACCGAGGGATCGGCTTCGCCGATGGCCAGCACCTCGGCACGGTCGGCGGCGCGCACCACCCCGAGCCCCCACACCCCCTCCGGATCGGCGACCGGTCCGTAGACGACCACGCGACCCGCGGCCAGCAGCTCGTTCCAGAATTCGGTGTGCGCGGCCATCGCGCTCTGCTCGGCGTCGGTCATCGTCTGCGCGAAATCCGCACGGGGCGGGAGGAGCCGGAACAGGAAGAGGGGGTCGCTCACTGCGCCGCTCGCGTGGCAGGATGAACAGCCACCAGTCCTAAAGCACTGCGCCGCTTGCATATTGCCGCAAGCTCCGCGTAGGCCTTTTCGCCAAGCAACTCGGTGAGCTCGGGTGCGTAGGACTGCCACACCGGCTTCTCGCCGACGTGCGCGTTGGGGTCGCCGGTGCAATACCAGGTCAGGTCGAGCCCGCCTTCACCCCAGCCACGCCGGTCGTACTCGGTGACCGTCGACTTCAGGATCTCCGAGCCGTCGGGGCGGGTGACCCACTCCTGGGTGCGCCGGATCGGCAGCTGCCAGCACACCTCGGGTTTGAGGGTCAACGGCTCCACGCCCAGCTTGAGCGCCTTGGTGTGCAGCGCGCACCCGATGCCGGCCGGCCAGCCGGGGCGATTGAGAAAGATGCACGCCCCCTTGTACTTTCGCGTGCGCAAGGTGGGTTCGTCGTCGTACTCGTCCCACTCCAGGTAGCCCTTCTTGCCCAGGCCTTTGTCCCGGAACTGCCAGTCCTCGTCGGTGAGCAGCTTCACGGCGTCGTCGAGCTTGGCGCGGTCGTCGTCGTCGGAGAGAAACGCGCCGTGCGAACAACATCCGTCGTCGGGGCGGTCGTCGACGGTGCCCTTGCAGGCCGGTGTGCCGAACACACACGTCCAGCGCGACAGCAGCCACGTCATGTCCGCGGCGATCAGATGCTTGGGGTCTTCGGGGTCGTAGAACTCCACCCATTCGCGGGCGAAATCCAGTTCCACCTCACCCGGGTACGGACCAGTCACGGTTTTCCACGGTAGACCCATTAGGTTGGACGGGTGCGATTAGGCGTGCTCGACGTGGGCAGCAATACCGTCCACCTGTTGGTGGTGGATGCGCGCCGCGGTGGGCACCCGACGCCGATGAGTTCGACGAAGGCTTCCCTGCGGCTGGCCGAGGCCATCGACAACTCCGGAAAGCTGACGCGCCGCGGCGCTGACAAGCTGATCGGCACGATCGACGAGTTCGCCAAGATCGCCACGAGTTCAGGCTGCTCGGAGTTGATGGCGTTCGCGACGTCGGCGGTGCGGGACGCGAAGAATTCCGAGGACGTGCTGTCGCGGGTGAAGTCGGACACCGGCGTCGATCTGCGGGTGCTCACCGGGGTCGACGAGTCGCGGCTGACGTTCCTGGCGGTGCGGCGCTGGTACGGCTGGAGCGCCGGACGCATCATCAACATCGACATCGGCGGCGGCTCACTCGAGCTGTCCAGCGGGGTGGACGAGGAGCCCGACGTGGCGATGTCGCTGCCCTTGGGTGCAGGTCGGCTGACCCGCGAGTGGCTGCCCGACGATCCTCCCGGCCGGCGCCGCGTCGCGATGCTGCGCGACTGGCTGGCCAACGAGTTGTCCGAGGCCGGCGCGGCGATCACCGAAGCGGGCAGCCCCGACCTGGCGGTGGCCACGTCCAAGACGTTTCGCTCGCTGGCCCGGCTCACCGGTGCGGCGCCGTCGGGCGCCGGTCCCCGCGTCAAGCGCACGCTGACCGCTGCGGGTCTTCGCCAGCTCATAGCTTTCATCTCTAGGATGACCGCGTCTGACCGTGCCGAGCTGGAAGGAGTGAGCGCCGACCGTGCGCCGCAGATCGTAGCGGGCGCCCTGGTGGCCGAGGCGAGCATGAAAGCCCTGGGTATCGAAAGCGTGGACATCTGTCCGTGGGCATTGCGGGAGGGGTTGATCCTGCGAAAGCTCGACAGCGAAGCCGACGGCACGGCGTTGGTAGGTGGGGATTCGGCCTCGGCGCGGGTGTCGGTGCGCGATGCTGGACGGTAAGCAGGCAACCGCGAGGGCGAGCAGGCGATGACTGGACCAGACGACTACACCAACACCCGGCCGATCTCGGTCGCCGAGCTGCTGGCCAAGAACGGCACGATCGGTGCACCGCCGGTCGGTGGCCGCCGCCGCCGTCGCCGCGGCAACGCTGATGCCGTCACCGTCGCCGAGCTCACCGGCGAGATCCCGATCGTCCGGCCCGACGAACCGGCCGCTCCCGCACCAGCCCCCGAGCCGGATCCCGAGCCGGAGCAGGTCACCGAGTCCGATGCTCACGAGGACGCCGACGACGTCGACGCGGTGGCCGACGCGGCTGAGGTGACCGAAGCCGACGACGAACTCGTCGAAGTCGGCGAATCGCACGAGGACGAGGAAGCCGAACCCGAGGACGAGGTCGAGGACGAGGCCGAGCCAGCTCTTGAGGCCGAAGCGCCGGTCGAGGCCGAAGCGCCGCGCCGGTCACCGTTCGGCCGGTTCGGCCGCAAGAATACCGTCGACAGCCCCGTCGATGCGGAACTGATGAGCCCCGACCCCGTCGACGCTGACGTTTCCGTCCAGCTCGATGACGTCGAGGAGCAGGCCACCGAGGAGCCTGAGGACGAGTCCCCGAGCGCAGCCGATGCCGAGTCCGAGGACACCGAGGACGCCGAGGACACGGCCGAGGCGGACATCGACGACGAGTTGCCGTCGTACCTGCGCTCGACCCAGGACCCGCTGTTCGGCGGTGAGACCGTCGCCGACGACGTGGCCCGCCGCGGCGGCCAGCGGCTCTCGGAGGACGACCTCGATGACGACCTCGACGACGACGAGGAGGCCGACGCGCCTCGTGAGATGTCGCCGCTGGTGCACGGCTTGTGGGTGGTCGGGCAGAGCGTGGTGGCCGTGATCTTCGGTGCCGGCCTGTTCTTCGCGTTCGACCAGTTGTGGAAGTGGAACAACATCGTGGCACTGGTGCTGTCGGTGTTGGTGATCCTGGGCCTGGTGGTCGGCGTCCGGGTGGTGCGCAAGACCGAGGACATCGGCAGCACGCTGATTGCGGTGGCGGTCGGCGCGTTGGTCACCCTCGGGCCGCTGGCGTTGCTGCGATCAGGCTGATCGGGTGCGCCCTGCCATCAAGGTCGGCCTGTCCACTGCCTCCGTCTATCCGCTGAAGACCGAGGCCGCCTTCGAATTGGCCGCCAGACTCGGATACGACGGCGTCGAGCTGATGGTGTGGGCGGAGTCGGTCAGCCAGGACATCGACGCTGTCGAGGAGCTCTCGCGGCGCTACGACGTGCCGGTGCTGTCGGTGCACGCGCCGTGTTTGCTGATCTCGCAGCGAGTATGGGGCGCCAACCCGATCCCCAAGCTGGACCGTAGCGTGCGCGCCGCCGAACAGCTCGGCGCCCAGACCGTGGTGGTCCACCCGCCGTTCCGGTGGCAGCGCCGCTATGCAGAGGGGTTCGCCGCCCAGGTGGCCGCCCTCGAGGCGGCCAGCCACGTCCACGTCGCGGTCGAGAACATGTTCCCGTTCCGGGCCGACCGGTTCTTCGGCGCAGGACAGACGTCGATCGAACGGATGCGCAAGCGCGGCGGCGCGCCAGGGCCGGGCATCTCGGCCTTCGCGCCCTCCTACGATCCGCTCGACGGGGGGCACGCGCACTACACGCTCGACCTCTCGCACACTGCGACCGCCGGCTCCGACGCCGTCGACATGGCTCGCCGGATGGGGGAGGGACTCGTGCACCTGCACCTGTGCGACGGCAGCGGCGCCTCGACCGACGAGCACCTGGTGCCCGGCCGTGGCACTCAGCCGACCGTGGAGATCTGCGAGATGCTGGCCGCCGGCGATTTCGCCGGACACGTCATCCTCGAGGTGACCACGTCCGCTGCCCGGTCGGCCGCCGAACGGGAAGAGTTGCTGGTCGAGTCTTTGCAATTCGCCCGCACGCACCTGTTGCGCTGATCTGAGGACGGCTAGAACATTGACGAAGAGTTCGACCCTGTTCACCGATGCGATGGCGTTGACACCCGATGGCGCCGGTGTCTATCACGGGCTGCTCAACGAACACTGGACTATCGGGCCCAAGGTGCACGGCGGCGCGATGCTCGCGCTGTGTGCCCACGCCGCGCGGACCGAATTCGGTGAACCGGGTGTGGAACCCATCGCCGTGTCAGGCAGCTTCCTGTGGGCACCGGATCCGGGTCCCATGCAGGTCGTCACGACGGTACGTAAACGTGGACGACGGGTCAGTCTGATCGATGTCGAGCTGAACCAGGGGCAGCGGACCGCGCTGCGCGCGGCGATCACGCTGGGTCGTCCGGAACACCATGTGCCGCCGCTGTTGTCCGTGAATCCGGTGCTGCCGCTGATGACCCCGGACCCGCCGCCCGGGCTGGAACCGATCGGCCCGGGACATCCCATGGCCGACGTCGTCCATCTCGCCCACGGCTGCGACATCCGCCCGTCGTTGACGTCGTTCACCCCGCGCGGCGACGGCGGACCGCCGCTGATCGAGTACTGGGTGCGGCCCAAGGGGGTGGCGCCCGACGTGCTGTTCGCCCTGTTGTGCGGCGACGTATCGGCTCCGGTGACGTTCGGCGTCAACAGGTTCGGATGGGCGCCCACGGTGCAGTTGACGGCGTATCTGCGGGCGCTGCCTGCCGACGGCTGGCTGCGGGTGATGTGCACGACGACGCAGATCGGTCAGGACTGGTTCGACGAGGACCACATCGTGGTGGACAGCGAGGGCCGCATCATCGTGCAGTCCCGGCAACTCGCGATGGTGCCCGCCCCTCCCGACTGATCAGGTCCGGGCCGCCGTGTCATGCTGTCCGGCATGGCCAGAATCGCGATCATCGGCGGCGGAAGCATCGGAGAGGCGCTGCTGGCGGGGCTGCTCCGGGCCGGGCGTCAGGTCAAGGACCTGGTGATCGCGGAGAAGAGCCCGAACCGCGCCTCCTACCTCGCGGAGAAGTATTCCGTGCGGATCGCCTCGGTGGCCGAGGCGGTCGACACTGCCACCTACGTGATCGTCGCGGTCAAGCCCTCCGATGTCGAGAGCGTGATCGGTGACATCGCCGACACGGCGGCCCGCGCGGAGAGCGACGCCGACGAGCAGATCTTCGTGACCGTGGCCGCGGGTGTCAGCGCGGCCTACTACGAGAACAAGCTGCCGGCCGGGTCGCCTGTGGTGCGCGTGATGCCGAACGCGCCCATGCTGGTCGGCGGCGGGGTCAGCGCGGTCGCGCCGGGCCGGTTCGCGACCGCCGAGCACCTGCGGGGCGTGTCCTCGTTGTTCGACGCCGTCGGCGGCGTGCTCACCGTGGCGGAGAACCAGATCGACGCCGTCACCGCGGTGTCGGGCTCCGGTCCTGCGTACTTCTTCTTGATGGTCGAGGCGCTCGTCGACGCTGCGGTGGACGCGGGTTTGAGCAGATCGGTGGCCACCGATCTGGTGGTGCAGACCATGGCCGGCTCGGCGGCGATGCTGCTCGAGCGTTTGGACGCCGAGGGAACCGGCGAGCAGGGGGCGGGCGGAGTGATGGCGTCGGTGATCGACACCTCGGCCGCGCAGCTGCGGGCGACGGTCACCTCGCCGGGCGGCACCACGGCCGCTGGGCTGCGGGAACTGGAGCGCGGGGGTCTGCGCGCGGCGGTGGCCAACGCCGTCGAGGCCGCGAAAAGGCGCTCTGAGCAGCTAGGAATTACACCGGAGTAGTTCGGGAATTTCGGACTGATTAGCCCACACCCGTCGCAGTAACCCCACCCGCCACGCTATTCTCCCAGTGGTAAGCGCGGGTCGGTGCCAGCGGTGGGGAAGCCGCTGGAACTGCCCGCGCCTGATGGATTGGGTTGCGATGACGTCTATGAACGGGCCGTCGGCGCGGGATTCAGCCAGCGGGAAGGCGGCGCGCGACGCCGGTCAGTCCGATGGTCAGCCGCCTCGAGCTCAATTTCTCACCGTGGCTGAGGTGGCCAGCCTCATGCGGGTCAGCAAGATGACCGTGTACCGGCTGGTCCACAACGGTGAGCTGCCTGCGGTGCGGGTCGGTCGGTCGTTCCGCGTCCACGCCAAGGCCGTCCACGACATGCTGGAGAGCTCGTACTTCGACGCCGGCTGATCGGTAGATTTCGTCGTGAATCCGCGTTTCGGTAAGGTGGCCGGTCGAGGCTGACGAGATCCTTCAGGCTCGTCACGACAACACTTAGGTAGCGGAGTTCATGGGTTCTGTCATCAAGAAGCGGCGCAAGCGCATGTCGAAGAAGAAGCACCGCAAGCTTCTCCGTCGCACCCGGGTGCAGCGCAGAAAACTCGGCAAGTAAGCCGGGCGCCCCTGCCGCTAGGCTGCGGACATGGATGCTGGGGGTGATTCGGGCGGCTCCGATGCCCGGGACGGTCTGAATTACCCCAGGGTCGTCCTGGTCACCGGCGCCTGCCGGTTCCTCGGTGGCTACCTGACCGCCCGGCTGGCGCAGAACCCGCTGATCAACCATGTCATCGCGGTCGACGCGATCGCGCCGAGCAAGGACCTGCTGCGCCGCATGGGGCGCGCGGAGTTCGTCCGGGCCGACATTCGGAACCCGTTCATCGCCAAGGTGATTCGCAACGGCGACGTGGACACGGTCGTCCATGCGGCGGCGGCGTCCTATGCGCCCCGCTCCGGCGGTAGGGCCACGCTCAAAGAGCTCAACGTGATGGGCGCGATCCAATTGTTCGCCGCCTGCCAGAAAGCGCCGTCGGTGCGCCGGGTGATCCTCAAGTCGACCTCCGAGGTCTACGGCTCCAGTTCCCGCGACCCCGTCTTGTTCGCCGAGAGCAGCAGCCGGCGCAGGCCACCCGGCGAAGGGTTCGCCCGCGACAGCATCGACATCGAAGGATATGCCCGCGGGCTGGGCCGGCGCCGGCCCGACATCGCGGTCACGATCCTGCGGCTGGCCAACATGATCGGCCCGGCGATGGACACCGCGCTGTCGCGCTATCTGGCCGGACCGGTGGTGCCGACGATCATCGGTCACGACGCCCGAATGCAGCTGCTCCATGAGCAGGACGCGCTGGGGGCGTTGGAGCGGGCGACGATGGCGGGCAAGGCGGGCACGTTCAACATCGGGGCGTCCGGAGTGATCATGATGAGCCAGGCGATTCGCAGATCGGGCCGTCTCGCGCTCCCGATGCCGCGGTCCGCGTTGGCGGCCGTCGATTCCCTGTGGCGGGCAGGCCGGGTCACCGAGCTCGATCGGGAGCGCCTCGACTACCTCAGCTACGGCCGCGTCATGGACACCACCCGGATGCGCACCGAACTGGGATTCACGCCGAAGTGGACCACGGCGGAAGCTTTCGACGACTACGTGCGCGGACGTGGACTCAGACCCATCGTGGATCCGAACTGGGTATCTGCGCTCGAGCGCCGCGCAGTGGGGGCGGCAGCGCGGTTCGGACGCTAGACTCAGGGCTCAGTGAGGGGGCGGGGACACCCGAGCTCGAAGTCGAGGAAGGTGAGAAGCGAAACGGTGGCGGGCGAGTCCAAAGCGAAAGTCATTCCCCTGCACTCTAATTCGGGGCGCAGTGCAGCAGCACGGCGGGCGGCGGCCCAGCGGGTCGATCGATCGCGGCGTCACCCGTCGCTCTTCGGCGAGGGCGACGGCCGCGCCACCGCTGAGGAATTGGCCGCCGTCGTCTGCGACATCGACGCCCACCGTGGTGACGGGGCAGGCCTCGGCTCGGGTCCCGACGCCGCACCCAGCGAGCTCGCCAACCGGATCTCCGCGGTCGCCGACTTCATCCGCAAGCGGATGGTCGGGGACTACAGCGTCGACGAGTTCGGCTTCGACCCCCACCTCAACGACGCGGTCTTCCTGCCGATGCTGCGCGTGCTGTTCAAGTCGTGGTTCCGGGTCGAGGTCAGCGGCGTGGAGAACCTGCCCGAGACCGGTGCCGGCCTCGTGGTGGCCAACCATGCCGGCGTGCTGCCCTTCGACGGGCTGATGACGTCGGTGGCCGTGCGCGACCACCATCCGGCGCACCGGGACCTGCGCCTGCTGGCCGCGGACATGGTGTTCGACATGCCGGTCCTCGGGCAGGCCGCCCGCAAGGCCGGTCACACGATGGCATGCACCGACGACGCGCACCGGCTGCTGGCCGCCGGCGAGCTCACCGCCGTGTTCCCCGAGGGCTACAAGGGCCTGGGGAAGCACTTCAAGGATCGCTACAAGCTGCAGCGCTTTGGCCGCGGCGGGTTCGTCTCGGCAGCGCTGCGCACCAAAGCGCCGATCGTGCCGTGCTCGATCGTCGGTTCCGAGGAGATCTACCCGATGATCGCCGACGTCAAGTTGGTGGCGCGGCTGCTCGGTCTGCCCTACTTCCCGGTCACCCCGCTGTTCCCTCTCGCCGGGCCGCTGGGCGTGGTGCCGCTGCCGTCCAAGTGGTACATCCAGTTCGGCGAGCCGATCGACACCGCCGACTACGACGACTCGGCGGCGGACGACCCGATGGTCACCTTCGAGCTCACCGATCAGGTGCGCGAAACCATTCAGCAGACGCTCTACCAGCTGCTGGCCAACCGCAGGAACACGTTCTTCGGCTGAGCCGCTGCGGCCCTACTGGGCGGTCTGCTTGGCGACCATCTTGCGCAGCGCTTCGTCACGCGCGGCGGCGATCCGGTCGCTGACCTCGTCGGCTTCGGTGTCCGACTGTGCCTCGCCCATCACGGTGACGACGCTGGTCAGCACCGGCTCACCCCGCTCGTCGGTCACCTCGCCGCGGACCTCGGTGACCACCGCGCCGTGTGACTCGGTCACCGAGTCCAGGTAGGAGTCGAAGAACAACTTGTCGCCGGCCACGATCGGTCGGTGGAAGGTGATCTTCTGATCGCGGTGCAGCACCCGCTCCATGTTGATGGGCACGTCGAACTGGTTGAAGATCTCCAGCTGCACACGCCGGCCCGCGACGGCGAGGAAGGTCAGGGATGCGATCAGCGCGTCGTGGCCGCACTCCTTGGCAGCTTCCTCGCTGTAGTGCGCGGGGTGATCGTCTTTGACGGCGCGGGCGAACTCCCGAATCTTCTCGCGGTCGACCTCGAAGTAGTCGGGGTACCGGTAATGGGTCCCGATGATGTTCTCGGCGATGGTCATGCGTGATCCGCTTTCGTCACTGGGGGGCGGCGCGAGCCTATCAGCGGCGCGCGCACCTACTTGGGGTCGCGACGGGAGACCACCGCCGCCAGCGCGCCCCCGACCGCGCCGAGTGCCAGTGCCGAGGGCACCCCGATGCGGGCGGCTTTGCGTGCGGTGCGGAAGTCGCGGATCTCCCAGCCGCGCTCGCGGGCCAGGTCGCGCAGATCGGCGTCGGGATTGATCGCCACCGCGGTACCCACCAGCGAGAGCATCGGCACGTCGTTGAAGCTGTCGGAGTAGGCGGTGCAGCGGCGCAGATTCAGGCCCTCGCGGATGGCAAGCGAGCGCACCGCGTGCGCCTTGCCGGTGCCGTGCAGGATGTCGCCCACCAGCCGGCCGGTGAACACGCCGTCGATCGACTCGGCGACGGTGCCCAGTGCGCCGGTCAGTCCGAGCCTGCGGGCGATGGTGTCGGCCAGTTCGTAGGGCGTGGCGGTGACCAGCCACACCTGCTGACCGGCGTCGAGGTGCATCTGGGCCAGCGCGCGGGTGCCGGGCCAGATCTTGTCGGCGATGATCTCGTCGTAGATCTCCTCGCCGAGCGCCACCAGCTCGGCCGTGGAGCGGCCCTCGATGAACGCCAGCGCCTTGCGGCGTCCCGCTGCCACGTCGTCGCTGTTCTCGCGACCGGTGAGTTGGAACTTGGCCTGCGCCATCGCGAAGCGGGCCAGGTCCTTGTAGGTGAAGTACTCGCGGGCCGCCAGGCCGCGCGCGAAATGCACCAGCGACGAGCCGTGCACCAGTGTGTTGTCCACGTCGAAAAACGCCGCCGCGGTGAGATCCGGTGGCGGTGGCGGCGGGCCGGGCAGCTCTTCGGCGGGCTCGATCAGGCCGTCGGCCGCGACCGCGGCGCTGCTCTCCCCGGCGATCTTCTGCGCCCGGGATTCGATGCCGATCTCAGTACCGTCGGACACGGCTACAACACTAGGTCACCCGGTCGCGATACTGGCGGGGTGGATCGTGCCGTGCACCTGCTCACCCGCCAGGGCTGTTCGCTGTGTCAGACGGTGGCCGACCGGTTGGCCGTGCTGCGTACCGAGCTCGGGTTCACGCTGAGCGTGACCGACGTGGACGAGGCCGCGGCGGCGGGGGACAAGGCCCTGCGCGCCGAATACGGCGACCGGCTGCCCGTCGTGCTGCTCGACGGCGCGGAGCACAGCTACTGGGAGCTCGACGAGGCGAGGCTGCGCGCCGACCTGGCCGGCTGAGCGAATTTGGCCGCTCAGCAGGTCAACGACTACCTTGGTGGGGTGGTGAGGAAGCCGTGAGCGTACTGCTTTTCGGGGTTTCGCACCGGAGCGCGCCGGTGTCGGTGCTCGAGCAGCTCAGTACCGACGAGGCCGATCAGGCCAAGATCATCGAGCAGATTCTGCAATCGTCGCTGGTCACCGAGGCCATGGTGCTGTCGACCTGCAACCGCGTCGAGGTGTACGCGGTCGTCGAGGCATTCCACGGCGGACTCTCGGTGATCGGCCAGGTGCTCGGTGAGCACTCGGGGATGTCCCTGCAGGACCTAACCCGCTACGCCTACGTCCGCTATGCCGAAGCCGCCGTCGAGCACCTCTTCTCGGTGGCCAGCGGGCTGGATTCCGCGGTCGTCGGCGAAGCGCAGGTCCTCGGGCAGGTGCGCCGCGCATATGCCACCGCTGAGGCCAACCACACCGTAGGCCGCACGCTGCACGAACTGTCCCAGCGCGCGCTGTCGGTCGGTAAGCGGGTGCATTCTGAGACCGGTATCGACGCCGCCGGTGCGTCGGTGGTGTCCGTCGCACTGGACATGGCCGAGACGCGGATCGGCTCCCTGGCGGGACGCTCGGCCGTGGTGGTCGGCGCCGGATCGATGGGCGCGCTGGCCGCCAAGCAGCTGATGCGCGCCGGGATCGAACGCATCCATGTGGTGAATCGCTCACTGCCGCGCGCCAAGCGCCTCGCCGAGAACATCCGCAGCCACGGCTTGGCGGCCGAAGCTTTCCCGTTCGACCATCTACCACCCCTTCTCACCGATGCCGATGTGGTGGTCAGCTGCACCGGCGCGGTGCGGCCGGTCGTCACGCTGGCCGACGTGCACCGTGGCCTGGCGCAACGGCTCGGCGGCACGAAGCAGCTGGTGATGTGTGATCTCGGCATGCCGCGCGACATCGACCCCGCGGTCGCCGGCCTGCCCGGCGTCGACGTCATTGACATGGAGCGGATCCTGCGGGAGCCGACCGCACGGACCGCCACCTCCGACGCCGAGGCCGCCCGCACGATCGTCGCCGCTGAAGTGGCCGATTACCTGACCGGTCAGCGGATGGCCGAGGTCACCCCGACGGTCACCGCACTGCGCCAACGGGCCGCCGACGTGGTCGAGGCGGAACTACTGCGCCTGGACAACCGGCTGCCCGGCCTGGACTCGGCCCACCGCGACGAGGTCGCCAAGACGGTGCGCCGGGTCGTCGACAAGCTGCTGCACGCCCCGACCGTGCGGGTCAAGCAGCTGGCCGGAGCCCCCGGCGGGGACAGCTACGCCGAGGCGCTGCGGGAGCTGTTCGAACTCGACCAGCACGCCGTCGACGCCGTCTCCGGCAGCGAGCTCGGCGCCGTCACCGTCGATGGGATCTCCGTTCCGCCAAGCGATCTCGACAGCACAGAGTGATCCGCATCGGCACGCGGGGCAGCCTGCTGGCCACCACCCAGGCCGGAGCCATCCGTGACGCACTGAACGCGCGGGGGCACGACGCCGAGCTCGTGATCATCTCCACCGACGGGGACCGCTCCCAGGCGCCGATCGCCGACATCGGTGTCGGCGTGTTCACGGCCGCCCTGCGCGAAGCCATCGCCGACGACACGGTCGACATGGCGGTGCACTCGTACAAGGATTTGCCGACCGCGGTCGATCCCCGGTTCGTCATCGCCGCGATCCCGGTGCGCGAAGACGCCCGCGACGCGCTGGTGGCCCGCGACGGGCTGGTGCTCGGGGAGTTGCCGGCCGGGTCGGTGATCGGAACATCGTCCCCGCGACGGACCGCGCAGCTTAGAGCACTGGGTCTCGGTTTGGAAATCCGCCCCCTACGAGGCAACCTAGATACCAGGTTGAACAGGGTAAGCAGCGGTGATCTCGACGCCGTCGTCGTGGCCCGGGCGGGATTGGCCC
>JBFMGT010000003.1:152544-316469 GCA_040752555.1 Actinomycetota bacterium | reverse complement strand
GATCTACCGCCTGTAGTCCATGTATTGAGGAGACTTCCGTGCCGAACCGACGTCGCCGCCGGCTCTCGACAGCCCTGAGCACAGTCGCCGCTCTGGCCGTCGCAGGTCCCGTTGCAGTTGTCGCCACCACCCAGCTGACCTCGCCGTCCCCGCAGCAGCCGCAGCACCGCGAGTTCCGCCAAGCCGCCACCATCACCGACCTCCCCGGCGAATTGATTTCCGCTCTGTCACAAGGGCTTTCGCAGTTCGGCATCAATCTGCCTCCGCTGCCCACCGGTCTGCTGACCGGCACCGGGGCCGCTTCACCCACCACGCTGTCCCCCGGATTGGGAGGCACGGGGCTGGGCACCGCAGGCCTGGGCACGCCGTCGCTGACCGATCCCGGCCTCGCCAACCCGGCGCTCACCAGTCCGGCACTGACCAGCCCGGTCGGCGCCACCCCGTCGTTGACCGACCCGGCGCTGAGCGCACCCGGCCTCACCACCCCCGGCCTCACGACCCCCGGCCTCACGACGCCCTCGCTGACCGATCCCGCACTCAGCGCACCCGGCCTGACCACGCCCGCGGGACTGACGACACCCGGGCTGAGCACGCCCCCGGCGTTGACCGACCCGGTGCTCGGTGCGGCCCCGATCTCCACGGCCGGGCTGCCGGCCGCGGGCGAGGTGCCGATCTCGGCCCCCGTCGGCCTGGATCCGGCGTTGGGCGCCGGCTACCCGATCCTGGGTGATCCGTCGCTGGCCGCCACCCAGCCGGTGGCCTCCAGCAGCGGCGGCCTGCTCGGCGACCTGACCAGCGCGGCCAATTCCCTCGGCGCGGGCGAGGCGATCGATCTCCTCAAGGGCGTGCTGATGCCGGCGATCATGTCGGCGGTCAAGCCGCCCGCTGCCGCAGCCGCGGCCGCTCCCGCAGCAGCGGCCGACGCCGCCGGCGCCGCGGCGGCACCGGCCCAGGCCGGTCTGGGCGCGGCCGAGGCGGCGCTCGACTCGGGCGCCTGACCCCCACGATCCACCCACGACGATGGCACCGCAGAAGCCTTGAGCTCTGCGGTGCCATCGGCGAGTCCTGGGTCACCAGCGTGTCGGAACATCTGTAACAGCTGACACATACGTAACATCAGCCCGTGCTGTGTCGTCGCCCGAGATCGACACTGATCGCCGCGCTCGCGGGGACGGTGTTACTCACCGCGCTGCTCGTGCACGCGATCGCGGAGCGGCCACCTGCCCCGACGGTCGCCGCCCCGCAGATGGTCACCCAGCCGCTTCCCGAGCTGGGCGCCGGCCGCACCCTCCGCGAAATCCACCAGGACACCCCGTTCTCGATGGTCGCGCTGACGTCGGGAGACCTGACCGGCACTACCGCGCGGGTCCGCCCCAGGAAGGCCGACGGCAGCTGGGGACCGTGGTACGAGGCCGAGGCCCTCGAGGGTGTCGGTCCGACCGGACATGACGCTCCGCGCGGCACCGAACCGGTGTTCGTCGGACGCACCACTGCGGTGCAGATCGAGGTCACCCGCCCCCCCGACGCCCGCACCACCGCGGCAGCCGCCCCGGTGCAGCACCCCCAACTCGGGTACATCCCAGCTACCGTCGAGCAACCGTTCGGCGAGAACATCAACGCCGTGCTGATCAGCCCGCCGCAGACGCCGGTCGACCTGCTGCCCCTGCCCAACGCAGCCACTCCGCCTGGTCAGCCACCGCACATCATCAACCGCGCCGAATGGGGTGCCAACGAGTCGATGCGCTGCGGAGAACCGCGCTACGACAACAAGATCCAGGCCGGCGTCGTGCACCACTCGGCAGGCAGCAACGACTACACACCCCAGGATTCCGCCGGCATCGTCCGCTCGATCTACGAGTACCACACCCGCACGCTGGGCTGGTGCGACATCGCCTACAACGCGCTCGTGGACAAATACGGGCAGGTGTTCGAGGGCCGGGCCGGCGGCATGACGCGGCCGGTCGAGGGCAGCCACACCGGTGGTTTCAACCACAACACCTGGGGTGTGGCGATGCTCGGCAATTTCACCGACGTACCCCCGACCCCCATCCAATTGCGCACCACAGCACGCCTTCTCGGTTGGGTGCTGGGGCAGGCCGGCGTCGACCCGCGTGGCACAGTGGTGCTGCCGTCCGAGGGTGGTGCGTTCACCAAATTCCCGTTCGGCTCGTCGCCGACACTGCCGACGATCTTCACCCATCGCGACGTCGGCAACACCGAGTGCCCGGGCAACGCCGCCTATGCCGTGATGGGCGAGATCCGCGATCTGGCAGCGCGTTTCAATGACCCACCGGGGGCAGACCTGCTGATCGAGCAGCTCCGCGGCGGCGCAATCTTCACGGCGTGGGAGAAGCTGGGCGGTGAGCGGAGTTATCTCGGCAAGCCGACCTCACCCGAGGCGGCGGGTGAGGGCGCGGCCCGCTACGCCACCTTCGAGCACGGCGCGGTCTACTGGTCGCCGGCCACCGGCGCCGAACCCATCACCGGAGAGCTGTACAACGCCTGGGGCACACTCGGATTCGAGCGGGGCGCGCTGGGGCTGCCGACCAGCGCCGAGATCGCCGAACCGCAGTGGATCGTGCAGAATTTCCAGCACGGCACGCTGAACTTCGATCGCGAGAGGGGCACCGTGACGCGCGTGATCGACGGCGTCCCGGTCGAATTGACCCGGCCGGCCGACGCGCCCGTTCAACTCGAACGTTTTACGCCGCCGATCAACCCGGCCTAGTGCTACCTGCTCAGCGCCAGAACCGCTCCAGCACCCGGGCCACCCCGTCCTCGGCATTGGTGGCCGTCACTTCGTCGGCCGCCTCGACCGCGTCGGGATGAGCGTTGCCCATCGCGACCCCGAGCCCCGCCCACGCGAGCATCGGCACGTCGTTGGGCATGTCGCCGAACGTGACGATGTGCGCCGCGTCGATGCCCTGGGGAGTGCTCAGCTCCGCGATGCCCGTCGCCTTGCTGACCCCGGTGGGGACGATCTCGATCAGGCCGTTGTTGGTCGAGTACGTGATGTCGCCGGCGGCGCCCACATGCCCGACCAGAGCCGCCGCCATGTCGGCGCTGCGGGCCCCCGCCTTGCGGACCAGCAGCTTCACTGCGGGCGCGCTGAGCAAGTCTTCCAGCGACACCTCGGTGTTGTCCGGGTTCAACCAGGCGTGCTCGTAGCCCGGTGAGCTGACGAACTGCGGGGTTGCGGCGTCGTGGGCGGTCCTGCCCACCCGCTCCACGGCCAGCCCGGCACCGGGGATCACCCGCGCAGCGATCTCGGCCAGCTCAGCGAGCTCGTCGGAGGACAACGTACGGGCGCTGACGATGCGGTCGGCGGACGGGTCGTAGATCACCGCGCCGTTGGCGCACACTGCCATCGGCGCGAACCCCAGCTGGTCGACGATCGGGGTGACCCAGCGCGGCGGCCGGCCGGTGGCGAGCACGAACTGGGCGCCCGAGTCCACGACGGCGCGCACCGCGGCGCGGGTACGTGGGCTGACCGTCTCGTCGTCGTCGAGCAGGGTGCCATCGACATCAGTAGCCACGAGCTCGGGCGTCATGTCGACTCTCCTCGTCTGCGGGCACGCTCGGCGAGCTCCGCCTCCTCGAGCGTGGCGGCTTCGGCCCGGGTGGGCGCGCTTCCACCCAGCCTGCGCGGCACCCACGGCGCGCCGGGCGGCGCGGGGTAGCCCTGCTGCGCCTCGTGCAGCAGGGCGGTCATCGCTTCGCGCATCCGGGCGCTCAGCTCGTCGACACCGCCGTCCGGCGCAATGGCCGCCCCTACCGCGACGGTGATGGGAAACTTCTTGCGCCCCAACTCTTTCGGTAGATCCTTGGTCCAGATCCGCTGCGCACCCCAGACGATCAGCGGCACGATCGGCACGTGGGCGTCGCGCGCCATGCGAGCCGCACCGCTCTTGAACTCCTTGAGCTCGAAGCTGCGACTGATGGTGGCCTCCGGGTACACCCCGACGATCTCGCCGGCGCGCAGCGCCTGGACCGCATGCGCGTAGGCTTCGGCGCCGGCCGTGCGATCCACCGGAATGGTCTTGGTGTGCTTGATCAGATAGGCGACGGGTTTCACCTCGTTCATCTCGGCCTTGATCATGAAGCGCATCCGGCGCCGCCGATGCATGGCGGCCAGCGCGGCGGGCAGCCAGTCGACGTAGCTGGTGTGGTTGATGGCGATGACGGCGCCTCCGGAGCTGGGCATGTTCTCCAACCCGCGGAAGGTGATCGTCGTTCCGGTGGCCCGCACCGCCAGCATCGCCGCGATCTCGAGCGAGCGGAAGACCGGTTCCACGGCCTACCCC
Source organism: Actinomycetota bacterium (assembly GCA_040752555.1). Lineage (GTDB taxonomy): Bacteria > Actinomycetota > Actinomycetes > Mycobacteriales > Mycobacteriaceae > Mycobacterium. Next base: position 312,165 of record JBFMGT010000003.1, on the reverse strand, counting down.
GGCGCCTCGGCGGACGGTCCGGCACGGCGGGCGGCCTTGGCGGCCGCTTCCTCGGCATCCATCCGGTTGGCCTCGGCCAGTGTCGGCGCGCCGCCACCGAGGCGATGCGGCACCCAGAACTCCCCGGGCGGGTGCGGCCCGTAGGCGTCCTGTACCTCGGTGAGCAGGTGCTGCATCCGGGAATGCAGGAGCGCGGTCAGTTCCTCGGCGGGCAGCGTGGGGTAGATCGGCGCGCCGACGGCCACCGTGATCGGAACCTTGGGCCGCCACATCTTCTTCGGGTGCCCCTTGGTCCAGATGCGCTGGGCGCCCCATACGATGTGCGGCACGATCGGCACGTCCGCCGCGATCGCCATCCGGGCCGCGCCGGACTTGAAGTCCTTGATCTCGAAGCTGCGGCTGATCGTGGCCTCGGGGTAGACGCCGACGAGCTCGCCCTCCTTGAGCATCCGCACGGCCTCGGCGAAGGACGCCGCGCCGCTCTGGCGATCCACCTCGATGTGACGCAGGCTGCGCATGATCGGCCCGGTGATCTTGTGGTCGAAGACTTCCTTCTTGGCCATGAACCGGACCTTGCGGCCCAGGTGCTGCCGGTAGGCCGGCAACCCGGCGAAGGTGAAATCGAAGTAGCTGGTGTGGTTGATCGCAACCACCGCACCGCCGGTGCGGGGCAGGTTCTCGACGCCGGTGACGGTGAAGGTCAGGCCTTGGGCGCGCCAGACCAGCCGGGCGAGCTGGATGACAGTGCCGTATACCGGTTCCACAGGCGCCAGCGTAGTGCGTGGCACAGTGGTGCCCGCCGTGAGTACGCCGAGCCACCCTCCTGACGTCCCGGCCGTCGTGTCCGAGATCGCGGACGGGCGGCCGGTGCGCGCGGTGTGGGTCAACGAGCTGGGCGGGGTCACCTTCGCCGTCGGCGGACCTCCTGTCGAGTTCGTCAAAACCTATCCACACTCGGTGGCGCACCTGCTCGACGACGAGGCGGTGCGGCTGCGGTGGGCACGCCGGTATGCGGCCGTGCCCGAGGTGCTGGCCAGCGGGCGCGGGTGGCTGCACACCGCGGCACTGCCCGGACGCTCGGCGGTCGACGCGCGGTGGGCCGGCCGGCCGGCGGACGCCGCGCGAGCCATCGGCGCCGGGTTGCGTGCGCTGCACGACACCGTGCCCGTCTCCGACTGCCCCTTTGGTCCGCCGTCCTGGATCGGCGCGGGCGCACCCAGTCCAGACCGGCTCGTGGTGTGCCACGGCGACCCCTGCGCCCCGAACACGTTGATGGCCGACGACGGCAGGTTCGCCGGTCACGTCGACCTCGGCGATCTCGGCGTCGCCGACAGGTGGGCCGACCTCGCCATCGCCACGATGTCGTTGGACTGGAACTATCCGGGCGCACAGTGGCAGGCGGTGCTGCTCGACGCCTACGGGGTCCGACCGGACCCGGAGCGCATCGCGTTCTACCGGCAGCGGTGGAACGACGAGCCCGCTCCTGCGGGCTAAGCTGAAGGCCGAGAAAGCAGCCATCAGAGGGGTATTTGTGCAGGTCACCAGCGTCGGGCATGCCGGCTTTCGCATCGACACCACCGCCGGGAGCATCCTGTGCGACCCGTGGGTGAACCCGGCGTACTTCGCATCGTGGTTCCCGTTCCCGGACAACAGCCAGTTGGACTGGGCGGCGCTGGGCGACGTCGACTACCTGTACGTGTCGCACCTGCACAAGGACCACTTCGATCCGGAGAACCTGCGCGCCCACGTCAACAAGGACGCCGTGGTGCTGCTCCCCGACTTCCCGGTGCCCGACCTACGCCGGGAATTGGAGAAGCTGGGCTTCCACCGGTTCTTCGAGACCACCGACTCGGTCAAGCACCGCGTCAGCGGACCGAAGGGCGACCTCGACGTGATGATCATCGCGTTGCGCGCCCCGGCGGACGGACCGATCGGCGATTCCGGTCTGGTGGTCTCGGATGGCGCCACCACCGTGTTCAACATGAACGATGCCCGGCCAGTCGACCTCGACGTCCTGGCGGCCGACTTCGGTCAGATCGACGTACACATGCTGCAGTACTCCGGTGCGATCTGGTATCCGATGGTCTACGACATGCCCGAGCGCGCCAAGCACGCCTTCGGCGTGCAGAAGCGTCAGCGCCAGATGGACCGCTGCCGGCAGTACATCGCCCAGGTCGGCGCCACCTGGGTGGTGCCATCGGCAGGGCCGCCCTGCTTCCTCGACCCGGGGCTGCGCGACCTCAACGACGACCACGGCGACCCGGCGAACATCTTCCCCGACCAGGTGGTGTTCCTCGATCAGATGGCCGCCCACGGCCACCCCGGCGGGCTGCTGATGATCCCCGGCTCGACCGCGGAATTCAGTGGCTCGCAGCTGGATTCATTGAGCCACCCGGTGCCCGACGACGAGGTCCGGGCGATCTTCACCACCGGCAAGGCCGACTACATCGCCGCGTATGCCGAGCGGATGGCCCCGATGCTGGCTGCCGAGAAGGCGTCCTGGGCACCGGCTGCGGGCGAACCACTGCTCGAACCGCTGCGCGCGCTGTTCGAGCCGATCATGTCGGCATCCGACCAGATCTGCGACGGGATCGGCTATCCGGTCGAGCTGGCCATCGGTCCCGAGACAGTGGTGCTGGACTTCCCCAAACGCGTTGTGCGGGAGCCTATCTCGAACGAGAAGTTCCGCTACGGGTTCGAGATCGCGCCTGAGCTGGTGCGCACGGTGATCCGCGACCGCGAGCCGGACTGGGTGAACACCATCTTCCTGTCGACGCGGTTCCGCGCTTGGCGGGTCGGCGGATACAACGAGTACCTGTACACGTTCTTCAAGTGCCTGACCGACGAGCGGATCGCCTACGCGGACGGCTGGTTCGCCGAGGCGCACGACGATACCGCGTCGATCACGCTGGACTGCTATGAAATTCAGCGCCGCTGCCCCCACCTGAAGGCTGATCTGTCCAAGTTCGGTGTAGTGGAAGGCAACACGCTGACCTGCAACCTGCACGGCTGGCAATGGAACCTGGACAGCGGCCGGTGCCTGACCACCAAGGGCCACGAGTTGCGGTCGCAGAAGCTGTGAACAGCGGCGCCGCCTTCTACGACGACGGGCTGATCCAGCTAGACCGAGAAGCGCTGACCTTGCGCCGTTACCACTTCCCGTCGGGCACCTCGAAGATCATCCCGCTGCGCGACATCCGCGGTTACCGGGTCAGCCCGCTGGGCCTGTTCACGTCGCGATTCCGCCTGTGGGGCACCGACTTCCGGCACTGGCTCCCGCTCGACGTGAACCGGCCGCGCAAATCCACGCTGGTCACTTTCGACGTGCGGGGCGCCTACCCGCGGCCCGCCTGCACGCCGGTGCACCCCAGGGAGTTCGTCGATTTGCTCGACACGCTTCTCGACGGCCGCTAGCTCGGGGTGAGCACCTCGACGCCGAGGTAGGGCACCAACGCCGCAGGAACCCGCACACTGCCGTCGGGCTGCTGATGGTTTTCCAGGATCGCGACCAGCCAGCGCGTGGTGGCCAACGTTCCGTTCAGCGTCGCAGCGACCTGCGGCTTGCCGTTCTCGTCGCGGTAGCGCACCGCCAGGCGGCGGGCCTGGAACGTGGTGCAGTTGGAGGTGGACGTCAACTCCCGGTACGTCTGCTGGGTGGGCACCCACGCCTCACAGTCGAACTTGCGGGCCGCCGACGAACCGAGATCCCCTGCCGCGATGTCGATCACCCGGTAAGGCACTTCGATGTGCGCGAGCATCTGGCGCTGCCAACCCAGCAGCCGCTCGTGCTCGGCCTCCGCGTCCTCGGGCTTGCAGTAGACGAAGCCCTCGATCTTGTCGAACTGGTGCACCCGGATGATGCCGCGAGTGTCCTTGCCGTAGCTGCCGGCCTCCCGCCGGAAGCACGACGACCATCCGGCGTACCGGCGCGGGCCGTCCGACAGGTCGAGGATCTCGTCGGCGTGGTAGCCCGCCAGCGGCACCTCGGAGGTGCCGACCAGGTAGAGGTCGTCGTTGCCCAGGTGGTACACCTCGTCGGCGTGCGCGCCGAGGAACCCGGTGCCCGCCATGATCTCCGGGCGCACCAGCACCGGCGGGATCATCAGCGTGAAGCCGTTCTCCGTGGCAGTGCGCACCGCGAGCTGGAACAGCGCCAACTGCAGCAGCGCGCCGTACCCCGTGAGGAAGTAGAACCGCGAACCGGACACCTTCGCGCCGCGGTCCATGTCGATCAAGCCCAGCGATTCACCGAGGTCCAGGTGGTCCTTGGGGTTCTCCAGCGTGGGAGGTTCACCGACCGTGTCGAGCACCACGAACGCGTCTTCGCCGCCGGCTGGAACCCCGTCGATGATGACGTTCGCGATCGCCATGTGGGCTGCGGTGAAGGCCTGTTCCGCTTCGGCCTGGGCCGCCTCGGCGACCCGAACCCGTTCAGCGAGGTCCTTCGCCGCGGCCAGCAGCGCAGGACGTTCCTCGGGTGAGGCCTTGCCCACGGCCTTGCTCGCCGTCTTCTGTTCGGCGCGCAGCGTGTCGGCCTCGGAGATGGCCGCGCGGCGGGCGAGGTCGGCGTGCGCCAAGGCGTCGACGAGGCCGGGATCTTCGCCCCTGGCCCGCTGAGACGCCCGCACCGTGTCGGGGTTTTCTCGCAGCACTTTCAGGTCGATCACATCGCGCCACCCTACGGGCCGCGGCGTCAGCCGCATAACGTTACAGCTGCATCACTTGTCACAGCACCTGACACGCCTGCCACAATGGTGGCGATGCTTTCCCCGTCTTCCCCGCCGTCACCGTCGTCGCCGCCTGCGAGTCCGCAGCGGCCCCCGACGCGCTGGTGGCACAGCCTTGCGGCCCAGTCGACCCATCGGGCCCTTCTACTGACCGCATTGGGCGGCCTGCTGATCGCCGGTGTCATCACCGTGCTGCCGCAGACCGATCCAGCGGGGGGACTGACCGCCAACTCGATCGCACTCGGGCCGCGCGGCAACGACACCTTCGACCACGCCAAGAGCGGTGACTGCCTGAACTGGCCCGAGCGCAATCCGGACGGCGCCGAGATCGTCGACTGCACGTCCGAGCACCGCTTCGAGGTGGCCTCGTCGGTGGACATGCGCACGTTCCCGGGCAGCGAGTACGGCCCGGACGCCGCACCGCCCTCGATTGCGCGCATCCAACAGATCACCCAGGAGCAGTGTTCGGCGGCGGTACGGCGCTACCTCGGTGCGAAGTTCGACCCCAACAGCCGGTTCACGATCAGCATGCTGTGGTCCGGGGACAAGGCGTGGAAGCAGTCCGGTGAGCGCCGCATGCTCTGTGGACTGCAGTTGCCCGGACCCAACAACCAGCAGCTCGCCTTCACCGGGAAGGTCGCCGACATCGACCAGTCCAAGGTGTGGGCCGCAGGCACCTGCCTGGGCATCGACCCGACCACGAATCAGCCCACCGACATCCCCGTCGACTGCGCAGCCCCGCACGCCATGGAGGTCACCGGCTCAGTGAACCTGGCCGAGCGCTTCCCCGGCGGGCTGCCGCCCGAAGCCGAGCAGGACGCCTTCATCAAGGACACCTGCACCAAGATGACCGACGCGTACCTGGCGCCGATCCAGCTGCGCAACACCACGCTGACGTTGATCTACAGCACGATCTCGCTGCCCAGCTGGTCAGCCGGCAGCCGCCAGGTGTCGTGCAGCATCGGCACCACCCTCGGTAACGGCGGCTGGTCGACGTTGCTCAACAGTGCCAAGGGACCGCTGATGATCAACGGGCAGCCGCCGGTGCCACCGCCGGACATCCCGGAGGAGCGGTTGAACCTGCCGCCCATCGACATACCTGAGGTCCCGTCGTCGCAATCGAGCAGCAGCAGCTCCAGCTCCGGCTCGAGCTCCTCGTCGTCACAGTCCGACGACAGCAGCCAGCAGACCCAGCACATGCCTGCGCTGGGGACCACGGTCGCACCGACGCCCGCCCAGCAGGCGCCGGCCACCGACCAGCCGCCCACGGAGGGCGGAAACACGTTCCTGGGCGGCCCCCCGCCCCCGCCGGCGCCGCCCGCGGACGTGCCGCTGCCGCCCGCCGAGCAGGCTCCCCCGGCCGCGCCGGCCCCGGTGGAACCGGCACCCCCGCCGCTGGTACCTCCCCCGCCGGGTCCCTGATGGCCGTGCGGATGAGTCCGCAGCGATTCGACGAGCTCGTCGGCGACGCGCTCGATCTGATCCCGCCCGGGCTGGCCGCGGCGATCGACAATGTGGTGATCCTGGTGGCCGATCGCCATCCCGACGAGCCCGAGCTGCTCGGGCTCTACGAGGGTGTGGCGCTGACCGAGCGCGATTCCTGGTACGCCGGTGCGCTACCCGACACCATCACCATCTACCGCGACGCTCTTCTCGACATCTGCCACACCGACGCCGAGGTGGTCGACGAGGTCGCGATCACCGTGATCCACGAGGTCGCTCACCATTTCGGCATCGACGACGAGCGACTGCACGAATTGGGCTGGGGCTGAACGTCACGCGAGCGCGGCAACCACATCGTGTCGGCGATCGGTGCTAAGAACGGACCATGAGTCATCAGTGCCGTGCCTGTGCGGCGGGTCTCGAGCACTGCCACGGTGCGCTGATCCACCACGCCTACCGTCGCGAGGAATGCACCGAGGACGGCTGCCTCACCCCGCCCGCCGCACACGACATGCACCTCGACTGCAGTGCGGTCGGCTGCGCGTGCGACCGGGAGGATGGCGGGGTCGCTGTGGGGTCAGCCCATCGGGTCGGCTGACGCGTCGCCCTCTCCAACGGTGGTCACCGTGACGGTCGGGCTGGCCCCGGGCCCGAACGGGGGCGTGAGCGCGCCCCACTGCAGGCAGCTCCACCGGCCATCGGTGACCGGCGCGAGGACCACCGCTTCGGTGTTGGCGAGGTGATGGTCGAGCGCAAAGGTGCTGTCGACGCCGGCGAGCACGGCCGCCACCAACCGGATGGCCGCGCCGTGGCTTACCACGACGATGTCGCTGCGCCAGGCGTCGTCGTCGAGGTAGCGCATCCGCAGGTCGTCAAGCACCGGCACGTACCGCTCCAGCACCTGGTGGCCGGTTTCGCCGCCCGGTAGCGCGACGCCGAGCTCCCCGGTGTGCCACTGGCGGTAGATCGCGTTGAACTCGTCGTGGGCGGCTTCGTCGGCCCGGTCTTCCAGGTCGCCGACCTGGACTTCGTGGAGCCCGTCGAATTCCACGGGAGGGTGCGCGACGCCGATCGCGGTGCTGACTGCGGCGCTGATCTCCTGGGCGGTCTGCACGGCGCGGGTGGCGATCGAATGCGCGATGAGCCCGGGCCGGTGGATCAGCGTGTTCGCGAACCCACGGGCCTGCTCGCGGCCGAGGTCGGTCAATTCGGCACCGGGCGGCCGTGTGTCGAGCCGCCGGGCGACATTGCTGTGTGTCTGCCCGTGCCGGACGAGCATCAACCGCCCGCTCATGGCGCGCCCTCTCGCAGCCGCGCGAGCCACGTCGCCGCCTCGTCCGTGACGGGCGGCGGGGTACCCGCCGGATCGCCCGTGGGCCACGACCCCAAGTAACGCACCTCGGCGCAGCGGCGGTGCAGCGCGCGCAGCGCCTCGGCCACCGGGGTGTCGTCGATATGGCCGACGAAGTCGAGGAAGAACATGTAGCTGCCCAACTCGATCCTGGTCGGTCGCGACTCGATGCGGGTCAGGTCGATGTCGCGAATCGCCAATTCGGTCATGGCCATCGCCAGAGAGCCCGGCACGTTGGCCAGCCGCAGCACCACCGACGTGCGGTCGGCGCCGGTGCGCGCGGGTGGCGCGGCCGGCGCGCCGACCAGAACGAAGCGGGTCCTGGCGTTCGGCTCGTCGACGACATCGGCGGCCAACGCGTCCAGGCCGTAGCGCTGGGTGGCCAGCGCCGTGCTGACCGCCGCGTCGGCCCGGCCCGCGGCCACCTCGGCGGCGGCCGCGGCATTCGAGTGTGCGGGCAGCAGCGCAGCATCGGCCAGATGCACTGCGAGCCATCTCTTGACCTGTGCGGCCGCGATCGGGAACGCCGCCACGGTCTGCACCGCCGATGCGGCAGTGCCGGGGCGGACAGCGATCGTGAACGACACATCGAGGGTGAGCTCGGCGTAGATCTGCACTGGCGGCCCGTCTGCCAGGCTGTCCAGCGTCGGCAGCACGGACCCGTCGATCGAGTTCTCGATCGGCACGCAGGCGAAGTCGGCGTCACCGAAGCGAACGGCCGCCAACGCCGCGGGAGTGCTGTCGGTGGCAATCCGGGTGACGGGTCCAGGCGCCGGGATCAGCCCGTCGGATTCGAGTGCCCGTAGCGCCGCCTCGGTGAACGTCCCCTCAGGGCCGAGGTACGCGATGCGGGACACCGGGCCAGCCTATCGGGTGACCGCTGTTGTCCAGAGCGGCGACCGAAAGGCTTGCGCGACTCCACCGGCTTGATTAAGTTAGCCTCACCTTACTTAGGAGGCGGGATGGCAGAGCAGGCTCCGACGACGGCCGAGCGGATTCGCAGCGCATGCGCCAGAGCCACCGGCGCAATGGTCGCCACCGACGGGCTCGCCCCGACGCCCACCCCAGTGGTCCATCTACTCTGCGACGGCTCGGTGGCCCTGACCCTGCCCGTGGCGAGCAGACTCGCTGCGACGGTGACCGCCGCCGGCGCCGCCGGCGTACAGGCGGTGCTCGAGATGACCGACTACGCACCCCTGCCGCTACGGGAACCCGTCCGCTCCCTGGTGTGGATTCAGGGCGGGTTGTGGAACGTGCCTGACAGTGAGGTGCCCGCCCTGCTCGATCTGATCGCCGCCGCCAACCCCCACCCCGCCCTGCTGGAGGTCAACGGCGCCCGAGCTCACGACACGTTGATGCGGCTCGAGATCGAATCGGTCGTGGCTGCGGATTCGACTGGCGCGGAATCGATTCCGGTGGCCAGCCTGCTCGGAGCGCTCCCCGATCCGTTCTGCGCGATGGAATCGGCCTGGCTGCAGCATCTGGAGGCAGAGCACCGCGACGTGGTGGACCGGCTGGCCAGCCGGTTACCCGGCAACCTCAGGAACGGTCGCGTCCGCCCTCTAGGGCTCGATCGCTACGGCGTCGCTCTGCGCGTGGAGTCCGCTGACGGTGACCACGACGTCCGGCTGCCGTTCGCGCAACCGGTCGACGACGTGACGGGGCTCAGCCGGGCGATCCGGATCCTGATGGGCTGCCCGTTCCTCAACGGACTGCGCGCCCGCCGGGTCTGACGCCGGCGCACCGCTACCGTAGCTGCGGTGAGCGAACGACCGACCGATGCGCAGCGCCGCGCCCTGCGTATCGAGATCGCGGTCGTTCTCGCTGTGACGTTCGGCCTCAGCGCCTACACGGCGTTGCTCCGTCTGATCGAGGCGGTCCTGCTCGGCCTGTCCGGGCAGACGGTTGCACTCAACCCGCGCCGCTCGCCGTTCAGCCTGATCGATCTCGGCCTCAACCTGGCGGCGTTCTTCCAGCTCCTGGCCTGGGGCGGGCTCGCGCTGTACCTGCTGTGGCGTGCCGGCGACGGCCCCTCACGCATCGGGCTAGCCCGATTCCGTTGGCGCACAGACTCTCTCGGCGGTATCGGGCTCGCCCTGGTGATCGGCGTCCCCGGCTTGGCGCTGTACCAGATCGCCCGCATCCTGGGCATGAACGCCTCGGTCGAACCGGCCGAGCTCAACGACACCTGGTGGCGGATCCCTGTGCTGCTGTTGCTGTCGTTCGGCAACGGCTGGGCCGAGGAGGTGGTGGTCGTCGGCTTCCTGCTGACCCGGCTGCGTCAACTGCAGGTCAATCCGTGGGTCGCGCTGACCATCTCGAGCCTGTTGCGCGGGATCTACCACCTCTATCAAGGATTCGGTGCCGGACTGGGCAACGTGGCCATGGGAGTGGTGTTCGGGTATGCATGGCAGCGCACCGGCCGGCTGTGGCCGCTGGTCGTGGCGCACACCCTGATCGACGCGGTGGCGTTCGTGGGGTATTCGTTGCTGGCCGGCCGATTGGGCTGGCTGCAGTAGGTTCTTGCTGTGACCGACAAGCGGCCGCCTGTCCCCCGGCCGGGGCCGGGGCCTTTACCTCCACCGCGGGGCCACCCACCGCAAGGCCACCCACCGCAAGGCCACCCACCGCAAGGCCACCCACCGCAAGGCCACCCACCGCGACGCGAACCGCCGCAGCAGCTTCGGCGCGACCCGAACTACCGGCCGCCCGCTCCCCAGGTCGCGCCGCGCCGGACACCCGCACCCCCACCGCCTCCTCCACGCCGGCCGCCTGCGCCTCGGTATCAGGGGCCGCCGCCGCAGGCGCCGCCGCCGCAGGTACGGCGCCCACCACCGCCGGTGCCTCCGCCGGCAGCGCCGAAACGCCGCAGACCGGGTCGCGCCCGGCGCTGGCTTCGCCTTGTTCCGGTCGTCCTGCTGGTGGCGGTCCTGGCCGCCGTGGGTGCCGGCGCCTGGATCGACACATCGCTGCGACGCATCCCCGCACTGACCGACTACGCCGACCGACCCGCTCAGGGCGCCGGAACGACCTGGCTGCTGGTGGGCTCCGACAGCCGGTCCGACCTGACCGCCGAGCAGCAGGCCGACCTCGCCACCGGCGGGGATCTGGGCAACAGCCGCACCGACACCATTCTGTTGGTGCATCTGCCCGGGCTGGGGTCGAACACCCCCGCCACGATGGTGTCCATCCCCCGCGACTCCTACGTCCCGATACCCGGATACGACAGCGACAAGATCAACGCGGCCTTCTCGCTGGGCGGCCCGGCGCTGCTGACCCAGACCGTCGAGGAAGCCACCGGGCTGCGGATCGACCACTACGCCGAGATCGGATTCGGCGGCTTCGCCGGCCTGGTCGACGCCGTCGGCGGCGTCACCGTGTGTCCGCCCGAACCGATCAACGACCCGCTGGCCGGCATCGACCTGCCCGCCGGCTGCCAACACGTCGACGGAAAACAGGCACTCGGCTTCGTCCGCAGCCGGGCCACGCCGCGCGCCGACCTTGACCGGATGGCCAACCAGCGCGCCTTCATGTCCACGCTGGTGCACCGGGCGGTGAGCCCGTCGGTGCTGCTCAACCCCCTGCGCTGGTACCCGATGGCGACCGCGGCGGACGACACCGTCACCGTCGACGACGGCGACCACGTGTGGGATCTGGCACGGCTGGGGTGGGCACTGCGGGGCGACATGCAGAACATCACCGTGCCGATCGCCGAATTCACCGAGAACGGCTCCGGCTCGATCGTCGTCTGGGACAGCGACGCCGCCCAGCAGCTGTTCTCCGCCCTGGCCTCCGATGCCCCGGTACCGCAGGCCGTGCTCGACATGGGAAAGTCCTGACGCGAACCCCCAGCCGTCAGTCGCGGCCCGCGCCCGTCAGGCCGTTCTGCAGCCAGTCCTTGGTGCGGCCGGGATGGTTGGTGGCGATCCACGCCACTCCCAGGTCACGGCAGTACTGCACGTCCTCGTAGTGGTCGACGGTCCAGCAGTACAGGGCGCGGCCCTGCGCGGCCGCCCGGTCCACCAACTCCGGATGCTCGCGCAACGTCGCGATCGACGGTCCGACCGCGGTGGCCCCGACCGTCGTCGCCGCACCACCGCCCAGGAAGCGCGACGTCTCACCCAGCAGCACGGTCGGCAGTAGCGGGGCTGCGCGCCGGATCCGCCAGACCGCGGCGGCGGAGAACGACATCACGACCGCGCGGGAGAGATCGGCCGAGGCGGGTGAGGCGATGCCGTAGCGGTGCAGCAGAGCCAGCACCTTGCTCTCCACCAGCGCGCCGTAGCGCACCGGATGCTTGGTCTCGATGAACATCTTCACCGGTCGGTGCCAGTCCAGAACCAGCCCCACCAGCTCGTCGAGGGTGAGCAGGCCGGTTTCGCCGTGACTGCCGTCCGGGCGCCAGCTGGGATGCCAGGAGCCGTAGTCCAGTTCCCGCAGCTGCGCCAAGCTCATCTCACTGACCAGGCCCCTGCCGGTCGAGGTGCGGTCCAGCCGGCGGTCGTGCACGCAGACCAGATGTCCGTCGCGGGTCAGCCGGACATCGCATTCCACGGCGTCCGCGCCCTCGTGGAGCGCCCGCTCGTAGGCGGCCCGGGTGTGCTCGGGAAGATCGGCCGAGGCGCCACGATGCGCCACCACGAACGGGTGGCCGTCGGACGTCCCGCCGGAACTCATACCGCTATGCTGCCGGGTTCTGCCCTTCGGGCTCAACCGCACGCGCCTGATCGTCGGCCTTTTCTGTCTCCGATGGCGCCGTCTCTGCAGCCCCGACCATCAGCCACCGCTTCGACGGCCGCTCGACCGGTTGGCGCTCGAAGCTCAAAAAGACCTGCAGGGCCAGCAGCAGCGCCCCGGCCGCGAACAGATAGGCCACGATCGTGGCGACAGTGTTGTCGGCGATGCCCTGCGGGTCAGTGGTGAAACTGGTCGCGATCGAGAACACCGACACCGCGGTGCTCGCCACCCACACCACCCACCACACCGAGATGGGTCGGCGCAGCCAGTTCTGTCGGCCTTCGACCAGCGCCAGCTCGAGAACGAACACCGGCGCCCAGAAGAGGTTCACCAGCGGCAGCAGACAGCACAACCGCAGCATCCAAGCGGGTCGCGGGTCTTGGTGACCGTGGTGGGCGTAGGCGGCGGCACGGCGGGCCACCAACCATTGCGTCAGCAGCAGCACGCTCGCCACCACGGTGAACAGGGCGACGACGCTCACGGCCACTCCACCCCAGGTGGCGACACCGGCTACCCGCGGATTGAGGAGAACCGTGCGGTTGATGATGAGCAACACGTAGCGGATCAGGTGGACGAAGGCGGCTGCGCCGAGCACCGCTGCCGTGGTGACCAGCGTCATCTGTATGGCGGTCAGGGAGGGCCCAGTGCGCACCGGCTTTTCGTCGGCGGGGGTGTCGAAGTGCTCGACCAGCCCCCACCGCGGAATCGCGGCGTAGTGGGGTGTCGGACCCAGTTCGCGGCGTGGCCGCCGAGGCGCCGGCGGCGCACCCGGTCGCACGGCGACCCACCTGAATCCGGGAGGCAGATGGGGTGCGGGGCGTCGCTGCGCAGGCGCGGGGTCCCGTCGGCCCCACTCCGGCGCGGGCGCTGGGCTCCCCGGGGCGAGCAACGTGCCGCGGCAGCGCGGGCACCAGACCCGCTGCCGGTCGCGCACGTTCCACCGCGTCCCGCATTGGGAGCACACCTGGATCATCCGGCCAGCTTAATGTCGTCTCCTGGAGGGCGGTTCAGACAGGCAGTCAGACGGCGCCGGGGCCGCCGTCGTCGGTGACCACCGGCCGGCCCGCCCCGGCCCAGGCCGACATGCCGCCGCTGACATTCACCGGCTGGTAGCCGTTTCGCACCAGGTAGTCGGCGACGCGCTGCGACCGCCCACCGAGATGGCAGATCACGTACAGCTCAGCCTCTGCCGGGATCTCGGCCATCCGCGCGGGCACCTCGCTCATCGGAATGTGCCGTGCACCCGGCGCGTGGCCGAGTCGCCACTCGTCGTGCTCGCGCACATCGAGCAGCACGCGGCTGCCGTCCGTCGCGTCGAACTCGGCAGGTACCTCGGGGATGCTCGCCTGCCTCACCTCGGTGTGGTCCATGTGGCCATGCTGACATGCCCCGGCGGTGCGGCACCACCACATCCGGCCGGCAGCGAAATCTGTCTGCGACGAGACCTATCCACAGATTCCACAGGTTCATCCACAGGCTGTGGGTGCAATTGTCAGCGCTGCACCGCCCGGCTGTGGATGACCGCGCGGCGAAACGCCGGAGAAACTCACAGCCCGTTGCCAGTCCAGGAAACGAACTGAGCGAAATGTCTCGGCTACCTAATGATTTCGAGCGGACGTCCAGATCCTCCGGGCTGACCTCAAGGCCGATTTCTTACCCGCGACAAATGAGGTTATGATCGCGGTCACATGAATCATCTGTGACAGATGTCACTGAGGGTGCGCACGGGGGGGAGTTCAGAAAGTGCAGGTGAGCAGCATCTGATGGCTCAATCGTCGACCGGGCGGGGACCGGCATTCCCGCCGTCGGAGTGGCAGTCCTCCTCGCGCGTGTACACCCGCAGTCAGCTGATGGCCTGCCTACGGGCGGGTCTGATCGCGCTGGTTCTGCTCGTCGTCCTCGCGATGATCGTCCTGTTCTGAGCTCATGCGCCTCGGCGCACGGTCCAGAACACTCGGTAGCTGTGCTGCGCGGGAACCCAACCGAACGTCCGTGAATCGATGACGCCAGGCGCGTCCGCGTTGTCGGACACCGCTTCGAACGAAACTCCTGAGGCGTCGCGGCGCACATCGCCGACCCGCTTCACCAGATAGCGCGACGACCGAGACGGGTCGGGAAACACCCGCAGCTGTCCCGTCTTCGGCGGGCCGCACCGGACGGCGAGCAGTCCGTCACCGGGTTGCAGAGTGGGCCGCATCGAGTCCTCGACCACGAGAAAGCGTCGCACCGGGCGGCCGTGCGGAATTACTCGCCGTCGGTGGTTACGCCTCATGATCTTGAGGGTAAGTTAAAGCCATGCTGCATCGACTCTTTGACTCCGTGTTCTCGAACGCCACCCCTGCTCACGCTCATTGCGATCTGTACTGCGGTGTCTATGACCCCGCGCAGGCCAAGATCGAAGCGCTGTCCTGCCTGAAAACCATTCAGAAATACCACGATTCGGATGACGACCACTTCAAGGCCCGCGCGATCATCATCAAGGAACGGCAGGCCGAAGAGGTCAAGCACCACCTGATGGTGCTGTGGGCCGACTTCTTCACCAAGGACCATTTCGAGCAGTTCCCGAACCTGCACCAGCTGTTCTGGGACGGCGTCCACGGTGCCGGCGATGTCAAGAAGTCGCTGGACGCCGCCGTCGCCGAGAAGCTGCTGAAGACCATCGACGAGATCGCCGACATCTTCTGGCAGACCGACAAGGGCAAGCAGATGGGCGTCTACCCGCCTGCGTGACCCTCGCACACTGTCGTCCTCCGGCCCGGTCATCCATGACCGGGCCGGTTTCGTTTTTCTGGACGCGTCGAAGTGCCGTGTTCCGCTTGCGTGCCGACCGCACGCTGCCGCATCCTGAGCGAATCGACCCACAGACGTGTCTGGCTGTTGCTCACCGATGCCGGGAGGCGAGATGGATTTCGGGTCCGGTCGGGCGATCGAGATCGCACCGTTTCATTCGCGTGGGTCCTTGAAGGGCTTCGTCGTCTCCGGCCGGTGGCCCGACTCGACCAAAGAATGGGCGCAACTGCTGATGGTCGCCGTCCGGGTGGCATCACTGCCGGGTCTGCTGTCCACCACGACGATCTTCGGTGCGCGTGAGGAACTTCCCGACGAGCCCGAACCGGGCACGGTGGGCCTGGTGGTGGCGGAAGGCACGGTGGTCGGAGACACTGCGGTGGCGCCGGGCCATTTCGCCGACCGCCAACCCCCCGCCCTGCTGATGCTGCATCCCCCCTCGGAGACCACGCCGTCTCTGCCCGAGTGCACCGGTGCCGCGTCGGGGTGCGTGCTGCTCCCTGGTCTGCCGCACCTCGGGCTCGAACACCGCGCGGCGTGGGTGGAGGCCGAATCGGACGGCACCGTCACGTCGATGGTGAGCCGGGTGGGCCTCGATCCGATCAGCCACCCCGACACCGCGATCCTCGCGATGCTGCTGGCGGCCTGACCAGCTCGGCGCGGTACCCCGCTGCCATTGGCTACTGACAGTTTCGCGCACTGAACCGCGCCGCCGTCCGCCGCAAGTTTGCGCATCACCGGGCGTGCAGCCAGGCTCACGATCGTGGGCACAGCGTGACCGACAGAACACTCAGCAAATTTCTGTCCGTTCGCCTCGGCCGCCGCGGGTCGTTGCCGGCGAAAGCAGACGTCGGCGCCGAGCCGCCTGACCCGGGAAAGCCGCGCGTATGCTCGCTACGGAGGCGTTAGTATTTGCCTAGCTGCACCGTGCCCCGCCCGCGGCGGATGCGCGTCCACGCCGTTCACACCAGCAGCGGCGGCCAGCGACGTAAGCCCCGGTTCACTTTTCCGTGGTTTGCACTTGGTTGTGGACACATCTGTCGCTACGATGATCAGCAAATACGCCGCCCCTGAACAACGCTCGTCCGCATGTGGAGGTCAACCCGATGAGCAACACGTTTGCCGCTCGCCTGAACCGCTTGTTCGACACCGTCTACCCGCCCGGACGTGGCCCGCACACCTCCGCGGAGGTGATTGCGGCACTCAAGGCCGAAGGCGTCACCATGTCGGCGCCCTATCTGTCGCAGCTGCGTTCTGGCAACCGAACCAACCCCTCGGTCGCCACGATGGCCGCGCTTGCCAACTTCTTCCGCATCAAGCCCGCGTACTTCACCGACGACGAGTACTACGAGAAGCTGGACAAGGAGTTGACGCTGCTCGCAGGGATGCGGGACGAAGGAGTTCGCCGCATCGCAGCCCGAACTGTGGGCCTGTCCGCCGAGGCGAAGCAGGACATCGTCCAGAAGGTCGACGAGCTGCGGCGTAAAGAGAACCTCGACGTTTAGCTCTTCTCACTCCTGCGGGTCGGAACGGCGAAGGTGGGTGCCCGACCGGCCCGGGTCGAGCGCACGGTACTGACGGGCGATTTCGAGAATCCACTCGCGGTCGGAGTAGCTCGCCGGCTGCCGCAGCCATGACATGCCCGGGAAGTCCTGTCTGTCGGCGATCCACTCCGCGACCGCGGTCGCCTGCTCCACCGGCGGCACGTCGAGCCCTTGCTCATCGGTCAGATCGTCGTCTCGGTCGGGTTCGGCCGGTTCACTGCCGCCTGCACCCGCGTCGACGCGCCGCAGGGCGCCCGACGCCGCCGTCGCCTCCAGGAACAGCGCGTCGGAGATCAACGACATGCGTTCGGCCACTCGGAACACCAGCGGACCGCGCGGGCGCACCCCGATGCCGACGTCGGGATGGCGACGGCCGAGTTCGGCCAGGATCGGTCCGATGATGCGGAGTTCCCGTCGTGCGCCGAACCAGTCCTCCAGGCTCGGCAGCAGCGAGCCCGCCGCCACGATGAGCATCGCGGCGCCCAGCAGCGTGGCTGCGGCACCCACTCCGACCAGACCGGTGGTGCCGACCGCGCGCAACAGGAAGAACGCCGACGCGGCGACGATCAGCACGATCCCCACGGTGAACACGAACAGGGCCCGCCCGCGCCGGGTCCGGTTGCTGTGCCGCAATCCGGCCCAGGCGACCAGGCTGAGCGCCAGCATCACGTAGAGCAGCGGCAGCAGCCAGGGCAGCGAGGCGCCCTCGGCGCCGAGGCTGCGCCGTAGGTACTCCTGCGGCGCCATCTCAGGGCTGCGGCCTGCGGTGAAGAACACCGCGAGGCTGGCCGCGGCGATCACCGCCGCGACACCGTACTGCGCCATCGCGAGCTTCTTCGCTGCCGTCGGCGAACGGTTCGTCGACACCGTCGTGATCATCACGCAGCTGCCGGCAGCGCAGGCGATCAACGCCACCTGGCTGAGCCCCATCGCGATGTTGGGCCAGCGCAACAGCGTGTCGATGAGCAGCGCCAACGGCTGCCAGTTCAGTGCGGCCACCACGCCCAGACTGCCCAGCGCCAGGATCATCGCAGTGCTCACGAGGGACTGCTTGTTGACCAGCGCCCACCCGATGCGAAGTCCGGTCGCCAATCCCAGCAGACCGGCGATGACCCAGACGATCAACCAAACGCCTCTCCGAGACGCACCTGAACGATCGACGACCGATCCGACGGCAATCGGCCCAGCCGGTAGATCAGCAGGGCGGCGAAGTCCTCGGCCTCCTGTTCGGCGTCCTCCCCGGCGGGGCCCATGCACCCCGTGCGCTGGTTGAGCATGTAGCCGATCAGTTCCGAGCTGGCCACTTCGGTGTTGTCCCGAGCGGCCTGCGTGATCGGGATGCCCTCATGGCCGAGTACCAGATGGCCCAGTTCATGGGCCAGCGTGCGGTCCCATGCCGGGAGCCCCTGCTGGATCAGGAACACGTCGTGGTCGGCGTACTGGCGCCACTGCCCACACACGCCCGGCGGAAGTTCGGCGGTGGTCAGTTCGATGGTGCGGCCCCGGTGGTCGCTGACCGCTTGGACCAGCCGCGGCAAGGTGATCTCCCCCCGCCTCGGCGCCAGGTCCAGCACCTCCCCGACTGCGCGCGTGACTCGCCGGCTTGCAGGCATCGCTCCCCCTCTCAGACGCCACTCCGACTGCTTTACTATGCGCCGCTTACCCCGTACGAGTGAACATATTGTCTCAGTTCATGAACCGTGCTGTGCCGCGTGCCCGAACTGCCTGACCGGCCTTGGCCTGGCGGTAGCCGACGAATCCGCCGGCGGCGGTCAGCACCAGGATGCCGACGACGCCGGGCAGGGCCAGCGCGGCGAGCTGCGACGTGCCCGCGGTGCGCAACGTCTCCCCGTAGCCCACGCGTATCGGCGAGGGAGGCGGTGAGCCGGCCAGGAAGTTCTCCACCGGCGAACCCTGCCGAGCCGGTGGCGCTTCCGAGACGATCTGGCGGGGCGCCGCGGGACCGCCGACCGCTCCCGGTCCGCCCCCGCCCGCGCCGGCCATCGCAGCCGGCGCCGGCGCTGCCAGCACGGGCAAGGTGATGGGCGCCCCTGCGCCGGTGGCCGGCAGCCCGACGCCGGGCACGACATCGATCACATCCGGGTCGAACGGCGTCTCGACCGGTGGCCGCGCCGTTCCGAGACCGGGTCCGCCCAGCCCGCCGGGACGCGGCGCCACCCGCGGTCGGTCGCTGACGCCACCGTGCCCCTCCGACGGGGTCGGGACGCCGGGCGGCTCCGGCTCATCCGGACGCGGCCACGGCCAGGGCCATCCCGGCCCGCACTCTTTGCCACCGTCCTCGCAGCACGGGTCGGCTGGCTCACGATCCCGCCGGTGGACGACTCTGTCGGGGCGGCGCCACTTCTTGCCGATGTCTGTGCGCGCGGGCGGCTCGTCTGCCGCACGGGTCACCGACGGCGTGCGGCCGGTCTCGGACCGGTCCTCGGTGCGTTCGTCGGACGTGGCGGGGCTCGCAGCGTCCGCGGGTTCCGCAGCGGCGGTCGCGGCGAGTCCGACGCCGGCCCACACCCCGCCGGCGGCCAGGCAGGCTGCCACAGCACTGCGCGCTCGCGGACCCACGTCGTCACCACCTTGCCGGGCGTCTGGCGGGAGGACACGCCCGGGTGCGGCTCGATTCTCGCACAGCGGCGACGGCCCTCCGGCCGGTTCATCACCGAGGTGGGAGCGATAGTGTGGGTCTGCGTCACCGCTGGCCATCGAGTGGGGGCGTGCTGGCGATTGAGAGTGCATCGATAGTGGAGAGGCCCCACGGATGAGTCTGTTCAAGCGACGCAAGTCCCGCGCTACCCGCAGGGCCGAGAGGCGTGCGATCAAGACCAAGGCCAAGATGGAGGCCAAACTCTCAGCCAAGAACGAGGTGCGTCGATTCAAGGCCGAGCAGAAGAACGCGCAGAAGGCGCTGCGTGCGCAGTTGCGCGCCCAACGCGACAGCGACCGCACTGCGCTGAAGGTCGCCGAGACCCAGCTCAAGGCAGCCCGCGAGGGAAAGCTGTTCACCCCCACCAAGATTCGCCGAGCGTTGACGGTGTCGCGCCTGCTGGCGCCGGTCGTCGTCCCCCTGGTGTACCGCGCGTCGATCTCGGCGCGGGGGTTGATCGACGAGCGGCGTGCCGACCGCCTCGGCATCCCGGTCAGCCAGCTCGGTCAGTTCTCGGGCCACGGCGCTGAGCTGTCGGCGCGGATCGCCGGCGCCGAGCAGTCGCTGCGCCAGCTGACCGAGAAGAAGCCCAAGGACGCCGAGACCAAGCAGTTCGCCTCCGCGATCAGCGGGCGCCTCACCGATCTTGCGACGGCGGTCACCGCGGCCGAGAACATGCCGCCGGCTCGCCGCAAGCCGGCACACGCCGCCATCGCCCAACAGCTCGACGGTATCGACGCCGACCTGCTCGCCCGCCTCGGCGTGGCCTGAGGCACGTTGTCCGACGCGACCGTCCGGCAACCGGCCCTGCTGCGAGGCGCAGCCGCGGGCCTGCTGACGGCCGCGCTCACGCTGGCCGCCCATGGTCTGGGTGGTGGCACCGTGGCCGTCGGGCCGGCGGCCGTTCACGTGCTGCTCGTCGCCCTCACGGTGGGTGCGGTGGCGTCGACACTGCCCCGGGGCATGGGCGCGATGGCACTCCTGCTCAGTGCGGGCCAACTCGTCGGCCACACCCTTCTCTCAATCGCGCATCCTCATGTTCCGGCACACGCCCAGGTGGGTCCTCACGGGGCGATGCTCGTCGTGCACCTGGCCGCGGTCCTTCTCGGCGCAGGCCTGATCAGTGTCGGCGAGCAGCTGTACCGCGCGCTCAACCGAGTGGTGCGCCGGACCGTCGCCCCTGCCGCCGCAGCAATGTTCGCCGCGCCGCCGCGGCTGCTCGCCGGTGGTGACCAACCGCTGATCGCGGAGCTCCTGCTCGCCACGTCGATGTCGCATCGGGGTCCGCCCATCGCGGGCTGACCCGACATCGACCGAACCGACACAGGAAGCAGACAACAGCATGCATGCACTTCACCGTGGGCTGCCTCGGCGTGCCCACTTCTTCACGATCGCAGCGGTGGCGCTGGCCCTCGTCTTGGCCGCGCTGACCGGCGCGGCTCCGGCGTGGGCGCACGCAGCGCGGCTCTCCGGCGATCCTGCCGACAACGCCGTGCTGCCCCAGGCCCCGGCCCGCGTCAGCGCAACCTTCAACGAGACGATGCAACCCGAGTTCGCCGCGATGACCGTCGTCGGCCCGGACGGCGCGCAGTGGGCCGACGGTACGCCGACCGTCAGCGGCGCCGTGATCAGCGTCGGGGTTCGCCCCGGCGGCCCTGCCGGCACCTACACGGTCAATTACCGGGCGACCTCGGCCGACGGGCACGTCGTCACCGGGTCATGGCCCTACCAGGTCACGACGGGTGCGACGGCCACGCCGGACACGTCGGTGGCGGCGGCGGCGTCCTCGGAGTCGTCGTCGGAGTCCGCGCCGCCCTCGCCCCCACCCGCGGGGGTGCCCGCCTGGCCGTTCGCGGTGGGCGCGGTCGCCGTGATCGCGGCGGGTGCGGTCTGGGCGGTCCGCCGCAGGTCATGACGCACGGTCGGGCGGTGGCGGGCGGCGCGCTCGTCACCGCGGCGGCGGGTGTGCTCGCGTGGGTGCTGGCCTACCCGGGGGCCTCGCTGTCGGCGGTCCTGGTCCGCGGGCTCGCCGACAGCGCCGCGGTGGTCACACTGGGCCTGACCGCGGTGCCCGCACTCGACGGTCCGCGATACCGCGACGACCTGCTGCGGCGCAGCACTGCCCCACTACTGGCCGCGTCGGCGGTGTGGCTGTCAGCCGAACTCGCGCGCCTCGTGCTGGCCACCGCGGAGGCGGCGGGTCGCAGTGTCGCCCACGTCGGCCTGGGCACGGTATGGGACTTCAGCATCCTCACCGCACCCGGCAGGGCGTCGCTGGTCACGATCGCCGCAGCGGCTGCGGTCGTCCTCGCGGCCGGGCTGGCTCCCCGGACGGCCTCGGTGGCCGCCGTGACCGCAGGCGCGGCGGCCATCGGCGTGGCGGGGCATCCGTTGACCGGGCACCTCGCCGAAGACGCGCTCGGCGGCATCGCGGTCGCGGTGCATGCGCTTGCCGCCGCCCTGTGGTGCGGTGTGCTCGCCGCCGTGGTGCTCACCGTCGCGCACCGCGGCCAGTGGGCGCGGGTCCTTCCGCGGTTCTCGCAGCTGTCGCTCATTTGCGTTGTCGTACTGCTCGTCGGGGGTGTCGGGGCGGGCCTGACAGTGCTCGACACGCCCGCGCAGCTGTTCACCACCGGGTGGGGCAGGGTGTTGTGCGCCAAGCTGGTGCTCACGGTGGCCCTGCTGGTGCTGGGGTGGCGCAACCGCACGTTCTGGCTGCCGGCGGCGCGGACGCATCGGTCCAGCGCCGAGCTCTCCCGCGCTCGGGCGTACACGGAACTGGGTCTGATGACCGCCACACTGGCCGCAGCGGCGACCCTGGCGGTCACCGGCTGACACGCAGACGGGCGTGCGGGTGGGCCTGGCATGATGAATTGACGCGCACGCCTGGACAGTCGAAGGAGCGGTGACATGGAGCAGTCGGATCGGCCCGATGACGGGTCGGATGCTGCGCGCCCCGACGAGGATCCCGCGGTTGCTCCGGTGAAGAAGACCCCCGCGAAGAAGGCGCCCGCCAAAAAGGCGCCGGCGAAGAAAGTCCCGGCCGACAAAGTGCCGGCCAAGAAGGCTCCCGCGAAGAAGGTCCCGGCGAAGAAAGTGCCGGCCAAGAAGGCTCCTGCGAACAAGGCGCCGGCGAAAAAGGCGCCCGCCAAGAAAGCGCCCGTCGAGCAGGCCGCCCCCCAGAACCCCGAGGCGTTGACTTCGGCCGCCGAAGAGGTTGCTGCGCAGGCGAAGTCGACAGTCGCCACCGCCAGCTCGGCCGTCACAGCCCCGGTTCCGACCGGCCCGGAGGCGTCAGGAGCGACCCGCCTCCCCCTCGTGGTCGCCGCCATCGCCGGGGTCCTCGCGCTCATCGTGGTGCTGGGCGCCGCCCGGCGTAGCCGAGACTGACTGCCCGCGCTTGACTCTGACGCGACGTCAGGGTCGATAGTGGCGGACATGACTGATACACATTCCGTCGGCGCCGTCGCGGCCATGACCGGTGTCTCGGTGCGCACACTGCACCACTACGACCACATCGGCCTCGTCGTGCCGAGTATGCGCACCGCCGCCGGCTACCGCAGCTATACCGATGCCGACATCGAACGACTGCACATCGCGCTGGTCTATCGATCCGCTGGGTTGTCGCTGGACGAAATCCGAGCTGTGCTCGACGATCCCAGCACCGACATCCCCGCCGTGCTGGCTCATCAGCATGCACTTCTGACCGCCCAGGCGAAGCAGCTCGCCGACACCATCACCGCCGTGGAGGAACTCATGACCGCTCACCGCAAAGGAATTCAACTCAGCGCCGAAGAACAGGTCGAGGTGTTCGGCAGCACCCCGTTCGATGAGGAGTACGCCGCCGAGGCTGAGGAACGCTGGGGCCACACCGACGCCTGGGCCCAATCGCAACAACGGGTTTCGTCATTCACCAAGCAGGACTGGATCGATATCAAGGCCGAGGACGACGCGCTGTTGGCCGATCTCGCAGCCGCCAAGCGCGCAGGTGTCGCGGTGGACTCACCCCAGGCACGGGAGCTGCGGGCACGCCACCGCGCGTCGATCGATCGCTTCTACGACTGCAGCGACGAGATGCACACCTGCCTGGCCCAGATGTATGTCGCCGACGAACGGTTCACCCGCTACTACGACGACGTCGAACCGGGGCTGGCGCAATTCCTGCACGACATCATCACGGCATAATGGCGCGGTGACCCTGACCCCACGCCCCACCGCTGACCTGGTGGACGAGATCGGCCCCGACGTACGCAGCTGCGACCTGCAGATGCGTCAGTTCGGCGGCCGCAGCGAGTTCGCCGGACCGATCACCACGGTGCGCTGTTTCCAGGACAACGCGCTGCTCAAGTCGGTGCTCTCCGAGCCGGGTGATGGTGGGGTGCTCGTCATCGACGGAGCCGGGTCGGTGCACACCGCCTTGGTGGGCGACGTGATCGCCGAGTTGGGCCGGGCCAATGGCTGGTCGGGGCTGATCATCAACGGCGCGGTGCGGGACGCCTCGACGTTGCGCACGCTCGACATCGGTATCAAGGCGTTGGGCACCAACCCGCGCAAGAGCACCAAGACCGGTGAGGGCGTGCGCAACGAGGCAGTGGAGTTCGGCGGAGTCGTGTTCACGCCCGGCGACATCGCCTACAGCGACGACGACGGGATCGTCGTCGTCGCCGCAACCGCTTGATCAGACCGAACTGCTCACCGCGGCACGGTGTTTGGTGAACTCCAGCGCGGAGTCGTCGACCTTGCCGCGGCGGATCAGCTGTAGGTCCAGGAGATAGTTCTGCTTCAATCGCCACGGGGTGCGGGAACCGGCCTTGGGCAAGTAGTCCAGTGCGCGCAAGACGTAGCCGGGCGTGAAGTCCATCAGCGGCCGCTCGTCGACGCTGGAACCGGGGTGTCTGGGTTCGACGGTGTCATACCCCTTGGCGGCCATGTAGTTGATGACACGGCAGAAGAACTCGGAGACCAGGTCGGCTTTCAGGGTCCAGGAGGCGTTGGTGTAGCCGATCGTGAACGCCATGTTCGGCATGTTCGTCAGCATCATGCCCTTGTAGGCCATCGAGTCGTTGAGCACCAAGGGTTGGCCGTTGCGCGAGATCGTCGCGCCACCGAACAGTTGGAGGTTCAATCCTGTTGCAGTGATGATAATGTCGGCGTCCAGGTGCTTCCCCGAAGACAGCGCGATACCGGTTTCGGTGAACCGGTCGATGGTGTCGGTGACGATGTCGGCTTTGCCGGCGCGGATGGTCTTGAACAGATCACCGTTGGGCGCCAGGCACACTCGCTCGTCCCAGGGGTTGTACCGCGGGTTGAAGTGTTTGTCGACGTCGAAGCCCTCGGGCAGCCGGTGTCGGGCCATCGTCAGCAGCTGCTTGCGGAAGAAGTCGGGGAATCTGCGGGCGATCTGATACTGGGCAGACTGCGCCAGGATGCTTTTCCACCGGTTCAGCACGTAGGCGGCTTTGGCGGGCAGCCGCTTGTTGGTCGCAACGGTGAACGGATCGACGTCGGGAAGTGCGGCGATGAAGGTCGGCGAACGCTGCAGCATGGTCAGGTGCCCGGCGCCCGAATTGGCAAGCGCGGGAATCAATGTGACGGCCGTGGCGCCGCTGCCGATCACCACGATGCGTTTGCCCGCGTAGTCGAGGTCGGCCGGCCAGTGCTGCGGGTGCACGATCGGCCCGGTGAAGTCGGCCGCCCCCGGGAACTCCGGAGCGTAGCCCTGGTCGTAGTTGTAGTAGCCGCTGCACGCCATGAGGTAGCGCGCACAGATCTCGACCTGTTCACCGTCGCGCTCGACGGTGACCGTCCAGCGGCCGTCCTCGTCGGACCAGTCGGCGTTGGTGACGGTGTGCCCGTACCGGATGTGTTTGTCGATGCCGAACTCGGCCACCGTCTCCTCGAGGTAGGCCATGATCGACGGTCCGTCGGCGATGGCTTTGTTCGACGTCCACGGCTTGAACCGGAACCCCAGCGTGAACATATCCGAGTCCGACCGAATCCCGGGGTACTGGAACAGATCCCAGGTCCCGCCCAGATGCGCCCGCCGTTCCAGGACCACGTAGCTGGTACCCGGGCAGCGATCTTGCACATGCCACGCTGCACTGATGCCGGAGATGCCGGCTCCCACGATGACGACGTCGACGAACTCGGTCATGCAGGCAAGCTATCAACGCCGCGTCGACTCAGTCAACAGTGCGTCGATAATGTCAACAGGGTGTAAAGTGCAGGAAGTGACCACCACCAGCCATGCGCGGACCGGCCGGGGCCGGCGCAGTTCGCGCCCGTCCGGTGACGAGCGGGAACTCGCGATCCTCGAGACCGCCGAGCGCCTGCTGGAGAACCGCCCGCTGGCCGAGATCTCCGTCGACGACCTCGCCAAGGGCGCCGGGATATCCCGTCCTACGTTCTACTTCTACTTTCCGTCCAAGGACGCAGTCCTGCTCACGCTGCTCGAACGGGTGATCGCCGAGGCCGATGCCGCGCTCGCAGAACTGATCGCCACCCGCCCCGCGGACCGCCGCGCGTTCTGGCGCCGCGGTATCGACGTCTTCGTGCGCACTTTCGGCGCTCACCGCGCGGTGTGTGCGGCGACGGTGGGCGTCCGCACCACCGACTCTGCGGCTCGGGAGATGTGGGCGAGGTCGATGCAGCGCTGGATCGACCATTCGGCGACGGTGATCGAAGCGGAGCGGGCCGACGGCGCGGCGCCGGTCACGGTGCCCGCGATCGAGTTGGCGACCGCACTGAACCTGATGAACGAGTCGGTGATGGCAGCCACGTTCGCCGGCGAGCAACCTGCGGTTCCCGATCACCGCGTGCTCGACAACCTCACGCACATCTGGACCACCAGCATCTACGGCGAGGCGGTCTAGCTTTTCGGTCGTCGTGTCGGTCCGGGATGCGAACATATGTTCGTGTCCGGGGAAGCCAGCATCCTGCACGCTGATCTCGATTCGTTCTACGCATCGGTCGAGCAGCGGGACAACCCCGCGCTGCGCGGTCGGCCCGTGATCGTCGGTGCCGGCGTGGTGCTGGCTGCAAGCTATGAAGCCAAGGCCTTCGGCGTGCGCACGGCCATGGGTGGGCGGCAGGCGCGCGCGCTGTGCCCGCAGGCCATCGTCGTGCCGCCGCGCATGTCGGCGTATTCGCAGGCCAGCGTGGCGGTGTTCGAGGTGTTCCGGGACACCACGCCGGCTGTCGAGCCGCTCTCGGTCGACGAGGCGTTCCTTGACGTGTCCGGGCTGCGCCGAGTGTCGGGCACGCCGGTGCAGGTCGCCGCGCGGCTGCGGGAGCGGGTGCGCGACGAGGTCGGATTGCCGATCACCGTCGGCATCGCGCGCACCAAGTTCCTGGCCAAGGTGGCCAGCCAGGAGGCCAAGCCTGACGGCCTGCTCCTGGTGCCGCCCGACCGCGAACTCGCGTTCCTGCACCCGTTGCCGGTGCGCCGACTCTGGGGCGTCGGCGCCAAGACTGCGGCCAAGCTGCGGGAGCACGGCATCGAGACGGTCGCTGACGTGGCCGAACTCAACGAAGCCACGCTCCGGTCCGTCGTGGGCGGCGCGATGGGCCGTCAGTTGTTCGCACTGGCCCACAATCAGGATCGCCGCCGGGTCGTGACGGCACAGGGCCGCCGGTCCGTGGGGGCTCAGCGGGCGCTGGGCCGGGCGGGCAACACCATGTCGGCAGCCGAGGTGGACGCCGTCGTCGTCAACCTGGTCGACCGGATCACCCGGCGTATGCGCTCCGCCGACCGGACCGGACGCACCGTGGTGCTGCGATTGCGGTTCGACGACTTCGGCCGCGTCACCCGATCGCACACGCTGCCGCGGGCTACCGCGTCGACCGACGCGATCCTGCAGGCGGCACGGGCCCTGGTGGCGGGGGCGGCACCGTTGATCGCCGAGCGCGGCCTGACGTTGGTCGGCTTCGCGGTGTGCAATATCGATCGCGACGGTGCTCAGCAGATGGAACTGCCGTTCTCGCACTCTGCGCTGACGGTGGACAGCACCACCATCGACGCGGCGATCGACCGGGTGCGAGGGCGCTACGGCAATGCCGCGGTCACGCGGGGCGTGCTGGTCGGTCGCGACCCGGGATGGGAGATGCCGATGCTCCCGGATTGACGCCTCAGGAGCGGGTCCAGTCGAGCAGGATGTCCGCGTCCCACGTGTTGACGATGCGCTCGGCGGGCAGGCCCACATCGAGGGCGCGCTGGGCGCCGTAGCCCAGGAAATCGAGCTGCCCGGGTGCGTGGGAATCGGTGTCGATCGAGAACACGCACCCGATGTCCATGGCGAGGCTCAGCAGTCGGGTCGGCGGATCGCGGCGTTCTGGCCGGGAGTTGATCTCGACGGCGGTACCGGCGTCCCGGCACGCGGTGAAGACGGCCTCAGCATCGAAGCTGCTTTCCGGGCGCATGCCCCGTCCGCCGGTGACGAGGCGGCCCGTGCAGTGCCCGAGGACGTCGGTATGCGGATTGTTGACGGCCTTGATCATGCGTCGGGTCATCGCGGGGGCATCCATGGCGAGCTTGGAGTGCACGCTGGCCACGACGACGTCGAGGCGCTCGAGCAATTCGGGCTCCTGGTCGAGGGACCCGTCTTCGAGGATGTCCACCTCGATCCCGGTGAGAATGCGCATGGGAGCGACTGTTTCGCGGATTTCGTCGATGACGTCGAGTTGGTGCCGCAGCCTCTCGGGGGAGAGACCGTTGGCGATCTTCAGCCGTGGTGAGTGGTCGGTCAGCGCGCAGTATTCATGGCCGAGATCGCGGGCGGCGAGCATCATCTCCTCGATGGGCGCCGAGCCGTCTGACCAGTTCGAGTGCACGTGCAGATCGCCGCGCAACGCCGCGCGGATGTCGCCACCGCCGAGATCCTGTGCGGACTCTCGCAACTCGACCAGCAGGTCGGGTTCGTGCCCGGCCCAGGCCTGGGCGATGACCTTGGCGGTCTTCGGCCCGATCCGGGGCAGTGACTGCCAGCTGTTGGCGGCGCCGTGCTTCTCCTTCTGCGCTTCGGTCAGCGCCTCGACGACGTCGGCAGCGTTGCGATAGGCCATCACTCGGCGCGGGTCGTCACGTGCGCGATCTTTGTAGTAGGCGATCTGGCGCAGAGCGGTGACCGGATCCATGCCTTCAGTGTGCCCGCATACCGATGAAGAAATTCGTGTCAAGACCCCCCTTGGCCGGTTGTTAGTGTTTTCGAGACGGAACGGGGGGTGTCGTGGGGCTGTTCGAAGATCTCTTCCAGATCGGCGACGGGCTACGCAGCGGCGTGACAGACGCACCGAGTTTCGTCGTCAATCTGCTCAGCGGTGACGCGCACGGAGCGGTCACCGACGGCCGGAATCTCATCGGCGATGTCGTCGGCATTCTCGACGGTGTTGAGGGCCTCGGGGTCAGCCTGGGCGAGGTACCCAAGCGTTACCTGGGCTCGGCGGCCAAGCTAGCCGACTCGAAGATCCTGGCCGCCGCACAACTCGCCATCGAGGGCCAGAAAGCGCTGACCGGGTCGGGCGACCCCGAGGAGGGCAACGGGTACCGCGACTCCGCGCGCCGGCTGGAAGACACCGTCGAGACGCTCATCGATGCCGCGCCTCACGGTGACCGATGGGACGGTGCCGCGTCGGAGGAGTACGCGGGGACGAACGCCACCCACCGCCGGATCACCTCAGCGATGAGCGTGGCAGACCAGGCTGTAGCTGACATCATCGCGACGGAGGCGGGTCAAGTTCAGCGCACACGGCGATGCCTCGATGATGCATCGCAGCAGCTATACGACTTCGGCTTGGCGACGTCATGGATGATGTTCATCCCACCGCTCGTCCCCGGAAAGATTGCGGGTGATCTAGCGGCCGCCTCAGCCGCCTTGGCAACAACCAGCGCGTCGGTCGCCGTACTCGCGAAGAACTCGCTCGAGAACGCTAGCCGCCTTCGCTCGAATCTGCACTACTACGAGGACGCAAAATCCGACAAGTCCGGCGGGCCCGAGGGGTGTGAGGCCGGAATCATCACGCAAGCCGAAGATCGCGGAAGGCTGCCGAGTCGCATCGGAAAAGCCGACGACTACACCGTGCCGGAACCTGAGGTCCCCTACCAGGGCCCGCCAGCGACGCCCTACGGCGGGCCGGCACCCACATCCCCAGGCGCAGGGACTCCGGCTGGCACGCCCTCCGGGCGCGTATCGTCTCCGCGTCCGCCCACGCCGTCGAGCAGTCCGGGTCGTCCGTTCTCTCACCGTGCACCGCAATCGATCCCCCGGCCTACCGGGGTACCTGAAGGCGGGGCATCAAGCCCGCAGCCACGCCCACGTGCCCCGATGCCGAATCTGCCGACTAGAACCGAAAAGCGAAGCCTAGATGGGTAATCGAGAAGACAACCTCCGCGTCCTGACCGAACACATCGACAGGCTCGCCGAGCATCAGCAGACAGCCGTCGAAAAGTTCACCGGCGCCAACCGCGCGGCGGAAGGCGCATCCAGTGCAGTAGAAGCAACCCACGGCGCTATATGCACCGCTACGAGATTGGCTCTCGCTGACATAGACGCCGCGCGCGTAAACGCCGGACAGACCGTCCAGCGGGTATCTGCCGAGCTGCACGACAAGCTCGTGAACGCATCCAAGAACTATCAGAGCGTGGACTATTTGTCCGGCAAGAAAATCAGTAACGAATGCCGGGTTTGAGAGACGGAAGCGTACTCAGGACACCACTCCATGTCTGACGCCTACGACCACGATTATCTCTCGGCCGCGTTCCACCTGGCGGCTCAGCCGAGCGACGACAGTTCGATGGACGCACTCGACGTTTACCGACCGGCACAGCGCGGACACGAGACCGCTGGCGACGAAGAAAGCGTCGAGACGGTCTTGTTCACCGCATAACCCGGAACGGACCGTCACCGCCGTAGCGCTCATGAGTGGGCGGATTCTACGGGTTGAACTCTCGCACAAGGTCGTTCATATGACTGAATCTGAGCTGAGCGTTGAGATCAGTCTGGTATGTGAGATCGCTCGAATGCAAGCTCTCGCGGCCCAACACGCGATCCTCGCACGCCTCCTGAGAGTTCTCGGACGAGATCCGGCCGAAACGGCGAGTGTTCTCTGGCGGCAGTTGGGTCTCCCTGCACCAGAGATGCTGAGTGTCCGGCGAACCGAGGTCTTCACCGGCCGTTCCACCACGGGGGTGGTATGAGAACACGCCTGTGGCTGATCGTTGTCGTTGTGCTTGTCAGCGTCATCGGCTGTGGGGGTATCCCGTCGTTGTTATCCGACCGCGATTCCCCGGCGACGCCTCCATCCCGCCCCCAATGGTCCCCCCCAGAGCAGCTGAGACTATCGGCTGCTGTGGAGACGCAGCCGGCACCAGGCTGGCACACGACGACTGCAGACCTCCTATCGAGCGATGCTTCAAGCGGGCCGACACCGACTGCTCAGTTCACGACGGATACCGACCCGTTGTGGTCGCAGCCGTTTGTCGGGAACGTCGGCAACAACGTCTATTTCGTGTTGCGTGCCGGAGACGGCAACGATCGATGGTGGCTCGCTGGTGTCGATGTCCGCGACGGGCATGGCTTGTTTCCAGCGGTTCCCATCGAATCGCCGGCTGCGCCGAAGTGTCTCCTCAACGGACCGGTGCGGGTGTTGTGCCTATCGTCTGGATCACCCCGAACCGCATGGGTCGTCGATACTCAATCCGGCACTGTGAAGTATCACGGACCAACCGATATCACCACTGCGACAGGCCATCTCGGAGCGCGGCAAGTCGGCATTTACGCAGTAGCCGGCGAAATGCATCGAGGTCTTTTTGGGATCGGCGACAAAGCGGAGACCACATGGTTCGTGCCTGGTGATGGTTCTGCCGCGCTCCCAGGTACCGGGACATCCGACTTCGGCGTTCAGCCGTTGGCTATTCAATCGACCGGTGGAGCCGGTTCTGACCGCATGGTGGTTTTCTCGCCAGCAGACGGCAAAGTCGTCCCACCCGAATTGGAGGATGGGCTGTACACACAGTCGGCCGCTGTTTACCCGGGCGGGTTTGCCTTCGAGGTCAGTACCCGCGCCAACGCGCCACTACCGGACGCCATCGCATTCTTCGATATCACGGGCAAACCGATCAGACGGGTTGATACCACAGGATTTCTCGAAAGCTCGACCGACAACCTTCCGATCGTTTCGTCGCGCGGTCAGTCATTCATGTACAGCGCAGAGGGTTTCCCGCTGGCCGACATCTCCGGATACGACAGAGGATTAGGTGCCTTGATGATCGGATCGCGCCTGTTTGTCAACAAGTCCTACAGCGGGGCGGATGAATGGCAGGAGTACGACCTCCGCACTGGCAACAAGGGGAAGTTGTGCAAGACGGACCTATCGGGTTACGTCGGAACGGACGGTCAGACAGCCGTGTTCAACTCGGGCAGCCCGTCGATTGGACTCGAATCCCGCGGTGTGGACATCGCCACGTGTACGCAGAGATGGTCTTACACCTCAGCGCCGGGATCATCCCGCAAGCTTTGGCGGATCAATACCACGCTCGTTCAATTATCCGACGATGCAACCACGTTGATGTCTCTCGTAGCAGCCTGACGAGCCGGTTTCAGTTGGTGCGCCCGCTGTGTGCTGAGCTGTGTTCGCGGGCTAGACAGTCAACAACGAATGAGGCGAGACGCCGCCCGAAGCATGTGTCGCCGTTGGAGGTCTGCATGGCGTCGGCGCTCGCAGCGGTCGACCAGTTGGCCTCTGGTGCTGGTGCTCCCGCGACACCACTTGTACAACAGCCCAGCCGCGATCAATGAGCCGACACAGCCTCACAATCGCCGGGCGTGTTGTGCTGATTGCCACGACAGTCGCAGGCCTCCTGTGGTGGCATCATTCCCGTCATACGCAGACGTCTGGCACGTGGAATCCGCCACCGCAGACGGTCCTTTCCTCGATGCGCACTCTGCCAGCGGTCGGGTGGCGCATATCTGCCGTAGATGTTGGACTTCCACCAGACACGGCGTTCGTCACCGCTCCTAATGTTGGACAGTCGAAGCCATTGGTTGGTTACCTCGACAACAAGGCATACTTCCTCGCATCGCGACCGCAGGGACATGGCTGGTGGCTGGTCGGCGTCGATGTTCGCAGCGGTCAGGCACTTTTCCCACCTGTTTCACTGGCGTCGGACACCGTCTACCGACCAGACTGTTACCTCAACGGCCCCACATCCGTGCTGTGCCTGCGTCTCGACGGAACCGCCTCTGTGGCGTGGGTCATCGAAGCGACCACAGGAGTTGTCACCTTTCGAGGACCGACATCGTTGACGCAGAATCCCGGAAACAACGGCGTCGATCAGGTTGGCATCTACGCCATCGCTTCAAAGGCAGGGCAAGGCGTGTCAGGGGTCGGCGACCATGCGGAGCGCACGTGGTTCGTCGGCGGACACGGTGACATCGATCAGCGATACCGGGCGCAAAGCGATCTCGGCGATCCGACAATCGGTACTCAGGGCATCGGTGGTCCCGCAACGGTGCGCAAAGTCGTCTTCAGCCTGGCCGACGGAAAGGTGCTCAGTCCCGATCTCGGTTCCGGAAGGCAAACCCTTGACGCTGTCGTCTACCCTGGCGGCTTTGCGATGGAGGGGGGCCCGTCGGGTCCACTCGCCGACTCCGAGGAAGTTCTGTTCTACGACACTCGCGGGCAACAGATCGGTCGCGCCGAGACGACCGGGACTTTGGCGACCCGATCGCACGATGTTCCCACGATCGTGACATCGGGCGGCGCAATGGTTTACACGC
The DNA here is from genome assembly GCA_040752555.1 of Actinomycetota bacterium. Taxonomy (GTDB): domain Bacteria; phylum Actinomycetota; class Actinomycetes; order Mycobacteriales; family Mycobacteriaceae; genus Mycobacterium. Next base: position 279,145 of record JBFMGT010000003.1, on the reverse strand, counting down.
CGAGCGGAGCTCCGGTGGTCCGCGTCAGTTCCGACGGCGCCGAACCCGACACGGTGCTGATCGGCACGCGCCTCATGGTCAACACGGGCGGCGGCAGTTCGTTCCCCGAATGGACGCAATACGATTTACGCACCGGCAAGCAGGGCCCCACCTGCGAGGCGAACTTCGGCAACTATCTCGGCACCGACGGCACGGTAGCGGTCCTACGAATCCTCGATCCGGCGCGTGGCCGCGTCGCGACGGCTGTGGATCTGGCGACGTGCCAGCGGCTGTGGACCCTGCAGGCGGGTATCGATTCGCAGGCGCAGGTCTGGCGAATCAACACCACGCTTGTCCAATTGTCCGACGAAGGAACCGAATTGATGTCGCTCGTCGCTCCCTAGGGCGTCCAGGCTGGGTTCCGTCCGGTGAGCGCGATCACGCGATCCAACAGCGACGCATCATCGGCCACAGGCACCGCCGCGGCGAACAGTCCCTCCACCGGTGGCCCGGAGGCGAACTCCGTCACGTGCGGCAGCACCGCTCGCAGAACGTCGTCGTCCACCGCGTACGGTCTGCCGACGGCGCGGGCCAAATCCCAGCCGTGCACCACCACCTCGGTCAGCGCGATCTTGCCGCCCACGTCGGCCGGGAAGTCCACGCCACCGGCACGGGACATTCCCTCCCACGCCGCCGGGTCATTCCACGCGTGAGCCATCGCCAGCAGGCGCTCGGGGTACGAGGACCGCCAGCCGTCGTCGAGCCGCTCGCTCACCTCCGGCGGGGAATCAGTCAACTCACAGAAATTCTTGCCGGCCGCCGCGGTGAAGGCCGCCGCCAGCCCGCCCAGATGCGACACCAACGCCGCCACGCTCATCTCCGAACAGGGTGTCGGTCCACTCAACTGGTCGTCACCGACGGTGCGCACCAAATCCGCCGCACGCACACACGCAGAGGTCATATCGATCATGTCCATGCAGACTGCGTTCGTCCGCCGAACTCATCGCAGCCAAACGTCCTAGAGTCGACATAGTGAGATTCGCTTTCAAGACATCCCCGCAGAACACCACCTGGTCGGACATGCTCGCGATCTGGCAAGCCGCCGATGACATCGACGTCTTCGAATCCGGCTGGACCTTCGATCACTTCTATCCGATCTTCTCCGACTCGACCGGCCCTTGCCTGGAGGGTTGGATCACACTCACCGCGCTGGCCCAGGCGACCACCCGTTTGCGCGTCGGTGTGCTCGTCACGGGCATCCACTACCGGCACCCGGCTGTACTCGCCAACATGGCCTCAGCATTGGACATCGTCTCCGCCGGCCGGCTCGAACTCGGTATCGGCGCCGGCTGGAACGAAGAAGAATCCGGCGCCTACGGCATCGAGCTCGGCACCATCAAGGAGCGGTTCGACCGCTTCGAGGAGGCCTGCCAGGTGCTCAAAGGCCTCCTGACCCAGGAGACCACCTCCTTCGACGGGAAGTTCTATCAGCTCAAGGACGCCCGCAACGAACCCAAAGGGCCCCAGCAGCCGCATCCGCCCATCTGTATCGGCGGCAACGGGGAGAAGCGCACCCTGCGCATCACCGCCCAGTACGCCGACCACTGGAATTATGTCGGCGGCACGCCCGAGGAGTTCGCCCGCAAGCGTGACGTGCTCGCCCGCCACTGCGCGGACATCGGCCGCGATCCCAAAGAGATCATGCTGTCTTCACACGTGCGGCTGGAGGAACGCAACTATCGCAAGCTCATCGAGGACTGCATTGCGCTGGGCGCCGAGGGACTCGATCTGGCGATCATCTATCTGCCGCCGCCCTATGACCCCGCCGTGCTCGAGCCGCTCGCCGAGGCGATTCGGGACTCCGGGCTGGTCAGCAAAGATCGCTGACGGTCACGATTCGGTAACGAAAGGCAATGTTGCGGGCGCTGACGCCCATCTGGGTATCGACGGGCGCGACAAAATTCGCTAGAAGCCGTACCGGACCAGTTCGTCGGGCGTGATCAAGCGCTCTGCTTTGGCGGGGAATTCCCGGCTCTTGACCGGGTGGCGGAACAGTGACCAGGCAATACGGCTGATCTTCGTGCGGGTAATCGGGTTGTTGTGCACGGTGATTACTCCTGCGGTGTGCTTATAGCTGAACCGAGGAGCCACGTTACCGCAGCGCCCTCACCAAGTCATTAGATACCTGACCGCTGGCAAACACTTGGAGGCACGCCGAAGAAAAATATGCTGTTTCTGGTGTGACTGGTGTGACTGGTGTTAACGCGCGGAGATGCTTCCGCGACCCTCTCGTTCACCGGGCGTGCCGCAGTGGTTGTGAAATCGATGCAATCACAACCGTACGTGCACGCGCGGTGAGAGAGCCGGCTCGAATCGGCACGGGCGGGCCCGGCTTCTTCCTCCCGAACAAGCATCAAAGACGTGCGGTTGCGAACCTGTGGGCACACTTCGGCGAGCCGCTGCGGGGGCCGGCACTCGAAGCGACCTCCGTCGGCTGACTACCGCTGAGGCACCGCGGTGGGCTTGATCGGCGCCGGCAGAGCGGTGTGCCCCATCAGGTACTTGTCCACCGCCGACGCCGCCGCACGACCTTCGGCGATGGCCCACACGATCAGCGACTGCCCCCGCCCCATGTCGCCGGCGACGTACACGCCGGGAACCGAGGTGGCGAACGCGGCGTCCCGATTGACGTTGCCACGCTCGGTGATCTCGACCTTGAGGTCGGTCAGCAGGCCTTCGCGCTCGGGGCCCGTGAAGCCCATCGCCAGCAGCACGAGATCAGCGGCCATCTCGAAGTCGGTGCCCTCGACCTTTTCGAACTTGCCGGCCTTCATCTCGACCTCGTAACCGCGCAACCCGGTCACCCGACCGTCCTCACCGAAGAATTCCTCGGTGTTGACCGAATACACGCGCTCGCCGCCCTCCTCGTGGGCGGAGGTGACCCGGTACATCAGTGGGTAGGTCGGCCACGGTGTGGAATCGGCGCGTGTCTCCGGCGGGCGGGGCATGATCTCGAACTGGTGCACGTGCTCGGCGCCCTGCCGGTGTGCCGTGCCCAGGCAGTCGGCCCCGGTGTCACCGCCACCGATGATGATGACCTTCTTGCCCTTTGCGGTGATCGGTGGCTGGTTGTCGTCGTCGACGACGGGGTCACCGAGCTGGACGCGGTTGGCCCACGGCAGGTACTCCATGGCCTGATGGATGCCGTCGAGTTCACGCCCGGGGATCGGCAGATCACGCCGCGCGGTCGCCCCACCGGCCAACACCACGGCGTCGAACTGCGAACGCAGCTGCGAGGCAGTGATGTCCACCCCGACGTTGACGCCGGTGCGGAACTGCGTGCCCTCGGCCGCCATCTGCTCGAGGCGCCGGTCGATGTGGCGTTTCTCCATCTTGAACTCAGGGATGCCGTACCGCAGCAGACCACCGATGCGGTCGTCGCGCTCGAACACCGTCACGTCGTGCCCGGCGCGCGTGAGCTGTTGCGCCGCAGCCAGTCCCGCCGGACCCGAGCCGACCACCGCGACCTTCTTGCCGGTCTTCCGATCCGGCGGAAGCGGAACCACCCAGCCCTCGTCGAAGGCCCTGTCGATGATCTCGACCTCGACCTGCTTGATGGTCACCGGATCCTGGTTGATGCCGAGCACGCAGGAGCCCTCGCACGGCGCCGGGCACAGCCGCCCGGTGAACTCCGGGAAGTTGTTGGTCGCGTGCAACCGCTCGATCGCCTCACGCCACCGGTCGGTGCGGACCAGGTCGTTCCACTCCGGGATCAGGTTCCCCAGCGGGCATCCGTTGTGGCAGAACGGGATACCGCAGTCCATGCAGCGGGCGGCCTGAACCTGCAGATGGTCGGGAGGGAACTCCTCGTAGACCTCTTTCCAGTCCCGCAGGCGCAGGTCGACGGGGCGACGCTGCGGCGTCTCCCGCTGGGTGTACTTCATGAAACCGCGCGGATCAGCCACTTGCTGCCGCCATGATCGCCTCGTTCACATCGTCTCCGTTGCGTTCTGCATCGGCGATGGCCTGCAACACACGCTTGTAATCGCGAGGCATCACCTTGGTGAAGTAACCGGACTGGGCGTCCCAGTCGGCCAGAATCCGTTGTCCCACCGCAGAATCAGTGGCGTCCACGTGCGCCGCGATGATGTCGCGCAGGAACTCCACGTCCTCGTCGTCGAGGCTCTCCAGGGCGACCATCTCGCCGTTGAGATTGTCGGCCAGGACGTTGTCGACGTCGTAGACGTAGCTGATTCCGCCGGACATGCCTGCCGCGAAGTTGCGGCCGGTGGGGCCGAGGATGACGACACGTCCGCCGGTCATGTACTCACAGCCATGGTCGCCGACGCCCTCCACGACGGCGTGGGCGCCGGAGTTACGCACGCCAAACCGCTCACCCACCTGGCCGCGCAGAAACATCTGCCCGCTGGTGGCACCGAACAACACCACGTTGCCGGCGATGATGTTGTCTTCAGCGACGTAGCCCGCCGGCGCGTTGTCCGGTGGGCGCACCACGATGCGTCCGCCGGACAGACCCTTTCCGACATAGTCGTTGGCGTCACCGTAGACGCGCAGTGTGATGCCCTTCGGGACGAAGGCGCCGAAGCTGTTGCCCGCTGAGCCCTCGAACGTGATGTCGATCGTGCCGTCCGGAAGACCCTGTCCCCCATACGCCTTCGTCACCTCGTGGCCGAGCATGGTGCCTACGGTGCGGTTGACGTTGGCGATCGTGGTCGAGAAACGCACAGGTGAACCGGAATCCAACGCTTCCCGGCACTGCACGATCAGCTGTTGATCGAGCGCCTTGTCCAGCCCGTGGTCCTGCCGCGAGCTGCAGTACAGGTCCTGGTTCATGAACGCCGAGTCGGGTTCGTGCAGGACCGGAGCCAGATCGAGCTTGTGCGCCTTCCAGTGTTCGGCAGCCTTGGCCGTGTCGAGAGCCCCGACCTGGCCGACCATCTCGTTGACCGTCCGGAAGCCCAACTGCGCCATCAGTTCCCGAACTTCTTCGGCGATGAACATGAAGAAGTTCTCCACGAACTCGGGCTTGCCGTTGAAGCGCTGACGCAGCAGCGGGTTCTGGGTGGCCACCCCGACGGGGCAGGTGTCGAGGTGGCAGACCCGCATCATGATGCAGCCCGAAACCACCAGCGGCGCGGTGGCGAAGCCGAACTCCTCGGCGCCCAGCAGCGCCGCGATCACGACGTCGCGACCGGTCTTGAGCTGGCCGTCGACCTGGACCACGATGCGGTCGCGAAGTCCGTTGAGCAGCAAGGTCTGCTGGGTCTCGGCCAGCCCCAGCTCCCACGGCGCCCCGGCGTGCTTCATCGACGTCAGCGGCGTCGCACCGGTACCACCGTCGTGGCCCGAGATCAGCACCACATCGGCGTGCGCCTTCGACACGCCGGCTGCCACCGTTCCCACACCGTTTTCGCTGACCAGCTTCACGTGCACGCGCGCCTGCGGGTTGGCGTTCTTCAGGTCGTGGATCAGCTGCGCGAGATCTTCGATCGAATAGATGTCGTGGTGCGGCGGCGGCGAGATCAATCCCACTCCCGGCGTGGAGTGTCGCACCTCGGCCACCCACGGGTACACCTTGTGCCCCGGAAGTTGGCCGCCTTCACCGGGTTTCGCACCCTGAGCCATCTTGATCTGAATGTCGGTGCAGTTCGACAGGTAGTGCGAGGTGACGCCGAAGCGGCCCGAGGCGACCTGCTTGATCGCGCTACGCCGCCAATCACCGTTCTCGTCGCGGTCGAAGCGCGCGACGGCTTCCCCGCCCTCACCCGAGTTCGACCGTCCGCCAAGTCGGTTCATCGCGATGGCCAGCGTCTCGTGCGCCTCGGCCGAGATCGACCCGTAGCTCATCGCGCCGGTGGAGAACCGCTTGACGATCTCGCTGGCCGGCTCGACCTCCTCGAGCGGAATCGAGGGGCGATCACCGGTACGGAACTTCAGCAGGCCGCGCAGCGAGGCCATCCGCTCGCTCTGGTCGTCGACCAGCTTGGTGTACTCCTTGAACACCTCGTACTGCCCGGTGCGCGTGGAGTGCTGGAGCTTGAACACGGTGTCCGGATTGAACAGGTGGTATTCACCCTCGCGACGCCACTGGTACTCGCCGCCCACCTCGAGCTCGCGGTGCGCCCACTCGTCGGGACGGTCCAGGTACGCCAGCGCGTGCCGGGCGGAGACGTCGGCAGCGATGTCGTCGAGGTCGATACCGCCGACCGGGCAGGTCAGCCCGGTGAAGTACTCGTCGAGCAGCTTCTGGCTGATGCCGATGGCCTGGAACAGCTGGGCACCGGTGTAGGAGGCCAGTGTGGAGATGCCCATCTTCGACATCACCTTCAGCACACCCTTGCCTGCGGCCTTGACGTAGTTGGCCTTGGCCTGATCGCTGCTGATCCCGTTGATGACGCCGCGGTCGACCATGTCTTCGATCGACTCGAACGCCATGTAGGGGTTGATCGCGGCCGCGCCGAAGCCGACGAGGCACGCCATGTGGTGCACCTCGCGGGCGTCGCCGGCCTCTACGACGAGCCCGACCTTGGTGCGGGTCCGGTCGCGGACCAGGTGATGGTGCACCGCGGCAACGGACAGCAGTGACGGGATGGGCGCCATCTGCTCGTTGGACTCGCGATCGGAGAGCACGATGATGCGCGCGCCGTCGCGGATGGCCGCAGACACCTTGGCGCGGACGTTGTCGAGGGCTTCCTTGAGTCCCTGGCCCCCGCGGTTGACCGGATACAGGCAGCGGATCACCGCGGCGCGCATCCCGTGCTTGTGACCGCGGATCTCATGGTCGGGGTCGACGCAGATCAGCTTGGACAGCTCGGCGTTGCGCAGGATCGGCTGGGACAGCGCGATCTGACGACACGATTCGGCGTCGGGGTTGAGCAGGTCACCCTCTGGGCCGACGGTGCCGGCCAGGCTGGTGACCACCTCTTCGCGGATGGCGTCCAGCGGGGGGTTGGTGACCTGGGCGAACAACTGCTGGAAGTAGTCGAACAGCACCCGGGGCCGGGCGGAGAGCACGGCGATCGGGGTGTCGGTGCCCATCGAGCCCAGAGCCTCGGCGCCGGTGCGTGCCATCGGCGCGACCAGCAGGTTGAGCTCTTCGTAGGTGTAGCCGAAGATCTGCTGGCGCAGCACCACGCGGTGATGCGGCATCCGCACGTAGTCACCGGGGGGCAGGTCCTCGAGCTGGAACAGGCCCGCGTCGAGCCACTCCTGGTAGGGCAGCTCGGCGGCCAGGTCAGCCTTGATCTCCTCGTCGTCGACGATCCGGCCCTGCGCGGTGTCGACGAGGAACATGCGGCCCGGCTGCAGGCGCATCTTCTGCACGACGGTGGCGGGGTCGAGATCGAGCACGCCGGCTTCCGACGCCATCACGACCAGCCCGTCGCTGGTCACCCAGATCCGCGACGGACGGAGGCCGTTGCGGTCCAAAACCGCACCGACCACTGTGCCATCGGTGAAGCAGACCGCCGCGGGTCCGTCCCAGGGCTCCATCAGCGAGGCGTGGTACTGGTAGAACGCTCGCCGCGCCGGGTCCATCGACTCGTGGCGCTCCCACGCTTCGGGGATCATCATCAGCACTGCGTGCGGCAGGCTGCGCCCGCCGAGGTGCAGGAGCTCGAGCACCTCGTCGAAGCGCGCGGTGTCGGACGCCCCGGGCGTGCAGACGGGGACGATCTTGTCGAGGTCCTGGCCCGAGCCGAACACGTCGGTGTTGATCAGCGCCTCGCGCGCCCGCATCCAGTTCTCGTTGCCGGTGACGGTGTTGATCTCGCCGTTGTGGGCGACGCGCCGGAACGGGTGGGCCAGCGGCCAGGACGGGAACGTGTTCGTCGAGAACCGGGAGTGCACGATGCCGAGCGCACTGGTGAGGCGCTCGTCCTGCAGGTCGAGGTAGAAGGCCTTGAGCTGCGGGGTGGTCAGCATGCCCTTGTAGACGAACGTCTGGCCCGACAGGCTCGGGAAGTAGACGGTCTCGCGGCCGGGGCCGTCCTGGCCGGGCCCCTTGGTCCCGAGTTCGTGCTCGGCCCGCTTGCGCACGACATAGGCACGCCGCTCGAGATCCATTCCGGATGCACCGGCGAGGAACACCTGGCGGAAGGTCGGCATCGCGTCGCGGGCCAGCGCGCCCAGCGACGACTCGTCGGTCGGCACGTCGCGCCAGCCCAGCACCTGCAGGCCTTCGGCTTCAGCGATCTTGCCGACGGATTCGCACGCCGTTGCCGCGTCCTTGGAGGATTGCGGGAGGAACGCGATGCCCGTGGCGTAGCTGCCCGGCTCGGGCAGGTCGAAGTCCACCACCGCTTGGAAGTACTCGTGGGGAACCTGCAGCAGGATGCCTGCGCCGTCACCGGTGTTCGGCTCGGCACCCTGGGCGCCTCGGTGTTCCAGGTTGAGCAGCGCCGTGATGGCCTTTTCCACGATGTCGCGGCTGCGGCGGCCGTGCATGTCGGCCACCATCGCCACGCCACACGCATCGTGCTCGAATGCGGGGTTGTACAGGCCCTGCTGACTGGGCGCCATTCCCACCTACCTTATTTCTGAGACACCTCGGCACGAGAGCGTTAGCCGGGGCGGCGGCGGAGGGGCCTCCGTGCAGCACTGAACGACGGCCCTTTTTCCACGCGCCACAAGTGCTCAAAACGATATGACAAAGGGCCACTGACATGCCAACTTAGTACACCCTAACGAGGCGCGCACGCCGGACGGCGGCCCGCCGCCGCTTCGAGCGAGGTCACGGGCGAATAACGTTGCCGGAACCGGTCTTTCACCCGGGCAACAAAGCGGCCGTCCCAATGAGATGCATGTCACATAGTAGGCGGCGCGCCCGTCGTAATTTGCCATATTCGTTGAAAAGCTCTCTGCAATGCAGATACAGCATGCAGATAATTTGCTGGAAGCCTGTCGAGATTCTTAGAGTTGACGCACCGACCGCTGGCAACCCGTCCTGTACCGCTCCGACCCCGATGGCCAGCGAATAGTGTTGTGTCACAACATGTTCGGGGCGGCTCTGCGACCCGGCGCTGCGCCGGCAGAAGGGAACGGGCAGGCTGCAGGGGTGCGCTTTCCGCTGAACCATCCGCTGGGACGTTTCGGGATCGAGATCGACGACGACGATCCCGACCAGGCGACCGCGTCCGTTCCGACTGCAGGCCTGCTCAATCCGCTCACCGGGCTGCCCACCATCGCCCCGCTGGCGATGCTGGTCGACCACGTCGCCGGGGCGGTCAATCACGCCCGCCGGGGGGCTGGCGAGTGGACCGTGTCCAGTGAGCTGGCCCTGGAGGTCGCACCGGGGGCTCCAGAGGCGATCGCTGCCGCACCGGAGCGCCCCGTCATCGGCATGGCACGTCCCGTGGGCCCCAAAGGAACCACCGCGCTTGCCCTCTGTGAGCTCTCCGTGACCGGGGTCGTCATCGCGACGGCGACAGTCCGCTCGTTCTACATCCCCGCCCCCGCCGAGTTCACGACGTGGCCCGACGATCCAACTGCACCGGCAGTGGGCGCACGATTCGCGGATCGGATGGCCGTCGAGGTCGGGGAGACCGGCGGTGCCGCCACCGTGCTGATGCAACGCGACGATCGTGCGGTGTACAACGGCGTCGGCATGGTTCACGGCGGGGTGTCGTCGATGGGCCTGGAACTCGTCGCCTCGGCCGCGATCAACAAAGGCACCGACATCGGAACTGACACGGCATTCGTCACCGGATCACTGCGGGTGAACTTCCTCCGCCCCATGCACGGGGGTGCCGGCGCGCACTACAGCGCCACGCCGGCACGCATCGGCCGGCGCAGCGCTGTAGCTGATGCTGTCGCAGTAGGGTCAGACGGCCGTCCCGCCCTGGTGGGTCGGTTGACTGGCTACCGCTGAGAGGTCAGGCGCTCTTGGCGGCCTTCGCCGCGCTCTTCTCGGTTTTCTGCCCGTCATTGGCCAGCTGGCCACCGGAATTCTCCAGATGGGCACGGACGAACCACTGGAACTTCTCCAGCTCGCCCGCATGGCCGATGAGCATGTCCTGGGAGACCAGATCGAGCTCTTCGAGTCGCTCGATGCTCTTGCGGGTGTCCTCGATGACGCCGACGTAGACGAGGTCCAGGGCGGCCAGGTGGGCTTGTACCGTGTCGCGGCCCACCGAGTAGTCGTCCCAGGTGCGGTCCTTCTGGATGGCGCCAGGCGTGCCCTGCGGCGACGCGCCGAGCGCGGCGATGCGTTCGGCGACTTCGTCGGCGTAGCCGCGGACCAGCTCGACCTGCGGATCGATCATCTCGTGCACGCCGATGAAGTTGGGGCCCACGACATTCCAGTGCACGTGCTTGAGCGTCAGGTGCAGATCGTTGTATCGGCTCAGCGCCTTCTGCAGGAGTTCGGCGACCTCGGTGCCCTGCTTCTCGGACAGTCCGGGAACAGTGAATGCAGTCATGTATTGGCTCCTTCGCTTGTCCCGCTCCGTGTACCCGGGCCGTCGGCGCGATAATCCCCTGCGCGCGACGTCACAGTTCGGCAAGATTCGGGATCGCGGCCCGGGGTCCGAAACGCGGATTAACCGCGAGCCCACTGGCTTCCAGCAACCGGACGGCGCGGTGTCGGTGCGGCGACAGCGGCGCCAACAGCGTCACCATGTCGTCGTCGTCGATGGGACGGCCCAGCAGGCTCCAGCCCACCATCGTCGAGAGGTGATAGTCGCCGATCGACAGCGCATCGGCGTCACCAAACGCACGTTGCGCCACCTCGGCCGCGGTCCACACCCCCACCCCGGGCAACGACATCATCGCCGTGCGCGCACCCTCGCAGGATCGCTGGACCAGGCGTTCGAGCGCGTCCGCGCGCTGGGCGCAGCCAACCACGGTGCGCGCCCGGCCTGGATCGACGTTGGCGAGATGGAAGTCCCAGGACGGCACCCGCCGCCACACCTCGGCGGACGGCGGAATCCGCATGTGCGCCGGCGCAGGTCCGGGCGCAGGCGCACCGTACTTGCCGACGAGCGTGCGCCACGCCCGGCGCGCGTCCTTTCCGTACACCCGCTGCTCCAGGATGGCCGGCACCAGCGCCTCGAGCACCCGCCCGGTGCGGCCCAGGCGCAGGTGCGGCACCCGCTGATGAGCGCGCACGATCGTCGGCTCCTGCGGGTCGAACCCGGTCGTGTCGTCGTCGGCCCCGAGCAGGGCGGGCAGCGCGTCGGTGAACTCGGCGGCCCCGGGGCCCCACGCTTCGCAGCTGACGGTGTCGATGGCCTCGCGGGCGATCCGCGCAGTGACGGGACCGCTGGTCACCAGGGTGGTCCGCCAGATCGAGCCGTCAGGGGCGTCGTGGTAGCACGGGTCCGCCCGGCCACGGCGCAGCGGCGACAGCGTCAGCCCCGGACTGGCCGGGCCCTGGAACACGACGCTGGCCGTCCTGCTCATCTGCATGGGTTCAGGACTCCACCACCACGTCGGCCTTGTCCGGATAGAACGCGACGTGCCCCGCGATCGCCGCGACGGCAGGGTAGGGCTGTTCGTAGGTCCACACCGCGTCGGGGACGGTCTCGGTGCCCGTGCCGGTGGTGACGCGCACGTGGTAGTAGCCGGCGTCGCCCTTGAACGGGCAGTAGGTGGCGGTGTCGCTGGGCTGCAACCGGTCGGTGGCCACGTCGGTCACCGGGATGTACTGCACCGCAGGGTAGCTGGCCTCCTGCAGCGTCAGCGCGGCATCGGTTTCGGCGATCACGTCACCGCCGATGCGGACGACGACATGGCGTCCGGTCGGTGTCACGGTGATCGGGTGTTCGCTCGACGGTTCGAGCACAGGGCGGTCGGTCATGACTCCATTGAACGCCTCGCGAACGCTCAGTGCGGCCGGCCGGCGATCTTGTCGGCGACGACGGCGATCGGCGAGGTCGTGGCGCGGCCCCGCGCCTCGTGCCGGTCGGCGGCTTTGTACGCCAGGTACATGCCCCGCACGCCGAGCCAGCGCAGCGGCTCGGGCTCCCACGATTTCGACATGTGTCCCACCCAGGGCAGCTCGGTCAGCGGCGTCGCGCGCCCGAGCACCAGATCGGCCAGCGTGCGGCCGGCCAGATTGGTCGCCGTGACGCCGTGGCCCACATATCCACCCGCCCAACCCAATCCGCTGGCGCGATCGAAGTCGACGGTGGCCTCCCAGTCGCGCGGCACGGCCAGCACGCCGCACCAGCCGTGGGCGATACCGATGTCGGACACCTGCGGCAGAACCGTGCGCAGGGTGGCGGTCAACGCGGTGACGGTGCGGGGCGGCACCCGGCCGTCCCGGTCGGTGCGGCTGCCGAACCGGTACGGGACACTGCGCCCGCCGATCGCGATCCGGTCGTCGACGGTGCGCTGTGCGTAGAAGAACCCGTGCGCGGTGTCGCCCAGGGTTTCCCGTCCCCGCCAGCCGATCTCGTCCCACACGTGGGCGGGGATCGGGTCGGTCGCGATCATCGAGCTGTTCATCGGCAGCCAGCGTCGTTTGAGCCCGGGCAGTCCGGCGGTGAAGCCCTCGGTGGCACGCAGCACGACCGGTGCGCTGACGGTGCCACGCGGGGTGACCGCCCGCCCGGCCGCGATCTCGATCACCGGCGAACGTTCGAAGATGTCGACACCGAGCGCGGCGACCGAGTCGGCCAGGCCGCGGACCAACTGAGCCGGCTGGATCCGGGCGCAGTGTGGATTGTGGTAGGCAGACACCACGTCGCTGAGCCGAATACGTTCTCGCGCTTCGTCTCTCGAGAGTTCCTCGATGCCGTCGACCTGCCAGCGACGCTCCGCGGCCGCGGACGCGGCGAGCCGGGCAGCCTGGGCGCGGTTGCGCGCCACCTCCAGCGTGCCGCCCTTGACGATGCCCGCGTCGATGCCTTCTGCGGCAGCGACGTCGATGACCTCGTCGACGGCCTCGTTCAGGGCCCGCTGCCAGGCCACCACACCGTCGCGGCCGTACTGCCGCGCCATCCGCTCACGATCCCCGGGCACCAGACCCGACAGCCACCCGCCGTTGCGACCGGACGCGCCGAACCCGGCGAAGCGCGCCTCCAGCACCACGATGCGCAGCGTCGGATCGGCCTTTTTCAGGTAGTACGCCGTCCACAATCCGGTGTAGCCGGCGCCGACGATGCAGACGTCGGCGTCACGGCTGCCCGGAAGCGACGCCCGCGGGGTGGGCAGTCCGTCGTACCAGTGCGAGATGTAACCGTTGAGCACCGACAGATTGTGGCAGCACCTAGCGTTTGGTGGAACGCAGGTCGACCCAGAACCTGGCCGCCTCCCGGATCGACTCTTCGACCGGCCGGGGCTGCCAACCGAGTTCGCGCGTGGCCTTGCTGCAGTCGACCGGGGCTTCGGCGCGCATCAACCGCACCGAATCGAGCGAGAGCCGCTGGTCGGTTCCGGTCAGGCGCGCCTTGAGGCTGCCCAGCGCCGCCATCGCGTAGGTCAGGGGCAGGGGGATCGTCCTTGTCGGCGCCGGCACGCCCGCCGCCTCGGCGGCGATGCGCACCACCTCGGCGTTGGAGATCATCTTCTCCGAGATCAGGTATCGCTCGCCCACCCGTCCCTTCTCGGCGGCCAGCAGCAGCGCGTGGGCGGCGTCGTCGATGCCGACGGCCTCCAACTCGATGCTGCCCAGCACGAACGGCAGCTTGCCGAAGGCGGCGCCGGCGATGATCGCGCCGTGCGGGGTACGGCCCCAGTCCCCCGCGCCGTAGGTGGTGGACACGCACATCGCGACGGCGGGCAGCCCGCGGGTACGGGCGTAGTCGAGCACGAGGCGCTCGGCCTGCACGCGCGACTGCACGTACGGGGTGAGCCCGCGCTCGTCGGTGATCATGTCGTCCTCGGTGGCGGTGTGGCCGCGCCGGCGCGCGACAGTGGCGTAGCTGCTGGTGAAGACGAACTTCTCCAGCCCTGCTGCGATGGCCGGCTCGACCGCGATGTCGAGCACATGGCGGGTGCCTTCGACGTTGGTGCGGAACAGTGGCGCCGGGTCGCGCAACCAGCCGCGGGTGTCGACGACGCAGTAGTAGACGACGTGGCAGCCCGTCATCGCTTCGCGCAGCACCGCGTCATCGAAGATGTCGCCGACGAAGCGGGTCACCGTCAGGTCATCGATACCGACCGTGTTGGCACCCTCGCGCACCATCACACGCACGTCTTCGCCCGCGTCGACCAGCTGCCGGGTCACGTGGCTGCCGAGGTAGCCGTTGGCCCCGATCACCAGCGCGCTCATCGGGTCACCTTCGCCATCCACTCGGCGGCCTCGTCGGGCAGCGTGCCCAGCTCCTGGGCTTTGCGGCACCACTTGAGGGTCGCCTTGACGAAGCGCAGCGGGTTGTAGATGTCTTCCTGACGACACCACTTCCCGTCGCCGGCGTAGGTGACGATCGAGATGTTGGTGGCGCTGATGATCGTGCCGTCCCCCGGATCGCGCATCGGATTGTCGAGCTCACAGATCACCCGCCCGGTCTCTTCGTCGAACACCTTCCACAGCGACGGGAAGGAGGTCATGTAGTTGCCGGGGAATGTCTCCATGGTGTTCCAGATCCAGGGCCGCACCTCCTCGCGGCCGCGCATCGTGCCCGCCGCGTGCTCGATGTAGAGCACGTCGTCGGTGTACTGAGCGACCCAGGGGTCCCAGTCGCGCGTCGTCGCCGCCCGGTCCACGGTCTTCTCGAACTCGGCGAACGCCGCGGCCAGCTCTTCTCGGGAAACGGTGCCGGTCACACCAGAACTAGAACACGTTCTACCCGGGTTGTCGAGGGGGTAGCCGGATTAAACGCGCAGTCCAGAGGGTTATAAGGACACCCGTAGGAGGAGAACGATGTCGAAGGTGTATCACAAGAACCCCGAAGCGCTCGGCGCGTTGTCGCCCGAGCAGTACCACGTGACGCAGGAGAACGGCACCGAGCGGCCCTTCACCGGCGAATACTGGGACAACCACGAACCCGGCCTCTACGTCGACGTGGTTTCCGGCGAACCGTTGTTCGCGTCCGTCGACAAGTTCGACAGCGGTTCGGGGTGGCCGAGCTTCACCCAGCCCGTCGCCGCGGAGAACGTCATCCGCAAGCGCGACTTCTCGCATCTGATGATGCGCACCGAGGTCCGCTCGGCGCAGGGCGACAGCCACCTCGGACACGTCTTCACCGACGGTCCACGCGAGGCGGGCGGACTGCGCTATTGCATCAACTCCGCGGCGCTGCGCTTCGTCCACCTCGACGACCTCGAGGCACAGGGATACGGGCAGTACCGTGGGTTGTTCACCGAGTCCAACGTCACGACATCCGATGAGGAGCGAGCATGAGCGACTACAAGCGGGCCGTGCTGGCGGGTGGCTGCTTCTGGGGCATGCAGGACCTGATCCGCCGGCAGCCCGGGGTGGTGTCCACGCGCGTCGGTTACACCGGCGGCCAGAACGATCATCCGACCTACCGCAACCATCCCGGCCATGCCGAAGCCGTCGAGATCGTCTACGACCCGGCACAGACCGACTACCGGGCGCTGTTGGAGTTCTTCTTCCAGATCCACGATCCGACGACGAAGAACCGCCAGGGCAACGACGTCGGGACCAGCTACCGCTCGGAGATCTTCTACGTCGACGACGAGCAGCGTGACGTCGCACTCGACACGATCGCCGACGTCGACGCGTCCGGTCTGTGGCCCGGGAAGGTGGTCACGGAGGTCAGTCCTGCGCCGGAATTCTGGGAGGCCGAGCCGGAGCACCAGGACTACCTGCTGCACTACCCCAACGGGTACACCTGCCACTTCCCGCGGCCAGGCTGGAAACTGCCGAAGCGCACCCAGGTTTGATTCGCCTAGCGGCGGTGGCCTGATTCGCCTAGCGGCGGTGCACGACGATCCGTCCACCGAGCTTCGGCGTGTGCGCGACGCCGCGGAAGTGTGACTTCTCCGCAGGCTCGGTGGTCGGTTCGATCGTGAAGTGGCGCAACACGGTTCGCAACACGACGTCCATCTCCACGTTGGCGAAGGTGGCACCCACGCAGCGTCGGGTGCCACCCCCGAACGGGATGTGGGCGAAGGTCGATGGCCGCTGACCGACGAACCTCTGCGGATCGAACCGCAGCGGGTTCGGGAAATCGTCGGGGCGGCGGTGCATCTGGGCGATCGCCACGAGGATCGAGTAGCCGTGCGGAATCACCCAGTCACCCAGCTCGAACGACGGCGCGTACACATGCCGGCCGGCAAAGTCGATGATCGTGCGGGTGCGTTGCACCTCGAGGATCGCCGCCTGCCGATAGGTGTTGTCGTCGGTATCGGCCTCGGCGGCGAGCCTGTCGAGCACCTCGGGGTGACGGCTGAACCGCTCGAAGGCCCAGCCCAACGTCGCGGCCGTCGTCTCGTGGCCGGCGGCGAGCAGGGTGAGCAGCTCGTCGCCGACGTCTTCGCGCGACATCGCCGAGCCGTCGTCGTAGGTGCTGCGCAGCAGAAGTGACAGCACGTCGTCTCGAGAGTCGAGGTCCGGGTCGGCGGCCACGGCGTCGATCAGCCGGCCGATGATCTCGTCGTAGGTCTTGCGGTAGGCCGCCAGTCGGCCCCACGGGGTGAACCGTCCGTAGGTGTGCGACGGCATCGGCAGCACCGCCAGCCGTGAACCCAGGGTCACCCAGGGTGGAATGCTGCGGCGTAACTCGTCGAGATGCGCCCCGTCCGCGCCGAACACGGCGCGCAGGATCACATTCAGCGTGATCCGCATCATCGGCTCGAGAGTTTCGAACGCCTGACCCTGCGGCCACGTCTGGATCTCGCGCAGCGTCTCCTCCTCGAAGATGCGCTCGTAACTCTTGATGCTCTTGCCGTGCAGCGGCGGCGTCAACAGCTTGCGCCGCAGGCGATGGTCGGCGCCATCGAGCGCGAACACCGAGCCGGGGCCGAGGACGCGCGAGAGATTCGGCGAAATGTTGCCCACGTCTTCGGGATTGGCCATGAACACCTGCTTGGCCAACGCGGGATCGGCCACCACGACTGACCTGCCGAAGACGGGAAGCATCAGCGTGAACACGTCACCGCACTGCCGGGTGGCCTGCCGCACCGTCCACTTGCGGGCAAGCGCGAACCCGGTCTTCTGCAGTGCATGCGGCAGGCGCGGCGCCGGCGGCAGACGGTCGAGGTCGACGGGCCTGGTACCACTGTGTACCACAGTCATGTCGGGTACGGTACCGCTTGGTACCACGAGCCCGCAAGAGGTGAACATGACCGAGAGCGCAGTGTTGATCCCGATGGTCGACCGGTTGCTCGACGGGCTGACCACCTCGATCGCTGAGCGCGGCTATCGCGACAGCACGGTGGCCGACGTCGTCAGGCACGCACGCACCTCGAAGCGGACCTTCTACGAGCATTTCGCCGGTAAGGAGGAATGCCTTGTCGAATTGCTGCGCCGCAACAATGCCGATCTGGTCGCCGGCATCTGGGCCGCGGTCGCGCCGGACGACGACTGGCGAGAGCAGATCCGCCAGGCCGTCAACGCCTATGTGGCACACATCGGTTCGCGTCCAGCAATCACGCTGTGTTGGATTCGGGAAGCTCCCGCGCTGGGTGACGTGGCGCGCCCGCTCCATCGACAGGTGATGGCTGACCTCACCGAGTTGCTGACGACGTTGACGGCCAGTCCGGGGTTCCGACGGGCCGGGGTGTCTCCGATGTCGGCCCCCACCGCACTGATCCTTCTCGGCGGGTTACGCGAGCTGACGGCCTTCGTCGTCGAGGACGGTCGAGACGTCTCGGACATCGCCGAGCCGGCGATCGCGGCGGCGGCCGCGCTGGTGAGCAGCTGAGCCGCTCCCAGAAAAGTCACCACCCGTTCAACTGCTCAGAACCTCAGCGCGGCAGGGTGTTCCGGCCGCTCACGTGCAGCGCCCGTACATTTCCGTCCGTCCTGACACCCCTTACGAAGGCGACGGTATGCACTCGTCCATTGGCAAACCTCTCGTGGCGCTTGTCTCGGCCGCCTGCCTGGCGGCCCCGGCCATGACTCCGACCACCCCAGATTCCGTGCGCGCCAGCGCGACGACCCCCGTCGCACTGTCCGCCGCGGTCACCACGTTCGACCCGGTGCCGCCATCGCTGCGGACGTTGAATGCTCCCGTCGCGCCCACCGACGACGCCACACTGGTCGATGCGGTCGACACGATGGCGGAGTTGTCGGGGGTCGACAGGGCGACACTGCTGCTGCAACTGCTGACCGCTCCTTACCACAACGTCCTCGGCGTCTCGAAGGCCGTCGGCAGCGCCGTCAACGCGGTCCTGCAGGTGGCCTCGCTACCGTTGTCGGTCGCCACCTACGTGCTGACCAACCGGACCAACGAGATCCCCGACTACGTCGCCAGCGTCCGACAGAACCTCACCAACGCTCTTCCTGGAATCTCCACCGCGATCAAGACCGAGATCCAGTACGACCTCGACCTCATCTCGCAGGTGTTCGGCGCCCAGCCGGAAGCGGCCACGGCTGACAAGGTCGCCAACAGCGTTACCGCGCAGGATGATCCAGTGGACAAAGGCACCCTGCTGCTGCAGCTGCTGACGATCCCGTATCACAATGTCCTCGGCGTTTCCAAGGCCGTCGGTGGCGCCGTCAATGCCGTGGTGCAATTGGCGTCACTGCCCTTCAGCGTCTTCACCTACGTCCTGACCAACCGCACCAACGAGATTCCCGCCTATGTCGACAGCGTCCGCGACAACCTCAAGGGCGCCTTGCCCGGCATCTCCACGTCCATCAAGAACGAGCTCGCCTACAACAAGAGCGTCATCGACAAGATCTTCGGCAGCGGTACCGAATCGTTGGCGCTGCACACGCGGCATGCGCCGAACGTGCTCGCCGGCGACGCCGATGCGGCGACTGCATTGGACAACCCCCACCCCTTCCTGACTCGCATGAGCGTCGAACACAACCTTGCCGAAGATCCGGCCGAGGCCGACTCTGTGGTAACGCCGAGGACCATTGGCGGTAAGCACCGCGCTCCCGAGGCGGGATCCACGTCCGACGAGCAGGAGGTCCCCACGGTCCACGACGCGGAAGACCCGTCGGACACCAAGGCTGACAGCGCCTCTGGCCCGAAGGCTGACGCCGCGAACACCGACTCCAAGACCGAGTCGAAGGCCGAGTCGAAGAAACCTGCTCCGTCGCTCGGCGGTAAGCACCACAAGCCCGAAGCCGACGCAGCCTGACCGCACAAGCGAATCGGCCCCCACCATTCGTGGTGGGGGCCGATCTCTGTGCAGTCAGGCAGGCGGTGGCGGTGGCGCCGCCGGATCGGGCAGGAATTGCACCAGTCCCGGCGGGATGTTGGTGCCCGGGGGCGGAGCGGTGCCTGGAAGGGGCTCGCCGAGTTGCTGCTGCGGCAGTTGTCCCAGCAGCGAACCACGCAGGCGCCCATCGCGATACAGATCGATGTAGCGGCCCAACCAGGTGCGCCCGTTGACATCGGCGTTCTCCTCCCCGGCGGGCACGTCGAACTGCTGGCCCTGCCCCGGCGCCGACGGCACCTCGTTCTGCGGCACGCCGTAGGCGTTGTTGAAGGCGCGCAGGTTCGGTGCCACACCCGGGCCTGCGCCCGGCGCGGACGGTACGGCGTTCTGGCCGAGGACGGTGTCGCGCTGGATACCCGGGATCTCGGGGACACCCAGTGGTCCGGTCGGTCCCTGGGAGCCGCTCTGCGCCAGCACATTCCATCCGTTGGGGCCCAGCGGCATGCCGATCACCGGAATGTCGGGTCCCGACGGCGGAGGAGCCGGCGCGGGCGGCTCCGGAGGCACAGCCGGCTGTGCCGACGCGACGGCCGAGAAGACGACGGCGGCGGCGGCGGGGTGGCGCCCCCGCCGCGCCCGCCCGTACAACCCCGGCCGCGACGCCGCGGGCGGCGCGGGGGGTGTGGAGCCCCGCCGGCGCCAGCCGGTACACACGCGTCATACGGACTTGGTGACGCCGTAGTACGCCACGATGTCGTCGGTGTCGGTCGTCGAGCTCGTCAGCGTTGCATAGGACCGCAGAAAAGACTGTCCCGCGCAGCCGTCCACCTTGATGTGGACGTCCTTGAGCGTGACACGAGCCGGCGCGGCCTTGAACGACTTCTTGTCCACGGACACCTGGTTCACCGTGCCGGGCTTCAGGTGGATCTCCAGCGTGCCAGAGATCGGGAAGTTCACGCCCGTCGGGACGAGTCCGCCGGTCAGGGTGGACCCCGAGGTGCCGACACCCACGGAGCCGATCAGACGGACCTGCCCGAGCTCGATACCGCAACCGATCTGATATCCGGCCTCCAGCACGCCACCATTGAGTTTGGTCTTGCCCGAACCGGTGACGGTGCCGACGAACGTTCCCCCGACGAGGTATTCACGCGACGAGACAGCCGTGGTCAGGGGGGCGACGGGCAGCTGCGTCTCGCCCGTCGCGGCGACCGTCAGCACCCAGCCGTCCGGGGATTGCACAGTTCCCGGAGGTCCCGAGGCGACGACGCCGGTGTCGGGGGGCGGCCCGGCGTCCGCAGGCGGTGGCAGCGGCGGGGCAGGTGGAGCTGGCTGGGCGGTCGCCGCGGGCATGGCGAAGGCCGGCACGGCGAGACCGGCGGCCGCCAGGGCGAGAAGTTTTGTCTTCATGAACGGGAATGCCTCTCTGATGGGTGAAGTCGGGCTGACAGTGACCGGTGATGTCGACGCGCGTTGGCTCTAGACGGCCTTGGTCACCCCGAGGTAGGTGACGACGTCGTCGGTGTTGTCCGTCGAGCTGGTCAGGGTCGCGTACGAGCGGATGAACGACTGGCCCGCGCACTGATCGGTCTTGACGCGCACGCCGGTGAGCGTGATTCGCGTCGACGTGCCCTTGAAGGACTTCTTGTCGAGAGCCACGGTGGTCACCGTGCCCGGCTTCAGGTAGACCTTGCCCTGGAGACTGAGCTGAGTGCCGAACGTCGGGTTACCGGTGAACGGGATACCGATACCGGGCGTGAAGCTCGCCCCCGGGTTGATCTCGGTTTCGTCCGAAACGATCCCGCAGCCGATCTGTTCGCCGGCCTCCATCGTCCCGCCGGCCAATGTGGTCTTGCCCTGTCCGGTGATCTTCCCGGTGAAGGTGCCGCTCACCAGGTATTCGCGCGACGAGATGGCCGTGGTCAGCGGGGCCACCGGCAGCTGAGATTCGTTGCTGCCCAACACTTCCAGGTGCCAGCCGTCAGGCGTGTCGAGGATTCCCGGCGGTCCCGACGGGACTGCGCCCTCGGGCGGTGGGGGGACGGGCGCCGCATCCGCGACGGGCTGTACACCTGGGTTGGCGGGGGCCGGTTCCGCCACGACCAGCGGTGCGGCCCATACCGGCGCCGCCAGGCAGACAGCGGCGAGCGTGACATAGCGGTTCAACATTGGTCTGACGACGCCTCTCGTGGGTGCGGGGGGGAACGGGTGTATCACCTTTGACCCGCAGAGCGTCCACTGGCCCTGTGTCGTCTCGGTGAACGCGCGGCGACGCCTCTCGGCCTGATGACTATCGAGTGTGTTTCTTTGCTGTCAGTACGCTGTGAAGTCTGCTGTGAGCTTGCTCGTAAGCGGGGAATAGTCCGCCGCCAGCCCACGTCAGGTCGCCATCCGTTCACCTTCGCCGCATTGAGTGCACCGATTGGGATCACGGGAAATGTTGTTCATCAACGTTTCCCGCCACCGCTCGCTACCCCTGTGGATGAATCGGAGAACAGCGTGAGAACACGACGTATTGCGGCGACAGCCCTACTGGCCTTCTCGGTGAGCTTGTCCGCGAACCTGTTGCTGTCATCGCATGCCGCTGCACAACCCGTCGACGCGATGGCTGATCCGGGCGCACCACCGGTCCAGGTCGCGGCCCCGGGTACCGACGGCGCGGACCCCGCCGCGGTCGCCGCCTGCAGTCAGTTCGCCGATGTCCTGGATTCCACCGCGCTGCACTACGGTGACTTCGCCGATTCGCTCGACGGCTTCGCGGCCGAGAACTACTCCGATCCCGCGGTAGAGAGCAGTAACATCCTGGGCCGCACGGCATTACGCCAGGGTGCGGCGGTTGCGATGTCCGCTGCGAACACACCGGGTGTGCCGCCTGCGGTGGCGGCTCCCATGCGGCAATGGTCGGTCGACGCCACTAAACTACTCATCAAGATGGGCCTGCGCGGAGGCCGGGACACGCTCAACACCACTGCCGATGAGCTCAACAACGATGCCGTCGCCGCGCAGCACGCCTGCGCTGACGCCGGCACCCACGCATGAGGCGTCGACGGCGCGGGGCGACTGCCGGAATCGCCGCAGCAGCGGTGCTCGTTGCCGGCTGCAGTCATCCCCCCGCCCCTTCCGATTCGGCTGGGCTGCTCCCCGATTCGGCGTTGAGCGGACTGCTGTTGAGCGCCGGTGACGTCCAGTCGATGATGAGCGGTGCGCCGCTGATCGCCCAGCCGGTCGATTCTGCGATGGACGACAACAGGAATCTCTTGCCGAACCTGAACTGCCTCGGCGTCTGGCATCCGGGGGAAGCCGCCGTCTACGGCGGTGCGGACGACGGGAGCTGGCGCTCGGTGCGACGGCAGCTTCTGCGCGCTCCAGGCAACGATCAGTGGCGATCCTCGGTGGTGCAATCGGTGACGTCCTACAGCAATGCCGACACCGCGCGGGCCTTCCTCGCCCGATCCGCCGACCGATGGGGCAAGTGCACCAACCACACGGTCAACATCACGCTCAACGATCAGCGGCTACCGCGATGGCGCAGCGGCGATCTCGAATCGGGGCCGGATCGGCTCCGGATGCCCATCAGTCGGGCGGCCGGCGCCGCCACGTCTTCGTGCGAGCACGTCATCGCGGTCCGGGCCAACGTGGTCATCGACGTTCTGGCGTGCGTGCCACAGACCGTCGAGGTGCGCCGAGCGACCCAGATCGCCGATCGCATCGCATCGCACGTACCCGGATAGTGGACCGCGGACCCGCCGATGCCCAGTCCGCGTACTTCCTGACGGTGCTGGCCGCGCGGTGGCAGAAGTTGGAGACCGAAATCGCCGAACGGTGTACCGAATTGCGCAAGCTCTCACCGGCGGCCCGAAAGGCGCAGCGGGGTCGCAACATTCGTCGACTCATCAAGATGAGGCAAGCTGAGGCGGCTTCCGTGCGCGAGATGTGCGCCGCGCTGGTGGTCCGGGCAGAAAAAGATTAGGCGAGCAGCAGGCGCGCCGCCTTCTCCAACCTGCGTGCGATCTCCTCATACGAGGCGTAACCCATGCCCGCCCTCACCAGCGCCCCGGAGTACAGCAGCTCGAGCGTGTCGACCACGCCGGGATCGGCGTCGGCCCCCACCGCCTGCGCCAACCGATCCCGGATGTCGCGGCCGATCCGCAGGCGCAGCACCTCGACGTCCGGGTCACGGCCGAGCAGCGCGGTGGTCACCGCGCCGGCGAACTCCGGCTCGTCGGCGACCGGCTGCGAGATGTGCCCGAGCACCTCGATGACCCGCACCGCAGGATCCTCGGATTGATGCGCCACGCAGGGAGATTGAACGAGGCGGCGCCAGAAGACTTCGGCGACGAGATGCTCCTTGGACGAGAAGTACGTGTAGGCGGTCGCCGCACCCACGCCCGCCTCAGCGGCGACACGGCGCACGGTCAGGCCGGCGAAACCTTCCCTGCCGAGTACGTTCACCGCCGCCTGCCCGAGCCGCTCCACGGTCTCGGCTTGCTTGGCCGTCAGACGCCGACGAGTCGACTCGCGGGCCGGATCGGACACATGTCCGGACGCTACTACAACCCCCGGATGCCAGCAACGGTAAGTTGGTCGCCATGACGATGCCGCCGGCCGCCGCCACGCTGTTCGAACTCGCGGAGCGGGTGACGGGCTTCATGCCCGCCGACGAGGGGCGCACCCTCTACGACACCGCGCTGCGCTATCTCGGTGACGGCGTGGCCGTCGAGATCGGTACCTATTGCGGCAAGTCGACCGTGATGCTGGGCGCGGCAGCGCAGCAGACCGGCGGCCTGCTGTACACCGTCGACCACCACCACGGTTCCGAGGAACACCAGGCCGGGTGGGAGTACCACGATTCCTCGTTGGTCGACCCCGTCACCGGGTTGTTCGACACGCTGCCGACGTTGCGCCACACCCTCGACGCCGCGAACCTCGACGAACACGTCGTCGCGGTGGTCGGCCGCTCCCCCGTCGTCGCGCGCGGGTGGCGAACACCGTTGCGGCTGCTGTTCATCGACGGTGGCCACACCGAAGAGGCGGCCCAGCGCGACTTCGACGGCTGGGCGCCGTGGGTCGAGGTCGGCGGCGCGCTCGTGATCCACGACGTGTTTCCCGATCCAGCAGACGGCGGCCAGGCACCGTTCCACATCTATCGTCGGGCCCTGGACTGCGGCGATTTTCGCGAGGAGTTGGCGACGGGCTCGATGCGGGTGCTCGAACGCGTCAGCGGCGACGTCGGACGGATCGCCCGTTAGCGCTCGCTGGTCGCACACTCGCAGTCGTACTCGCCTTCCAGACCGCGGGGAAGGTCCGCGCCGCGGAAAATGCCGCTGCCCGGGGTGGCCGACGACAAGGCGTCCGCGGCCAGGATCACCGCCGCGCCCGTCCACGTCGTGCGCTCGACCGGCCAGCGTTTCCCGTCGGCGTAGACGAGGCCCGTCCAGTAGGAGCCGTCTTCTTCACGCAGATGGTGCATCGCGGAGAACTGTTCGTGCGCTCGACTCCGATCACCGAGCGCATCCAGAGCCAGCACGAGTTCGCATGTTTCGGCGCCGGTGACCCACGGCCGGTCGTCCACGCATCGAATGCCCAGACCGGGGACGACGAAGTCGTGCCACCGAGCGTTGATACGGGCCTGCGCGCGACGGCCTCGCACCGCCCCGCCCAGCACCGGGTAGTACCACTCCATCGACCAGCGGTCCTTGACGGTGAAGGCCTCCGGGTGCTCGGCGATGGCGTGGCCGAGACGCCCCACCGCGACCTCCCACTCCGGCTGCGGATCGCCGACGTAGTCGGCCAACGCCAACGCACACCGGATGCTGTGATGGATACTCGAGCAGCCGGTCAGCAGCGCCTCCTCGGCACGGCCCAAAGGTCCGGCCGCCCAGGCGATCTCACCGGCCCCCATTTGCAAACTCAGCACGAAGTCGATCGCTTTCGCGACCACCGGCCACATCGTTTCGGCGAAAGCGCGATCGCCGGTGACCACGACGTGGTGCCACACCCCGGTCGCGATGTAGGCGCAGAAGTTGCTGTCGCTGTTGGGGTCCTCGACGATGCCGTCGCGCAACTGGATCGGCCAGGTACCGTCGGGGCGCTGCGTCGTCCGCGACCACTCGAAAGCGGCGCGGGCATTGTCCAGCAGTCCGGCTGCGGTCAACGCCATCGCGTTCTCCACGTGATCCCAGGGATCCGTGTGGCCACCCACCGACCAGGGAATCGCACCCGAGGATTCCTGTGTCGCGGCAATGGATTCCGCGGTCTGCAGGCACTGCTCGGGCGTGAAAACGCCTGCCACGTGGGGGATGTTAGCCATCAGATCGGCTTGGCGAAGTAGAGGGCGACGCTCTTGCCGATGACCGGGTTGAGCACCGACTCCGCGGTACGGGTCAGCCACGGCCGACTCATCATGTCCCACACCAACAATTTGTGGTAGGCGCTGACGGCGGGATGACCGTCGCGTTCCGTACCGACCGCACACTTGAGCCACCAGTACGGCGAGTGCAGCGCATGGGCGTGGTGGGTATGCGTGAGTGACAAGCCGTGAGAAAGCACTTTGTCCCGCAACTCGTCGGCCCGGTAGATGCGGATGTGACCACCCTCGTTGGCGTGGTAGGAGTCCGACAGCGCCCAGCAGATCCGCTCAGGCAACCACCGGGGCACCGTAATCGCCAGTGCCCCACCAGGTTTGAGAACACGGACGAGTTCGGCGATGGCGCGGTCGTCTTCGGGCACGTGCTCGAGGATCTCCGAGGCGATCACGCAGTCGAAGGTGGCGTCCGGATACGGCAGATCGAGCGCGTCGCCCTTGACCGCCTCACCCTTGGCCGATGCCGGGGCCTCCCCCTGCTCCTTCATCGCTTGCAGGATCTCGTCCACGTCGTTGAGATCGGCGGCGTTCTGGTCGAACCCGATGACATCGGCGCCGCGGCGGAACGCCTCGAACGTGTGCCGGCCGGCTCCACAACCGACGTCGATCACCTTGGTTCCCGCACCGACACCGAGGCGGTCGAAGTCCACGGTCAGCATGCGGCGACCCTTTCGCGAGCTTGTTCGTAGACCGCTACGGTCTGTGCGGCAACGGATTCCCAGCTGAAGACGTCGAGCGCGCGGCGGCGGCCGTTGTCGCCGAGCCGGCGCAGTTCCCGGGGCGAGTCGAGCAACTCACCGAGCACGGTGGTCAGTTCGTCGACGTCGGCCGGGGTCACCAACCGCGCGCACTCGCCGTCGGCGCCGACGACCTCGGGCAGCGCGCCTGCGCGGCTGGCCACGATCGGGGTACCGCTGGCCATCGCCTCGACTGCCGGTAACGAGAAGCCCTCGTAGAGCGAGGGGATGCACGCCACCTCTGCAGAGGCCAGCAGGTCGGCGAGTTCGGTGTCGGACAACCCGCTGGAGCTGTGCACGATGTCGGAGATGCCGAGTTCGGCGATCAGCTTTTCCGTGGGGCCGTTGGGTTCGAGTTTGGCGACGAGCTGCAGCTCGAGATCGCGCTCCACGCGCAGCCGCGCGACCGCGTGCAGCAGGTGGCTCACACCCTTGAGCGGCACGTCGGCGCTGGCGATCGCGATGATGCGGTTGCGCACGCGGTGCTCGGCCGGCTGGAACAACTCGGTGTCCACCCCGAGCGGCACGACGTGCAACTGCCTCGGGTCCACCGCGAAGTCCTCGGCGATGTCGGTCGCCGACGTCGACGAGACGGTCACCAGTTCGG
The DNA here is from genome assembly GCA_040752555.1 of Actinomycetota bacterium. GTDB lineage: Bacteria > Actinomycetota > Actinomycetes > Mycobacteriales > Mycobacteriaceae > Mycobacterium. Next base: position 252,255 of record JBFMGT010000003.1, on the reverse strand, counting down.
GGATGCGGCGGGCGACCGCCTTCTGCATCTCGGCGAACGCGTACCACCGCCGCACCAGCGGCTTACGCCACCAGGCAGCGGCGGCCACCTCGACGACACGGTCGCGCGTGATCGGATGGTGCACGGTGGCGACCACCGGCATCCCGGTGGCGGCGATATCCAGGAGACCAGTCCCAAGGCACTGGTTGTCATGGACGACGTCGAAGTCGTCGCGCCGGTCGGCCAGCAGCCGCGCGACGCGCTTGCTGAACGTCTTAGGCTCCGGGAAACCCGCCGTCCACGTGGTCAACAGCTCTTCGAGATCGATGCTGGTCTTGATCTCGCTGGGCCGGGGGATGCGGAACGGGTCCGGTTCGCGATAGAGATCGAGGCTGGGCACCTTGGTCAGGCGCACCCGAGGGTCCAGGCCGCCGGGGTAAGGCTGACCGGAGAACACCTCTACCTCGTGACCGAGCTCGACCAGCCCCCGGCTGAGGTGGCGCACATAGACGCCCTGACCGCCACAGTGTGTCTTGCTCCGATAGGACAGCAAGGCGATACGCATCGTCAGCTCACCTATCCTGCGGAACGCATTTGTGCGAGAGTCCAGCGCGAGAAGCCGCTCCGAGCTGGCCGAATCGTGTGCCGCAAGTAATCCGAACCCCTCCTGGACATGTGTCCAGACTATAGTTTGACGTGCTAGCTGACGCAACGCGTCCGCTTGCTCTGACTACCACAATCGGCGCGAGCCGTCCTGCTCGGGCCCGCCGATCAGGACGGTGGGAAGCCGCCCGTGGCCACCGGACCCCACCTCTGCGGAGTGACCCTGATCAGGCACTTGCCCTGGTCGGCCATCGCTTGCCGGTACTCGTCCCAATCGGGGTGCTCGCCGGCCACACAGCGGAAGTACTCGACCAGCGGCTCCACCGCCTCCGGCAGAAGAATCACCTCGGCCGTTCCGTCGACCTGGACATAGGGGCCGTCGAAGTCGTCGCTGAGTACCAGGACGCTGGCGCGCCCATCCCGGCGAATGTTGGCGGCCTTGGCCCGCTGCGGGTAGCTGGCCACCACGATCCGGCCCTGGTCGTCGAGGCCCCCGGTCACCGGGGATGTCTGCAGTGACCCGTCGGCGCGGAACGTGGTCAGCAGCATGCGATGGCGCGGCCGGATGAAGTCGAGGAGTTCGGGGGCGGCGACGGCGTCGGCCGTCGCATACTTTCGGGCCATCGTTGCAGCGTATGCGACTTGTCGGTAGCGCACCCTAGGGTGTCGAACATGAGTTCGAATGATGTGTTCACCGCCCTCGACGCCCTCGACACCGCCTACCGTGCGCTGGCCGACCTGCCGCTGCACGAACTTCGCCCCACCGATCTGCGTGCGCTGGTGGTGCGGCTGGAGGAGATGGACAAGCAGGTCGTCGCCCTACAACGCCGAATTCTCCGCCGGCTGGTGAGCGGCCCCCCGCCGGTCGAATTCGCCGGCGCCACGTGGGCGCAGGTGCTGGCCCGCCGGCTGCGCATCTCTGTCGGCGAGGCCCAGCGACGCATCGCCGAAGCGGGCGGCAGGCCAGAAGCGATGTCAGCGTGATCGTGGATTTGCGTCCGGCCGTGGGTACTCGGCTTCCCGAGGCCGAGCGAAGGGCGGGTGGCGCGCATGTCCGGAATGATCAGCGAGTCGACAACTGAGCTGACGCCCCAGGGGGTGCTGTCGTGAGCTTCGACATCACCCCCACCGCCGCTCAGCACGACTTGGCAAGGCGCACACACGAATTCGCCGAAGAAGTGGTTCGCCCCGTCGCTGCCGAATACGACCAGCGCCAAGAATTCCCCTGGCCGGTCCTCGAGGAGGCCGCTCAGCGAGGCTTCTACAGCCCGCTGTTCTATCGCGATCTGATCGGCGACCCGACGGGGCTGTCACTGCCGATGTTCATGGAGGAGTTGTTCTGGGGTTGCGCCGGCATCGGGCTGGCCGTGGTGATGCCCGCACTGGCGCTGTCGGCGATCGGCCAGGCGGCCTCTCCCGAACAGATGCTCCAGTGGGCACCGGAGTGCTTCGGAACGCCGGGCGACCTGAAGCTCGCCGCCCTGGCCATCTCGGAACCCGAGGGCGGCAGCGACGTCCGTAATCTGCGCACCACGGCTCGGCGCGACGGCGACGGCCCGGACGCGGACTGGATCATCGACGGCCACAAGATGTGGATCGGTAACGGTGGCATCGCCAATGTCCACGTCGTGAACGCCGTCGTCGACCAGGAGCTGGGCCACAAGGGCCAGGCGCTGTTCATCGTGCCGGGCGGCACGCCGGGACTGGAGATGGTCCGCAAGCTCGACAAGCTCGGTTGCCGCGCCTCCCACACCGCCGAACTGAAGTTCAACAACGTGCGCGTCCCGGCCGGAAACCTGCTGGGCGGGCAGGAGAAACTCGACCACAAGCTCGCCCGCGCACGGGAAGCGGTGGAGGGCGCCAGGCACTCGGGCTCAGCCACGCTGGGCACCTTCGAGCAGACCCGGCCGATGGTCGCTGCCCAGGCACTCGGAATCGCCCGGGCGGCACTGGAATACGTGACCGAATACGCCAACCGACGGGAAGCGTTCGGCGCACCGATCATCGACAACCAGGGCATCGCGTTCCCTCTGGCCGACCTGGCCACCGGGCTAGATGCCGCCCGGCTGCTGACGTGGCGGGCGTCCTGGATGGCCGCCACCGGCGTGCCCTTCGAACGCGGCGAAGGCTCGATGTCCAAACTTGCTGCCAGCGAACTGGCCGTGCGGACCACAGAGCGCGCCATCCAGACGATGGGCGGTTGGGGCTACATCAAAGACCATCCTGTGGAGAAGTGGTACCGAGACGCCAAGCTGTACACGATCTTCGAAGGCACCAGCGAGATCCAGCGCATCGTGATCTCCAACGCGCTGGGAGCCGCCGACGGCAAGCCGCCGCTGCACGTCGATCTGGAGCCGACCGGTGGCCCCCTCAATCGCATGTTCGGCCGCGGCACGCCGGCACGCACTCAAGCGGCGAACACCGCGCTCGCGATGAAGGACCGGGTGCCGGCGCCGGTCATGAATGCGGCGATGAAGATGCTCCGTCCTCCGAAGAGATGACAAAAGGGGTGTCAGTTGTCAGTTGCCAGCAACAGCGTCGGAAGAGCCCCGCACGGCGCCGCGAAAAAACCCGGTACCCCTGGTTTCACATTGCCAGCTTCTGGCAACATTACCGCCCAGTAAGAACTCCATCGGCACGGGTGAACAGGAATGACGATGATGCATTCTCGACCGGACGTCATGGTGCTGGCGCAGGGTAGCGAAGGTGGCGGCGCAGAGATCAGCCAGGTGCTGGGCCTGTCTGGGGTCGCGCTGGCGGTCACCGCGGTGTTGCTGTGGATCGGCTACCTACACCGCCAACACAAAATCTCCTGGCTCGGTAATTTCGCCGAATGGCTGGGGCGCAAGTTCCACCGACCAGCGTGGGTGGCACTGCCCGTCGCGATCTTCGTCAGCGCGATCATCTGCGCCCTGTTCGGCTTCATCTGGGACGTCAGCCTGCACATCGGCAAGGGCCGCGACCCCGGGCCGCTGGCCAACCCAGCGCACTACTTCATCATCATCGGCCTGTTCTTCGTGTTCATCGCGGGCTGTACCGCGATCGTGCTGCCGTTCGACAAGCCCGGCCCGGCCGCCGTTCGCATCACCGACAACTGGTATGCGCCGGTCGGCGGCATCGTGATGGCCGGCTGCGGAATGTATGCGCTGATCGGTTTCCCGCTCGACGACGTGTGGCACCGCATCTTCGGCCAGGACGTCACGCTGTGGGGTCCCACGCACCTGATGATGATCGGCGGCGCTGGCTTCTCCACGATCGCCGCCGCCTATCTGGAAGTCGAAGGTAAACGCGCGGTCGGCGCCGATGCTCCCCGCGACGGCATCGGACTGAAGTTCATCCAGTACCTCGCGTTCGCCGGCGTGCTGATCGGCCTGTCGGTGTATCAGATCGAGTTCGACTTCGGCGTCCCGCAGTTCCGGCAGGTCTTCCAGCCGATGCTGATCGCCGCCGCCGCGTCGGTGGCCCTGGTCGCCGCACGTATCTTCCTGGGCCGGGGTGCGGCGATCATCGCCGCCGTCGTGGCCATCGGTCTGCGCGGCATCATCGCGTTCCTCGTGGCTCCGCTGCTCGAGGCGCCGGTGAACTGGTTCCCGCTGTATCTGGGTCCGGCGCTGGTGGTCGAACTGCTGGCACTCACCCCGCTGCTCAAACGGCCGGTGCTGTTCGGCATGGTCAGCGGGTTGGGCATCGCCACCGTCGGGCTGTGGCTGGAGTCGCTGTGGATCGACGCGATCTACCCCTACCCCTGGCCCAGCAGCATCTGGCCCGAAGCACTGGCGATGGCCGTGCCCGTCGCCATCCTGGCGGGCGGCTGCGGCGCGATGATCGGCATGGTGCTCACCGGTCGCAAACTGCCCGGCCGGGCGATCTCCATCGGTCTGGTCGTGCTGACCGTGCTGGCGATCGGCGGGGCCACGGCCAACGGTCTGCGGTACTCGGTCCCGCAGAACGAGACTGCGACGTTCGCTCTGACCGATGTGCAGGGCCCCGGACCCGGCCGGTTCGTCACCGCCGACGTCCGCTTCAACCCACCGGATGCGATCAGCGACAACCCGAACTGGGTTTCGGTGCTCGCCTGGCAGGGCGGGCTGGCCAACGAGCGCGGCCAGTTCATCGACCACCTGGATCAGGTCGGGCCCGGCCACTACGTCTCCACCAAGCCGATGCCGGTGTCCGGGCAGTGGAAGACCTTGCTGCGCGTGCACGACGGCACCACGCTGACCGCAGTGCCGATCTTTCTGGCCGGTGATCCAGGTATCGGGGCCGAAGAGGTGCCGGCCGAGGCGCAGTTCACCCGTCCGTTCGTCTCTGAGATCACGATCCTGCAGCGGGAACGCAGCCCCGATATCCCGGCGTCGCTGTGGCTGATCGGCTGCCTCATCGTGCTGGTGTGCACGTTGGCGATGATCGCGGGCATCAGCTGGGGCGGCGGCCGCATCAACAACAGCGAGCCGACCGGCAGCGAGAACGAACTCCAGCCGTCTGCCCAGTCATGACGTCCGCGCCCGAGGTGGTGATCCTCGCCGATCACTCGATCTGGTTGGCGCTGCCCGCGTTCGCCCCGGCGTTCGTGGTGGCCGGCGTGGTGTTCTACATCGCCAGGAAGAACCGCAGGAAATCCGACGAGACAGGAGAATCGTGACCAGACTTCTCGTGCTGACCGCCGCCACGGCTCTGCTGATCGCCGGATGCGGGGGCGACAAGAGCGATGACGCCGGTACGGGAGGTAGCAGTCAGGGAGCGCCGGCGCCGGCAGAGATGACCGACGCGCAGGCCGCGCCACAGCGGCTGGTGGTCAACGTGACGATCAAGGGCGGCACTGTCACCCCGACCAACGAACAGCTGCAGGCCGAGGTCAAGCAACCGATCGTGATCCAGGTCGACAGCGACGCCCCCGACGAACTGCACGTGCACTCCACCCCGGAGCATTCGTTCCCCATCGCCGTGGGGCCTGGCCAGTCGTTTCAGTTCTCCGTCGACATGCCCGGCCGCGTCGACGTCGAGCTGCATGAGTTGAACAAGACCATCGCGACCATCGCCGTGCAGTGACCACACAGGTGCTCGCCCACGGGCTGGGCGGCTCGACCGATCTTCCGATCCCATTCACCTATGCGCTTATCGGCGCGGCGTGGGCGCTCACGTTCACCTTCGCCGTCGTCGCGCTGGCGTGGCGCACCCCCAAGTTCGACCCGGCACGACCGGGCCGAGCTCTGCCGCGCGCGGTGACAAGAGTCGTCGACGCGCCGGCGACTCGCTGGACGCTGGCGGTACTGGCGCTGGTGCTGACCGGGTGGGTGGCGCTGGCGGGTTTCTTCGGACCGCAGAGCGCCGACAACGCCCTTCCCGGTGTCTTCTACGTGCTGCTGTGGGTCGGGCTCGTCGCGCTGTCGCTGTTGTTCGGGCCGGTGTGGCGAGTGTTCTCGCCGGTGCGGGCGGTGCATCGCCTCACCGGTCGGCCCTCGCTGGGGCGCAGCTACCCCGACCGGTTGGGGTACTGGCCTGCGGCGCTGGGGTTGTTCGCGTTCGTGTGGCTGGAGCTGGCCAGCCCCGACCCGGGCTCGCTGCGGGCGATCCGGATCTGGCTGCTCGTCTATCTGGCTGTCACCCTCGCGGGCACGCTGTGGTGCGGCACCCGGTGGTGCGCCCGCGCCGATCCGTTCGAGGTGTACAGCGTGGTCGCATCGCGGCTTGCCCCGCTACGCCGTAACGCCGACGGCCGCATCGCGATCGGCAACCCGTTCGACCACCTGGCCACCCTGCCGGTACGTCCCGGCATCGTGGCCGTGCTGTCGGTCCTGCTCGGTTCGACCGCGTTCGACAGCTACTCGGCCACTCCACAGTTCCGCAATTTCTCCGACCGGGTCACCGACTCCGCGGCGACGGCGAGTCTGCTGCGCACCGCTGGCCTGGTGCTGTTCGCTGTCGTGGTGGCGGTGTCCTTCACGCTGGCGGCGCGCTGCACCGGCGGTGTCGACGCGCAGCAGCGCCGCGAACTGCCCGGCAAGATGGCCCACTCGCTGATCCCGATCGTGATCGGATACGTGTTCGCCCACTACCTCACCTACCTGGTCGAACGAGGCCAGGAGACGATCATCCGGCTCGCGGACCCCCTCGGTCGCGGCTGGAACGTGCTGGGCCTGGCCGACAACGAGGCCAGCTACCTGCTCTCCATACATCCCGCGGTCGGCGCCACGCTCAAGGTCTGCTTCGTCGTGGCCGGCCACATCGCCGGCGTCATCGCCGCACACGACCGCTCGCTGGCGTTGTTGCCGCGGGCACATCAGGTGACCGGGCAGCTGGCGATGATGTTGGTGATGGTCGGCTACACCTTCACCGGTCTGTATTTGCTGTTCGGCGGCTGACCCGCGCCGCGGCGGGCGACACCGGCGCTATCGTGCTCGATGTGCCCGACGAGGAGTCACTCGAGCAGGCGCTGGCCGGTGGCGAACCCCAGCGCGTCGGTTGGTTCAGATTCTTCTTCGACGACGAGCGGTGGGAGTGGTCCGACACCGTGCAGACCCTGCACGGCTACGAGCCCGGGACCGTCACACCCACCACCGAACTGGTGCTGTTCCACAAACATCCCGACGACCGCCAGAAGGTGGCCGCGACGCTCGACGAGATGCGCCGCGCGCACCGACCGTTCTCCACCCGGCACCGCATCATGGACACCCATGGCGAGGTCCGCCACGTCGTGGTCGTCGGTGATCGTATGGCCGACGAGCAGGGCAGGCTGATCGGCACGCACGGCTTCTACGTCGACGTCACGCCTGCCGAGCCGATGACCCAGGAGATGGTCAGCGCCGCACTGACCGAGATCGCCGAGAACCGCGCGGTCATCGAACAGGTGAAGGGCATGCTGATGCTCATCTACCGCGTGGACGGCGATACCGCGTTCGAGTTGCTGCGCTGGCGCTCCCAGGAGTGCAACGTCAAGCTGCGGCTGCTGGCCGAGCAGCTGCTCGCCGACTACCGGGGGCTCGTGTACGAGGACACTCTGCCCAGCCGTGAGACCTTCGACCATCTGCTTCTGACCGCCCATCAGCGGGTCAGCGGCAACGCGGATACCGTAGGGCCATGACAGCGACGAGAGCGCTCATCATCGTCGACGTGCAGAACGACTTCTGCGAGGGCGGTTCACTGGCGGTCAGCGGCGGCGCCGCCGTCGCGCGCAACGTCTCCGCTCTGCTCGCCGGAGAGCACGTCTACCAGCACGTCGTCGCCACCAAGGACTTCCACATCGACCCCGGCGAGCACTTCTCCGACGCCCCCGACTACGTCACGTCCTGGCCGCGGCACTGCGTCGTCGGCACCGACGGCGCAGAGTTCCACCCCGAGCTCGACGTCACCCCCGTCGAAGCGGTGTTCTACAAGGGCCGGTACTCGGCTGCCTACAGCGGTTTCGAAGGCACCGACGACGACGGCACCTCCCTGGCCGACTGGCTGCGTCGGCGCGGCGTCGACACCGTCGACGTCGTCGGCATCGCCACCGACTACTGCGTCAAGGCGACCGCGGCCGACGCGGCGGCAGCCGGCCTGACCACCCGCGTCCTGCTCGACCTCACCGCCGGCGTCGCGCCGGCCACGACGGAGGACGCCGTTGCCGCGTTGCGCGCTGCCGGCGTCACCGTCAATTGACGTCCTTGTGACATAACGGACGGTTGCGGAGTCCCAGATCTGGGCATCCGCTACCGCCAGCCTCCGATCGCACACCAGGAGAGTTACTTGACTCAGATCGCCACCTCGCCCGACAACTCGATCGCGCTCGAGGTGTGGCCCGGCAAGGCCTACCCCCTCGGGGCCACCTACGACGGCTACGGCACCAACTTCGCGCTGTTCAGCGAGATGGCTGAGAAGGTCGAGCTGTGCCTGTTCGACGCCGACGGGGAACAGACCGCCTGCATCACGCTGCCGGAAGTCGACGGCTTCGTCTGGCACGGGTTCATCCCGAACATCGAGCCGGGCCAGCGTTACGGCTACCGCGTCTACGGGCCTTACGACCCGGCCAACGGGCAGCGCTGCAACCCCAACAAACTGCTGCTCGACCCCTACGCGAAGGCCATCGATGGCACCTTCGAGTGGGATCAGTCGCTGTTCAGCTACAACTTCGGCGATCCGGACAGCCGCAACGACGACGACTCGGCAGCCAACATGCCCAAGTGCGTGGTGATCAACCCGTACTTCGACTGGGGTGTGGACCGCCCGCCCAACCACGAGTACGCCGACTCGGTGATCTACGAGGCCCACGTCAAGGGCCTCACCATGACCCACCCCGACATCCCCGAGCAGATCCGCGGCACCTATGCCGCCGTCGCGCACCCGGCGATCATCGAGCACCTCAAATCGCTCGGCATCACCGCGATCGAGCTGATGCCCGTGCACCACTTCGCCAACGACTCGACGCTGGTCGACAAGGGGCTGTCGAACTACTGGGGCTACAACACGATCGGGTTCTTCGCGCCGGACTTCAAGTACAGCTCCAACCCGAACCCCGGTGGGCAGGTCCAGGAGTTCAAGGCGATGGTGCGGGCGCTGCACGAGGCCGGCATCGAGGTGATCCTCGACGTCGTCTACAACCACACCGCCGAGGGCAACCACATGGGCCCGACCCTGTCGATGCGCGGCATCGACAACGCCGCCTACTACCGGCTCGTCGAGGACGACAAGCGGTACTACATGGACTACACGGGCACCGGGAACAGCCTGAACGTCAGCCACCCGCACGCGCTGCAGTTGATCATGGACTCGCTGCGGTACTGGGTCACCGAGATGCATGTCGACGGGTTCCGCTTCGACCTGGCCTCGACGCTGGCCCGGGAGTTCTACGACGTGGACAAGCTCGCGACGTTCTTCGAACTCGTGCAGCAGGATCCGACGGTCAGCCAGGTCAAGCTGATCGCCGAGCCGTGGGACGTCGGTCCCGGCGGCTACCAGGTCGGCGGGTTCCCGCCGCAGTGGACGGAGTGGAACGGCAAGTACCGCGACACCGTGCGGGACTTCTGGCGGGGCGAGGACGCCAGCCTCGACGAATTCGCCTACCGGCTCACCGGCTCCTCCGACCTCTACGAGAACACCGCCCGCCGGCCCGTCGCGTCGATCAACTTCGTCATCGCCCACGACGGGTTCACGCTGCGTGACCTGGTGTCCTACAACGAGAAGCACAACGAGGCCAACGGCGAGGACAACAACGACGGCGAGAGCCACAACCGGTCCTGGAACTGCGGGGTCGAGGGACCCACCGACGATCCGGAGATCAACGCGCTGCGCGCCCAGCAGGAACGCAACTTCCTGGCCACGCTGCTGCTGTCCCAGGGCGTGCCGATGATCTGCCACGGTGATGAGCTGGGCCGCAGCCAGGGCGGCAACAACAACGGCTACTGCCAGGACAACGAGATCACCTGGATCGACTGGTCGAACGTCGACGAGGGCCTGCTGGACTTCACCCGCGCCGTGTCGGCGTTGCGAGCCAACCATCCGGTGTTCCGGCGTCGGCGGTTTTTCAACGGCAAGCCCGTCGGACGCCGCGGCAATGCCGGGTTGGCCGACATCGCGTGGTTCAGCCCCGACGGCACCGAGATGAGCGGTGAGGACTGGGGCGCCGGGTTCGCCAAGTCGCTGGCGGTGTTCCTCAACGGCCATGGCATTCCCGACATGGACGCCCGCGGCCAACGTGTGGTCGACGACTCGTTCCTGCTGTGCTTCAACGCCCACTACGAGCCGATCGACTTCACGCTGCCGCCCAAGGAGTTCGGCGCCGCGTGGACACAGGTGATCAACACCGCCGAGCTCACCCCGGACGGGCAGGAGGCCGATCCCCAGCCCGCCGAAGCGACGTTGACGGTGCCGGCGAGGGCCATCATCGTCCTGCAGGCGCAGACCGACTGAGACCGCGCGAAGCGATCTTGAAAGGCGTTGCGCGCCACCACGCTTAGTGACCGGGTTCAGCGTGTTTGGTGCATCGATGTGTTAGCTTGGGAGAGCTGTTGCAGCCGTGGCCGCTCGTTGGCAAGCGTCTCGACGCGATGCCACCGGTCGGGCGGGCCGGAGTAGGAGCCGTAGAGCGGCGGTGACCTACCGGGTGGCCACGGTTGCCAGCCTTTCTGTGCCTCAGCTGTTGACGATGCGCTCGATCGACCGCATTGGAATCGGCAGCCACGTCGGCCGGAACCGGGCCTCGTAGGCGGCCTCGTAGACCGCCTTGTCCAGCTCGTACGCCGCGAGGATCTGTTCCGCCGCAGCCGGGTCGGTGCCACCTCCTGCGGCATAGCCCTGGCAGAACGCGGAGCTGTTGCGGTCCACCCAGTCGCGCGCCGCCGCGGCGTCCCCACTGCCATCCACCAGCAGCTGGTAGGCGGCGTACTCGAACGAGCGCAGCACCCCGGCCACGTCGCGCAGCGGCGAATCCGGCCGTCGCCGCTCGCCCAGCGGCTGACCCGGCTCCCCTTCGAAATCGATGAGCAGCCAACCGTCTTCGGTGCGCAGCACCTGACCCAGGTGCAGATCGCCGTGCACCCGCTGCACGACCATCGGCTCGTCGGCCAGCGCGCGGTAGCGCTTCTCGATCAGCGGCGCGTACTCGGCCAGCGCGGGCGCCGCGTCGACCGCGGTGCGCAGACGCTCGAGCACGGTGTCGACCGGGAACGCCACCGTCGACGTGCCGAGGGCGTCAGCCAGCGCGGCGTGCACCGAAGCGACGGCCTCCCCGAGCCGACGCGACTCGTCGGTGAAATCGGAGAAGGCCTCGCGGGTGCTGGCTGTCGCCATGTCCCAGCCCTCGCAGCTGCCCGCCGCGAACGCCGTGACCATGCCCAGGGCCGAGGGCTCCATGTCTCCCGCCACCCCGCCCGCCGAGCCGCCGGTCTCGAACGACCCGAACAGCGTCGCCACGTGCTCGTTCTGCGCCCGCGCCAACACCCGGTTCAGTTCGATGTCCGGATTGATGCCTGCCGTCACGCGCCGGAACACCTTGAGAATGGCGGCGCTGCCGAAGATCACGCTGGTGTTGCTCTGCTCGGCGCCCGACACGCGCGGCGCCGCGTCCAGCGGCAGGGTGGCCCCGGGCTCCTTGACGAACGTCAGCGGACCGACCGTCGCGGACCGATCGATCAGCGACAGCAGGTGGATGGCCGCCGCGGGGTCGAACATCGCGTCGTAGCCGAAGCGGCCCCGATCCGATCCGATCGCCGCGATGTCGCCGAAATCGGGCACCGGGGTGTCGCTCCAGCGCACCAGCACCTGATAGCGCTCGGCAGTGCCGTCGGCGTAGCCGACATCGAGGAGCACATGGTCGAGGTCTGCGCCGAGCGAGGTGACGACGGTCGGTTCGGCGTGGGCCAGTTCGCGAGTGCGCCCGGCGTACCAGCGCTGTCGCACGATCCAGTCAGCGAAGGGCAGTCTCATCACACGGTCCCTGTACCCGTTCCGCCGCTGTGGACCACCGTTCAGGCCAGGAAACGCTCCGCACCGGCGGTGCGCACGAACCGCACGCTGTTGGCCTGCCGGTAGCCGACCACTCCACCGCCGAACGTCAGCGCGAGCAGGCCGGCGACACCGGGCAGCGCCACGGCGGCGAGTTGAGCCACGGTGGGGCTGACCATCGTGCGGGGCATGGCTTCGGGCCGCGGTCCCGCGCCGGATGCCAGGGGTTGAGCGGCGATGCCCGGCGTGGGGTTGATCGAGCCGCGGATCGTCGGCGTGCTGGCTCCTGCGACGCCCGGCGCGGTCACCCCCGGCTCGGCGGCGACAGCGTCCGGCGCCCGTGCCCCTGTGCGCGGACCGGCTCCGGCAGCCGTGACGGCTCGCGGCACGGTGACGACGAGCGGCGCGTGGAGCACCGTGGGGTCGCTTCCCGCGCCGCCACCGCCCCCGCCGCCGGTGGTACCGGTGGCGGCGTCCACCACCGGCGCCTCCTCCTGTGTGCGGAACGCCGGCCCCGGCGGCGGTGCCGGCGGCACGATCGCCAGGGCGGACAGGAACTCGGTCAGGGTCGGCACCGGGATCTCGACCGTGGTGTAGAAGTTGCGCGGCGCGGGCAGCTGACCCGCCGGGATCTCGCCCGGTGCCGGCAGCCGCAACATCGGAATCGAAATCGACCTGCTGGATTCGGTCTTGCCGGACTCCCGGGGCTGCACGGGAAGGTCCGGCTCCGATAACCGGCCCGACCCGCCGTCGTGAGAGGGCTCGTCGGAACCGGTGTCGACGCTGACCGAGGGGCTGGGGTCGGTGGGCTCATCCGACGGCGACGAGTCCCCCGACGTGTCCGAGGAGTTGTCCGACGACGTTGGCGAGCCGCCGCTCGTCGAACCGCCTGAGTCGGAGTCTGTCTGCGAGGAGGAGTCTCCGTCCGAGGGTTGCGCGAGGACGGGCGCGGCGCCGACGCTGACGCAACCGAAGAACAACACCAGGGAGAGCGCACCGGCCGCCGCGAAGGCGCGCGATGCGGGCCGCCCCATGATGCCCCCTAATCCAGCCGACGCAGCGGGTGAGACGTCGTGACTACCTCGTCGATTCTCGCACATCACCACAACCCCGCCGCTGGAAAGAAGTTTGCTGAGCGCCGGCTGAAATCAACGCGCGCGTCAGTGCGTTAGTGTGCCGACGTGACGTCCGGCAGCCGACCCCGCGACCACGGCGACCCCGGCGACGCGCCGACCATTCCGCCGCCGCTCCGTGAACCCGCCAACGCGGCCCGGCCGTCGGCCGCCGAGGAGGCCCGCACGATCGCGGCGTCGACGAACTCCGCGACGCTGGCCACGCTGACCGCCGACGGTGACCCGTGGGCGTCGTTCGTCACCTACGGCCTTCTCGACGGCGCCCCGGTGCTGTGCGTGTCGAATCTGGCCGAGCACGGCCGCAACCTGGCGGCCGATCCGCGGGCGAGCCTCGCGATCGTCGCCCCGGCCACCGAGTCCGACCCGCTGGCCAATGCCCGCATCACGGTGGCCGGTCACGTGGAACAGCCGACCGCCGAGGAGCACGCGGCCGCCCGGGAGGCCCATCTGAGCGCGGTGACCGCGGCCAAGTACTACATCGACTACAGCGACTTCACACTGTGGGTGTTGCGGGTGGCCCGGGTGCGATGGGTGGGCGGCTACGGCCGCATGGAGTCCACCAGCGGCGCCGACTACACCGCCGCACAGCCGGACCCGGTCAGCCCGTACGGCGCGGGCGCGATCACCCATCTCAACGACGACCACGCGGACGCTCTTGCAGCGATGGCGCGCGAACTGGGCGGTTACCCGGACACCAGGACGGCCTCCTGCACCGGCGTGGACCGCTACGGCTTGGACCTACGGGTCATGACGGACCGCGGAATGGCCTACACCAGAATCGGTTTCGCCTCCCCGATCGATTCGATCGACGAATTGCGTTCGGCCGCGGTCGAGTTGACGCGTCGGGCGCGCAGACAATGATTCAGGGCGGGCACTACGATCGCGCTATGTCCGAGCATCCACAGCGTCCCGAGACCTGGCAGGCCGCGTTCGAGCTGATCCGCACCCGCGGGCACGAGCGCCGCGAGGAACCGTTCCGGCTGGCCAGCGGTCAGCTCAGCCACGACTACATCGACGGCAAGTACGCCGTGGACACCGGAGAGCGACTCTCGGTGGTCAGCCGCGCCGTCGCCGACCTCGCCGCGGCGGAGGGCATCGAGTTCGACGCGGTCGGCGGGCTGACGATGGGCGCCGACCCGCTGGCGCACGGTGTGGCGATGGTGACCGGAAAGGCGTGGTTCTCGGTACGCAAGGAGCAGAAGAGCCGCGGTCGTGAGCAGTGGATCGAGGGCACCCGGCTGCAGTCCGGGGATCGCGTGCTGCTCGTCGACGACGTGATCAGCACGGGCGGCTCCACCGAGTTGGCGCTCGAACGGATCGAGCCCCTCGGCGTGGTGGTCACCGGGGTGATCCCGATGGTGGATCGCGGGGACATCGCCGCGGCGCGATTTGCCAAGCGCGGCATCCCCTTTCACGCGCTGGTGAGCTACCGCGACCTGGGCATCGAGCCGGTCAAGGACGTCACGCCGGGGTGACGAGCACGGCGTCGCTGTCGACGGCCACCGACACCCGCTCGCCCGGCTGCAGATGTCTGGCAACCGAGCTGGCCATCTGGGCCATCAGCACCGCCCCGTCAGCGGCCGACAGGTGCACCCGCGAGATCGCGCCGAGGAACGACACAGACGTCACCGTCGCGCTGCCCGCCGGATCGGCGGTGACGCTGACCGACTCGGGCCGCACCATCGCCACTCCTTCCCCGTCGACGGAGCCGGGCGCCGCCGGCAGCGACAGGCCCAGCAGAGACGCGCGACCCCCGGAAACCGTGGCAGGAACCTTGTTGTTGAGCCCGACGAAGTCGGCCACGAACGGGGTGGCCGGGTGCGCGTACAGCTCAGCCGGCGTCGCCAGCTGTTCGAGACGGCCCTTGTTCATCACCCCCACCCGGTCCGCGACGGCCAGTGCCTCCTCCTGATCGTGGGTGACGAACAGCGTGGTGGTGCCGACATCGAGTTGTACGCGCCGGATCTCGTCGCGCAGCTGGGTGCGCACCTTGGCGTCCAGCGCCGAGAGCGGCTCGTCGAGCAGCAGCACCCGAGGCCGGATCGCCAACGCCCGGGCCAGCGCCACCCGCTGCTGCTGGCCGCCTGAGAGTTCCTTGGCGTAGCGGTTGCCCAGCGCTCCCAGCCCGACCAGCTCGAGCATCTCGGCGGCTCGAGACAGCCTCTCGCTCTTGGCTTTTCCGCGCATCTTCAGCCCGAAGGCGACGTTGTCGAGCACGGTCAGATGGGGGAACAGGCTGTAGGCCTGGAACACCATACCCATGTCCCGCTTGTTGGCGGGCACGTTGCTGACGTCGACGCCGCCTACGGTGACCGTGCCCGAGGTGGCCTCGTCGAGGCCGGCCAGGATGCGCAGCGCGGTCGTCTTGCCGCAGCCCGACGGGCCGAGCAGCGCCACCAGCTCGCCCGGTTCGATGTGCAGCGTCAGACCGTCCAGCGCCCGGGTCTCGCCGTAGAGACGGGTCAGCTCGGTGAGCTCGACGGCAACTCCGGTCACGTGGTCACTCCTGTCTGGTGGCGGCGGCCGCGGGTGACCAGCGAGAGGATCAGCAGCAGCGCGAAGCCGAACAGCAGCGTGGCCAGCGAGGCGGCCACCGAGGTGGGGCCGTTGCTCTTACCGATGGCCACGATCTGCACCTGCAGCGTCTCGTATCCCGACAGCGAGGCGATGGTGTACTCGCCGAGGACGACGGCGATCGAGATGAAGGCGGCGGACAGGATGCCCGACCAGATGTTGGGCACCACCACCCGCAGGATCGTCGTCGTCCAGCCCGCGCCCAGCGACCGCGCGGCCTCCGACAGCGTCTGCAGGTCGATGCTCGACAGCGCGGCGTCCAGCGCCCGGTAGGAGAACGGCAGCACGACCACGACGTAGACGAACGTCAGCGTCAGCGGAGACTCGCCGAGGAAGTACGTGACCCACAGGTAGACGTTGCGCAAGCCGACGACGATCACCAGCGCCGGGATCGTCAGCGGCAGCAGGCACAGGAACTCGACCAGACCCTTGGCCCAGGGCGCGCGCAGCCGCACCCAGATCATGGTGGGCACGAGCAGGATCAGCATCGCGACCACGGTCAGCACCGCCAAGGACAGCGAGACGACGATCGCCCGGTACAACTGCTCGTCGGCGATCAGGTTGGCCCACGCCTGCCCGGTTCGCCCCCCGGAGATCAGGTTGCGGGTGGAGAAGTCGGCCATCGCGTAGAGCGGGAAGCAGAAGAACAGCCCGAAGGCCACCCACAGCAGCCCACGCACCACCCGCGTCATGACAGCCACCGCGCGCTGCGCCGGACCAGCAGGTTGTAGGCGATCATCACCACGGCCACCACGACGATCATCTCCAGCGCCAGCGCGTAGGCGAAACCGGCCTGCCCCAGCACCACCTCGCTGACCAGGGACGCGCGGATCAGCAGCGGCAGGATCGGGCTGCCCTGACTGACCAGCGCGGCTGCCGTCGCGTAGGCGGCAAAGGCGTTGGCGAACAACAACAACACCGAGCCGAGGAAAGCCGGCGTCAGCAACGGCACCGCCACCTCACGCCAGTAATCCCACGTCGAGGCGCCGAGGCTGACCGCAGCTTCGCGCCACTGCTTTTGCAGGCCTTCCAGTGCGGGCACGAACACGATCACCATCAGCGGGATCTGGAAGTACGTGTAGACCAGGATCAACCCGGCCAGGCCGTACAGCCAGCCCGATCCCGCAAGGTTCCAGCCGGTCGCCTGCTGCACCCACAGCGTCAGCACCCCGTTCAGACCTACGGTGGCGAGAAAGGCGAAAGCCAATGCCACACCGCCGAACTGGGCCAGCACGCTGCACAGTGACAGCACCGCTCGGCGCACCATCGACGTCGGCGGGCTGCTGACGATCAACCAGGCCATCACCGCGCCGAGCAGCGCCCCGAGCACAGCGGTCGCGGCGGACAGCAGCACGCTGTTGAGCAGGGCCGACAACGCCGTGCCGGTGAACAGCGCCGCGATGCGGTCCAAGGAGAACACCCCGTCGATGTACACCGAGCTCACCACGACCGTGACCGTCGGGATGATCAGGAACACCACCACCACTGCCAGAAACGGCAGCAGCGGCAGGCCGTCACGGACGCGGCGCATGTCAGCCAACCGCGGCAGCCCAGTTCTCCGAGAGGTACTTCGAGGCGGCCTCGGTCTGCTGCGGGGTCGGCACCGTGACCGGCCCGTCGACGACCGGCAGCGCCTTGGCGACCTCGGCGTCGAGCGTCTTGTTGGCGAGCATGTTGTCGGCGCGCACCGGCCGGACGCCGCCCTGGGCGTACAGGTTCTGCCCCTCGTCGCTGTAGAGGAACTCCTGCCACAGCCGCGCTGCGGCCGGATGCGGTGCTTCTTTGTTGATCGCCTGGTAGTAGTACCCGGCGACCGCGGCGTTCGGCGGCACGACGACCGTCCAGGACGGAAGTTTCTTCGTCTCAGACGAATTCGTGTAGTTCCAGTCGATCACGACCGGTGTCTGCCCGGATTCGATGGTGGCCGGCGTCGGGTCCACCGGCAGGAAGTTGCCGGCCTGCTTGAGTTTGCGGAAGAACTCCACCCCCGGCGCGATGTCGTCGGCCGACCCACCTTGGGACAGCGCCACCATCAGTACCCCGGAGAACGCCGCGCCGGCCTGGGTGGGATCGCCGTTGAGCGCGACCTTGCCCCGGTATTCGGGCTTGAGCAGATCGTTGACTCCTGTCACCGGTGGCACCTTGGCCGAGTCGAAGCCGATCGACATGTAGCCGCCGTAGTCGTTGACCCACGCGCCATTGGGATCTTTGAACGCAGCGGGGATGTCGTCGAACGTCGCGACCTTGTACGGCGCGAACATCGCGGTGTTGGCCAGCGCGACCGACTGGCCGAGGTCGAACACGTCCGGTGCGCTGCTGCGACCCTTCTGCTGATTGGCCGCGTTGATCTCGTCCTGGCTCGACGCATCGGGCTGAGCCGAGTTCACCTTGATGCCGTACTTGTCGGAGAAGGCCTTGATGATCGCCCCGTAGTTCGCCCAATCCGGCGGTAGGGCAATCACATTCAGCTCGCCTTCACCTTTGGCCGCCTCGACGAGGCCGTCCATGCCGCCGAAGTCCTGTGCCGAGGTGGCCTCGGCGGCCTTCCCACCGGACTGCGTCTGGGACCCGGCGTCGTTCTTCTCCGGCGGCGCGCACGCTGCGACACCGACGACCAGCAGTGCGGATGCGGCGCAGGCAACGAATCGGGACAGCAGTCCAGTGGTGTTGGCAGAGGGCATGGTTGAGACCTTCCGGTGAGCAGGAGGCGGCGCAGTGGCGCAGCGGTTACCTGGCCGTGTCATCGCGGTGAACCATAACCCGGTGGCGCTGCCCGCGCCTAGGGTTGAGCAGGTGAGCATGTCCGCGTTCGCCCGCGCACCGGTGGCGGTGCTCGCGACCGTGCGTCCCGACGGTGCCCCGCATGTCGTCCCCGTGGTGTTCGCGATGGCCGAGAACCGCGACGACGTCGTCTACACCGCCGTGGACGCCAAACCCAAGTCGACCCAGAAGCTGCGCCGGTTGGACAACATCGCGCACCACCCGCAGGTGAGCCTGCTGGTCGAGCACTACGACGACGACTGGTCGCGGCTGTGGTGGGTGCGTGCGGACGGCACCGCGACGATCCACTACAGCGGCGACGAGGTGGCGGCCGGGTATGCGCGGCTGCGCGCGAAGTACCCGCAATACGATCGGGTGGCACTGGACGGCCCCGTGGTCAGCATCCAGATCCACCACTGGGCGTCCTGGGGTGGGGGCTAGCCGGTAGTCGCTGCGGCGGTTGTCCGCCGTGCAGTTGGGGGCCAGCCGGGCAGACGCCGGGCCGGCGCGGCGGAAGAGTCATGGGCATCGATCCCGCCGTACCGAGGAGCCCCGATGACCGATCACCGCCAGCTCACCGAACGATTCGAACGCGACGCGGTGCCGCTGCTGCGCCAGCTGCGCGGTCATGCGGTGCGGCTCACCCGCGACCCGATGAGCGCCGAGGATCTGCTGCAGGAGACCGCGGTCAAGGCATTCGCCGCGTTCGGCGGGTTCCGGGAGGGCACGAATCTGGCCGGCTGGCTGTACCGCATCATGGTCAACGCCCACATCAGTGAGCACCGCAAGGCTCAGCGGCGGCCCGCTCTGGAGTTCACCGACGAGTTCACCGAGCGTCAGCTGCTGGGGCACCAGCAGCGGTCGGGCACCGCGGCCTCCCCCGAAGAGCAGGTAGTGGCGATGATCGGCGATCCGGCGATCGTCGCCGCGATGCATTCGCTGCCCGAGGTGTACCGCACCGCGGTCTACTACGCCGACATCGAGGGGCTGGCGTTCCGGGAGATCGCCGCCCGCCTCGACGTGCCGATCGGGACCGTGATGTCGAGGCTGCACCGCGGCCGGACCCGGCTGCGGCTTGCGCTGCGCGAGTCCGCGAGGGCGGTCGGCTACTCGCTGCCCGAGGCGGCCTGACCGAGTCGCTCCTCCAACGCTCCTTCGTCACGACCCAGCGCGATGGTGCCCGCGGCCATCGCCAGCGTCGCCACCGCCAGCGCGACCGCGTCCAACCGGCCGACGTCGAGGTGCTCGCCCAGGACGACGGCACCGAGCACGACCGCGATCACCGGCTCCAGCGTCAGCATCGTCGGCACCGAGGTCTGCAGGGACCCGGCGTGAAACGCCGACTGCTGCAGAAGCACCGCGATGACGCCCAACACGATCAGCAGGTACGGCACCGGGGTGATCAGCACGGCGAGCGCGCCCTCATGGGTGAGCACGTGCATGACGAGCTTGGTGAGCACCGCGACCACTCCGAACAGCACGCCCACCGCGACGGCGAGCAGAACCGCACGACGCCAGCCGGCACTGCGCAGCGCGACGACGACGCACGCGAGAACGGCCACCGTGCACACCACGGCGACGACCGCTGACGTGCTCAGCGTCGCCTCGTAGTCCCCCGGGCTGGGTTTGGCCAGCACCACGAACACCGCGAGCGCCGCGGTGAGCAGCAGCGCCCACGCCCATTCCGCCCGGGTCACGCGGCGATGCGCCAGCCGCGCCGACAGCGGAAGCGCGAACAGCAGCGCTGACACCAGGATCGGCTGCACCAGCAGAAGCGACCCGTTGGCCAGCGCGAGCGCCTGGAAGACATACCCCGCAACCGCGGCGGCGGTCCCGGCCCACCACAGCGGCCTGCGGATCAGCGTGAGCACCATGACGCTGCTGACGCCGTGCTCGGCGGGCACGTCCAGAGTGGCCCGCTGCCGCACCACGATGCCGATGGCCAGAAACACCGCCGCCAACAACGACAGCAGGACGGTCACACCATGGCCGATCACCCGACAAGGACAGCACATCCGAACCGCTGCTGCCCACCCGGCTCGACCGGCGCCGATGATCGATCTTGTTTCAGCAGCGCGGAACTGGGCACTCCCTGCGCCATGAATGTGCGGAGATTGGTCATGCTCGTCGGTGCCGTGGTGCTGCTCGTCGGAGTCATCGCACTGCTCGTCCCGGTGTCGGTACCCGGGCCCGAGGGCAACATCGGGTGCGGCAACGCGATCGCATCGGACCTGTCGCAGGCGCGCGACGTCGACAGCCGAAACCTGGCCAACCTGCCGGTGCTGAACGAGATCGTCCCGCACAAGGATTTCGTCGCCGAGTGCGAGTCGGCGCTGTCGTCGCGGCGGTCCTGGTCGATCCCGGTGGCCGTGGTCGGCCTGGTGGTGCTCGCCGGATCCTTCTTCGTCGGTGGCCGGGCGGGCCGGGTGAGAACCTAGCCGTTGCTCGCTGTTTTCAGCTGGCTCGCTCGTCCTTGACCACTCGCAGCCGGGGCCGCTCCTGCGGTTCCGGCTGCGTCGTCTGCTGGGGTCCGATCTTGTCGGTGACGGTCGCGGCCACGGAGTCGATGCGGTTGACGGCCCGGTCGCACAGTCCCCGCACCCGGTCTCCGGCCGTGTCGACCGCCGTGTCGACGTCGTCGGCCGCGCTGAGCAGATAGGCCCGCATGTTCAGCCGCACCCGTTCCCCGGCGACTCGCAACCGGCGCCGGAACCCCTCGTCGATCTCGACGGTGACGTACGGCAGCACTCGAAGCTTCATCTCCCGTGCCTCCCCTGTGTGGATGCCTGTGCCCAGGGTAGCCGGACTCAGCCCGCGGCTCGGGCGGCCTTCACGGCAGCGGCGGCATCGCGGCTCGCCTCCTTACCGGCCGCATACGCGTCCTCGGCCGCGCGCAGTGCCTGCTCGGCGTCGGTGAGACGGCGTCGGGCGTCCTCGACGCGCAGCCGCGCGGCGGCCAGATCGGACTGCAGCTCCGGCAGCGCGGCGTCCGCCTCGGCCTGACGCTTCTGCGCGGCTTTCAGTGCCGCCGAGGTGGCCGGCTTGGTCGATGTGGGTGACGTCTTGGTTGATGTCTTGGTTGATGTCTTGGTTGATGTCTTGATTGATGTGGTGGCAGGTGAGCGCTTCGTCGAAACCGCTGCCGCAGAACCGAAGTCGCCGAAGCCCGACCACTGCTCGGCCTTGGTCAACCGGCCCAGCCGGGCCAGCACGTCCGGATCGGCGACGGCGGCCTGCAGCGTCGAGATGACGTCGTCGCGGACCGCGGCCGACGGATCGGCGATCCCGGCGGCGACGAACCCGGCCCGGCTCAGTTCCTCCACCAGGCGGCGCTGCTCACCGGTCAGGCTCCGGATCGCTTCGCCGTCCATCGCGGCGTGCGCCTCCCGCAACCGCGAGCGCAGGTCGGCCAGCTGCGCTCGCGCGGTGCCCTTCAGCGCGAGCAGGTTCACCACCCACGCCGCGACGGTCGGTTTACGGCTACCGCCGATCTGTTTCGCTGCGGCGCCGTCACCGGCTTTCTTGGCGGCCGCGGCCAGCTCGGTACGTCGTGCCGTGAAGTCCTCGGGACGCGCTGCGTACAGCGCGTCGAGTGCGTCGGACACCGCGTCGGACACTGGATCGGACGCAGGATCGGTCACACTGTCCACTATCGCCGAGAACGTGCTCCGTCATCCACTCCGCCCGGCCCTGGTGGTCGGGGCCCTCGGGGTGGTGTTCGGCGACATCGGCACCAGCCCGATCTACACCTTGGCCACGGTCTTCGACCCCCACGACCCGCACCCCGTGCCGGTCTCTCGCGAGCACGTGTACGGGGTCGTGTCGCTGATCTTCTGGTCGGTGATGATGATCGTGACGTTCACCTACGTCACGCTGGTGATGCGCGCCGACAACCACGGCGAGGGCGGGATCATGGCGCTGATCACGCTCGTCCGCAAGTTCGCCAAACCCTCGACACGGCGGGTGTCGACGGTGCTGGCCGCGCTCGGCGTGTTCGGCGCCGCGTTGTTCTTCGGCGACAGCATGATCACCCCGGCGATCTCGGTGCTGTCGGCGGTGGAAGGCATCAAGGTGATCGACCCCGGGTTCGCCGATTTCGTGGTGCCGGTGACCGCGGTGATCATCGTGATCCTGTTCTCCGTGCAGCGCCGTGGCACCGAGACGGTGGGTCGATTCTTCGGTCCGGTGATGATCCTGTGGTTCACGGTGATCGGTGCGTGCGGCGTCCGCGGCATCGTCGACAACCCCGACATCCTGTGGGCACTGTCGCCGACCCATGCCCTCGAGTTCCTCGCCGGACGCTTCCACATCGCGTTCTTCGCACTCGCGGCGATCGTGCTCGCGGTCACCGGCGCCGAGGCGCTGTACGCCGACATGGGCCATTTCGGCCGCAAGGCCATCACGCTGGGCTGGCTGGGCCTGGTGCTGCCGGCCTGCACGCTGAACTACTTCGGTCAGGGCGCGCTCGTGCTGGCCGACGAACGCGCCGTCGCCGCACCGTTTTTCCTTCTGGTGCCCGAGTGGGGTCGCATCCCGATCGTGCTGCTGGCCACCGCGGCCACCGTGATCGCATCGCAGGCGGTGATCACCGGTGCGTTCTCGGTGGCGTCCCAGGCCGCCAAACTCGGCTACCTGCCGCGGCTGCGCATCCATTACACGTCGGCGACCGCGATGGGCCAGGTGTACGTGCCCTGGATCAACGGGATGTTGATGGTCGCGGTGCTGATCCTGGTGTTCGCGTTCCGCAGCTCCTCAGCGCTGGCGTACGCGTTCGGCATGGCGGTCACCGGCACGATCACGATCACCACGCTGCTGTTCCTCTACCTGGCCCGGACCCGGGCCGGCGCGCCACTGTGGCTGGTTCTCGGCGGCGGGGCCGTGCTGCTGACCGTCGACCTGATGTTCTTCGCCGCGAACCTGACCAAGTTGGTGCACGGTGCGTGGCTGCCGCTGCTGATCGCCATCGTCGCGTTCCTGGTGATGACGACTTGGCAGCGGGGCCGGGTGATCGTCACCGAGGAACGCCGCGCCGTCGAGGGCCCGATGCGGGAGTTCATCGACGGGTTGGCCACGATGGACCCACCGGTGGTGCGGCTGCCGGGCACGGCCGTGTTCCTGAACAGGGGCGATGACACGGCGCCACTGTCCATGCGCGCCAACGTCGAACACAATCACGTGCTGGCACGTCACGTGGTGATCATGAGCCTCACCACCGAGCCGGTGCCCCGCATCCCCGACTCCGAGCGGATGAGCGTCGACGAGCTCGGGGCCGCCGACGACGGCATCGTGCACGTGGTCGCGCGGTTCGGCTACATGGAGCATGTCGACGTGCCCAGGGCTCTCGCACTGCTCGACCCGGAGCAGACCGAGGGGCCGCTGGATCTGGCGCATGCGACGTACTTCTTGTCGAAACTCGAACTCTGTGAAGGTGATCGACCGACGATGGCGCGCTGGCGCAAACGGCTGTTCATCGCCACGTCGTTCATCACCTCCGATGCGGCCGCCTACTTCGGTCTGCCGCTGGAGCGCACCGTGGTCATCGGCTCACGCCTTGAGGTCTGACTTCTGCAGGTGCCGCCGCATCGGTTCCCGACCCGGCGGCTGAGTCGGCGTCGGTAGCAGCGGCTTGATGCGGCGCACCGGCACCCGGGTCGGGGTGTCGGTGTTGATCTCCAGGGGTTCGCCGGCGTGCCGGATCGTGAGCCGATGGTGCGGACCGTCGCGCAGCGTGTAGGTCACCGACGAGTGGTCGGCTTCGACCGTGACGCGAAAGTTGCGCCAGCGCAACCGGAAACACAGCCGTTTGATCCCCGAAGGCAGGTGCGGGTTGAGGCTCAGCATGCCTTCGTCGTCGCGCAGCCCGCCGAAGCCACCGACCAGCGCGGTCCAGCTGCCCGCCAGGGACGCCAGGTGCAGCCCGTCCCCGGTGTTGTGGTGCAGGTTGCGCAGATCGATCAGCGCCGCCTCGTAGGCGTAGTCGTGCGCCAGTTCGAGGTGGCCGACCTCGGCGCACATCACCGCCTGCGTGCACGCCGACAGCGACGAGTCACGGGTGGTGCGCTTCTCGTAGTAGTCGACGTTGCGGGCCTTCTGCTCGTCGGTGAACGCGTGGCTCTGCCATTGCATCGCCAGCACGAGGTCAGCCTGCTTGACCACCTGCGCCGGATAGAGCCGCACATACGGTTCGTGGAGTAGCAGCGGGTATTGGGTGTTGGCCGAGAAGTCCCACTCCCGCAGCGTGGTGAAGCCCTCACACTGCGGGTGCACGCCCAGTTCCTCGTCGTAGGGGATGTGCACCGCATCCGCCGCGTCGCGCCACGCGGCGGTCTCCTCGGTATCCACCCCGAGTTCGCGAGCAGCGTCGGGGTTTCGGTGGCAGGCGGCCGCGGCGATGCGCAGATTGTTGGCCGCCATCAGGTTGGTGAACACGTTGTCGCGGACCACCGCGGTGTACTCGTCGGGACCCGTGACGCCGTCGATGCGCCACAGACCGTTGCGGTCGTGGTGTCCCAGCGAGAGCCACAGCCGCGCGGTCTCGACGAGAACCGCCAAGCCGCATTCCTTTTCGAGGGAGTCGTCACCGGTGACCACCCGGTAGCGGTCGAAGGCCATCGCGATGTCGGCGTTGACGTGGAACGCCGCGGTGCCCGCCGGCCAGTACGCCGAGCACTCCTCGCCGGCGATGGTGCGCCACGGAAAGCTCGCGCCTTCGAGGTCGAGTTCGTTGGCGCGGTCACGGGCCAGATCCAGCGTCGAGGAGCGCCACCGCAATGCGTCGGCGGCGGCGTGCGGAGCGGTGTAGGTGAGCACCGGCAACACGTAACCCTCGGTGTCCCAGAAGGCGTGGCCGTCGTAACCGGTTCCGGTGAGGCCCTTCCCGGCGATGGCGCGCCGCTCGGCGCGGGCACTGGCCTGGATGACGTGGAACAGCCCGAACCGCACGGCCTGTTGACAGTCGGCGTCGCCGTCGACCTCGACGTCGGCGCTGTCCCAGAAGTCGTCGAGGTAGTCCCGTTGCGATTGCAGCAGACCGTCCCAGCCGGTGTAGCGGGCGCCGGCGATGGCCGCGGCAACCTGGTCGCGCAGAGCGGGGCGGGACCGGATGCTCGACCAGCCGTACGCGAGATACTTGACCAGGCGCAGCTTTTCGCCGGGCTGCAGACCGCAGACCACGGTGGTGCGGGCCCAGTCGCCGCCGGCGTCGCCGCTGACGTCGACCCGGCCGGGCGCGTCGACGACGTGGTCCATCGCGGCGGCCATCATGAGCTTGCTGGTGCGGGTGCGGTGGATCAGCACCGCGCCGTTCTCGCTGACCTCGTGTTGGATCGCCTCGAGCGGGTTCTTCAACACCGATGCCACGCGCGGGTCGTCGGAGGGCTCGGGCTGATCCTCGTTGGCCACCAGCTCGGACTGCAGGGTCACGCGCACCGGGTCGTCGACTGCCTCGACGATGTACTCGATGGCGGCCAGGCCTCGCTGGGCCAGCGACACCAGCCGCACCGAGGTGACCCGAACGTGCTTGCCGGCGGGCGACTTCCACTCCGCGGTGCGGGTCAGCGTGCCGGCCCGCATGTCCAACACACGCTCGTGGGAGAGCAGGTCGCCGTACCGGACGTCGAACGGTTCGTCCTCGACCAGCAGCCGGATCAGCTTGCCGTTGGTGACATCGACGATCGACTGGCCGTCCTCGGGGTAGCCGAACCCCGCCTCGGCATACGGCAGCGGCCGGATCTCGTAGAACCCGTTGAGATAGGTGCCTGGCAGTCCGAAGGGTTCACCTTCGTCGAGGTTGCCGCGTAACCCGATGTGGCCGTTGGACAGTGCGAAGATCGATTCGGTCTGGGGCAGCAGGTCGAAGACCAGCTGGGTCTCGCGGATCTGCCACGGTTCGACCGGAAACGCCTCGTCGGTGATCATCATCGGTCGAGCAGCTCCCCGAGATCGGTGACGACGAGATCGGCCCCGTGGGCTCGCAGGGCGTCGGCCTGCCCTACGCGGTCGACGCCGACGACGGTGCCGAAATGTCCGGCATGCCCGGCGGCCACCCCGGATTGCGCATCCTCGAACACCGCCGCATCGGCGGGCTCGACGTGCAGCAGCTCGGCCGCCCGCAGGAACGTGTCCGGTTCGGGTTTGCCGCGTAGATGTTGCTCCCGCAGAGTGATCCCGTCGACGCGCACCTCGATGTACTGGGCCAGCCCGGTGATCTCCAGAACCTGTTCGGTGTTGGCGCTCGACGAGACCACGGCGCGGCGCAGCCCCGCCTCGGCGACCGCCTGCAGGTAGCGGCGGGAGCCGTCGAACACCTCCACTCCGTCCTTCTCGAGCGTGTGCTGGAAGGCGGCGTTCTTCTTGTCGCCCAACGCGCGCACGGTGGCATCGTCCACGGCGATGTGCCGGCTCTCCAGAAAGGACCGCACGCCGTCCTCACGCGGCTTGCCGTCGACGTAGTCGTCATAGTCGGCGCCGAGGTCGAACGGGGTGAAGCCGTCGCCGTCACGCTGCCGGAGAAACTCGTCGAACATCGCTTTCCAGGCGCGCTTGTGCACGCTGGCGGTATCGGTGAGCACTCCGTCGAGGTCGAAGAGGCAGGCGCGGATCCCATCGGGTAAGCCGAACACCATCCCTTTCTACCCAGACGGAAGAATTTCCACGCTGCGGTGGTTGGCTCGGGCATGCGCATCGGCGTCGTCTTTCCCCAGACCGAGCTCGGCGGCGACCCCGGCGCGGTGCGCGCCATGGGCCAGCGCGTCGAGGAGCTGGGGTTCGCCCATCTGCTCGCCTACGATCACGTGCTCGGCGCCGATCCGGCGGTGCATCGCGATTGGGCCGGACCCTATGACGTCGACACCACGTTCCACGAGCCGTTGGTGATGTTCGGTTATCTGGCGGCGGTGACGACCACGCTGGAGCTGGTCACCGGGGTGATCATCCTGCCGCAGCGCCAGACCGCGTTGGTCGCCAAGCAGGCTGCCGAGGTGGACCTGTTGACGCGCGGGCGGTTCCGGTTGGGGGTGGGGCTGGGCTGGAATGCGGTGGAGTACGAGGCTCTCGGCGAGAACTTCGGCGACCGGGGCAGGCGCTCCGAAGAACAGATCGAGCTGCTGCGTCTGCTGTGGACTCAGCGGTCGGTGACGTTCGAGGGGCGCCATCACCGCGTGGTGGGTGCGGGTCTGGCTCCTCTGCCGGTGCAGCGGCCCATCCCGGTGTGGATCGGCGCCGCGTCGCCGCGGGCCTACGCCCGGGTGGGCCGGTTCGCCGACGGCTGGTTCCCGATGTTCGCGCCGGGCCAGCGTCTCGACGACGCACGAGCGGTCGTGGACCAGGCAGCCCGCGACGCCGGTCGAGATCCGGCGACCATCGGGGTGGAAGGACGCGTCAGCTGGCAGGGCGATCTCGACGCGACCATCGCCGGGATCGAGGAGTGGCGGCAGGACGGCGCCACGCACCTGTCGGTGAACACCATGGGGGCCGACCTGCAGACCGTCGACGATCACCTCGCCGTCCTGGAGGCTGTCGCCGACGCGACGGGCTTGTCCGCTTAGCTGCGGCGCCGCGGAACCGAAAGATATTTGTACTCGAGGAATTCGTCGATTCCGACCTTGCCGCCTTCACGGCCCAGGCCCGATTGCTTGACTCCTCCGAACGGTGCGGCCGGGTTCGACACCACCCCGGTGTTAATACCGACCATGCCGACTTCCAGGCGTTCGCTCAGGTCGAATGCGCGGTCGATGTCCTGGGTGAAGACGTATCCGACGAGGCCCCAGTCGGTGTCGTTGGCGCGGTCGATCACGTCGTCTTCGTCGTCGAAGGGGATGACAGGTGCGACCGGGCCGAATATCTCTGTGGTCATGAGTTCGGAATCCGGTGAGACGTCGGCGAGCACCGTGGGTGGGTAGAAGTAACCCGGTCCCTCGGGAAGCCGGCCCCCGGTCAGCACGGCGGCACCGCGGGTGAGCGCGTCGTCGACGAGTCGCTGAACCTTCGCCCGGCCGGGTGCGTCGATGAGGGGGCCGACGTCGGTGCCGTCGTCGAGACCGTTACCGACCGTCAGTTCCGCCATCCGCGCTGCGAGGCGCTCACCGAATTCACCGGCGATGCGCCGGTGCACGTACATGCGGTTCGCTGCCGTGCAGGCCTCCCCCATGTTGCGCATCTTGGCGGCCATCGCACCGTCTACCGCGGTGTCGATGTCGGCGTCGGCGCACACGATGAACGGCGCGTTGCCGCCCAATTCCATCGAGGACCTCATCACAGTGTCGGCCGCCTGGCGCAGCAGCGTCTTGCCCACGCCGGTGGAGCCGGTGAAGCTGATCTTGCGCGCCTTGCCGCTGCTCATCCATCGCTGCACCACGGACGCCGCGTCGGTGGTGGTGACGACGTTGAGAACACCGTCGGGCAGGCCGCATTCCTGCAGGATCGCTGCCAGAGCCAGAGATGTGAGCGGGGTCTGCGGCGCCGGTTTGAGCACCATCGTGCACCCGGCTGCCACGGCGGGGGCGATCTTTCGGGTGCCCATCGCCAACGGGAAGTTCCACGGCGTCACGAGCACGCAGGGGCCGACGGGTTCCCGGGTGACGATGATGCGGTTGGCGCCATCACCGGTGGTGGTGTGGTCACCGGAGATCCGCACGGCTTCTTCGGAGAACCACCGCAAAAACTCTGCCGCGTAGGCCACCTCGCCCCTGGCCTCGGCCAGCGGCTTGCCCATCTCCGAGGTCATCACTTCAGCCAGCCAGTCCTGCCTGGCCATCACCAGGTCGTAGGCGCGACGCAGGATTTCACTGCGGAGACGTGGTGCGGTGCGGGCCCAGGCGCCCTGTGCCGCGACCGCGGCCGCCAGTGCAGCGTCGGCGTCGGCAGAACCGGCATCGGCGACGTGGGCCAACACCTCGCCGGTGGCAGGGTTTTCCACCGCGAAGACGTTCTCGTCGACCGCGGCGCGCCAGTCCCCGCCGATGAGGAGGCCGGTCGGGATAGCCGCGAGGCCGGCGGGCGGTGTTGTCGTCGTCATCGTTGGTTGTCCATTCGTGGGTCGAGGATCTGCGCGAGATGCAAGGAGGCGGTGGGGGCCGAGGTGTCGGTCAGTTGTCTGGCTTGCATGTGGCAGCTGAAGCCATCGGTGAGCACGACCGCGGCGGGGTCGGCGCGTAACGCCGGGGCCAGAGCCTGTTCGGCGACGGCCATGCTGACGTCGTAGTGCTGCCGCTCGAAGCCGAAGTTGCCGGCCACCCCGCAGCAACCCGTCGCCTCCCGCACCTCGTCGATGCCGAGTGCGGCAAGCGCGCGACGCTGCGTTGCCGGGCCGAACACTGCGTATTCGTGACAGTGGGTCTGGAGGGTGACGGCCTGCGGCAGCGCAGTTTTCGGAGTCCATCCCCGACCGCTCTGCACCGTGATGTGTTCGGCGAAGCTGCGGATTCGCTGCGCGACCCGTCTGGCAGCGTCGCCGGGGACGAGCTCGGGCAAGTCCTTGTGCAGCGCGGCCGCGCAGCTCGGCTCGGCGACGACGATCGGACGGTCGGTTCCGTCGTCGAGGGCGGCAGCGGTGCGGCTCAGGCGCTTTCGCGCTTGATTCAGTTGTCCGGTGGAAATCCACGTCAACCCGCAGCACACGTCGGTGCGTACCTCGGCGCGGTGGCCGGCATCCTCGATGACCCGGCGCGCCGCGCCGGCGACCTCGGGTCGGAAGCCCTTGGTGAAGGTATCCACCAGCAGGATCACGTCGCCGGGACCACGCAGTGGCGTGCCGAGTTCTCGGAGCAGCCGGCGCCGGGAGGCGAACGTGGGCAGCGGTCTCTGCGTCGTCAGGCCACCGAGGCGCAGACCAGCCGATCGCAGCGGACTGGCCAGGACCCCGTTGATCAGCGGCGCGGTTCTCGACGTCAGGGCCAACCATCGCGGGAGCCAACCGAGCGAATAGTGCGCCATCGGACGCATGCGCCGGCGGTAGTAATGGTGGAGGAACTCCGCCTTGTAGGTCGCCATGTCGACGCCGGTCGGGCAGTCCGAGGAACACGCTTTGCACGACAGACACAAGTCCAGGGCGTCCCGCACGTCTTCGGAAGCCCAGCCCTCCGTCATCGTGCGGGCGCCGCGAACCATGTCCTGCAGAACGCGGGCCCGCCCTCGCGTGGAGTCCTTCTCATCACCGGTGGCCCGGTAGCTCGGGCACATGACGCCACCGCTGTGTGAGCGGCACCGGCCGACCCCGATGCAGCGTTGGACGGCCTCGGCAAAGGGGCTGGAACCTGGACCGGCAGACTCGTGCAGGGTGAACGCCGTCTGCCAGGGCAGTGCTGACAGATCGGCCAGTGCCAGCTGCTCAGTGACCGGTTCGGGCGCCACGATCATGCCGGGGTTGAGGATGTGGGTCGGGTCGAACACATCCTTGAATCTGGCGAACGCCTCCATGATCGTCGGCGAGTACATTTCAGGCAGCAGTTCCGAGCGTGCTCGTCCGTCGCCGTGTTCCCCTGAGAGCGTTCCGCCGTGTTCGACCACCAGGCGGGCCGCGGCAGTGAGGAACGACGACATCACCTCCCGCCCTCCAGGGGTGCGTTGGTCGAAGGTGATGCGGATGTGCATGCACCCGGCCCCGAAGTGGCCGTACATCACTCCGATCAGCTGGTATCGCTGCAATAGCAGCCGGAAGTCCGCGAGGTAGTCGGCGAGGTTCTCCGGGGCGACTGCGGAGTCTTCCCAGCC
Source organism: Actinomycetota bacterium (assembly GCA_040752555.1). Taxonomy (GTDB): domain Bacteria; phylum Actinomycetota; class Actinomycetes; order Mycobacteriales; family Mycobacteriaceae; genus Mycobacterium. The sequence continues at coordinate 221,080 of JBFMGT010000003.1, read as the reverse complement.
GGGCCACGAGGTCACGCTGGTCCCGTCGGCCAGTTGCAGTCGCGACGACAATCCGGCGCCGTCCTCCCGAACGCGCCACAACGTCCGGCGTTCGGCGGGGTCGCGGACCTCCCTGGATTGCCGAGCCCGTCCGTTGGCCTGCAGTTCGGCAGCGAGAGTGTTGGCGTGTTCGGCGACAGTGGCGTCGTCGTCACCGTCGAGGTCGATGTAGAGCCATGCACGGCCGGGGGGCAACGCGGCGACGGAATCTTCGCCGCGGCGCGCTGCCATCGTGGCGACGATCTGTTCGTCGATACCTTCGATCGCCGCGGGCGAGTACTTCAGGATCGTGGTGACGTCACGTGCAGCATCGACGATGTCGTCGTAGGCGACGATGAGCAGCAGTGCCGACGGCGGCACGTCGACCAGGGTGACAGTGGCGCCGACGACGATGGCGCAGGCTCCCTCGCTCCCGACCAGTGCTCGTGCGACGTCAAAGCCGTTCTCCGGCAGCAGATTAGCGAGCTGAAACCCCGACACTTGCCGGGGGATGCGGCCCAGTTCCAGCCGGAAGTGGGCCATGTACCGTGCGGCCAGGGCGCGGAGATCGGCGGAGAGCGCGCTAGCGCGCTCTGCCGCCGCCGCGTCTGCCGGATCAGTGGCATGCAACCCGGTGCGGGTGGCCGTCAGGCGGGTGCCGTCAGCGAGTACCAGGTCCAACGACACCACATGGTCGCCGGTGCGCCCGTAGCGGACCGAGTGGTTACCGCAGGCGTCGTTGCCGATCGATCCTCCGACGGTGGCACGGTTCCTGCTGGACGGGTCCGGCGCGAAAGTCAATCGGTTGGCCGTGCTGTGCTGCACGGCCTCCGCCAGATCAGCAAGCACGACGCCGGGTTCGACGACGGCGGTTTTCGTCTCGCCGTCGATCGACACGATGCGGTGCATGTGGCGCGACAGGTCCAGGACGACTCCCCTTCCGACGGCATTGCCCGCCATCGACGTGCCGCCGCCCCGCGCGACGAGCGGAATGCCGAACTCTCCACACAGGCGGGCTATTTCGCTGACTTCTGCAGCGTCTCGGGGAAAGGCCACGGCCAACGGCACCACCCGGTAATTCGAAGCGTCATAGCTGTACTCGGCCAGGCGCCTACTGCTGGTGTCGATCTCGACGGTGCCGGCGGTCAGCCGCTGCACGAGCGTGGCGCCGCGGGTCAATGAAGCTCCTCGGCGAGAACCACCGCGAGATTCTCGAGCATGCGGTCGGCATCGCTCATCGAGAAGGGCAGCGGTGGACGGACTTTGAGGACGCTGCCGCGTGGTCCCGACGCCGAGATGAGGATCCGGCGCCGGCGCATGTGGTTGACCACACGCAACGCCGCGGGCCCATCGGGGGCGGTGGATTCTCGGTCGGTGACGATGTCCACTCCCACGAACAGACCCGCACCGCGGACTTCGGCGATCTGCTCGTAACCGGCTGCCATCTCGGCGATCTGGGTCCGAACATAGCTACCGACGCGGTCGGCGTTACCCATCAAGTCTTCGTCGTCGATCACGTCCAGTACCGCCTGCGCCGCGGCGATGGACACGGAGTTGCCGCCGAAGGTGTTGAAGTAGCGGATGTTACGGCCGAACTCCACGAGCAGTTCAGGGCGGAAAGCGGCGGCGGCGACGGGAATGCCGTTGCCCATGGGTTTGCCGGTCGTCACGATATCGGGGGTGAGGCCGTGTCGCTGGAACCCCCACCAATGCCGGCCGGTGCGTCCGAAGCCGGGCTGAACCTCATCGGCGATGAACAGTCCGCCGGCGTTGTGGATCTCCTCGATGACGGGTTGCAGGAAGCCTGCAGGATCGGCGTAGATGCCGTCGGAGGAGAAGATCATGTCGGCAATGAAGGCCGCCACCCCGAAGCCGTGCCGTTCCAGGTCGGCGATCGCCTCGCGGATTTCGCGGCGCATGTTCGCGACCACATTGTCGTTCCCACCCTGGCGCAGGCGATCCGGTGCGCTGATGGTGCGCACGTGCGGCCCCAGAGGGACGCCGACACCCAGTGACGGCGAGAAGGCCGACACGTCGGAGGTCAGTCCGTGATAGGCGCCGGAAGTGACGATGATGCCCTGGTTTCCGGTGTGGTACCGGGCCACCCGCATCGCGAGGTCGTTGGCTTCAGAACCGGTGCAGGTGAACATGACGTGACCGATCGCGGCAGGCATGGTGCCGAGGAACTGCTCGCTGTAATTCAGGATCGACTGCTGGAGGTAGCGGGTGTTGGTGTTCAGCGTGGACAGCTGCCGGTGAACCGCGTCGACGACATAGGGATGGCAGTGCCCGACGCTGGCCACGTTGTTGTAGACGTCGAGGTAATCGTTGCCGTCGGCGTCGAAGAGCAGGGTCCCTGCACCGCGCACGATCTCCACGGGATTTTCGTAGAACAACCGGTAGCCCGGCCCCAGGAGGCGATCGCGGGCTTCGACCTGGCTGCGGGTGCGCGGGGGCAACTCGTCGATGCGCGACGTATCGAACCCGTTCACCATGGGCTCGGACGCTCTGGGCGTGAACGCCTGGGTCATCGTCAGTTCTCTCCTGTCTCAGACGCGGATGTACCGGTAGCCGATAGCAGTGCTTGTACGGTGGTCGTGACCACCGACAGGGCGCAGCGCAGCCTGGTCCAATCCCGCGCCGAATGGGACAACCCGTAATCACGGGTATGGGGATGAACGGCGGCGCGCCAGCCGAAGATCAAGGCGCGCAACAGCAGTCGCGCGGGCCCGGCGATCGCAAGCAGCGCCACATCGCGGTCGGGTATCGGCCGGACCGCACGGTAGCCACGCACGATCTCCAGCGCGCCGTCCCACGGTCGTCGCTCGTCGAGGCCGATCTGATTGGCCACCGCAACAGCGAGTTCGAACACCACGGGACTGCGCACCACATCGCCGAAGTCGATGACGCCGGTGACGAATTGGTCAGACGCAGGGTCGACGACAACGTTGAACGGACTGAAGTCACCGTGGATCATCTGCGTCTGGAGTGTGCCGAGTCGGGGTGCGACGACAGCTTCGAACTGGTCGAAAATCCAGCCGGCCATGGTCAGATCGTCACGGTCGTTCACCAGCTCCAGCAGGGGCCGCATATGCAGGAAGTTCTTCAGATCCCAGATCAGTGACCGTGATTCACCAGGATGGCGAAAGCCGGTCAACCCGGAATCCAGTCGAGCCAGCATGGCGCCCACCTTCTGGAACTGCGCAGCCGACGGCACGGTCGAGGAGAGCAGATCGCCGTCGAGGTAGCTCATGACCCGCATGATTCGCGCATTCCCGCCGGGATCGACCACGGTCGACTCGACCTGGCCGCGCACCCCGCGGATCAGCCGCTGAGCAGGGATCGCCGGCCGGGTCATCTCCAGGTGCAGCATGACCGCGGACTGCAGGTTGACGATCTGGGCGGACTCCGTCGCAGGAGCGATCTTGACCAGAAACCGTCCGACGTCGGTGGCCAACCGGAACGTGTCGTCCTTCTCGGTCGGGATACGACTCAACTGACCGGCGAGCTCGTAGTGGCGCTGCAGTGCGGCGTTCACCAGGCGCTCGGGGAACCGCTCCATCGTCGACTCATCGAGGGCACTTTCACGCGCGATGCGATCAAGCGCAGTCGAGCCACTGAACAGGTTCCCGTCCCGTGCCGGCGACCACAGGGGGGTGGCGAGTGCTTCGTCGGGGAAAGCGTCCGTCATCCGAATCCTGTCTCGTGGAGATGGGGCCGTCGCGCCGCGCATGATCGGGAACCGCACGGTGTCGCGATGTGTCATGACCCTGCGACAAGGGTGAACTGTAGAACATTAGAGCAGGGTGCGTCCAGCTGGCTGCAGTCTCGAGCGTTCTGGACGGTTCGAATGGGTGTTCAACAGTTGTACGCTGAGGCCATGTCCATCGCGGAGCGTATTCAGATCGTGGGACGCAGCAGCGCGCAGCAGATCGCCGACGGCCTGATGGACATGATCCTCGAAGGAGAACTCAAGCCCGGTGAGCGCATCAGGGAAGCGGTCGTCGCCGAGGCCCTGGGCATCTCCCGCAACACTGTGCGCGAAGCGGTGCGCCTGCTGCAGGGCACTGGGCTCGTGCGCTACACCTTCAACCGCGGCCTGGTGGTGTGGGACCCCTCGGACGAGGAGGTCCTCGACATCTACCGCGCCCGACTACATCTGGAGACTGCGGCCGCGGCGTCATTGGGGCCCGACACGGACCTGACACCCTTGCTCAGGGCGATGGAAGCGTTGAAAGAGGCCATGTCGACCCAGGATCCGCGCGTCATCGTCGAGAAAGACCTCGACATCCACCGCGCCATCGTCGGCCTGATGAACAGCCCGCGGCTCGACAAGTTCTACGCCGAGCTCCTCGGCGACCTGCGGTACTTCCTGCTGATCCTGTCGCTGGATCATCACGAGTACGAAACCGGCTCCGGGCTCGAAGACGAGCACCAGCGCATCGTCACGGCATTCACCTCACGCGATCCCGCCCGAGCCCGCGAGACGATCGCCGAGATCATCACCGAGAACCGTGACGAGGTGCGCAAGATCCTGGCCGCCCGCACGGCGGGCTGAGCCGCACCCGCGCCGGCAGTCACCCGGCGAGCACCACCGGCGGAGCATCCGCACTTTCCTCTCGCTCGTCGTGCGCTTTTCCTCCGTTCGCCTTGCGGACACCTGACTGCTGTGCTTAAGTTCCCCATGTCAACTGTTCAACACTTGAGCATGTCCGCTCGGCGGGCTTCTGACTCCCCTTCACTTGGAGAAGAACTTTCATGGCAGACGGCCCACTCATGTATGTCGCCGGAGAGCACACGCCCGCTGCCAGCGGCGCAACCGAGGCAGTGATCAACCCCGCCAACGGCGAGCAGATCGCCACAGTGCCGCGAGGCGATGGCGCCGACGTCGATCGCGCGGTCAGCGCGGCCGAGAAGGCTTTCGACGATTGGGCGGCCACCACACCGGGACAGCGCGCCGAACTCCTGCTGAAGCTGGCCGACCGTCTGGAGGCTCACGCCGAGGAGTTCGCCCAGCTGGAATCGCAGAACGTCGGCAAGCCGATCGCCGTGGCGCGGGAGGAGATTCCCTTCGGTGTGGACAACATGCGATTCTTCGCAGGCGCCGCCCGCGTGCTGGAGGGCCGCGCCGCCGGGGAGTACTCCCCCACCCACACCAGCATCATCCGGCGAGACCCACTTGGCGTGGTGGGCAGCGTTGCGCCGTGGAACTTTCCACTGGTCATGGCGATCTGGAAGATCTGCCCGGCGCTGATGACCGGGAACACTTTGGTGCTCAAGCCCAGTGAGCAGACGCCGCTGAGCACGTTGCGCCTGGCCGAACTGGCCGCCGACCTGTTCCCCGCCGGTGTGTTCAACGTCGTCACGGGCCACGGCGACACGGTCGGGGCCGCGCTGACCGGTCACCCGAGGGTGCGGATGAGTTCGCTGACCGGCGACACGACGACCGGAAAGGTCGTCGCCCGTGCCGGCGCCGACAACCTCAAGCGCCTCCATCTGGAGCTGGGCGGCAAGGCTCCGGTGCTCGTCTTCGATGACTGCGACGCCGAACTCGCCATCACGAAGATCTGCGAAGGGGGGTACGGCAATTCCGGCCAGGACTGCATGGCCGCCTCTCGCGTGTACATCGCCGACGGCATCTACGACGAATTCGTCACCGAACTCACCCGCGCCGTCAGCAAGGTGGCGATGGGCGAACCCGCCGACGAGTCCACCGAGATGGGCCCGGTCATCTCCGAACGCCAACGTGACCGGGTGGCCGGCTTCGTCGACCGTGCAGTCGCCTCCGGCCCGGCTTCGTTGGCCGTTGGCGGCCCTGCCTCGGGGCCTGGGTTCTGGTACCAGCCGTCGCTGATCGTCGACGCTGCCCAAGACTCCGAGATCGTGCAGAAGGAAGTGTTCGGCCCGGTCGTCACGACCACTCGCTTCACCAGCGAGGAGCAGGCTTTCGCGTGGGCCAACGATGTCGAGTACGGCCTGGCGGCGTCGGTCTTCACCCGGGACGTCGGCCGGGCAATGCGCGCCGCCCGCAAGCTGCAGTTCGGCACGGTCTGGGTCAACGACCATCTTCCGATCGTCTCGGAGATGCCGCACGGCGGGTTCAAGCAGTCCGGGCATGGCAACGACATGTCGATCTACTCCGTCGAGAGTACACCGAGATCAAGCACATCATGATCAATCTTGCGAGCTGACGAAATCCAGCTGCACACAACAACTTCGGAGGTCTCGCGATGACCGCACCCAGCCGCACAGTAGTAGCGGTGAACCTGTTCTCCATGTTGCCCGGTGTCGATCCGGCCGAATTCGAACGTTTCTCCACCGAGGTGGACCGGCCGACCTGCCTGGCCCACCATGACCTCGTTCGACGCTTCGAGGCCTTCCGTGTCAACGACGCCCCTGACGGTGCCCCCGCGGACATCCTCGAGGTCATGGAGGTCACCGATTGGGCGGACTGGGAGCAATTCCGCGACCACCACCCGAGCATGAAGCCCGTCATCGCGGGTTTCGATCGACTCGTCGACCCGGCCACTGTCCGCACCTACTTCACTCACGCCATCCCGGGAGAACTCCAATGACATCGACGACCGCCCCCGACTACGACGCCATCGTCATCGGCGCAGGACACAACGGTCTGATCACCGCGGGATACCTTGCCCGTGCGGGCAAGAAGGTCCTCGTGGTCGAGGCCCGCGATGTCGTGGGTGGTGCGTGCACGAGTGAGGAACTCATCGCCGGAGCCACCTGGTCGTCATGCGCGTTCATCGCCAGCCTGCTGCGCCCGGAGATCATCGCCGACCTTGAGCTGGAGCGCTACGGGTTGGAGATGTACCAGACCGAGGCCAATGAGGTCAGCATCTTCCCCGACGGCAGCCATCTGTTCGTGTGGAAAGACATGGACAAGACTCTCAAGGAGATCGAGAAGTTCTCCAAGCGGGATGCCGCGGCGTTCCTCGAATTCGGGTTGCGGGTCAAGAAATTCGCGTCGATCCTCACGCCGTTCCTGCTGTCGCCGGCGCCCAGCCGCTCGCAGGTGCTGGCCGCCTTCGAGGCCGCCGGCGCCGAGGATCTGTTCAACGAGATGGTATTGCTGTCGACGAAGGATCTTCTGGACCGGTACTTCGAGAACGAACACATCAAAGGTCTGTTCACCTTCTTCGGCATGATCTCCGTCTGGGGCGGCCCGTCCACTCCCGGCACCGGCTACGTCTACGGGCATCACTCCGTCGGCGAGTTCAAAGGAACACTCGGCCAGTGGGGGTTCGTCAAGGGCGGCATGGGCGGCATCACGCAAGCCATGGCCCGCAGCGCGCAGGCGCACGGCGCCGAGATCCGGCTCTCGTCGCCGGTCAAGGAGGTCGTCGTCACCCGAGGTCGAGCCACCGGTGTGGAACTCGCTGATGGACAAATCATTTCGGCACGTACGGTGATCTCCAACGCCGACCCTCAACGCTCGATGCTGCAACTCTTGCCGGCCGGCGCCCTCGACGCCAAACTCACCGCCAAACTGCAGGACTACGACGCCCGCGGCTCGATGGCACGCATCCACCTGCTCATCGACGAACTACCCGACTACATCGGCTTCCCCGCCGGTGTGCAGGGCCCCCAGCACCAGGCCCAAGCGATCATGGGAGCGTCGATCGAGAACTTCGAGCGCGCCTGGGAGGCCGAGCGCCGCGGCGCGATCCCTGACGACTTCGTGATCGAAGCCGTCATCCAGTCCACCCATGACTCGACCCTGGCGCCCGAAGGCAAGCACACGATGACCCTTGGCGTGCAACAACTGCCGTTCGAACTGGCCGGCACCGACTGGGACACCATCCGCGACGAGTGGGCGGATCGAGTGCTGGAAGTTCTGTTCAGGTACGCCCCCAACTTGCGGGGCCACATCCTCGAACGGGTCATCATCACGCCGAAGGACCTCGAACGCGACTACGGGCTCACCGGTGGCAACATCTTCCACGGCTCGATGTTCTTCGACCAGCTGTTCAACAACCGGCCGACCCCCGAATTGGCCGACTACCGCACCACGGTCGACAACTACTATCTCTGCGGCTCAGGCACCCACCCCGGCGGCGGGGTGATGGGCGCCAACGGCCACAACGCCGCCCAGGTCGTCATCGCCGATCTCAACGGCACACCCGCACCGACCGCGCAGCGTGTCGGCCCTGCACCCAAAGCCGGCGTCATCGACCGCGCCATGGAAACCGTCATGGACACCAAGACCGGCAAAAAACTCGGCTACACCGTCGCGAGCAGCCCCGCGCTGCGCAAGGTCGTGAAGTTCGCGGCCCGCAGCAAGACCACCCGTTAACCGACCACGTCACCACGAAGGACCGCCATGCTGCACCAGGAAGATCCCCAATCGCTGGCCACCCTGAAGGACGCACCCGACGGCTCGAAGGGACTGGCTCGCAACCAAATCGGTGTGCTCGGCATCGTGTTCTTCGTCGTAGCCGCCGCCGCACCGCTGACGGTCGTCGTGGCGCTGTTCCCGGTGATCATCGGGTCCGGCAACGGCGTCGGGATCGCCGGCGCCTTCGTGGCCGTGGCGATCGTCTTGACCATCTTCGCGGTCGGGTACGTCGCCATGAGCAAGCACATCACCAACGCCGGCGCCTTCTATGCCTTCATCACCCGAGGCCTGGGCAGACCGATGGGCCTCGGATCGGCGTCGCTGGCGATCTTCGCCTACAACGCCATCCAGCTCGGTGTCATCGGCGGCTTCGGCTACTACGCAGCGGAATTCACCTCTCGGCACACCGGAGTCGGCGTTCCGTGGTGGGTGTTCTCGGGTCTGGCCATGGGCGCGTCGCTGTTCCTCGGCGTTCGCCAGATCCACGCCGGTGCCCGCGTGTTGGCCGTGCTGTTGACGTTGGAGACCGGCGTCATCCTGGTGCTCAACGTCGGCATCCTGGTCAACTCGCCGAATCCCGTCAGTGCCTATTCGCTCGAACCGTTCGCTCCGTCGGCGGTGTTCGCCGGTGCGATCGGTGTCGCGCTGATGTTCGCCCACGCCTCGTTCATCGGTTTCGAGGGCACCGCCATCTACGGCGAGGAGGCCAAGGACCCCAAGCGCACGGTTCCGCGGGCCACCTACGCCTCGGTGATCTTCATGGGCGTGTTCTACGCCGTCACGGCGTTTCTCATCGTCAACTCCGTGGGCGTCAACAACATCGTGGACCTCGCCGGAAGCGAAGGGGGCAACCTCGTGTTCGCCGTGAGCGACAGCGTGCTCGGGCGCGCCGGCACCGAAGCCTTCCAACTCCTCGTCATCACGAGCCTGTTCGCCGCCATCCTGACGTTCCACAACAACGTCGCCCGCTACCTCTACTCGCTGGGCCGGCAGGGGGTCATCTGGTCACGGCTGGGCACCACCCACCCGACCCGCAAGTCACCGGCGTTGGCCTGCTATGTGCAGATCGCCATGGTCGCGGTCGTGGTCGCGATCTTCGCGATCTTGGGTCTCGACCCCTACACCACGCTGTTCACCTGGTGGACCGGGGTCGGCGCCGCCGGCATCATCCTGCTGCAGACCATCGCCAGCATCGCCATCTTCGTGTTCTTCCGCCGCTCGAATGTCGACAAGCGCCCCTGGAACACCTTCATCGCTCCGCTTCTCGGCGTCGCGGGGTTGCTGCCGTTCCTCTGGTACGCCATCACGGGTATGGACGTCCTGCTCGGCGGTGGAGGCTGGCTGCAGATCACGTTCACCACGCTGCTGTTCGCCTCACTGGCCATCGGCATCGTCGGCGCATACGTCATCAAAGCGCGCTCTCCACAACGCTATGCCGAGCTGAACTCCACGCTCGGGGACCGTCTCTAGACGGCGGCGGCTCGGCTACAGCCCGAACATCGCCCGCAGGTCAGCGGTCCGCCACACCGCGATGGCGACGAGCAGCACCAGGATCACCGCACTCGCGCCCAGCTGTACGGCCGCCCGTTGGGCGCGCGGCGCGTATGCGAAGGCCGCGGCCACCGCGGCGCCGGTGATGAGTCCGCCGATGTGCCCCTGCCAGCTGATGTTCTGCGAGCTGATCAGCGGGAAGACGAACGTGAACGCCAGGTTCAGCACGATCACCGCGATGACGCCGCGGACGTCCATGTTGAGCTTCTTGCCCACCACGAACGTCGCGCCGAACAACCCGAACACCGCGCCCGAGGCGCCGGCGGTCAGCGCGTTGAGCGTCAGCAGATAGGCCAGTGCCGAGCCGCCCAGCGCGCTGAGCAGATACAGCGCCGTGAACCGCAGCCGGCCGAGCGCCGCCTCCAGCGGCGGGCCCACGAAGTACAGGGCCAGCATGTTGAACGCGATGTGAGTCACCCCGAAGTGCAGGAACGCCGACGTCAGCAGCCGGTACCACTGGCCGTCGGCGACCGCGACCGGCCACAGTGCCAGCGCACGCTCCGTTCCGGGCAGCGCCATCTGCAGCACGAACATCGCGACGTTGAGCCCGATGAGGGTGTACGTGACGACCGGCGTCGCCGACCGGCGCTGGACTGCGCCGAACGGCGTCGTCGCCTGCCGCACCGACCGCGCCCCTACCCCGACGCACTCGGCGCACTGGTGACCGACCGCGGCGCTGTGCATGCACTCCCCGCAGATGAAGCGATTGCAACGGGTGCAGCGGACGTAGGTCGGCCGGTCGGGATGGCGGTAACAGACCGCGGGCGGGGGCGGGGGTGAGTAGCCGGGCTGGTTCACAGGGTGCCGAACAATTCGATGTGGTTGCCGTCGGGGTCGGCGACGAACATGAAGCCCATGCCGGGCACGGGCGCGAACTCGGTCGGCGGCTCGACGATCTCATACGGCGATGCCTCGAACGCAGCCGCGACGGTGCGCAGCCCGGTGACCCCGATCGTGAAGTAGCGCAGCCCGGCCTGGGCGCGGCCGCCCCCGGGGACCGCGGGCGCGGGCGGATCGGTGTAGGTGACGAGCTTGAGTACGCAGTTGCCCAGCGTGTAGCGGCGCTGCGAGCCACCCTCGAAGTCGATCTCGCCTTGCGGCTCGAGTCCGAGGAACCCTTCGTAGAACGCAGTCATCGCCTCGAGGTCGGTGGTCACGAGCCCCACCTCGATGCCGGGCATCAGCAGATCCAGCTTCACGCCACCAAATTAGCCGTCGGGACATAACGATTCGGACACAAAGGCAGATCGCGGCACATCACGATCAGCTAAGAGAGCGCCGCGAATCTTGAGAAGCCTCAGCGATGCCCCAACGTCAACGCGGGTTTTTCGCCCGTTTTGAGGCCGACGTCACGTCGGAAAGATGTAACACCGCGCGGTGCGTCCGTGACGGTCTCGGCAGCAGAGTTTGGCCACCTCCGCGCGCGGTTACCGTGGATTTCGGGCGGGGAAATGCACCACCAACGAGATCTGAGAAGGACCACAATCACCATGAATTCCAGTGCTATCAGCGTGCGCAAGAATCTGGCTCGCGTCGGGGCGGCGTGTGTGTTCGGCGGGCTGGCTGTCGCGTCAGCAGCGGCGGTCGCGCCGACCGCATCGGCCGCGCCGGGCGACGGCTGCACCGCCAGCCAGGTCGCGGGCACCGTGGGTTCGGCGACCACCGCCGCGCGCCAGTATCTCGACAGCCATCCCGGCGCCAACCAAGCCGTGACGGCTGCGATGAGCCAGCCGCGCCCGGCGGCCGAGGCGAACCTGCGCGCGTACTTCACCGCGAACCCCGGCGAGTACTACGACCTGCGGGGCATCCTGGCGCCGATCGGCGACACCCAGCGCAACTGCAACGTCACCGTGCTGCCGGCCGATCTGCAGTCGGCCTACAACACCTTCATGGCCGGCTGACATCGAGCAGTCATCGACGCTGCGGCGGCGGGTTCACGCCCGCCGCCGCAGCACTTAGACTGGCTTTCTATGAGAACGATGCGCCACGTCACCCTCACTGCCACCGTCGCCGCGGCACTGGCGTGCTCGTGCGTCATGGCGCCGCTGGCCAACGCACAGCCCGCACCGCCCGCGCCGGCACCGGCTGGTGACAGCCCCAAGACCACGATCGACGCCGACGGCTCCTACGCGGTCGGCAAGGACATCCTGCCCGGCGTGTACCAGTCCGCGGGTCCGGTCGACGGCGGCGCCTGTTACTGGAAGCGCTCGGCCGGCGACAAGCTGGTCGACAACGCGTTGACCAAGAAGCCGGCGTTCGTGCAGATCGACGCGACCGACACCTCCTTCACCACCAGTGACTGCCAGGCCTGGCAGCTGACCAATGCGCCGATGCCGCCTCAGCCGGGGCCCGGCGACCTGCTCGGGGCGTTGACCCAGGCCATCGGCAGCGGCATGTTCAACGGGGGACCGCGCTGAGCCCAGCCGCGGGCACCCTCGACGGCCGGATCGCCGTTCCCGCCGACCTCGACGCCGTGACATCGGTCGGCGCCGAAGATCACACCGGGGTCGACCCCTCCGCGGTGGAGCGCATGTGGCAGGCCGCCCGGCACTGGTACGCCGCGGGTATGCAACCGGCGATCCAGGTGTGCGTGCGTCGCGAGGGGCGCGTCGTGCTCGACCGGGCCATCGGGCACGCCCGCGGCAACGGCCCCGCCGACCCGCCGGATGCGGAGAAGGTCGTCGTCGGAACCGACACCCCGTTCTGCGTCTACTCCGCGGCCAAGGCGATCACCACGACCGTCGCACACATGCTCATCGAACGCGGCGTGTTCTCCCTCGATGACCGCGTGTGTGACTACCTGCCGACCTACACCAGCCACGGCAAGGACCGCACCACCATCCGGCACGTGATGACACACAGCGCGGGTGTGCCGTTCGCCACCGGGCCCCGCCCCGACCTGCGTCGCATGAACGACAGCGAGTACGCCCGCGAGATGCTGGGCCAGCTCAAGCCGATCCATCCTCCCGGGCTGGTGCACATCTACCACGGCCTGACGTGGGGTCCGCTGATGCGCGAGATCATCGGCGCCTCGGCCGGCCGCAACATCCGCGACATCCTGCACGACGAGATCCTGGCCCCGCTGGGCTTCCGGTGGACGAATTACGGCGTTGCGGCACAGGATGTTCCGTTGGTTGCACCCAGCCATGTCACAGGTAAGCCGCTACCCCCGCCGATCGCCAAGGCATTCAAGATCGCCGTCGGCGGCACCCCGCAGCGGATCATCCCGTTCTCCAACACACCGGAGTTCCTCACCAGCGTGATCCCGTCCTCGAGCACCGTGTCCAACGCCAACGAGCTGTCACGATTCGCCGAGATCCTCTGTCGCGGCGGTGAACTGGACGGGGTGCGGGTGATTTCACCGGCGACGCTGCGGGCCGCCACCCGGCAGGCACGGCGGCTACGGCCCGATCTGGCGACCGGCTTGGCGCCCATGCGCTGGGGTACCGGATACATGTTGGGCTCCAAGCGTTTCGGGCCGTTCGGCCGCGACGCCGAGGGCGCGTTCGGGCACACCGGCCTCACCGACATCGCGGTGTGGGCCGATCCGCAGCGGGCGCTGTCGGTCGCGGTCGTCAGCAGCGGCAAGCCGAGTGGCCACAAGGAAGCCAAGCGCTATCCGCAGCTGCTGGACCGCATCAACGCCGAGATGCCGCGCCTGTAGGGCGTCTGATTCCCCGGTAGATTCCCCACCGCACGATCCAGGGCATCAGCACCCGCTCGAACGACCACGCCGGGAAGCGGAACGCACGGCCGTTGGGCGCGAACACCTCCAGTCCATCGGGTTGGATGCCCAGCACCGATCCCCAGCGTCGCGTCGGCGGCTTGTAGGACTTCAACGAACCGCCGTTCAGATGGGCCATGACGTTGCGGGCCAGCAGGCCGTCGGCGCGGTTGCGCGCGGAGCTGCGCAGTGGATCGGTCGCGGCGACGTCGCCGATCGCGAACACCTCCGGGTGTCCGGGCACCTGCAGCGTCGGGCTGACGCGGACGAAACCGTGCTCGTCGAGCAGCCCGGCCGGCAGCCACTCGGTGTTGGGGACCACCCGGCCGATCGCCCACAGCACCGCGTCGGCGGTCGCGGGCGGTTGCCCGGTGCTCCAGCGCACCGGGCCTGTGGTCAGCTCGGTCGGGGTGTCGCGCACGTCGGCCCGATGACCGGGGTGCAGGGTCACGCCAGCGTCGATCAGCCTGCGCTGCACGGTGTTCCACGTTCGCGGGTGATGCCCGACGAGTGCGCGGTCGCCCGGGTAGTACAGGTCCACCTGTTTCTCCGGCCAGGTGGTGGCGATCTGCGCGGCGCTGCTGACCGCCGCAGCGCCACCCCCGACGACGATCACCGACCGGGCGGCGGCCAGCCGCTCGTGGGGTGCGCGCAGCTCGGCGTCGACGTCGTCGGATCGTTGGAACGCGGGCGTGCGCCAGAACCCGTTGCGCACGCCGGTGGCGATGACGAGCGCGTCGTAGGACACCTGCTCAGCCTTCCCGTCGGCGGCTTCCACGGTGACGCAGCGCGATTCGAGGTCCACGCCGGTGAGGGTGCCGTGCACGGTGGTGACGCGGTCCAGTCCTCGGAACCGGCCGTAAGGAATCCAGTTGTGCCGCGCCCACTCGTCGGGCCGGGCCAGCCGCCAGCCGAGCTCCTGGCCGCTGACCAGGCCGGGCTTGCTGCAGATTCCGGTGACCTGGGCGTGGCGGGCCAGCTTGATCGCAGTCAGGACGCCGGTGTCGCCGAGCCCGGCGATCACCACCCGCTTCACGCGCGCGCCTTCGCGGGCGGGCGGGGGAAGAAACGCGACACCCGATCGATGACCGCCTGATAATCGGGCCGACGCGCCAAGCTGCGCTCCTCCATCATCGGGATGCTCGCGCCCAGGAACATCGCGAGCATCGCCGCCGCACCCGCGAAGAGCCACCACGCTGTCGGTGTGGCGGCGATACCGAACAGGGCCAGCGCGAACCAGAACCCGAATTCGCCGAAGTAGTTCGGATGCCGCGACCACGCCCACAGCCCGCGATCCATCACCTGACCGGGCCGACGGTCGCGCACGAAGCGGTGCATCTGCGCGTCGGCGACGAATTCGAGTGCCACCGCGGCCAACCCGAGCACGAACGCGACCACGCTCAGCCAGACCACACCGCGCCCCGGCGTCGTCACCGCGACGTAGACCGGCACCATCGCGAGGAACACCTGCAGCGTCGGGATCAGGTGGATGGCCACCAGGTCGGCCAGGAACTCCCAGCGCCCGGCGCGCTCCCGGAACATCGGATAGCGCCAATCCTCATGGTGCAGACCGGGAAACGCATACAGCCAGTTTCCGGTGAGCCGCACTGCCCACACCACCACCAGCACGGTGACCAGCCAGCTGCGCACCGTGTCCCCGTCGCCCTGGCTCCACCAGTAGACGCACAGCAGTGGCGGGATCACGCTCCAATAGGTGTCGTAGAAGCTGGAATTGCGGTAAGCCCGGCTGAACGCGAACACCACCAGGGTGGCCAGCACGTCGGCGATCAGCGCGTCCAGCCACAGCCGGCCGGTCCCCGGTCCCCACGCCAGCCAGGCCGCCCCCACGGCGATGGCCAGGACATAGGCGAGCGTGACGATCGCCAGCGACCGGGTCTTGCTCATCGGGGTCACCCTAACCGGACCCGGAACGTCGTCGGCCAGTACTTGCCGGTCAGCAGGAATTCGTCACCGGAGACATGCGCGATACCGTTGAGGACCTGCGCCGTCGGTGGGATGCCGCGCGCGCGCAGCCCGCTGGCGTCGACCGCCAGATCCACCGCGCCGCTGGCCGGATCGATCCGCACGATCTGGTCGGTGGGCCACACGTTCGCCCACACCCGGTCGCCGACGCATTCGAGTTCGTTCAACCCGCTGACCGGCCTGCCGTCCCGGGTCACGTCGACGCCGCCGATCTCGGTCAGGTCTGCCGGATTCTGGAAAGTCAGCCTGGCTGTGCCGTCGCTGCGGATCAGCCGGTCGCCGTCGCGGCACAGCCCCCAGCCCTGCGGACGCAGCGGGACCTCGCGGATCGGCGTCAGCGTCGCGCGGTCCCATTCGACGCCCACACCGTCGGTGTAGGTGAGCTGCCAGATGCGGTCACCGACCACGGTGACCCCCTCACCGAAGTAGCGGCCGGGCATGTCGACGGCACGCAGCACGGCACCGGTGGTCGGATCGGTCGCGCGCAGCTGCGAGGTGCCGACCTCGCCGGTGCCCTCATAGAGCACGCCGCCGTCGATCTCGAAACCCTCGGTGAACGCCATCGGGTCGTGCGGCATCTCACCGAGCACGACCGGCTCGATGACCGGGACCGCGGCAGTCCCCGGGGGGCCGTCGGGTTCGGCGTGGGCGCCCGGGACGACGGTGACGACCGCCAGCACCGCCAGCGCGATCCCCGCCCACTTCTGCCGTCTGGTCATACCGCTGTTCTACCGTGCGACGATGGGCCGATGAAAGCGGTCTCCTGTGTGCATGGCTCCCTCGATGTGGTCGATCTGCCCGATCCCGTCCCCGCGGACGGCCAGCTGGTGCTCGAGGTGCTGCGCTGCGGCATCTGCGGATCCGATCTGCACGCCAAGGACCACGCCGACGAGCTCACCGAGGTCATGGCCGAGGGTGGCTATGCCGACTTCATGCGCAGCGACACCCCGGTGGTGATGGGCCACGAGTTCTGCGGCGTGGTCGCCGACCGGGGCCGCAAGGTGGGCAAGGAGTTCGCCCCGGGCACGACGGTGGTGTCGTTCCCGCTGCTGCGCGCGCACGGTGGGGTGCACCTGACGGGTCTTTCGCCGTTGGCGCCTGGCGCGTACGCCGAGCGGGTGCTGGCCGAGGCCGCGATGACGTTCGCGGTGCCCAACGGGCTGGACCCGGCGACAGCCGCGCTGACCGAGCCGATGGCGGTGGCCTACCACGCGCTCCGGCGCAGCGAGATCACCCAGAAAGATGTCGCGATCGTGCTGGGCTGCGGCCCGGTGGGGCTGGCCGTGATCTGTCACCTGAAGGCCCACGGGGTGCGCACGATCGTCGCCAGCGACTTCTCTCCGGGCCGCCGCGCGCTGGCCAGCCGGTGCGGCGCCGACGTCGTCGTCGATCCTGCCGTCGACTCGCCGTACGAGGCGGTGCCCGTCAAACAGCGCGGCCTGACCGAACTGCCCGCGCTGTATGAGCTGGGCATGGGCTCGATGGAGAAGCTGCGCAAGGTGCCGGGCTGGTCGCACGTCTACCGGCTGGCCGACCGCCTCGGCGGCACCGCACCGAAGCGCCCGGTGATCTTCGAATGCGTCGGCGTGCCGGGCATGATCGACGGCGTGATCGGAGCGGCGCCGCTGGCGTCGCGCATCATCGTGGTCGGGGTGTGCATGGGCGATGACAAGATCCGGCCCGCGATGGCGATCGGCAAGGAGGTCGATCTCCGGTTCGTGTTCGGTTACACGCCATTGGAGTTCCGCGACACCCTGCACATGCTGGCCGACGGGAAGCTCGACGCCTCGGCGTTGGTCACCGGCACGGTCGGGCTCGACGGGGTCGCCCCCGCCTTCGACGCACTCGGCGATCCCGAGACACACGCCAAGATCCTCATCGATCCGGCGAGCACGGCCGTAGCCCCTTAGCGCCGAAACTGTATTCCACGCGGGGTTTTCGGTCTTTGGCGCGCGCGGAATACAGTTTCGGCGGGATCAGAGGGCAAGCGCCGGGTTCGCCGAGTCGAGGTGCTCGACGGTGGTGAACACCAGCTCCGTGTCGCCGACGTTCTCGATGTCGTGCAGCAGGTATTCGCCTGCGGCGAAATGGAAGTGCCGCGTCTCGCCCGCGCCGTAGGACACCTCGCGGGTGGTGCCGTCGGCGGTGTGCTGTCTGCTGCGCCCGGCGTTGACCGCGGTCCAGAAGTAGTCCAGGACGTGGCGGTGGGCGTGCCACCGCTGGCCCGGCGCCAGCCGGATTTCCCAGACCCGGACCCGGTCGTTCTCGCTGAGGAGTCGGGAGCCGACATGCCCGTCATGGGCGTACGCGGCGAATTCGGCACGCAGCTCGTCGCTCCAGCCGTCGAAGCCGGTGCCGACCAGTGTCCCGGCCAGGGGGGCGTCGGTGAGGAAGTCGCGGGTGCTCGTCATCTGATGTCTCCTTGCTCTAGCGGCCCGGGCCGTACAGGCCGAACCGGTTGTCGGGATCGCCGGGCACCCACGTGCAGTCCACCTGCGATCGGGTGCCCATCTCCTTGACCCGGCGCAGCAGCCGCTGCGCCAGTTCGAGCTGTCCGGGTTCCCACTTCGCCAGCGCCTCGGCGATGTCGGCGCTGTCGGACAGTGCGTCATACAGTGCCCACGCGTTTGCGGCGGCTTTCGCCGTGCCTGCCGCGGCGTGCGGGCGGGCCGCGCTGGCGGCATCGCCCACCAGCGCCACCCGACCGAGCGCCATCTGGGTGGCGCCAACGTCGTAGACCGCCTGCAGGTACGGCGCTTCGGTGCGCAGCACCACTTCGGCCGCCGCTGGCGCCAGCAGCTGCCTTGCTGCCGAACGCATCTCGTCGACGAAGCGCTGCTGCACCTGCCCTGGGTGCAGGGATACACCGGCGACGAAGCCGCGGGTGTCGGTCATCAGCTCGTCGAGCTGGTATCCCTCGGGCACGTTGCGGTACCACACGTAGTTGAGCAGCCGCTCCCCGACCTGCAGGCCGCCGCCGGGCGCCGGGATCGGATACACGTTGATGTGAGTGTGCGGCGCGACGCTGTAGGTGATCGAGTCATGCAGCAGCTCGAACGTTTCCGGTGACACCTCCCGCTCGGGCACCGTGCCGCGCCAGCCCACGTAGCCGGAGTACTCCATGCGTGCCTCGGGTGCGATGCGGCGCCGGCTCGGTGAGCCGATTCCGTCGGCGAACACCACGAGCTCGGCGGTCTCCGAGCGGCCCGACGCGAACCGCACCGTCACCGCGTCGGCATCCTGGTCGAAGCCGGCCGCGTACTCGCCGAGGTGGTAGTGCTCGGTGCCGCTCAGGCTCACGAAGTCGGCCAGCAGAGCCCGGTAGAACGTGCCCCACGAGGTGTAGCTCCACGGTGCGTTCTCGCGATGCACGACGGCGTTGTCCGGCCCCAGATACTGCACGAAATGTGTTGATGTACTGACGGTCTCGGGATGCTGATCACTGCACTCGGTGAACCAGCGCAGCGTGTCGGGCTGTAGCACGATCCCTCCGCCACGGCCGTCCAGGTCGGTCGGGGTGCGCTCGTAGACGTCGACGTCGAAGCCGAGCCGGCGCAGGAGCAGGGCCGCTGTCAGGCCACCGATCGATCCGCCCACCACGAGGGCGCGATGCCCGCTCCAGGACTGTCGGGTGCTGTCATTCATGTCCTTCTCCTGTGTCGAGTCCGAGAAACGCTCGGGCGTTGGCCTCCAGCGCGGCGTCGTCGATGCCCGCCGCGTGTGGGAGATCGAGAGGGGCCGGGGTGCCCATGTCGAACGGGTAGTCACTGCCGCACATCAGATGGGCCGGATCGGCCTGGGCTCGCAGCAGCTCCAGTGTGGGCACGTCATGGGTGAGCGTGTCGAACCACAAGTGGCCGAACATCTCTCGCGGCGGGCGGGTTCCGGTGCCGCGCACGTCGGCGCGCTGGGCCCAGCCGTGCGCCCAGCGACCCACCAGCGCGGGGGCGCACCCACCGCCGTGCACCAGGCAGATCCGCAGTGCCGGGGACTCCTCGAGCACGCCGCCGAGGGTCAGCGCAGCGGCCGCGGTCGCCGATTCCACCGGGTTGCCGATCAGGTTGGCCAGATAGTGCGCCGACCATTCCGGCCGCGGCAGCTGCATCGGATGGACGAGCACCGCGAGGTTCAGATCTGCTGCGGTGAGCAGGATCTCGCGCATCGGCGCGACGTCGAACGAGGCGCTGCCCAGTAGCGGTGGCACCGCGATGCCGCGGATCACCGCACTGCCGGCCAGCGCCGACATCTGCTTGACCGCCGCCTGCGGGTCGTGCAGCGACACCAGTCCGAGCCCGGCCAACCGGCCACCGCTGTCCCGGCACACCTTGGCGAGGTCGTCGTTGAACGCACCGACGAACTCGTCGGCGTCGACGTCGGCGACGGGGAACGCGAACGGCGGTGCCGACAGCACGCGCGCACCCAGACCGGCGGCGTCGGTGTCGGCGAGCACCCGGGACACATCGCTCATCGCCTCGGTTTCGATGGACAGGGGCAACTCACCCAAATGCAGTTCGCCGCGATGGTCCCGCAAGGGCGGCAGCGGCGAACCGGGCGCGAGGCCGAACAGGTGCTGCGGCAACCAGTGTGCGTGGATGTCGATCGGTCCGCGGCGCAGGTTGGTGCTCATACGGCGGCACCCATCGCCTCGAGCGCCTCGAACCGCGCGAGCACCTCGGCCTGCAGGATGGCCACCGCAGGATCGGACGCCTTTCGTGGGCGCGGCAGGTCGACGTCGATGATCTCGTGCACCCGCCCGCCCGGGGCGAGTACGACGATGCGGTCGGAGAGCTGCACCGCCTCGGTGACGTCGTGGGTGACGAACATGACGGTGCGGCGCGACTCGAGCCAGATCCGCTCCAGGTGCTCACGCAGCGTGCGCGACGTCATCGCGTCGAGGTGGCTGAACGGTTCGTCCATCAAAAGGATGTCGGGCTCGACGGCGAACGCGCGGGCGATACCGATGCGCTGCTGCTGGCCACCGGAGAGCTGCGCGGGGAACCGGTCCGCACAGTGGCTCAGCCCGACCAGGTCGAGGTAGTGCCTGGCGCGATCCTGCCAGCCGTCGCGCTCGTGCTGCACAAAGCCCAGGTTGGCCATCACGGTGCGCCACGGCAGTAACCGCGGATCCTGGAATACGTAGCCGATCCGGGCGTCGCGCGAGCCGGCTCGCAGCGACACCGTGCCCGACGTGTGCGGCTCGATGGCGGAGACGATGTTGAGCAGCGTGGTCTTGCCGCTGCCCGACGGGCCGACCACCGAAACGAACGTCTCGCCCGAGATCGTCAGGTCGATCTCGTCGATCACCCGGGTGACCGCACCGCGGCGGTCGGTGAATTCCTTCACCAGATTCTGTATTTCGATCGCGGCCATGGTGTGTCTCGCTTTCTAGACGGTGCGCCAGCGGGTGGTGCGGCGCTCGATGGGACCGAGGATCAACAGGTCGGCGACGATCAGCAGGGCGATGAACACCAGCACCCATGCCAGGAACCCGTCGAGCTGGTTGGCGTCGTACCAGTACCGGGCCCGCCAGCCGACTCCTGACGTGGAGCCGAACCATTCGGCCAGCAGCAAGCCGTTCCAGGCGCTCATGATCGCGAACCGGACAGCGGCCACGGCGGAGCCGGCGACGGCAGGTCCGACGATCTGGCGCAGCACCCGGGGTTGCGACACCCCGAACGCGCGTGCCATCAACAGTAAGTCGGCGGGCACCGCACGGGTGGCCTTGGCGATGTTGACGATCACGAACGGCAGACCGGACAGGAACACCGTCGTCACCGGGGTGAGCCACCCGAAGCCGAACCACATGGTGGTCAGCAGCGCCCAGATCACCGCGGGGATGGCCAATCCGGCGGCGGTCAGATCGGAGAACGCCAGATCGGCCAGCCGGGACAGTCCCATCAGCACACCCAGCGCCGTTCCGACGACGAGGGCGGCCGCCAATCCGAGCACGAACCGGTTCATGCTGATCGCCAGGTTGGCCCACAGTTCGCCGGCGGCGGCCTCCGAACCCAGCCGGGCCAGCGCGTCGGGCAGAGACGGCACCCGGTTGCCGAGGATCACCGCCAGCTGCCAGGCCACCAGGATGCTGGCGACGGACGCCAGAACAGCTGCGCAAGAACGAGTCCCGCCCGAGAGCCGACGTCTGGTGATCGTGGTCATGCGAGATCCTTACGCCAGGCGAAGAAGCGGTTCTCGAGCGCGGCCAGACCGCGCTCGATCAGCACCATCGCGATGATGAACAGCGTCGTCCAGGCCAGCATGTCGTCGACCCGGAACTCCTGATAGGCCTTGCGGATCATGAAGCCGACCCCGCTGCCGGCACCGAACACCTCGGTCAGTGCCTCCACCTTCCACGCCATCGCGAATCCGTAACGCACGCCCGCGAAGACGAACGTCGTGACCGCGGGCAGGTAGAGGTGGCGCAGGACGTCGAACCGGCTGCGCCCAAAGGCTTCACACATCGCCAGCAGCTTGCCGTCGACCGACCGCACCCCCTCGGCGACGTTGATCGCGATGAACGGCAGCGCCACCAGCGCGGAGACCACGATCGGCCCGCCCGCCCCGACTCCGAAGATCAACAGGCCGAACACCGCGTAGGTCAGACCGGGCATGTTGCCGAGCACGAACAGCGGCAGCGAGAAGTACGACGTCATGAACGGGCTGCGGCCCATCAGGAAGCCGATCACCAGACCGCCCGCCATGGCGATCGCGAACCCCGCGGCGATCTTGGCGATGCTGACCGCGAAGTTGGTCACGGCCTCGCCCGAGACCACGATCGCGACCACCTGTTCGGCGACCCCGGCCGGCCGCGGCACGATCGGGTCGTCGATCCATGCCGCGACGGCACCCCAGAGCGCCAGGGCCAGCAGCAGCGCGGCGCCCGACGCCAGCCACCGCAAGTTCACGGTGCGCCCGGGTGCCTGCGTCGGGGTCGCGGTCACGGCTGGACTCCCTCGGTGGGAAGGAACTTGGGATCGGTGACGTCTTCGCCGATGGCGCCGGTGCTGCGCATCAGGTCGAAGACCGAGCTTTCGTCCTCGGCCCACTTCGGGTCGAAGCGGACCTCGTCGACCACCCAGTCATGTTCGGCGACATAGGCTTTCATGAACGCGATGTCTTCGGGGGTGGCGACGGCGAAGTGCTGTGGGTAACGCTCGATCATCTCGTCGCGGTGCGCCTGCCATTCGGCCAGCCCGCGGTCCCACAGGTCGAGGAAGGCCGACACCTCGGCCGGGTGTGCCTCCACCCAGTCCTTGCGGGCGACGAACACGTTCCCCATCGGGCCGTCGTGGCCGGGCGCGACGAGCTCGGCGAACACGTCGGCCGAGGACTTGCCGTCGTAGAGCGGACGCACCGAGCCGTCGCGCAGTTCGCGGGCGGACAGGTCCGGGTAGCAGATGCACGCGTCGATCTCGCCGCGCGCCAACAGATTCGACAGGTTCTGGATGTCGGCGACGATCACGTCGTAGTCGCCGTCACCGGAATCCGACACGAGGTCGACGTCGTGCAACCGTTTCACCAGCGCACTCCACACGAGGGTGCCCGACACCGTGGTGAACACGCCGAGCCGCTTGCCTTTCAGATCCGCGAGCGTCTGTGCGGGATCACCGGCGCGGACCAGGATGCGGCTGCGTTCGGCGTTGTAGCGACCGATGATCATGGTCTCGCGGCGGGTCTGCTCTTCGAGCCCTGGCACCTCGAACGACGCGGTGGAGATGATGTCCGCGTGCCCGCCGGCGAAGAGGCCGAACTCGTCCCATGTCGCGCTCGTCTCGATGCGGTAGCCGGTGTCCCGCTCCCAGGTGGCCACCACGCCGGTCTCGTTCATGTAGTCCCAGATCGGGTCCGGCGCGAACGTGAACCGGATGACCCCGCCGCGCGCGGTGCGGGAGGATGCCGGGCCGCCCAGCCCGGCGGTGCAGCCGGTGCTCAGCAGCAGGGCGGCCAACGCCACCATGGCGAGCGCCGCGCGCGCCGAGCTGCGAATCGAACGTCTCACCGGTTACCTCCTCGATGTGTGACCACCGTCACGACCACCACTGTGCGGGTCGGCCGCGGTGCGCGGCAATGTCTTGACAGACACACTTAGGCTGAGTCTTGTGTCGACGCATACACACGGTGGTGTGCAGCAGCTGGAACTGTGGCTGGGCGCGCTGGCCGACATCGGCGAGGCCGTCGGCGGAGACGCACCGGTGGCGGCCGTGCTGGACCGGGTGGCCGAGACGGCGTGCACGCTGCTCGGCTACGACTTCTGCGCGGTGTTCCTGCCCGCCGCCGACCGCGCCGCGCTGACGATCGTCGGCTCCCACGGGCTGTCGCCGGACTACGTCGCCCAGGTCAACGCCGACCGGCCCATCCTGCTCGACGTGCGCGACGAATCCGAGGCCCCGACCAGCATCGCGTTTCGCACCGGTGAGGTGGTGACGGTCGAGGACATCGACCGGATGCCCCACTTCACCTGGAGCGGGGTGGCGCACGAACAGGGCTACCGGGCCCTGATCTCGGTACCGCTGCGCCGGGCCGGCGCCGTCGTCGGGGCGCTCAACGGGTACCACGCGCGTCCACACCGGTTCGACCGGGCCGAGATCGGTCTGGTCAACACGCTGGCCACCCAGGTCGCCGTCGCGCTCGGTACCGCGCAGCTGCGGGCCGCCGAACAGGCGACCATCGCCGAACTACGCCGCGGCGAGGAGGTCCACACCCTGCTGACCGCGACCGCGCTGCGCGGCGAGGGGGTCACCGGCGTCACCGAGGCGCTGGCCGCGCTGCTCGGCCGGCCGGTGCTGATCGAGGACGTCTACGCCGAACAGCTGGCCGCCGTGGACTGGCCCGCCGACGCCGACCCGACCACGGGGACCGACGTGATCCTCGACGGCGCCGCCGTGGCCCGCATCCTCGTGGCGGCACCCCGCGACGAGCTGTCGGCGCTCGATGTGCGGGCGATCGAACACGCCGCCGTGGTCACCGCGCTCGAACTGCTGCGTGCCCGCACCGCCGCCGAAGTCGAACAGCGCCTGCGGGGTTCGCTTGTCGCAGACCTGCTCAGCGCCGACCCGGCGAGCATCCCGGCGATCCTCGACCGGGCGCGCCGGCTGGGCTGGGACCTCGCGGGCACCCAGACTCTGATCGGGTTGCGCTGCAGCGACAGTGAACGACTGCTGGCCGCGGCTGACCGGTTCTTCGGGCGGGGGCCGGCACGGCCGCTGTCGGCGGTGCACCGGGGTGACGTGGTCCTGCTGTCGCCGACCGGGTCAGCCGTGCAGACCACCCACCGGCTGCTCGAAAACATCTCCGTGCCAAATGTTCTCGCCGCGGTGTCCCGACAGGTGAGCGCCGCCGAGCTGCCCGCGGCGTTCCGCACCGTGCGTGGCGCGCTCGACCTGGCGGCAGGCAGCGGCCCGTCGACGGTGATCGACCTGACCCAGCTGACGGTGGACCACCTGCTGCTCGAACTCGGCGACCCGGCGCGCCTGAAGCATTTTGCGATGTCGGTCCTGGGGCGCGCTGTGGAATACGACCGCACCCGGTCGACGGCGCTGCTGGACACCGCCCGGGTGGTGATCGACGCCGGGCTCGACCGCCGCGCCGCCGCCGCGCGGCTGCACCTGCACCCCAACACAGTGGCCCAGCGGATGCGCCGGTTGGAAGACCTGACCGGGCTGGCGATGTCGCGGCCCGCCGACCTGTTGCAGCTGACCTCCGCGCTGACCGTCGCCCGCATCGCCGCGCTGGGCTGATCGTTCAGGCCGTGATCGCGTCGAGCGCCCGGTAGATCCGTTGCTCACTGACCGGACGCGGGGTGCCGAGCTGTTGCGCCCACAGGCTGACGCGGAATTCCTCGATCATCCAGGCGATGTCGCGCACGTCGGCGGCCGCAGCACGCGTCGGGGACAGCGCCGCCACCACGTCGTCGTAGGCGTCCTGCACCGCGGCCACCCGCGCCATCCGCTCCCTGTCGGCGCCCAGACCTTGGGGCAGCCGTTCGAGCCGCCGGCTCACCGCCATCAGATAGCGGGTCAGGTCGGCCAACCGTGGTGCACCGGCCGCAGCGACGAACCCCGCGGGCACCAGCCGGGCCAGTTGGGCGCGGATGTCGGCGATCGCGTCGGCTTGAGCCGCCGACGGTCGGTCAGGAAGGGCGAGGGTGACGTCGTGCAGCGCGGCGATCACCTTCTCCGCGCGCCGCACCACATCTGAGGTCGTGGACACCAGCGACTGCGCGACGCGCGTGCGCGCCTGCTCGAATTCGGTTCTGCTCCAGAGCGCTTCGGGTGCGAGCAGCTGCATCGCGGCATCGGCGCAGTCCTCGATCAACGCCGCCAGCGAGCCGTCCGGGTTGGTGCCCAGGGTCAGCCGGGTCCGCATGTCGAGCGCCTTCTCGACCTGTTTGGCCACCGACGGCCCGGTCAACCGCAGCAACCGCCGCGTACCTGCCGGTGCGGCCGCGGCCTGCTCGGCCGCACTGGGAAACACCCGGACCGCGACCGAGGCACCCTCGTCCACCAACGCGGGGAAACCGCGCACTGTATTGCCCGATCGGCCCGGTCGTTCCACGACGCGGGGCAGCTCGTCGACATCGGGCCACGCGCGCAGACCTGACCGCTCGAGGTCCCCGGCGGCGGCAGCCACCGCGTCGCGGGCCGGGGCGGCCAGCGTGCGTTGCAGCTCGGTGAGATCCTTCCCACGGGCCACCACCGCGCCGTCGGACGCTTCCACCGCGAACGTCACCCGCAGATGCGGGGGCACCTTGTCCAGGTCGAACGCGTCGATCGGGACGAGAATGCCGGTACGCCTGCGTAGTTCGCGCTGCACCGCGTCGAGCAGGGGACCGTCCCCCGGCGTGATCGCCGACAGCAGCGCTCGAGCGGTGTCCGGGGCGGGCACGAAGTTGCGGCGCAGGTCCTTGGGCAGCGAGCGGATCAGCGCGGTCAACAGCTCCTCGCGCAGCGCGGGCACCTGCCAGGCGAATTCGTCGCCGCCCAGGCGGGCCAGCACGTCGACGGGCACGTGCACGGTGACGCCGTCATCGGCCGCGCCCGGGTCGTACCGGTAGGACAGGGGCAGCGCCACGTCGTCGGCCTGCCACGCGTCGGGCTGGTCCGCGCCGGATTCGTTGCGCAGCAGATCATCTCGCGTCATCGTCAGCAGGTCGGGGGTGCGGTGCCGCTGCTTGCGCCACCATCCGTCGAAGTGCCGGGCCGAGACCACGTCGGCGGGAATCCTGGCGTCGTAGAACGCGAAGATCTCCTCGTGACCGACCAGCAGGTCACGGCGCCGGGCCCGCTCCTCCAGATCGGCGAGTTCGGCGCGCAGCCGGGCGTTGTCGGCGAAGAAGTGGTGCTTGGTGCGCCACTCCTGGTCGACGAGCGCGTGCCGGATGAACAGTTCGCGGGCCACCGGCGGGTCGATCTGTGCGTAGTTCACCCGCCGACGTGCCACCAGCGGCAGCCCGTAGAGCGTCACCCTCTCGAACGCCATCACCGCGCCGCGCTCGGCGTCCCAGTGCGGCTCACTGTACGTGCGCACCACCAGATGACCCGCCACCTTTTCCACGGCTTCGGGGTCGATCCGGGCAGCGATGCGCCCGTAGAGCCGGCTGGTCTCGACGAGGTCGGCGACCACCACCCAGCGCGGCGGGCGGCGGGTCAGCACCGATCCGGGTGCCAGCACGAACTTGGCGTTGCGCGCACCCAGGTAGTCTCGGCCGTCCCCCTCACGCATCCCGATGTGCGACAGCAGACCCGCGGTCAGCGCCGCGTGCACCCGCCCCGCGTCGGCCGGCTCGTCGGATTCGGTGATCCCCATGTCGCGGCAGATACCGCGCAGCTGCCCGACCAGATCCTGCCATTCCCGGATCCGCAGGTAGTGCAGGAACTCCTCGCGGCACATCCGTCGAAAAGAGCTGCCGGAGCGCTCCTTTCGCTGCTCACCCAGATACCGCCACAGGTTGAGGAACGACACGAAGTCGGAATGCTCGTCGGCGAAGCGCGCGTGCTTCTGCCGAGCCGCCTCCTCCCGGTCGGTGGGCCGCTCGCGCGGGTCCGGGATGGACAGCGCCGCGGCGAGCACCAGCATCTCCCGTACGCAGCCCTCGGCGTCGGCCTGCAGGATCATCCGGCCCAACCGCGGGTCCACCGGGATCTGCGCGAGCCGACGGCCCAGCGGGGTGAGCTCCGAATCGGTGAACGCGCCCAATTCGGTCAGCAGCGCGATGCCGTCGCGAATGCTGCGGGCATCCGGCGGGTCGAGGAACCCGAAGCCCTCGATGTCGCCGAAGCCGAGCGCGGCCATCTGCAGGATCACCGCGGCGAGGTTGGTGCGCAGGATCTCCGGATCGGTGTAGCGGGGCCGGGATTCGAAGTCCTGCTCGGAGTACAGGCGGATGCATACACCCGGCGCGGTGCGCCCGGACCGGCCGGCGCGTTGGGCGGCCGACGCCTGGGAGATCGGCTCGATCGGCAGCCGCTGCACCTTGGTGCGCCGGCTGTAGCGCGAGATCCGGGCGGTGCCGGGGTCGACGACGTAGCGGATGCCCGGCACCGTCAGCGACGTCTCGGCCACGTTGGTGGCCAGCACCACGCGCCGCCGGGCGCGGCTGGGGGTGAACACCTTCTGCTGTTCGGCCGTCGGCAGCTGGGCGTAGAGCGGCAGGATCTCCGCCTGCTCCCCCAGATCGGCACGCAAAGCCTCTGCGGTGTCCCGGATTTCACGTTCACCGGACAGGAACACCAGCACGTCGCCCGGCGGTTCGGCGGCCAGCTCGGCCACGGCGTCGACGATCGCCTCGGTCGGGTCACGCACCTCGGTGCGGACCACCTCGTGATCGGGGTCGTCGGGATCGTCATCATCGGTGGTCACCGGTACTTCCAGTGGCCGGTAACGAATTTCGACAGGGTAGGTGCGGCCGCTGACCTCCAGGATCGGGGCGCCCCCGAAATGCCGGGAGAACCGCTCCGGCTCGATGGTCGCCGACGTGACGATCACCTTGAGGTCCGGCCGGCGCGGCAACAGCTGACGAAGATATCCGAGCAGGAAGTCGATGTTGAGACTGCGCTCGTGCGCCTCGTCGATGATCAGCGTGTCGTAGCGCAGCAGCCGCCGGTCGCGCTGGATGTCGGCCAGCAGGATGCCGTCGGTCATCAGCTTCACCAGCGTGCGGTCGCTGACTTGGTCGGTGAAGCGCACGGTGTAGCCGACCGCCTCCCCCAATGGCGTTCCGAGTTCGTCGGCGATGCGTTGCGCGACGGTGCGTGCGGCCAACCGGCGCGGCTGCGTGTGTCCGATGGTGCCGCGGATCCCGCGGCCCAGCTCCAGACAGATCTTCGGCAGCTGGGTGGTCTTGCCCGACCCCGTCTCCCCGGCCACGATCACGACCTGGTGTGCCGCGATAGCGGCGGCGATGTCGTCACGCCGCTCGCTGACCGGCAGATCTGGATAGCTGATCTCCGGGACGGCGGCCGCGCGGGTGGCGACCAGCGCCTCGGCGGCCGCGATCTGTTGGGTCAGCCGCTCCAGCTGAGCGGGCTCGGGCGACCGGAGTTGGCGGAGCTTGCGGCCCAGCCGGGCCGCGTCGCGGATCGTCAGGCCGTCCAGCCGGGAACGGAGATCGGGCATCTCAGCCGGCGGTCACCGTGGTGAGGCAGAACGGATGGCCCGCAGGATCCAGCATGACTCGCCACAGCGTGGGCTGCGGCTGCGGTTCGGCTTGGCGGGCGCCGAGCTGCTCGGCACCGGCGACCGCGGCGTCGAGGTCGGTGACCGAGACGTCCAGGTGCATCTGTGCCGGCCGCTGCGGGTCCGGCCATGCCGGCGCGACGTACGGGTCGACGCGCATCATCGCCAGGATCGCCGCGCCGTCGGTGATCGCGACCACACCGCCGTCGGGCGTCTCCACCAACCGGCGCATGCCGAGCAGCGCGCCGTAGAAGTCGGCCAGCTCAGCCGGATTCGGGCAGTCGATCGACGTCGAGCCCAGCGTGCCGACCGGGGAGTGCGCGGGGTTCATGGCCTCCACTCTGGCACGCGCCGACCGGCGCGAGCGCTCGGCTGCGCACGAACAGCACCGCCGCGGCGAACACGACCTCGACGACCGCGACGACGGTGGCCGGGTGCAGGGCCTGCCCCACAGCCTGCTCGCCGGACTGTCCCGCCGGGCCTGCACCACCGTGGTGGTGCCCGGCCGCCATCGGAAGGTGCACCGCGATCATCGCCAGGTTCATGAGCGCAACCAGCAACCAGGCCCGCACACTGTCGCGGGTCAGCAGTTCCCAGCCGCAGTACAGGCACCCCACGACCATCGCGGCCGTCACCGCCATCAACCATGGGCTGCCCAGCCCCAGCAGCGCGCCGCCGTGCAGCACCGCCGACGCCACGGCCAGCGCCGCGGCCGCGCACGCAGGCAGGGACGGTGGCGGTCTCATCGATGAAGTAGACCGCAGCCGCGGGAAAAACTCAGCGCGAGCGCGCATACCGTCTGCCGGTCTGCTTAGCTACACGCGTGCGTTGGGGTGCGGGGATGCTCTCTGCTGCGATGACGGCGATGTTCACGATGACGGCGAGTGTCACCTCCGCGCACGCCGAACCGGTGGCGATGCGCCCGCAGAGTTACGACAAGGTGTCGCGCGACGGCTGGCACCTCAACATCCGGATCGACAACGAGGTGGTCAATTCGGTGCCGAATCTGGCCAATGCCAACGACTCCCGCGAAGGCTTCGTGACCGCGTCGGCGACGGCGACCGCGGTCGGCGGGTCCAGCCCGATCACCGACAGCATCTTCATCCTGGGCTACCAGCTGGGCTGCCAGTCCGACGTGTCCGCGGGTCTGCAGTACGGCGGCACAGCCGGGGTCGCGCCCCAGGGGGCCGTCGGCATCGGTGGTGACTCCGGTGTCTCCCTCGGCGGTACCGGCGGCGTGGCGGGTTTCGTGCAGACCGTGCTGCAGCCGGGCGTGATCGTCGACCTCCCACTGTCGAACATGACACTCAGCCAGGACGGCCGGGCGATGATCGACATCGACAACATCCACATCAAGGCCGATGCGTGCGGCGGGGACGTGACCGTGCGGTCGTATGCGTACTTGCGCGTCTCGACCGACGTCGCGCACACGCAGTTCGCGGTCTACGGCGACCCGATCAAGATCTAGGACACGATGATGCGTCGGATGCGGGCCTCGCTGCTGGTGGCCATGACGGTGTTGACGACGCTCGCCGCGGCGCCCACGGCAGCGGCCCAGCCGGATCTGCCCGACCCGCCGCCGTGGGTGCCGCTGGCGCCCGATGTGGAACCGGGCAGCTTCGATTACCCGTACAACGTCATCGCGGTCGAGCCGCCGCCGCTGACCGACTCACGCGGGGTACGCATCGCCGCGACGGTCGACACCCCGTCGCAGGCGGAGGGGCTGCCCGGCAGCAGCCGGGGCAACGCGCCCCAGGACGACGGACCGCTGGTGACGTCGAACAGCCGCTACGGCATCTCCGCCGGTCTCGAGCCGCCGGGCACCCCGACTCCTGGAGTGGCCGCCGGTGCCGGGGTGGCGGCCACGCCGGCCGCGGAGAGTGCGTCGGGCATCGCGCCGTCGACCGTGCCGCAGCCCGAGTCGCCGCTGCCGGAGGAGCTTCCGGTCTACCCGCTGCCGGTGATCGAAGAGCCCGGCAATCCGCATCAGCCGATCTACGGCCGGCCCCTTCCTTAGGACGGTGGTCGGGGTCAGGCGGTATCGGGCGCCCAGTAGGCCAGCATCTCGGCGAACGTCTCGAACGCCGGGGTGTTGATGCCGTAGGTGGCCTCGAAGTGCACGCTGAGCGGGAAGCCCAGCTCGCCCACCCCGTCGACCACGCGCTTGTACAGGTCGACCATCAGCTTGCGGCGCTCGACCGGCTCGGCGCCGGCCAGCTGCTTGACGAAATCCTGCTCGGCGGCGACGGCGGCGTTGCCGGGATCCTGGATCAGCCAGTTGATCAAGCCGACCTTCGTCTCGACCGCCGGCACGAAGCCGAACGACAGCAGGATCTCGGGCCGGTGCTCGCTGGTCGCCGCGAACTCGGTGAGGAAGTCGACGATCGTGTCGGAGTACAGCAGCTGCGTCATGCCGTAGGTGGCACCTCGGTCGCACTTGAACGTGAACCGGCCCTGCTCGCCGTCGCGGGTGGGGATGAGGATGACGCCGCGGTTGTCGACGAGGCCGTCGAACAGTGTCAACGCGTCGGTGGGCGCCACCCCGGAGCCCTCGCCGTCGCTCAGCGTGCGCGGCACACCGACGAACGCGATGCCGTCGAATCCGCTGTCGCTCAGCTCGGTCAGCCGGCCGCGCAATGTCGGCTCGTCCATGAATGCGGTGACCTGGGTGCACAACCCGCGCACCCCGGGCAGCTCCGGCTTGATCATCGACCAGAACTCGAGCACGTCGAGCTTGGGCTTCATCTCCAGGGGACGGTCGT
Source organism: Actinomycetota bacterium (assembly GCA_040752555.1). GTDB lineage: Bacteria > Actinomycetota > Actinomycetes > Mycobacteriales > Mycobacteriaceae > Mycobacterium. The sequence continues at coordinate 189,015 of JBFMGT010000003.1, read as the reverse complement.
CGTCCTCCTCGATCATGCCCGGGATCATCACGTGCCGGACCCGGCCGCCGACGCCCGCCTCAGCCGAACAGCGCAGCACCTTCTCGGCGTCGGAGAGGGCCTGCTCGCGTCCTCTGTCGACGTTCGGCGGCACCAGCTCCAAAGCGATGGTGTTCAGGCTCACAGCGTTGCTCCACATCTGAGTTCTCGGGTGCCGACTGCCCGCCGACGTGCTCGTCAGCCCACGATTCCCCCGCCGCCGGCGAGCAATCACCATACCGAGGGAGCGTGTGCGGGGCGCGGCACGCACCCACCCGAGACCCACCGCCGCCCGTTCTTCGGCTTACATGGAGGGCGATCCCCTATGAGAAATCCGTTCCGCCACGCTCTGACCACAGTGCTGTTCGCCCTGCTGGCCGTCCTGGTCGCCGCCTGCACCGGCCTGCAGTCCCCGTCCGGGTCGACGTCGACGACAGCCAGCTCCGACGCGTCGGCACCGAAAGTGACGTCGCCGTTCGACCCGACGACGACGCCGGCACCACCGAGCGGCCCGATGCTGGCCTACCGCGCCGCCGATGAGATCGGCGTCGTCGACGGCACCACCAAGATCGCCACCGCGGCCGGGGCCTTCACCCCCAACAACGACCTGATCGCCACCGACGACGGGCGGTTCGTGTTCGCACGGACCGTGGACAACCACCTTGCCACCGTCGACGTACAGGCCCGGAAGGGCGGTATCCGGCAGATCCCGGTCGGACCTGCGCTCGGCACCGCGGGTGGCAGCACCATCGTCTGGTGGGAACAGCCGAACCGGCTGATGCGGCTGGACTTGGCTGTCCCCGACGCGGCGCCCGAGGTGATGCAGACCGTGGACCTGCCGCCGGTGCCGGGCGCGGGCGATCCCCGGCTGATCGTGGCTCGGGGCGGAACCGCCGTGCTCGCCCGCGTGGAAGGCCCGCCCTCGCCGTTCGGCGGACCGGACACTCTGTACGCCGTGCGGGGCCCCGGTGCCCCGAGCTCCCTGGGCCAGGTCGACGCCGACAGCCCGGTCACCGTCGCGCGGCTCTCCCCCGACGGCGGCTCGCTGGCGTACGCGCTGTACCGGCCCACCGACACTGCCGCCGGGGCCGACTGCGGCACCGCGGCCGTCGTACAGTCCGACGCCGACGGCAACCAGCAGACCTTCGATGTGGCCGCGGCCGATCCGGCCGCCGGGTTCCGCATCACCAAGCTGTGGTGGCCGAAGTCGGGGCCGCCGAAGCTGAGCTTGACGACGTGGCGGTGCGGCCAGTCACAAGCCGCCCCACCCGTCGTCTGGCAGTTGACCGGTGACCACATCGCGCAGGTCGCGCCGCCCACGTCGGCATTGCAGACCACCGAGTTGGCGCCGGGTCAGCGGGCGCTGATCCTGCCGCACAGCGACGGATACACGGACCCCGCCGGCGCGCTGGTGATCGAGGAGAGCTCGCGCCGGATCCCGGTCAAAGACGACGTGGACGCCATCGCCCTTCTCGAGCCGTCTCCGTAGGCTGGGAAAGGTGAGTATCGCGCTGCAGGACACGTTCGTCCGTGACCTTCCCGAACTGGCGGTGCGATGGCAGGCCGAGGACGCGCCGAACCCGACGCTGCTGGTGCTCAACGAGACCCTGGCCACCGACTTGGGCCTGGATCCGGCCTGGTTGCGCAGCCCGGACGGGTTGGGGCTGCTCGCCGGGACCACTGTGCCGCCCGGCGCGACGCCGGTGGCGCAGGCCTACTCCGGCCACCAATTCGGCGGCTTCGTCCCCCGGCTGGGCGACGGACGCGCGCTGCTGCTCGGCGAGCTCGTCGACACGCACGGCCAGGTCCGCGATCTGCACCTGAAAGGCTCGGGCCGCACTCCGTTCGCGCGCGGCGGCGACGGCCTGGCCGCGGTCGGGCCGATGCTGCGGGAGTACGTGATCAGCGAGGCCATGCACGCGCTGGGCATTCCGACCACCCGATCGCTCTCGGTGGTGGCCACCGGGCGGCCCGTGTACCGCGAAACCGCGCTGCCCGGGGCGGTGCTGGCCAGGGTGGCGGCCAGCCATCTGCGGGTCGGCAGCTTCCAGTACGCGTCGCTGGTCGCCGGCCACACCAAGGATGTCAGCGTGCTGCGCCGGCTGGCCGACTTCGCGATCGCCCGCCACCATCCCGCCGCCGCCCACGCCGGGACTCCCTACTTGGCGCTGCTCGAGGCTGTCATCGACGTGCAGGCCGAGCTGGTGGCGCAATGGATGCTGGCCGGCTTCGTGCACGGCGTGATGAACACCGACAACATGACGATCTCGGGCGAGACCATCGACTACGGCCCATGCGCGTTCATGGAGGCGTTCGACCCGCAGACCGTGTTCAGCTCGATCGACCACGGGGGCCGCTACGCCTACGGCAACCAGCCGGGGATCGCGCTGTGGAACCTGGCGCGGTTCGCAGAGGCGCTGCTGCCGCTGCTCGACGACGATGTCGACACCGCCGTGGGCATGGCCGAGCAGTCACTCGGCCTGTTCCGTGACCGCTACCAGACGCGGTGGGACGAGGGCATGCGCGCCAAGCTCGGGCTCGTTGGCGCCGCGGCCGCGCCCGCCGATGCGCTGAGTCAGGAGCTGCTCGTCCAGATGCAGCAGAGCGGGGTCGACCACACCTCGTTCTACCGTCGGCTGGCCGAGGCGGCGCGCGGGGACGCCGAGCCGGTGCGCGGTGAGTTCATCGACCTTGCCGCCTTCGATGCCTGGCTGGCCCGCTGGCAAGCGCTCGGACCCGATCCGGCGGCGATGGATGCGGTGAACCCGGTGTACATCCCCCGCAACCATCTGGTGGAGGAGGCATTGGCCGCAGCCACCGACGGAGACCTCGAACCGCTCGACTCCTTGCTCGACGCGGTGCGGTCGCCATTCGTCGTGCGAGCAGGTCTGCAGCGCTACGCCGAGCCGAGCCAACGGGAGTTCGCGGCCTCGTTCCGAACATTCTGTGGGACCTGAGAACACCGCGTACCGTGGCGGCGTGAGCGCCAACAGTGTGAGGCTCGGACTGCAGGATCTGCTGTTCATCTACGGTGAGACGCCCAGTTCGAAGATGCATGTGGCCGGTCTGTTGCCGTTCACACCGCCGCCCGAGGCGACGGTCGACTACCTGCGCGAGATGATCGCCGAGGCGCGCCGCCAGGAGGTGGTGAGGCCGTGGAATCTCAAGCTCGCCCACCCGCGGCTGCAGTTCAGTCCGCTGCACAGCTGGGTGGAGGACAAAGACTTCGACTTCGACTATCACGTGCGGCGGTCGGCGCTGGCCAGCCCCGGTGACGAACGCGAGCTCGGCATCCTGGTGTCGCGGCTGCACAGCAACCACCTCGACTTGACGCGGCCGCCGTGGGAGCTGCATGTGATCGAGGGTCTCGAAGGCGGCCGATTCGCCCTGTACATGAAGATCCACCACGCGCTCGTCGACGGGTACAGCGCGATGCGCATGCTCAGCCGCAGCCTGTCGACCGACCCCGAGTCGCGGGACACCCGGATGTTCTTCAACGTTCCGCTGCCCGAACGCAAGCGGCCCCTGCCTGCGACCGAATCGGTCAACCCGCTCACCGCGACGCTGCGGGCGCTCGGCGGGATCGGGTCGACGGTCACCGGCGGGCTCAGCTCGGTCGTTGATCTGACGACGGCTGTGGTGAACACCCAGATCCGCCGCGACGGGGAGTACGCCCAGATCGCCGGCTCGGCCTCGGCGCCGCACAGCATCCTCAATGCACGGATCAGCCGCAACCGCCGCTTCGCTACCCAGCAATACGAATTCGACCGGCTCAAGAAGCTGAGCTCCCAGCACGGCGCGACGATCAACGACGTGGCACTGGCCATCCTCGGCGGCGGGCTGCGCCGCTTCCTGTCCGACGTCGACAAGCTGCCCGACCGGTCCTTGATCGCGTTCCTGCCCGTCAACGTCCGGCCCAAGGGAGACGAGGGTGGCGGCAACGCCGTCGGTGCGATCCTCGCGCCGATGGGCACCGACATCGCCGATCCGGTGGAGCGGCTGAACGTCATCACCGCCGCGACGGGGGCGGCCAAGACGCAGCTGCAGAACATGTCCCCGGCGGCGATCATCGCTTACAGCGCCGCACTGCTCGCGCCGGCGGGCACCCAGATCGCCGGGGCGCTGACCGGCGTGCAGGCGCCGTGGCCCTACACGTTCAACCTCTGCGTCTCGAATGTGCCAGGGCCCCGAGAACCGTTGTGGTTCAACGGTTCCCGACTGGAGGCCACGTATCCGGTGTCGATCCCGATCCACGGCATGGCACTGAACATCACGCTGCAGAGCTACGCCGACACTCTGAACATCGGCTTCGTCGGCTGCCGCGACCGGCTCCCGCACCTGCAGCGCCTGGCCGTCTACAGCGGCGAGGCGCTGGCCGAGCTCGAGAAAGCGTCCGAGGCCTAGTCGCTCCCCGACAGGGCAACTCGCGAACTATCCCTCTCCTGGCGGCCGTCAGGCCGCTTCGTTGTCGGGTGGTGCGGGTCCGCCCGGCTCTGACGGGTTGGCCGATTCTGTGGTGTTGTCGTCGGGTGGGCGCAGCAGCCGTTCGGGGGTGTGGTGGGTGTTGATGCGGGTTTGGCCGGTGTCCAAATCGGCGGGTGGGGTCCATTCGACCTCGTGGCGGGCGTTCATCGACGTGGTCCAGCCACCTTCGCCGACGGAGCGGTTGTCCGGTGGGCAGGCCAGGCCGAGGTCGTCGATGTTGGTCAGCCCGCCGGCGGCCCAGTCGTTGGTGACGTGGTGGACCTGGCAGCCGTACGCCCCGACGGGGCAGCCGGGTTTGGTGCAGCCGCCTTCGCGGGCGATCAGCATGATCCGCTGCGCCGCCGACGCGACCCGGCGAGCCCGGAACAAATCCAGAGCGGAGCCGGTGGCGCGGTCGAACACCGCCAAATAGTGGCTGGCATGCGCCCCCATCCGGATCACATCGCGAATCGGCAGGCGGGTGCCGCCACCGGTGGTGCCGATCCCGGCCCGCGATTCGAGGTCTTGCAGGGTGGTGCGCACAATGACGGTGACCGGTAACCCGTTCAACTGGCCGAGCTCGCCGCTCATCAGGGCGATCCGTCCGACCGCGAGCAGGGCGTCGTGTTGGCGATGGGCCAGGCTGCGGTGATCGTTGTCGATCTGCGCCTGGGTCGGTGTCCCCGAGGTGCACGGTTCCGGGTCGTCGGGGTTGCACATCCCCGGGGCGGCGTATCGGGCGAAGATCGCCTCCCACACCGCCGCCGCTTCCGGGGTCAAATCCGCCCGCCACTGCGTCATGCCGTCGCGACGCTGCGGACTCTTGTTCAGACCCCTCTTACGAACGCGTTCAGCATCGTCGGGTTCGGGCCCGTCCTGATCGAGCAGAAACAGGGTCAGATCCGCGGCATCCCGGGTCTCTTTCGGTCCGGCACCGACCGCGGTGCGCACCAGTTCGACTTCGAACTGCTCCCGCGTCGCGGTGTCGCAGAACCCGGGGAGTTTGTCGACGGCTTTGCGGATCTCGCTGACATGCTCGCCGGTGATGAGCCCCTGTTCCTGGGCGACGGCGGTCGCCGGCAGTACCGGCGGCAGCGGTGGCCCGGTCACCGGTTGCCGCGGTGCGAGCAGCGCGGCCTCGGTCAACCTTCGGTGCGCCTCCGACCCGCTGATCCGCCACCGGAGGGCGAGGACGTCTTTCCAGTTCTTGGCGCCCATCTGCTGCGGGGTGGTCTCCACCTGCAACCGCGCCAACCCCCGATGCCGGGCCGCCGGCAGCCGACAGCCCGCGGCCTCCAACTCGTCGAGCAGCTCCACCACCTCCGCCGCGGTCGACAAGGACAGATCAGCGGCCAGCACAGCATCAACAGCGTCGCGTAACGCTGCCACCGCCTCCCGCACCACCACCACGACTCGAACATACATTCGACCACCGACAATTCTGGCCGCAGCGACTACGGTTTACCCGTGGCCAATCCGACCTTGAATGCATCGACGTTGCCCAACGGCCTGACCGCTGACGAAGCCCGCGCCGAAGCCGCCCGTGCCTACGAACTCGACCGCGCCCACGTGTTCCATTCGTGGTCGGCGCAGGCCGAGATCGCGCCGATGACCATCACCGCCTCCGAGGGCTGCCACGTCTGGGATGGTGAGGGCAACCGACTGCTGGACTTCTCCTCGATGCTGGTCAACACCAACATCGGCCACCAGCACCCCAAGGTCGTCGCCGCGATCGCCGAGCAGGCCGCCAAGCTGTGCACCGTGGCGCCGCAGCACGCCAACGCGGCGCGTTCCGAAGCCGCCCGCCTCGTCGCCGAGCGCACACCGGGTGAGCTGAACAGGATCTTCTTCACCAACGGTGGCGCCGACGCCGTCGAGCACGCCGTGCGGATGGCACGTTTGCACACCGGCCGCTACAAGGTGCTGTCTCGCTACCGCTCCTACCACGGCGGCACCGAGACCGCGATCAACCTGACCGGCGACCCGCGGCGCTGGCCCAACGACCACGGCAACGCCGGCATCGTGCATTTCTTCGGACCGTTTCTCTACCGCTCGCAATTCCACGCCACCACCGAGGAGGAAGAGTCCGAGCGCGCGCTCGCGCACCTGCGCGACATCATCCGCATGGAGGGCCCGTCCACGATCGCGGCGATCATCCTGGAATCGATCCCCGGCACCGCCGGCATCATGGTGCCCCCGCCCGGCTACCTCGCCGGTGTGCGCGCCCTGTGCGACGAATACGGCATCGTCTACATCGCCGACGAGGTGATGTCGGGCTTCGGTCGCAGCGGAAAGTGGTTCGCCATCGACCATTTCGACGTCGTGCCCGACCTGATGACCTTCGCCAAGGGCGTCAACTCCGGCTACGTGCCGCTCGGCGGTGTGGCGATCAGCCCACACATCGCCGAGACCTTCGCCCACCGCGCCTACCCCGGGGGTCTCACGTATTCCGGGCACCCGCTGGCGACGGCCGCGGCGGTGGCGACCATCACCGCGATGGCCGAGGAAGGCATCGTCGACAACGCCGCACGCATCGGGACCGAGGTGCTCGGCCCGGCGCTGCGCGACGTCGCCGCGCGACACCGCAGTGTCGGCGAAGTGCGCGGTGCGGGCGTGTTCTGGGCCGTCGAACTCGTCGCCGATCCCGATACCCGTGAGCCGTTGGCGCCTTACGGAAGCTCGAGCGCCGCAATGAATTCCGTCATTGCCGAGTGCAAGAAGCTGGGCCTGCTGCCGTTCGCGAACTACAACCGCATCCACGTGGTGCCGCCGTGCATCATCACCGAGGAGCTGGCGCGCGAAGGGGTGGCGATCCTCGACAGGGCACTCGACGTCGCCGACGCTGCCGTGAGCTAGACCCGGGGCTAATCCCCTAGCTCACCGCTGATTCCGCGTTCCAGCGCCTGACGGGCACGCTCGGGCAACACGAGGAGTCCGTCGAGTTCGCGCTGCGCCAGCCGGTAGGCCCGGTCACGTTCCTGCGGTGTGGCAGCAGTGTCGGCGGCGACCCGCAACAACCGCTGGGCCCGGGTCAGGCGATCCTGCTCCTCGGCGGAGAACGCCGCCCGTTTGCGCCGCCGCGCTTCGGCTTCGGCGATGTCGAAGGCGGTCGCGTACTCGCCCACCGCGTCGACGTAGGCGCGTAGCGCGTCGCGATCCTCCAGCAGGTCCGCGACATCGGCAGGCCGCAGGAAGTCTGCGCGCAGCTTGGCGCGGTGGAACCGTTCGGTGAGAGGGTCACGCAGGTCGGTCATCAAGGGATAGTCGAGCACCTTGGCCGCGTCGAGCTCGTACTCCAGCCACCGGGTGTCGGTGCGGTCGTGCTGCTCGAGGGTCCGCAGGACGGCACGGCGCTGAGCCGCGGTGGCGGGCCGCGCCGGCGATTCGGCCGGCAGCGCCGTCGCGCGCTGCCCCCGGGCGGCGAGGATGCCCCGGTAGGTGGCGTACGCCACGCCGACGAGCGGCACGAGCACCACCAGCAGCTCGATCAACCGGAAGATCACACCCATCCCGCCAGAATGCCATCAATGCGTGGTTTCGATTCCGCAACGATCGGCAACTACTTAGCCATGCGACACAAGACTCTGAATCTCGGTTCCTTGATCTTCGCGGGCGCGGCGGCGACTGCAATCGCAACTGCGCCTCTGACTTTCGCTCAGCCGGCGCCGCCGCCGTGCTTCAACCCGGACGGCACGCCGTGCGCCACGGTCGGCACTGCCGGGCCTGACGGCGCGACGGGCGGTATCCCCGGCGGTCCGGCCGGCACCGCCGGACCGGGTGGCGCCAGCGGCTCCACCAACCCCGGCGGCGTGGCCGGTGCGGCCGGTCCCGAGGGTGCCAGCGGCTCGATTCCGGGCGGCCCGTCCGGTGCGGCCGGTCCCGGTGGCGCCAGCGGCTCCACCAACCCGGGCGGCGTCGGCGGCTCTGCCGGACCCGGCGGAGTGTCGGGCTGCATCCCCGGCGTCGGCTGCGCCTCCATCCCCGTTTCCTAACCGACCACCGAACGACAGCCGGGCCCGCAGCGCGGGTCCGGCTCTTCGGTGTCTTCACAGCGGCTACGGTGACCGGCATGCGTCTGGTGATCAAGAACGTTCGCATCTTCGACGGATTGTCCGACCGGTCCACTGAGGGGCATGTTCTGATCGAGGGCCGCACCATCACCGCGGTCGAGCGGTCGCCCATCGCCGAGACGGATGGCACCGTGGTGCTCGACGGCGTGGGGCGGACGCTGATGCCCGGCATGATCGACGCGCACGCCCACCTAGTCGGCATGGCGAACTCGCTGCTGGATCTGGCGATGGGATCGCAGACACTGCTCGCCGCGAAAACCCTGGCCAGTGCCAAAGACACCCTGCTGCGCGGCTTCACCACGGTGCGCGATATGGCCGGCGACACCGCGGGCATCAAGGCGGTGATCGATGCCCGCCCGGAGCTGGGCCCGCGGATCTATCCCAGCCAGGCCGCCATCTCACAGACCGGCGGCCATGGCGACTTCAGTTTCGTCTACGAGCGCCCGACCGCGTTGGGCGGTAACGAGTCCCGCGGCGAACAGATCGGTTTCATGCGCGTCGCCGACGGTCCCGACCGCGTGCTGGCCGCGGTGCGCGAGCAGTTGAAGCTCGGTGCCAGCCAGATCAAGCTCATGGTCGGCGGCGGCGCAGCATCGCTTTACGACCCGCTCTACACCGTGCAGTTCACGCCCGCTGAACTGCGCGCCGCCGTGCAGGCCGCCGCGGACTACGGCACCTACGTGGCCACGCACGTCTACAACGTCACCGGTATCCGGCGCGCCGTCGAGGCCGGCGTCACGTCCATCGAGCACGGCCACCTCGCCGACGAACCCACCATCGCGATGCTCGCCGAGCGTGGCGTGTGGCTGTCCACCCAGCCTTTCGCCGAACACGACCACGCGTTCGCCAACCCGGCCAGCGCCGAGAAGAACCGCGAGATCTGCGCCGGCACCGACCAGCTGTTCGGTTGGGCGGCCAAGCACGGCGTGCGTTTGGCGTGGGGTACCGACCTGCTGTTCGAACCGGACCGCACCGATCTGCAGAGCGCGATGGTGGTGCGGCTCGGCCAGTACATGAGCGCCGTCGCCGCGCTCAAACTCGTCACCTCGGGCAACGCCGCACTGCTGCGCATGGCAGGAGAGCGCGACCCCTACCGATCAGCCCGACTCGGCGAAATCACTGTCGGCGCATGGGCCGACGTGCTTCTCGTCGACGGCGATCCGACGACCGACCTGGCCGTACTGGGTGACCCGGCGGCGAGTCTCGCCGCGATCGTCAAGGACGGGGTGATCGTGAAGGGAGAACCGGCGTGACGGACCTGGCGGGGCGCGCGGTGATCGTGACAGGCGCCGCCCGCGGCGTCGGCAAGGGAATCGCGACCGCACTCACGGCGCGTGGCGCTTCGGTCCTGCTCGCGGACCGCGACGAGGAGCTGCTGGGCACGACGGTCGCGGAGCTGTCCGGTGGGTCGGTCGCCGCGATGGCCGTCGATCTGCGGGACGCCGACGCCGCACGGCGCATCGTCGCGGCCGCCGTCGGCGCCTTCGGCACGGTGCACGGTCTGGTGAACAACGCGATCGCGACCAACGAGCCCAAGCCTTTCCACGAGATCACCCGACAGGACTACGACCTGGTTTTCGACGTCGGCCCGCGCGCCACATTCGAGCTGATGCAGGCGGTGTATCCGGTGTTCGTCGGTGGCGGTGGGGGCAGCATCGTCAATCTCGGCTCCGGGTCGGGAACTCAGGGCCTGCCCCGGTTCGGCGCCTACGGCGCGGCGAAAGAAGCGATCCGGGGCATGTCGAAGGTGGCCGCGCTGGAATGGGGCCGGCACCAGATCCGGGTCAACGTGGTGTGCCCGTACGCCGAAACCGAGAGCATCAGGGCGTGGCGGGAGATCGACCCGCAGACCTACCAACGCACCGTGCGCGCCGTCCCGCTGGGCCGGCTCGGCGACGTGTCCACCGACATCGGCCCCGTGGTGTGCTTTCTGCTCAGCGACGACGGAGCGTTCGTCACCGGCCAGACGATCATGGCTGACGGCGGTACTGGGGGCTTCCGCTGAGCCGGGTCACGCAGTAGGCACCGAGAACCCTTGCCAGCGGCGCGATTTCGGCCAGATGGGCGTACCCGTCGTGGGAGTAGATCTCCAGCAGGTAGCTGGTCTCGCCGGCGGGCACTCCGACGCCGAGGACGGCCTGGTATCCGAGCTGACCCAGCAGGTCCACCTCGTCGGGATCGGCGCTTTCGAGCCCGACGGCGGCGAGGAACGTCGTCCCGTCTGCGACGGCGCGCGCCGAGGCCGGGTAGTCCTCGAGCAGGTAGTTGGGCGGCCCGAAGTCGACGAGCACCGTCAATCCGGCCTCTTGCTTGCGGACACTGGCCACGTTGCTGACCAGCCGCAGCGCCGTACCTGCGTCGGTCGTCTCCGAGATCGCCCAGGCGGCGGCGTCGACCGCTTGGGCGAGGGCGGCGGCCAGCGCTTCCAGCGCCTGCGCGGTCGTCATGGCGGGCTGCTCGTCGAGCGTGCGCACCAGGTCGGCGGCGAGCCGGTCGACAGCACGCCGCGGCCCTGAGCGCCGGTCCCAGCCGTCGAGGTCCGGGGGCACCAGCGGCGCCGCCCCCCCGGCGCTGTAGCGGGCGGGCCCCTGCCGTTTGGCGTGCAGCAGCGCGGCGTCGGCGGCAGCCAGCAGCTCGGCGGCGCTGCGGACGCCCGGCCCTGTGGTCGCCGCACCCCAACACAGACTGACCTCGGAGCCCACCTTCTCGTGCAACGCGCGGGTCGCATCGGTGGCGAAGACCTGGGCGGAGGCCAAGGTCGCGTCGGGCAGCAGCACGCAGAACTCGTCGCCACCCAGGCGGGCGACCACCGCCCCATCGACAGTGCCGGCCAACCGGCCGAGCACTGCGGCGACATCGCGCAGCAACTGGTCCCCGGCCGGATGCCCGTCGCGGTCGTTGATCCGCTTGAACCCGTCCAGGTCGCACAGGATCGCCACGGGAGTCGACCTCTCCCAATCCAATTCGGCGAAGCGCTGGTCGACGGCGCGGCGGTTGGCGATGCCGGTGAGCGGGTCCTGCAGGGCGTACCCCCACACGGTGCTCAAGGTCTCCGACCGGTTGATCGCCACCGAGATGTGCGCGGCGATGGCCGCGAGCAGCTGCGCGTCACCGAGGTCGAAGCGGCGTCCATTGGCCCCCGATGCCCAGATCTCGCCCCACATCGCGTCACCGCACATGATCGGCACAGCGATTTCGCTCTCCTTGCCCAGACTCTCCAGCCATGCGACACAATCGGGCCCGCAGTCGGGGTCGTCGAGGGCGTTGATGTAGCTCCTGCCGTGTAGGAGCAACTCTGTGACGTGCTGGTCGGCCGCCATCGGGTAGTACTCGTCGGTGGGCCACCGGGCCTCGTGGGGGGCGAGATCGCCGACGTTGATCAGGGTGCGGAGCCCACCGAGATCGGCTTGCCAGCGACTGACCGACAGCGACGACGCGCGCAGCGCGCCCCGCGCCTGCTCGGCGATCACCTCGAGCACTTCGTCGAACGCGTCGGCGCGGGCGACGGCCTCGGCGATCGCCAGCAGGGCGCGCAGCACCTGGAGGTCGTCGGCGGCATCGGGAAGTGACAACTCTGCTGCCCCGCCACTGTCCATGTTGCCGCGCACCCGTCCCCAGCCCCCGATTCGCGCCCACGGCGCGGACGATGATGCTACCGGCCGATCCTGTGCGGCGTCGCTCCAACTGAAGCACCGGTACCCTGCCGACTTGTGCAACCGATACCCGTGATCGCGCTGACCGGTTACCTCGGCGCCGGGAAGACGACGTTGCTCAACCACGTGCTGCGCAGTCCCGACGCACGAATCGGCGTGGTGATCAACGACTTCGGTGAGCTCAATGTCGACGCGGGTCTGGTCACCGGTCAGGTCGACGAGCCGGCGTCGATCGCCGGCGGGTGCATCTGCTGCCTGCCCGACGACGGCGGCCTCGACGTTGCGCTGACCCGGCTCGCCGACCCCCGGCTGCGATTGGACGCGATCATCGTGGAGGCCAGCGGTCTGGCCGACCCGGTGGCGATCTCCCGCATCATCCGATTCAGCGGCGTCGACGGCATCCGCGCGGGGGGCGTGGTCGACGTGCTCGACGCGGTGACCCACTTCGACACGGTCGACCGGGACGCCAGCCCGCCGGCGCGGTACGGGGCCGCGACGCTGGTGGTGGTCAACAAGCTGGACCAGGCAGCAGACGCCGATGCGACGCTTCTGCGTGTCAGCGAGCGGGTGCGTGAGGCGAACCCACACGCGCACGTCGTCGGCGCCACCGCCGGACGCATCGACCCCGCGCTGCTGTTCGACGTGGCCGCCGACGAGGAGGTGGGCCAGCTGACGTTTCGGGAACTGCTCGCCGATTCAGACGATCACCACCATGTCCACGCGGACTCGGTCACGGTGCTCACCGAAGGCTGCGTGCACCCCGGTGCGGTGCGCGACCTACTCGAGGAACCCCCGGCCGGGGTGTACCGCATGAAGGGCACGGTGGCAGTGCGGTTCCGCGGTGCGGTGCGCCGCTATGTGGTCAACGTCGTCGGCGCCTCGGTGCACGTCGCACCGGCGCCGGCGAGCGCTCAGACGAATTCACTGGTCGCCATCGGCATGCACATCGACAGCGAGGCCGTGCGCGCCGCCGTGTCGGCCGCACTGGCGCCCACGGAGGGCCCGGCGGCGGCGCCGGACATCCGTCGGTTGCAGCGCTATCGCCGGCTCAGCATCTGACCCCTATCCTGAGCCGATGGCGGAACGCAACGTGCTCGGCGAGCCGCTGGACCCCTGCGGCACCACACCTCTGACGGGGTTCTACCGTGACGGCTGCTGCCGCACCGGCGACGAGGACCTCGGCCTGCACACCATCTGCGCCGTCGTGACCGCGGAGTTCCTCGCCCACCAGCGCTCCGTCGGCAACGACCTGACCACCCCCATGCCCGCCTACCGCTTTCCCGGCCTGGTGCCCGGTGACCGCTGGTGTGTGACGGCCCGCAACTGGCTGCGGGCGCATCGGGACGGGCAGGCCTGCCCGGTGGTGCTGGCCTCGACGCACGAACGCACGCTGGACGTCGTCCCGCTGGAGGTGCTGGCGCCGTACGCCGTCGATGTTCCCGATGACCCGGCAGGGCTCTAGAACGCTCGGCGGGTTAGCGTCGGTCATGACTTCGGTGTTGACGGTGAACACGGCGCCCGCGCCCATCGATCTGGGCGAGCTGCGCACCGGGATCGACAAGAGGCCCAGCGCCGAACCGCTCGCGGTCAGCGCGCCCGGGCCTGCCAAAGACGGGCCGGGCAGCGGCGTCGCCGGGGACTCCATCTGCAACAGGCGCTACCACGGCGGCGACGATCAGGCGGTGTACGCCTACGCGCGCGAGGACCTGGACCACTGGCAGCGGGAACTCGGGCGCGAGCTGACGAACGGGATGTTCGGAGAGAACCTCACCACGACGGGCGTCGACGTGACCGGCGCGCTGGTCGGTGAGCGCTGGGCGGTCGGTTCGGACGGCTTGATCCTGGAGGTCACCAGCCCCCGTACGCCGTGCCGGACGTTCACCACCTGGCTGGGCATCCGCGGATGGATGAAGACGTTCACCGCAGCCGCGCTTCCGGGCGCCTACTTCCGCGTCATCGCCCCGGGAACCGTACGCGCCGGCGACGCCATCGAGGTGGTCTCCCGGCCCGAGCACGCGGTCACCGTCGGCGTGGTGTTCCGGGCGTTGATGACCGAGCCGGAGCTGCTGCCCGAGCTCGCCGTCGCAGATGCGTTGCCCGACAAGATCAAGCGCCAGGTGGCCAAGCGTGTGAAGTGAGTCGCAATCGCATCGCAGATTCCGTGATGCGGTTTTGCATCGGGACAACGCAGGGAACGCCACGGGTGCGCCGACACCGACGTCTGCACTGGCGCCACAACCCGATCCCGAGGAGCTGTCTTCCCTGTGGACAATGCCACTTTCGCCCCCGCCACCCATCTGGCCACCGCCGCGGCATGGGTGGCCGGTGCCATCGGGCTGGCCTACGCGGTCGGCCTTGCCCTGTCCTGGCTGCTGCAACGGCTCGGCCAGCGCAGCCGCGTCCTGCGGGATGTTGCCCACCTGACCCGTCGCCCCCTTCGCGCGACCCTGGTCGTGATCGCGGCGTCGGCCGCCGTGCGGCGTGTCTCCGACGAGCAGGCCGGCTGGCGCGGCTGGCTGGACCACACGTTGGTGATCGCGCTGATCGGCACAGCCACCTGGCTCGTTGCGAGCCTTCTGCTGGTGGCCGAACGGCAGGTGATCGACCGGTTCGCCGGTGGTGACACCGGGCTGACCGACGCCGACCGCCACCGGCGCAAGATCCGCACGCAAGTCACCACTCTGCGGCGACTGGCGGTTGCCGTCGTCGTCGTACTGGGGGTCGCGGCGGCGTTGATGACGTTCCCGTCCTTCTCCGACGTGGGCAAGACGGTGTTCGCCTCGGCCGGGGTGCTGACCGTGGTCGCCGGTCTGGCCGCGCAGACCTCGCTGGGGTCGGTGTTCGCCGGCATCCAGATCGCGTTCTCCGACGCCATCCGCGTCGGAGACGTCGTGGTCCTCGAAGAGGAGTGGGGCCGTATCGAGGAGATCACGCTCACCTATGTCGTGGTCCACCTGTGGGATGAGCGTCGGCTGGTCCTGCCCTGCACGTACTTCACCACGACGCCGTTCCAGAACTGGACCCGCAACGCGACCCAGCTGCTCGGCACTGTGGAACTCGACGTCGACTTCACGGTGCCGTTCGACGCGATGCGCGCCGAGTTGGATCGCCTGCTGCGCACCAATGACAAGTGGGACGACCGCGTGGGCGTGCTGCAGGTGACCGACGCTGTCGACGGCGTCGTGCGGGTCCGCATGTTGATCAGCGCGCCGAACGCCGCACAGCTGTTCGACCTGCGCTGCGACGTCCGTGAGGGCATCGTGGCCTGGTTGCAGCGCACCAACCCCGGCGCACTGCCTGTCCGGCGCATCGAACACCAGACCGACGCAGTTCGCACCGATTCCCGCGACGAGGTGTATCGCAATGCGCCGCAGGCAGATTCGGGGCTGTTCAGCGGTAGTGCGGACGCCGAACGGCGCGGCCGGGCGTTCGAGAAGACCGGCTAACGGATCGTGTAGCCGCCGTCGATCAGCAGGTCGGCGCCGGTGATCATGGCCGCCGCGTCGGAGGCGAGAAACACTGCGGCAGCGGCAACCTCGTCGGGATAGGCGAAACGGCCGGTCGGGATCTGCTTCTTGAGCTCGTCACCGCGCGGGCCGTCCCAGGCCTTGCGGCCGAGTTCGGTGAGCACCACGGTCGGCGAGATCGTGTTCACGCGCACGCCGCGCGGTCCCCACTCCGACGCCAGCACCTTCGACACCCCCACGACGCCGAATTTGGACGCGCAGTACGCGACGTGCTGGTCGAGGGCCACGGTGGCCGCTTGGGAGGCCATGTTGACGATGGCGCCGCCGCCGGCGGTGAGCATGTGCTGCCCCACCGCCTGGCAGACCAGGAACGTGCCAGTGAGGTTGACCGCGATGGTCTTGGTCCAGGCGTCGAGCGGAAGCTCCTCGGCGGGAGCGAGCATCACGATGCCCGCGCTGTTGACCAGGATGTCGATGCGGCCGAACGCGGCGATCACCTCGTCGACGACCGCGGTGACGGCGGCCGGATCCGCGACGTTGCCGCCGAATCCGCGGCTGTCGGCACCGAGTTCGGCGGCACGCTGCTCGGCGGCCTCGGCGTCGAGGTCGACGACGGCGACACGGGCGCCCTTGGTCGCGAAGGCTGCCGCGATGGCCGCACCGATGCCCGACGCGCCTCCGGTCACCATCGCGGTCTTGCCGGTGAGCGGGAAGTTCAAATCGACGACGGGCTCGGTCATGGGGAAGTCCTTTCGCGGGGGTGAAGCGGCGCCTCAGTCCAGGACTGCGGCCGCGATTTCGGTGTCGGTGACCAGAGCGGAGATCAGTCCGGAGCGCAGGACCGCGCGGGTGGCGACGATCTTCTCGGCGCCGGCGCAGATCGCGATGACGGTCGGGATGGCCCGCAGACCTTCTTCGGTGATGCCCATCCGGCGTTCGTCGAGGCCGGCGATCCGATGCCCGTCCGCATCCAGCAAAAGGCCACAGGTCTCGGCCCGCACGCCGGCCCCGTACAGCTCGGCGGCCTCGCCTTCGGGCACCGACGTGTAGACCTGCGACGCCTCGGCGGTCCAGCCGCCGACGGACACCAGCGCGCAGGTGACGCGTGCGTGGTTGGCGAAGGCGTCCTTGATCGGCGGCGTGCTCGCCAGACTCTCCGCGGTACGGGCGTCGGCGACGACGTAGGGCGCGTACAGCGGCCAGGATTTGCCGCCGGTGACCTCGGTGATGCGCCGGGTCAGGTCAGCGCCGTTGGAGGTCAGCCCGCCGGCCAGCCCGGTCAGCTGCACGACGTCGCAGCGGGGCAGATCGTGCAGGTAGGGCGCGATGCGGGTCATGGTGCGGCCGCAGTCGATGCCGATGACGTCGCCCTTGCGGAGCACCGAGTGCAGCAGGTCGGCCATGGCCTTGGCGACGGCCTCGACCCTGTCGGCGGTGTTCTTGGACGGCGCGACAACGGCGTAGGCGTGCTGCAGCGAGTAGCGCTTCTGCAGGGCGCTGGACAACTCGACGTCGATGGAGCCGGGGTCGTGGATCGTGATCTCGACCATGCCGGATTCCAGCGCTTCCTCGAGCATGCGGGCGACCTTGAACCGGGACAGCCCGAACTCCTCGGCGATCTCGACGCGGGTGCGTCCCTCGAGGTAGTAGCGGCGGGCGATGACGGCGCGCTGGAAGAGCTCGTCCGGTCCCATCTCACCTCCCACTCCCACGCCACCGACAGCTTCGCTCATATGAGCACAGCTGCTTGACATGTGAGCATAGCTCAGAGAATGATCCACATCACAAGGATCAGATGAGCGGTCCCTGTAACAGATGAGCGCGAGGGAGTGCGATGTGACCGTGGCGAGTTCTGGCACCGCTGCACCGACCCCGGCCACCATGCGGGCCAGCGTCATGACGGGCGTCGGCGCCCTGAAGATCGAGGACAGACCGGTGCCCACACCCGGCGAGCACCAAGTGCTCGTCGAGGTCGCCGCCGTCGGGGTGTGCGGGTCAGACGTGCACTACTACCGGCACGGACGCATCGGCGACTTCGTCGTCGAGCAGCCGATGATCCTGGGCCACGAGCTGTCCGGGCGGATCGCCGCGGTCGGTGCCGGCGTCGAACCCCAGCGGGTGGGTCAGCGTGTCGCCGTCGAACCGCAGCATCCCTGCCGCCGGTGCGCACAGTGCCGCGCGGGCCGCTACAACCTGTGCCGGCACATCGAGTTCTACGCCACCCCGCCGATCGACGGCGCCTTCTGCCGCTACGTGCTCACCGACGACGACATGGCCCACCCAGTACCGGACTCGATGTCCGACGACGCGGCTGCGCTGCTCGAGCCGCTGTCGGTCGCGATCGCCACCATGCGCAAGGCGCACCTGGCGCCGGGCACCTCTATCCTGATCGCGGGTGCCGGGCCGATCGGCGTGATCTGCGCGCAGACCGCCCGTGCGTTCGGGGCCGCCCGCATCGTCGTCACCGACCTTGTGGCCTCCCGCCGGGAGAAGGCGCTGCAGTTCGGCGCCACCGAAGTCCTCGACCCCGCCGCGGTCGACGTCGCCGCCATCGAGCCGGTCGATGCGTTCGTCGACGCCACCGGGGTGCCCGCGGCCGTCGTCAGCGGCATCAAGGCCGTCGGCCCGGCCGGGCACGTCGTGCTGGTGGGGATGGGCGCCGACGAGTACGCGCTGCCCGTCTCGCACATCGCCAACAACGAGATCAACCTCACCGGCGTGTTCCGCTACACCGACACCTGGCCGGCGGCGATCCATCTGGTGTCCAGCGGCGCAGTCGATCTCGACGCGATGGTGACCGGCCGCTACGACCTCGAACACGTCGGCGAGGCCCTCGACAGCGATTCCGATCCGGCCAGCCTCAAGTCGATCGTGGAGCCCCGATGACCTCACCGACCGCAGCGCTGCTGCGCTGCAACGACATTCGCAAGAGCTTTGGCGGCGTGCCGGTGCTCGAGGGCATCACGCTGGACCTGCAGCCGGGCACGGTCACCGCGCTGGCCGGCGAGAACGGTGCGGGCAAATCCACGCTGATGAAGATCATCAGCGGGCAGTACAGCGCCGACCACGGCACCGTCGCGGTCGGCGAGACCACGCTCGCGCCGGGCAACACCAAGGACGCGGTGCGGCACGGCGTGGCGATCGTGCCGCAGGAACTGGCCTCGATCGAGAACATGTCGGTATACGAAAACCTGTTCGTGGGGCGCGAACTCACGGTCGGGCCATTCCTGAACCGGCGCGCGATGATCGACCAGGCCCGCGATGCGCTCGCCGTGTTCGGGGTGCAGATCGACCCGTCGGCGCGGATGGGCAGCCTGCCCGTCGGGCTGCGTCAGATCGTCGAGATCGTCAAGGCCGCCAGCACCGGCGCGCAGGTCGTGATGCTCGACGAGCCGACCTCCGCGATCTCCGAACGCGAGGTCGAGGGTCTCTACAAGGTCGTGCGCCGGCTGCGCGAGCACGGCGTGGCGATGGTGTACACCACCCACAAGATGGCCGAAATCCGCGCGATCGCCGACCGGGTGGTGGTACTGCGCGACGGCGGGCTGATCCTCGACAAGCCGATCGCCGACGTCAGCGACGACGACATCGTGACCGCCATGATCGGCCGCGAGCTCGACGCGCTGTTCCCCGACCGCCCGACACCGGGCACGGATCCGGTCCTCGAGGTGCGCGACCTGCAGGTCGAGGGCGCCTCAGGACCGGTGTCGTTCACTGTGCACGCCGGCGAGATCGTGGGTTTGGCCGGTCTCGTCGGCGCCGGCCGCACCGAACTGCTGGAGGCGATCTTCGGGGCCCGGCCCAGCAGCGCGGGACAGATCACCGTGCGCGGCAAGGCCGTCAAGCGCAATCAGCCCGCCGCGGCGATCACCGCGGGCATGGCGATGGTGCCCGAGGACCGCAAACTCTCCGGGGTGGTGCTGTCCATGAGCGTGCTGGACAACGGCACACTGCCGCGACTGTCGTCCTTCTCGCTGGCCGGCTGGCTGCGCGCCCGCGCCCGCAACAAGGCGGTGTCCGACGTGATGTCGTCGGTGCGGCTCAAGACACGGGGGCTGAGCCAGGAAGTCGGCACGCTCTCGGGCGGCAACCAGCAGAAGGTCGTGCTGGCGCGCTGGCTCACCGGCGATGTCAACGTGCTGCTGCTCGACGAGCCGACCCGCGGCGTCGACGTCGGTGCGCGCAGCGAGATCTACCGCATCGTCACCGAATTCGCGGCGAACGGGATGGCGGTGCTGATGGCGTCGTCGGACATGCCGGAGATCGTCGGGCTGTCCCACCGTGCGTTCGTCATGCGCGGCGGCACCTTCGTCGGGGAGCTCGACCGCGACGCCCTCGATCATCCCGAGGTCCAGGAATCGGTGTTCCGCCTGGCCACCGCACTCGACAGCAGATCAACGACCACCACGCAGCAGGAGGCTTCATGAGCACCGACGTCGACAGCAGCGCGCAACCACCCGGCCCGTCGGCTGCCCACACCGTCGCCTCGCCGATCACCGGCGAGCCGGTGAAACTGTTCTCCCGGCAATGGATTTCCGGTGTGCTGTTGCGCTATTCGATGGTCATCGTGGTGCTGCTGGTCATCGCCTACTTCAGTTACCGCAGCGCGCGCTTCTCCACCCCTGACAACCTGATCACCATCCTGGTCGCCGCAGCGCCGTTCGCCCTCATCGCGCTCGGTCAGACGCTGGTGATCCTGACCGGGGGCATCGATTTGTCCGTCGGCAGCGTCATCGCGGTGTCGGCGATGTCGGCCGCGGCCACCGCGAAAGCCAACCCCGGCCAGGTGTGGCTGACGGTGCTGGTGGCCGTCCTGGTCGGTCTCGCAGTGGGCTGTGTGAACGGATTCCTGGTGTCGCGCATCAACGTTCCACCGTTCATCGCGACGTTGGGCACGCTGACGGCAGGCTCAGGCCTGGCCTACGTGATCGGCGGTGGCGCACCGATCAACGGCCTGCCCCCCGAGTTCGGTTCGATCGCGAACACCAAGATCCTCGGTCTGCAGATCCCGGTGCTGCTGATGATCATCGGCATCATCGCGCTCGCGATCATCATGAAACGCACCACCTACGGCATGCGCGTCTACGCGGTGGGCGGCAACCGCAACGCCGCCGAGATCGCCGGCATCAACGCCAAGAACGTGCTGTTCAGCGTCTACGCGATCTCGGGTCTGCTGGCCGGCCTCTCGGGCGTCATGCTGGCATCACGGGTGATCTCCGGACCACCGAATCTCGGCCAGGGTTACGAGCTGGACGCCATCGCCGCCGTCGTGATCGGCGGGGCCAGCCTGATGGGCGGGCGCGGCAGCATCTGGGGAACCGCACTGGGCCTGTTCATGATCATGACCCTGAACAACGGTCTCGACATCCTCGTCGTGCCGGCCTATTGGCAGGACGTCATCAAGGGCGTGCTAATCGTCGCCGCCGTCGCGGTCGACGTCTGGTCCTCCAGGAGGCGTACCTGACGACAGGACTGAGTTGACAAGCGTGGCAGCTGTTTCCGGAAACGAAAGAAGAGAGAACCCATGAGATTGATCACCAAGTTCGCGGCGATGGCCTCGGCGGGTGTCGTCGGCGCCGCGCTGACCGCCTGCGGTGCGGGCGACACGTCGTCCAATGCGGACACCAAGCGCATCGGTGTGACGGTGTACGACATGAGCTCGTTCATCACCGCAGGCAAAGAGGGCATGGAGGCCTACGCCAAGGACAACAACATCGAATTGGTCTGGAACTCGGCCAATCTCGATGTGTCCACGCAGGCTAGCCAGATCGATTCGATGGTCAACCAGGGTGTCGACGCGATCATCGTGGTGCCGATCCAGGCGGATTCGCTGGGGCCGCAGGTCGCCAGCGCAAAGGCCAAGGGCATCCCGCTGGTGGCGGTCAACGCCGCGCTGAACAACCCGGATGTCGCGGGCAGCGTGCAGCCCGACGACGTCAAAGCCGGTGAGCAGGAGATGCAGATGATGGCCGACCACCTCGGTGGCAAGGGCAACATCGTGATCCTGCAGGGCCCGCTGGGGCAATCCGGTGAGCTGGACCGCACCAAGGGCATCAACAACGTGCTGGCCAAGTACCCGGACATCAAGGTGCTGGCCAAGGACACGGCCAACTGGAAGCGCGACGAAGCCGTCAACAAGATGAAGAACTGGATCTCCGGCTTCGGCCCGCAGATCAACGCCGTGGTCTCCGAGAACGACGACATGGGCCTCGGCGCGCTGCAGGCGCTCAAGGAGTCCGGCCGCAACGACGTCCCGATCGTCGGCATCGACGGCATCGAGGACGGCCTGAACGCGGTCAAGAGCGGCGAGTTCATCGGCACCTCGCTGCAGAACGGCACCGTGGAACTGTCCGCGGGCCTCGCCGTGGCCAACGCGTTGGCCAAGAAGGAGCAGGTGAACACCAAGCCGGTGTACGTCATGCCCGCCATCACCAAGGACAACGTCGACGTCGCGATCGAGCACGTGGTGACCGACCGGCAGAAGTTCCTCGACGGACTCTCGGAGCTGACCACCCAGAACCTCAAGACCGGCGATATCGCCTACGAGGGGATTCCGGGCCAGAAGCAGCCCTGACACATCACGTCACACGGAGGCCGGTCGCGCACTGCGCGGCCGGCCTTCGCCGTCGATCAGCTCGGCAGCTGATAGTCCATCGGCGGGCCGTCACCACCGGCGGCTGCCGGATCCGCGACCGCAGTCGCCACCGGGACACCGTTGCGCACCACACCCACCACGACCACGTGCTGACGGGGCACGACGGCCCCCATAGGGGTGATGCGCGTGGTGTCCGGAGTGAGCTGGTAGGTCATCACCTGACCGTCGGCCGCCGTCGTGGTCAGTGAATCGGCCGACACCGCGGTCACCTGGCCGGTGCGGTGGAAGTCCTGCTGGGGCGCCGGCGGCGCAGGCGCAGGCACGGACTGAATGGCGCGTGTGCCCGGCACCTCGTCGACCACGGCCAGCAACCACCCGGTGACACCGGCGGCGGCGATCATCGACGCCATACCCCAGCGTGGACCAGCAGGCGCGCCGCTGCGCGTCAGCCGGTGTCTGCCCGAGAGCTGTGTCGTCATCGGGCACTGGCTACCCGATCAGCGCCAGGCGAAAACCGGCTGCTCCAGGTCGTCGACCGGGTCGCCGCGCCCCTCCAGGCCGAGCCACCGCAACTGCAGCAGCACCGCTCCGGTGGGCGCATGGATGAGATCGTTGCCCAGCGGGATCTGCACCACCGGGCGTGGGCTCTCCGGAATCGAGATGTAGCGCGGCGAGTCCGCGCGCAGCAGCTGGTGCAACCCCACCCGGTACACCGCGACCACCTCGTCGGGTGCCGGGCGCAGCTCGAGGCGCCCACCACCCCAGACCACCACCGGGGTGATGACGTAGCCCGAGCGCGTCGGATAGTCGTCGAGCTCGCCCAGCACGGCCGACTCGGGCAGGCGCACTCCCACTTCCTCGTCGAGTTCCCGCAGCGCGGCATCGACGGCCGTCTCGCCCGGATCGAGCCGCCCACCCGGCAGCGCCCACTGCGCAGCATGCGTGGAGAGCCGAGAAGTCCTGCGGCACAGCAGGAAAGCCGCGCCGCCGGAGACGTCGACCATGCGGCCGTCCAGATCCTCCGGCATCGGCCGCCCGGCGATCCAGTCGTCCACCGGCGCCGGATCGACCCGGTCCTCCCCGACCACGGAATCGACCAGCACGACGGCCACGGCCGCCCGGCGCTTGGCGGGATCGGAGACGGTGCGCCGCTGATGGCCTGCCAGGTTGTCCTGGATACGGTCCCGCAGCGCCTCGTCGTAGACGACAGTCACCCGTCGACACTATCGCCGGCGGGGATTGAGCTTCCGCAGGGCGGGTATGTCGGCCCGCCATGACCAGTGTGCTGATACGGCAGAAACGCGACCACGCCGAACTCGACCGGTTGCTGCACGCGATCGACGCCGCGTCGGGCGCCGATCGGCAGGAGCTGCTCACCCAATTGTGTCGGCTGGTGTTCCCGCACGCCTTCGCCGAGGAGTCGGTGCTGTGGCCCGTGGTGCGCCGCGTGCTGCCCGACGGTGCCGAGCTCACTCTTCAGATCGAACAGGAGCACCAGCAGATCAACGAGTTGTTCACCGAGCTGGAGAAGTCCCCGCCGGACAGCCCTCGCCACCGCGAGCTGTGGCCCCGCATCGTCGCGCTGCTGCGCGAGGACGTGCGCGACGAAGAGGACGTGCTGTTCCCGAAGCTGCAGGCAGCGCTATCCGAGCGCCGGCTCTCCGCGCTGGGCATGGCGTGGGAGGTGGTCCGCCGCAGCGCGCCGACGCGCCCACACCCCGTCGTCGCGCGCCGACCGCCGGGCAACGTGCTGGCCGCGGCGCCGCTGACCGCGATCGACCGGGTGCGTGACCGACTGGACCGGGTGGCGCGCGCCGGGTCGGGTGCACCGACGAGCCTGGCGACGCGGCTGTCTGCGGGGTTGGCCGGCGTCGCCGGGCTGATCGAGCACGTTCCGCCGCTGACCCGCGGCGAGGACCCGAGCACCAGGACCTCGCGATGACCCTGGCGCTGGAACGCCAGTTCCACGCGCTGGCCGCGCAGTTCGCCGACCGGCTGGCCGCCGTCGAGCACTGCACCACGACTCGGTACGTGCGGGCCGACTGGGCGCAGCGCAACGCCGATCTCGCGAGCTTCCTGCTGCCGGTGCCCCGCTGGGACTTCCTGCGGCACCCGGCGATTCGCTATCAGATGTTCGTCGACGGTCATCTGATGCCGCACGAATTACCCTATGTCCTGGAGCATCTGGACGACGTCGGTCTGCTCGCCGAGGACCCGGTCGGCGCGCCGCCGACGGTGGCGGTGCCTGGCCATTCGGTGTCGACGTCGTCGAACACGCTGCACCAGCTGTATCACCTGCTGCGCTACCAGGACGCGACGGGACGGTCGCTCCGCGAGGTGGGGACCGTCGTCGAATGGGGCGGCGGCTTCGGCAGCCTCGCCCGCCTGCTGCTGCGCTGCCACGGCGGCGCACCCACCGCCGTCCTGATCGACACTCCGGTGTTCTCGGCGCTGCAGTGGCTCTACCTGAGCGCGACGATCGGTGCCGATCGTGTTGTGCTGCACTCCCAATCGCCTGTCGATGTGGTCGACGGCGCAGTCAACATCGTGCCGATCGGCCTGGTCGCGGACATGCCGATCGCAGCCGATCTGTTCATCTCGATGTGGGCGCTCAACGAGAGCACCCCCGCAGCGCAGCAGGATGTGGTGCAGCGCAAGTGGTTCGGTGCGGACCAGCTGTTGCTGGCGATGCACGCCGGCGATCCGTTCGCCGAGACCGCCCGCTCGCACGGCGCACGTGACGAATTACTGGGGCCGTTCATGCCCGGCCAGCAGTATCTGATCAGGTGACCCCGAACACCAGCGACACATTGTGGCCGCCGAAGCCGAGCGTGTTGGATACGGCGTAGCGGTAACCGCCCGAGCGTCGGTCGCCGGCCACCACGTCGAGGTCGATCTCCGGGTCAGGGGTGTCGTAGTTCAGCGTGGGCGCCAGCACCCCGTCGCGCAGCGACTGCATGGTCAGCGCCGCGGCTATGGCACCCGATGCTCCCATCGAATGCCCGAGCGCCGCCTTCGGCGCCGTCACCGCGGGCTGGTGGCTGCCCAGTACAGCGCGCAGCGCGCGGGCTTCGGCGAGATCACCGGCCCGAGTGCCCGCGGCGTGTGCGATCACCGCGTCCACGTCGCCGGCATCGAGCCCGGCGAGCTGAAGCGCCCGGCTCAGCGCCGCGGCGGCCAGTTCGCCGTCAGGGTCCGGCTCGATCAGGTCGAAGGTGTCCGATGTGGTGCCGACCCCGAGCAGCCGGCCCAGGATCGTCGCGCCGCGCGCCCTGGCGTGCTCCTCGGTTTCGAGCAGCAGCAGCGCGCCCCCTTCCCCGAACACCATCCCGTCGCGGTTCTTGTCGAACGGGCGACAGGCGCCGGCCGGATCGTCGTTGCGGTGGGACAGCAACCCCATGTTGTCGAATGCCGCGATGGGCAGCGGTTCGATACGGGATTCCACACCGCCACAGATCGCGACGTCCGCCTCGCCCAGCGTGATCAACCGCCACGCCTCGGCGATTGCCGCAGAACCCGACGCGTCACCGCTGGTGGGGGCGATGACGCCGGCTTTGGCCTGCCGGTCCAGCCCGACCGCGGCAGCCGGCGCGTTGGGCATGTGCATCTGCACAGCCAGCGGCGAGATCGCGCGCAGGCCGCGAGATTTGAATTCCTCGTAGCCGGTCCACAGGTCCATCGTGGAGCCGTAGGCGTGGCTCACCGAGACCAGCAGACGGCGCGTGTCGACCTCGGGGGCGCCCGCGGCCTCCCACAGCCGCCGATTGAGCAGCAGCGCCATCTTCTGCGTGTACGACAGGCGCCGGATCTCCACGCGGTTGAGCTGGGAGTCGAACTCCTCGCACAGCGTTCCGCCGATGGTGACCGGCATCGGGAACTCGTCGAGGAGGCGGTCGGTGAGCGGTCCGATGCCGCTCTTGCCATTGAGCAGCGCGGCCCACGTCTCCTCGGCGTCGGCGGCCAGGGCGGTCGTCGCAGCCAGTGCTGTCACCACGACGGCCGGCCGGTCAGCTGTGGCGGTCATTGCCTTCGATCCCCCTCGACCAGTTCGAATGTCACAAAGAATTCTCTAACGAGACGTGCAGGCGCCGTCAAGGCGGCCTGCTCCAACCATGTCCCGGCCCGGTCAGACACCACCGGCGTGGAACCTCGCGGGTTCCACGCCGGTGGGGCTGGCTAGTGGGTCGGTCAGCTGATGCCGACGACTTCCTGCGCGATGGCGGCCAGCCGCGTCTGCGCGGCGGACACCACGCGCTGGCGGTTCTTGTGCGCCTCCTCGTAGGCCACGATGACGCGGATATCCGAGGCCTCGGTGAGATCTTTGACCGCGGCCACGGCATCGGTCTGATTCAGCTCGTCGTAGTCGGCGATCGGCAGCTCTTCGCTGTCGAGCACGCCTGCCGCTCCGCGGGCCGCATGGATGGCGTCGGCTGCGTCTTCTGCACCCTGCTCCCGGGTGATCCGCTCGGCGGCTTCCAGCGCGGAGTTGCGCGCCCCGGCCAGCGCCTTGGCGGCGATCTCACTGCTGCGCGCGCCGCGGTCCACGAGGTCGCCGAAGGCGGGACGCACCGAGCGCATCGCCTCGGCCGCCCGCTCTGCGCGCTCCACCGACCAGGTGAAGGGCAGGTTCAGCAGCTTGACGGTCAGCCCGGCAGCCGCCTGCAACGGGGTGCGACGCAGCGCCGCCGGCCCGCCCAGCGCATCCTCTGCCAGGACGGTGGTGAGCCAGTCGACGGTTGCCGAGTGCGCGGTGATCAGACGGTCCGCCAGCTCCTCGACGTCCTTGTGCTTGGCGGCGACGGCGAGCGCCTTGATGTAGCGCGAGCGGTCCAGCAGCTGATCCTCCAGCGCGAGGTCACCCAGTAGCGCCTCGTCGAACGGCTCGGCCTGCTCGGTCAGGGCCTTCACCGCGGCGGCGGCGCGGCCCAGGAACGGTCCGATGACGTCGGGGAAGCCGCCGAGGTCCCGGATCGCCTTTTCGATCGCCTCGGCGCGGATGCGCCCGTTCTCGGCGTTCTGCGTCAGTTCACGTCGCACAGCGTCCGTGCGCGCCTGCGCGATACGTGTTTCTGCGACCTGAATTTCGGTGTTGGTCAGGTCGAGGACGGTCCGCAGCTGGGCGATCAGCGTCGCGGTGGTCGATTTGATGGTCGATTCGGTGATAGCCGTGGTGGCCATGTGTCGTACTCACCCCTTCAGGAGGTTGGTGTCGAACTTCGGTCACTGGCACTGGTGTGCGCCTGGTTGTGGGCTACCCACCGGGCTGGAAGCCAAGGGTGCAGCCGCACAAATGTGAAAAAGACAGCACTCACGTGTGATCAAGACCCCCAAGTGGGTACATGCGGCCGACTGTTTGACGAAACGGCGGGAGGGTATGTCGGAGCCGTGATGCCGACGATGGTTCAACCTGTGCTGCCCGAGCCCCGCGGTCCGATCTCGCTGTCTGTGGTGGAGCTGCTGGCCGAGAGGGCCCCGTTGCGCTACCTGACCAAGGTGGAGACGTCGCTGGCCGACGCCGACCCCGCGGGTATCGATCTGCAGTTGGCGCTCTACCTCTGCTACGAACTGCACTATCGGGGGTTCGCCGGAGTGGACGCCGGGTGGGAGTGGAATCCCGGATTGCTCTACCTGCGGGGCCGCCTCGAGGATCTTTTCCTCGAAGACGTGCGGCGCGGCGTCGGGGAGATCGACCCGGCAGTCAGCGCGCTCGACGAACTCGATGCCCTCTGTGTGGAACCCGTCGGCGGTACGGGTCCGTCGTACTTCCTGCGCGACGACGGCACGTGGGAGCAGATGCGCGAATACTTCGCTCACCGCTCGCTGTATCACCTCAAGGAAGGTGACCCGCACGCGTGGGCGATCCCGCGACTGACAGGGCAGGCCAAGGCGTCGTTCGTCGCGGTCGAATACGACGAGTTCGGTGCGGGCAAGGGCGCTCGACTGCATCAGCAGCTGTTCGCCGATCTGATGGCCGCCGCGGACCTCGATACCACCTACCTCGGCTACCTCGCCGATGTTCCGGCGCAGTCGCTGGCGGTCGTGAACCTCATGTCGATGTTCGGCCTGCACCGCCGGTTGCGTGGCGCCGCGGTCGGCCACTTCGCGGCCACCGAGGTGACGTCTCCTCCCGGGTCCAAGCGGATGGTCCAGGCGCTGGAACGCATGGGGGCGCCGGAAGAATGTGCGGCGTTCTACCGCGAACACGTGGAGGCCGACGCCGTGCACGAACAGGTGGTCCGCACCGATGTGGTGGGCGATCTGGTGGCCCGCGAGCCCGAGCTCGACAGCGACGTGGTGTTCGGCATCCGGGCGTTCGATCTCGTCGAGAACCGCCTGGCCGATCACCTCATGGACAGTTGGGGTGCCGGGCGTAGCTCACTGCGTCGCGCTCTGGACTGACTCCCCGGCCGCCGCTGCCGGTCGTTCCCGGCGGCGGTGGCTGGTGTCACACAGCGGGTAGGTCTTGGACCGTCGGCATGCGCAGATGGCCACCATGAAGCGGTCGGACTCCACCACGGATCCATCCGGAAGTTCAATGCGAACAGGGCCTTCCACCATCACCGGGCCGCCGGGCACTACCCGGACGGCGCGCGCGGGCTGCTCGCTCACGGTGCGTCCGCGCGGATCACCAGGATGCGTTCCCGGTCGCAGCCCTGCGGCAGCAGGCCGGTGCTCATCAGCCAGTCAGCGCGGGCGCTCATCACCGGACCGAACGGAATGAGCTGCTCCGCAACGACTTCAGCCTTCAGCCCCTGGCCGTGCAACGCTGACAGGGTGCGCTCGGCGTTCGAGCACTCCGAATGCACGATCAGCATCGTGCCTCCCTCGGCGAGAAGCAGCGGCGCCGCAGCGCACATCGGGTCGAGCACCAGCCGGCCGTCGGCACCGGCATTCCAGGCCTGCGCGGGCCCCGCGACCACCGGAATGTCCTCCGAGTCGTCCACGGGCGCCTGTGGGACGTAGGGCGGGTTGGCGAGTACGACGTCAAAAGGGCCGAATTCGATTGCGCGCGCCCAGGACCCGCGGTGCACCGTCAGGCGTGCATCCGCGGTGAGCGCGCTCCGGCGAGCATGGGCGACCGCGGTCGGACAGATGTCGAACGCGGTGACCTCAGCCGCACCGGCTTGCGCGGCAGCCAGTGCCACCACGCCACTTCCGGTACACAGATCCGCCACTCGCGCGCCCGATGCGAGCCCGGCGGCGACCATCACGTCGATCAGCAAGTGCGAATCTTCCTGCGGCGGATAGACCCCGGCCGGGGTGGTGTCGAAATCGGTGTATGCGGTGGTCACCTGGCCTCCTCGCCAATGATGGCGACGCCGGGCGGCATCGCTTCTCATTGATGCCCTCTTTGCTGACGGCCAAACCACCGGGCGTCGTAGAACCGGTTTGCCGCCCCATGCTGCGGGAACCCGGTGCTCGGCAGCAATGCTCTACTGAGAGGACACGCAATGACCATCTGCGCGACGTGTGGCAACGACTACGACAAGGCCTTCACGGTGACCTGGCCTGACGGCCGGTCTGCGACATTCGACAGCATCGAGTGCGCCACAGTGCAACTCGCGCCGGAATGCGGCCACTGCGGGTGTCGAATCCTGGGCCACGGCATCGAGACCGACGAGGGCATCTTCTGCTGCGCGCACTGCGCACGCAAGGACACCAACGCCGACGTCAACGACCGCTACCCGGTGCCCGCCGGGGCGTGAGGCTCTACAACCGGCCGACGGCGTACGCCGCTCCCTCGTTGACCATCCCGTTGACCGAGTACAGCGCGTGCGCCACGGTCGGGCCTCCGTCAGGGGCGCCCGAACAGATGGTGTCGCCCTGCGCGCACAGCTGCAGCGTCTTGTCGGCGTAGCGCGAGCCGATGGTGATGGCCGGCGCGCCGTAACGGTCCAGGAACTCCCCCGACGGTGTACCGAACAGCACCACCGCGGCAACGTGGTCGGCCACCTCGGGCGGCATCGGGCGGGGCGCAACGGCGGTCGGGATCATGGCGGGGACGGTGTCTGAGGTCGTGAAGCCGGACACGACGGCGCCCTGGGAGTAGCCGCCGAGCACCATGCGCGTGTCGGGGCAGTCGGCCGCCATGGACTGCACGTGATCGGCCTCGTCGCGGACACCGTCGATGACGGTGCGCGCGATGTCTTCCCGTTGATCGAAGTTGTTGGCGGCTGCGTAGTTCACCGCGTACACGCCGACGCTGCGGGGCGCTGCTTGGGCCCGCACCGCATCGACGAAGGCCTGCCCGACGCCTCCGACACCAGCCTGTTCGCTGGTGCCGCGGGCGAACACCACCTCGACGTCGGGGCAGCCCTGCGCCGCCGCTGTCGGTGCGGTCACTCCGCCGGCCAGCGTTGCCGCCGCTCCGGTGATCAACGTTGCGGCGGCGTGCGCCCAGTGCCGACGTGTCATGTGGACTTCCTTTCTCGACCGGGCGCGCGGTCAGCGACGCCCGGTCGAGCAGTACCCCAGCCTTTGCTGGCCAAACGAATCGTCACCCCGATTGGCCGAGCTCCCGCAGGAAGTCATGACAGCGCTGCGCGCGAGACGCGTCCTGCTCCATGACGTCCGAGAAGAACGCAGCGATGTCGTCTCGCCCGGCGTTCTGGGCGTCGCGTACGTATTGGCCGTAGTCGTGGCCGGCCTTGAGTGAGTGATACTGCACGGAGATGAGGTCGAAGCTGACGTCGTCGAAACCGGTCTGTCCAGCGGGCATGATTCCTCCTCGGGTGGGTGAGTGTTCAGGCGGGCCCGCTACCCGCATGTGTTGCGGCAAAACACATCGGCACGAGTGCACTTCTGCGCATCCGATACGGTCGACGCATGTCTGACGCATCGGCTGACCCGTCCTCCGGCGACTCCATCGACGACGTCGCGCCCGGCGATGTCATCTCCGTGGATCGCGGTGACGGAGAACGGCCCTACAAGGTGGTGCACATCGCGGCCGGCGACGCGGGGTACCTGGTCACACTCGAAGACGACGGCGACGGCGAGACCTTCCAGCGCGAGTTCGCCACAGGCACCCGGGTGACGAGGTCCCTGGAGTCCAAATGGGAGTCGGCCCAGAGCCCCACACCGCACACCGGCGGGACGGAAACGGCCTGATCCACCCCGGGATTCGATTGTCGGACAGCGGGTAACCGACCGCGTAGCCGACGAAAGGATGCCGACATGCCGAACGAACTGCAGGGCCGCCGGATCGCCTTCCTGGCCACCGATGGCGTGGAAAGGGTCGAACTCGAGCGCCCCCGCGCCGCCGTCACCGAGGCGGGCGGCCACGTCGAACTCCTCTCGATCACCGAGGGGGAGATCGACGCACGCAACCACGATCTCGAGCCGGCGGGCACCTTCGCGGTCGACCGGCTGGTGGGCGACGTCCGCATCGACGACTACGACGCCCTGGTGATACCGGGCGGCACGGTCAACGGCGACAAGCTGCGCCTCGAGGACGCGGCCGTGGCGTTCGTCGGCGACTTCGTCCGGTCGGGGAAACCCGTGGCCGCGATCTGCCACGGACCGTGGGTGCTGCTGGAGGCCGGCGTCGCCAAGGACAGGACGCTGACCTCGTACCCCAGTCTGCGCACCGACCTGCGCAATGCCGGCGCCACCGTCGTCGATCAGCAGGTCTGCATCGACGGCAACCTCATCACCAGCCGCTCCCCCGACGACCTGCCGGCGTTCTGCCAGGCGATCACCGATCAGTTCGCCGCGACTCCCGCACACACCTGACGTCGACAAGGGCCGCCCTGCGTAGTCTCGCGTGGTGGCCCGCGAACTCGTCGTCCTCGGCACCGCCAGTCAGGTGCCGACCCGGCAGCGCAACCACAACGGATACCTGCTGCGCTGGGACGGTGAGGGCATCCTCTTCGACCCGGGCGAGGGAACGCAGCGGCAGATGCTGTACGCCGAGGTGTCCGCAAGCGGCCTGACGCGCCTGTGCCTGAGTCACTTTCACGGCGACCACTGCCTCGGCGTACCGGGCGTCATCGCGCGGCTCTCCCTGGACGGCGTACACACCCCCGTCGACGCCCACTTCCCGGCATCAGGTCAGGAGTTCTTCGGGCGGCTCCGGCACGCCAGTGTGTTCCACGACGTCAGCGACGTCCGCCCCCACCCGATCGGCGCGGACGGTCGGATCGCCACCGGACCGTTCGGCGATCTGTACGCTCGCCGTCTGGACCACTCGGTCGAGGCCTTCGGCTACCAACTCGTCGAGCCGGACGGGCATCGCTTCGATCGGGCGGCCCTGCACCGCTTCGACATCGGCGGCCCGGCGGTCGGCGAGCTGCAGCGGAACGGGACTCTCGAGGTGGCCGGCCGAACCGTCCGACTCGGCGACGTCACCGTGCCGCGGCGGGGGCAGCGGTTCGCGTTCGTGATGGACACCCGGCTCTGCGACGCGGTTTATGCGCTCGCCGAAGGCGCCGACCTGCTGGTGATCGAAGCGACCTTCCTCGACGATGACGCCCGATTGGCGCACGACTACGGGCATCTGACCGCGCGTCAGGCGGCCACCGTCGCGGCCGAGTGCGGAGTCCGATGCCTTGTACTGACCCACTTTTCGCAGCGGTATCCCGACACCGAACGTCATCGCGCCGAGGCGGCAGAGGTCTATTCCGGCGACCTCGTCATCGCCGAGGACCTGATGCGGGTCCCGGTACCCCCGCGCGCCTGAGGGACATGTCGAAACAGTGACCTTCCCACTGCTCCGCGCATAGCCGGCGCGCCCACGGGTAGGCGACCCGCATGCATGAGTTGACGAAACACTTCATCGACGCGCTGGGCCGGCTGCACGAAAGCCGTGACGTGGAGCCACTGGTCGAGCTGTTCTCCGATGACGCCACCCTCGACAAAGCCGGTATCCCGCACGGCCAGCACGGCAAGGACGGTGCGCGCACCTTCTGGACGCAGTACCGAGACGTCTTCGACGAGCTCAGCTCGGACTTCTCGCACACCGTGACCGACGACGGCATCGCCTACCTGGAATGGAGTTCGACGGGCACCCTGCGCGACGGCACCGAGTTCCGCTACGACGGGGTCAGTGTGCTGGAGGGGGACGCTGGAGAGAGTGGCGACACGATCACCGCGTTCCGCACGTACTACGACACCGCGGCATTCCTGAACGCGGAGAAGCGCGGCGGCTGAGCCCTAGAGTGGCGCCATGAGCCTGGTCACCTATGAGCTCGACGGTCACGTCGCCACGATCACGCTGAACCGACCCGAGGCCGGTAATGCCATCAACGGTGCCGTGCGCGAACAGCTCAACGCCGCCTGGAACCGGTTCCGGGACGAGGAGGACGCGTGGGTCGGCATCTTGACCGCGACCGGCCGGGTCTTCTGCGCCGGCGCCGACCTCAAGGACGGTGAGGGTGCGGTCGGCACCTTCGGCGGCACGTTCTGGGAGAAACCCACGATCAACTCCTTCGAGAGCGGCATGGAGCTGTTCAAGCCGACCATCGCCGCGGTGCAGGGTCCCTGCCTGGGCTACGGCCTCACCGGAGTTCTTTTCTGCGACTTCGTGATTGCCAGCACCGAAGCCACATTCGCCTTTCCCGAGGTGTCGATCGGGGTACCCACGATCGTCGGTGCGATCCGGCTGCCGCAGCGGTTGCGGTGGGCCGATGCGATGGAATTGCTGTTGACGGGCAAGCCGATGACCGCCGAGCGGGCCAAAGAGGTCGGGCTGGTCTGGAAGCTGGTGGAGCCGGCGGATCTGCTGACCACCGCGCGAGAGTGGGCGCAGACACTCACCGAAGCCGCACCCTTGGCGCAGCGTGCCACGAAGGAAGTGGCCTGGCGCACCGCCGACATGGGCTGGCTCGAATCGGTGCGGTTCGGCGAGGTGATGCGCAAGGTGGCCGGCGCGACAGCCGATGTGGCCGAAGGGATTTCGGCGTGGCGGGAGAAGCGCCGGCCGCAGTGGAAGGCGCGGTGACGGGTCAGGACGGCGTCAGGATGGGCGAGGCCGGCCAGTCAGGGCACGCACCGTGTCGATCTCCGCGGCGCGGTAAGGCTTCCCATCGCTGTCGAGCAGGTCATGGAACCACGGCTGTGGCTCGCCGGCGTACGGGCGGTCCCACGAATCCCACGGATAATAGGTCTGCGTCTTGCCGGCCACCAGACCCCATGCGTAGGCGCCGACGTTGCGGCGCTTGGTGATCGGCAGGATGTTCTCGACGGTGCAGTCCAGCGACCGGGCCATGTACTCGGTGCACAGAAGTGGGCGCCGGGTGAAGGCGAGCTCGCTGATCCGGGCGTCGAAACCGGCCGGGTTGTCGTAGCTGTGGAACGACACCACGTCGGAACACTCGAGCTGGATCCGCGCGACCTCGCTGCGCAGCCGGGCATCGGCCCACGGGCCGTCCCACACGCCGCTGGTGAGCGGATGGATGGGTGCCACCGACCGTGCCCACCGGAACACCTGGGGCAGCAGTTCGGCGACGAGCTCGATCTTGTCGGCGCGCTCGGTGCCCCGGTACTGCTTGGCGGGGTTGTCGGGTTCGTTCCACAGATCCCACCCGAGGATTCTGCGGTCACCGCGGAACCGGGTGAGCACCCCGACGACGTAGTCGTGCAGCACACGCTTGTACCGGCGGTCGTCGAGATTCTCCGCCCCTGGGCTCTGCACCCACCGGGAGTTGTGCACGCCGGCGCGCGGCGCGGGCTGACGACCGAGCGCGGGCAGCGGGTCCCAGCAGGAGTCGAACAGCACGAACAGGGGTCGTATCTGGTGGCGCGCGGCGATGTCGACGACGTGACCGACCCGACGAAGGAAGCCCGTCGGGTCCTGAATCCACAGCAGGTCGTGCAAGAACACCCGCACCGTGTTCAGCCCGGCGAGCCGCGCCAGCCGCAGCTCGGCGTCGATGCGCCGCGGGTCGAACGTCCCGGGCTGGAACATCTCCAGCTGGTTCACCGCGTTGCTGGCGATGTAGTTGGCGCCCACCAACCAGTCCTGCTCCTGGTACCAGCGCCCGGCACGCTCAGGCGACCAGCGGCCGTCGTCGGCCGATACCCGGGGCACCGGCGTCAGCGTCAGCGCTGCGGCCGCAAGGACAGGCGCCTTGAGCGCGGTGCGGCGGCGCAGTGTCGGGCGAGTCAACGCATCATCCTTCGACTCGTCGGGAAAAGGGCGGGGACGGGGAAGACCAGGGCAACACTGGGACCGGCCGCCCAGTGTATCGATCGGTGATCGTCTGTCGTTACGTCGAACATCAAGCAGCGCTGGCTATTTCGCTCAGTGGACAGCCCGCACCTGGTGACGTGCGCGGCTGTGCTATGCACAGATGGTGAGGTCTTCCCACCCCGGCGCGCCGCAGAGCGCACCCCCGGTGCGCGGCGCGCTGCGGCTGATGTTCGACCCCGTCTTCGGGGCGCTGTTCTGGGGCAAGATGTTCGCCGTCGTCGCGGTGTGGACACACGGCATCGCCGCCGCGATCGTCATGTTCGACGCCACCGGCTCGGCGCTGATGGTGGGACTGGTCGGGGTGGTGCAGTTCGGTCCCCAGCTGGTGCTGACGCCCACGAGCGGTAAGTGGGCCGACACCGGTGATCCGGCCCGGCAGATCTTGTTCGGGCGAGTGCTGTGCGTGGCCGGATCGGGCTCGGTCGCGGTGTGGCTGCTCGCCGCACCCACGATGACCGGGCTGTCCGCGGCGGTGCCCGTGTTGCTGGGCACGCTGCTGGTGGGTCTCGGGTTCGTCGTCGGCGGCCCGGCGATGCAGTCGATCGTGCCGAATCTCATCCGCAACGGCGAGTTGTCCACGGCGATGGCCCTCAACAGCATCCCGATGACGGTCGGCCGCATCGTCGGGCCCGCGGTGGGCGCGACGCTGGCCGCTCATCTCGGGCCGGCTGCCGCGTTCGTCGCGAGCACCGCCTTGCACCTGGTCTTCGCGGTGGTGCTCCTGGTGGTGCGGTTCCCCGCCCGACCGCCGCGGCGTGAGGGCGCCGACTACCGGGTCCGCGTCGCGGTGCGCTACGTGCTCAGCGACCGCCGGCTGCTGCTGGCCCTGATCGGGGTGACCACCGTCGGCATCGCGTCGGACCCGTCGATCACCCTGACTCCGTCGGTCGCCGACGGGCTTGGCGGCGGCGCCGCCCTGGTCGGCCTGCTCTCGGGCGTGTTCGGGGTGGGCGCGGCCGCCGGCATGATTCTGCTGGCCGTGCTGGGCGGACGCATCCGCTCAGTCGTGGTGTCC
>JBFMGT010000003.1:0-152534 GCA_040752555.1 Actinomycetota bacterium | reverse complement strand
GGTGGGGCTGTGGGGGCGGGCGGCGGGCTGCGCGCTGCTCGGGCTGGGCACCGTGCCCGCCGTGGCCGTGGCCGGGTTCGGTGTGGCCGGGCTCGGCTTCGGCTGGGCACTGACCGGGCTGAGCACCGTGGTGCAGGAGCTGGCACCAGAAGAGCTGCGCGGCCGGATCATGGCGTTGTGGCTGGTCGGTTTCCTGGGGTCGCGGCCGATCGCTGCCGCGGTACTCGGCGGCACCGCCGATGCGCTCAACGTGTCTGCGGCATTCGCCGTCGCCGCGGTGCTGTGCGTCCTCGTCGCGGTGCTGTGCCGGCCGGCACGACTGGGCGCCGACGCCCGCAGCGGCCAGAATCCGGGCGGCACATGACATTCTGGCTGTCGCAGACGTCACCCCAGGGGGATCGATGACCGAGTCCACCGCCGGCTCGACGGCGCCGCGCGAGGGCGCTCTCGACCTGTACCGCTCCGCGGCCGTCCTGCTCGTCGTCATCGGGCACTGGCTGCTGTCGGTGATGACGTACCGCGACGGCACGTTCGGGCGGGACAACCCCCTGGTGCTGATGCCGTTCACGCAGTGGATCACCTGGTTCTTCCAGGTCGTCCCGGTGTTCTTCGCCGTCGCCGGCTACGCCAGCGCGGCGTCCTGGGCGCGGTTGCCCGCCGATACGGGGACCGCCGCCCGGCAGGACTGGATCCGGCGACGGGTGGCCCGCACCCTCGGCCCCACGGCCGTCTACGCGGCATTCGTGCTCGTGGTGATGGCGGTGCTGCTGGCGCTCGGCATCAGCGGGTCGGTGCTGGAACTGGGCGGCTGGGCCGTCGCCATGCACCTGTGGTTCCTGGCTGTCTACCTCATGGTCGTCGCGCTCACGCCGCTAGCCGTCGCGGCGCATCGGCGCTGGGGACTCTGGGTGCCGCTGGCCCTGGGCATCTGCCTGGTGGTGGTCGACGTCGTGGGCATCGCAACGGAGCATTCGGAGATCCGGATGGCCAACTACTTCTTCTGCTGGGCAGCGATCTACCAGCTGGGCATCGCGTTCCACGACGGACTGCTGAGCCGGCGCGTGTTGCTCGGCACGGCAGCAGCCGCCGCCCTCGCCCTGCCGATGCTGGTGACCTGGGGCCCCTATCCGACCGCGATGATCGGTGTGCCGGGCGACCGCGTGGAGAACAGCGCGCCCCCGTCGGCGGCGCTGTTGGCGCTGGCCCTGCTCCAGATCGGCGTGCTGTTCGCGCTCGTGCCGGTGCTGAACCGGGTGCTCGCGCGCGGGATCTGGCCACGCGTCATCGGAGTGGCCAACCAGAACGTGATGGCGTTGTACCTGTGGCACATGCTGCCGGTGATCATCGTGACGCTCGTCGGCTACCCCACCGGCCTGCTGCCGCAGCCGCCCCTGGGGTCGGGGGCATGGTGGCTGGCCCGTCTCGAGTGGGAAGTGGTGCTCGCCGTGGTCGCCGCGGCGCTGCTGGCCCTGCTGCACTGGCAGCGTCGCTTCGCCGCGGCCGCGCTGCCCACGGTCGCCACCCCGGTGTCCGGCGGGGTCGCCGAGGCGCTGCTCTACGGCGGCACCGCGGCCTGTGCGCTCGCCTTGGCGCAGTTCTCCGCTCAGGGTTTCGCGCCCGGGGGACGGTTGCCGCTGGCCACCGCCGCAGTGTTCGTGATCGGCGCGCTGCTGGTCGCGGTGCGCCCGCGCACCCCAGCTCAGCCCCGGTCGGCGTCGGGCAGCCCCTCGGGAGGTGGTGTCGCGTAGGCCGGGTTGGCCGGCGGCACGCCGTGCTCGGACTCCGTGGCGTTGTCGTCTCGGTCCGGTCCGTCGGGGGCGCTCATCGCTGCTGCTCCCGGTCCTCGGCCACCACGTCGCGCTCGTGCTGGGTGCGCCGGACCAGTTCGTCGTCATCAGAATGCTTGGGCGTCTTGGCGTGCTCCCGGCGATCCGGGTGGGCCTCCTCGGTGGGCACGAGGACGGCGTCCAAGTCGTCGGGGTCGTTCGTGGTTCGGTCGTCGGCAGTCATGCCACCGCCGGTACCCGCTCACCGCTGAGCTACTCCCGGTGACCGCGCTCACTGTCTGCAAACTCACACGTCAGCGAGTTGATTTACCTGGAATTAACACGGAAGCATGGGCCGTTGTGCCTGCCGGGGAGGGTGATCCCCGCCCCGCAGGCCACACCCCAGCACCCCGGCACCCCGGGGAACGAACAAGGAGTACAAGCACCATGTCTGTCGCGCAGTTCCGCGCCAACCTCAAGCTCGCCAGGGATCGGCGCCGCCTCTACGCGCGGATCCGTTCGCTGCCGGACTCGTCGATCCGTGACGAGCTGGTGGCCGTCGCCGAACGGTACGAATCCGCCCAGAGCTGACGCTGCTACGTCGAAGCCGGTGACCAGTTGGTCACCGGCTTTTTTGGCACTCGTCCATCGTCACGTTCTTGGCGGCCCAGAGCGTCGACACCGCCTGGGGAATCAGAACCAGCGCCAGCACCGTCATCGCGACCGTCCACGAGCCGGTCAGATCGTGCAGCGCGCCTATCGCGACCGGGCCGATCGCGGCGACGCAATATCCGACGCTCTGCGCCATACCGGACACCTGACCGGTCTGGTGCGTCGAGGTGCTGCGCAGCACCATGAACAGCAGCGCGAGGCTGATCGAGGCGCCCGGCCCCGCCATCACGAGCATCGTCCACAACGTGGGCAGCGACGGCATCGTCAGCAGGCCGACGAAGCCCACAGCGGTCAGCGCCAGCGCCGCCATGGTGATCACTCGCTGATCGGCGAAGCGGCCCGCCACGATCGGGGCGAGCAGCGACATCATCAACCCCGCCA
Organism: Actinomycetota bacterium; assembly: GCA_040752555.1. Lineage (GTDB taxonomy): Bacteria > Actinomycetota > Actinomycetes > Mycobacteriales > Mycobacteriaceae > Mycobacterium. The sequence goes on along the minus strand of JBFMGT010000003.1, from coordinate 149,715 downwards.
CCTGGCCCAGGGCCAGCACCGCGCCGGCGCTGCCGGCCGACATCCCTCGCGCGACCAGGAACTCGGGCAGCCACGCGGTGAAGGTGTAGAAGATGAACGACTGCGCCGCCATGAAGATCGTCACGGCCCAGGCGATCGGGTTGCGCCACAGTGTCGCTGCCGCGCCGCCCGCGCGCACCCGATGCACGCGGCGCAGCTGCGGCACCCAGACCAGGAGCGCGATCGCCGCGCACACCCCCCAGCTGGCCAGCGCGAGCCGCCAGTCCCTGCCCAGCGCGTGGTCGATCGGGATGGTCAGCGCCGCGGCCGCAGCAGCCCCGCCGGACAATGTCATCGAGTAGAGGCCGGTCATGAGCCCCGAATGGTGGACGAAGTCGCGTTTGATCAGCGAGGGCAGCACCACGTTGCAGACGCCGATCCCGACGCCGGCGAGCGCGGAACCGGCGAACAGCGCCGTCGGCGTGGGCACCAGCCGGACAGCGCTGGCGACGACGAGGACGAGCATCGCCCCGAACACGGTGCGTTCGATACCGAAGCGGGCCGCGCACCGCGGTGCCAGCGGGGCGACGAGGCCGAACACCAACACCGGAAGCGTGGTGAGCAGACCGGTCACGCCACTGCCCCATCCGGTCGCCGTCTTGATCTCGCCGACCAGGGGCGCGACGGCCACCACCGCCGGCCGCAAGTTCGCTGCGACGAGCATGATCGCGACCGCGGACAGAATCGTCATAACTCCCGAGGGCGGCCGGTGATGGGTTACCGTCGAAGAGAAAGCTGCGGTGCTGGGGGCGGTGCTCACTGCCTCCAGAGTTGTCCCACCACTGCGGCCGAGGCAAATCGCTGGCCGACTGAACCGGCGTAGTGTGACCGACGACATCGGACGGGGGTTGACGTGCGCGAAGACGTACGTGAGAACGCCGCCCCCGAACTGACCGGGGGCCTCATCGCCGAACCCGTCTGGACTGAAGTCCCCCACCCCGTCGTCGTGGTGGATGGCGACGGCCGGGTGCGTGCGTCCAGCGCCGCCGCGGCGGCGCTCCTGCCCGGTGCGGTACCGGGCGCAGCGCTTGCGGACTGCGTTCCGAGCTGGCTGACCGCCGCCCATGTCGACCTGCCGTCGACGGCGTCCGGTGACGTCGCCGGCAGGGCGGTGGAAGCGCGGCCGACCAGGCTGTCGGCCGGCGCGGTGGCGTGGTGGCTGTTCACCGACACCGACCACGATCTGATGCGCGCCGAGGAGGCGGTCGCCCGGGAACGGGACCGGGCCGCGTTTCTCGACGAGGCGTCCACCGAGTTGATGGCCTCGCTGAACGTCGAGCGGTGCATGGAGGCCACGGTCCGGATGGCCGCGCGGCACCTCGCCGACGCCGCCGTGGTGGTGGCGCCCACGCGGCGCCGGCAGATCACCCTGGTGTGCTCGGGTCCCGACGGCGCGATCGAGCAGCGCACGGTCGACGGCGGCCCCGAGCTGGTGCCCGGCCTCGCCGAGGCGCTTCGTGGGTTCCCGCCGGTGCCGTCGCGGTGGATCGATCCGGCGACGGTGCCCGACTGGCTCATCCCGGCGGGCTTCTCCGGCCCGGTCGGGTCCATCGTCGTCACCCCGCTGCCTGGTCACGGCGTGCCGGCAGGGGCACTGGTGCTGCTCCGCCAAACCTCTCAGATGGCCTTCAGCGACGGTGAGGAGGTGTTCGCCCGCCTCTTCGCCGCCCGCGCGGGCACGGCTCTGTCCGCCGCTCGCCTGTACGGCGAGCAGGCTGCGATCACCCGCACGCTGATGCGTGACCTGCTGCCGCCGCAGCTGCACCGCTTCCACGGCATCGAGCTGGCCGGTGGCTACCGCGCCTCGGAGGACGACCACCTGGTCAGCGGTGACTTCTACGACGTCCACCTCGCAAAGGCGCCGGAGGACGAGACGCTCGTGGTGCTCGGCGACGTATGCGACAAGGGCCTCGAGGCGGCACTCGTCACCGGCAAGATCCGCAACACCCTGCAGGCGCTCGCGCCGCTGGCCGAGGACCATGCGGGCGTGCTGCGGCTGCTCAACAGCGCGCTGCTGTCTGCCGAGCACACCAAGTTCGCGACGTTGGTGCTGGCCTCGGTGTCTCGCCGCGAGGGGCAGGTGTGTCTGCGCCTGACCTGCGCGGGGCATCTGGCGCCCCTGATCGTGCGTGCCGACGGCCGGGTGGAGGAAGCCGACACCCGCGGCACGCTGGTCGGGGCGCTGCCCGAGATCAAGTCGCGCACCTTCGAGACCACGCTGGGGCCGGGCGAGACCTGCCTGCTGTTCACCGACGGGGTGACCGAGGCGCACGGCGGGCCGACGGGGACGGAGATGTTCGGTGAGCCGCGGCTGACCGCTGCCCTGCGGGAGTGCGCCGGAATGCCCGCCGAGGCGGTCGTCGAGCGCATCATGATGCTCACCTCACAGTGGGTGAAGGGCCGCGCACACGACGACATCGCAGTCGTGGCGATCACCGCGCCCCGGCGCACACACCTGAGCGCGGTCGACGGCCACACCGCGGGGAGGTACACGGCGTCGGCATGAGCACCACCATCGATCGGCTGTGGGCCGCGCTCCTCGACGGTGACGAGTACGCCGCGGTGGGTGCCGTCCTCGACGCCGCCGACGCCGGGGTGCCCTGCGAGGATCTGCTGCTCGACGTCATCGCCCCCGTACAGCACCGGGTGGGCACGGAGTGGGCTGCCAACCGGATCACCGTCGTCCAGGAGCACGTCGCCACCGCGATCAACGACCGGGTCGTGGCGGCGCTGGCCCACCACACCGCGTGTCGCCCGCCTGCCGCGTCGGCGGGCCGGGTCACGGTCGCGTGCGTGGACGGCGAGTGGCACGCGCTGCCGGCCCGGCTGCTCGCCGAGGTGCTCCGCCTGCGTGGCTGGCAGGTCGATTTTCTGGGCGCCCAGGTGCCCACCCCCCACCTGATCGCGCACCTGCATCAGCACGGACCGGACGCGGTGGCCCTGTCCTGCATGATCCCGACGCGGTTGCCCACCGCCCATGCCGCGATCACCGCCTGTCAGGCAGCCGGGGCCCCGGTGCTCGCCGGAGGTGCCGGCTTCGGTTCGGACGGGCGCTTCGCCTACCTGCTGGGCGCCGACGCCTGGGCGGCCGACGCCAGGTCCGCGGCCGCACTGCTGGCCGACGGCGCCCCGCGGCGCACACCGCGACCGCCCCACCAACCCATCGACGATCTGCCGCACCTGGCCGACCAGGAGTACACGATGGTCGCCGCGACAGCGGGTGACCTCGTCACCACGACGGTGACCGAGCTGGAAAGCCGTTTCCCGGCGATGCGCGAGTACACCGAGCAACAGCGGCAGCACACCATCGAGGACATCGCGCACATCATCGACTTCCTGGCCACCGCGCTCTACACCGACGACGACGCGCTGTTCACCGACTTCGTCTCCTGGACCGCCGAGATCCTGACCGCACGGGCGGTGCCTGCGGCGTCGCTGCATCCCGCCCTCGCCGCACTGGCCGTCCAACTGTCCGATTTCCCCCGTACCCAGCGCCTCCTCGCCGCGGCACGCAGCGCCCTCGGCACGGCCCCGATCGACGAGGCAGCATCTGCATGACACTCACGCTGAGCACCGACATCGACGGCACCTCGACGAGGCTCGCCGTCGCCGGCGACCTCGACTACGAAAGCACCGCCGCACTCGTGTCAGCGGTGTCCGACGCGCTGGCCCGCAGCTCGCGGATCACCGATCTGCGCCTCGACTTCACGGGCTTGACGTTCTGCGATTCCGCCGGCCTGTCCGGCCTGCTGCTCGTGCATCGCAACACATCGGCCGCCGGTGTGCAGCTGCACCTCGACCACCGGCCCGCCCAACTGCAGCGGCTGCTCGACATCACCGGCGTGCTGGACCATCTCACCACCCGGCCCACCCGCGAGGCGGCGAGCGAATCGCGGAGCGTCTGATTCCGGCATGCCCGAGGGCGACACCGTCTACGCGCTGGCGCGGCGCCTCGACGACGCCCTGACGGGGCGCACCCTGGTCCGCGGTGAGCTGCGGGTGCCTGCGCATGCCACCGACGATCTCGCCGGGCGCACCGTGTGCGCGCACGTCACCCACGGCAAGCACCTGCTGACCCGCTTGTCCGGCGACGTCACCCTGCACACCCATCTGCGCATGTCGGGGTCGTGGACGGTGTCGCGGACGGGACGGTGGCTGCCTCGATCGGTGATGCCCGACGTGCGGGTGCTGCTGCGCACCGAGGGGCCTGCCGCATACGGGGTGAAGCTGCCTGTCGTCGAGTTGGTACGGACGGCTGACGAAGCGCAGTGCGTGGGCCATCTGGGGCCCGACCCGCTGCGCGACGACTGGGATCTGGACGAGGCGGCCCGACGCGTCAGCGCCGACGCGCGGCGGCCGTTGGTCGCCGCGCTGCTCGACCAGCGGTGTGTGGCGGGGTTCGGCAACCTGTGGGCCAACGAGCTGTGCTTCCTGCGCGGACACGACCCGTGGACACCGGTGGAGCGGGTCGATGTCGCGAAGTTGCTCGAGCTGGGTGCGCGGGCGCTGCGGCATTCGGCGACCGTGCCGGGTGCGATGCAGGTGACGACCGGGGCGCGGCGCAAAGGCGAGCAGCACTGGGTGGCCGGCCGGGCCGACCGGCCGTGCCTGCGCTGCGGCACGACGATCCGGGTGGTCGCCGAGGTGGCGGGAGACCCCGAGCGCCGGCGCACCTGGTGGTGCCCCCGTTGCCAGCGATGAGTCGAATCGGTGGGGGTGGGAAACCGGGCAGGATGGACGCAGGAACAGACGCAGAGATAGACACCGTCGAATACGCATCCGCCCGGCACGCCGACGTGTACGGCACGCCGGGTGACGCCCCGCTGCTGCTGTGGCACGGCACCCAAACAGACGCCAGGGCCACGGTCGGGCGCCTGGCCGCTGCGCTCGCCGAGCGCGGGTTCGGCGTGGTGGCCCCCGACTGGGATTCCCACGCTCCCGACCACGGCCGGTCGGATCTGCTGGCGTCGCTCGACTTCGTACGCGGCTGGACCGCCGAACCGGGCCGGCTCACGCTGGTCGGGTGGTCACTCGGTGGCGCGGCGGCTGCGGGTCTGACGTTGTGCGCCGACGAGTTCGATGTCGCGTTGGCGCACACGGTGTGTCTGGCGGGGGCGTTCATGGTGGCCGACCCGATCAGCGGGGCGCCGCCGGCTGACGCGCTGCCGCGGTCGCGGCCCGGCGCGCCGTTCACGCTGCTGCACGGCCGCGCCGACGATGTGGTGCCCCTGGACGCGAGCCATCAGTTCGGCCGACGGCTGGAGTCGGCCGGGTGGCCGGTGCGGGTCGTCGAACTCGACGCCGATCACGGCACCATCGCCGGCGCACGCCACGACCCGGCCGCTGACCGCTATGCCCCCTCCGACGAACCGGCCGCCCGGCGCGACGCACACCAGGTCGCCGACCTCATTGCTGCTGTGCGGCAATAGATTCCAGTGCGGCGCGGATCGGCTCGGGAATCGGCACTGCGCGCCGCTGCTCGCGATCGACGAACACGTGCACGAATCGCCCGTGAGCCAACGCCGCCGTGTCGTCCGCCCCGAAGATCGCGACACCCCACGTCACCGATCGACGCGACAGGGCGTCGACCCGCAGGCCTGCGCGCAGCTGATCGGGATAGGCGGCCGGCGCCCGGTAGGTGCACGACGACTCCACCACCAGCGCGATGACCGGTGAGGTGTGGATGTCGAGGCCACCCTCGGCGATCAGGAAGTGGTTGGCGACGGTGTCGAAATAGCTGTAGTACGTGACGTTGTTGACATGCCCATAGACGTCGTTGTCCATCCACCGGGTGGTGATGGGCAGAAAGTAACGGTAGTTCTCGGCATGTTCGGCCGGCGTGTCAGGCATAGCTCAACGCCTCGCGAAAGATGCTGCCCAGCAGTACTTCATCGACGTCGATGGGTGCATTGCCCAGGAGCCGCTGCTGCGGGAACGCCCCTGCGGCCAGTGCCTCGACATCGGCGTCGGTGTAACCGACATCGGCAAGCCCGCCCGGCATCCCGACCGCGGCCATGATGCCGACGAGATGCTCGGCGAGCACCTCCCCCGCATCGGTGTCGGCGGCGCCCGCGACCTCGGCGCCGAGGTGGCGGGCGGCAGCCAGGTGTCGGGCCGGGTCCGCCGCCGCCGTCATCCGGAACGCGGCCGGCGCGTTGAGGATCACCGACATTCCGTGCGGCACAATCGGTTTGCTGTTCGGATACCCGGACGGACGGAAATCGCGGACTTGGCCTGCGACCGCGTAGGCCATCGCGTGGGGAATGTGCACCCCGGCGTTGCCGAACGCGATACCGGCCAGGGTGGCCGCCCACATCGTCTGTTCCCGAGCCTCCCGGTCGGACGCGTCGGTGACCGCGCGCACCAGGTACCGGCCGAGCAGTGCGAGGGCCTCGCGGCTACCCAGGTCGCTCCACGGGTTGGCGCCCTGACTCATGGGTCGTTGGCTGGGCCGCGCCGGCGCCGTCCGCCGGGTGAAGGGGCGGGCGGTATAGGACTCCAGCGCGTGGGAGAGCACGTCGAGTCCGCTGCAGGCCACGACCTCTGCGGGCAGGGTGTCGGTGCTGTCGGGGTCGACGAGCGCCTCGGTGGGCCGCAGCGCAGGGCTCGCGATGCCCGTCTTGGCGTGCAGCGAGAGCATGTCGAAGATCGCGATGCCGGTGACCTCACTGCCCGTGCCCGAGGTCGTCGGGCAGGCAATGTGTGGCGCCAGCGGACCGGGCACCGGCCGGCCCGCGCCGATGGGGGCGTTGACGTAGTCGGCGAAGTCGGCCGGGTGCGTGGCGTACAGGTTGGCGGCCTTGGCGGTGTCGATGACCGATCCACCGCCGACCGAGACGTAGCCGTCAGGGGCCGCCTCGGTGGCGAAAGCGGCTGCCGCACGGAAGGATTCGTCGGTCGGCTCGACAGCGACGTCGGTGTAGGCGACGATGTCGAGGCCCGCGTCACGCAGTGCGCGCTGCACGGCGTCGAAGAGTTCCAGCCGGGCGACCCACGGATCGGTGAACAGCGCGACCCGGCGCATGCCCTGCGCGGCCGCCCGGTCGCCGACTTCCCGGATGCACCCGCGGCCGAAGGTGACGCGGGAGGCGTCGACGGTGAACGCGGCATCGAATCCGGTGTCGTGTTGACAGCAGCTCATGGCTCGATTGTGCCGCCGCTACCGGCGCGGCCGCGGCCGGCCCACGCGCTGACCGCCAGCGCGGCCATCACCGCGGCGATGCCGGCCGCTTCGGCGCCGGTGGGCCGCTGCGCCAACGCGACCGCGCCGACCACCGCGGCCGTGGCCGGCAGCAGCGCCAGCAGCAGGGCGAACCGGGCCCTCCCGACCGTGGCGAGCACCGGCTGATCCAGCGCGTACGGGATGGCGCTGGAGAGCACCCCGACGCCCGCGCCGTAGAGCCAGGTGCGTGCCTCGACGAGCACCGACGCGTCGGTCGCCATCTGCGCCCCGAGGAGCACCGGCGCGCTGACCAACGCGGCCGCCGCCATGCCCACCGCCAGCGAGTCCAGCCCGGTACCGGCGTCGGCGACCTTCTTGCCGAGCACGATGTAGCCGGCCCACAGGGCGGCAGCCAGCAGCGCGAACGCCACCCCTGCGGCGTCGACGCCAGGTTGTACGCCCGCCAGCAGGTAGATCCCCGCACCCACCAGCACCGCCGCCAGGTAGTCGAGGACACGTCGAGAACCCAGCAGGGCCACCGCGATCGGGCCGGTGAACTCGATGGCGACCGCGGTGCCCAACGGGATTCGTGCGATCGCCTCGTAGAACGCGACATTCATCGCGAGCGTGACAGCGCCGAACGCCGCGGCCGCACCGACACTGCGCGTCGACCACCGCCACCGCCAGGGGCGCCGCCAGGCGAGCAGCACCACGGCGGCGCCCAACGCACGCAACCACGCCACCGTCGCCGGCTCGGTCGTGGCGAACAGCCACACGCCGATCGCAGCTCCCGCGTACTGGGACACCGCGCCGACGACGAAGAACAGCGGCACCGACCAGATCGGGATCCGGGCCGCGGGCCGGTGCCGGTCAGCCGACGGAGGCCCGGCGGGCACGTTCGGTGATGGAGGCGACCACGCCACCGTCGTTGAGGATGTCGGTTCCGGTCAGATATCCGGCCCGCCTGCTGGCGCAGAAGGCCAGCAGCTCGCCCATCTCCTCGGCTGTCCCCCACCGGGGCACCGCCGCGTCGACCACCATCGCCCCGGCGCCGGCCTCCTCCTCGAGCCGACCCATCTCGGTGTCGGTCGACCCGGGCGAGACCGACAACACCCGCAGTCCGCGGTCGTTGAATCGTTCTGCCTGTGCGGTGGAGTACCACCGGACGAAGCTCTTGCTGATCGCATAGCCCAGCCCCGCTTGCGCCTCCTCGAGCCCGATGTCGCACGCCGCGAGCACCTGGGCCAGGAAGGCATCTGGGTCGTCGAAGGCAAGCGGGTACGCGCCGGTTGGCAGCATGGTGTCGGGCAACAGATAGGCCGCCATCGAGGCCACATTGACCAGTGCGGCGCCCTCAGGAGCGACGCGGAAGAATTCCTCGCCGACGGTGACGGTACCGAGCGCGTTGGTCCTGACGATGTATTCGGCGTCGCCCATGCTGGGGCTCACCCCGGCCGCGTGGATCACCGAGGCCAGCGTGCCGAGATCGCCGGCCCGCCTCAGCAGGCGGGCCACGGCCTCCGGATCGGTGACGTCGCCGGCGACACTCGTCGCCGTGACGCCGCGGGCCTCGAGCGCCGCCTGCGCGTCCGCCAGCCGGTCCTCTCGGATGTCGAACAGCACGACCGTGTGGTCCCGGCCGACGACGGCAGCGGTGGCCTGCCCCATCCCGCCGGCACCGCCGGTGATCACCGAAACGTCGTCGCTGCCGACCATGACTGAGCCTCCCCCTGCGCGCGGAGGTGTCAGTATCGCACTCAGTGCTCGACGAGATCCTTGAGGCGGCGCAGGGTTTCGCCCATCGTCCGGCTCACCTGGCTGGCGGCGACGCGGTCGGCGATCAACCCGAGCAGACCACCGGGCGCTTCGTAGGCCAGCCGGAAGGTCACCTTGGTGCGGCCATCGCCCGCGTCGCGCATCCGGAAGCGGCCTCGCAACGTGATCCCGGTGATCCCGATCCACGCGAGGTCGCGCGGCTCGTCGAACTCGGATACTTCGATCACGCCACCGATGGGCACCGAGCCCACTTTCCAGTGCACGGTGTAGCGCGCCCCCGCGCCGGCGGGGGTATCGGTGACGATCTCCCAACGCTCCAGGTTGGCCATGAACTCGGGATAGCAGCCGGGATCGCTGACGTGTTTCCACACCAGGTGGGGCTCGACATCGACGACGATGCTGCGTGAGAGTCGCATCGCTCCCCCTACCCGATCACCGGGAAGCGCCGCTCGGCCGCCAGCCGGTCCACCGCGCCCTGCAGGCTGGCCAGCACCTTGTCGTTGATGACGTCGTCGTCGGCGTTGGCGATGTCGGCGGCGTCGATGGGTTCCTGGACCTCGATGACGACCTTGGTCGGCAGCGGCAGCCGCGGGATGAAATCGCTGACCGTCAACCCCCATGGCGGGGCGAACAGAATCGGCACACTCTTGAGCCGGGCCAGCTTGTCGACCATCAGCAGCTTGGCCAGCCACTGTCCGCGGTCCAGGAACAGCGCAGCCTCCTGGCCGCCGACGCTGGCGACGGGCACGATCGGCACCCCGGCCTCACGGGCGAGCTTCACGTAGCCCTTGCGGCCACCGAAGTCGACCTCGTGGCGTTCCCATGACGGCCGAAACACCTCGTAGTCCCCGCCCGGGTACACCAACAGCGCTGCGCCTGATTTCAGGGCGAGCGTGGCGTTGTCGTGGTTGGCGGCGACGGTGCCGAACTTGCGCAGCGACCCCAGGCCCGGCATGGAGACCACGAGGTTGTGCGCCAACTGGTAGAAGGGCCGCTCGACACCGAAGTACGAGCAGAACGCCAGCGTGAACACGAACGTGTCGGGCGGCAGGTTGCCGCCGCTGTGGTTGCCGACCAGCAGCACGGGCCCCTTGGCGGGGATGCGGTCGAGCCCTCGCACGTCGGCGCGGAAGTACAGGGACGCCAGCAACCACAGTCCGGGTAGTTGCTCGAGGATGTAGTCGGCGTCGCGCTGGTCGAGGTCGGCCTTGGGGACCCGCGCCGAGATCTCGTGCTTCACCCATTCCAGCGCATCACCGAGCCCAGGCATGGCGTGAGATTGACCACCACGGGCGCGGCGTAAACCTGCTGACGGCCTGTGGTTCGGCAACGTCGGGCATGATCTGCCGCGTGCCCTCTTCCTTCGACGCGGTGCTGGCGTCCCTGGATCTGACTCGGACCGACGCGCGCTCGTTCAGCGGGGAGCAACTGCCGGCGCCGGCGAACCACATTCTCGGCGGGCACATCTCCGCCCAGGCGCTGCTCGCCGCGAGCCTCACAGCGCCCGGTCGCGCGCCGCACAGCATGCACACGTACTTTCTCCGACCGGGTGACGCGCGCCGCCCGGTGCAATTCGACGTCGTCGACCTGCAGGAAGGGCGCACGTTCTCGGCACGTCGGGTGACGGCCCGCCAGGACGACCAGATCCTGCTGGAGGCGATGTCGTCGTTCACCGCGCTGGCCCCGGGTGCCGCCGACGACGGCTATCAGCCCACCTGCCCACAGGTGCCCGCGCCGGAGTCGCTGCCGGTGGTCGCGCCCCACCTCGCGGAGTCGTCGGAGGCGACGGCCGGGCAGTGGGCCAGCCTGCGCTGGTTCGAACGGCGCATCGTCGACGTCGAGTCCGCGCCGCCGGCACGCACCCGGATCTGGTGGCGACCCGACGGCCCGCTGCCCGAGCCGGACCCGGCGCGCACGGCGGCCCTGGTCGCTTACCTGTCGGCGGTGACGCTGACCGAACCGGTGTATCGAGCGCGAGCGAGTGTCGGCAACTTCCTGCAGCGCGACCATTCGGTGTGGTTCCACGCCCCGGCCGATCTGTCCGACTGGTTGCTCTACGACCAGCAGTCACCGAGCAGCACCGGCGCACTGGCATTGGGCAGCGGCACGATGTTCAACCGCGACGGCCGGCTCGTCTGCACGGTTCGTCAGGAGTTGTACTTCGCCCCGCCGCGGGGGTGACACTGCACGGCGAGCGGGTACTCCCGCGCGATGGACAGCACTGACCAGCGCGATCTGGGCGACTCCGACAGCCCGATCGAGGACGCCCTCGAGCAGGCGTTCAACCGAATGGTCGACGAGGGCACCCAGCGCCTGCACCGCAGCTCACGGGAAGTGCTGGTCACCGGGTTCTTCGGCGGGACCGAGGTGGCGATGGGCGTATTGGCCTACCTGTCGGTGCTGCTGGCCACCGGGAATCCGCTGCTGGCGGGGCTCGCCTTCTCGGTTGGCTTCCTGGCGTTGCTGCTGGGCCGCAGCGAACTGTTCACCGAGGGCTTCCTGGTGCCGGTCACCACCGTGGTGGCCAAACGCGCCAGCGTTGCCCAGCTGGGCAAGCTGTGGGGCGGCACGCTGGTGGCCAACCTCGTCGGTGGCTGGCTGATCATGTGGCTGGTGATGGCGGCCTTTCCGAAGTTGCACGCCCAGACGATCGAATCGGCGCAGCACTTCGTCGACGCGCCGCTGAACGCCGAAAGCATCGCGCTCGCGCTGCTGGGGGGCATGGTGATCACGCTGATGACGCGCATGCAGCACGGCACCGATTCGATGCCGGCCAAGATCGCCGCTGCGGTCGCCGGGGCATTCCTGTTGGCAGGCCTGCAGCTGTTCCACTCGATCCTGGATTCCCTGCTGATCTTCGGCGCGCTGATCGCCGGGGGCACGTCCTTCGGCTACCTCGACTGGCTGTCCTGGTTCGGCTACACCGTGGTCGGCAACATCGTCGGCGGGTTGGCGCTGGTCACCTTGCTGCGGCTGATCCGCAGCAAGGACCGGCTCAAAGAGGAACGCCGCGAGGCCGATTCACCGGCCGGCCGGGAGCGTTAGAGCGGCGGGACGCGGTCGAACCACGGGGCGGCCCGTTCCAGCTGAGCGGCGAGCCGGATCAGCAGGGACTCGCCGGCCAGCGGCGCGACGAACTGCACCCCGAGCGGCAGTCCGTCGGAGGTCCAGTGCAGCGGCACCGACATGGCGGGCCGGCCGGTGAGGTTCGCCAGCTGGGTGTACGGCACCCAGCCCAGGTTGTCGTCGACCATGTCGTCGACGATCTTGGTGAACCGCAGCAGCGTCGCGGTGCGCGTCTTGAGCAACATGTCGGCGCCGCGCGCCAGCACCGCAGGCAGGTCGAACGCCCCGATTGTCGGCGGCGGGCTCGCCAGCGTCGGTGTCAGCAGCAGGTCGTAGGAGGAGAAGAACGTCGTCAGCCGGCGGGTGTGCTCGTGGCGGCGGGACACCGCGTCGAGGTAGTCCACCGCGCTGGTCGCCCGGCCCAGCGCGGCCATGATCAGCGTGTCCCGTTCGAACGCCGCGTCGCCGGCACCGGTCAGCCTCTTCGTCTCGTCGACTTCCCAGGCGAGGGAGACGAACCAGGTCAGCAGGAAGTCGCGGGCCAGCGCGGCGTCGTCGAACGGTGCCTCGGGCAGTTCCTCGACGTGGTGGCCGAGCTCGGTCAGCAGGCGCGCGGCGGTGTCGACCGCGGCGTAGGCCTCACGATGCGGCGCCGGGGTGATCGCCGACGGGACCCGGAACCCGATCCGCAGCGGAGCGGGGTCGGCGTCCAGGCTGGAGGCGAACGGCTCGGCCGGTAGCGCGGGCAGGTAGGGCCCGCCGGGTTCGCCGCCGCACAGCACGTCGAGCATCACCGCGGTGTCGCGCACCGAGCGGGAGACGACGCCTTGGACCGCGGCACCGTGCATGGGCTCGGCCGCCCCCGGACCTGAGGGGACCAGACCGCGGCCGGGCTTGAGGCCGAACAGCCCGCAGCAGCCGGCCGGGATGCGGATCGAGCCGCCGCCGTCGCTGGCGCCCGCGCAGGGCACGATGCCGGCTGCGACCGCGGCGGCCGAGCCGCCCGACGATCCGCCGGGGCTGTGGGCGAGCTGCCAGGGGTTGCGAGCCGGGCCGTTCGCGACAGGTTCGGTGATCCCTTTGGCGCCGAACTCGGGGGTGTTGGTCTTCCCGAACACCACCAGTCCGGCATCGAGCCACCGCTGCACCACCGTGGAGTGTTCGGTGGCCGGCCGTGCGGCCAGCGCCCGGTTCCCGGATCCGGTGGGCACCCCGGCGAAGTCCTGGCCCAGGTCCTTGAGAAGGAACGGCACCCCGCTCAGCGGGCCGGCGGCGGGTTCCGGCGGCGGCACGTCGCGCACGATCGCGTTGATCCGCGGGTTGACGGCGTCGGCCCGCTCGCGCGCGACGGTCAACAGTTCAGCCGGGGAGACCTTCCCGCTGGCCACCAGCTCGGCCAGGCCGACGGCGTCGAATGTGCGGTAGTCCGCGAAGTCCATCACGCGACCGTAGCGCGCGACGGGAATGTTTCAATCGTTATCAAGGTTTGTCTCATTTGTCACACGGGTAACTCCAGTAACGACGCGGCCGACGCGTCACCCCACCGCCGAGAAAGTGACGAATGGATCATCGCCATGAACACCATCCTGTACTTCAGCACCCAGGGCCCCGTTTATGAGACACGGGCCTACACCAAGGCCGACATCGACCGCCTCGTGCACGACCGTGGGCTGCAATCCCTGAGCAGCGCCGATCGCCAGTTCGACTTCTGGTTCAGTTCGACGGCGGGGCGCTGCCAGCGCCGCGTCAACCGCCAAGCCACCGAATTGCTCTTGGCGACAACCAACTTCACCGCAAAAACGGTGCCCCTGCTGCGAGGTGCCGTTGTCGTGGCAACTCACGACGTCGAGGGGGATCTCGACGGGCTGAGCTGGCAGCAGCTCGATCTCCTGTCCCAGCGCATCCGGTCCCTGTCCGACCGTGACGAGCGCCTCCTGACCCGGCGGATCGTCCGGGATCAACGCCGCAAACGTCGCGCGACGCTGCAACCTGCCGCTGCGCCGCAGCCTGCGTACGCCACTGCGCGCACTGTCGCCGCGCGCTGAGTCAGCCGAACTGCGCGACCCGCTCGGCCAACTGGTCGAGGATGCGCAACGATTCGTCGAGCGGTTTGGTCGGCAGAAGTAGCTGCGCCTCTTCGAAGCCGAGATCTGCTGCGGCGCGCCAATATTCGAGATCGTCCGGCGCGGCGAACAGCCGCAGTGGCACGTCATGCTCGGCGCGTTCGCGGAGCTGCTCGATGCGCGCGCGGAGCACGTCCACCGGCAGCGGATTGGACAGCCACCCCGCCCGGTGCCGGACGATGCGCGTCACTGTCGCCTTGGAGTTACCGCCGATGAACACCGGCGGGTGTGGCGTGCGCACTGGCTTGGGTCGCGAGTACGACGGCGCGAAATCGACGTAGCGCCCGTGATACTCGGCGGGTTCGGTGGTCCACAGTGCCGTGATCGCTTCGATGCGCTCGTCGAGCAGTGCGCCGCGGATCGCCGGATCGGTGCCATGGTGGCGCATCTCCTCGAGGTTCCACCCCGCACCGACACCGAAGACGAACCGCCCACCGGAGATCAGGTCGATGCTCGCCGCCTCTTTGGCGGTGATGATGGGATCGCGTTGGATCAGCAACGCGATCCCGGTGACCAGCTCGATGCTCGACGTCACCGCGGCCGCGGCGGCCAGCGTGACGAACGGGTCCAGCGTCCGGTAGTACACCGACGGCAGATCACCCCCGCCCGGATACGGCGTATCCCGGCTGGCCGGGATGTGGGTGTGCTCGGCCACTGCCAGGGAGGTGAAGCCGCGCTCCTCGACCGCTCGGGCCAGCGACACGGTGTCGATGGCGTCGTCGTTGACAAAGGTGGCGATCCCGAACTTCACACCTCCGAGCCTAGGCCCTTGCCGGCGTTTGGACAGCCTTGGTTTGCTGGTAGATGTCGGCGATTCTGGCTACGGTGACCCGGTGACCACCGCATCCCACCCTGCTGAGCCTCACATCGGTTCCGTTGCCGCCAAGTTGAATTGGTTGCGGGCGGGGGTGCTGGGCGCCAACGACGGGATCGTGTCGACCGCGGGTCTGGTCGTCGGTGTCGCCGCGGCGACCGCCGAGCGGGGTCCGATCCTGACTGCCGGCATCGCCGGGCTGGCGGCCGGCGCCGTGTCGATGGCCCTGGGCGAGTACGTGTCGGTGAGCACGCAGCGCGACACCGAAAAAGCGTTGTTGTCCAAGGAACGACGTGAGCTGCGCGACGACCCGGCCGCCGAGTTGGACGAACTCACCGCACTCTACGAAGCCAAGGGACTGAACCCGGCCACCGCACGGACCGTCGCCGAGGAGCTGACCTCCCACGATGCGTTCACCGCGCATGCCGAGGTCGAACTGGGAATCACCCCAGGCGAATACACCAACCCGTGGCAGGCGGCGCTGTCGTCGGCGCTGTCGTTCACCATCGGTGCGCTGCTGCCCATCATCGCGATCGTGACCCCGCCGACGACATGGCGGGTGCCCGTCACCGTGATGGCCGTCCTGGCCGCGCTGATCCTCACCGGGGCGGTGTCGGCGGCTCTCGGCGGCGCACCCAAGCAGCGCGCGGTGGTGCGCAATGTGGTCGGCGGCGGGCTGGCGCTGCTGCTCACGTACGGGATCGGGCACCTGGTCGGCGCTGCCGTATAGCCCAGGTGTAGCCGCGGGAGCGGCGGACGCGCGCGGTGTAAGGATCGGCGCGCGGGGTATAGAGGCGCGGTGACCCACGATCCCGCGCCCGTACCCGACGATCTGCGCCGGCTGGCCGACGCCCACGGTGTCGCGACGACGTATCGCAACGAACGCCGCGAGCTGGTGAACGTCGACGCCGAGGTCGTGATCCGCGTGCTCGGGCTGCTGGATGTGCAGGCCGGCACCGAAGCGCAGCGACGCGCCGAGCTCGCCCGCCTCGAGGAACGCCAGCGCGCCGGCGTGCTGCCGCCCACCCTCGCGGTCCGGCTGACCGGGCGCGCCCGGAGGGTCCCGCAGGCGGAACTGCTCGTGGCCGAGGACGGTTCCCGCATCGACGTACGCGACGAGATCCCCGCGGATCTGACACCCGGCTGGTACCGCCTGCACACCCGCGACGGTCAACAGGCCACCGTGGTGGCTGCGCCGCCGAAGGTGCCCACCGCACCGGACACGTGGGGCTGGATGCTGCAGCTCTACGCCCTGCGCTCCGCCCGGTCGTGGGGCATCGGGGACCTCGGTGACCTGACCGAGTTCATTCGCTGGACTGCCGGCGAACATGGTTGCGGCGCAGTACTTCTCAACCCTCTGCATGCGCCAGGGCCGACGCACCCGGTGCAGCCGTCGCCCTACACGCCATCGAGCCGACGGTTCGCCAACCCGTTGGCATTGCGGATCGAGGACCTGCCGGCGTACGGCCGGGCCGACACCGCGGTCCGCGACGAGGTCGACGCGCTGCGGGTGTCGCCGTCTACGCCACGCATCGACCACGACCTGGTGTGGGCGGCGAAACGGTCCGCCTTGGAGTTGCTGTGGCGCTCGGAGGGGCGACCTGATCCATTGACCGGCGACGCGTCCGACGGTCTGCGCGACTGGGCGACGTACTGCGCACTGGCCGAACGCCACGGCGGCCGATGGAGCCGATGGCCCGCGCCATTGCGCCAGGTGGACAGCGAGGCGGTCGCCGCGGCTCGGCGAGAGTTGGCGCCGCGGGTCGCTTTTCACGCGTGGGTTCAGCAGCGATGCGCTGAACAACTCGGCGCGGTCCGCGACGCGGCCAAGGCCTCCGGGATGGCGCTGGGGGTGCTGCACGACCTGGCGGTCGGCGTCGACGCTGACGGCGCTGATGCGTGGGCGCTGGCAGACGTCCTGGCGACCGGAGTGAGCATCGGCGCGCCGCCCGACAACTTCACTCCCCGCGGCCAGGATTGGGGTCTGCCGCCGTGGCGACCGGATAGGTTGGCGGCCAAGGGGTACGAGCCACTGCGCGATATGTTGCGCGCCGTGCTCTCGCATGCCGACGGCCTGCGTATCGACCATGTCGCCGGGTTGTGGCGGCTGTGGTGGATTCCGCCCGGCGACGGACCCGACCGCGGCACCTATGTCCACTACGACGCCGAGGCGATGCTGGCGGTGCTTGCGCTCGAGGCGTACAAGGCCGGAGCAACCGTGGTGGGCGAGGATCTGGGCACCGTCGAACCGGAGGTGACGCAGGCACTGGCGGACAACGAGATGCTGGGTTGTGCGGTCGCGTGGTTCACCCGCGACCAGGACGACGAAGACGAGCCGCTGCTGCCGCCGGCGCGCTGGCCCGAACGGGCTGCGGCGAGCATCTCGACCCACGACCTGCCCACTGCCGCGGGCTTTCTGCGGGGTGAGCACGTGCGCGCACGCGCCGACCTGGGTCTGCTGAAAGACGTGCCGGCCGAGCAGGCGAACGCAGATTCCGAGCGCGCGGAGTGGTTGACGCTCTTGCGATCTGAAGGTCTGCTCGAAGACGGCGTATCCGACGAGACCGCCGTCGTGCTCGCGATGCACCGGCTGCTGGCTCTCACGCCGAGCCGGCTCAAGCTGATCTCGCCCTACGACGTCATCGGCGAAGTGCGCCAACCCAACCTGCCGGGGACAGTGGACGAGTACCCGAACTGGCGATTGCCGCTGCCCGAGACGCTGGAGGAGTTGCGCGCAGATCCGCGGGTAGCCGCGATCACCGCGGCGTTGCGGCAGCCCTGATCAGCGGAACTAGCGAAATTGTGGCAGCACGTCCTGCTGCCAGCTGGTGAAGAACCCGTCGAGATCGGGGCCGATCTGCTGCACGTAGACCTCGTCGACCCCGGCGTCGACGTACTGGCGCACCTGGGCGACATGGCTGTCCACGTCGGGCCCGCACGTCACCGATTCGGCCACCATGTCACGCGGCACCAGAGTCGAGGCGGCCATGAAGTCACGCGGCCGCGGCAGCGTCTGAGCCAACTGACCGGGCAGCGCCTCGTTGGCCCAGAGCCGGTGGGCGGCATCGAGTCCGGCATCGGCGTCGCGGTCCCAGCTGACCTTCGTCCCGGCCTGCACCGGCTTGTCGCCACCACCGGACTCGCGGAACGTCTTCACCAGATCAGCGTCGGCTATCGTCGTGCAGAACCCGTCACCGACACGGCCCGCGAATTCGGCTGCCTGAGGCCCGAATCCGGACACATAGATCGGCACCGGCGCCTCGGTGCGGGTGTAGATGCGAGCTTCCTGCACCTCGTAATGTTCGCCGTGGTGACTGATCTCTTCGCCACGGTGCAGCAGCCGGATCACGTCGATCGCCTCCTCGAGCATCTCGAGCCGCACGCCCACCGACGGCCACGGATCGCCGAAGATGTGCTCGTTGAGCAGCTCGCCGCTGCCCACCCCGAGCACGAACCTGCCGTCGAGTTGCACCGCTGCCGTTGCGGCCGCCTGGGCGATGATCGCCGGGTGGATTCGCATCGTCGGGCACGTCACGGCGGTGCTGACGGGTAGCGAGGTCACCTGCGAAAGCGCGCCGATCACTCCCCAGACGAACGCACTCTGGCCCTGTTCGTCGTTCCACGGGTGGAAGTGGTCGGAAATCCACAGCGCCTCGAAGCCGGCGTCCTCGGCTCGTTTGGCCTGATCGACCAGACCTTGGGGGGTGAACTGTTCGGAGGACAGGAAGTAGCCGATCTTCGCCATGCGCGCGCGGTTACCCCATGTGGTGGGCGCTATGCATCCGCAATCGACCTTTGATTGGAGGCCCGGCCACGGGGTAGTGCCTCGGCATGAATCTGCATGGAGTCCTGTCCCGCGCCGAAGGTCTTGACGCCCTCGACGACACAGCCGCCACGGCCGCCGACGTCGCGGATCGGGTCGTCACCCGCACGGGGCTGGCCCGACTGCTGCGTGGCGCGTGGCTGGGGCACCCGGTCCATCCGCTGTTGGTCACCGTGCCGATCGGGGCGTGGACCAGCGCGGTGCTGTTCGATGTGGCGTTCGGCGATCCGGTGGCCGCGCGGCGGCTGGTGGGTGTCGGTCTGGCGGCGGTGCCGCCGACCGTGCTCGCCGGCTGGGCCGATTTCCCCCTGTTGAACCGCAGGCAGCAGCGCGTCGGCCTGGTGCACGCGGGCTCGAACGCGGTGGCGGTGGGTCTGTTCGCGCTGGCGTATCGCGCGTATGGCCGCGAGCACCAGGGTGCGGCACGTCGCTATGCGGTGCTCGGTCTGCTGGCCATGGGAGTCGGCGGCGCGCTCGGCGGGCACCTGTCCTACGCGCAGGGCGCCGGGATGTTCCGGTGGCAGTCGGCGCTACAGGTCCAGCGCCACCGGTTCGACCGGTGAGGCGCAGCAGATGAGGACGTTGCCCTCGGCGGGCGGCTCCAGCGGTTCGGGGTCGTAACGCACCGACCCGGACAGGAGAGCCGTCTCGCAGTTGTGGCACACCCCGGTCCGGCACGACCACCGGGTCGGCACATCGCATGCCTCGGCCAGTTCGAGCAGGCTCATCTGGTCTGGACCCCAACCGACCGCCAGACCGCTGCGGACGAATTGCACCTCGGGTCCCGGGCCCGGTGCCCCGTCCGGTGGGTGCGGCGCCACCGTGGTGGCAGCGATACCGGGCGTGAGAGCCGGTCCGGCACCGAAGATCTCGGTGTGCACCCGGGACGGAGCGAGTCCATGCGCCAGCAGGGCCGCCTCCATCCCCGTCATGAAGGCCTGCGGTCCGCACACATAGGCGGTCGCCTCGCGCGGGATCGCCAGCGCCTCCAGCGCCGCCGCCGAGAGCCGGCCGGCCTCGCTGTAGTCCACCCCGGCCCGATCCGTCCGCGCCGGTCGGCTGTAGACCACTTGAGATGTGCTGTGCGACAGTGCCTTCAGTGCCTGCTGCGCTTCGGCCGCGAAAGCGTGCTCTGCTCCGTCGCGGGCGCCATGCAGCCACCACACCGGCCGGGCCGACGCGGTGGACACCAGCGCGTTGAGCATCGAGAGCACCGGCGTGACTCCGACCCCGGCGGAGACCAGGACCACCGGTGACTCGTCGTCGGCAAGCCAGAAGGTACCGCGCGGCGCGGCGACGTCCAGCGTGTCGCCGGGGCGTAGCCGCGTGTGCAGGTATTCGCTTGCCGCGCCGTGCGGTTCGCGTTTCACGCCGATGCGGTAGGCGGCGCTGCCCGGCGCGTTGCACAGCGAGTAGGTGCGCACGACGGCGGGCGCCCCGTCGCTGCGCGGGAGCCGGACCGTGACGGACTGTCCGGCACGCCATGTCGGTAAGGCCACACCGCTCGGATCGGCGAGGGCCACCGAGCGCACCGACCGGCTCTCCTCGACGACATCGCGCACGATCAGCGAGCGGAAACCGGTCCATGCCGGCGGCGGCCCCGCCGCGGCGAGGCCGGGATTACCGGTGGCTGCGGCGTCCTGGTCGGCCAGTGCCCGCAGCGAACCCTGCCAGCCCGGGCTGAGCGCAGGAATGCGCAGCGCCCGGGCCAGCCCGTCGCGCGGATGGCCGGGAAGGTAGAGCAACGCGTCGATCTCGGCGACAGTCATCCGTTCCGGGCCGTCGGCGACCTTGACGATCTCCTGGCCGGCTTCCACATCGCCTTCGGTGATCACCCGGCAGTAGAACCCCGGCCGGCGGTGCGCGACGAGCAGCGCGGCCATCCGCGGCTCCCCGATGCGCATCCCGGCGCGATAGCAGGTGACCCGCGGCTGGGTGACCTCGAGCACCGCACCGCCGACGCGGAAGCGGTCACCGATGCACACTTCGTCGTCGGCCAACCCCTCCACGGTGAGGTTCTCCCCCAGCAGGCCCGGCACGAGGTCGTCGCGACCGAACTCCCGCGCCCAGTGCCGGTAGGAATCCATCTGGTAGACCAGCACCGCGCGGTTCTCGCCGCCGTGGCCGCCGAGATCGCCCTGCCCGTCGCCGTCGATGTTGAGCCGGCGCACCGTGCGCGGTCCGAACACCGGTTCCTTCCAGGCTCCGGTGTAGACGGTGCGGTCGTTCCACGCGACGTTGCGCGGCATGCCGACGTTGACAGACACCACGGTGGCCACCGGGCCATCCTCCCTCCCCCGCTGCCGGCGTGCAGGGGAAACGCCCGCGGGGTTTCGCGCCGCCCCCACCGGGCAGTCCGTCCCCCATGTCCGAAGCCACGAGCAGCGATCTGGCCGTGCGGATGGCCGAACTCGCACGTGCCGTCGCCGTTCCGCGCAGCGCCGAGGACGTGTTCAGCGAGGTCACCGCCGCCGCGGTGGACCTGATCCCCGGCGTCGACACCGCCGGGATCCTGCTGATCACCGGAGCCGGGCAGTTCGAGTCGCACGCCGGAACCACAGAGTTGCCGCACGAACTCGACGAACTCCAACACACCCTGCAGGAAGGGCCGTGCATGGCGGCGGCGCTCGACGAGATGGTGGTGCGCACCGACGACTTCCGCTCAGAGGTGCGCTGGCCCGCCTACTCTGCCGCGGTGGTCCAGCTGGGTGTGTTGAGCAGCTTGTCGCTGCGCCTCTACACCCACCAGCACACGTCGGGAGCGCTCAACCTGTTCGGCTTCGCGCCGACGACGTGGGACGCCGAGCGGCAGCTGACGGGCACCGTGCTCGCCGCGCACGCCGCCGCCGCGATCAGCGCGCACCGCCACGCCGGTCAATTGCAGTCCGCACTGCTGTCGCGAGACCACATCGGCCAGGCCAAGGGCATCATCATGGAGCGGTTCGGCATCGACGATGTCCGGGCGTTCGAGATGTTGCGGCGGCTGTCGCAGGAGAGCAACACCAAACTGGTCGACATCGCCCAGCGGGTCATCGACACTCGCGGCACCCCGTGAACACACGCGCCGACGAGCGCATGACCGGCGCGGTGCCGGGTACGGAGTCCGCCATGACCGCCCCCCAGTCCCAGCCCGACATGGAACTCGCCGGCATCTTCGCAAGCCTGGCCGGTGTGCTGCTGACAGAGACCACGGTCGCCACGGCGCTGGTCACCATGACCTCCCTGGCCGCCGACACGATCGGCCACAGCACCGGGGCCGGTCTGACTCTGCTGGACGCGGGTGGCAAGCGCATCAGTTCCGCGGCCACCGACCCTCTGGTCGAGCGACTCGATGATCTGCAGTACCAGCTCGACGAGGGGCCGTGTCTGACTGCCTGGCGGGAAGCGCGCGTCATCCGGTCCGAACCCGGCGTCGACGAACAGAGCTGGCCGTCGTGGATGCGCGCAGCGCGAGCTCTGGGAATGCGGTCGTTCCTGAGCGCGGCCCTGGTGGTCGGCGAGCGGTCCCTCGGGGCGATCAAGGTGTACTCCACGACGGCGGACGCGTACTCCGACACAGATGCAGACGTGTTGCGCCGCTTCGCCCTTCAGGCGGCGATCTTCGTCAGCAACGTCCTGACGGTGCAGGCCGCCGAGCAGATGGGCGACACACTCAAGGAGGCGTTGCGCCACCGCGACATCGTGGCCATGGCGCGGGGCATCATCATGGCCCGCAACCGGATCGGGCCGGATGAAGCGTTTCGTCAGCTGGTTATGGAGTCCCACGGCAGCCGCCGCGTCCTGACCCAGGTCGCCGAGTGGATCGTCGCCTCGGCGACGGAAGGGTGAGCAGACCGGTGACCACGCCGGGTGAGGTCCAACACCGGTTCCGGCGAGCATTCGAGTCGACGGGGCTCACCGTGGCCGAACTGTGGTTGCGGTACTTCGCGTACGGCGGTGTGGCGAGCCGCTTCGAGCTCGACGCGTATCTCAACGGCGCGCTGGCGCTGCCTCCGCTGCAGCACGACATCGTGGCGCAGGCGATCAACGAACGACTCGACGAGATCGCGCCGCCCCGCGCGCCCTACAGCGCCGACTTCACCGAAGCCGGTGGCGACGCGGATGATGCGAAGGAGCAGCGGGAACCGTAGCCCTGCGCTATGACTACAGCCATGCCCGGCACCGTTCGCCCGCCCGGGGCGCCGACCGCGTTCCGCTATCCCAGGGTGAGCGCCCGCCGCACCCGGCTGCGCACCGCACTCCGACGTGTGACGGGGGTGGATCCGTTCCCGCCCGACGCGGTCGCACGCGCCTTCATCAGCGGTCTGACCGAGGGCGATCCGGTGGCCGAAACGTTCGTCGCCGAGACCTACCACGGCGAACTGGGCGCGCGTCGGGCGCGCGACCTGGTCGATCGAGCTCAGCGCGGCGGCGTCGACAGCGTGCCGGAGGCCCCGGAGTCGATGCGGGCGCTGTTCGCGGAGTTCGAGCAGCAGCCGTACTGGCTGGACCCGGAGCTGGTCGAGCAGGGCGCCGCGGTGTGGCGGCGCTGGGCGTACGCGCTCGGCGCGCTCGGCAACGCCGGAACAACCGACACCTACACCGAAGGTTGGCTCGCGGTGCCGCTGTCGCTGTCGGGCGGTTACGCCGGCCAGCGTGCGCTGCACCGCTATCTCGAGACATCCCGCTGGTGGATCGAAGTGTGCCGGCCCGGCGCGCTGCTGACCCCCGGTTCGCTCGGCCGGCAGATCTCGCTGCACGTGCGCATCATGCACGTCAGCGTCCGCCAACGGGTTCGGGAGCATCCCGAGTGGGACGCGGCGCGGTGGGGACTGCCGATCAGCCAGTCCGCCATGCTGCTCACCTTGCTCGGCGGCAGTGTCGCACCGGCGCTCGGCCTGTTCCTGCTCGGGCACATCACCTCACCCGCAGAGATGCGCGCGGTCCTGCACTTCAACCGCTACTGCGGCCATCTCGTCGGCGTGCGGTGTGACGGCTACTTCCCCGAGACCGTCGCCGACGCGTGGCGCATCCTGCTGATGGCGGATTCAGCACGCAGCCATGACAGCGGAACCAGCGGCTGCGAGCTCGTCGAGTCGTTCGTGCCGGCGTTCGCCCCGACCGCCGCCCATCGGGGGCTTGGCCGGCTGCGCGCTGAGTATCACTATCGCGTGCAGGCGGGCTATCTCGGGCTGTACATGCTGCCGTGGAATCGGCGCCGCTATCAGCTCCCGTCGGCGCTGCCGGGTATCGGCCTGCTGGCCGCGCGAGCGCCGGTGATCGCGGCGCTGGAGATCGGACGCCGGATCTGCCCGCCGCTGGATCGGTGGTGGCAACGGACGAATCTGCGGCGCTGGGACCGCTGGCTGGCGTGGCAATCGGCTGGCAGGGCAGCCGAATTCGAGGCGGCAGTTCCGCTGCGACGCTGAGTCCGGGAGCTGCCGCGCACGGCGCGCCTACGATGAACAGATGGCTGAGCAATTCGCGATTCCCGACGTCCCGTTCACCCACGACCCGTGGGTCGCCTCGGCTCAGCGCTACAGCGAGATGCCCTACCGGCGGGTGGGTTCCTCGGGACTGCTGTTGCCGGCGATCTCGCTGGGTCTCTGGTACAACTTCGGCGACAACCGGCCGTTCGACACGCAGCGAGAAGTGTTGCGGCACGCCTTCGATCGGGGCATCACCCACTTCGATCTGGCCAACAACTACGGCCCGCCGTACGGCTCGGCCGAGGAGAACTTCGGCCGCATGCTGCGCCGCGACTTCAAGCCGTACCGCAACGAGCTGCTGATCTCGACCAAGGCGGGCTGGGACATGTGGCCCGGCCCGTACGGGCAGCTCGGTGGGCGCACCTATGTGCTCAACAGCCTCGACGAATCTCTTGATCGGCTCGGACTCGACTACGTCGACATCTTCTACTCCCACCGCATCGACCCGCGCACTCCGCTGGAGGAGACGATCGGCGCGCTGGACACCGCGGTACGGATGGGCAAGGCCCGCTACGTCGGTATCTCGTCGTACTCGCAGGCCAAGACGGCCGAGGCGGCAAGCATCGCGAAGGCTTTGGGCACCCCGCTGGTCATCCACCAACCGTCCTACTCGCTTCTCAACCGGTGGATCGAGGACGGCCTCACTGCCGAGCTGGACAAGGCCGGAATGGGGGCGATCGCGTTCACGGCTTTGGCTCAGGGTCTGCTCACCGACCGCTACCTCACCCAGCCCGCCGACGGGGTGGAACGTGCAACTGCCCGTCCCACATTCGACGACGAGCAGGTCACCGACGATGTTCTGGAGCGGCTACGCGGCCTTGCCGGCATCGCCGAGCGCCGCGGCCAATCACTGGCCCAACTGGCGCTGGCGTGGGTGCTGCGGGAGCCGACCGTCGCCTCGACGCTGATCGGCGCCTCCAGCGTGGCTCAGCTCGACGAGAACCTGGGCGCGCTGAAGAACCTGGACTTCACCGATGAGGAGCTCGCCGAAATCGACCGGTATGCCATCGAATCCGGCATCGATCTGTGGCGGGAGAGCTCCGACGTCTGAGCGTGTCTCGCTCGAGACGCTGGGCGCGTGGCTGATCAAGTGCAATCCGCGCCATACCCCGGTGGAGGCCATGGTGTCGGCCGGGCAGGCCCAGCCGCAGTGGTGCGTGGCCGACAACTACCGGACCCGATTGATGCAGCCCGGGCAACGGGTGCTGCTGTGGGTGACGACGCGGCCTGACCGAGGCATCTGGGGCGTCGGTCGGATCACCGGCGACGTGGTCATCACCGACGGCCGACACCGGGTGCCGGTAGACATCCCGCTGCTGCCCGAACCGCTGACCGCTGCCGAGCTGCGCACGATCCCGGACCTGACCTCGTTGGAGGTGTTTCGCGTTCCGGTGCAGTCGAATCCGTCATGGGCGACGGTGACCGAGATGGCGGTGATCGACGCACTGCTGGCCCGATCAGGGCAGTGACAGTTCGTCGCCGCCGATGCCTGCCACCCCTGTCACCGCGCTGACATGGTCGCCGTGGTCGGCGACATCGGCGAGCTGGGTGTCGAACCGGTACTCGGTCTTCTCGGCGGTGTGCTCGACGAGGATGCGCGACTGCTCGCCGCGCAGGATCTCCAATTCCGCCCTATTGTGCCTGCGCCGCCGAGACGACGGATTCCGTAGGCGCTCGGGCCGTCGATCAGCACACGCGTCAATTTTGATGTGGGGCACTGCGCGCAGATGCGCTGTTGACAGGGCACGGATCGGAGAACGAAGGCAGATCTTCCGCTCGCACGAAATCCGTACTATCTTGACCTTGGTTGAGCTTCCAGCCCGCGGACTGTCCACGAGTTCAACCGATCAGGGGCCCCATCATGACCGCCGCCGAGAAGCATCGCAGCTTTTCCCCTCAGTTCAGCTCGAACTACGAGCAACAGCGTTGTGGCCCAGCCACCTTCGAGACTCGTCACTGTTCGTCGAATCGCGTTGCCATCGCCGTCACCGGCGACATCGACGCGCTCAACGGTCGCGAGTTCGGCCGATACGTGCAGCGGCACACCCGAATCTCCAAGCAGCTCGTGCTCGATTTGCGCGCCGTCGAATTCTTCGGCACCGCGGGCTTCACGGCGCTGTACTACATCAGCGTGCACTGCGCCCGTAGTGATGTGGACTGGACGATCGTGGGCAGCGACCCGGTGCGCCGGCTGCTGTCGGTGTGCGACCCCGACGGTGAACTGCCGCTGGCCGCCGACCTGTCGTCGGCGCTGGCCCGGCTGGACCGCCTCGGGCAGGGGCTGGCCCACGTGATCTGGACTGCCCAGGCGGGCTGGCACCGCCAGCCCCGAGGTTCAGCGGCCCTGCACCGGATTCGCCGTTAACCCCCGGCGGCCCACGTCGTCGTCTCGGTGAGCGGCCGTCGGCCGACGGCCGGTATGTCCGGCGCGGCGGTGGGCCGGGTGCCGATGCGCAGCAACATCTGAGGATGCTTGACCGCGTCGAACACTTCACACGCAAGCGTCACACGGTCGCGCCCTTGGCGCAGGGGCTCGGTCAGCGGGCAGGAGGACAGGCCCAGCGCCGTCGCGGAGAGCAGAACGCGGCTGGCCGCCTCGCCGGCCCGCAGCCGTGCCGCGTCGCCGTCGTCGTCGGTCCCGAGGACGAGAAGCACCCCGTCAGCGGGCGTGGCGGATGGCCCGTTCTGCCCGCCGTAGTGCAGGTGCACCTGGCCGGTTTCGTCGCGGTGCCAGCGGGCGGTCGGGACCACCGCCAAGTCGACGCCCAATCGGGCGGCGCGCGCCATCAACAGTTCGATCGTCGTGTCCGGCAGCGCGGCGGCCCCGTATCCGCGCCTGTCCGAGCGGCGCAGGTGCATCGCCTCGGCCAGTTCGCGAGCTGCCGGGGCCGGGGCCGACTCGATCATCTCGAAGGATGCCAATCGCGCAGTGCCACCCGGTAATCGGTGGATGCGAGTCCGCCACCCGGCGGCCTCCAGTGCGATCGCGCAGTGGTCGAGAACCGCGCCGCAAGCCAGCACGACGTCGCTTCGGTCGAACGGCGAGTCCCCGAGCCCGCGGCTCCAGTCAGCGTCCAGGTGCAGACCATCGACATCGACGTGCCAGTGCCAGGGCTGCGTGTTCTGACGCGAGGGCGCGCAGCCGGCCGCTTCCAGCACCCGTTCCAGGGTCGCGGTATCCGGTCCGCTCGCCACCGTCCGTCCTTCCGCCGCGGTCTCGAGGAGAAAATCCTACGCGGCGACCGGGTTCACCAGCCGGCGTTGCGTGCCAGGTCGATGGCGTATTGGTTGACGAAGGTGCCGGCCCCGGGCTCGCCCCGCCCGCATGAGCCGTCGGATTCGCCCGGTCGCTTGACCCACAGGAAGGCGTCGACTTGCGGGTTGCCGGTGTTCGCGGTGGGCGCCACGCCGAGGGCACGGCCGGTGGGATTGCACCAGTAGAGCGGGTCGCCCTCGACCGGGCCGGCACCGTTGCGGGAGGTGTCGATGACGAAGGGTTTGCCGCCGGTCATGCCGGAGATGGCCGAGCCGTAGCCGATCTCTTCGTCGGTGGTGAAGAAGTTCGCGGTGTTGAGGCTGAAGCCGCGAGCCTTGGCGACGCCGACCTGGTTGAGCCGATTGGCCATCTCCTCGGCACTGACCCATCGGGAGTGGCCGGCGTCGACGTACACCGCGGTGCCGGGATTGCGGGTCAGTGTGTCGACCGCGTAGGCGATGAGGTCGAAGCGCTCCTGACGCTGATCACCGGAGAGACAGTCGGCCATCGCGAGGGCGTCGGGTTCCAGGATGACCGTGGCCGGTCCACCGCCGATCGCGCCCGCCACGCCGTCGATCCAGTTACGGTAGGCGCCGGCCGAGCCGAAGCCGCCCGCGGCGAAGCTGCCGCAGTCACGGTGCGGGATGCCGTAGAGCGCCAGGATGGGCATGGTGCCCGCTGCCTGCGCCGTCGCGATGTACTTGGCGTCCACGGCCGGGGTGGACAGCTGGTCCATCCAGTACGCGGTGGGGGTGTTGACCACCCGGTTCAGCGCCGGGTTGTCGACGCCGCGGGAGGCCCGGACGCCCTTGGAGTCGGGGTTGACGTAGAACGGCAGGCCGGCCAGCGGGTTGGCGTCGGCGGCGAGCCGGATCGTCGGCAGTGGAGACGACGTGGGCGAGAACGGAGAAGCCGTCAGACCGGCGACAGTCAGGACTGCCAGGGACGGGACGGTCCAGCGCGCGATGATGCGCGCAGCGCGGGAGATCACCCCGAGAAACATAGTGCCGCGCGCCGATCTCGCGCCAATCCGAGCGGTACTCACGCGCTGACGGCGGTGCCGCAGATCCCGCAGACCTCGAACTCCTGTCGCTTCCACCGCATGAGCGGAATGAAGAAGGCGCTGAACTGGCGGAATTGGCGGACTCGCGTCCACTGCGTGGTGTTGTGGCACCGCGGGCAAGTACGTACGCCACCTGCGCCGAGGAGCTTGCGCTTGGTCCCGATGCCGAACAGGAGAAACAACACATCACCACGGTATCCGCCCGACGGAATAGGTGACATGTCACCTAGGTTGAACCGGACGTCCATCACGACGAAGGGAGACATCATGGGACAGCTGGACGGCAAGACGGCACTGGTCACCGGCGGCACCTCGGGAATCGGACTGGCCACTGCGCAACGACTGGCCGCCGAGGGCGCGCACGTCGTGATCACCGGGCGGCGGCAGGAGGCGCTCGACGCCGCGGTCGCGTCGATCGGCGAAGCGGCCACCGGGGTACGCAGTGATGTGTCGAAACCCGAAGAGCTCACCGCCGTCGTCGACGCCATCGAAGCGCGGGGCAAGGGTCTGGACGTGGTGTTCGCCAATGCGGGCGGTGGCGAGTTCGCCGCGCTGCCCGACATCACGGTCGAGCACTTCACCACCACGTTCACCAACAACGTGGGCGGCACGCTGTTCACCGTGCAGAAGGTGCTGCCGCTGCTCAACCGCGGCGCCTCGATCGTCCTCGCGGGCTCGACCGCGGCGTACAACGGCACACCGTCGTTCAGCGTGTATGCGGCGACCAAGGCCGCGATCCGGTCGTTCGGCCGCACCTGGGCCGCGGAGTTGGCGACCAGCGGGATCCGGGTCAACACGGTGGTGCCGGGACCGGTGGAGACACCGGGACTGCTGGGTCTGGCCCCTGGTAACGAGCAGGAGCTATTGGATTCCCAGGCCGCGACGGTGCCGTTGGGCCGGGTGGGCCGACCCGAGGAGATCGCGGCAGCCGTGCTGTTCCTGGCCTCGGATCAGAGCAGCTTCATGACGGGCGCGGAAGTGTTCGTCGACGGCGGCGCAGAACAGGTCTGAGCGCAGGTGTGAATCACTCTGTCGGCGAGCCGAATTCTGGAGGCGGGAGCGTGCCCGCGCGCAGAAGTGAGTCATGGACTGTGGTCAGGACGTCGGCGAGCGCCGACTCCTGGCCACGGTCGGTGTCGGAGAAAACCGTCTCACGCACCCAGGCCGCATGCACCGGGGCAGCCGCACGGAACCGGCGGGCGCCGTCGTCGGTGAGCGTGATGTCGGTGGCGCGGCCGTCGTCAGCGGAGGGCAGCCGGGCGATCAGCCCGCGTGCGGCCATGCGCTTCAGGTGGTGAGAGAGACGGCTCCGCTCCCATCCGATGACGGTGGCCAGGCTGGACAGCTGGGCACTGCGCCCCGGCGCGTTGTAGAGCGCATTGAGCACCGTGTAGTCCGCAAGCGACATTCCACAGTCGCGCTGGAGGTGCCGGTTCATCTCGTACTCGAGCCGGTGGTACACCCGCATGTAGCTGATCCACGCCCGCTGCTGGGAGGCGCTGAGCCCGTCGTCCGCCGCCCCCGTCGACCGTCCTGTCATGCCGGTTAGTGTGCAATCCATGACTGCCGCTGCAGAAACGTCGCCGTTGGAAGCCCGGGTGGGCCACTACTACCAGATGGACGGCACGTACCTGGTCGGCCGCGAGAAGCTCCGGGAGTACGCCCGTGCCGTGCAGGACTATCACCCCGCACACTGGGACGTCGCCGCTGCCGCCGAGCTGGGCTATCCCGATCTGGTGGCGCCGCTGACCTTCACCTCGGCGCCGGGTATGCAGTGCAATCGCCGGATGTTCGAAGAGGTGGTCGTCGGCTACGACACCTACATGCAGACCGAGGAGGTCTTCGAGCAGCACCGCCCGATCGTGGCCGGCGACGAGCTGAAGATCGACGTCGAGCTGACCTCGGTGCGCCGCATCGCCGGGCGCGACCTGATCACCGTGACCAACACGTTCACCGACGCCGCCGGCGAGCGGGTGCACACCCTGCACACCACGGTGGTCGGCGTGACGGCCGAGGACATCGGCGCCGACGTCAAGACCGCGGTGCAGAACGCGATGATGCACGACATGAACATCCTCGACATCGGAGGATCGCAAGAGGGCTACGAGAAGACGGTGCGGCCCGACGGCGACGTCCGGGTGTCCGACGGCGGCTCGACGCGGACGCCGGGATCACGGGCGTTCGACGACGTGTCGGCCGGCGAGGAGATCCCCGTGCACCACACCCGGCTGTCGCGGGGTGACCTGGTCAACTACGCCGGCGTTGCCGGGGACGCCAACCCGATCCACTGGGACGAGGACATCGCCAAACTGGCCGGCCTTCCCGATGTGATCGCGCACGGCATGCTGACGATGGGGTTGGGCGCCGGCTTCGCCTCGTCGTGGACCGGCGATCCCGGGGCGGCGCTGCGGTTCGCCGTGCGGCTGTCGGCGCCGGCGATCGTGTCGGCCAAAGAGGGCGCCGATGTCGAGTTCAGCGGCAAGGTGAAATCGCTCGACCCCGACACGCGCTCCGGTGTGCTGATCGTCGGCGCGAAGTCCGCGGGCAAGAAGATCTTCGGCCTCGCCACGCTCGCCGTCCGCTTCCGCTGACCGTCCCTACGGCAGCTCGACGGGAGGAAGTGGGCTCACCGTCGGCAGGATCGGTTCCACCACCGGGTCGACCGGGGCCACCGGTGCCGGCTCGGGCGCGGGCTCGGGCTCGGGCTCGGGAGCTGGCGGCTCGACCGGCGGTTCAGGGAGCGGGTGCTTCACCACGACGGGAGGCAGCGCCGGCAGCGGCACGTTGACGACGACCACCGGCGCGGGCGGCGGCGGCACGGCGGGATCGGCCGCCGGCGCCACCGGTGCGGGGGTGGCGACGGGCGCCGCGGGCAGCGGACCGGCTGCGGGCTTGTTCGTCGGCGTCTTGCGCATCACCACGTTGGTGGCAGGCACGGCCGGCGACGGAGTCGCCGCTGCAGGAGCCGCGATGGCAGGAGCGCCGGCCGGGCTCAAGACGGGTGCGACGGGCGGCGCTGGCAGCGGAGCCGGAGCGGACGGCAACGACACCGCGTTGGGGCGCACGATCACCGGCGCCGATTCGGCGGGGTGCAGGTAGGCGAAAGCGACCACACCCAGCGAACCCATGGCCAGCGCGGCCCCGATCATCGCGGCCACCAGCGGAGCGTTGCTTCCGTGCTGGGGCAGCTCACCGAGGTCATCGCCGCTGCCGTCCGGCTCGCCGAGCGGACTGGCCGACCACGCCAAGGCCCCATCGGCGAGGCCGGCTCCGGCGTATTCCTGCGATGACATCGTCGGGTACTCCGACGACGCCACTGTCGCCGTTGTGGTCATGCCCTGGGCGGCCTGGTCATTCATGGTCTGTTCTCCGGTTGGGGCCCGCAGGATCGGGGCCGCGTGGTCATCAGTGAAGCGAGCCTGCCGATCTACCGATCCCAAGTTCGCCGCGGGGAATGTTTCGACATCGAAGCGAGTTACGCCGCGCAGATGCTTCGAATGCGAAGCACTCAATCGAGGAGGACACCATGAAGGCAGTTCGGTATCACCAGTACGGCGCCAGTGACGTGCTGCGCTACGAGGAGGCCCCGCGCCCCGTGCCCGGCCCTGACCAGGTGCTGGTCGAGGTCGCGGCGACGTCGTTCAATCCCGTCGACGCCGGCATCCGCGGCGGGTACCTGGCCGAGGTCTACCAGGTCCGTTTCCCCCACATTCCGGGCGTCGACGTCGCGGGCACGATCGCCGAGATCGGCGCCGGCGTCACCGGGTGGCACGTCGGCGATGCGGTGGTGGCGTTCCTGCCGCTCGACGCCGACGGTGCGGCCGCCGAATACGCCCTGGTGCCCGCCGAGGCGCTGGCGGCCGCTCCCACGTCCGTGCCGCTCGCCGATGCCGCGGCGCTGCCGGTGCCAGCGCTGACCGCCTGGCAGGCCCTCTTCGAGATCGCCGTGCTCGCCGCCGGGCAGCGTGTGTTGATCAACGGCGCGTCCGGGGCGGTCGGCGGATACGCCGTTCAGCTGGCCAAGGAGGCCGGCGCGCAGGTCACCGCGACCGCACGGGACCGCGACACCCAGCGCCTGCGCGATCTGGGCGCCGACCGCACCGTCGACTACATCGACTACGACCGGTCTCCGCTCCAGCTCGAGGGGGCCCCGTTCGACGTGGTACTCAATCTCGTCTCCACCACCGATGAGCAGACCGACGCTCTGATCAGCCTGATCGCCGACGGCGGCGTCCACGTCGGCACGATGGTGTTCGGCCCGCAGGACCCGCCGCGCGGAATTCGCTCGCAGCGGGTGTTCGTCCGCAGCGACGCCGCTCAACTGGCCGAGCTGGTCGAGCGCGTCGACGACGGCCGGCTGCGCATCGAGGTCGCCGACCGCCGCTCGCTAGAGCAGGCCGGGGACGTGCACGATGCCTCCGACAACGGCCGCTTGCACGGCAAGACCCTGCTCGTCCCGTGATGCTCGCCGACCGCTCTCCCGCGACCGCCGGGTCAACCCGCTCGGCGTTTGCGGGGGGCGGCCGAGCGTGGCGGCCGGGCGCGCATGTGGTCGCGAGCGGTGCTCATCATGTCGCCGAGAGCCCGCACGTCACGAGCGGTCAACCCGTCGAACAACAGCTCCTGCACCACCCGGATGTGCCCCGGCAGCACCGCAGCCACCCGGTCGCGGCCCAGCTCGGTGATCTCCACGACGGTGGCACGCTGGTCATCGGAGGACGGGGTGCGCGTGATCAAGCCCTGCCGTTCCAGGAGTCCGGCCTGGTGGGTCAAGCCGGATCGGCTGTAGACCACGCCGTCGGCGAGATCGGTCATCGTGAGCGGCTGGTCGCTGTCGGCGAGCTTGGCCAGGATCTCGAACTGCACGTAGCTCAGGGCGCCGTCCTCCTGCAGTTGTTGGCGCACCGCGTACTGCAGCAGGCTGACCGCCTCCATCAACGCGAAGTACGCCCGTAGCTGCGCAGGGTTCAGGGTGTCGGCCACCGTCCCACTCTATGCTTCGACATCGAAGTGCCGTGGGTGCGAACGCAGTTTCGACGCGAAATGCTTAGCGGCTCAACACCAGCGACTCTGTCGGCGGATGGCGAGACCGACTACCTTTCCGCCGACAATGTCGCTTGGGGTGGGCCACCGAGCAATAGCGGGGCCCCGCGGTCATGTCACCGGGCTGACCCCCGCGCACCTCACGCCCGCGAGCGTCGCCTGCGGGTGACCACGAACCGGGCCACCCACAGCACGACGCCGCCGATCACCAGGTACTGCAGGACAGCGGTGTACGGGTCGATGGCGTGCCAGTTCGCGCCCAGCGCATAGCCGGCGCCGATCAGCGCGCTGTTCCACACCAGGCTGCCCAGCAGTGTCAGCGCGGTGAACACGGCGAGGTTCATCCGCTCGGTGCCTGCCGGTATCGAGATGAAGCTGCGGAACAGCGGGATCATCCGGCCGAAGAACACCGCTTTGGTGCCGTGCTTGCCGAACCACGCCGTCGTCTTGTCGACGTCCTCGGCGCTGATCAGCGGGATCCGCAGGGCCAGAGACCGCATGCGGTCGTGTCCTAGCCATGCGCCGAGCGCATACAGCAGCCACGCCCCGACGAGAGAACCCGCGGTGGCGCCCCCGACCGCCTCGGCCAGCGACAGGTCGCCGAGCCGTGCGGCGAAGCCGGCCATCGGCAGGATCACCTCGCTCGGCACCGGGGGAAACAGGTTTTCGGCCGCGATCGCGATGCCCGCGCCGAGGCCACCCCACCGCTCCATCAGTTCGACCGTCCAGCCGGCGACACCATCGGGTGCAGTCGGGGAATGTGTCGTCAACGAACAGCCTTTCTGTTGGGGGCGCGTCGACCGCAGGGTACCTGTGTCCTTGCTGTGAGCGGCGTGACCAACAGTTAGGTGGGGTAACCTTTCTGGCAGCGAGTGTGAGGAGTCGGCCAATGGGTCTCGGTCTGTGGGGTGACTTGGCGGCGCTCGCCGCAGCCGCCGAAATCGTCTTTGCCACATGCGTTTTCGTGTACATCGGTCGGCTGGAACGGCGGACGTCGCATCCGCTGGGCGACACGGTGGGAGCGCACAAGGCGGTGCTGGCGAAAGTACGTAAGCGCGAACCGATGTCGCGCGACGAGGTCGACTACGCCGCGGAGCTGATCGCCGATGCACGGTCGCCACTCGCCTACGCCATTCCGGCCGCACTGTTCACCCTGGGGTTCTTCTACGTCGTGGGTTGCCTTTTCGTGCTGCATCTCGACGGCGGTCATCCGTCGTTTCGCACGTTCATCGGCGGCA
Source organism: Actinomycetota bacterium (assembly GCA_040752555.1). Taxonomy (GTDB): domain Bacteria; phylum Actinomycetota; class Actinomycetes; order Mycobacteriales; family Mycobacteriaceae; genus Mycobacterium. Next base: position 114,844 of record JBFMGT010000003.1, on the reverse strand, counting down.
TCCCGATGCTGACATCGATGAACATGGCCGGCCAGCTCCGCCGGGTGGCCGCGTTGAAGAAGAAGCTGCGCGACGTCGAGGTGACCGACACCGAACCGATCGAGCAGCGCCAACCCGCCCACGCCTGACCCCGAGGCCTCTTCTCCGCGGAATAGTGTTCCCGGCTGTGATTCGCCCTCGATCACAGCCCTGGCTTCGCTCCCGGCGTCGGACCCCGCCGAGCGCTCAGTGCCTGACCGCCGGATCGTCGTCCTCCCAGAGCAGTAGCTGGCGCACTGCGGCGCGCGACCCATAGGGCTGCAGCATCTGACTGGCCGGGCGCGGGCGTACCCGCAGCGGCCACCAGAACCAACGGCCCAACAGCGCGGCGACGGCCGGCGTCATGAACGAGCGCACGATGAGGGTGTCGAACAGCAGACCGAGCGCGATCGTCGTGCCGATCTGCCCGAGGATGCGCAGGTCGGCGAACAGGAACGACGCCATGGTGGCCGCGAACACCAGACCGGCCGCCGTCACCACCGAACCGGAGCCCGCCATTGCGCGGATGATCCCGGTGTTGAGCCCGGCCCCGATCTCTTCCTTGAACCGGGAGATGAGCAGCAGGTTGTAGTCGGATCCGACAGCCAGCAGCAGAATGATGGCCAGCGCCAACACGATCCAGTACAGCTGGATGCCCAAGAGGTCCTGCCAGATCAGCACCGAGAGACCGAAGGACGCGCCCAGCGACAACGCCACGGTGCCGACGATGACGAACGCGGCGACGATGCTGCGCGTGATGAATACCATCACCAGCAGGATCAGGCACAACGCTGCGATGCCGGCGATCATCAGGTCGTACTTGGCGCCGTCGGCGATGTCCTTGTAGGTGGCCGCGGTACCCGCGATGAAGATGCGCGACCCGGCCAGCGGCGTGCCCTTGACCGCTTCGACCGCGGCGTGCCTGATCGCATCGATGTGCGAGATGCCTTCTGTGGTGGCGGGATCCCCCTCGTGGGTGATGATCATGCGCGCGGCCTTGCCGTCCGGCGAGAGGAAAAGTTTGAGACCGCGCTGGAATTCGGGATTGGTGAACGCTTCTGGCGGCAGATAGAACGAGTCGTCGGTCTTCGACGCGTCATAGGCGGCGCCGAGGGCGGTCGAGTTCTCCAGCGCCCGCGAATTCTGGTCGTTGAGACCGGATTGCGTCGCGTAGTTCGTCATCGTCAGATTGCGGTTGGTCTCTTGGTTGGTGATCTGCGGCGGGATCAGGGCCAACAACTTCGGTTGCAAGGCATCGAGTTTGGCGATGCTTCCAGCGACGTTGGCCAGCTGGTCGGTCAGGTCGTTGATGCCGTCGAGCGCGTCGAACAGGGAGCGCAGCGCCCAGCAGATCGGAATGTCGTAGCAGTGCGGCTCGAAATAGAAGTAGTTGCGGATCGGGCGGAAGAAGTCGTCGAAGTTTGCGATCTTGTCCCGCAGATCCTGGGCGGTCGCGACGGTCTGCTGGAATGCCTTGGTCTGCTCATCGGTGACCGCGCTGGACTGCTGCTGGAGCTCGTACTGCTGCCGCAGCGTGTTGATCGAGTCGTTGATGACACTGACCTGCTTGAGCAGATCGGCTGTACGGGCCTGCTGGAACGGCAGCGAATTGATCTGCGCAGCGCTGCTGGCGCTGAGCTGGAACGGAATCGACGTGTGGTCCAGCGGGGTGCCCAGCGGGCGGGTGATCGACTGCACCTGGGCGATGCCGTCGGTGTGGAAGACGGCCTTGGCCACACGCTCGAGCAGAATCATGTCGGTCGGGTTGCGCAGGTCGTGGTCGGCCTCGACCATCAGCAGCTCGGGCTCCAGCCGTGCCTGTGAGAAGTGCCGCTCGGCGGCGGCATAGCCGACATTGGCCGGCGAATCGGCAGGCATGTACGTGCGGTTGTCGTAGTTCGTCTTGTAATTCGGCAGCGCGAGCAAGCCGATGAGCGCGATCGCGACGGTGGCCACCAGGATCGGTCCGGGCCAGCGCACGATGGCCGTGCCGATCCGTCGCCACCCGCGGGTGCTCATTGGTCGGGCCGGCTCGAACAACCCGAAGTGTCGTCCGATCGCTAGCAGTGCCGGCGCCAACGTCAGCGCCGCCACCACGGCGACCAACACACCGATCCCGGCGGGTACGCCGAGGCTCTGGAAGTACGGCAGCCGGGTGAAGGTCAGGCATAGCACCGCACCGGCGATGGTCAGGCCCGAACCCAGGATGATGTGCGCGGTGCCGTGGTACATCGAGGTGAACGCCGCGATGCGGTCCTGTCCGGCATAGCGCGCCTCGTGGAAGCGGCCGAGGATGAAGATCGCGTAGTCGGTGCCCGCGGCGATGACGAGCAGCGTGAGCAGGTTGGTCGAGTAGGTGGAGAGCTCGATGATGCCGGCGTTGGCCAGCACCGCGACCACGCCGCGCGACGCGGTCAGTTCGATCATCACGGTGAAGATCACGAAGAACACGGTGGTGAGTCGGCGGAAGTACGCCAGCAGCATCACCGCGATCACCCCGATGGTGATCAGCGTCGTCTTCAGCGTGCCCTGCCGGCCCACCTCGAACTGATCGGTGATCAACGGCGCAGGGCCGGTCACATAGGCCTTGACCCCTGGCGGAGCAGGGGTGTCGTTGACGATGTCGCGCACCGAATCCACGGATTCGTTGGCCAGCGATTCGCCCTGGTTGCCGGCGAGGAACACCTGCACCAGCGCGGCTTTGCCGTCAGAGCTCTGCGAGCCTGCGGCGGTGAGCGGGTCACCCCAGAAGTTCTGGATGTGCTGGACGTGCGTGGTGTCCTGCTCGAGCTTGGCGACGAGCCCGTCGTAGTAGCGGTGCGCTTCGGCCCCCAGCGGCTGATCGCCTTCCAACACGATCATCGCCGAGCTGTCGGAGTCGTATTCAGCGAAGTCCTTGCCGATGCGCTTGCTGGCTTGCAGTGACGGCGCGTCCTTCGGACTCAGCGACACGTTGTGAGACTCGGCGACCGTCTCCAGCTGCGGAACGAACACGTTGGTGATGACTGCGGTCGCGAGCCAGAACAGCGCGATCAGCACCGAGAAGCGACGAATGAGGTCCGGGATCGACCGCCAGGACAGCCCGCCGCTCATCCGGACTTGTCCAGGCAGAAGGTGTAGGCGTTCAGCGTGTTCACCTGCTTCTCGTCTTTGACCTCGCCGTCGATCGTGATGCGGCAGCCGATGGAGTCGCTGTCACCCTGGGCGGCGACGTTGACGAAGACGGCGGGGTCGGTGGTGATGGCGTCGTAGGACCAGGGCAGCGCGACGCCGAGCGCCTTCTGCGGCTGAGCGTGCACGTCGAGATAGGTGACGGTCGCGGTGGTGCCGGGCGGGCCGAAGACGTCGAGGACGACGTGTTTGGGGTTGAACGGCACGATCTGACTGTCCGACCCGCTGGGCGTCGCGGTGACGTCCTGTGAGGCGAAGATGCCATGCAGCCGGTACACCGTGAATCCGGCGACCGCGATCACGAGGATGGCGACGAGCAGCGGCCACCGTCGCCCGAGCCGTCGAGCGAACGAATCCCGCTGCATGCGTGAGCCTTTCAGGAGCGGCGACGTGGCGCGGACCGTCCGACGATCTCTAGGGTCACTAATCAACTTTGTTGACGGTACGACACCGGACCGTACTGCACAACATCGGGCGCCGGGCCTGGGAAAGCGCTGAAAGAGTCCTTACAACCAGCTGTTCTCGCCAGCGAGGGCCGATGGGCCGCCCCGCCCTGTCCGGCGCCCAGCCGTGCCGGGTTGGCGTTGCTTTGTGTCGCCGAGGTCAGGTGCTGATTCGGGCGGGTTCGGCGTAGTCGAGATGCTGCGCCACGGCCGCCAAACCCGCCTCGCACACGGTGTCCGGAGCGATTCCGGTGCCCCGACTCACCGCGAGGACGAGCTCGTCGTACGTCCGGCACACCACCGCAGCCCCGGTCACCGACGTGACCGTCCAGCCGGCGGTGACCGCGACCACGGTGTGACGATTCATCAGCGACGACATCGTCCGTGCGACCAGCGTGCGCCGACGTGGACCGCTGACCCACTCGGCGGCCCAGTCAGGTGGCGCGCCAGCACATCCGCCGCACATCAGGGCATCACGTCGCCGGAGTTGGGGCCGAGCACCTGCCCGACGTACAGATTTCCGCCCGGATCGGATGCGAGCAAGACTGCTGTCGGGGCGATCTCGGCCGCAGTCCCAAACCTGCCCAGCGGAAGTTCAGCGCGCTTGTCGCGTTTCCACTGTTCATCGATGCCCTCGACCATGGGCGTATCGATGGGCCCCGGCGCGATCGCATTGACCAGCACCCCGCGGGCGGCGTTCTCCAACGCGATCGATTTCGTCATCGCGATCACACCGGCCTTGGCCGCGGCGTAATGAGCAAGCGATACACCGCCTTTGATCGCCAGCTGCGAGGCGACGTTGATGATCCGGCCACTGCCCTGACCCAGCATGGGCCGCAGTGCAGCCCGGTTCAGCAGGAACACCGCGGTCAGGTCGACGTCGATGGTCTCCCGCCACATCGCGGTGGACATGTCGGCCGCCGGCGATTGCGTCAGAATTCCGTGGGAGCAGACCAGGACGTCGAGCCGGCCATGGTCGCCGACGACATCCTCGACGAGAGCACCGACCGCCGCCTCGGACGTGGCGTCGAGCACCTCGCCCCGCTGAGCACCGAGGGATACCCCCACCTCGGTGACTCGCGGGTCGCGGTCGGCGATGACCACGTCAGCGCCTGCTTCGATGTAGGCCTCGGCGATCGCGAGGCCGATGCCCGACGCCCCACCCGTGACGAGCGCGGTTCGCCCCTGCAGCACCTTGTTCACTAGTCTCGCCCCAATCTTGTCGTGTCAGTCGCGCATTGCGACTGTGAGTGCGCCGTCGACCACGATGGCCTGGCCACTGACGTACGACGCCTGAGGGCTGGCGAGGAACGCGACGACCTCTGCGACTTCGCGAGGGTGTCCGACCCGTCCCCACGGGATGTAGCCGCCGGCGCGCTCGAGTCCTTCTGGACCGAGCGAGTTCACTGCGTCGGTGGACTGTGGTGTGCGAATGAGCCCGGGTATCACCGCGTTTGCACGGATTCCCCGCCGGCCGTACTCGACGGCCAGACTCCGCACCAACCCGAGCACCCCAGCCTTGGCGGTGGCGTAGTGTGCGTGCGCCTGCCAGCCGTACACCCCGCCCGCGATGGACGAGATGGCGGTGACGGATCCGCCGTCACCGATGTGCCGCAGCGCCGCTCGCGCTGTGCGCATCACCCCGTGCAGGTCGACGTCGAGGAGGTCCTGCCACTGCTCGTCCGACATCGTGTCGAAGGCGGCCTCGCGCAGGATGCCAGCGTTCGCCACGGCGATGTCCAGGCGGCGCCACGTCGAGACGAGTGTCTCGGCGAAATTGTCGACCGATTCAGTGGATCTGACGTCCACGTCGACGACCACGCCCTCGCCGCCGGCATCCCGCACGTCCCTCAGCGTTGTCTCGGGGTCATGTGGATCACCGGGGAACGTGCCGATGCCGACGCGAACACCCCTCTCCGCCAGACAGACTGCTGTCGCTGCCCCGATCCCCGACGCGGCTCCGGTGATCATGGCGACGGGCTGGTCGGACATCACTGCACCTCGGTGATCGTCTTGGCGCGGTCGATCGCCTCCGAGGCACTGGGTGGAGCGACCTTGCGGGCACCCAACACCACCACACCCGAGATCACTGTTCCGAGAGCTCCCACCCACAGCGCGGCGGTGGAGTAGCCGATGCTAGCCGCAGTGAGTGCGGTCAGGATGAACCCGGAGATGATGGCGCCCGGCTGTGACATCGCACCGATGAAGGCGCTTCCTGTTGCCCGACAATCGGTGTCGAAGCACTCCGCTTGGAAGAACATGATGGCGGCATATGGACCCAGCAGGAAGAACAGACCCATCATGTAGGTGGCGAGCACGTAGCCGGGGTTCGACGGACCGAGCAGCATCGCGGCGAAGAACACCCCGGCCGCAAGCCAGCCCACGGCGATGGTGTTGCGACGGCCGAACCTGTCACCTGCCCAACCATGCGCGAGATATCCGGCGACACCGACGATGTTGGACAGCACCACCAGAATCAGTGTGCTCGAGGCATCGATGCCCTTGCCTGTCTCGAGCACGGTAGTGCCCAGCACCGAGAATGTCTGGATGCCAAACCAATTCAACAGCCAGGCCAGCGACAGAACGATCGTGTTGCGTAGATGTTTTCCTGTGAAGATCCGTTTGAACGGCGCTGCCGTCTGCTCGATGGTTGCGGTGGCCGCGGCCAGCGCAACCGCCTCCTCATTCTTCCCGTCGCGGCGGAGCACACGGATGCGGTGCTGCGCTTCGAATTGGGGGCTTTCCTTGAGGGTGCGGCACAGCAGGGCGACGAGGACGGCCGGAATGGTGGCCAGCAGGAAGGCGATTCGCCAGGCGTCGGCGCCGAAGACCGCTGTGACCACGGCGACGAAGCCGGCCGCCAGCAGCGCCCCCGTCGGCCAACCTGTTTGCACCATCGAGTAGACGAATCCACGTCGCTTCTTGATCGCTTCGTCTTCGGTCAGCTCGTAGAGTTCGTTGAGGTAGGTGGCGTTGACCGACTGTTCGGCCAGGCCCAGTCCGCTGATCGAACGGACGCCGATGAGCGATGCCGCACCGACGGTTGCTGCGGTCGCCGCCGAGGATGCGGCTGTTCCGCCGACGGAGATGATCATCCCCTTACGCCGCCCGAACCTGTCGACCAGGGGTCCGACCAGCAGGACGACGATGGCCGTACCGACGCTGACGAGGGTCGAAACGAGCAGTGCATGGCTGGTCGACCAGCCGAACGATTCGGAGATGCGCGGCAACAACGTGCCGAACAAGATGAAGTCGTACACCGCGATGGTCCAGGCGATGAAAGCGATGCCCGACGCCCGGCGCGTCTCTTTGCCGGTGACCCGCCGTAAGCCGGACTCCGGAGTACTGGGTGTTGACATGAGACCAGTCCTTTTGGGTTGAATGGATCAGCGTCGGGGTCGTCGGTGGATCAGCTGCGAGGGCACCGCTTCTTGAAGTCCTCGGCAATGGTGTTGAAGTTGGCCCAGGTGACTCCCTCGTGGGAGTTGATGTGTTCGATCAGGCGCTCGAGCATGAGCAGAACTTGCGGCCGCCCCGACACGTCGGGGTGGATGGTGAAGGTGAACACCGCGTAGTCGGATTCCCGGTAGACCCAGTCGAACTGGTCGCGCCACATCTCCTCGATATGGCGCGGGTTGACGAAGCCGTGACTGTTGGGGCTGCCTTTGATGAACATCATCGGCGGCAGGTCGTCGAGGTACCAGCTGGCCGGAATCTCGACCAGATCGGTTTCCTCACCCCGTACCAGGGGCTTCATCCATTCGGCGGCGGGCTTGTCGTAGTCGATCGGCGTCCAGGAATCTCCGACGCGCACGTAGTAGGGCTCGAAGTCGCGGTGCATCAGCGAGTGGTCGTAGGTGATGCCCAGTTCGACGAGCAACTCGTTGGTCACTCTGCTGAACTCCCACCACGGCGCGACGTAACCGGTGGGCCGGTTTCCCGTCCGGGTGGTGATGAGTTCCAAGCAGTAGTCGAGGATCTCGGACTCCTGCTCGCGCGTCATCGCGATCGGATTCTCGTGGCTGTAGCCGTGCACCCCGATCTCATGGCCCGAGGCGACAACCGCATCGAACTGCTCAGGGAAGGTTTCGATGGAGTGGCCGGGCCAGAACCAGGTGGCGGGCAGGCCATGACGCTCCAGCAGCTTGTTGAGTCGCGGCACGCCCACCTCGCCGGCGAAGACGCCGCGGGAGATGTCACCGGGTGAGTTCTCACCGCCGTAGGACCCCAGCCATCCGCCGACCGCGTCGACGTCGATGCCGAAGGCCACGAAGATCTCTTTTGTCATGTGGTCAGTCCTCCTTGTAGTTCGGTTCAGTGTCTGCGTACGTCGCGATCATCGATCGGACCTGCGCCGGTTCACCCTTGTTCTCAGATAGCCACAGTGCCAACAGGATTCGTAGCTGAGTGGCCGGTAAGCCGGACGCCGCCGAAACGCCCACCGCCAAGAGGTCGGCTCCGCCGCCGTCACCGTAGACGCCCCGGACGGGGCCCTCGGGAACCCTGCTGGACAAGACGACGGCGACGTCGGGGCCGACGAGATCGTGCACCGCTGCCACCACCGCCGGGTTGGCGTTGCCGATACCAGTGCCCGCCAACACTATTCCGCGTGCCCCGGCCGAGACGGCCGCGGTGATCAGCACATCGTCGGCGCCGGGGTACATCTCGATGAGATCGACCCGGGTGTCGTCGAATGCGCTGCTCGGCCGCGGCAGCGGTGGCGGGCGGCGCTGAGCCGCGCCGATCGTGACGGTTCCATCGATGATGGTCCCGAGCTGGTCGCCCACGGTCGAACGGAACGCGTCCAGTGCCGTGGTGTGCATTTTCCGGGTGCCCCGCGCCGGCAACACCGCTCCTGCGAAGACGATCACGACACCCAGACCACGGCAGTGCGGTGCGGCCGCGGTGAATACGGCGTCGACGAGGTTGCGGGGTCCGTCGCCGTCTTGCGAGTCGCCGGCTTTCTGGGCACCGGTCAGGACCACCGGCCGGTCGTCGTCGTGCACCAGGTCGAGCAGGATGGCGGTCTCCTCCATGGTGTCGGTGCCGTGCGTGATCACGATGCCGTCCACGGGGCACTCCCGTCGCTCCAGCAGCTCAGCCACCGCGTCGCTGATCGCCCGAAGGTGGCCCAGGGTCAATCGGTACGAACCGACCGTCATGAGGTCGTGGGTCTCCACCTCCAGATCGCCGAAGGCCACGTCCCCGAGCACAGCGGCCGCGGTACGCGTCGCGACCACGCCGCCCTCGGTGGCGGTCGAGGCGATGGTCCCACCGGTGGCGAGCACTGCGATTCGTGTCATGGAACGTCCCGTCGCATCATCCGAGTGAATCACGACACAAACGTTGTCCGCAATCGTTTGTGTAACGTCGCTCAAACGTTTGTGTAAACACTCACGTCACATTGGGCGGCCTTGTTAGTGTGGTGGCCACATCACGGAGGGTGGATGGCTGTGGCGGCACAACAGGGCCCGATGACCTTGCGCAAGATCGCCGATGAGCTGGGCCTCAGCCCCTCCACGGTGTCCCGCGTGCTCGCCACTCCGGGTCGTGATGCCCTGCGCTGGGGCTCCGCCGAGACCGTCGCGCGGATCCGCGCTTTCGCCGAGCAGCACGGCTACTCTCCCAACCCGCAGGCGTCGAGCCTGCGGACCCGCCGTTCCGGTCTCCTCGGCGTCCTGGTGCCTCGGTTGCAGGACTACGTTCTGGCGACGATCTACGAGGGCATCGAGGAAGCTGCCTCTGAGGCCGGGCTGTCCACCTTCGTGACCAACTCGCGAGACGTGACGGAGAATCAGCGCGCCCGCACCCGCATGATGATCGACCGCCGGGTCGACGGATTGATCTACGGCGACGCACATCTCGACCATCGGTTCCTCGACGAGGTGCACGAGCAGGGCATCAAGTTCGCACTGGTTTCACGCCGTGCGGGGCCTTACCCGTCGGCCACGGTCGACGACCACAAGGGCGGCCGGCTCGTCGGTCAGCACCTCGCCGACACCGGCCGGCGTGACGTGGCAATCCTTGCGGGGTTGGAGTTCACCTCGACGGCCCAGCTCCGCACCGCCGGCTGCGTGGAAGCGTTGCGAGACAATGGAATCAACGTTCCGCCTGAGCGAATCGCATACTCCGGCTTCGATCCCGCCGGCGGCCGGGCCGCGATCGAGCAGATACTCGCCAACGGTTCGGTGCCCGATGCGATCTTCGCCACCAACGACTTCGCGGCCATCGGGGCGTTCGGTGTTCTCCGAGACCGCGGCATCCATGTGCCCAACGACGTCGCCCTCGTGGGATACAACGACACTCCGCTGGCCGAAGGTGGTGCGGTGCCGTTGACCACCATCCGGTCTCCGATGCACGAAATGGGACGGCGCGCGGTCGGTTTGCTGCTGGAGGTGCTTGCCGGCCGGAGCCCCGACTCGGTGGTGCTGGCACCGGAGCTGATCGTGCGCGGTAGCAGTATGGCGTGCAACTTCGCATAGTGCCGCCCGGGCCGGGGCACGGGTCGTAGGCTCGGCTCGATGTCTGACGCATCGAGGATCCGGTTCCTGACTCTCGGCGACCGCCAGCTGGCCTACGAGGTGCGCGGGCCGGTCGACAGCAGCGAAGTCCCGTTGATCGCCCCGGCCTGGTGGGTGAGCCACCTCGAGCTCGACTGGCAGCAGCCCGGCGTGCGGCGCTTCTGGACCGGGATCGCCGCTGACCGCACGCTCATCCGGTATGACCGTCTGGGCGTCGGCATGTCGGACCGCGTCATCTCCGACGGCGACCTGACGCTCGCCGGTGAGGTCGCAACGCTGCGCGCACTCTGCGACGAGCTGAGCCTGGATCGGGTGTCGCTACTGGGTGGCTCGTCGGGGAGCGCCACCGCGGTCGCCTTCGCCGCGGCGCACCCCGAGCGGGTGGACCGGCTGGTGCTCTACGGCGCGTACGCGCGCGGCGACCTGCTCACCCCGCCTGGGGTGGCCGAAGCCATCGTGGCGGCGGTCGAGGCGCACTGGGGTCTCGGCTCTCGGGTGCTCAGCGACATCTTTCTCGGCGGTGCCGATGCTGCCGACCACGACCGTTTCGCGCGGTTGCAGCGCGCGTCGGCAACGGCGCAGACCGCGGCGGCGCTCCTCGGCATGGTGTACCGGCTCGACGTCAGCGAAGCCCTGTCCAAGGTACGGGCGCCGACCACCGTCGTGCACCGCCGCGACGATCGCGCTGTCCCCTACCGGCTCGGACGCGAGGTCGCCGCCGCCATACCCGGCGCGACCTTCCTTCCGCTGCAGGGTGATTCGCATTTTCCGTGGCTCGGTGACGTGGACTCCGTCGTCCGAGCCTGTCGTGACGCGCTGGTGCCTGCCGAATTCGACACCGCGCCGCAGGACGGAACACGGCTGTCGGCTCGCGAGCGCGACGTTCTCGGCTGCGTGGCGCGCGGGCTCAGTGACCGCGAGATCGCCGAGCAGCTGACCATCAGCCCGCACACCGTGCACCGCCATGTCGCCAACATCCGACACAAGCTCGGCAGCGCCTCGCGTACGGCGGCGGTCGCCGAGGCCGCCCGTCGCGGGTTGCTCTGACAACCGCCGAAAATCGGCCATCTGCCCCCGATGGCCGAATCGGGGGATGCGGTACCCCGTCTAGCCCGCCAGAATTCGGCCCGTGAGCCCGACATGGTTGCGCGCGATGGCGCTGCTCTACGACCCGTTCCTGTGGCTGGGGGAGGCCGCGGGAATGCGCCGGCGCCGACGCGCGGTGCTGGCGACCGCGTCCGGCCGCGTCCTGGAGATCGGTGCGGGCACCGGGCTCAACCTCCCCCACTATCCTTCCGGACTCGGTGAGTTGATCCTCGCGGAGCCGGAGCCGGGCATGCGGACCCAGCTGGCTCGCCGACTCGACCGCCTCGGTTGTGTCGCTCAGATCATCGACGCGCCCGCCGAGCGGCTTCCGCTCGCCGATGCGTCGGTCGACACCGTCGTCGCGACGCTGGTGCTGTGCACCGTCGCCGATCCTGAGGGCGCGCTGCGCGAGATCGCGCGGGTGCTGCGCCCGGGCGGGCGCCTGCTGTTCATCGAACACATCCGTGCCCGATCGCGGTGGTTGGCGCGGTGCCAGGATCTGCTGCTCCGGCCGTGGCGGTCCTTCGCGGGCGGATGTGTCTGCAACAGAAGCACTGTGGAGACAATGCTCGGATTCGGATTCGCCACCGACATCGAGCACGCCGCCTGGCACGGTATGCCGCCCATCGTGCGTCCGCTGGTGATCGGCGCCGCGACGCTCAGGCAGACTTCTCCTGGCCGGCGTTGTAGCTCTGATGCACCGGCGACTCCCACGTGTAGGGCTCTTCCGGGTGGCCCGAACCGCCCAGGATGAAGGTGCGGTCGCTGCGATTCGCCCGGGCGATCGTCGCCATCCACGTGCCGACCGTGCTGAACCGGTTCCGCACGCCGGTCAGGAACGCGATGTGGATGAACCCCCACCCAAGCCATCCCCACGCGCCGGCCAGCTTCACCGGCCCCGCCTGAAGCAACGCGTTACCGCGGCTGATGTAGGCCGCTGAACCGAGGTCGCGGTAGCGATAGTTCTTCCGCCGCTTGCCCCCCAGATCGCGGCGGATGCAGGCTGCGGCGTGCAGGCCGCCCTGCATCGCATTCTCGGCGACCCCGGGCAATCCGTCGCGACCTGCGAGATCACCGATGACGAACACCTCCGGATGGCCGGGCACCGACAGGTCGGCGTCGACGGCGAGGCGACCGGACCGATCCGCCTTCGCCCCGAGGACCTCGGCGACGTGGCGCGCGAACGGCACGGCCTCGACCCCGGCGGTCCACAGCACCGTGCGGGTGGCGTACTCCTCACTCGGTCCGCCACCCTTCGGGCTGACTGTGACGCCGTCGCGCCGGACATCGGTGACATGGACACCGAAGTGCAGCTCCACCCCGAGATCCACCAATGTCTGCTGTGCGCGCCCTGCCAGGGCGGGGGCGAAACTCTTCAAGACGCGGTCACCGCCGTCGAACAGCAGCACCCGGGCTTCGCGCGGCTGGATGCTGTGGAACTCGTTGGCCAGCGCCCGCGTCGCCAATTCCCGGATCTGCCCGGCCAATTCGACACCGGTCGGGCCGCCGCCTGCGACCGCGAAGGTCAGCCACTGGTCGCGTTCTGGCCCCGGCGGCAAGGTCTCGGCGATCTCGAACGCGGCGAACACGCGGCGCCGGATGCTCAGCGCATCGTCGAGGGTCTTCATCCCGGGCGCCCAGGTGGCGAATTCCTCGCGTCCGAAATACGACTGACGCATTCCCGCCGCGATCACCAGATAGTCGTAGTCGACGTCGAAGGTGGAGTCGTCGGGCCGGCGGGCAGTGACCCGCCTGGCCTCCGGGTCGAGCCTGATGGCTTCCCCGAGCAGTGTCTGGACGTTGTGGTGGTGCTGGAGTTCTTCCCGCAGGGAGCGGCTGATCTGACCGATGCTCAGCGTGCCGGTTGCGCACTGGTAGAGCAGAGGCTGGAACACGTGGCACGCCGCGCGGTCGAGCAGCGTCACATCGACGTCGACGCCGCGGAATCGTCGGGCGCAGAACAGCCCGCCGAATCCACCTCCGATGATGAGGACCTTGGGACGCTCACTAGCCATGCTCCGTCGATACCCCTTTCTCGCCGATTGCACCAGTGGGCGCCACCGTTACCCGATCTGAGTGCGCGGCGGCCTGACGGCGTGCCGCCAGGCGAGCGGATTCAGACGGCGAAACGGGTCGTCTGCCCGCAGGGCCTGTAGCTCATGGAGGATGGCCTCCAGGGCGGTCTGCGTCCGCTGCTTGACCATGAGCTCCCATGACCGCGCAGACGTATCCGTGGGGGCATGGGTGGTCGAGATCGGCTGCCCGAATCGCAGGTACATGCGCTGCGGCCGCGGAGCCAACGTCGGCCCCACTCCACGGACCACAGGAATGCCGACGCCGCTGACCCCGTGCAGCCGTTCGCCGAGCCCTCGCGTCATCCGCTCCCAGGTACCGTCGCGTTCGAGCACGCTGCGGTAGACATCGTCGCCGCCCACCAAGCCGACGGGCACGATCGGATAGTCGTGGGCGATCGCCAGCCGGGCGAACCCACTGTGTGTGCCAGAGCAGCCGGTACTCCTCACCTTTGAACTTGAGCATGTCTCGTCCGCCGCCGGGGAACACGAGCACGGTCTCCCCCTGGCTCATCAGTTCGGCGGCGTTGGCCGGGTCGCCGACCACCGCGCCGGCGGCTTCGGCCATCTCCCGGGCGAACCCGCCCATGTCGGCCAGCTGCCGCGTCGCCAGCCCCCGAACACGTACTCCGAGCTCGCAGTGCACGAAGTACGGAACCATCACGATCTCGGGCCAGCCTGCGACCGTGTGGTTGCCGACCAGGAGGAAGCGTCCGTCGCGTGGCAATTGCTCGAGCCCGTCGACGTAGACCCGGGACAGTGCCACCGCGGGCTCGACCCGGTCGGCAATCGCGAACAGCATCCGCTGCATCGCCTGCACGCGGGTATCTCGGTCTGCAAGGGACGACATGTTCATATCGCCACAGTACGCGCCGAAATGACCAAAAAACCGATATGGTCAGTTCGACCAACTTAAGGAGGCAGCGCCGATATAGTCGGCAGGTGAGATCAGCGCCCGTCGAATTGCCCGAACAGCAATCGGTGAAGGCAGCCCGGTTGCTGACCGCCGCCGGCGATCTGTTGCTCACACGGGGAGCACGCGGCTTCACCGTGGCCGACGTCGCTGCGCGCGCTCACGTGGGCAAGGGCACCGTCTACCTCTATTGGCCCACCAAAGAGGATCTCCTGCTCGGTCTGGTCGGCCGCGGATTCCTCGGGCTACTAGACGATCTGGTGTCCCGGCTCGACGCCGACCCCGATCTGGCACGCCCGTCCCGTTTCTGTCCGATGATGCTCGAGGCCGCCACGAGTCATCCTTTGGTGGCAGCGCTGCAGCGACAGGACGGAGATCTCCTGGGAATGCTGGCCGACCATCCTCGCTCGGTTGCGCTGCACGACGCGCTGGGCCCGAGCGCGGTGATCGGCGCGGCGCTGCCGGTGTGGCGGCGCCACCACCTGGCCCGCACCGATTGGGACGTCGCAGACCAAACCTTCGCCCTGCACGGATTGGTCACCGGCGTCGCCATGACGCTCATCGCAGCCAGTCCCGAACCACGTCCTGCCCAAGCGCCGCTGCACGTTCTGAGCGCTGCAATCACTGCACTGCTCGGAGCGGAAGACGGCACCGATAGCGACATCGCCGCAGCGGCTGGCGAATTGGCTGTCTTCCTCGGCCAGGGTCGGAACCGAGCGTTGCGGCTCATCGCCGAACCGGCGTCGGAGGCTACCACTGCACGCACTCCCCGTGCCCCATGATGGTCGCCATGGACGCGACGCGCGTGGACCGCTGGCTGTGGGCTGTCCGACTGACCAAGACGCGCCCGGATGCCGCCGAAGCCTGCCGCGGGGGCCATGTGCGGGTCAACGACCGGCCTGCCAAGCCCTCGACGATGGTCGGTCCCGGCGACACGGTGCGGGCGTTGGTCGGAGATCGTATCCGGATCGTCGAGGTGGTCCGGGTGATCCAGAAACGGGTCGGTGCCGCCGACGCCGTCACCTGCTACCTGGACCGGACGCCGCCGCCACCTCCGGTCACCGCGCCGCCGGTCGCGATGCGCGACCGCGGTGCGGGTCGGCCCACCAAGCGGGACCGTCGACTGCTCGACAAATGGCGCGCGCAACAGCGGTGAGCGTCGGTCGATGATCCGGCTCGCGCAGCTCGCCACGCTGCTCGCGGTGATCGCGGTACCGGCACTGGGGTGGTTCACCCAGGGCTGGTCCGGTGCGACCACCCTGGTCGTCTACTGGTTCGAGACGGCCCTCGGCTGTGCCCTCATCGCGGTGCGCATCTCGCTTCACCAGCGGTGGACGCCGCGGCGCGGGCATTTCCGCTATGCCGCACCCACCAACGGCGGAACAGGAGCTCGCGGGTCGACCTTCTGCGGCGGATTCGTCATCACCACCTCGGTGTTCACCGCCGCGCACGGACTCCTTCTGGCCTTCATCTTGGTCATGCTCAACCGCACCGGTGCGGGCGACTTCGCCGAAATCGTGTGGCGGCAGGTCCTTCAGGGCTGTCTGTGCGTGGCCGCCCTCCTCGTCCTCGACACGGTGATCGATCTCGCCACGCTGCGACGGTGGCCGTTCTGGCAGATCGAACAGACCGCGCAGCGCGGCCTCAGCCGCATCGTCGTGGTGCATCTGACGCTGGTCTTCGGCATGGCCGGTGCCGCCTTCACCGGCGCACCGTCGGCATTGTTCAGTGTGTTCGTGGTACTGAAGACTTTGGCGGCGTTGAGTGCCGTGCTCCCGCAGTACCAACCGGCGAAACCGCCGGCGTGGCTGAGCCGTTTCCTGAACCGGATCCCGAATTCGCATCCGGGAGAACGCTTCGAAGACTTCTGGGCCAAGGACCGCGCCGACGAACACGCCCGCCGGGAACGAAACGAACAACCCTGGCCGTGACTCACACGTCCATGGCGCGCAGCTGACGCCGCGAGGTGACGCCGAGTTCCTTGTTACGTCGGCCGATATGCCGTTTCTGGATGGTCAGATCGGCATCGTAGCGACGTCCCCGTGTTCCGAATCCACCCGCAGCCTGCATTCGCCTACGCACACATTCGACTGCAGCGCCGATGAATTCGGCTGGCGGGCAGGCGAGTTGTTCGATGCTATCGGCGCCGGTGCGATCACCGTCACCATCGGTGATCGCACGTGCTGCGCGACGCGGCGCAGGCGCACCGGTACCTGGCGGATCGCCGCACCCACGGCTCGACCATCCTCGTGCCGAACTGACGATGACGGAGTTCTCGACAATGGTGCTCACATCCCCCCGGCGCGTGTCGCCGGCAGCCACTAAGGTGCGGAAGGTGAACAAGCGACCGTGGCGGGCCGGCGGCGCCGAGATCGACCGCCGCTCCGTGTTGACCGGTCTCGCCGCCGTCGGCGCCTTCCTCGCCGTTGACCTGGGTGCGGTGGCCTACGCGAACAACTGGATCCGGCCGGCAGCCACGTTCACCCGCCAGACGGTCATCGACGGCCTACGCGGGGTGTACGGGGTGCACCTGGGGTTCCGCAAGAACCACGCCAAAGGCGTTGCCGTCACTGGGTATTTCGACAGCACCGGACATGGCTCGGCGGTCTCGACGGCGTCGGTCTTGCGTGCCGGCCGCACGCCGGTCGTCGGCCGCTTCTCCCTTGCCGGTGGTGATCCGTTCGTCGCGGACGCGCCCGGTGTCGCGCGCGGCCTTGGCCTGGCCTTCGGCCTCCCCGGTCGCCAGCAGTGGCGCACGGCGACCCTGAACCTGCCGGTGTTCCCTGACAACTCGGCGCAGGGCTTCCTGGACCGGGCCGAGGCAGGCAAGGTGGTGCCCGGCACCGGCAAGCCGGACCCGGCGGCGATGGCGGCATTCCTTCGTGCGCACCCCGAAACGGCGGCGGCGATGGCGATCATCAAAGCGCACCCGCCGACAGCGGGTTTCGCCGACAGCACGTTCTCAGGATTGAACACCTTCTATGCCGTCGACGGGTCCGGGGTGCGCACACCGGTGCGCTGGGCGTTCGTTCCCCTGCAGAGCGCGCAACCCGCCGGGGCAGGCCGCGACGGCCTGTTCGACGCCGTAGTGCGTCAGATGAAGACTGCACCGCTGCGCTGGCGGCTGGATCTGGTGATCGGCGAACCGGCCGATCCGCACGACGACGCCACGCTGCCGTGGCCGGCCGACCGACAGCGCATCGATGCCGGCACCCTCACCCTCACCACCGCGCTCACCGAGGCTCCCGGCAATGCCCGGGACGTCAACTTCGACCCGCTGGTGCTGCCCGAAGGCATCGAACCGTCCGCCGATCCGCTGCTCAGCGCGCGCTCCTCGGTGTACGCAGCGTCCTACCGGCTGCGCACCGGCGAGCCGACATCGCCGTCCGCCGTCCAGGTCGAGGAGGTCCGCGCATGACCGCGCCACAGCGTTTCGCGGTGCGGTCCCGGATACTGCACTGGATCACCGCGGCTGGCGTCTTCGCCGCTCTGCTCGTCGGCTTCGCGATGGTCAACTCCATCGGTTCCTACGCCGCGCTGGTCGGCGTTCACATGAGCATCGGTATCTCGATCCTCGCCGTCACGGTGCTGCGCATCGTGAATCGTCGTGTCACCCACCCTCCGGCCTGGCCGCCGACCGTCGGACGGCTCGAAGGCAAAATCGTCACCTATTCAGAACGGCTCATGTACGCGTTGCTGTTGGTCCAGCCGCTCGTCGGCTGGGCCATGGTCTCGGCAGCCGGGCGGCCCGCGGTGGTCTTCGCCGGCCTGCATCTACCCGCGATCGCGCCCTTCAATGCGGACCTGTATTTTGTTCTGCGGCAGACGCATTCGGTATTGGCCTACCTGCTTGTGGCCGTCATCGCCGCGCATGTCTGCGCGGTGCTGCTCCATACCCTGACCCTGCGCGACAGGATGTTCTCCCGCATGGCGTTCGGGCGGTCAGTCCGAGAACCTGCCCCGATGTCGAAAGGACGCTGATGACCACCTTCCCTGCGCGGCTTCGCCTGAGCCGTCTCCTGGGCGCCGGCGCGGCCACCCTGGCAGCCTGTCTCGGACCCCAGGCCGCCGGGATCGCGGCGGCGCAACCGGCGCCGGCCTGCCCCGCGGTCGAGGTCGTGTTCGCTCGGGGCACCCTCGAAGCGCCCGGCATCGGGGACACGGGCCAGGCACTGGTGAACTCCCTGAATGCCCGACTGCAGACCCCGGTGGCCACCTACGGGGTGAACTACCCGGCCTCCCTGGACTTCCCCACCGCCGCCGACGGTGTCGCCGACGCCGCCAACCACATTCAGTCCGTGGTGCAGAACTGCCCCGGGACCCAGATCGTGCTGGGCGGCTACTCCCAGGGGGCGGCGGTGGCCGCGTACACCACGTTCGACCACGTGCCGCCGGGCTTCATCCTGCCGCCCAACATCAGCGGCCCCATGCCGGCCTCCGTCGCACCGCACGTCGCATCGGTCGTCCTGTTCGGCACCCCAGACCCGTTCTTCCTCAACCTGGTCGACCGCACCGCCCCGTCGCTGACCGTCGGTCCGCTCTATGCCGACAAGACGCTGCAGCTGTGCGCGCCCGGCGACCCGGTGTGCCAGCCCGGTGCCTTCGACCGCGCCGCCCACAGCGCCTACAAGAGCAACGGGATGGCGGATCAGGCAGCAGCTTTCGTCGTCGACCACCTCAGCGGCGCCGCGGGTGGCGACAGACAGTGAGCCGACCGCGCCCGCGCATCTGACAACGAAAAGGGCGCCCACACAAGCGGGCGCCCTTTTCGATCAGGAGCGTGTCAGGGGTGGACGGTGGTGTCCACGTGCGGCACGTACACCCGCGGGAACAGCTGATTGATCCACGGGTAGTAGTCGTTGCTCCCGTATCCGTAGCCGTGGTGGCCGTAGCCGTAGCCGCCGAACCCGAAACCGCTCTGGTCGGCCTGCGCCGGACCGGCGAAACCGATCACCGCCGCCGACAGCGCTCCGGCGACCATGCTCATCAACCCGATCTTCTTCATCGCTCTCGCCTCTTCCGTCTCTGCCAGGCGGTGATACCGCCTATGCAGGGTCAAACAGCACGGTGGGCGATTTGATTCCAGCGATGTCGGCTCGGGCGTGACCGAACAGGAAGCCCTGTCCCCGCAGGCACCCCCACTCGAGGAGACGGTCCCGTTGTCGGGGCTGCTCGATGCCCTCGGCGATCACGGTCATGCCGAGGTGCGGGCCGAGCTCGATGATGGCGCGGGTGATCGCCGCGCATCTGTGGTCGTCGAAGACGCCCGATACGAACTGTCGGCTGATCTTGATGATGTCGATGGGGAGGTCGACCATCTTGAGCAGACCGCTGAATCCCGTGCCGACGTCGTCGATCGCGATTTGCACCCCCAGGCCGCGCAGCAGCTCCAGGTCGCCCGGGAGCCACCCGGCGATCCGCCCGGCATGTGTCTCGGTCAGTTCGAGCACCAGTCGGCGCGGGTCCAGACCACTCACCTCGAGCGCGTCGAGGACGTCGCTGCGCAGGTCACCCTGTTCCAGCTGACGGCCCGAGACGTTGACATGGATGGCACAGTCAGACCACGCCCCGGTCCACGCAACGGCGTTCCGGCATGCCTCGTTGAGCACGCGGCGGCCAATTGCTGGCATGTACGCAGACGCCTCGGCCACAGTGAGGAATTCGCCAGGCAGCAGCAATCCACGGCGCGGGTGCTTCCAGCGCAATAGCGCTTCGGCCGCAACGCTTTTGGTGCTGTCAAGCGCGACGATCGGCTGGAAGTGCACGGTGAACTCGTGGCGGTCCAGAGCGCGAGGCAGTTCTGGCCGCAGCTGCAGTTCGCGCCGCCGGGTGGTTTCCTGAGAAGCGTCACCCCCCGTGACGCAGTCCTTGCCGCTGCGTTTAGCGGCGTACATCAAGTTGTCGGCCCGCTGCAGGAGTGTTTCGCCCCCGCATCCGAGCTCGGAGATCGCGACGCCCGCGCTGACCGACAACTGGTCGTAGATGCGCCCGGTAGCCAACTGCACGGGCCGCCGCAGCTCCGCTCGGATGCGCTCGGCGACGTGCTGCAATTCGGCCACATCGTGAATCCGCGGGCACAGCACCGCGAATTCGTCTCCGCCCAGGCGCGCGGCGAGGTCGTCTGGCTCGATCACCGATTGCAGCCGCCGCGCAACGATTTTGAGCACTTCGTCACCCTGGGCGTGACCCCATGTGTCGTTGACGGTCTTGAACCCGTCGAGGTCGAGAAAGATCAATCCGACACCGCTTGACCCGGCGTGGTGAGCGCTGGCCAGTGCCGCCTCCACACCGTCCATGAACAGAGCGCGGTTGGCCAGCCCGGTGAGAGGGTCATGCGATGCCAGATAGGTCAACTCGGCTTCGACACCCTTGCGCGCGGTGACGTCCTCGACAAGACAGATACCGTAGGGAGCCGATCCGCGCGGCGCCACCACCGAAGCCGAGATCGCACCCCAGATCGTCGTGCCGTCCGCCCGCAGGAAAGGTACCTCGGCGGCGAAGGTCTCTCCGACGTCGAGTCTCAGTAACGCAGCGAGCGGTGTTGCTGCCGAATCGCTTCCGCTGCCATCCAGTTCGGGCACCGTCATGGTCAGCACGGCGGGCGCGTCGCGGCCGAGCGCGTCGGCCATGGCCTGGTTGCACCGCGTGACGCGACCTGCACCCGGTGGCGTCACCTCGAACATGAACATGCCCATGGGAGCGGTGTCGAACGCGAGCCGGAATCGCTCTTCGCTTTCCTCGAGCGCTTGCTGCGCGGCCTTGCGCTCGGTGATGTCTGTCGCCACGCCGATGTATCCGACGCGCTGGCCATGATGATCGGTCATCTGGGACACCGCCAGACTGACGGCCACGTGGGTGCCGTTGCGGCGTACGTAGGTCCATTCGCGGACATCGGCGTTCTGCGGTGTGACGTCATGGACGAAAACCTCGAGCCCCGGTGTGATGCCGAGTTCGTCGGCCCGGTTCTGCACCTCGGGCGGGTAATGGAACTCGAGGGGTGAGCGTCCGATCATCTCGGCTGCCGACCAACCGAGGAGTCGTTCGGCGCCGTTGTTGAACACGGTGATGCGACCGGTCGCATCCGTGCCGATGATGGCCTGCTCGGAGGCCGCCTGAAGGACGCCGGAGAACAGGTCATGCGCTGTGCGGAGCTGCTCGGCGTGTTGTCGCTCCTCGGTGACGTCACGGAACGCTGCAACAGTGAAGGCCGACCGATGTGTCAACGGGGTGGTGGTCAACTCGATGACTCGGTTGTGAGACTCCACGACGAGATCCCGACGCTGGGGACCGCCCGTGACCGCCTCCTCGGATGCGTGCACGACGTCGTCGACGAACACTGAGGACGCCGCGCGGGCGTTTTGGAGCACGACCGCACCGTCGGCGTCGGTCAACAGAACGCTGTCGTGGATGCTGTCGAGAACCGCGCCCAACAGCTCAGAGGTACGGTCTGCGGCGTCGCGCGCCGACGAGAGCTCCCGGATCAATCGGGCGCGGGAGTCGCGGTACAGCGCCAACGTCAGCACGACGATCGTCAGACTGCAGACCATCGCCTGCGCGAGCAGCGCGCGTATCTCCACGTCGGGGACGATCAACGAGCCGCGCTGCCTCAGCGTGGCGCCGATGATCCACGCCCCGCCGATCAGCAAGAACGCCGTGGACACCGTCGTGCGATAGCGCAGTGCCAGCCAGACCGCCGGCACCAGCACGATGAACGCCATCGGCACACCGGTGTTCAGCCAGAACGCCCATACGAACGTCGCGACGGCCGTGCCCACCACAGCGAGGGCTTCGAGCAGAGCTCGCGCGGTGAACCGAGGGCGCGTCGGGGTGATCTCGCCGGCGCGGAGCCAGATCGAGGCGCCCAAGAGTGTCGACGCGCCGTTGCGGACCGCGAACAGCGCGAACGTCTTGGCGAAAGGGTCGCCGTCGACGACCCAGAAGTAGCCAGCGGCCAACACCGCCGCGCAGCTGCAGCCGGCGATCACCGCACCGACGAGGCGGGCCAAGTCGGCAGGGTCCCGCAGCACCGCGGCGCGCCCGCCGTGGGTCAGAACCGCCACTGTCACCGCCGCCAGGACCACGTTGACCACGACGAACCAGGCCGCCAGCGGCACGGGCGCTCCCGTGGTCAGGTTCACCGCGAACGTCAGGAAGACCAGGAGCGCGACGTGGGCGAGGCGCTCCCAGCGCCGACACCCCTGCGTGGCGAGAAGCCAGATGGTGGCCACGGCGGCCGCGGGCCACACGAGCGAGATCTCACCGATGCGGGTGGCGCGCCCTGCGATGATGGCCACCGCATACGCGAGGGGAAACGCGACGAAGTACGTCACCGAACGTGCGCTGCTCACATCGCCACCCTTTACTTGAGCGTCAATACACAGCATGGGGGCTCAGCGGCGTTTCCGCTCGCTGTTTTGCGAAGGGTCAGTCCCTCGGCCAGACGATCAACGGCACCGGCAACGCCCGCAGCATCTTGGTGGCCGAATGGCCCAGGAAGAGCCGTCGTGGCGCCGCCAGCCGGCTGGAGCCCACCAACACCACCTCACTGTCGGAGAACTCGACGTTGCCCACGGCGTCTTCCAGCGAATTCCCCTGACCGACGATGCTCGTCACCGGGCAGTCGGGCGGCAGTTGCTGTGCGGTGGCGTCGGCGAGCGAGGCCGCGTGCTCCTCGGCCGCCCGCGTCCACGCGCCTTTGTCATCGGCGCCCTCGCCCAGGGCGACCAGCGACATCAACCGCAACGGAACCCGCCACTGGCCGGCCAGGCGCACCGCGTTGTCGAACAGCAGCTCGTTACCGGGCCGGAGGCCGACGGCGCAGGTGATCCTCGTGACCCGCGGGTGCGCCTGATACTGCGCCGGCGCGAGTGCGACCGGCACCGGCGAAGCGTGCAGCAGCGCGTCGGCCAGACTGCCCAGACCGAACCGACCGCTACGGACGCGGTGGTAGGTGCCGACCACGATGAGGTCCGCCTCTCCACGCTCCGGATCGGTCGCCGCGTCCAACAGCCCCTGGGTGATGGAGTCCGCCCGCTGCACCACCCCGTCTGCGGTCACGTCGCCGGGAACTCGAGACAGTCCGTCGCGCAGCCATTCACGGGCCTGCTCGTCGAGTTCGGCGTTGAACGCCTGATCGGGCGAGTACCTGTGGAACGTCGGGGCGTCACTGGGCAACACCGACACGAGATCGAGGGTCGCCCCCGATGAGCGGGCCAGGGTGGCCGCCAGTTGCACTCCGTCCACCCCGCGCTGACGCGGCCCGTATCCGACGACATACCGCATGGCTGGTGACGCTACAGAGTCCGCGCGATTGTGGTAAGCCGCGTGAGTACGTTTTCACGTCGAGCGAGATGGCGGTGTTCCCATGACTCAGTCAGCCCCCGGCTCATCGGGTACCCCCACCCTGGCTCGCACGCTCGGACTGTGGGCGATCGTCGGTCTGGGATTGGGCTACATGACGCCGACCGTCGTGTTCGACACGTTCGGCATCGTCTCGGCAGAGACCGGCAACGTCGTGCCGACGGCGTACGTCTTCGCACTCGTCGTCATGACCTTCACCGCGATCAGCTACGGCCGGATGACGACCGTGTTCCCCTCGGCTGGGTCGGCATATACGTACACCTCGGCGACGATCAACCCCAACTTCGGCTTCCTGATCGGCTGGGCTGCGTTGCTCGACTATCTGCTGCTGCCGCTGGTGAACGCCTTGATCATCCGCAGCTACATGTACTCGTTCTTTCCGGGCGCACCGGAGTGGATCTGGGTGGTCGTCTACGTCGCCGCGATCACCGCGATGTGCTTGTTCAGCATGACGAACACGTCGCGGGTGAACATGCTCCTCGTCGTCTTCGAGGTGGTGCTGATCGGGGTGTTCCTGATCCTGGCCGGCAAGTCCCTGATGGACGGCATGGGCAACGGGACGCTGTTCTCCACCGAGCCGCTGTGGCACGAGGGCGTGCACCTGAACCTCGTGATCACGGGCGCGACCATCGTCGCGTTCTCGTTCATCGGGTTCGACGCGATCACGATGTACACCGAGGAAGCCAAGGACTCCTCGACGGTGCCGAAGGCGATCCTGCTGGCCCTCCTGATCGGTGGCGCCATCTTCTTCGTCTCGGCGTTCTTCACCCAGTCGCTGTTCCCTGACGTCACCAATTTCAGCGAGGAATCGCTGGAGAACAGTGCGCTACCCGAGATCGCCTACAACGTCGGGGGCCATCTGTTCAAGATCCTGCTGACCTCCGCGGCGTTCGCGGCCACCGTGGCCTCCAGCCTCGCCTCGCACGCGTCGGTGTCGCGCCTGCTGTATGTGATGGGACGCAACGGGCGCGGCCCCATCGGCAAGTTCTTCGGCTACCTGCACCCCAGCTTCCAGACCCCGTCCTACGCAATCGTCTTCGTCGGCCTGGTGTCTCTGCTGGCGATCGGATTCAACCTCGATTTCGTCGCCTCACTGATCAACTTCGGCGCCCTGATCGCGTTCACCTTCGTCAACCTGACCGTGATCGTCTACTTCGCCTACCGGCGCCGCGAGGTGAGCGGGCTGTCCCAGATATTCAGGAACATCGTGCTGCCCGGGCTCGGCGTGCTGGCCACGGTCGTGCTGTGGCTCTACCTGTCTGCTGAGTCCACCCAGTACGGCATCATCTGGTTTGTTATCGGAATCGTTGTGCTGCTGTGGCTTACGCGGTTCTTCCGGCGTCCGATGACACTCAACATGGGCGAGCCGATACCCGACGCCGACGAACTCAACACGCCCCCGAAGACCGCGACCTAGACTGGCGGCGCACAGCTTTTCTTTAGCCCGATCACGAGGAGCGAACTGTCGATGAGCACGTCCCTGTACGCAGTGGTCGACCCGTCCACCGGCGAGTTGGTCAAGGAGTATCCGACCGCCACCGACGAGCAGATCGAGCAGGCGATCGCCGCGGCGGACAAGGCGCACCGCGAGTGGTCGCGCACCTCCTCTGTGGCCGACCGTGCGGCACTGATCCGTCGGGTCGCCGAGCTGCACGAGGAGCGCAAGGAGGATCTCGCCCGCATCATCGGCCGCGAGATGGGCAAACCGCTGGACCAGTCGATCGGCGAGGTGGAATTCAGCGCGGCGATCTACACCTATTACGCGGACAACGCCGAGAAGTTCCTCGCCGACGAGCCCATCGACCTGCTCGACGGTGAGGGGTCGGCACTGATCCGGCGCAGTTCGGTGGGCGTGCTGTTGGGCATCATGCCGTGGAACTACCCGTACTACCAGGTGGCCCGTTTCGCGGGACCGAACCTGACGATCGGCAACACCATCGTGCTCAAGCACGCGCCGCAGTGCCCGGAATCGGCCGAGGCGCTGCAGAAGATCTTCACCGACGCCGGCTTCCCGGAAGGTGCCTACGTCAACGTCTATGCCACCAACGAGCAGATCGCCGAGGCGATCGCCGATCCTCGCGTGCAGGGGGTGTCGCTGACCGGATCGGAACGGGCCGGCGCCGCCGTGGCCGAGATCGCCGGACGCAACCTCAAGAAGGTGGTGCTCGAGCTGGGCGGCTCGGATCCGTTCATCGTGCTGTCGACCGACGATCTGGACGCCACCGTGGAGGCCGCGGTCGACGGGCGGTTCGAGAACACCGGCCAGGCGTGCAACGCCGCCAAACGCATCATCGTCGCCGAGAACGTGTACGACGAGTTCCTCGACAAGTTCACCCAGAAGGTGTTGAGCAAGGCCGACGGCCTGGCGCCGCTGTCGTCGGTGGCCGCCGCGGAGCGGCTCGAGGATCAGGTACAGCGTGCAGTGGCCGCCGGCGCCCACCTGACCAGCCAGGGTGAACGCAAGGGCGCCCACTTCCCGCCGGGTGTGCTCACCGACATGCCCCGCGACTACCGCGAGGAACTCTTCGGGCCCGTCGCGTCGGTGTACAAGGTGGCCGACGAACAGGAGGCGGTCGAGCTGGCCAACGACACCCCGTTCGGCCTGGGCTCGTATGTGTTCACCACCGACGGCGAACAGGCCAAGCGGGTCGCCGACAAGATCGAAGCGGGCATGGTGTTCGTCAACGCGGTAGGCGCCGAAGGGGCCGAGTTGCCGTTCGGTGGGGTCAAGCGGTCCGGCTTCGGGCGTGAGTTGGGCCGGTTCGGCATGGACGAATTCGTGAACAAGAAGCTGATCCGCATCGTCGAGTAGGGCCTCACCGCCGTCGGGAATGTGCTTGTCGATCCGTACTTTTCGCCCTCTTCACGGGTGAATGTGGTGTCGGCGCAACCTAACGGCGCACGCCGGGTCAGATGGCGAAGCCTCCGTCGATGTTCCACGTCACCCCGGTGACGTAGCTGGCTTCCGGCGACGCCAAGTAGGCGACGGCACTGGCGATGTCGGCGGGTTGGCCGTAGCGGCCGACGGCGATGAACGGACGCACCTGGTCGGAGAAATCGCCGCCGTGCTCCGGATTCATGTCGGTGGCCACCGGGCCGGGCTGGATGGTGTTGACGGTGATTCCGCGCGGCCCGAGTTCACGCACGAGTCCGCGGGTGAACCCGGCGACGGCAGCCTTGGTGAGCGCATATCCGGAAAGTGCGGCCATCGGGGCGCGGTCGGCGTTGACACTGCCGATCGTGATGATGCGGCCGCCCTGGCCGAGGTGGGGGACGACGG
Organism: Actinomycetota bacterium; assembly: GCA_040752555.1. Classification (GTDB taxonomy): domain Bacteria; phylum Actinomycetota; class Actinomycetes; order Mycobacteriales; family Mycobacteriaceae; genus Mycobacterium. The sequence goes on along the minus strand of JBFMGT010000003.1, from coordinate 87,980 downwards.
CCTTGGTGGCGGCGAACACGCCGCGCACATTGACCGCGATGAGGCGATCGAACTCCTCCAGGGGGAAGTCCTCGATCGGCGCGCCGTAGGCGATTCCGGCGTTGTTCACGAGAATGTCGAGGCCGCCGAGCGCCGAGGCCGCGGCCTGCACCGCGTCGGCGACCGCGGTGGGGTCGGCGCTGTCGGCTTGCAGCGCGACGACCTTGCTGCCGGTCCCGCCCAGTTCGTCGGCGAGGTCTTGCGCCGGCTGCGCCGACGACTGGTAGGTGAACGCCACGTCTGCACCGTCAGCGACGAGGCGGCGCACGATCCCGGCTCCGATCCCTCGCGATCCGCCGGTCACCACTGCACGCTTACCTGCCAAGGGACTTGTCATCAGAACCTCCGTTGTCGGCCGACCCATTCGGCCTCATGCACATGGACAAGCAAGCAGCCCCCGGATATTTCACAGCCGCTGCCGGCCCCGGTTGACGAAATCCTCAACAGTGAGGTGCTGCTGCTATTCTGCACGTCATGGATCTGCCTGAGCGCGATGACGCTGAGCAGCCCGTCAACCGGCTACAGCGACGCAAGATGCGCACTCGCGCAGCGCTGATCCGCGCCGCGCAGGGTTTCATCGCCGAGGGCAAGCTCGGAGTGCCCATCCTGGAAATCACGCAGGCCGCCGACGTCGGCATGGGGTCCTTTTACAACCACTTCGACAGCAAAGAGCAGCTGTTCGAAGCCGCCCTGACCGACGCTCTCGACCAGATGGGCGCGCTGCTCGACGGGTTCACGGAGTCCATTGCTGATCCGGCAGAGGCCTTCGTCACCCGATTCCGCCTCAGCGGCCGGCTTTTTCGGTATCGACCGCAGGAGGCCGCGCTCCTGCTCGCCAATGCTGGATCACTGATCTTCTCCGAGCACGGCCTCTCCCCGCGGGCCCGTCGCGACATCGCGGCGGCCATGGACGCCGGTCGCTTCTCGATCTCCGATCCCGACGTGGGGCTCGCGATGGCCGGCGGTGCGTTGATCGGACTGGCGACGCTGCTCCGGGAGCGGCCGGAGCGCGACGCCGACGCCACCGTCGACGAGGTGGCCGAGAGCTTGCTGCAGACCTTCGGCATCACTACCAAGCAGGCCAAGAAGCTGTGTGCTCAATCGTTGCCTGATGTCTCGTCGCTGTCCGATCCGCCGCTCGACTGGCCCACGCCGATGATGCGGGCCGACTGACCCGTCAGGCCCGTCCGGCGGCGAGGTGTGCCGTCGTCGTAGCGCGGATGCTCCCGTCGGCCCGGGCGCCAGGACCAGAGGCCAAGTCCAGCACCTCGGCACCGGATCGCAGACCCCCGACCATCAGATCGCCGGCGAAACACATTGTGCGGAGATGTCATCCACCCAGCATGCTCGCGATACCGTCAGATCAGCAAGGGGCATTGCCGTTCAGGCAATGAGCGCCGCTTGCCAGAAATTGCGCCTATCGTGCAGACGTGACCGAATCCGCGGTGGCGAAGCCGACGCCCGCAGAACTGATGGAAGACACCGGGACTGGGCTCGATTACGGCACCAACCCGAGCCAGATGCTGGGCGACATCACGCCTAACGACCGCTTCTTCATTCGCAGCCATGCACCCTCCCCCCGTATCAATGGCGACACGTGGACACTGCACATCGACGGTGACGGCGTGCGCGATCCGCTGAGTTACTCCTACACCCAGCTGCGCAACGACTTCCCGTTGGTCTCGATCGTCCGCACCCTCGAGTGCGCGGGCAATCGCCGGGAACTGTTCGGCCAGGAGGTGCATCGCACCTTCGAGGGCACGCAGTGGGGACGAGGGGCGATCAGCACCGCCGAGTGGACCGGTATCCGGCTCCGCGACCTCTTGGCACCGGCCGGTATCGCCGACGACGCTCGCGAAGTCATGCCGGAGTCTCTCGACGCGATCAGGGCGCGCCGCCCGCTCCCACTGGTCAAGGCACTCGCCGACGACACGATCGTCGCGATCGCGATGAACGGTGAGCCCCTTCCTGTCGATCACGGATTCCCGGCTCGCCTCGTGGTGTCCGGATGGTTGGGAGCGGCAAGCATCAAGTGGCTGGGCCGTATCGAGGTCAGCACGCAACACCTGTACACGCCGTGGAACACCGAAGACTACGTACTGATCGGACCGGAGCACACGGCAGAGGGTCCCGCGCGCGGGCCGGCGATCACCGAGCCGGCTCTGTCGAGCCTCGTCGAACTCCCCTGGCCGGCAACGCTTCCTGTCGGCACTCATCTGATCCGCGGGCGCGCCTTCGCGGGTGAAGGCTGGGTCACCGCCGTCGAGTACCGGATCGACGACGGCCCCTGGCTTGCGGCGACCATCACCTCGCCCGGGTCGGCCGGGGTGTGGGCACGGTGGCAGTTCCGCTGGGATGCCACGCCGGGCGATCACGTCGTGCGGGTGCGGGCCACCGACAATCGCGGCACCGTGCAGCCTGAGCACACCCCGTGGAACGAGCTCGGATACATGCACCAGTCGGTGCTCGCTCACCCGGTACGGGTCGGTTCACCCACCAGCTGAGCCAGTCGGCGGTTGATCAGGGCACGCATCACCAGCGAGGTGTTGGTACGGCGAACGCCTGGAATGTCGAGGATCTGCCCCGCGATTCGGTAGAGGTCGTCAGCGTCGCGCGCGACCACCTCGATGAGGAGATCGCTGCCGCCGCTGAGGCCGAGCACTTCGACGACTTCCGGGATGGCCGCCAGCGCGGTGGCAATGGCACTGAGCTGACGCTGCTTGACGCGGGCTCGGACGAATGCGCGCATCGGCAACCCGAGGGTGGGCGGATCGACCCGATGGTCGAACGGCAGCAGAAAGCCGTCTCGGTCCCACTTGGCAAGACGCGCCTGCACGGTGTTGCGGGATATGCCGACCGCCTGCGCCAGCGCCACCACAGAGGCGCGCGGCTCCCGGCACAGTGCTCTCAGCATGCGCGCGTCGATCGGGTCGAGTGGGCCGCGGGATGTCATTCTGCGCACCCGTCGGCGCATCGTTGTGGGCTCATGTGTGCACTATGCACTATCCGCCGGGCGCCGGTTGCGCAATTTCGCTGTAGATGTTGTGCTGCGAACGCATACTGCCTAATACACCCGGTACCGGGTAAGGAGTACCCATGACTGATCCGTTGCGCGACATCGCCGACCAGGTGTTGTGGTTGGCGACCGCGATCGTCCACCACGCCAACAGGGTTCGGCCCAACCCGGCCGGAATGAAGGTGGGTGGGCACCAGGCCTCCAGCGCCTCGATGGTGCCGATCATGACCGCGCTCTACTTCGAGCAGCTCACCGCGGGTGACCGGGTGTCGGTGAAACCGCACGCCTCGCCGGTCCTGCACGCGATCAACTATCTGCTCGGATTCCTCGACGAGAAGTACTTGACGACGCTACGGGAGTACGGGGGGCTGCAGAGCTATCCCAGCCGCACCAAGGATCCGGGTCTGGTCGACTACTCCACCGGATCGGTCGGCATCGGGGCCACGGCCCCCATCTGGGGGGCGATCGCGCGTCGCTATGTCGACACCACGCTGGAATCGACGGGTACTGGCCGCCAGTACTCCCTGGTCGGCGACGCAGAACTGGACGAGGGCGCGGTCTGGGAAGCGATCCTCGACCCGGTGGTGCGCGATCTCGGGGAGATCGTCTGGATCGTCGACATGAACCGGCAATCGCTCGATCGCGTCGTTCCCCACATCGCCGCCGAGCGGCTGGCCGGCATGTTCGCCGCGGCAGGATGGCAGGTCATCAACATCAAGTTCGGCACCCTGCTGTGCCGGTTGTTCGCCCAGCCCGGCGGGGAACATCTCGAACGCCGCATCGTGGAGATGCCCAACGCCGAGTATCAGCGGCTGCTGCGCTGTGACGCCGATGAACTGCGCAAGAGGCTGCCCGGTTCCGGGCCCGGTGCCGCGGAGATCGCCGAGCTGACAGCACAGTTGGACGACGACACACTGCTGGCCGCGATCACCAATCTCGGTGGACACGACCTCGATTCGCTGCGGCAGGGGTTCGCCGAGATCGACGACACCCGACCGACGGTGATCTTCGCCTACACGATCAAAGGCTGGCGGCTGCCGACGATGGGGCATCCCCAGAATCATTCCGCGCTGCTGACCGTCGAGCAGTTCACCGAGCTCGGTCACACCCTTGGCCGCGATCCGGCGCACCCGTGGAGCCGGTTCGCGCCCGACAGCGAACAAGGGGCGGTGTGTGCGCAGGCGGCTCGCCGGCTGACCCGCGACGCTGCGATCCACACCCCGCCCCCGCCCGTGCCGGCCGAGATCGGGCGCTCACCACAAGCGACGGCGACCACACAGGCCGCACTCGGCCGGACACTGCTCGACCTGACCCGCGACGCCCCCGAGGTGGCGCGCCGGGTCGTCACGGTGAGTCCGGACGTCAGTTCGAGCACGAACCTGGCGGGCTGGCTGAACAAAGTCGGCGTGTGGTCACCCGCCGAGCGGCACGACTGGTTCGATGACGACCCCGACACGATCATGCACTGGCGCGAGAAGCCGACGGGCCAGCACATGGAACTGGGGATCGCCGAGACCAACCTGGTCGGCTTGATCGGCGAGTTGGGGGCCACCTGGAGCCGATGGGGTCAGCCTCTGCTGCCCATCGGCGTCCTCTACGACCCGTTCGTCGAACGAGCACTGGAGCCCTGGTCTTTCGGGATCTACGCGGGCGGCCAGTCGATTCTGGTCGGCACGCCGTCGGGTGTGACCCTGGCCGCCGAGGGCGGTGCTCACCAGTCGATCAAGACGCCGTCGATCGGCCTGGAGCAACCCGGTTGCGTCAGCTACGAGCCCGCCTTCGCCGTCGAGGTGGAGTGGATCCTGTTGCACTGCCTGTCCCAACTCGGCAAGCCGGGCGGCCAGTCCGCGTACCTGCGCCTGTCGACGCGGCCGGTCGAGCAGGGCCTGTGCGGCCTGCCCACCGACCCCGCGGCCCGTGAGCGGCGCCGCCGGCAGGTCATCGCGGGCGCGTACACCGTGCGACCCCATCCTCGACCCGCCATCTCGGTGGTGGCCATGGGCGCCTTGGTCACCGAGGCGCTGCAGGCAGCCGATCGGCTCGCCGAGATGGACGTCGCCGCCGAAGTGATCTGTGTGACCAGCCCCGGCTTGTTGTTCGACGCGGTGCAGGCCCGAACCGGCCAGGCGGACGCGCCGACGTGGATACTCGACCAGGTGTTCCCGTCGCAGCGTTCGGCACCGATGGTGACCGTCGTCGACGGCCATCCCCACACCCTGAGCTTCCTCTCGGCGATCAACCAGGTCCCGATGCGGTCTCTGGGTGTCAGCGCCTTCGGGCAGGTCGGTGCGCTCGACGCGGTGTACCGCCACCACGGCATCGACACCGACAGCATCGTCCGTGCGGCACTGGATTCGCTGGCCTAGACGCGACGGGGGATGCGACGATGCTCCGATGAGGTCGCTCGCGTGGTGACGCGGTCATGGCTCAAGGACTTGAAACCCGCTGCCGCACAGTCTTATCCGGAAGGTGCTCGGCTGCGCGCCCGCGCCGATGAAGTCGCGACGCTGCTCGGGACAGGGTCGGCCGGGTGGGCGGTTGAGCTCGGGGAACGGATGGCGCACCGGATCACCACCGTCATACCGGAGTTGTCAGTGGGTGTCGTCGCCGACGAGGTGCGACTCGGTTGCGAAGCAGTCGCCCTCGGCACGCTGACAGCACTGGCTCGCGACACCGAAGTGACCTTCGCAGCGATGTCCGAGGTGTTGGCCGGACCAGCCGAGGTCGTCGCGCGCGGCATCGGTGTGGAGCACATGCTGCGCAGCATCCACGTCGCTCACGCGGTGGCGGTGGAGGTGTTGCTCGACGCCGCCGAGCAGGTCCTGCCACCCGAGCAGCGCTTCGCCGAGATGAGGCGGATCAACGAGGTCGTCCTCGACATCGTCGGGTTGCTCGTCGACGGCATGGCCGGCGAGTACGCCCGCGCCCACGAGACATGGCTGGCCGGTTCCACGGCACGACGCATGGAGCTCGTCGAGGAAATCCTCGACGGCACGCCCGTGCCAACCGAGAGAGCAACGCGCAATTTGGGTTACGACCTCAGCCGATGGCACATCGCAGTGGTCGTCAGCAGCCGCGGCGTCGAGCCGCTCGAGCAGGCAGTGCTGCGGTCGGCGGCCGTCGAGGTCCTGGCCGCAGCCGGATGCACCGGAACACTCGTCCTCCCCGTCGGCGCCCACCAACTCTGGGCGTGGGGGTCGCGCAGCCAGGCCCCCGGTGACCACTTCGACCTGATCGCGCCGGACGCCGACGTCCGTGTCGCCGCCGGACTGCCCGCGGTCGGCGTCGACGGTTTCCGCCTCAGTCACCACCAGGCACTCCGCGCGACGCGGGTCGCCGCTATGTCGGTCGAGGAGCCGCGGCTGTGCTCCTACCGCGACGTGGACCTGGTCGCAATGCTGAGCACGGATATGCCCACCGCCCGGGAGTTCGTGTTGCGAGAGCTCGGCGGTCTCGCCGGCCGCGATGCTGCTACCGCGACGATGCGCACTACGCTCACGTGCTACCTCGATCACGACCGCAGCTTGGCCGGCACCGCCGATGAGCTGCACGTCGCCCGCAACACCGTCGCCTACCGGGTACAGCGCGCAGAGCAGCTCCGCGGAAGACCCGTCGCCGATCGACGCCTGCAGTTGCACGCCGCGCTGACCCTCGCCGACCGATTCGGCGAGGCCGTTCTCGCCTGATTTGGACTGAAACCCAGCACTGCCGTCAGTTTTTTGGCTCTGAGTACAAGTCGTTGCGGGCGACGCGCGGCTTAACTGAACCTATGGTCGTACGCCTCATCCGATACCGCACCGACACCGACACCGCGTGGGGTGTGCTCGACGGCGACACCATCGCGCCGCTGTCGGGCACCTACGCCCGCACCCATGACCTGATCGACGGCGGCCATGACGACTGGGCGGCCGCCTCCCAGCGACCCGGTCACGTGCCGGTCTCCACCGTCGAGATCCTGTCCCCCGTCACCACGCCGTGCCGGGTGATCTGCCAGGGGGCCAACTACCGCCAGCATGCGATCGAATCCGGTATGGACCCCGACCATCGCCCGTTCAACCTGTTCTTCGACAAGACCGACGCTGCAGTCACCGGCCCCACCGCCGGCATCACGAAGCCGGCCCACGTCGAATTGCTGGACTACGAGATCGAATTGGCGCTGATCATGCGACAGGAGGTCACCGCGCCAACCGTGATCACCGACCAGACGCTGCCCGAGTACGTCTTCGGCGTCACCATCGCCAATGACGTCTCCGCGCGCGACGTGCAACTGCCTCAGGGACAGTTCCTCAAAGGCAAGAGCTATCGCGGGTTCTGCCCGCTCGGTCCCGTGCTCGCGATGCTGGAGCCCGAGGACTTCCCTCTGCTCGACGACCTCGACCTGCGACTGCACGTCAACGGCGAGCTCCGGCAGACCGACAACACCGCGAACATGCTGTACCGCCCCGCGGAGACACTGACCGAGTTGACCGAGTTCTGCAATCTCAGTCCCGGCGACGTGGTGCTCACCGGCACCCCGCACGGATCAGTCGCCAAATCGCCGCCGGCGATCGTGCGCCGCCTGGCGACCGCGCTGCTGCCCGAGGACAAGTTGTGGGCTGCCTTCATCAAGCAGAACCGCAACAAGGGCTATCTCGAGCCAGGCGACGTGGTCAGCGCTTCGATCAGCAACGCCACCGGCACGCTGGATCTGGGCACCCAGCGCAACACCATCACCTCACCCTCGAGCAACGGGAGCCGATGACCGATGAGCGCCACACCCAGCCCCCTTCAGCCCCGAGATCCCGAGGCCGACCACATCGCCGAGGCGCGCCCGCCCGAGCCCTCGGATGACCGCCTGGCGCCGGACTTCATCGCGCACTGGGTCGTCAAGACCGCTCGCGCAGTGGAGATGATCGACTGGTACACGAAGGTGTTCGGCGCCCGCGTGGTCCACGAGGACTCCCAGATCGCGTTCCTCACCTGGGACGAAGAAAGCCATCGGCTTGCGCTCGTCAAGCTGCCTCCTCCGGTCAAGCACGTCTTCCCGCTGTCGAGGCTGCGGCGCAAGACCTACGGGATCGACCATCTGGCTTTCACCTTCACGTCGCTGCGAAGGCTCCTGCTGACCTACGAGCGGCTCAAGAAGGTCGGGGTGAAACCGGTCTGGGCGATCAACCATGGTCCGACGACCAGCATCTACTACGAAGACCCCGAGGGTATCCGGCTGGAATTCCAGACCGAGAACTTCCCGACGGCCGAAGAGACCGCGAAGTACTTCAACAGCCCCGAATTCGCCGAGAACCCCATCGGGGTCAACATCGACCCGGACTGGCTGCTGGAGAAGATGCGCAGCGGAGTCGCTGAATCCGAGCTCCTCAAACGAGGCGCAGGAACCCGCCCCGGCACCAAACCGCGTGCGAACAAGCGCGCCATCACCTGGAAGACGCTGTAGTCCATGTCACCTACTCCCGTCGTGATCGTCGGCGCCGGAGCTGCCGGATGTACACAGGCCCTGCTGCTGGCGCGCTATGGCATCGCCAGCACAGTGGTCGAACAGCGCACCGATCCACGGCTTCATCCCGCCGCCCATGTGATCAACGCGCGTACCCTCGAGATCTGGAACCAGGCCAGCCCAGCGCTGGTGCAGGCGCTCGACGCGATCACCCCTGCGATCGACACGGTCAATGTGATCCGTTGGTGCACAGGAATCGGCGGCGAAGCGCTCGGGGAGATCGACCTGCTGTCCCAACCCGACCGTCTTGCCGAAGTCCGTTCGCACAGTAGCTTTTTGATATCCCATATCGGCCAGCACCTGCTCATGCCGGCACTGTGGGATGCGGTCGACAACGAGCCGCTCGTCGACTTCCGCCGCGGCTGGCGGGCCCGATACGTCGACGGCCAGTTGTTGTTGCAGGGGCCTGGCGAAAAAGCAGCCGCGCCGAGCGAAGCCCGTGTCGTCATCGCCGCCGACGGGGCGAACAGTGTGCTGCGGGAGGGCGCCGGCATCGCGATGACCGGACCCGTGCTGGCGAACATGGGCAGCGTCTTCTTCCACGCCCCCGACCTCTTCCCCGCCGGACAGTGCCGACCCCTGCTCAGCTGGATCTACCATCCGCAGCTCAGCGGCGTCCTGATCGCCCATGCCGACGACGACTACGTGTTGATGACGCCGTATCTGCATCCGGCCCAGCAGATCGCCCACGACAGTGCCGCGTTCTGGCGGGATCGCTTGCCCGCAGTACTGGGCAGTGATGACTTCACGATCCGGAGCACGGGAACCTGGACGATGACCTCTCAAATGGCCGAACGGTTCCGCTCCGGGCGTCTCATCCTGATCGGCGATGCTGCCCACCGATTTCCGCACACCGGGGGGTTCGGTCTCAACAGCGGCGTGCAGGACGCGCACAACCTCGCGTGGAAGTTGTCGGCGATCCTGCAGTACGGCGCGGCCGACTCACTGCTCGACACCTACGAAGCCGAACGGCGCCCGGTGATCGCCCGCTTCGCCGAGCAGAGCGTGCACAACCACTTCAAGCTCGACGACGTCACCGCCCCACTGGGCATCACCAATCGCTCACTGCACAAGGCCACCGAACTGGCCGCCAAGCTGCCCGCCGGTCGCCTACCCGATCGGATGGTCGCCGCGATCGCCGACGGTCTGACCCGACTGCAGACCTCGCGCACCCGGGCGTTGCTGCGCACCAGCGCGAAGAGCAGGCGGTTGCGCGAACACATCGCGACCGCCATCCCCGACCAGTTGGAGCACTTCGTGGCCAGCCGATTGGAATTCGGTTACACCTACGACGGTGTGCTCATCGGGGCCGACGATGCGCGGCGGCTCGATCCACGAGGTGCCGACGACGGGAACGATGATGACGTCACCCGATACCAGCCGAGCACGGCGCCGGGTGCCCGGTTGCCGCACATCGTGCTCTGCGACGCAGATTCGGTGCCCCGCTCGATCCACGAATTGATCGCGCCGGTCGGCCTGACGCTGTTCACCGCCGACACCGCCTCGTGGACAGCGTTTCTCGACCGCGCTGCGTTCACCGTCCCGGTCACGGTGGTCGCCCTGGCTCCGGCCGACCCGATGGACCCGACGCTGGCTCTGTTCGATGCCGACGTGGGAGCAGTGGTCGCGCGACCCGACGGTCACGTCGTCTGGCGCAGTTCCGCTGGGCCGCAGGACGCCGCCTCGTTGGTGGATCTGATCACCGGCGCCTGGAGCAGTGTCTACCCCGGACCCGCGCGAACGCCCTTAAGGTCGACCATGTGCAGCTGAGCGCGAGAATGCCCGACCTCACGTCGTTGGAGGTCCTTCTCGCGATCGCCCGCACCGGCAGCCTCAGTGGTGCTGGGCGCGAATGCGGGCTCACACAGCAGGCCGTGTCGGCGCGCATCGCGGTGCTGGAGCGGCAGACCGGTGTGCGGCTGGTCATCAGAACCAAGACGGGGTCCCGGCTCACGCCCTCGGGCGCCGTCGCCGCCCAGTGGGCCGACCGCCTGATCAGCGTGGCGCACGAGGTCGATGCCGGCCTGGCGACGCTTCGCGACGACAGCAAGTCCCGGCTGCGCATCACCGCCAGCCAGACCGTCGCCGAGCAGCTGTTGCCACGGTGGTTGGTGAGCTGGCGGGGCAGCGTCGTCCGGCAGCGCGCCACGCCGCCCGATGTCATCCTCACCGCGGCCAACAGCGAGCAGGTCATCGCCGCCATCCGGGACGATCGCGCCGATCTCGGCTTCGTCGAGAGCCCGGGGGTACCGCGGCCGTTGCGCAGCTGCACCGTCGCCCATGACGACCTGGTGGTGGTGGTTCCGCCGACGCACAAGTGGGCCCGTCGCCCGAAGCCCATTGCCGCCGAAGAACTGGCGGCGACAGCTTTGGTGACGCGCGAGAAAGGCTCGGGGACAAGGGACTTCCTGAGCGCGGCACTGCGGAGGATCACCGACGCCACCCAGGTTCCGCCAGCGCTGGAACTCTCCAGCGCCGCTGCGGTCCGCGCCGCGGTGCTCGCCCAGGCGGGCCCGGCGGTCCTCAGCAGGTTGGCCGTGGCCGACGATCTTGAGCTCGGGCGGCTGCACGCCGTCGACGTCGCCGGCCTCGAGCTGCGCCGCGCCCTGCGTGCGGTGTGGTTGGGCGGAAGCACTCCCCCGGCGGGCGCAGTGCGCGACCTGCTGAGCCACATCACGGCCGTCCGTCGCCACCGAAGCGAGTGATCAGGTCACAAGATTTGCTTGTGTCCTAGCCGCTTCCGCGCAGCTCCGATTGCTCGTAACTTGACGGTTATGCAGCCATCCACGCTCACTCTCGCCGACACCGACGTGGTCGAGCCGTCGCCCCGGCGCGGGCTCGAGCACGTGGGCCCCAACTGGTTCGCCTCGGTGATGGGCACCGGGATCGTCGCCACTGCCGCCGCGACCCTGCCGGTCGATGTGCCGGGATTGCGCGGCTTCGCCGAGGCGGTGTGGGTCGTTGCGGCGACGCTACTCGCGGTGCTCGTCGTGCTGGTCGGCTCGTTCTGGGTGCGCCACCCCGTCGTCGCCCGGAGCCACGCGCACAACGCCCAGATGGCGCACTTCTACGGCGCGGCACCGATGGCGCTGCTCACCGTCGGTGCCGGCGCACTGCTGGTCGGTGGCGACATCATCGGCGCGACTGCGGCACTGCGGCTGGACTGGATCCTGTGGATTCTCGGCACCACGGGCGGGTTGTTCACCGCGGCCACCATTCCCTTCTTGATGGTCACCCAGCACGACGTCGGCCCCGACGCCGCGTTCGGTGGTTGGTTGATGCCGGTGGTGCCGCCGATGGTGTCGGCCGCCACGGGCGCCCTGCTCATTCCGCACATCGGCACCGAGACCGGCCGCGCCACCATGCTGTACGCCTGTTTCGCGATGTTCGGCCTGTCGATGATCGCTGCGTTGATCATCACCACGATGATCTGGAGCAGGCTGGTGCACTACGGCACGTCCGGGACCGCGCGGGTCGCCACCCTGTGGATCGTGCTCGGACCGCTGGGGCAGTCCATCACCGCGGCAGGGCTGCTTGGCGGCAACGCCGCAGCCGCGGTCGACCGTCACATCGCCAGCGCCCTACAGGTCTTCGCCGTACTCTTCGGCGTGCCGGTGTGGGGGTTCGCCGTGCTGTGGATCGTGTTGGCGACGTCGCTGACCATCCGAACTCTGCGCCGCGGCATGCCGTTCGCGTTGACGTGGTGGAGTCTCACGTTCCCGGTGGGCACCTTCGTCACCGGCACCACCCAGTTGGCCGTGCACACCGGACTGCCGGCTTTCCGCGTCGCCGCGGCCATCGGCTACCTGTGCCTGCTCGCGACCTGGTGCCTGGTCGCGACGCGCACCGTCCACGGCAGCGTGCGGGGCGAACTGCTCGGACCGCGATAGAACTCCGCGCACCGACGACCGAGGAAGAAGAACATGACGACACTCTCCGACGACCTCCACGCGAGCACCAGCACACCCGCCGACGGAATCCTCGTCGTCGCCGACGACCACTCTGCGGCGGCACGCAGCGCCGCCGCGTGGGCCGAGACGGCGGCCGCTGTTCGCCAACTCGAGGTTCTGCGCATCCCGGTGGATGACCATGACCCGAAAGCTCTCACCGATCGCCTTCCCGGGGCTGCCCGCACCATCGTGGTCGGCAGCCCGAAAGCGCTGCACCGCAGCATGTTTCACACGCTGCATATCGATGCGCTGCTCTGCCATACCGATGTCGTCGTCGTGCCGCAGGACTACGCGGCACGCCCGGGAGCGCCGATCCTCGTCGCCGTGGACGGCTCGGCAGCAGATCACGACGCCGTCGAGACAGCATTCGAGGCCGCGTCGCGCACGGGGGCACCGTTGGTGGCTGTGCACTGCTGGAAGGAGACTGGTGCACTGGGCTTTCCGGCCGCGAGCTGGTGTCCGATCGATTGGGCGGACGACCGAGAGCGCGAATGTGCACTCGTTGCCGAGAGTTTGGCCGGCTTGTCCGCACAGAACCCTGGCGTGGTGGTGGATCGCGTCGTCCGCACCGGCATGACCGGAAGTGCTCTGATACCCCTGGCGCGGACAGCGCAGCTGGTCGTCATGAGCGGACACGGGACCGGCATGACGAACACCACGATGTCAGCACTCATCCGGGACGCCGAGGTGCCGGTTCTGATCGCATCGACGGACGCGATGAGACGAAGCTGAGGCCCAGCTGAGCAGGGCAAGCTCCGACAACTTGGTGCACCTGGCCCCGTCACCGGCGGCTTACGCTGGAGCGACCGGAATCACCGAGCTGAGGAGCAGACATGCGTCGAGGTGGGTTGCGAATGGTCATCGTCGGCGTGGCGGCAGGTGCTCTGTTGGGCGGCGCGGCGGCGCCCGCATTCGCCTGGCCCATCGCGCTGAGCGCCGACGAGGTCAACTTCCTCAACGGGGTGCGGGGAAACTTCCCCGGCAATGACGATCAACTGCTGCTGGCGGGCAAGCAGGCGTGCCGGCAGCTGTACACCGGCTCGCCCGCTCAGGCGGTCATCGACGCCACCGCGGCCCAATACGGCGCGAGCCCCGCCCAAGCCGCGGGGTTGGTCAACGCCGCGCGGGGCACCATGTGCACCCAAGCCCCCGGCTGATCTGGACCCACGCAGGTAGCCTGCACGGGTGCCGTCGACGCCTTTGCCCGTGGTGCTCGCCACGCTCGCGCTGCGGCGCTCGCTCAAGCGATTCGCCGACCGATTGGTGCCGCCCCAGTTCGCGATGCTCGATGTCGGCGAAGGCGTGGCCGGCGTCCAGATCGCCGCGAGCATCGCCGAACTCGGGATCGCCGACGTGCTGGCCGATGGACCGCTGACTGCGGACCAGGTCTCCGCGCGGATCGCCTGCGATGAGCAGACCACCCATCGCCTCCTGCTTGGCGCAGTCGCGTGCGGTCTGTGCACCATGGACCGCCGCACCGGCGCGGCGAGGCTGACGCGCATGGGCGCCGTACTGCGCAGCGACCACCCTTCGTCTCTGCGAGCGTGGGTGCGCTACAAGGGGATGCGGTCGACTTTGGCCGCCTGGGGTGGTCTCGCCGAGAGCGTGCGCAGCGGCCGGAGCGCGTTCGAGATCGTGCACGGCATGTCAGTGTGGGATTGGTACGCCACCCACCCGGACGAAGAACAGATCTTCGCAGCGACGATGCGTCAGGCAACCGCGATGATCGCCCGCGGGATCGCCCGGGCGTACCCCTGGCCCGACGGCGCCGTGGTGTGCGACGTGGCGGGCGGCATCGGCACGCTGTTGTCGGTGATAGCGACCGAGAGCCCGGCGGATGTGCGGGGCATCCTCGTCGACAGTGCGGGCATGATCGCCGAGGCGGACCGCTTCCTGGCTGAACATGGCGTCCGCGACCGCATCGAGTGCGTCGAGGGCGACATCTTCAGAGCCATCGAGGCCACCGCCGACGTGTACGTGCTCAAAGACGTCCTGCACGACTGGGATGACGACCGCTGCGCGAAAATCCTTGCGGCGGTTGCGGCCAGCATGCCCGCCGGGGCGAAACTGTTGGTCGTCGAGTATCTCCAGCCCCGCAACCGTCCCAACCCGTTCTCGCCACTGCTCGACCTGCACACGTTGACGCAACGCGACGGCGGGCGGCTGCGCTCGCAGGCCGAACTCGATCACCTGCTGACTGGCGCTGGTCTGCAACCCACCGGTCGGACATTCTCTGTCGTGCCTCACGACATCATCGAGGCCGTGAAGATCGCGGAATCCTCACCGCTGCAGCAGCATTCGTAGCGGCCACGCTGAAGGAGTGGCGGAGCAGGCAATTCGGACGCGGGGCGACCCTTTCTGGGATGCGGTCAGTCGGCGGCGCGTGCGTAGAGCTCAGCGGTGATCAGATGCAGGGCCCCGCGCAGCGCCGCGAGATCTCCAACGGCAGCCTCGTTCCCACTCAGCAGTCGATCCGGGATACATGCTGCGCGCTCTTCGAGAGCGCGTCCGCGATCGGTCAGCGAGATCTCGACGCGCCGCTCGTCGGTCGCACTGCGCTGGCGACTCACCAGACCCGCCGACTCCAGGCGCTTGAGCAACGGGGAGAGTGTCCCCGAGTCGAGGTACAGGCGATTCCCGAGATGGCTGACGGTGCACGGCTCTTCTTCCCACAGCACCATGAGAACCAAGTACTGCGGATAGGTGAGCTCGAGTTCGTCCAGCAGTGGCCGGTAGGCGGCGGTCATAGCTCGCGACGCCGAATACAGCGCGAAGCACAGCTGCTCATCCAGACGGGGCCCCGGCACGCAGGAACTCTATAGCACCCAGCTCGATTGTGCACAACAGGATTATGGTCGTTCGTCCTATCTGGCCTCAGCAGCTTCCGAGCCGTCGGTAGCATCGGGCAGCACTATGGCCCGAAAGCGCAGCGTGGTGCGGTCGGCGTTCGTCGCCACCCTCGTCCTGATGAGCGCAGCCCTCGGTTCGGCGACAGCGGGGGCAACTGAACTCGGCGACTACCTCTGGGAGCGACGGCCCTTGCTGGTGTTCGCGCCCACGGGAAATGACCCTAGGCTGACCGAAACACTGCGCCGTGTCGACGCTGCTCGATGCGGCTTCGCCGATCGCGACATGGTGCTCGGCGTGATGATCACCGACGGCGGCAGCTCCCTCGACGGCACCGCGATGGCACCGGACGACTCCGAGCGCTTAAGGCAGCGCTACGGCGTCACACCGGACGCCTTCACCGCGGTACTGGTGGGCAAGGACGGCGGCGAGAAGTGGCGCACCGACGAGGTTCCGGATCTCGAGGTCGTCTTCTCGGTGATCGACGGCATGCCGATGCGGAGCCGCGAGATGAACAGCGGCGGGCAGGGATGCTGACATACCCCGGAATCGACAGTGCTGGTCGGCATCGTCCTCGCTCGACGGTGCTCGTGGTCGCGTGCGGGCCGTCGGTGACGGAAAGACCTACGCCCTGCCCATCGACGGGTTCGACGCTGTCGGGAGGCGTCTCGATCCGCGGATCATCGACCTGATGGCGGTCTACATCCTCGACAAGCAGCAGGTTCCGTTCGTCATCACGATCGCCGGGGTCGACGCCATCGCATGAGCAGTCAGCCGCGCGGCGTCGTGGTGATGTGGACGTGGTCGTAGTGGCCGTAGCCGGAGGCCTGCGGTCCGGCCGGTGTGGAGTACGTGCCGCGCCAGATGACGTCCTGTAGGCCGAAGCGAGACGAATTGGCCAGCGCGAAGGCGCGGATTTGGTCGCCGAGCGCAATGCCCTCGGGGCTGTCGGGGTTGGGGATCATGATGTCGATCGCGAGGCCCCGCGGATGCCACGGCTTCGAGTCCGGCCGCACTCCGTCGATGGTGGCGATCTGTGGGAACTGAGCGCTGATGGCTCGCGCAGCCAGGATTGTATTGGGTTGCAGGCCGGCCTCATTTGCGACCCCAACAGGCAGCGCTTCGGGGCTGTCCGGGAGCGCGGCCGGGGGCGGTGGCGCCAAATCACCAGGCGGCAGCGCCGGCGCCCCGGGCTGGGCCGCCAACGGGGGTGGAACAGCGTTCTCGATCACCGCTTGCTGCTGCGGCGTCAGCGCCGCGTACTGCGCCTCCGCGGCAGCGATCCGGCGGAGCAGGTCCTGCCATTTCGTCTGCAGCTCTTCGTTAATGGCTGCGGCTCGCTCGGCCGCAGTGCGGGCGGCGGCGGCCGAACGCTCCGACGCCCGGTCGGCGGTCGCGGCAGCCTCGCGCGTCTGCCGATACGACCGCAGCTGATCGGCGGTGGTGGCATCTACCAGGTGTTGCAGCGACAGCCGGTCGATGAGGCGCTGCGGGGAGGTCGCGGTCAGAGCCGTCGCCATCTGACTGTCGCCACCGCTCATGTACGTCATGGCTGCGAGGCGGTCGACCGCGGCCTGAAAGGGCCGCAGTTCCGAGTTCGCCGTGTCCAAAGCGGCCTGGTCAGCCCGTTGACGGTTCTCGGCAGCGGCCAGCGCAGCCTGCGTGGCATCGGCGTCACGCTGGGCGGCGGTGACGGCTTCCCGGCTGCGCACCGCCTGTTGGGAGAGTTCGTTGAGTGTGGCCAGCGCGTCATCGGCGGGGTCGGCGTGAACAGCACCCATGGCGGCGGCCGCCACCAGGAGCGTGCTTGCGGTCCCAGTGAGCGCCTTTCGAAGGGTGTGGCCAATTCCGGTCATGCGGAAATGTCACGATCCTTCGGTCGATGGAGTGGCTTGTGTGCAGCTATCGATACCCTGGCAAAGGCTACGAAGTGCGTTCGGGGATGTCCAGTCCAGCGTCGAGGCCGTCAGTTGATGATCTCGGCGCGCTCGTCGGCCAGCAACCCGGCGAGGCGTTCCCGCCACTCCTTCAGCTGCTCAGGTGTCAGCCGCGTCCACTCGTGGATCTCCCCGACCACCCGCAGGGGCGCGGTACTGCGGTAGGACCGCGTGGGGTTACCGGGGAACTTCTTGTCGGTGACGTTCGGATCATTCTCGAACTCGCCCGTCGGTTCGACTTCGTACACCCGGGGTGAACCTGCACCATCGGAGAGTTCCGCGGCGATCTCCGCGGCCAGCCCCGCGCCATCGACACGCGCGGTGAAGTAGATGTGGTTCATGACGATCTCAGGGTGGTAATTCGATCGACGGCCTGCGGTGAGCAGGTCACCGACAGACAGGTCGGCGATCGTGCCGTGGAAAAAGGGGCCGTCGTCGAGTGATCGGGACATGGAGAATCCTTTGACCGGGGTACTGGGCCGCGCCAGCATGCCGTACCACCGGGGTCTTGCCGCAAGACCCCTACCCTGGCTTAATCTGGAGGTAGCAGCCCCGCACCAGCGGTTCAGCGCCGGCGGATGTTCTGGTAGTACGGGATCACGATTTCGTCCTCGGCGGTGAGATCGCCCAGCATCGAAGTCGTCATCGGATGCACGACCGACCCTGCCACGGCCACGTTGATGCAGGCGGGCACACCGGACGCGAACGCCCGCTCCACTGCGGGTCGTACGTCGACCAGCTCGGTGACGCGTTCTCCGTATCCCCCGAAGGCTCGGGCTACCTCGTGGTAATCGGTGTCCGCCAGGCGGGTGATCACTTCGGTGCCCGCGCCGTACACCGCTTCCTGGCCGTGGATCGACATGCCCCAGCAGGCGTTGTTGAGCACCACGGTGACCACCGGCAGTCCGTGGCGCACCATGGTGTCGATCTCCTGGATGTGAAAGCCGTAAGCCCCGTCGCCGGTGACCTGCAGGACGCGCCGATCAGGTTCGGCGATCTGCGCGCCGATGGCGAAGCCCTGCCCGATACCGAGGAAGCCCATGTAGCCGAGATTCAGGACGCGGTGTGGCGACACGACGTCCAGGCTCATCTGGGCCCAGAGCGGAGCTTCCCCGCCGTCGAGAACGACAACGGCACCGGAGCCCACGCCGAGAAGCGCCTCGCGGGCCGCGTGGTAGGGGTGCAGACGTCCGTCCTGCACCGAAGGCGCCGCGCCGAACAACTGCTCGACAAGAGCGTGGGCACCGGTGGCCTGGGTCAGCCACTCGCCGCGGTCGCGCCACTCCTGTTGCGTCCTGAGCAACGCGCGCAACGCTTCTCGGCAGTCGGCGATGATCGGCAAGTCGACCGGCCGCAGGCGTCCCACCTCGGCAGCGTCGATGTCCACCTGGATGATCGTGGCGTCCGCAGGAATCACCGACCCCACGCGGCCGCCGGTGAGCAATCCCATACGTGCGCCCAACAGCATCACGACGTCGGGCCCTGGCTGACCCAGCATCGTCAGCAGGGGCAGGTTGTCCAGCGCCCAGCCGTTGCAGCGATGCTCCGCCGGTAACACGCCGATGGCACGGTTGTTGGCGAAGACGGGCACGCCCGCCCACTCGGCGAAGGCCGCGAGATCTTCGCCGCAGTGCGACCACAACGCGCCCCCGCCGACGATGATCGCGGGCCGCTCTGCGGTGGAGAGCATTTCGATGGCGGTACGGACTGCATGCGGCGACGGCGCCGGGCGATCGAGCACCAGCGCCGCGCCCGGTTGCGCGATCTCCTCCTGTTCCACCGATTGCACGAGAACGTCGATCGGTAGCTCCAGGAAGACGGGTCCCGGCCGACCGCTCAGCGCCCTACGCACCGCAAGCGCGACAAGATCGGGGATGCGGTGGGTGCTCACCACGCGGTGGGCCCATTTGGTCACCGGCGCTGCTGCGGCGACCTGGTCCACGCCGCCCTGCATCTCGTTGGTCTCGACTTCGCCCAGCGGCGGGGCACTGGCGATCATCAGCATCGGTACGCCGTCACTGAGTGCATTCGGCAGCGCTGCGAAACCGTTGGCGAAACCCGGACCGGAGGTCACAACAGCCACCCCGAGGCCGCCCGTGCATCTCGCATAGCCGTCGGCGGCGTGCCCGGCCGACGCTTCGTGCCGGGTGTCGACCAATCGAATGCCGTTGTCGCGACACGCAGTCCAGAATGAATCGAGGTGCCCACCGTGCAACGCGAACGCCTCGGTGATTCCGGCGCTGCGTAATGCGCGGGCGAGTAGCTGGCCTCCGTTGACTGCGGTCACGTGCCTTCCCCTTCCGGTTTCGCTGGTGAGAAAGCCGACGCGATGGCGGCGGGCAGGTCCGGATACCGGCCGGTGTGCGCGCCACCGTCGACTTCGAGGTAGGCGCCGGTGATGTGCGCGCTGCGGGTACCGGCGAGGAAGCGGACCGCCTCAGCGATGTCGTCGGGCTGGGCCGCCCGGCCCAGCGGCGTGTTGTCGAGGAATTCGTCGACGAGGGCGGGCATGGTCCAGAACATCGCGGTCGTCGGGGTCTGCACCAGTCCGGGGGCGACGGTGTTGACTCTGATCCCGCGGGGTCCCAGCTCCAGCGCCGCGACATCGGCAAGCATCTTCACGCCCGCCTTGGCGGCGCAATAAGCCCCCATGCCCTTGGCGGGTTGAGTCGCGTTCAGACTGGCGATCACGACGATGGACCCGTCAACCGACATCGATTGCGCAGCATGCTTGACGGTCAGCATCGCCCCGGTCAGTGACACGTCGAGCACGCGCCGCCACGCGTCGACGTCATGATCGGCGACGGGGGCCACGGTCGCGACTCCCGCGTTGGCCACGGCGATGTCGAGGCCACCCCACGCTTCGGTCGCGCGACGCATCAGGTCCGCCTGATCGCCCTCCTCGGTCACGTCGCACCGCTGTGTGATCAGCTGACCGCCCCCGGCATCCCGGTGCAGGGCGGCGAGCCCGTCGACGTCGATGTCGCCCGCAACCACCCGCGCGCCGTCGTCCATCAGTCGCAGGGCGATCGCACGCCCGATACCGGATGCCGCCGCGGTGACCACCGCGATCTTGCCTGACACCGTCATCGTGTCACCCCTGTCAGAACTGTGCCGGGTCGAGATCGGTGAACGTGCGGTCCAGACTGACCAGGATCGCGAATTGCACTGCGGTCTTGGGCAGTTCATAGACGAAGAAGTAGCGTGCGGCCGTACGCTTCCCGTCGGCGAAAGCCCCGGCCTTCGACGCGGCGGCGATCGCCTGTTCCAACCACATCCAGGCGACCACGACGTGGCCGGCGGCCTCGAGATACATCGACGCATGGGCCATCCGCAGGGTGACGTCGTCGGCTGCGGTCAGCACGCCGGTGACTGCTCGTAACTGCTCGGCGCCACGCGACAGATCGGATGCGTATCGCGCGAGCTCTCCACCGACTGCGTGGCCCGCGTCGACGGCGCTCTGCATCGCGTCGAACAACGCCCGGGCACAGGCTCCGTCGTGCACCACCATCTTTCGGCCCAGCAGGTCTTGCGCTTGGATGCCATGCGTGCCTTCGTGAATGGCGTTGAGCCGGTTGTCCCGGTAACACTGCTCGACATCGAAGTCCGTCGTGTACCCGTACCCGCCGTGCACCTGTATCGCCAGATCGTTGGCCTCCAGGCACCACTGCGCAGGCCAACTCTTGGCGATGGGTGTGAGCACGTCGAGCAGGTGCGCGGCGCGGTCGCGCTGTGGACCCTCGCTGCTCTGCACATCATCGGACAGCTTGGCGCAGTACAGGCACAGTGCCAGCGCTCCCTCGACATAGCTCTTCTGGGCCAACAACATCCGTCTGACATCGGCATGTTCGACCAGCGGCACAGCGGCCATGGACGGATCCTTGGTGCCGGGCGGGCGGCCCTGTACCCGCTCACGCGCGTAGCGCAGCGAAGCCTGGTAACCGGCGACGCCGATCGCCGCGGCAAGGAATCCCACGCCGATCCGAGCATCGTTCATCATGTGGAACATCTGGGGCAGCCCTTGATTCGGCTCGCCCACCAGATACCCGATGGCACCCCGGGGTCCGGTGTCACCCGGCCTGCCCTCGCCGAAGTTCAACACGGTGTTGCTGGTGCCCCGGTTGCCCATCTTGTGATTCAGGCCGGTGACGACGACGTCGTTAGGCGTCCGGTCCGGCAGCACCTTGGGCACGATGAACAGCGACAGTCCGCGGGTGCCCGCGGGCGCACCGACGATTCGGGCCAGGACGAGGTGGACGATGTTCTCGGAGATGTCGTGGTCACCGCCGAGATCCACATCTTCGTCCCGACGAGGCGATACGTGCCGTCCGGATGCTGCTCGGCGCGGGTGGTGATGTCGGCAAGCGACGAGCCCGCGTGCGGCTCGGAGAGGCACATGGTGCCCAGGTAACGGCCGTCGAGCATCGGTTGCACCCATGTGGCGATCTGCTCGTCCGTTGCGTACTCCGCCAGAAGAGCGGCGTTGGCAGCTGTCAGCAACAGGTATGACGAGGTCGCCGGATTCGCGGCCTGGATCAGCGCCATCGCCGATCGGGTCACGCTCGACGGCAGGTGCATACCGCCGAGTTCGGGTGCGAACGGCGCGGCGATCAATCCCGAGCTGGCGTAGGCCTTCACCGCGGTCTTCACCTCATCGATGACCGTCACGCTGCCATCTGGATGCAGGATCGGCGGACGTTGATCGCCCTTCTTGTTGTGCGGCGCGAAATACGTCGAGGCGAGAGTCTCGCTGAGGTCGAGGACAGCATCGAACGTCTCTCGGGAGTGCTCGCTGAATCGCTGCCGGGCCGTCAAGCCTGTGACGTCGAGCCAGTCGTACAGCAGGAACTCGAGGTTCTGCCGCATCAGAGCGGGAACGTTTCGGTGGGCGCCGTCAACCGCATGTCGGCATTGCGGATCAACATGGCACCCAGTACCTCCACCACCGGGAATCGGTGCAGCGGGGTGAATTCGGAGATGCCAGTCAGATGGACACTGCCGTGACCGGCCCAGACCTCACCAGACAGCGCGGTCATCGTCGAGGGCACCAATTCGGTCACCGTCGGCTCCTGGCCAGGGACCGGCGAGGGGATCACGCGCAGGTTCATCGTCACGTTGTCGCCTGCGGCGGTGAGAATTTGGCTGTCGAGGCGCTGCGTGGGTACGAACTGGGCGGTGGCGAGCTCCAGCCCGGCGGGTCGCTCCAGGCGAGCGATGATGAGCCCGTCGAGGGTGGTGGTGTGGGTGGAGAATGTGATGTCAGCCAGCATCTTCGGCCAGCCCAACCATTCGCGTCCGGCGATCATGGCGGGTTCGTTGGTGACGTAGATGTGGGGAACGTAACCC
Organism: Actinomycetota bacterium; assembly: GCA_040752555.1. Lineage (GTDB taxonomy): Bacteria > Actinomycetota > Actinomycetes > Mycobacteriales > Mycobacteriaceae > Mycobacterium. Next base: position 65,354 of record JBFMGT010000003.1, on the reverse strand, counting down.
ACTGCTTGCTCACGGTGCCGGCAGGCGATGCTCTGCACCACCTCGCGGTAGGAGCCCGCGCCGCTGATGGTGTAGTTGAGGAAGGACAGCGTCACCACAGGGTGGTCGTCGAGTTCCAACACATCGGGAACGATCTGCGCGGCGGTGTCGGCGTCGGTGAGATAAGTGAGGGTCAGCATGTCCACGCCGCCGAAGTCGATAGCGGGCGCGATGTGATACGCCGGCGCGTGCATCGGTACCACAGGTGCGAAGCGATCCTTGGTGAGCAATCCGTGACGGGTCATGGTGATCTCCTTTGAGGGTGTGCGAGTTCGACCAGCTCGGGGCGATGGACGGATTTGCGCCGGGGCCGCCCGGACTGGCGCCCGCGGTCCCGCTCGTGTTCGTCGATGCGCAACCATCCGCGCCGGTCGATCGAGTGATGGTGCACTGAATCGGCGAATGCCGAGGACGGGTGTGTCGGCGGACGGAGCAACCCGTGGCGATGGTCGTCGAGTAAGGCAGTGACAGTCTCGATGGCGCAGAGTTTGTTGGTTCCGATGACACCGCTCGGTCCCCGCTTGATCCAGCCCGTCACATACTGGCCGGACACGACCTGCCCGGCGGCGTCGAGAACCCGCCCACCAGCGTGCGGAATGCACGCGGTCTCGGCATCGAACGGAATGCCGACGACGGCTCGCCCGGCGAAGCCGATGCACGACACCACGAGGCCAGCAGCGACATGGCTCTCTCCATGGGTGGCAGATGAAATGTCGACGCCTTCGACTCTGTCGACTCCGGTGACAGCGCACACCGACGACGTGAACCGGAAGTGGATGCGTCGGTCCTGTCGCGGTACCTGCGTCGAGACTTCCCTCAACAACGCAAGTTTCGCGTGGGATGCGAATGCGGCGGAGTAGGCCCCATCGGCCGGCACCACGGCATTCTCGAGCTCTGCCGGGTCGACTACTACGTCGACGCCCTGGAGGTCGGTCAGGGCGAGCAGCTGACTGAGACTGAAGGCAGCGTGCTCGGGTCCGCGCCGACCGAGGACGACGACGTCCCGAATCTCGTTGCTCCTGAGTCGCTCCAGAGCGTGATCGGCGATGTCGGTGTGCCCCATCTGCTCACCGAGCAGGAGGATGCGCGCAACGTCGAGGGCGACGTTGCCGTTGCCGACGAGGACCGCCGTGGGATGGCCGGGGGTGACAACGGCATCAGTGTGATCGGGGTGCCCGTTGTACCAGCCCACGAACTCTGCCGCGGTGAAGCTGCCCGGCAGGTCCTCACCTGGGACACCCAGCCGGCGACCGACAGCTGCACCGGTGGCGTAGATGACGGCGTCGTGATGGTCGGCGAGGTCCTGGTGGCTGATGTCCGCGCCGACTTCGACATTGAAGTAGGCGGTCAACCGGGGGTGGGCCAGGAGACCGGCGAATGTCTCTGTGATCTTCTTGGTGTCCTGGTGATCCGGTGCAACGCCCGCGCGCACCAACCCGTAGGGAGTGGGCAGTCGGTCGATGAGCGAGACGGTGACGTGTGGGCCGGCCTCCAGTAGCTCGGCGGCGGCGTAGAAGCCACTGGGTCCGGCACCCACCACGGCAACCGCGAGCGGTTGGGTGGTGCGCTTGAGTGCGGCGGGAGCGGGCAGTGTCACCGTTGGTGGTCGGGCCAGGTAGTACTCGGCGTTGAGGGCGGCATACCCGGATTCGGTGCTCGGCAGCTCGTCGGTGGCGTAGATCGCGTCGACCGGACACACCTCGGCGCACGCGGCGCAGTCGATGCATCGTCGTGGATCGATGTAGAGCATCTCGGTGTGGCCGAAGTCGGGCTCGGCGGGCGTGGGGTGAATGCAGTCGGCAGGGCAGACCGACGCGCAGAGCGCGTCGCTACAGCAGGACCGCGTGATCACGAAAGCCATGGAGTCACCGACGTGTCTCTGCGGCCGCGACGGATATCGGCACTCCGTTGAAGAACGCGTTGCCCGAGGGCCGGTCGATGTGGTCGACGTTGCTGGGAGTCAACAGGTTGTAACTGCTGCCGCCTGCGGCGACGGCGGCTCTCCATCGACCGCCGTGTCCCCAGCCGTGGGTCATCCCCACAGCGCCCACCGCGACCTCGTCGCACACACGCACCGCGGTGCGCACCTGCCCCCACGGTGAGGTCACCACGATGTCGTCGTGGTCGTGGACGCCGACCGCACGGGCGTCGTCGGGGTGCATGAGCGCGTGACAGCGGCGGGCACCCACCAGAAGCTCGGGCACGTTGTGCAGCCAGGAGTTGTGGGAGCGCAGTTCGCGGATGCTGAACAGGCGCAGCGGGAATTGGGGATCTTCCGTGTCGCCTGCCTGCACCATACGGTCGACCTCGACGGCCAGCTCTGGGATGTCGAGGTGGATCCGGCGATCCTTGGTGTGCAACTTCTTCTCGAGCACGCCGACCGGGCAGGCGTCGGATAATTTCACCGCACCCTGGTGTGCCAGAAGCTTGGCTTTGTTCAGCCCGGAGCGGCGCAGACCGAACAGGTCGCCGTGGCGGCCGGTGCGCAGAATCCAGTCGGTGAGCGTCGACGGTGACGGACGGAAGCCCAGCCGGCCCAGCGCTCGCGCAGCGGGTGCCACCGAGGGCACGATTCCGAGGCGGCGCGCGATCTGGTCGAGGATCCACCAGTCGTCACGGGCCTGCCCGCGAGGCGGGAGGACGGGCGAGACCCACTGGGCGTTGGGCACCGTCGACTGCGCCTGGGTGAACACCGGCAATTGTTCACGTTCCAGCCACAGGGTCGGCGGAAGGATCCAGTGAGCCAGCCGGGACGTCTCGGTGATGTAGGGATCCAGTGACACCATGAGCTCCAGATGCCGCAGCGCGGCAGCGGTTTCCGCGTTATCGGGAGCACTCGTGACCATGTTGCTCGACATGGCGATGAGCGCACGCAGCTGGCCGCGACCGGGCGTGGTGATCTCTCGCGCCAGGCAGGCCAGTGGAGCGGTCCCCATCACCTCCGGCAGTCCGTCCACCCTGGTGGTCCAACGGCCCCGCCCCGCGATCCCGAAACGCGCTCCGAGCGACTCGAAGTCGACCATCGGGTCCCCGAGGACCATCCCCCCGCGTCGGTCGAAGTTGCCGGTGATGATGGCCAGCGCATCGAGGAGGTATTTGGTGAGGGTCGAGAAGGGGCCCAGCGATGCGCCGCACCGGCCGTACACACTGGCCGACGGCGCTGCCGCCAGCACGCGTGCCAGTTCCGTGATCGTGTCGACGTCGATTCCGGTCTCGGTCGCAGCGCGGGCGGGGTCGACTTTGAGCGCCAGGCGACGCAGACTTTCCACGCCGACGGTCTGACGGGAGATTGCCACCGGGTCGTCGAGGTCTTCATCGAAGATCACCCGGATCATGGCCAACAGCAACCACGCATCTGCACCGGGTGTGATCGCGACATGCTCGAAGAGCCGGGCGGTCTCGGTCCGCCGGGGATCGACGACGATGACGCGCCCCCCACGGCGAGGGATGTCGAGCAGGACCTCGCGGATGCGTCCGGTGGTGACCAGACTGCCGTGCGACACCACGGGATTGGCTCCGACGATGAGGGCGAAGTGGCTGGCCGCGAAATCCGGGAGGGGGTTGACGGTCGAGTTCCCGTACATCAGGTCAGCGGCGACCCAGTAGTTGTTGACGTCGATGGACGCCGACGTGTAGTGGTGCTTGGTCTTCAGCGCGGCAGCGAGCCCGTTCATCGTCACCGTGGCCGCGTAGTTCCAGGCGATCGGGTTGCCCCACGCCACACCGATCGCCTCGGTGCCGTGCCGGTCGCGCACGGACCGAAGCCGCGCACCGATGTCGTCGAGGGCCTCGTCCCATGTGGCCGGTTCGAACTCCCCGGTGCCCGTGCGCCGCATCGGTGCGGTGACCCGGTCTGGATCGTCGACCACCTTGCCGAACTGCACGCCCTTCGAGCAGGCGAAGCCGCGCGACGCGGGGTGTTCGGGATCAGGTCGCAGTTCGACGAGGCGCCCCTGATCGAGGGTCGCCACCAAACCGCACGACGCCTCACAAATACCGCAGAACGTCTTCTTCTGCGTGATGTGCGACGTCGCCATGGCACTATTCGTACACTATGTTCGATTAGTGGCGCAATGGCGGATGTCCTAGAGTTCTGGTCCATGGTGCCGACCCGACGCGCAGCTGCGCCCCAGCGGCGGCGTACGACCAGCGAACAGCAGATCCTCGACGCCACCACAGCACTGCTCCGCTCCGGCCAGCGGCTGCCCGACATCGCGGTGAACGACATCATCGACTCCGCGGGGGTGTCGAGATCCACCTTCTATCAACACTTCTCGAGCAAGACCGACCTCGCGTTCCGCATGGCCGCGCCGGCCATGGCCGCAGCACGAAGTGCCGCGGACCGGTGGTGGCAGGAACCGACCTGGGGCAGCTCGGCGGACATGGTGGACATCGTCCGCACGCTGATGGCTCAGGGCCGGCAGTATCGCCTCGAGTGGTTGGCCGTCTTCGACATCGCCGATCGTGACGGCGCCGCCGCGGCGGGCGTGGAGGGCCTGGTGCAGGACTACGTAGCGCAGATGGCCGAGCGCATCGTCAGCGAGCAGGAGGCGGGACGCATCTCACGTGCCGTCGATCCGCCGCAGTTGGGCCGGCTCGTATTGATCACCACCCGTGCGTGCATCCTGGACCAACTGGCCCACGGCGATCCCGCTGGCGACGAATCCTTCGCCGCGACACTGGGACACGTCCTGTGGCTTGCCGTTCGGCAACACTGACGGCGTCACATCGCGTAGCGGTGCACCCGCTCGGGCCTGATGACGATGCGGACCCACTGCTCACGCGCCATGTCAGCGAGATCGCGGGCGCGCATCGGGTCGCCGAGATCCCAGTAGCGCGCCGCGAGTCGTTCGAGCAGCGCGTGCGCGCCGTCGGCGGCGATACTCGCGGTGCCCGCCAACGCAATCCACCGTTCCCGCTCGCCGACGGGGGCAGTCACCACAAGCGATACGCGCGGATCTCGACGCAGTCGACGAACGCGCACGGTGTCCGGCGCGCTGAACAACTGCACCTCGCCGACCTCGGTCACCTCGAACCACACCGGTCGCGGCTGGGGCGGCTGCGGCCCTTCGGCCGTGGAAAGAATGCCGTAGAGGGGGCGCCGCAGTAACGTCAGATCGTCTTCGGTCAGCGCGTTCATCGCGTCCACGCCCCTGTGACGGCTACGCGCACGACATAGTCCTCGAACGTGCGCGCCGGACGTCCGAGGACATGGGCGACGTCATCGGTGGGGTCGGCAATCAACCCGCGATCCATCAATGCGAACATCTCGGCGACGTGCTCGGCAGCGGCGCGGTCGACACCGTGAGTGACCAACGCGTCGACGTACTCGGCTGCAGTGATGCGCCGATAGGAGATCGACCGGCCGGAGGCGCGGGAGATGAGAGCGACGGCGTCGGCGAACGTGATCGACCTGGGTCCGGTCAACTCGTACACGCGACCGACATGGCGGTCGGGTTCGGTCAGCACGCGGACGGCGACGTCGGCCACATCCTCGAGGTCGATGAACGGCTCGCCCACATCACCTGCAGGGAGCGCCAATTCACCGTCGAGCAGTGGCTCGTGCCAGAGTTCCTCGTCGAAGTTCTGCGCAAAGTTGTTGGACCGCAGAATCGTCCACGGCAGGCCGGAGGAGCGGACTGCGTCCTCGGCGTCGCGCATGTCGCGGCCGAACGGGGAGTCGCCCCAGTCATCGGCGCCACGGCCGGACAGCAGGACCAGATGATGCACGCCCGCGGCCGCGGCCCGTGCGACGAAATCGTGCACAGGGCCCGGCACCGACGGCGGCACGACATACACCGCTGTCACGCCGTGCAGTGCGGTGTCCCAGCTGTGCGGGTCGGCCCAGTCGAAGGGAGTGTCACTGTGCCGTGAGGCACCGCGGACGGGCAGGTCTGTCAGTCGGAGCCGGGCGGCGACCCGTCGTCCGGATTTGCCGCTCGCCCCGAGAACAAGAATGGTCGAATCAGCCATGCCGTCGAGTCAACAGGATGTCGCCGGACGAGTACATGGGTGAGAAGCCGGAAAACCTGCTCGATCGTCTAACGTCGGCAGGGTGGATGCATTCGGTGACCTGTTCAGGGGTGTGCGCGCACACGGCTCGTTGTTCGGCAGTTCGCTCCTGACCCCACCATGGGACCTGCACTTCGTCGACGGTGCGCCGCTGACGCTGTGTGCGGTGATCGGCGGTGGTGGATGGATCGTTCCGCAGCATGGCGACGCACGACGACTGAACTCCTACGAGACGGTCGTGGTGCGCGGGCCGGGCACGTTCAGGTTTGTCGACGACCTCGACACGACGGCCGAGCCGATTGCCTGTGGTGAATTCTGCGCGACGCCCGAGCAGGGCGGAACCCGACATCGCCTTGGCTGGAGTGACGTCGGAAGTGGCGACGGTGCAACGACATTGATCGTGGGCGCCTATCCCGTGCGCGGTGAGATCAGCCGCCGGCTCCTGGACGCGCTGCCGGTGGTGCTGCACGTGGATGCCGGCGGGACCGGCGACGCCGTGCTCGACCATCTCGCCGCAGAAGTCGCGGTGGACGCACCCGGGCAGCAGGTCGTGCTCGACCGGCTGCTCGACTGGATGTTGGTGTGCACCATCCGCGAGTGGTTCGACCGTCCCGGCGGTGAGCCACCGGCCTGGTGGGCGGCGCAACGTGATCCGGTGGTCGGCGATGCGCTGAGGCTCCTGCACAGCGATCCCGCAGCGCCCTGGACGGTTGTGACGTTGGCCGAACGCACCGGCGTCGCACGGTCGACACTGGCGAAGCGCTTCACCGATCTCGTGGGAGAAGCGCCCCTGACCTATCTCACGCGGTGGCGGATGGCCATGGCTGTGGACCGGTTGGTCGACGAGCCGACATCCACGGTTGCCGAGGTGGCGCGCTCGGTCGGCTATGCGGATCCGTTCGCATTCAGCGCGGCCTTCAAGCGGGTGCGTGGGGTGAACCCGCGCGACTTTCGGCGGCAGGCTCTGCGCGATCCGACCTAACGCAGCTGGACGAGGTCTTCGTACCCGGTGGGCAGGCGCCGTTGGTGCATTTGCTGCATCGCGACGCCTTTACGGACGACTCGCTCAACAGCGATTTCGGGGCTTTGATGCACTATTTCCACGAGCGGCAGCTTCCGACGGCGCTGATCTGTCACGCTCCGGCCCCTCTAGCCGCGGCACCAGTCGTCGACGGCCGTTGGATCTACGCCGGGTACCGGATGACCTGTTTCAAGACCGTCGTCGACACGATGCTCGAGACAGTTCCGCTGGCGCGCCGGTTCAGCGGGCACCTCAACGACGATCCGACCGAGCTTCTGGCCTCGCGTGGCGCTGAGATCAGCCAGACCCGGGCTCCCATGGGAAGCAAAGTGGTGATAGACCGCGAACTGCTGACCGGGCAAGATCCCTTCTCAGCCAAGGCTTTGGGTGCCGCCTTCGTCGACAAGGTTCGCACGTCCACCGGTTTCCCACTCGCGCCGGGAACCCAGGACGCACAGCGGTGAACTCCGGGGCGCCTGTCGATCGGCCGGCGCGTCTCGCCGGTTCAGGCAGCGGAGTCCGGCCACTCTGCACGACGGCCGAGCACGGGTTGTCGGCGACGCCCGTGGCCCCACCCCGGCGCCCATGGCCAGCGCCCCCTCTCGTCGGCCCAAACAAGTTGCAGTGCAGAGATTCTGGGCCCGAAGAGGTCGACGGCAAACCGCAGGTGCACATCGGGGTGTTCCACCTCGACGACCTCAGTGAGGAACCGATCCTGGTAGTTGATGTGCATGCCCGGCGCCAACAGTGTGCCCTCGTCGACGATCATGTGCGCAGGGGAGTTGAGCACACGGCAGGAGACATCGGCAGGTCGCACTTCCAGCACACCACGGCTCCCCCCTTCGTCATGGTTGGGCTCAGCATGCGCGCAGGGTCTGACATGCTGAGCGCATCGACGCATGCCCCGGACCGCCACGTGATGTCCCCGCCTCAGAGCAACGGTCGGGCCTAGCCGGACACCGTCAGGTATGGGGTGCGGCCGGAAAGGATGCGGGCGTCATTTCTGCCAGCCCCTGCGCCAGCTCCACCTGAGGGCGATAGCCGAGATCGCGGCGGGCGGCGCTGATGTCGTAGCTGCGGTCGTGACCCAGGAAAGTGACCAGCCAATTGGTCAGCATCGGCGCGCTGGGCCGGCGCAACAGGCGTGCACCGCGGTCGAGCACGGCTGCAAGGGGTGCGGCGATGACTCGCGGAACGCTGTTCGCCTGGCTCACGTCGACGCCCTGGGTGGCCAATAGCGGCGTCATGAAGTCGCGGATGGCCATCGGCGCGCCGTCGGTGACGTAATAGATGCCACGTCCACGGGTCAGGGCGAGTTCGGCGGCTGCAGCCAGGTTGCGGACATGGACGAAGTCCATGACATGCCTGCCTTGGTCAATCCACGTCCATCCGCCGGCACGCGCGAGGTCGGCGAGCTCGGTCACCGTGGTCATTCCGGCGCCCCAGATGAACGGCGGACGAAGCACCACGGTGTCCATCGAGGGAGAGACCGCCGCCAACACGGCCCGCTCGGTTGCAAGCTTGACGCGGCTGTACGCAGTGTTGGGCCGACCGTTGTCGGTCTTTTCGTCGACGACCGCAGCGCGTTGGCTGCCGCTGGAGACGCTGGCCGCGCTGATCAACACGAATCTGCCCACCCCGGCCGCGGCGGCCGCCTGATGCAACGCCACCGAAGGCACGAAATTGTCACGGCGGAAGCCGGCGTCGGAGCCCCAGAACTCCATGCGCGCCGCGCAATGGACGACCGCATCGCATTGGCCGAGGACCCCTGCCCACCCCGGCAAGGGGGCGCCCGGCATCAGCTCAGCCAGGTCTCCCGACACGGCGTGCCCACCGGCGTCCGCGATCGACCGGGCCGCGGGCTCCGACCGTGCCAGCCCCAGCACCACGTGCCCGTCGCCCTCGGTGAGGCGGCGTATCACGTGCTGACCGACGAACCCGCTGCCGCCCGTCACGAAAACCTTCACGTCAATCTCCCATCGTTGCCAAACTATTTGGTCTCAAATTATTAGGCGTCTTGGTACGGTGGGTCAACGGCAGACGGGAAATCAATGGCGAAAAAGTCGACAGGCACTGCGCGTGGCCTGCCGGGAGAACTGGCCGATGCCTTTGGCCGGGCGGGCAAATCGGTCGTGCGGGCTTTCGATGAGCGCCTTGGTGAACATGGGGTCTCCACGCCACGTTCGAAGCTGCTCGCCGAGATCCAGCGGCTCGGCCCGGTGCGGTTAGCCGACCTCGCTCGTGCGGTCGGCATCACGCAGGGCACGGCATCGACACTGGTCGATGCGCTGGTGCGCGACGAACTGGTGGCGCGAAGCACCGACCCCGACGATCGGCGCGCTATTCGGCTCTCCGTCACCCCGCACGGGGACGAGCAGGCGCGCCGCTGGCTCAGCGACTACCACGACGCAGCACGGGAAGTCTTCGCGTGCTTGGATTCTGCCGAGCAACGCACGCTCGCCCAGTTGCTCAGCCGCCTCGCCGACGCCCTGGATACAGCGCCGAGACACTAGCTCGCCCCACCGCGGGCGCGGCGACGGTCCCTCATCCCGTGCCCACCAGGATGTCGATCGCGATGTCATCGAGGACGCCGGCGGTGTTGGCCAACACGATCACCGCCGCATCATGTTCGCGATCGAGGGCCAGCATGCTCGAGAAGCCGGCGGTGGCACCGTTATGCCATGTGAGCGCGACGTCACCGATTCGACCGGTGAACCACCCGTAGCCCACTCTGAGACCGTCGCCGGCTTCCCAGCGCGGCTCCAGCGCACTGCTTCCCGGCGCAGTGCCGTCGAGCAGGCCTTGCGCGTAGCGAGCCACATCGCCCGGCGTGGAACGCACCCCGCCCGCGGGTGCGTAAGCGTTCATCGTCCACGGCTGCTGGCTTCTACCGTCGACGTTGTAACCGGTGAGTGCGGTCGACGGCAGGTCGCCGGGGGTCAGGGGCGTGGTCGATCGGCTCATTCCGAGGCGATCGAACAGCTCGCGACGAAGCAGCTGCGGGTAGTCCTGGCCGGCGTGCGCGGCGAGCGCCTGCCCGAGTAGAGCAGCGCCCAAGTTCGAGTACGAGAACTTCCCTCGGTCTGTGACTGCAGCCGCGCGCGCATGCTCGAGCAGTGTCGCCACGTCGACGGTGTACGGGTTGCGGTTGCGTAGGACCGCATAGACCGCTTTCGCGCGATCGGAACGGCGCGTCGACATTCGCGGCAACCCCGACCGGTGACTTGCGAGCTCTTCGAGCGTCACGCCCGACGCCGGGCTGCCGTCGAGATCAAGGAGGCTGCCGACGGTTGTCTCGGGCGTGAGCTCACCGATTTCGCTGGCGTGTGCGAGCAGCGAGGCCGTCATGGTCTTGGTGAGCGAGCCGATCTCATAGCTGGTGTGCGCGCTTGCGCCATAGTGCGCCTCTGAGCGGATGCCGTCGTGGAGGTGAACGATGCTGACACAGCGGCCGATCCCGGCCTCACGCAACAGCGGGTTCACGTGGGCGATCAGCTTCGGGTCACCCGTGGCTGGACACAAATCGGGAGCCGATTGCGCTGCTGCCCGCCGACGAAAACCCCGAGCCACACCCCAAAGCTAACCAGCACATCGCGGGACACCGGGGCGCTTCGGTGTCTCCGCCACACCGCGCATGTCAGACCGATCACTACATCTGCGCTGAAATTCCCACACCGTCGGAATACTGGCCCTCGGAAGTCACGTGACAGTCCCACTGTTCAAGCGACGTCTGCTTCACTGCTTGACACTTTGTCAGCCACCTAACATGATTGTCAGGTGCCTAACGAAAAGCCGCGACTGGAGTCGGTAGGGCATTGGGCGAAGCGGTGCTACATGGCAGCGCGGGCGGCGATGGAAGACGCCTTGCGACCCCACGGTCTTGGCTCCACCCAGTGGTATGTGCTGCACCAGTTGACGCACGGGGGCCCGACACTGCAGCGCGACCTACAGCGGACGCTCCAAGTCGAACGGGCCACGTTGAGCGTTGTCGTGACCGCGCTGGTGAGTAAGGGGCTGATCGAGCAACTGCCCGAACCCTCTGATCAGCGTCAGAAGCTCCTTCGCATGACCGCAGCTGGAAGACGGCTGTGGAAACAACTGCCCGATTTGACTCGCATCGAGGACACGGCGTTCGCCGGCATGGACGCCGACGATCTGGCCACCGCGGCGAACGTGCTACGGACCGCGACCGAACGTCTCGAGAACCACCGACCGGAAAGGAACTAGTGTGATGACCGTATTGCTCACCGGCGCAACGGGATTGGTCGGAGCGCGGCTCCTCCCCCGGCTCCAGCGTGAGGGCGTGCAGTGCCGAGCACTTGTGCGCACCGACGTGCCGATACCCGAGGGAGTGACCGCGGTACACGGCGACCTCCTCGACGTCGACACGCTCACCGAGGCGGTACGTGATGTCAGCGCGATCGTCCATCTCGCGGCGGTCTTTCGCACCACCGACAGCGACCTCATCTGGCGTAGCAACCTCGAGGGCTCCCGCAATCTCATCGCCGCAGCCCGAGCCCACGCGCCCGACGCCCGGTTCATCATGGCCAGCACCGCTCATGTCTACGGAGAGAACGCTACCCATCCGGGGCGTGAAGACGATGCCGTCAACCCGACGCTCGACTACCCGGCGAGCAAACTGGCCGCCGAAAACGCGCTGCGCAGTAGTGGTTTGACATGGTCGATCATGCGCTTTCCCTTCGTCTACGGCGACAAAGACGGCCACCTCGAAACTCTGCACACGCTTGCCGCCGGCAGATTGCATCCCGCCCAACGGATGAGCTTGATCCATCATCGCGACATCGCGACCGCCACGTTGCTCGCCCTCGACGGCGTCTTCGACGGGCGGATCGTCAACATCGCCGACGAGGCACCGACATCGGTCTACGAACTGGTCGAACTGGTCGGCGGCACCCTGGAACCCTCCGCGGAACCGCTGGCCAACCCGTGGTACATCCAGATGGACGCCTCACTGGCGCGTCGCCTCGGATTTCGGCCAGCGGTCCGGACGGTGTATCAGGCCGTGCAGGAAGGCCTGATGTGATTGAACCGGTGTGGCGTCAGATGCTCATCGAGTATGCGCGGCCTGGATCGCGCCGGGATGCCCAGCGATGAGTATCGGGATGACCGTGCTTGCGTCGTCGCCCGCGATGGCTCCGTGTGCGAGGGGACGAGGGTTCATGCAGGTCAAGCTGGTCATCACGGCGCCACGCTCGCCCAGACGGCAAGGTAACCCACCGACGCCGCCAGGAAGACGAGGGCGGCGGCGTACTCACCGACCGTGTCGCCCGCACGGCGATGCATGATCACCGCGCCCGTCAACAGCACGGTCATGCCGATCGCCGCGAGAAGACCGGCGGGCCGCCAGAAGGTTCCGAGCACTACGCCGAGGGCGGCGAATACCTCCAGTACACCGATCAACCGGTACCGCGACCACGGAATGGCGAAGTGCTCCGCGGCGGCTCGCATCTTCGCGGTGCCACTCAACTTCAGTGTCGCCGGCACCAGACACATGACTGCGTACACCAGCGACACAGCACCGTATGTCGTCGTGGTCATGTGAACCGCTACCCCTCTCGGCTACCGGCTCGCAGAACGCGCACGGATCCGCTGTCGCGGTGTTCGGTCTGGGCGAACATCGGCATGCCGATCTCACCGCCGTATCCGGCTGCGGCGTAAACGTACCGATCTGGCCGCACGACAACATATTTCGCTCCGTGAGCAACCATTGCGTCCCAGAGCTGTCCGGATGGGTCACCGAGCTCGTCGTCCTCCACCACTGATGTCCCGGGGCGGATCGTCAGGAACCGCGCCCCGAAGCGTTCCCATGCCTGCGCGGTGCGTTCGTCCATGCCGTCGCGTGGGTCGGTGTCGAGGCCCAGGATCGCCCATCCTTGACCGAGGGCGTCGTCGATGTAGAGCATTCGGACACCCGGTAGCGCGACGCGTGCGGGCGCGAGGAGGTATCCGACCATACCGCTGGACCGTTGCGCCGGTATGCATCCAGGCCCCAGCGGCGTGGGTGCACCGAAGCGGCGCACCAGGGCGGCCATGACGCCAGGGATCCGGGTTGCCGCTCTGAGCACCCTGTCGCGCAGTCGTGCCACCGACGGGCGCTGGGTCATGACGATCTTTCCGAAAGTCACTGCCCGGTGGGTCATCGCGTCATGGTGCGGCTCGCGTTCAGTCTGATAGGTGTCGAGCAGGGCGTCGGTGGCCCGGCCGCGTACAACGGCGTCGATCTTCCACACCACATTGGCTGCGTCGCGGAAGGCGCCGGAGATGCCCTGGCCGGCAAAAGGCGGCATCACATGAGCAGCATCGCCGAGGAGAAGCACACGCCCGACCCGCCACCGCTGCGCCTTGCGGACGTGGAACGTGTAACTCCACGTTCGCGCGATCTCGATGTCGTCGGGAGTGACGCCCTCGGCGGCCAGCATGCGCCAGATATTGTCCTCGCTGAGCATCGCGTCGGCGTCTTCACCGGGGTTGATGCGCCATTCCCACCGGTAATAGCCACCCGGGCAGGGACACCTGACGCCAGGGCGGTCCGGCGAGCAGACGAAATCGAAGTGCGGGGGCCGGTGGAGCGGGCGTTTGACCCGCGCTTGCACGTCCATCCACTGCTCGGCATAGGAGGTGCCCGCGAAAGCAACACCGAGCTGCTTGCGTAGAGGGCTGCTGCCACCGTCGCAGGCGAGCACGTAACGGCCGACGACCTCAGTGCTATCTCCCTGCTCATCGCTGAGCCGCAACGTCACCGCGTGGTCGTCTTGCCCGACCAGCGCTGCCGTCCACCCTGCCCTGACCTTCACGCACGGGAAGCGTTTGAGGCCCTCTCGCAGAACGTGTTCAAGGGTCGGTTGATGGAAGAAGTTGGCCAGTGGGTAGCCGGTGTAGGCGGTAGGTGTCGGCGGTGTCGCGAGGAAGGGTCGGCCGTCGACGCCAACGAATCGCGCGGTGACGCCCAGGTGCATGTGCGCACTCATCTCCTCGAACAGACCGAAACCGCGGATCACGCGCAGCGCTTCGTCGTCAAGAGCGATGGCACGTTGGCGATCGAAGATCGCCAAGTCACGTTCGACGACGAGGGTCCGCAGTCCCAGTGCGCCTGCGGCGTTGGCTGCGGCGGCTCCGGCAGGGCCGAAGCCGACGATGATGACGTCGTAGACCTCCGGCTCAGGCATTGGCGAATCCCTTCCTTGAAAGCTGTTTCCGGCGACGTCAGGTGTCAGGCCGCGATGAGGCGTACCGGGAGCTTTTCGTGCCGGTGAATGATGTTGTTGGTGGCCCAGGTCGGTTCCGAGGCGATCTCGATGCGGTCCACGCGATCGAGAAGAGCCTTGAGCATTGCGGAGGTTTCGAGCCTGGCGAGCCCTTGACCGGCACAGGCGTGGGCGCCGTTGCCGAACCCGACGTGACGTCCCGCTTCGTTGCGGATGTCGAACACGTCGGGAGCTTCCCACTCGCGCTCGTCACGGTTGGCGGACGCGTACATCACCAGTACACGGGCACCCGCCGGAAGTGACACGTCTGACAGCACAGTCGCACGCGCAGTCTTGCGTGTGAACGCATGCAGCGGCGACTCGTAGCGCACGACTTCGTTGACGGCATTGGGGATCAGCGACGGATCGGCCTTGAGCAGGGCCCACTGCTCAGGATGGGTGGCGAAGAGGTAGATCGCGCTGGAGATCGCGCTGATCGTGGTATCCAGTGATGGAGCGATGTAATCGATCAGCAGCGGCGGCACCTCGTCGGCGGCCAGTTTGCCCTCGTCGACGGCGGTGAGCAGTTCAGCCGCCATGCTGCCGGGCAGCACATTGCGCTCGCGTACCACGCGGCGGGCGAAGCGCAGCATTTGGACGCTGCGCGGTAGCGCCCGCAGCGCCTGCAGATTCGGAGGCCCGAGAATGTCGAAGGTGGCTGCGCCCCAATCGAGTAAGTGTGCTCGCTCGTCGCGGGGCCACCCCACCAGATCGGGCACGACAGCCAGGGGAAGCGCTGTGGCGATATCGTCCACAGCATCCACCGTCTGTCGGCGTACGGCGTTGTCGACGATAGAGCGTGCCTGGGCGTCGACGTCGTCGCCCAACGTGCGTAGCGCCCGCGGCATCAAACGGTGGGCGACGAGCTTTCGGCGGCGATCGTGGTCGGACCCGTCGCTGTTGAGCGTCGTCCCGTGAGAGAGCCGATTGGTCAGCGGGTTGGCAGCAACTCCGTGTCCGGACAGAAACAGCTCATCATCGCGCAGAGTGGCTTTACATTCGGCGTAGCGCGGTAGTGCGTACAAGCGGTGCCGGGCCAGCCACACCACGGGCCCCAATTGGCGCATCGCCCGGTAGTGCGGATACGGATCGAGAAGTGCGCTACGGCTGTAGATGTCGGGTTGGTACACCGGTACATCGGGGGGTCGGCGAAACACTAGAAGTCCTTTTCGTGGGAGATGCCGGCGTTTGAACGATGTTCGAGCAGAAACAGTGGGACACCGCGGCACACCGCAGTGATGTCGCGGCTCGCGACCATGACAGTCCGGTCTGGCCTGACCACCGCAGCGGTGACGCGGTGGTGCTTCAACCATCGGGCCAACTCCGAGCCTGCTGCCGCATGCACCGTAGTAGCGCCCCGAGCAGCGACGAGCTCGCGCTGTGACGGGGTCAGGGCCGCCGAGGTGATCACCCCGAATCCGAGGCCGAGCTCGTCGTCGAGACGAGACCCATTGTCCAGCATAGAATTCGGGCACAGCTGGCCGGCGATGCCCCACGTTGCCATGGTGCGTTTCACCATCGCCGAGGACCGCAGTGGCGGAGTCCGTGAATCCGTGACTTTCGCTCGCAGCCCTGGCATCAAGTGCAGCCACGGCAGTATCAGTGAGCGGGCGGCCGAACCGAGCCGACCGCCCGCGGTCATCGCACGTCCGATGTTGAGCGCCAACGAGATCATGTGCCTCGCGTGGGGGCGTCGCTCGGCCTGGTAGCTGTCGAGAGCGCTGCGCGGCAGATCCCCGTGGCACACACCGGCGACCTTCCACGCGAGGTTGAATGCATCACGCAGTCCGGCACCCATGCCCTGACCGATGAACGGCGGGGTCAGATGTGCGGCATCCCCGAGCAAAAAGATGTTGCCGCGACGCCAGCGATCCGCGAGCTGGGCACGGAAGGTGTACTCCGCGACCCGGATCAGCCGTAGTTCGCTGTCCGCGACGTCCCGCGTCCACGGGGTAATCAGCGGCCGTAGCGCACCCAGCGTGGCATAGTCGTCGACCGATTCGTGATCGAGAAGGCGGAACTCCCAGCGATATCGCGTGGGGCCGATCCGCATGTACGTGCCGGCACGGTTGCTGTCGCAGAGCTGGTGCACACCTTCCCACTGGTGCAGCTCGGCGTCGGTCGCGATGTCGATCACCAACCAGCGCTGGTCGAACTTGAGGTTGCGCATCTGAGCGCCGATCGCGGTCCGCACCGTGCTGTTCGCACCATCGCAACCGAGCACGAAGTCCGCAGTGATCACCGATTCCCGATCAGTCGAGCGGTCACGCACCGTCAGACGCAACGGGCCGGTACCCGCCGGGGGGCTGACGTCGAGCACCTCGACGTCACCGCGGAATCGGGCGCTGGGATAGCGGGCCAGGTTGGTCCGCAGCAGTTCCTCGAGCTGGGGTTGATCGAACATGCTGGCAGCGGGAAATCCGTTGCACGTCAATGCAGATTCACGGCGGAACTCGGCGAGCACTGACATGTCGCGATCGACCAGCCGCAGACCACGCGCGGGGCGGGAGATGGCGGCGAACTCTGCAGCGACCCCCAAACGGGAGAGGATTCGGTACACCTCGTCGTCGAGGTGCACGGCACGCGGTTGCGGATACACCTGCGGCCAGCGATCCAACACCAGGGCGTCCACGCCGTACTGCGCGAGCAGCGTCGCGGCCGTGATACCCGTGGGCCCTCCACCGACGATGGCTACGGGGACATGCTCGGACTGTGCGAAGTTCGGTGGAGTCATTGTTCGTGAATCTCGTGATTCACCGCGAACGACTTCACCACCCGTTCCACGGTGGCGCGATCGGCTGCCGAGCCGAGGGTCAGCACGACGGTCGGTTTCCCGCTGATGACCCGACCGCGGACAGTCAGCACGCCGGGCTGGCCAGCCAAGGCATCGGTCAGCGCGTGCTCGGCGGCAATCGCGCGCAGCGGCACCTTGTAGGGCTTGCCCACGTCGGTCATGGGAATGGCGTCGATGACCGTGACGGTTTTGGGAACTGCGGCACGCTCGCTGATCCGCTCAGCGAGAAAGGTGGTCAAGTCGGCACCGGTGACGCGGGTGCCGGGCCGAACGGTCACGAAAGCGACAGGAACCTCGCCCGAGTGGATGTCAGGTCGCGGGACGGCTGCGGCCGCCGTGACGTCGGGATGAGACAGCAGCGCATCCTCGATCACCGCGGGGTCGATGTTGTGGCCGCCGCGGATGATGAGGTCTTTGGCGCGCCCGGCGAGATACACGAATCCGTCGTCATCGACGCTGGCGAGATCGCCGGTGTCGAGCCATCCGTCGCGCAATGCCCCGCGGCCGTCGAGCAGGTAGCCGTCTTCGGTACGCGCCGTGACGTATCCGGGGAAGACGGTAGGGCCGCTGATGAGCAGCGTGCCGACGTCACCGACGGGAAGCTCTTGCCAGGTGCCGTCGTCTTCGACCTCGACGATCTTGACCTGCTGGTAGGGCATGCGCTGTCCTACCGAACCCGGTCGTGGGTGGTCAGCGAAACTGCGGGCGCTGGCGCAGGTGGCCTCGGTGAGCCCGTATCCCTCGACGAGAGTGACTCCCGTGGCCTCGCAGAAGTCCTTGCGCACGGTGTCCGGCAGGGCCGACGCGCCCGAGACCGCGGAAGTCAGAGAGGAGATGTCCGCGTCGACGGGGATTCCTGCCAGCACGGCGTACACGGTCGGTACGGCACTCATCGCCGCCAGCCGGTAGTGCTCCACGATGCGCCAGAAGTTCTGATAGAGACCCATGTCGCGGTATCCCAGCGGCCCTGCCCACACCACGGGCTGACCACGCAGCAGTGGCGCCAGCAGGGTGACGATCAGGGCGTTGACGTGGAACAGCGGCAGAGCAGCGAAGACCACGGCGTCGTCGTCGAGGTCCGCGCTGACGGCGACCATCCAGGCGTCGGCGACTTCGTTGCCGTGGGTGTGCGCGGCCAGTTTCGGCGTACCGGTGGTGCCGCCGGTGTGAAACAGGGCGGCCAAGTCCGTCGACTCCGCCTCCCCCTCATCGAGTGGCTGGACGTCGTGCTCGTCGGCCAGCTCCGACAGGTACGCCACCGTGACGCCGGGTAGCTCGGGCAACGGGCTCGGTGCACCCTTTGCCAGCGTCGGGCGCAACAGCAAGACACTGTCGATCAGTCCCGCGGCGGCCAGGTCGGCGGCGCGTTTCACAGCAGCAGGGTCGAGTTCGGGGCAGGCGGTGATCAACACCCGAGCACCCGACAGCCGCGCCAGCTCGGCGACGTGGTCGTCGGACAACGATCCGTTGATCGGGACTGCGATGCCAGCGGCCTGCGCGGCCAGGGTCGCTGTGATCAACTCGTCACAATTTGGGCTGATCAGCAGCACTGCTTCACCGCGCCCAACACCGAACTGCCGCAGTACTTTTGCTGCTCGGGTCACATCGGCGGCGAGTTCGCCGAAGGTGCGACGAGCGCTTCTGGCATAGTCGGTTCCGTCCGGCAGAACCGTGACCGCGGTGCGGTCGGGCCACAACCGGCCGGCCCGCAGCACCACGCCGTAGGTGCTGCCAGGCAACCCGCGGCGGTCCAGGGGGACGTCTTCGATAGCGGCGAGATCAGCCGGCGATTGTGCTGGAGGCCAGAGCACGTCGGTCATAGGTGGCGCACCGTGAGCTTCTGCGAGCCCAGATCGATCGTCCCGTCGTCGGTGCCGATCGACGCCTCCACGATGTCGCCGTGCTGCAGATACTTGGGGTTCTTGGCCTGACGGGAGAAGAACGCCTTCCACTTGACCGCGGGCGGCAGGAGATTGCCGATCATCTCGATCGGTTTCGGCGGAGCGGTCAGTGCCGTACCCGCCGGTGTACCGGTGAGCACGAGGTCACCGGCGGCCAGGTCCTGGAATCGGGTGAGTGACTGCAGTGCCTGCAGCGGGCGATACAGCATGTCGCCCTCGACGATCTGGTTCTGGCGTTCGTCACCGCTGACGCTGAGCCGCAGCCGCAGATCGCCGAATCGCGACAGCTCGGCGGCGTCGAGCAGAACCAGAGCCGGTCCGACGGGCGTGAACGTCGGGTACGACTTCGCCTCGTAGAACTGGGTTTGTGGGAGTTGGATGTCGCGCGCGGACACGTCGTTGGTGATCGTCACCCCGGCGATGATGTCGGCCAGGTCGTTCTCGGTGATCGTCGTACCGGCCGGCACGTCACGCCCGATCACGAGACCGATCTCGACCTCGTAGTCGAGCAGCATGACGTGGGCGGGCCGGACGATCTCCCCGAACGGCCCGGTGATCGAGGCCGACGACTTGCGGAAGAAGGTCAGCGGCACCGTCTTCGGGTCCATGCCGGAGTCCTTGACGTGGGATTCGAAGTTCGTCATCTGGGCGATCACCCGGCACGGGGTGGTCACCGGGGACAGCAGCGTCAGCTCCTCGACGGATACGGTGCCGCCTGCAGCGGCGGCCGCGTCGATCGCGCCCCTGTCGGCCAGGAGGTCCGCGGTGCTGGTCGCCGACGTGGCGATCTTTGCAGCGC
Organism: Actinomycetota bacterium; assembly: GCA_040752555.1. Lineage (GTDB taxonomy): Bacteria > Actinomycetota > Actinomycetes > Mycobacteriales > Mycobacteriaceae > Mycobacterium. The sequence continues at coordinate 45,523 of JBFMGT010000003.1, read as the reverse complement.
CGGTGGGGGTGTGCACCCACCAGCCCTCGGTCGTACGGAGCACGGATGTGGTCATGAAATCGCTACTTTCAGAAGGCCGACAAGTCGGTTGAGGTCGAATTCGTTGTCGCCGCGCAGAGCGGTGACCATGGACGTCAGTTGGTGGCGGGCTGCGCGCGGGTCGGCGTCGAGGAAGTCCTTGGTGGCCGGCGGGCCCCACTGCGCCAGTCCCGACGCGGTGAATGGCGCCCAGCCCGGTTCCAGGGTGTTGTCGAACATGTCGCCGTCGGCGAAGTGTTCGACCAGGAACCCGTCGGGGTCGCGCCAGTAGTCGAACAGCTGGCTGCCCTGGATGTGACGACCGATGCCCCACGACCGGAAGTAGCCGCGCTCTTTGAGGTATTCGCCGCCGGCGGCCAGAGCGTCGAGGTCGCTGACCTGGTAAGCCGAGTGAATGTAGCGGTTGGCCGGTCCCAGCGCGAGCGCGAGCGTGTGGTGGTCGGCCGGAACCGACCCGAGGTCGCAGCGGATGAAGCTCATCGCGGGCCCGCGGTCCCGCTGCCCGGGGAAGAACAGGAAGTCGCTCACGATCATCCCGAACGTCTCCAGATACCAGTTCAGAGTCTTCAGATAGGTGGTGGACTGCAGCACCACGTGGCCCAGCCGCTGCACGCGGGCCGGCACTCGCGGCGGGCGCACCGTCGCGTTGATCCGCGCGGTGTCGGATCCGGCGTTGAATACCTGCGGTGTCTGCACGGGCTGGGCGGGCAACTCGTGCATGCCGGCCACCACCTTCACCGCCATGCCGCTGGGGTCCATCAACTGAACGGCTACTCCCCCAATGGATTCGGGAAGCGGACGCAGCGACGCGCCGGTCGAGTCCGCCAGCCGCAGCACGTCGACCTCGTCGGCGGCGCGCAGTGCGAGCCCGGCGAAGCGGGTGCGTTGTCCGCGTCTCAGGAGCACACAGGGCGAGCCGGCACTGGTGCCACGTAGCTGTAACTCCTGCGGGTCGCGCACCGCGATGCCGAACCCGAAGGCACGTGCGAACGCCTCGGCGCGGACCAGGTCGGGCTTGTCGAACTCCAGCCACGCGATGTCGGCGACCCGGATGATCGGGTCTTTCGCCCGTCCCGGATGCTCACCCCGCAGCGCACCCTGCTCGCTGTGCAGGTCTTGGTGTCCGTCGCGACGCGGTGCCGCTGTCTGTGCCACGCTGCACCTCCTTGGCTTCTGAGGAAATCGTCACATACGATCCGAAGCTCAGTCAAGCGTTTCTGACGAAATCCTCAAGTTCGATCTGCGCTGCCGACATCACGCCACCAATCTCCCGGGACGGGCGCTTTGCGACCACAGGCTGGCCCGATCGCGAACGCTCAGAGCAACCATTGCGCCAACGGGTTGACGAGATAGCGGAGCGAGAACGCCTCATACAGCGCACCGAACACGAGCAGGACAGTGGCAGGAATGGAGAGCCAGCCGAGCTTTCGCAGACCACCCCGGTAGCCGGCGCGATGAGTCTGCGCGCCAACGCTTTCGGGGCGCAGCCATGCCCAACCGAGTAGATAGGCGCCGAGAACGAGGAGGATGTAGGCCTGGAGCTCGACGATCAGGGTGATCGAGTGAGGGATCAGGGCCACCCAGCCGATGTCACTCGCAGGTGCGAGGGTGACCCCTGTCTGGGCGGTCCAGTAGGCGAACGTCACCATCCCGCCGAACGGCACGATCATCGACGGCACCACGATCGTGATCACACTGAGCTTCCCGACATTCACAGCCAGGATGACCAGCGCGAAAAGCCAGGGGTTCTGAAAGATCGACTGGACGAGGTCGGCTGTCCCGTCGTCTTCCAACCGTGCCTGCTGGCTGTCCCGCAGTCCGGGAAAGAGGAGCCCGACCCCGAAACCCGCAAGCAAGACACCGTACGTGCACACATTCAGCGTCAGATAAACACGGAAGTTGTCGCCGACCACGCGGAACGGCTCCCACTGGGACAATCTTCGGCGGTCAGGACGTTTCGGTGTGTGCATTCTCGTCCTTCAGGATGCTGTTGACGGCGGCGCGGAGGCTCATCACCTCAAAGGGCAGTCGCTCCCGGTCACCCGGCAGAGCGCGCTCGAGTGAGAGACCGTTGACGACGGTGCTCAAGAACCGCGCCGCCACGTCGAGGTCATCGGTAGCGAGGGCGTGTTCGTCCCGTAATACGTTGAGCCACCTGCTGATTCGGTGCAGATTGAGACGCTCGAGCGCAAGAAACGAGTGGGTGGCGTCCGCCGACGGAGGCGCGACGACGTACGCGTCGTGCAACGCACGCCAATACTGGCGGGCTCGATCACGGGTGCCGACCTGAGTGAGCAGCAGTTGCAGGCACGCCACCAGCCGCTCTGCCGGGCCGAGGGTGCTGTGCTGCATGGGATCGTCGGGGATGTCGAGGTCGTACAGTGCGGCAACCACGGTGTCGATCAGTTTCTGCTGGGTCGGGAAGAAGTGCCGCAGGGAGCCCACGCTGACGCCGGCGCGCGCGGCGACCGCCCGCACGCTCAAGCGCGAGGTCGGATCCTCCCCGAGCATGGTTGCTGCGGCGATCAAGATCTTGTCTCGTGTGCTGGGCGTGGTCGGCTCGGTCACTGGGGGCACCTCCGTCACCGTTCTAGCACACTGTACTAGTGCGCGTCGCAGTCGCCGACGGACGACCACGGGGTTTCCAGGGGGCGCAAGCGATCCCCCGCTGGCAACGTGGGGGTGCACGGCAACCACTTCGATTGAGTCACCGCACAGAAAGGCGGCGCGGCAGTTGACCGATACTCCGAAGAAGATCACCGTGATCGGCGCCACCGGACTGATCGGCCGCCAACTGGTCCCGCTTCTGAGGAAACGCGGTCACGAGATCACCGCGGCCTCCCGGACGTCGGGTGCCGATCTACTCACCGGTGACGGCCTCGACAGCGCACTGGCCGGCGCGGACGTCGTCGTCGACGTGATCAACTCTGCGACGCCAGAAGACTCTGCCGAAGCGTTCTTCGAGCAGACCTCGGCCAATCTGTCCGCCGCCGCAGCCCGGGCCAACGTCGGCCACTACGTCGTCCTGTCGATCGTCGGCGCACATCTGATGGCTCCCCAGTCCGGCTACATTCGGGGCAAGGTGGCTCAGGAGCGCGCTGGCGCGGATGTGGGTATTCCTTGGACTGTCCTGCGAGCCACCCAATTTCACGAACTGGCCGAGCCCATCACCGAATCCCTCATCACCGACGACGTGGTGCGTGCCCCGGTCGCCCTGATACAGACCATCGACTCCGCAGAGGTCACAGCGATTCTGGCCCGCATCGCGGTCAGCCGACCGCTCAACGCCATTCACCACGTCGGAGGCCCAGAGAAGATGTCGTTCGCCGACATGGCCCGCGCCGTCTTGCGCCATCAGGGCCGAACGCTCGACGTCACCGATGACCCATCGGCCACCTACAGCGGACTGTCGATCGACTACACGACGCTCGTGACGGGTGATGACGCCGAAGTGGGCACTACGCGACTCGCAGACTGGTTGACGGGCCACTGACCGCACCGCCTCGCGGTGAGGTGCCCAGGCCCGTTGCGCACGATCAGTACGGTGGTTCTCACAGCCGATCGCCAGGGGGAAATCGTTCCATGAACCACTCGCACGTGCGCCGAGCGCTGATCATTCCCATCGCCATCGCCCTCGCCGTCGGCAGCGTGGCCTGCGCCAACGAGCGCAACGACGCGCCGACCGCCTCCGCAACGGAGACCGCTTCGGTCGGCGACGGGAGCACTCACGACCGGGTCGAGAAACTGTTGGATGAGGCAGAAGAGGCATTCGACGCGCCGGCAAGGACATCGTCGGCCGGAAACACGGACAAGACGGCCGACAACATGCAGATCGTCGCCGACCGCTTGCTGCAGGCACACGAGCTGGCTCCCTACCGCAACGATCTCCTCTTCAGCGCCGCGTCGGCGCAGATCGCCCGCAAGGACGTCGACGCTGCGCTCACGCTCTACGAGACTGCACTCTCCACCGTGCCCAATGACGTTGACGCGCAATCATATATGGCTGGCTGGTCCCGCTATCTCGGCCGTCGACCCGACGCCGACAACTATCTCAACCAGCTCCGCGCACTGGACCCTGCGCGCACCGAGCAACTGGAGACGATGTTCGCCACGATCGACCAGAAGCTCTCGACCCCGCTGACCGACGCCCTGCCGGCGCTGCCGGAGCCAGGGCTCGCCATCGTCACGCTGGGGTATGCGCTGCATGAGGACGGCTCGATGGACGACATCTTGATCGACCGCCTCCAGCAGACGAAAGCTGCGGCACAGCGCTGGCCGACCGCACCCATCGTCGTCACCGGTGGCGTCGAGCAATCGGGACGCACCGAAGGCGAGTCGATGAAGGAATGGCTCGTCAACAACGGCGTTGCGCCCGATCGGATTCACGACGAGAACTTCGCGCGCTCCACGGTCGAGAACGCGTCCTACGGTGTTGAGGTGTTGGCCAGCTTGCGCGCGACACACGCGCTCATCATCAGCTCGGCCAGTCACATCCGCCGCGCGTTGACACTGTTCCAGCTGGCCGCCGAAGACACCCTGGGCAAGGACTTCGCTTTCGTGGGCAGCGGAAGTGCTGACAAACCCCTCGCCGAGCTCGCCACCGCAACCCCCAGTGAGCTGCTGTCGATCTACCGGGACGCATTCAGCGCGATAGGTATGTGGAGTTACCGCAGCGCTCCGCTGCTGCGGCAGTAGGCGCTCGCGCTCCCCACGGCAGCGGCAGGTCAGGCAGGATCGCAGCCGTGAGTCTGATCGCCGGTGGCGACTACCTCAGCACCGGGTCGCCGCCCCGGCAGAGGCGCTCGACATCGGCGAGACTGGGACTGGATTCCCAATCCCCCGGCGTCATGCAGAGTATGGCGCCGCATGCATTGGCCCGCCGCAGCCGATGGGCGACGGGGAGCCCGTGCAGCAATCCGCTCAGATAGCCGGCCACGAAAGCGTCACCGGCACCGACGGTGTCCACCACGTCGACGGCAATGCCGCCGCTGTGGATCCGCTCGCCAGGCAGGTACGCCGTAGCGCCGTCGGCCCCCAGCTTGTGCACGACCTCGCTGCGACCGGACCGGACCAACCGCGCGGCTGCCTCGTCAGGGTCTGAGTCGGGGAACAACAACTGTAGCTCCTCGGCGCCACCGAACACGATGTCGGCCTGTTCGGCAAACTTACGCAACAGGGGGCCCGCCAAATCGGCAGGCGCCAGAGCGGAACGGTAGTTGATGTCGAAGCTGATCCGCACGCCCGCAGCGCGGGCGCGGTCGAGCGCGGATTGCATGCAGTCACGGGCGCTGTCGGACAGCAGGGCCGTGATTCCCGAGACATGGAGCACCGCAACCTGTTCGACCCAGCCGGGAGGCAGGTCCTCGGGCCGCAGCCGCGATCCCGCGGACCCGCCGCGGTAGTACAGCACAGCGGTGGAACGGCTGGTTGGTCTTTCTTTGATCATCAACCCCGTGGGGGCGTCGGGATCGACAACACCGTACACGTCGACACCTTCAGCGCGGATTTCCCTTATGACCCTCTCCCCCAACGGGTCAGCACCCACTCTGCCGAGCCACCTGCTGTCGATCCCCAAGCGCTGCAGGCCGATCGCCACATTGCTCTCTGCTCCGCCGACACCCAGGATCAGATCGGACACGTGCCGCAGGGAGCCGATGTCCCTGGTGCGCATGAGGGCCATGGTCTCACCGAGCGTGGCGATCCGCGCCGTCATGTCGTGGCCCGGCGGCACGCGGCGACGAAGTCGGCTGCGCGCACACGTAGTTCACCGAGATCGCCCCCGCGTACGGCGTCCCCCAGCAGCGGACCGCCCACACTCACCGCGGCGGCGCCGGCGTCCAGCCACGGCCTCACGTCGTCCAGACCGATGCCGCCCGAGGGAATCACGGAGATCGCGGGGAAGGGCCCTCGGAGATCCTTCACGTAGCCGGCGCCGACCTGGCTGGCGGGGAAGATCTTCACCGCCGCGGCCCCGGCGCGCCACGCCGAGAACAACTCCGTCGGCGTCAGCCCACCGGGCACGATGGGCATACCGGCCCGGTGCGCAGCCTCCACGAGCTCGACATCGGTGATCGGCGTGACCACATAGTGGGCCCCGGCGTCTACGGCGGTCGCGAGCTGCCCGGCGTCGGTCACCGTCCCCACACCGATGTCCGCGGTGTGTCCGAAACGCGCCAGCAAGCTCGGTAGCCGCTCCAGCGTGCCCGGCGTCGTCAGCGTGACTTCCACGCTGGCCACCCCGCTGTCGAGGAGCGTCTCGAGAATGCGGTCGTAATCGGTGGCGTGCTGCGCGCGCACCACCACGATCAACTTGGTCTCGGCCGTGCGGGCCGGAATCGCCAAGCGGCTCAGAGTGTCACCAGTCATGGACCGTTCCGTCCTGCAATCGATTCACCGGGAGGTAGGCGGCCGTATAGGCGAAGGCGGCCGCCGCGTCCTCGTCCAGTTCGACGCCGAGGCCGGGCGTGTTCCCTGGATGCAGGAAGCCGCGTTCGAAGCTGTACGAGGTACGGAACACCTCGAGCGTGGTGTCGTTGTGCGGCATGTACTCCTGAATTCCGAAGTTGTGGATCGCCAGATCCAGGTGCAGCGCCGCGGCCATACCGACCGGGGAGATATCGGTGGGGCCGTGCATGCCCGACCGGATGCCGTAGATCCCCGCGAAGTCGAGCAGTTTGCGCATCGCCGTCACGCCGCCGGTGTGGGTGACGGCCGAGCGCACGTAGTCGATGAGCCGCTCGGTGATCAGCGTCTGATAGTCGTATACCGAGTTGAACACCTCGCCGATGGCCAGCGGGGTGGTGGAGTGGCTGCGCACCAACCGTAACGCGGCTTGGTCCTCGGCAGGCGTGCAGTCTTCCAGCCAGAAAAGGTCGTACGGCTCAACGTCTTTGGCGAACCTTGCCGCCTCGATCGGAGTCATCCGGTGGTGCCCGTCGTGCAGGATCCGCACGTCGGTGCCGAAATCCTCGCGGATCCTGGCGAAGATTCCGGGCATGTGACTCAGATAGGCCCGTGTGTCCCAGATCTCCTCCACCGGCGCCGTCGCGGCGCCACCGTCGGCCGCGCGGTGCGCCGGCTCGTAGTCGTAGCGCATGCCCGGTTTGTTGGTAGCCACCCCGTAGATCTGTCCGAGGCCGGGCACCCCCGTCTGTACCCGCACCGCGGTGTATCCGGCCTCCACATACCCGGTGATCGCATCCTTGAGCGCGGGATAGTCGGGGCCAGACGCGTGCCCGTAGACCCGGATCCGGTCCCGACTGGCCCCGCCGAGCAACTGGTACAACGGCACGCCGGCCTTCTTGGCCTTGATATCCCACAGGGCCATGTCCACGGCGGCGATGGCGGCCATGGTGACCGGCCCACGCCGCCAGTAAGCGCCGCGGTAGAGGTACTGCCAGGTGTCCTCGATGCGATCCTCGTCGCGGCCGACCAAGGTGGTGGCCAGATGGTCTCGAAGGTAAGCAGCGACCGCCAATTCGCGTCCGTTCAGCGTGGCGTCACCCCAACCGACGATCCCCTCGTTGGTGACGATCTTCAGGGTGACGAAGTTGCGGCCCGGACTGCAGATGTTGACGTCGATCTTCTCGATGCTCATGGCTTTCTTTCGTGGCTCTCGGTTTCTCTTCTTGTCCTCACATCGCCGCGCGCGGGTCGGTCAGGTCACGACCGGTCCAGTCCTTGGCCCACACCGCCACGATGAGTGCCGCCAGGGAATACAGGCCCATCATCACCATCACCGGGATCGGGCTGCCGGTGGCGGCCGCCACCCAGGCCGCCGCGACAACCGGCCCGATGCCGGTCGCGATCACCGCGGCAATCTCACGGACGATGGCCGTGAGCGTGTAGCGGTTGCGGGCGCCGAAGATCTCCGGAATGGACACGTTCTCCAGCGAGGCCGGACTGAGCACCGCGACGTTGTGCAGCACGACGTAGCCCACGAACACCCACACCAGGTTCTTGGAGTCAATGGCGAGCATGGTCGGCACGATCACCACCAACGCGGCGGACATCACGATGATGTACATCCGGCGGCGGCCGAATCGGTCACCCAGCCAGCCGATGGTCGGAATGGTGAGGAACCCGACGAGGGACGACACGATGACGGCGTTGGCGCTGACGCTCTTCTGCAGGGCGAGAGTCAGCGTCATGAACGAGATGAGGTAGGTCTGGATCAGACCGGAGTTGCCCGCTTGACCGAACCGCAGGAAGAACGACACCAGCACTGCCTTCACCGGCTTGCGCTGCAGGGCCTCCAGTGTGCGGGTGTCGGCGCCGCGGGTGGCCCGATCGACGATCTCGGCCCGTGTCAGGGCGCGGCCGTCGACGACATCCTCGCGCTCTTCGAAGACCGGACTCTCCTTCAAGTTCAACCGGATCCATACGGCGAACACCATCACCACGGCGCTGGCGATGAACGGGATACGCCAACCCCAGGCGATCACATCGCTTTCCACCATCACGGCGAGCAGAATCGCCCAGATCGCGGAGGCAAACAGCGTGCCGCAGTTGGTGCCCAGCCCCACCAGCGACGCGACGAAGCCACGCCGGTGAGGCGGGGCGTACTCCGCGAGCATGACTCCGGCACCGCTGATTTCGGCGCCGGCGCCGAAACCCTGGAGCAGCCGCAGGGTCACCAACAGGATCGGCGCGAGCATGCCGACCTGGTTGTAGGTCGGTAGCACACCGATGAGCGTAGTGGCCGCACCCATCAGGGCAATGGTGTAGAACAGCACTTTGCGCCGGCCGATCCGGTCACCCAGCCGCCCGAAGAAGACCGCTCCCAGCGGCCGGGCGATGTAGCCCACGCCGTATGTCGCCATTGACAGCACGACCGCCATCCCCGCGCTCTCGCCGGAGAAGAACAACTGGCTGAACACGAGCGCGGCGGCGAGCGAGTAGAGCTGAAAATCCATGAACTCCAAGGCGGTGCCCAGCCAACCGGAGACGGCGGCACGCACCAAGTCGGCCATGCTGCGCTGGGGAGCAGGCAGCTCGGCGGTTGCCTGCGGTTCGTGGGCTGTGGTCATCGTCGCTCCTGGTCGGTAATCGGGATCGGAGTGGGATCAGAACTGAAGGAGCACCTTGGCCGAGGCCGAGGCGTCGCGGGCCAAGGTGAAGGCGTCGACGGCAGACGACGCCGGGACGGCGTGGGAGATGACCGTGTCGAGGTGATCGTCGGCAGCGAGAATTGCCACCGCGTCGTCGATTTCGTCGGCGAAGCGGAAGGCGCCGAGCACCGAGAGCTCCTTGCCCAGCATCGGCGCCAGATTGACCGAGATCTCGGTGTTCGGCAGGGTGCCGACCTGCACGACGGTGCCGGCCCGCCGGGCAGCGCGCACCGCCTGGGTGAGCGAGACACCCACCCCGGAGCACTCGAACACGATGTCGTAGGACTCGTCGGCGATGGTGTCCCGGCCGACCAGGACGGTGTCGGCGGCACCGAGTTCGCGCGCCCTGGCCAACGGCTCCGGCCGCAGGTCGCTCACGCCGATCTCGGCTGCGCCGGCATACCGAGCGGCGGCTACCACGAGGAGACCGATCGGACCGGCGCCGATCACCAACACCCGTCGCCCGGCAAGGCTTCCGGCCAGCGCGACGGCGTGCAGGGCCACCGCCAAGGGTTCGGCCAGGGCCGCGCGGCGCAACGGCAGACCGTCCGGCAGCGGGCGGAGCATGTGCTCCTCGACGACCAACAGTTCGGCGGCTCCGCCCTGCCGATGCGGAAAAGTGGCTGCACTGCCGAGGTAGTCACCACCGGGGTGCAGGTGGGGACGCCCGGCCAGACCCGGTACCGGGTGCCCGTACCGGGCGGGGTGCACCGTCACCGGGGTGCCGGCCGGGTAGCGCCCCGACGGCGCGAAGTCCACCACCGCCGAGAGCTCATGACCGGGCGTGAAGGGTTCGCGCACCACGTTCTCGCCGTTGGCACCGTGAAAGTAGTAGTGCAGATCCGAACCGCAGATACCCACGTAGCTGACCCGCAGCCGGACCTGCCCCTCTGCCGGGACGGGATCGCTGCGGTCTTCCCAGCGAATGTCTTGTTTACCGTGGATGGCAAGGGCTTTCATCATGGGTTCCTGTTCTCGGTGGCTTCGCGTGCGGCGGCCCTGATCCCCGCGCGGGTGATGGTCGCCACCAGGTCGGCGACCCGCTCGACGAAGGCCCGATGAGCGGTGAGGTCGTCGGGCAGAAATCCGCTGTCCAGCAGAGCCATCGCGTGTTCGCGTGGACCGGGTGCACCCCTGGTCACCGCCGCGAGACGCGGTCGCGCGGGTTCACGAATCTCGTGGGCGTAGGGGCCGGGGTCGAAACCGGGTGGCGGCGCGACCGCGCAGATCCAGCCGGCGACGGTGAGCGCCAGCAGGTGCGGCACCCGCCCGGCGCGCAATGCGAACAGGGCCGGGTCTGGAATGCGCTGCAGCAGTTTCACCGAACCGTCGGTGCCGACCTGCGAGGTGCGGTGCCCCAACGCCGCGTTGGCCCACCGGTGTGACAGCGAATCCAGGTAGGCGTCGGTGTCGAATCCGCGCGGCAGCGTGATGGTCGGGAGGTACTCGTCGGCGACACAGACCCGCACCGCATCCTCGACGAAATCCTGCGACCAGGCCTCGGCGATGGTGGCGCGGCCGTCGAGCAGGCCGAGATAGGCGATCAGTGAATGGGATCCGTTGAGCAGCCGCAGTTTCACCAGCTCGTAGGCGTGTACCTCGTCGCTGAGCACCGCGCCGGCCCGGTCCCAGGCCGGCCGCCCGGCGGCGAACTCGTCCTCCAGCACCCACATGCTGAAATCCTCGGCGGGAACGGGACAGTGATCGTCCACCCCGAGGAGTTCGGCCACTGCCGACCGTGTCTGGCCAGTGGTCGCGGGCACGATGCGGTCCACCACCGAGTTGGGGAAGCTGACACGTTCGGCGACGAACGCCAGCACGTCATCGGATGCCGAACTGGCATGCAGGAACTCGGTTACCACGGCGCGGGTGGCGTGTCCGTTGGACTGCAGGTTGTCACACGACAGCACGGTGATCGGCGAGCCACCAGCCGCCCGTACCGCGAGGCCGCGGGCGATCAGCCCGATGGTGCTGCGGGGATGGGCAGGGTCGGCGATATCGTGGCGGACCTCGTCGAGGTCGACGTCGAGGGTGCCGGTGCGCGGTGACCGGCAGTAGCCCACCTCGCTGACGGTGAGGGTGAGGATCCGGTGTCGCGGTTCGGCCACAGCCGCGACGAAGGATTCCGGCTCGTCGGCCAGCACTCCCAGCCCTCGGTGCACGTCGACAACACCGGCGCGCCGGCCGTGATCGGAGTATTCGAGCACGGCGTATCGGCCGTCCTGGGCCCGCATCGCTGCGACCACTTCGTGTGACCGGTTGGCGAATCCGTGGATCCCCCAGTCACCGGGCTCGGCTGCCAGCGCCGCGGCGGTGTACACGGCGGCATGCGCGCGGTGGAAGTTGCCCAGTCCCAGATGGACGATGCCCGACCCCGAACCCGCCGACGCCCCGATAACGGCGTCGTCCGGGGTGGTGAGGCGTGCCAGCCGACGCATCGTTGCGCTCCTCAGTTCGTCGCACCGTTCGTGCGTTCCGTATTATGAACCTGTCGTATCGTATTGCGAAATCACCGTGACATGCGGGCACCCGCTGTGTCAAGGCTCACTTCATCAGGTGTGCCAAGCTCTCGGATACAGCGACTCAGAAGGGAGCGGCGCGGGCATGGACGGCAAGGGCGCGGCCCCGGTCGGCAGTGTCGACAAGGCACTTGCACTCATCGAGTTGCTCGCGGCGGCCGGGCCGGACGGGCTCCCGTTGCGGGACATCGTGGAGGCCAGTGGCCTGAACAAGGCCTCCGCCCACCGCACCCTGCAGGCGCTTCAGCATCGGGGTTTCGCCGAGCAAGACGCACAGCAGAGGTACCGACTCGGTTCCCGGCCCGCACTGCTGGTCGAGCAGTTCCTGCGCGAGGAGAATCTGCCCGCGCTGTTCCGGCCCACCCTGCTGGCCATCTGCCAGCAGGCCCAGGAACTGGTACACCTGGGAATCCTGGACGGACACAACGTTCTCTACCTGGACAAGGTGGAACCAGACCGCACCATCCGGGTGTGGTCGCGGGTGGGCCGGCAGGTCAGCGTGGTGACCACGGCGCTCGGGCGGGCCATGATCGCCGCCGAGGGCGATGGCGACACCCTGTTGGCCGCCTACACCAAGGATGTCGATCCCGTGATCGCAGAACGGTTCACGCGTGCCGTGACTGATGCCAGGCGGCACGGCTACGCCATGGAGCGCGAAGAGAACGAGGCTGGAATCTGCTGCGTGGGAGTGGCGTTGCGACGCCCCACCGGACGGCCGGTGGCCGTCAGCGTCACCGGGCCAAGCAGCCGCATGGGTGCCGACCGGCTGCACGAGCTAGGCCATCAGCTGCGCGACATGTTGAGCATGTCGGCCCCGCCAGGATTCAGACTGGCCCCCACGGGTCAGCCCTGACCAGCGGGCAGAACACGGTATCGATCGACACGCTCCTCGCGTGCCGTGGCGCCGGTGCCGCCGTTCGCCGCGCTGGCCGGTGGGGCGGCCGATCACATCTGGCGTTTCAGGACAGCGGCAGGTTTGGCGGTCTGAAGCCAGGATTGACGAGCGCGGTGGCAGAGGCTGTCCCGATCGCCCCCCCTTCGTCAACGAGAAGTGCTGTGCCGGTGGAGATCCCGTCATGGCTGTGGTGCGTCAGAGCGGCCAGGCCGATGAACTCACCAGCAGGAAGGCGGCTCAGGGACACCGCGTAGTCGGCATTGATGAAGGGCAGTCCGTCCTCGCCGAATCCGGTGAGTGAGCTCGCCACGTCACCTGCCATCGCCACTGACCCGAAGGGCGTCTGCGCGATCGCATCGACGATCGGCAGCACGTCCTTGAACCACACATACTTGGGGCCACTGTGCGCCCATGCTGCCAGGCCGTCGCCGGGAGTGGAGTGATCCGGCCCGAAGGTGACCATCAGCATAGGCACATCCTCGGAAACGCTTTCGGGCACCGCCGGCAGCGGCGGCATGACGACATCGGCAGACCACCGAGGTGCGGATGGCTGCTCACCCCGCCGCAGATACAGCAGACCGGCTCGGGCAATCTGCTTGCCGCTCTGGGTCATCACCACGTCTGCCAAGAGCAATCGGCGTCCCGCCCGGACGACGTCGGTGGTGACCGACACGGGCGTCAGCGCCGCGGGGCGCATCATGTCGACGGTGAACCGAGCTGGGTGCATCCCGGCCGTCTGCCCCGCGAGATCGCGCTCGCCCACGAGGCCGAGCAAGCCACCGAGATAGTTGCCGCTGATGGTGTCGCCCCATGGACCGCGGGCCCATTCGGTCGGCGCGAAGACCTCACGACCCGCGTCGTCGGTCTGCAACGCGAAGAACGCTCGGATACTCATCGCGGCCGACGATAGCGCCGGATCGGCGCGAGAGGACACTCGGAACCCCGTTTCACCGCTTCGTCGGTGAGACGGCCTCGGCTATCCGATCGAGTGCCGCAGCGTCGACGCGATAGTAGGCCCACTTGCCGCGTTGGTCTCGTGTGACCAAGCCGCTGTCGACGAGCAGCTTCATGTGATGTGACACGGTGGGTTGGCTAAGTCCGAGGGGTCCGGTCAGATCGCAGATGCAGGCTTCAGCTCCCTCGGATGCTGCGATCAGGGACACCAGCTTGACCCGTGCGGGATCAGCGAGGGCCTTGAAGACTGCGGCGAGGCGTTCGGCGGCGGTGGTGTCCAGCACGCCGCCGGTCAGCGGCGAGCAACAGGCAGCCACATCGTTGTAGGTCAGCGAGGTGGCCGTGGTGCTCATGGCACCCATCATGACACACGCATTGACAAACATCGATGGGTGGAGCACGCTTTGACGCATCGAAGAACATCGATGCAAGGAGCAGACATGCCAGAGCTACCCGTCGTGGTCATCGGCGCCGGACCGTTGGGTTTGGCAGCGGCCGCGCATCTGCTGGAGCGCGGCCTGACGCCGTTGGTGCTCGAAGCCGGCAACGGTCCAGGATCGGCGGTCGAGCAGTGGGCACACGTGCGCACCTTCTCTCCGTGGCCAGAACTGGTCGATCCCGCGGCAACCCGGCTCCTGCACCCGACGGGCTGGACGGCAGCAGAGTCGGGTTACCCGACGGGCCGGGAATGGATCGACGGCTACCTGGCGCCGTTGGCTGGCGTCTTGGGTCAACGCGTCCGGTTCGGAGCGCGGGTTGCGGCGGTGTCGCGACTGGGCCGAGACCGGTTGGTCACCCCCGGCCGCGCAGAGGCGCCGTTCGTCGTGCACGTCGACGCTGGCGGGGACGAGCAGCAGCGCGTGCTGGCCCGTGCGGTCATCGACGCCTCCGGCACCTGGGGGCAGCCCAATCCTGCTGGGGCGGACGGTGTTGCGGCGATCGGTGAACGCGCGGCCGCCGCCGCAGGCGTGGTGACCTACGTTCCGCCCACCCCGGCGCAGGCCTCGGGGTTGGCGGGTGAGCACGTCGTGGTGGTCGGAAGTGGCCACTCCGCGATGACGGCGGTGATCCAGCTCGGTGAGGTGGTGCGCCGGGACCCGTCGACGACGTTGACCTGGCTGCTGCGCCGCGGGGTGGTGGGCGATACCTTCGGCGGTGGCGCCGCGGACGAACTTCCGCAGCGTGGCGCCTTGGGTGTGCGGTCCAAGGAAGCAGTCGCGGAGGGTCGGGTGTCGCTGCTGACCGGATTCCGCACCGAGCGCATCGATCTGGCAGATGGTCGCGTGGTGGTGGCCGCCGAGGACGGGCGCGCGCTGCCGCCGGCCGATCACGTGGTGGTGCTGACCGGATTCCGGCCGGATTTGTCGTTCCTGTCGGAGATGCGCATCGCGTTGGACCCGATCCTGCAGGCCCCGGTCCGGCTGGCGGACTCGATTGATCCGAACATGCACTCCTGCGGCAGTGTCCTCCCGCACGGCGCCGCCGAACTGGCCCACCCGGAACCAGATCTATACATCGTCGGAATGAAGTCCTACGGCCGGGCACCCTCCTTTCTGGCGATGACCGGTTACGAGCAGGTCCGCAGCATCGCCGCGGAACTGGCCGGCGACCACGACGCCGCCGCACGGGTAGAGCTGACACTGCCCGATACCGGGGTGTGCAATGGGGCCGGCCTCTTCGACAGCCCCGAGGGTGAGAACGCCGGCGGGGGGTGCTGCGCACCCGCACCGTCGACGCCGCAACCGCTGTCGTTGTCGCTCAACCCAGTTGGGGGATGACCACGGCGAATTCTTCGGCGACACCCAGCGCGACCCACCGGCTGCGCTGGGTGCTGCTGACGCTGTGTGTCACCGAGATCACCAGCTGGGGCGTGCTGTATTACGCATTCACCGTGCTGTCCCCGCAGATCAGTGCCGACACCCGATGGTCGGCCCCGGCGGTCACCGCCGCGTTCTCCGCCGGACTCGTGACCGCAGCACTGGTGGGCATCCCGGTCGGGCGCTGGCTGGACCGCATCGGCCCGCGCTGGATCATGACGGGCGGTTCCGTCCTCGGCGTCGTCGCGGTAGCCGGCGTCGCCGCAGCCCCGAACTACCCCTGGTTCACCGCCGCATGGATCCTTGCCGGGGTCGCCATGAGTGCGGTGTTCTACGCGCCGGCGTTTGCCGCCTTGACCCGATTCTTCGGCACCGACGCGGTCCGCGCGCTGACGGTGCTGACCCTGGCCGCCGGTTTCGCCAGCACCGTGTTCGCGCCTCTGACCGCGGCACTGTCCGCGCACATGAGTTGGCGCCACGCCTATCTCGTCTTGGCGGCGATCCTGGGGACGATCACCATCCCGGCACACGTGTTCGGCTTGCGCCGCCCCTGGCCCCCGGTCACGGCACAGCACCATGTGGAAGCACCGACGCGCACCGCCCGCAGTTGGCCGTTCCTCGCGTTGATCGCGGCGTTCGCACTCGCCGGCCTAGCCTCCTATGCCGTGATCGCGAACCTCGTCCCGCTGATGAGCCAGCGCGGCGTCAGCACTGGCGCCGCCGCGGTCGCGCTCGGGCTCGGCGGCGCCGGTCAGGTCATCGGCCGCCTCGGCTATCGAACCCTCGTGCGCCGCGTCGGCGTCGTGCCGCGGACGGTGCTCATCATGGCCGGTGTCGGAACCACCACCGCACTACTGGGCGTGTTCACCGTCTACGCCGCGCTGGTCGCCGCCGCCGTCGGGGCCGGGGTGGTGCGCGGGATCATGACGCTGCTGCAAGCCACCGCTGTGACCGAGCGATGGGGGTCAACCCACTACGGTCACCTCAGCGGCATCTTGAACGCCCCGGTGATGATCGCCACCGCGGTCGGACCCTTCGTGGGCGCTGCGCTGGCCAGCCTGCTGGGCGGATACGCGGCCATGTTCGTCGCTCTCGGCGCGATCGCCACCGCAGGGGCGCTGTTGGCGCTCGCCACCCGACCACGGATGCCAGCGTCCACCGCGCCGGCGTGAGTCCCTTTCAACCCCTGCCTTCTGTCAGCGTCGTGTACAACTGCTGCACGCGGGCGGCGATGTCGTCGCGGACCAGGCGCATCCTGTCGAGGCCGTCGATGCCGCGCTCAGACGGTTCGTCGGTGTCCCAGTTCTCCACGTGCGTGCCCGGCAACGGATTCAATGTGGCTTCCCGGCCGAGGGTGATGACGAGGTCGACGTCACGAGCCAGCTCGTAGTCCACCGGCTTGGGCTGCTCAGCGGTGATGTCGACGCCCGCCTCGAGGAGAGCATGGGCGGACAGCTCGTTGACCGCTGAACCGGGTCTGGTGCCAGCCGAGTGGACGGTCACCGTGTCACCGGCGACGTGGCGCATCAACCCCGCGGCCATCTGGGATTTGCCGGCGTTCTTCACACACACGAAAAGTACTGCCGGCACTCTGGCTTCGGCCATCGGCTCAGTCTTGCCGGACGGCGACGTCGAGGTCAGCCAGTAGGCGTCGGACGCGCTGCTCGATGTCGTCGCGGATGGGGCGCACCGCGTCGACATCCTGGCCGGCTGGGTCTGGGAGCTCCCAATTCTCGTAGCGCTTGCCCGGGAAGATGGGGCAGGCATCGCCGCAACCCATGGTGACCACCACGTCTGCGGCCTGCACGATCTCGTCGGTCCAGGGTTTGGGGAATTCGCCAGTGATGTCGATGCCCACCTCGGCCATCGCGGCAACCGCAGAAGGGTTGATGTGGTCGCCCGGTTCTGACCCGCCAGACCACGCGACGGCATCCTCGCCTGCGAGATGAGTGAAGAACCCCAATGCCATTTGGGAACGGCCCGCATTGTGGGTGCACAGGAACAGCACGGTGGGCTTGCCGTCGGTGATCTTGCCCTCGACCCGAGCCAGCGCGTTGAGGCGTTGACGCGCGAACCGTTCGGCGAGCAGCGGCAGAAAGTTGGGAATCGTTGCCCGAGTGGCGAACTGCTCGTAGGAAGTGTGCAGGAAACGTTCGATCGTCTCGACGCCGAAGCTGCCGCTGAATTCGCGGTCCAACCGTGTGGCAGCGGTCTTCAATGCGTGCTGTTGATCGATGGACAGGTCGCGGTGCGGAGGGCGGGCAGCGGGACTGTCGATCATGGTCCTAGGGCTCCTGTGTCGTTGGTGCGGGGGCTGACGGCGCTGCGGAGGCATGGTCGGCGAAGCGTCGGCGCAGCGCCAGAGACACGTAGACGAGGGCGACCAGGACCGGGACCTCGATCAAGGGACCGACCACTCCAGCCAGCGCTTGCCCGGAGGTGGCGCCGTAGGTGGCGATCGCCACTGCGATGGCCAGCTCGAAGTTGTTGCCGGCCGCGGTGAACGCCAGGGTGGTGGTTCGCTGGTATCCCAGGCCGATCGCGGCACCGAGCAGGTAGCCGCCGCCCCACATGACCGCGAAATACGCTAGCAGCGGAAGGGCGATGCGCGCGACGTCCCACGGCTGGTTGGTGATCTGTTTCCCCTGTAGCGCAAAGAGAATGACGATGGTGAACAGCAACCCGTACAGGGCCCAGGGACCGATTCGAGGCAGGAACGTGGATTCGTACCAATCACGGCCCTTCGCCCTTTCACCGAGGCGACGCGAAGAGTAGCCCGCCAGCAGCGGGATACCGAGGAAGATCAGCACCGACTTGGCGATCTGCCACGGCGAGGTGTCGATGGTGGCCTGCTCCAGGCCCAGCCAGCCGGGCAGCACCGACAGATAGAACCAGCCCAGTACCGCGAACATCACCACCTGGAAGATCGAGTTCAGCGCCACCAGCACGGCGGCAGCTTCGCGATCACCACAGGCCAAATCGTTCCAGATAATCACCATCGCAATGCATCTGGCGAGTCCGACGATGATCAGCCCGGTGCGGTACTCGGGCAGATCCGGCAGCATCAGCCAGGCGAGGGCGAACATCAGCAGCGGCCCGAACACCCAATTGAGAAGCAGTGAACTGAGCAGCAACTTGCGGTCACCGGTCACGGTGTCGAGGCGGTCGTAGCGGACCTTGGCCAACACGGGGTACATCATGATCAGCAGGCCGAGGGCGATCGGCAGCGAAATCCCGTCGATCTGAACGCTTTCCAGCGCTGTGTTCACCCCCGGAAGCCATCGTCCCAACAAGAGCCCAGCGGCCATCGCCAGGCCGATCCACACAGGCAGGAACCGATCCAACGTGGACAACTTGCCCACCACCGGGACCGAAGGACCTGACGGCAACGTGTCGGTCATGCGCTCACCCTGCCGACACTGCGGTGTTCAGCTCGAGCAGAGCCGCGATATCGCCCAGTGCCTGTGGAACCACGGCGTAGTACACCCACGACGCCCTACGCTCCGACGTCAGCAATCCTGCATCCCGCAGCACCTTGAGGTGATGCGACACCGTCGGTTGCGACACATCGATGCCATCCGAGATGTCGCACACGCAGGCCTCACCCCCCGAATGACTGGCGATGGCACTGAACAGCCGCAACCGCACTGGATCAGCCAGTGCCTTCAGCTTCCTCGCCATCTCGACCGCCGCCGGCTCGCTCAATGGCTCACGCAGCAGAGGCGGCGTCACGCAACACGCGTCGGCGACGGCACCCGTTGGATTAGACACACATCGATATTGACGGACATCGAATCAGTGGTCAAGCGAACTTCTGGTGAACTGCGTCTTTGTCATCACCCGCTCGACAGCGGCCCGACCGCGCACATCGGGCCGGCTATGAACTCCGGATTACCGGTCGCCGGGGCGAGTCAGATCGTCCACTGCCATGGGGTCGGTGGCGAGCTGCTGCTGGATCCCCTGGGGTACGTGGACCCCCCGAGTACGCAGTTCGTCGATGAAGCGGGCGGCGAGCGGGTCGGGCACTGACGGAGTGATGGCCACGAGCTGACGGAACCAGCGGGGGGAGAAGGACCGTACGGCGCCGGGAAAGCCGTCGCCGACCGCGCTTATGGGAGTGATGGCGACGCCGAGCCCCGCGGCGGCAAGCTGGGGTGCCGATGCTGTCACCGCGGTCCTCATCACCGGATCCGGGCGGACACCGGCCTCGGCCAGCGAGTAATCGAGCCAGGAGACCAGGCCGTTTTCGGGAGCGAAGTGAACGAGCGGGACACCCTCGAGTTGATCGAGCCGCACGGCGCGCTGTTTGGCCAGGCAATGGTCCAATGGCGTTGTCAGCACAACCTCCTCGTCCGTCACCGGGGTGATGGTGAACCGGTCGGGGACGGATGTGGGGGCAGCCGCGAACGTCACGTCGACCTCATCGTCGTCGAGCACCTGAAAGAGCACATCCATCGAAGTGGATTCCCGCAACGTGAAGCTCACCGAGCTCCCGCCCTGAAGCCATCGGTGAATGACGGGGGCGAGGAAAGCGACCGTGAGGCTCT
This sequence comes from Actinomycetota bacterium, assembly GCA_040752555.1. Classification (GTDB taxonomy): domain Bacteria; phylum Actinomycetota; class Actinomycetes; order Mycobacteriales; family Mycobacteriaceae; genus Mycobacterium. Next base: position 25,642 of record JBFMGT010000003.1, on the reverse strand, counting down.
GGGCGCACGCGATGCGCAAGGACCCGCTGGCGCCTTCTCCGACGACGCGCGCTGAGCGCACGGCTGCGGCCGCCGCATCAAGTGCGCGCCGGGCGTCGGCCAAGGCCGCGCGACCGGCGGGGGTCAGCCTCACTCCACGCCCCTCGCGATGAAACAACTGCGTACGTGTCTCACGTTCGAGCGCGGCGAGCTGTTGAGACACTGCGGGCTGCGAGGAATGCAGCGCTTCCGCAGCGCGGGTGATCGATCCGTGGTCAGCCACTGCCACCAAGGACTCCAGCGCCCGCAATGACACCATCTCCGCAGGCTACCTATCCAAGACCTCGTCGTGAGAGTGTGCCCGTCAGCGCGCCGTGCGCCGTGCGGTGATGATGGGCGAGGGCGTCGACTCCGAAGTCGCCCGTCGGATCCCTCCACACCGCATGAACGTGGTTGGCGCGGCGCTGGGTGTTGTCGTACTCGATCAGGATCCGTGGGCCCTGGATGCGGTAGTAGTGCGGTTCGCCGGCATTCACGGCCCCGGCCCACGCGACGTGCAGTGTGTCCAACTGGTCGTCTCCGCGATATCGAACCCGGTACGCCTCGGCGATCGGTTCGGCCGCCCGGCCGAAGTACAGGTCGAGCAAGATCCGAAGCCTTTCCCGCTGCGTCGATGTCATGGCGGCCGCTGGCAGGCCTTTCGGCACCCCTGTCAACGCGACTTGGGCGTCGTCTTCGGCCGAGTAGCCGGAACCTGACTGCATCGCTTCGTTGACCTGTTCGAGTTGGTCCGCCACGGTCTTGTCGGTGAACCGGCCTCGGAACACATCCGGCAAGGGAAGTCGCTGGTTGCCCTCCGAGACCAGCGAGCGGTTCGCTCCCACGAGATCGGAGACTGCCCGAGGGTGAATCAATGCACGTGCTCGCTGTTCGCCATCGAGGGACCTCATCAAGTCGATGGCGACGTCCTGCACACCAACCAGGGGTTGCAGAACACTTCCGAGCAGCGGCGCAGCGGCCGGATCCGCACCCAGAAACAGAGGGGTGGTGGACACGACGCGGCCATCGACGATCAGTTGGTTGACCGAGACATGATGGCCACCGAATCGCCAGCCCCACAACCGATCACCTGGTGAGCCGAACACGCTGAGGTAGTACATGCCGGGGTCCCTGCCCCGGTCCCGCTCGAAGGTCATCGACCACCCCTCCAAACGGTCGAGCACGTTCTCCATGCCCATGACCGTGACCAGGGTGACGTACCCGGCCTCTGAGAGTCCAGTCGCGAGAATCTGCATCGCCAGGCGGTGCTGCGCCGGGCGCTGGTCCACCAACGGGAGCCCGCCGTGGTCGGTCGGAGTGTAGAACCACAGCAACCGCTCATTCTCCGATTCCCCCGGCGGTCCGAAGGTGGCTCGTGTGCGCTGCGCGCTGGACAAACTGTCAAGCCATCTCGCGACGTTGCCAGCCAGCTCGATCGCGACAGGTCGCGTCGCGTCGAGCGCACTGAGCTCAGCAGGAGCGGGAGGAGTTCGGATGGAGAACGTATCGAGAGTCATTGATGGCGTGGCTTTTTCAGTGTGCGGTGCCGTACAGGTAGTCGATGAGGCCGTCGACTGATTCGTCTGCCTTCAGCAGCGCATCGAACCCCACCTCGGACAACGTAATCTGTTCTGCGCGCTCGAGGACGCGACCGATGAGACTCCTTGGTATGCGACAAATCCCGGTCTCGTCGGCGACGATGAGATCGCCAGCGGCGACCTGAACATCAGACAACCGGATTGTTCCGTTCACCTCTGTGGTGATGCTGCGCCACTTCCCGGTGATCGGAGTGTGGTCGCGCGACCACACGGGGAAGGACAGGGAGCGCGATCTTCCCAGGTCGCGGACGCCACCATCGACTATCGCGCCAGCCAGCCCTTGCCGCTTGGCTACCGATGCCATCAACCCACCCATGTTCGATACCTCGGCAAGGCCCTCGATGACCAGGATGTCTCCAGGGCTCGCGGTCCTCAAGGCGAGGATTTCAGCCATGCGCCAGTCCTTGTCTGACACCGCGGCAAGCACCGACCTCGACTGGGCCACGTTTCGCACTGTCGTGGCGTTTCCGACGATCCGCTCCGTCGTCATGGAGGGACCCAGGCGCGACGTGGGGATCGCACCGCGCACACCCAGTTCGTCGAGCACATCTGACACGGTGCTGGACAGGTCATCAAGAGCCAGGAAGCGCTGGATCGTCGTGGCGTCGGTCGATGGGAGCGGATCGTGAATCGTCGCCCAGTCAAAACGTGCATCGACGGGGCCCCCACGCTTCGCGTCAGTCATTTCGCTCTCCTCGCTAAACACGCTGTGAAGCAAACTGATTCGGATCGGCTGCCATGTTCCAGCCAGTCGCTCAACCGTAGCCCCAATGGGCAGCAACGTGCCCTCGGATCTTCGAATGGCTGCTATTCGCTCCCCTTTTGGCTTGCTGCCGTCTTCCCCAAGGCGGGCGCTCAGTGGGGCTGGCGGTACTTGCCAAAGAGGCCCAAATCACTTAGCGTCCAACATGACTCGCCCGTCACACGCGGGTTTCACGATTCACTTCCATCAAGACGTCGTCGGATGACGGAAACTATCAATGGAGATGGCACATGGACTACCTGCTTTCCGGAAAGACGGCGATCGTCACCGGTGGGGCGTCGGGCATCGGCCTCGAGACAGCGAATCAGTTGCTTGCCGAGGGCGCCAACGTCCTGGCGGTCGACCTTGACATCAGCCCGCTGGCATCTCGGCAGGACCCGCAGCTTCGGTCGTTGCAGTGTGATCTCACGGATCCGGATGCGGCGTCGGCTGCGACCAGTGCGGCACTGGAGGCGTTCAGCTCCATCGATGTCCTGATCTCGTGCGCCGGGATCGCACCCGTTCGTAGCAGCGCACTTGCGGGAACCGACGCCGATTGGCTACACACGCTCGATGTCAACTTTCTGAGCATCGTGCGTATGTGCCGGGAAGTGGTGCCTCACATGAAAGCAGCCAACGGAGGATCGATCGTCAGCGTCGCCTCCGATGCCGGCCGCATGCCCGACCCCTTCTTCGCTGAGTACAACGTGTCCAAGGCCGCGATCCTGATGTTCATGAAGGCACTGTCGATCGAGCTCGGCGGCGCGGGTATCCGCGTCAATACCGTGAGCCCGGGGCCTGTGCGCACACCGATGTGGGACCGGCCGGGAGGATTCGGCGATTCTGTCGCCGAGTCTTTCGGGATGGAGAAGGAAGCCGCGATCGAACATTTCGCCGTCAGCGTCCGCAAGCTTCCGCTTGCTCGACTCGGCAGCGTAGCGGAAGTGGCCGCGGTCAACCTCTTCCTCGCAAGCCCGCTCGCGTCATTTGTCACCGGTGCGGAATACACGGTGAACGGTGGCAGCATTCCGACCGTCTGAGGTGAAACTTATTACCAGGCAACAGAACCGCGCGGCCACCAGCGTGATTTCTATCTGCGTGACGCGCGACTCATCAGCGACATAAGGGAATTGGATATTCTTGCGATGACACGCTCTATACCTACCGCAACCAACGTCGACCATATCGGTTGGTCGGTTCATGACCTGGACGCTGCCGTGTCTTTCTGCGTGGAAGTTCTCGGTGGCCAGGAGATTCTCCGAGCCGGGCCCTTCTCCGATCCCTCCGGCGACTGGATGTCCACACATTTCGACGTCGCAGCTCGGGCCTCGGCATCTCTCGCGCTCGTCAGGCTTGGCGCGACTCAGGTGGTCGAGCTGATCCAGTGGGACACCGCAAATCGCGAAATGGCGTGGCCTCTGAACAGCGATGTGGGCGCATCACACCTTGCGATTCATGTCCATGACATCGACCAAGCGATGCGATATCTGCGAGAGCACGGATGCAGCCCGTGCGGCGACCCCATCCTGCTCGAAGAGGTACCACATGCCGGTCTGACGATCCTGTACGTACGGACCCCCATAGGGCTGATGTTGGAGTTGGTCTCCCGTCCCGCTCATGCCCTCCCCTATGAAGTCGCCACTGATGCTCGTCTCCTGATGCCGACGCACGAGTGGAACAACGGTCATGCTTCGCCGGCGAGCGTGAGGGAAACGCCATGAGTGCTGAGAGCTTTACCCGCCCGGATGTCGTCCCGCTTCCTCGAGAGATCATCAAGGACGCCCGAATGATGATCATCGGGTATCGGCCCGAAGATCCAGCCGCGGCGCGGCGCGCACTCCCCAGCCGATTGCAACCACATCCCGACGGAGTCGTCCTACTCAACCTCTGGGCGGCCGACGATCCCGGACGCTCATCGGGGATGGGGATGTACGGGCGCCTTTCCTGCGGCTATATCGCGCCAGAGGTCAGCGGATACGACACGCAGACCAGCGATGGCAACTCGACGGGACATGGCCGCTTCTTCGCACATCACTGGTTGGAATCGGACGGCATGCGTTCCTATGCCAGGAGGTCATGTGGGAACCGCGCGCAGGTCGGATGGGTGGAGCAAAAGGAGCCTCACCCCGGCGAACTGATTCAGGAGCTCTATGTCGACGGTAAGGTCGTCGTGAGAACGACCTCGTCGGTCGGCACCGAAAGATTGGCATCGGTGGGCGGGCATCTGAACTACTTCACCAGCTTCTCGGACTCAGACGACGGCGAACAACTCGCCCGGGTGGCGGTACCGTTCGTCGCCGACGTCAAAGAGGCGCAGGTCACGTCGATCGAGTGGCTCTTCGACGCCGATCACCCTGCAGCGGCGCTCGCCCCGGGCTCGGACCCGGATGTAGCCAGCGTCCTTTACGGTGACATCACTTGGGCGCCATTCACCGTTGCCGAAATACTCTGAGGCTCAAGACCAGCAGTCCCGGAGCCACCGTATCTCGGGGCGACGGCCGTCCGCTTGGCGAAAGCAGTTCAGGGTAGTGAAAGTTTGACATTGTCCCGTACGTCGAGAGGTAACAACCGATGGCTTATGAACTCCATCCCGAAGCCCGCGCACTCATCGAGTCACGCCCGTGTGCCCATCTGGTGACAATGCGAGCCAATGGCCGCCCCCATGTGTCCTTCATCTGGATCGATGTGACGGACGACGGGCAAATTCAGTTCGGCACACCTCCGTGGCGGCTCAAGGGAAAGAACCTCGCACGCGATCCGAATTGCATTCTCTCGATTCAAGATAACCAGAAGCTCGAGAGCGGACTGACTAGGCATCTCCTCATCGATGGCGTCGCCTCGATCGACGAGGATCTCGATCGCGGCCAACGATTCATGGACCAGCTATTCCACAAGTACACCGGCGCGCCCAGATTCGAACTGAACGAGGGGGGACATCTGCTCGTCACTGTCGACATCACACGCGTCTCCGGCGTGGGGCCCTGGCACACAGGTAAGACGACTTCGTATGGAACCCCTATCTGACTTAACGGGACACGTCCGTGGATCAGCACACCCGCCCCTACCACCAGTCGACATGAAGGCTCAAGGGGACATGCAGAACACCGCAGACCGGCCGACCACCTTGACCATGACCGTGTTGATGACTCCCGACATGGCGAATTTTTCCGGCAACGTCCACGGCGGCGCGATTCTCAAGATCCTCGATCAGGTCGCCTACAGCTGCGCCAGTCGCTACGCGGGAACCTACGTCGTCACTCTGTCAGTCGATCGGGTGCTCTTCCGCGACACGATTCACGTCGGCGAGCTGGTCACGTTCTCCGCGTCGGTGAATTACACAGGCCGCACATCAATGGAGATCGGGATACGGATCGATACCGAGGACATTCGACGAGGAACGACGCGTCATACCAACAGTTCTTACTTCACCATGATCGCCGTCGACGCCGACAATCAGCCCCTTCCGGTCCCGCCCTTGATACCCACGACGCCGACTATGCGGCAACGTTTCGAGTCGGCACGCCATCGCCGCCGGGCACAGCGTGAACAGTTCGAGCGACCCCACGCCGGCGGTTGCGAAATCACGTAGCGCTACTCACCAGCGCTCGACCACTGGTCCAGGTCGAGCTGGGCAGCGCCTCGACCTTGGGGTGATCGACAGCGGCGGCGGTCCACGAGGCAGACGGTTGGTGTCGTCGTCCGACGATTCGGTTGCTTCCGCGTCGTCCAGGACGCGGGGAAGCAAGAAGCAGGACAGGCCACCCGGAGCCTGGGCCAGGGTCAAGAAGAAGTCCGACATCGGCGCTGAAGTGAACCACTTGTGACCGATCATCCGGTACGTGCCGTCCGCCTGTGGCGTCGCCGAGGTTTTATTGGCGCGGACGTCGGATCCCCCCTGCTTCTCAGTCATCGACATACCGGCGATCAAGGCTCGCTTCGTGGCAGGCGGGCGTAGGCCGGGATCGTAGTCGCCAACCCTCAGCAGAGGTTCATAGGTTGCCGCCAACTGTGGACTGCTGCGCAGCGTCGGGATGACGGCATATGCCATGGATACCGGGCATAGGTGCCCGAATTCCGTTGCGCTTGAATCCATCATTTTGGCGGCGCGCGCCACGTGAACACCGGGTTGCGCCGAGGCCCAGGCCGCGCCGCCGAGACCGTGCGCCAATGCGGCGTTGATCAGCTCGTGGTAGTAGTGGTCGTAGTCCACCTCGTCGATGCGCAGTCGCGGAATTATCTGCATCGCAACAGCATTGCTACTCATCGCATTCGCATCGTGCCCGTCGGGATCGACATCAGCACCCCTGCGGCATCGCCATTACAGCTGGCGCGTGCTCCGACACCACGTTGCTCATCAACAACGCTGCCCTGATGCGGGGACTGCGTTCACCACAACCCGGACAACACGGCAGTTAAAGAACGACCTACCCGACCTACCCCATGACCCAACTGCGGATTATTCAGCGCTGCACGGCGATTCGCCGTGGATGTACGATCGCCGGCGAGCCGACCAATAGAGCCTCACATTCTCACTCAGCACGGCGCCCCGTGGGGGAGAGCCCGTGCTGAACACGGGTGTCAAGGCGGCGCGGTCCGACGGCAAGTCGATGCCCGGCTCGACGACGGCGCTAGAGCAGGATGGGCGCCCCGGCAGGTAGATAGGGCTCGATGTTGCGCCAGGCACGGTCGATGTGCTCCTGCTTTTCACCGACGGGGGCGACGTAATGCAAAGCCGCGACGGCCTGCTCCTTGCCGCACAGGCGGGCGATCAGCCACGCGGCCAGATACTGCGACGCCAAACAACCGCCGGCGGTCGCGATATTGCCCCGTGCGAAAAACGGCTGATCGAGCACGTCCACACCGGCGGCGATCACCCAGGGCTTCGTCGTCAGATCGGTGCAGGCGGGCACATCGCGCAGCAGACCCAGCTTCGCCAGCACCAATGCCCCGGAGCACTGCGCGGCGATCAGCTGACGCTGCGGGTCGAGTCCGCGCAAAACGTCCATGACCGTTGGGTTCTCGACAACCTCGCGAGTGGCGATGCCGCTGCCGACGATGACGGCGTCAGCGCTGACAGCATCCTCCACTGTGGACATCTGCTCGATGGTCACGCCGTTCATCGACGTCACGCGCGCCGCCGGGGTAGCGATGGTGACTCGCCAGTCATCGCTCTGGATGCGGTTGAGCACGCCGAGTGCGATCAGGGAGTCCAGTTCGTTGTACCCCTCGAAGGTCAAGATGGCGATGTGCATGACCGGCTTCCTCTCCGTATGGCGGTGCCACCATAAAGGCCGAGCATCCACGACGGTCAACAAATTGTCATGCATACAATCGGCTGGTGCCCGCCGCCCGATACAAGGGCATCGTCGATGCCTTCGCCGCCGAGATCCGGTCCGGTCAGGTCAGCTCCGGGACACAGCTGCCCACCCATCGCCAGCTCGCGGCGCGGGAGGGCATTGCGGTGGTGACCGCCTCGCGTGTGTACGCCGAACTCGAAGCGATGGGTCTGGTGAGCAGTGAACAAGGGCGCGGCACGTTCGTACGTGATCAGGCACTTCCCCCCGGCCACGGCATCGACCAACCTGCGCTGGCCACCGACGCTGCCGACCTCAACTTCAACTACCCCACGCTGCCCGGCCAAGCCGACCTCCTGCGCCAGGCGCTTCGCGAGCTGGCCGGCGCCGGTGACCTGGATGCGCTGCTGCGCTACCAACCGCACGGTGGGCGCGAACGCGACCGGGCTGCGGTGGCCACCCATCTGCTCAGCCGGGGACTCGACATCACCCCCGATCGGGTGGCCATCGTCAACGGCGCCCAGCACGGGCTGACCGTGACCGCCCTCGCTGCGCTGCGGCCAGGTGATCTAGTTGCTGCCGACGCGATCACCTACCCCGGCTTCAAGGTGGTTGCCGAATCGTTGAAACTCGAATTAGCGCCTATCTCAACAACTTCAACGGGTCCCGACTTGGCCGCGCTGCAACGTCTGTGTCAGCGCCGAACGGTACGCGCGATCTACACGATGCCCACCCTGCACAACCCCCTGGGCTGGGTCATGGACGACGACACCCGCCGCCACCTGATAGCCATCGCCCGACGACACGAGCTGGTCATCATCGAAGACGCCTCTTACGCCTACCTCGCTGACCGGCCCCCGGCCCCGCTGGCCGCCACGGCTCCCGACGTCACCGTGTATGTCTCGGGACTGTCCAAGAACGTCGCCACCGGACTGCGCGTTGGTTTCATCGCCGCATCCCGGACACACATGCCCGCCATCGAAAGGGCCATCCGCGCAACCACGTGGAACACCCCTGCCCTCACCACCGCGATAGCGACACGCTGGCTGGAGGATGGCACCGTCACTCGCCTCGAAGCCGAGAAACGCGCCGACGCCGCACTCAGGCAGACCATCGCCCGGGATACGTTGCAACCCCTTCCGCAGCAGGCCCATCCATCGTCTTACTTCACCTGGTTGCCATTGCCCGACAGCGCCCGAGCCGACCGAATCGCTGCCACACTGGCGAAACACCGAATCTCGGTATCGACAGCCGAGCCCTTCGCGATCACAGAGAATCCGCCGCACGCGATCCGTCTAGCGCTCGGCTCCACGGACCTCAGCACGCTTGCCGAAGTACTCACCACAGTGCGTCGCACGATCGAAGCCGACCCTCACCTGTAATCATCCGCTCTTTCCCCAGCGGACGATGATCAACCGTCGGCCTCGAGAGCGCTGACGAAGAGTGCGATGTCGAGCCGCCGAGAGTCGGCCCGCCACGCCGCCCAGGTGCGTCGGACCAGTGGACTGCCGATCAGCGGGTACCAGCTCACCTCGTCGGGCAAGGGTTGCGACCAGTGCGGCGGCGCGAGTGCGAACGCGTGACCAGAGGTGACCGCCGCCATCTTCACCTCCGCGATCAATGGCTCCCCTGTACGGACGTCGTCACCGGGGCTCACCCCGTGGCTGCGCAGAATGGCGGTGAGCTCGTCGAACCAGGCCGGGCTACCGGAACGCGGAAACCCGACCCAGTCCAGCCCCGCGAGTCCATCCAGTCGCACGCCGCGAGGAGTGGCCACTGCTTCGGCCTGGCTCCGGGCCAACAGGACGCCCAACCGTTCCTCGCACACCAGCGTCGCGTCCAGATCGGTGCCGGTGGGTCGCTCCCGGACGAGCCCGACGTCGAGCTCTCCGCCGCGGAGACCGTCGAGCTGCTGCGCAGTCGTCGCGTGCCGGGCCTGAACGCGCGTCTCGGGATACGCGGTGCCCAATGTGGCCAGCGGGCCGGGAAGCAGGTCGGGCGGCAACTCCAGAGGTATTCCGAGACGAAGAACGCTGTCAGGTGCGTCGTGACGGGACAGCGCGGCCAGGGCTTGGTCGTAACGCGCCAGCACTGCCCGTGACTCCGTGAGCAGAGTGGTGCCGGCGTCGGTGAGCGCTATACCGGTGCGGTGCCTGACGAGGAGATCCATTCCGAGTCGCCGTTCGAGGGCGACCATCGCCTGCGAGAGGGCGGGCTGGCTGATGTGCAGGCGACGCGCCGCGGCGGTCATGCTGCCCTCCTCCACCACAGCGATGAACATGCGCATCTCTCGAAGCTCCACCGAACCATCACACCACCTGCACCCATAAGCGTGTCCTATGTCGACCTTCGAGATCGGAATGGTCGGAGGGGGGTGTTACGCCGCCCGAGTGCGTTGAGTCGGGAGTGTCGAGCGAAAGGCAGGACCACTGATGTCCACCCCCACGTATTTCACCCGCTATGAGAACCTCGCCTTCGAGCGCACCGAGGACGGTGTCCTGACGATGCGGTTCCACACCAACGGTGGTCCGGTCACTTTCACCGGACAAACGCACGAAGACCTGCCCCGGGCGCTCGAGGACATCGCCCTCGACGCGGACAACCGGGCTGTGGTCCTCACCGGCACCGGCGATGCGTTCATGGACAGCATCGACGGAGACAGTCTCGGCGAGATCTTCAAACCCCTTGTCTGGGAGAAGATTCGCAGGGAGGGTCTGGCCGTGCTGCAACGCCTGCTGAGCCTGCCGATCCCGGTGGTGGGCATCGCCAACGGTCCGGCCACGGTGCACTCGGAATACCTGTTGCTGACCGATATCCACATCGCTTCCGACCGCGCGACGTACGGGGATTTTCCCCATCCTGCATTCGGTATCACTGCCGGTGACGGCTTGCAGGTGATCTGGGAGGAGATCGCTGGTACCGCTCGCGCCAAATGGCTGCTGTGGACGGGAGAGACGATCGACGCGGTCACCGCCGAACGATGGGGGGTGGTCAACGAAATCGTCGAGCACGACCGCGCTTACGCCCGCGGCCTGGAGATCGCTCGCATCCTGGCGGCCAAGCCGGCGGCGTACCGGTCTCTGCAGAAGCAGACGCTCAACCAGCACCTGCTGCGCCGGATCATCGAGGGCGTGCCCTTCGGCATGGCTGTCGAAGGCCTGACCGCTGCCGACCTCGCCTACCGCGGATGAGCGAGGTCAGCGGCAGGCGCGTCGTCATCACGGGCGCTTCCCGAGGAATCGGACTCACGTTGTCGAACCTGCTCGCCGATGCCGGCCACCATCCCGTCGGCATGGCCCGTACCCCACCCGAGGCTTTTCCCGGTACGTTCGTCGCCGCCGACCTGAGTGACCGCCGGCAGACTGCGGAAGCGCTCACCGAGATCCTCGATGCCGGTCCGGTGGACGCCCTGGTGAACAACGTCGGGTTGGTCCGCCCGGCGAAGCTGGGCGCCGTCGACCTCGACGACCTCGATGCGGTGTTCGACCTCAACGTCCGGGTTGCCGTCCAGGCAGTGCAGGCCGTACTGCCCGGCATGCTCACCAAGAGGTGGGGACGGATCGTCAACATCACCAGCCTTGTCACCGTCGGCATGGCGGAGCGGACGGCTTACGGTTCTGCCAAGGCAGCCCTGGAGTTCTGCACCCGGGCATGGGCCGCCGAACTCGCGGAGACCGGTGTGACAGTGAATGCCGTGGCGCCGGGACCCACCGAGACCGAACTGTTCCGGGCCAACAACGCGCCCGGGTCCGACGGCGAGGCGCGCTATCTCGACGCCGTACCGATGCGGCGTTTCGCTACGCCCCGCGAGATTGCGGCGGCCGCGGCATTCCTGCTGTCCGACGATGCAGGCTTCATCACCGGGCACGTCCTGCGCGCCGACGGCGGCGGCTCCATCGGCGGCGTCCTACCTCGGACGAACTCACCAATCATCCCTGCTGGTGAACGGAGACTGCCGTGAGCGACGTCGACGTCAGTGTGGGGCTGCCCCCGACCCCGATGGTGCCGGAACTCTTCCAGTATGCCGAAAGACTCGGCTACACCCAGGGTTACGTGTTCGACACCCCGTTTCAGGGTGACGACCTGTGGTACCAGTTGCACCGCGCCGCGAAAGTCACCACCACCATGAGACTCGGCCCCGGAGTGTTGATTCCGTCGCAACGTCACCCTATGGTGAATGCCGCGCAGACCATTTCTCTTCATGCGCTCGCCCCCGGCCGGGTGACCACGTCCTTCGGCACCGGATTCTCCAGCCGAGCCGCCATCGGCCAGCCTCCGATCCGGTGGTCGTACATGGAGGACTACATCAGCACCTATCTGAAGCTGCTCGCCGGGGAGACGGCCGAATGGGAGGGCGCGCCGCTGAGAATGCTGCTCCGCGGTACGTCGTGGGAAATCTCTCTGCCACTTGAGATCCCGCTCATCATGAGTGGCATGGGTCCCAGGGGCGACGCCGTCTCGCGTCGCCTCGGCGCCGAGGGAATGCTCTCACTGTTCCAGATCACACCTGCGCAGAAGGCCTATCGCCGACGGATCGTCGTGGTCATGGGTACGGTCCTCGACGATGGTGAGCGGGTCGATTCCGACCGCGTCCGAGACACCGTGGGTGTGGTCGCCGGCGTCCAGCTCCACTTCGCGTGGACGCTACAAGGCCCCGAGGCCGTGCGCGAGATGCCCGGGGGCAAGGAGTGGCTCGAGGTCGTCAACCAGTCACCCGAACGGGAACGTCATCTTGCCGTGCACCAGGGTCACCTTCTGAGGATGAGCGACGCCGATGCCGCGGCCTGGCGTGCTGGAAGTCACGCACTGCTACCCGGGAACACAGCGACCGGTGCCATCGAGGAAGTCGCCGCCGCAATTCGTACCCTCGTGGACGCCGGCGCCACTGAGATCCAGTTCCAGCCAACAGGTCCCGATATCCCCCGTGAACTGGAGCGCTTCATGGCGGCAGCCCGCCGCGCATGACCCTGACAACGAGGAAGAAACAAGAGGAAGAGAGTTGGACATGAGTGCAAAGCCATACGACGTCGGCGTCCCGATCGAAGGTGCAGTGGCGGTGGTCAGCGGCGCCAATCGTGGGCTGGGCCGCGCGTACGTGACGGCGTTACTCGAGCGCGGCGCCGCCCGGGTGTACGCGGGAGCTCGCAACCCGGAATCGATTGCTGCAGCGGATGATCGGGTGGTCGCCGTGGCCCTCGACATCACCGACACCGACGCGGTGTCTGCGGCCGCGGCGTTGGCCGCTGACGCGACGGTGGTCATCAACAACGCCGGAGCGATGCTCGAATCACCGTTTCTGTCCGCGACGGACGCCCACGCCGCACGCACGGAGATGGAGACGAATTACTTCGGCACGTTGGCGATGGCGCGCGCGTTCGCACCGGTTCTGGCGGCCAATGGCGGTGGAGCCTTGGTCAACGTCCTGTCGGTCGCGAGCTTCTACTCCCTGCCCTTCAATGCCTCCTACTGTGCGTCGAAGGCGGCCGAATGGTCGTTGACCAACGCCCTGCGCCTCGAGATGCATGCAGCCGGCACGCTGGTGGTCGGTGTGCATCCCGGCTTCATCGACACCGACATGACGGCGACGGTGAGCGAGGCCAAGATCGATCCGTCAGAAGTAGCGGCGCAGACGCTTGCCGCCGTGGAAGACGGCCAACCCGAGGTCTTGACCGACGACTTCACCCGTGAGGTGAAGCAGACGATCCCGTCTCACCTGGAGACCCTCTACCCCGGCGTTCTCAAGCGCTGGGCCGCCGGCGACAATCCCTGGGGCGGTTGACGAACCGAGCGACAACCGTCGATCGATTCGCCGCATGGCCCCGTGGCACTCCGCCGGTGGGCCACCTGAGCCGCCAATACTGGGGGAATCGCGAAAACAATTGCCTCACAACCCTTTGCCACGTACTTACCGCTGGCGGTCGTTGCCACCCGCAATGTCGGGTCACCGGACCGCGGGTCCGAGTGACGGATTCACTCGGTCGTTTCTCTGGTCAGGCTGGGCAGCAGCACCGTGTCCACGAGGGTGCGTACGGTGTCCTCGGTCGGCGGTCGGTCGGCGACCAACGTTCGGAACACCAGATATCCGGGCAGCAGGTCGAAGATCTCCTCGTTGATCGCCGATGCGGCGATCTCGCCGCGTTCCACCGCGGCGGCGAGCACGCCGTCGATGACCAGCTTGCGTTGCATGACGAACTTCTCCTGCAACGCCTGGCTGAGCCGAGGATTGTGTGACATCTCGTTCAGCACCGCGCGCATCGTGAGAGTGTGCTCGCGCGAATGCTCACACACCGCGCGCCCGATCTCGAGCAGATCCGTGCGCAGCGACCCCGTACGGGGCGGCACCGACGAACCCCGGGTGCCCTCGATGAAGGCCGCGAGCACCAGGTCGGCTTTCGAGGGCCAGCGCCGGTACATGGTCGCCTTGCTCGCCCGCGCTGCCGCTGCGACGGCATCGACGGTCAACCGGTCGTAACCGTGCTGTTGTAACTGCTGCAACGTGACGGCGAGGAGTTCGGCTTCTCGGGCCGTCCATGGACACTGCGCGTTGTCGGCCGGAGCCTCGGCGTTCACATCTTCCACCTTCAGTCGCGCGATCGGAATGCTTCCGCGATCACTGACGTTCGCAGCTGTGAGAGCAGCTGTTCGTGCACGCGTCAAGCGGTTGCGATGCTTCGTACGGTACCGTACCGTTCCCATACGGTCCACAGAATGGTCAACAGACACGGCCAGTGCCGGTTGTGTCGGCCGGATGCGAAAGGCGCACCAGTGAGTGGGATTTCGGTTGGCCGGCTGGCGCGGCGGTGGTGGACGATCATCGTCGCCGTCGTGGTCGTTGCCCTGGTCGCGTTCACCGTTGTCCGGTTGCACGGCATCTTCGGGTCCGACAACGAAGTGTCCCGGCCGGGTTCGGACGCCCTGGAGAACACCGGGTTCAATCCCAAGCACGTGATCTTCGAGGTGTTCGGGTCCCCGGGATCCGTGGCCACCATCAATTACCTCGACATCCATGCTCAGCCGCAGCGCGTTGACGACGTGCCGCTCCCGTGGACGCAGACGTTGACCACCGACGATCCCACGTTGTACGCCGACCTGCGCGCGCAAGGCGACGGCGACACGATCGGCTGCCGCATCACGGTCAACGGGATCGTCAAGGACGAAAGGTCCACGAACAACGTGAACGGATACATCTCTTGCCTGGACAAGACGGCATGAGCAACCACAGCGCGCAGACCGTCGAGGGGTCACGGATGGCTCGGGTGATCCGTCGGCTCGCGCTTCCCATCGTGTTGGTCTGGGTCGCAATCGCGGTGCTGTCCAACGTGATCGCCCCGCAGCTCGAGGTCGTCGGCGCGGAACGCTCGGTCGGTCTGAACGCACCGGATGCCCCGTCGATTCTCGCGATGCGCCATATCGGGCAGGTGTTCCACGAATTCGATTCCGACAGCGCGGCGATGATCGTGCTCGAGGGCGACAAACCGCTGGGTGCCGACGCGCACGAGTTCTATGACCGGTTGGTCAAGCGGCTGGCAGCAGACACCGAGCACGTGGAGCACATCCAGGACTTCTGGGGTGACCCGCTCACGGCCGGTGGATCGCAGAGCAAGGACGGCAAGGCCGCCACCGTGCAGATCTATCTGCACGGCAACCAGGGTGAGGCGGCGTCCAACGAATCGGTGGACGCGGTCCGCAAGATCGTCGCCGACACACCCGCGCCACCGGGTGTGAAAGCATATGTCACCGGCGCATCGCCGTTGGTCACCGACAACTTCGAAGTCGGCAGCGAGGGCACACACGGGGTCACTGCCATCACCTTCCTCGTCATCGCGGTCATGCTGCTGGTCGTCTACCGCTCGGTGGTGACGATGTTGATCGTGCTGGTCACGGTCGCCGTCGAACTGATGGCAGCGCGCGGTGTGGTCGCCGTTCTGGCGCATTCCGGTGTCATCGGTCTGTCCACATACTCCACGAATCTGTTGACACTGCTGGCCATTGCGGCGGGAACTGATTACGCGATCTTCGTCGTCGGCCGGTACCAGGAGGCGCGCAGCAAAGGGCTCGAACGGCTACCGGCCTATTACGACATGTACCGCGGCACCGTGCACGTCATCGTCGGCTCGGGCTTGACCATCGCCGGCGCGGTGGCCTGTATGCAATTCACCCGGTTGCCGTACTTCCAGACCCTCGGCATACCGGCGGCGCTCGGCGTCGTGGTCACCTTGGCCGCAGCGTTGACCATGGGGCCCGCAGTTCTGTTGTTGGCCAGCCGGTTTGGGCTGCTCGAACCCAAACGCAAGCTGCAGGCGCGCGGCTGGCACCGGATCGGCACCGCCATCGTCCGCTGGCCCGGCCCCGTCCTCGTGGTGACGCTGGGTATCGCATTGATCGGCGTTCTCGCACTGCCCGGCTACCAGACCAGCTACGACAACCGACCCTACATCCCCGACAGTGCACCCGGTGTGGTCGGAATGGAGGCCGCGGAACGGCATTTCACCGAGGCCCGCATCAACCCGGAGCTGTTGATGATCGAGACCGATCACGACATGCGTAACCCGGCCGACATGCTGATCCTGGAGCGCGTCGCCAAAGCGGTCCTGCACACCCCCGGCATCGCCCTGGTCCAGTCGATCACCCGGCCCCTCGGTACGCCGATCACGCACAGCTCGATACCGTTTCAGATCAGCGCATCGAGCGCCAGCCAGATCATGAACCTGAGTTACCAGCAAGACCGTGCGCAGGATCTGCTCAAGCAAGCTCAGGAGATCGACAACACCATCAATGTGCTGCGGCAGCAGTTGGCTCTGCAACAACAGAGCGCCGCAGTCACCCACGAGCAGACCGAGGCTTTCCACGACACCGTCGAGACGGTCACCGATCTACGCGACAAGCTCGCCAACTTCGACGACCAGTTCCGGCCGCTGCGCAACTACTTCTATTGGGAACCGCACTGTTTCGACATCCCGATGTGCGCGGCACTGCGCTCGGTGTTCGACTCCCTCGACGGGATCTCGCAGCTGGCCGACAAATTCACCGCCATCACCGCCAGCCTGGACAAACTGGATGCGCTTCAGCCCCAGCTCGTCGCGCTGCTGCCACCTCAGATCGCCATCCAGGAGCGCAACCGCGAGCTGACGCTGTCGAATTACGCGACCACGGGGGGAACCAACGCCCAGAGCCAGGAGGCCCTGGTCAATGCCACCGCGATGGGCAAGGCCTTCGACGACGCTAAGAACGACGACTCGTTCTACCTGCCGCCGGAGGCATTCGACAACCCGGACTTCAAGCGTGGCCTGAAGTTGTTCTTGTCGCCGGACGGCAAGGCGGCCAGAATGATCGTCACCCACCAGGGCAATCCGGCTGACCCCGAGGGCATTCCGCACATCGATGCCATCAAGGATGCGGCCTTCGATGCGCTGAAGGCCACTCCCATGTCGGATGCCAAGATCTACGTCGCGGGTCTCGCTTCGACCAACAAAGACATCCAGGAGGGGATGACCTACGACCTCCTGATCTCCGCGCTGGCGGCGCTGGCACTGATCTTGCTGGTCATGATGTTCATCACCCGCAGCATCGTGGCCGCGATCGTGATCGTCGGTACCGTTGCGCTGTCATTGGGAGCCTCGGTAGGTCTGTCAGTCCTGCTGTGGCAGTACATCTTCGGTATCCACCTGTTCTGGATCGTCGTCCCGTTGGCGATCATCCTGTTGCTCGCGGTCGGTGCCGATTACAACCTGCTGCTGATCTCCCGGTTCGAGGAAGAGATGCACGCCGGCCTACGTACCGGCATCATCCGGGCAATGGCGGGTACCGGCCGCGTCGTCACCGCAGCCGGACTGGTCTTCGCTGCGACCATGTCGTCGTTCATCTTCAGCGACCTGGTGGTCCTCGGCCAGATCGGCACCACGATCGGACTCGGTCTGTTGTTCGACACCCTGGTGGTGCGCTCGTTCATGACCCCGGCCATCGCAGCGCTACTCGGCCGCTGGTTCTGGTGGCCACTGAACGTGCGGCCCAGCCCGGCCAGCCGGATGTTCCGACCGTACGGAACCCGGCAGGCAGTACGGGAGTTGCTCCATCTCGACGAGCGTAAGAGGGATGCCCCGACGGCGGCCGCCGACAGTTAGCTGTGCCGGTCGGCCACACGGTCGCGCCGGGTCAGATTCCGAGCGGTTCAGCGACACACCGGAGGTGGACCGAAATGACCTCGCTCATGGTGTCCGAATCTCGTGTGTGGGGAAATCTGGGATCGGCGTGAAGACCTCGATCATGGTGGTTTGTTCGAGGGCTACCGCGGAATGGGGAACACCGCCTGGGATTCCGAGCGCCTCACCCGGGCCCAGAATGCGCTCCTGGCCGTCCACGACATACTTCATCCGACCTGTGAGTATGACGTCGATCTGTTCCATCGGGTGCACCTCCTGCTCGCTGTGGTCGGCCTGATTCGGTATTGCCGTGCCTTCGGCGATCTCGACCAGCAAAACTTGCGCAATGTCGGCGGTCAGCGCCTTGATGGTGACCCGCTCACCGAACTCCCCTAGCGGCGTCGGGGCGATCTCGGCCCAGATGCGGTGCTGCGGACGTCCGAGCGGCGTTGTGTTGTGGTCAGTCATGGTCACCACCCCAAGGATTCGGTCACGGACAGATAGGCGTCGAGCTGTACGAAGGTTTCGTCTTGGTTGAGCGTCTCTAGGTCAAACACGACACGTTCGGCGCCGCTGCTCGGGTAATCCCGCAGCGCGGGCTCAGTAATCGGTCCGACGTGCGCGACGGTGACGTGGGTATCGGTGCCGGTCACCTTCCGCAGCTCCGCTATCGCTGCGGTCGAATCAGCACTGCTCGGACTGATGGCGTACCACCCGGCCCCGAAGCGCGCGATGCGCGGAAAGGTGGCCGGTCCGCCACCAAAGTAGAGCGGCATGTGCGGGCGTTCCACCGGCTTGGGCCAAGCCATGGACGGCTCCAGCGTCACGAATTCGCCCTCGTACTCCGCAATCTCGCGCGTCCAGAGTGCCTGCATAGTCTCGACGATCTCGTCGATGCGCTTGCCCCGGGTTCGGGGGTCAATGCCGTGGCTCTCCATCTCCTCGCGGTTCCAGCCGATGCCCATCCCGAAGAGGAACCGCCCGCCCGAGAGCAAGTCGAGAGTTGCCGCCTCTTTGGCGGTGATGAGCGGATCGCGTTGAACGACGAGGGCCACGCCAGTGCCCAAGATCAGCTTGCTGGTCGCGGTGGCGGCAGCGGTGAGCGCCAGGAACGGATCGAGCAGACGGTAGTACTTGTCCGGCAGGTCGCCGCCGCCGGGATACGGACTGCGCCGCGAGGCCGGGACGTGGGTGTGCTCGGTGACGAACAGGGAGTCGAATCCTCGCTCTTCGAGCGCGCGAGCAAGCGCGACCGGTCCGATTCCCTGGTCGGTGAGGAAGGTGGTCACTCCGAACTTCATGGTCTCTCCTGACAGTTGTGGCTGCGATGGGTTGCCGGCGGCGCGCCGGAATTGAAGGGGTGTAAGTCACCGTCGGTCGTGACGGTCCCGAAACTGGATGGGAGACGTGCGAGCCGACGAGCCGCGTAGAGGTGTCCGCGATGGCGGCCAGGACCGGTGAAATCGCCGCCGATGTCGGCCACCGCCGCTTCGAACTGCGTTCTGGCCCGCCCGGTGACATACACCTGTGCGCCCTCGCCTACGAACCACCGGGCTCTTGCCATTCCGATGCCGGCGTTCGCCCCGGTGACGAGCGCGACCTTGGTTTCGAGTTGTCCATCGCGTCGCTCCCATCGGCGGCTCGTCGCCGTCTTGTGTGTCGGTCGAGACCAGTCAAAGCCGACGTCGGGGGCCGCGGAAGGGCGCGACTGCCTAGGAACGCCACACCCTGGTTTGGGGGTGTGTGGCCCCCGAGACTCCGGGCGCGGTGCGCCCTCGGCAGTTGGGCTACAGTCAGAAGTGCCCGCGACGCGGCGTGGCCGCAGGCCTCGCACGGGTGTCAGCGGCAGGATGCGCCTCGCCGGTACCCAGGGCCACCGGTCGCTGGCGACGACGATCGCTGACACCCTCGCAGAGGTCGACTCATAACGAAGGGTCCATCGTGCCAGTTGATGCGTCGCAGCCATCCACCAACAGTCTGGGTGAATTCCTGCGCGCCCAACGCGCACGGGTCTCACCCGGGGAAGTCGGGCTACCTGTGGCGTCGAGCCGGCGCGTGGCCGGTTTGCGTCGCGAAGAGGTCGCTGTCTTGTCGGGGGTCAGTTCGGACTACTACGCACGCTTGGAGCAGGGCCGCGAGCGCAGCCCGTCCGCTCCGGTCGTCGACGCGATCTGTCGGGCATTGCGACTCAACCCGGACGCCCGAGTGCACGCCTTTCGGCTCGCCAAGCTGTCCCCCGGGTGCGCCACCGCAGCTGAGAGCGTCAGCCCCGAACTCTTGCAAACGATGGCCGCCTTCCCGCAGGCGGCTGCCTATGTGACCAACCCCGCGTTCCGCGTCCTGATCGCCAATCCTGCTGCCTCGGCACTGATTACGCCGTTGCAGCAACGCGAATCGAACGTCCTGGCCGCGCTGTTCCTGGACCCTGCCACCCAGGACTTCTACGTGAACTGGAACGAGGTGGCCAAAGCCTCGGTCAGCGCGCTGCGGCTGTCCGAGGGATTCTCCCCACCCCGTCAGGAGGTGGCGGACCTGATAGCCCGACTGCACCGCGGCAGCCCGATTTTCCGCACCCTGTGGGATGACCGAAACGTCGAAGGTCTCACCGTGACGCAGAAAACCATTCGTCACCCCGACGTCGGGCTGATGCAGCTGAGTTACCAGACCTTCGACGTGCGCAGCGCCCCCGGCCAGCAGTTGACCGTGGCCACTGCAGCGGCAGGGTCAGCCAGCGCAGACGCCCTGGCGCTGCTCGGCTCCCTCCAGGCAACCCGGCGCCAGGAGCAGGTCCAGTAGTCGCTGCCTGGGTGCAGTGCACCTAGGAAGTCTCGCCATTCCACAGCACCGTCGCCACGGGTTGACTTGCCTTTACCAACACGTGAAAGGCAGACACACATGGGCATCGCCATCATCACCGGAGGCAGCCGCGGTATCGGCGTGACCACGGCACAGGCGGGTGCCCGTCGCGGCATGGGCGTCATCCTCACCTACAACCACAACCCGGAATCAGCCGACGATGTCAGCCGCACCAGCTCCTAACCACAGGAAGCGAGACACCCAATGCTCGACCACGTTTTTCTCTCCGTAGTCGACGTTGACCGCTCGGTCGCCTTCTACACTGCCGCCCTCGAGCCTCTCGGCATCACCGCCCGCGTCGACTACGACGGAAAGAACGGTCCCCCTGCGCATCCAGATCTGAAAGGCTTCGGCGCCAATGGTCGCATCTTCTTCTGGCTTCGCTCCGGTGTGGTCGACAGTCGCGCCGCGCACGTGGGGTTCGTGGCCGACAGCAGGGCCGAGGTGGATGCCGCCTACGCCGCCGCGATCGCCGCGGGTGCGACCGACAACGGTGCGCCATCGGTCCGGGACTACTACGACCCCCGCTACTACGCCGCCGGCGTCTTCGATCCCGACGGCTACAGCCTCGAATTCACCTACAAGAGCTGGCAGCACTGACCAATGAGCACCCTGATGATCTACGGCGCCACCGGCTACACCGGCCGGATGGCAGCCCAACACGCCGCAGCAGCCGGATTGAACCCTGTGCTCGCCGGGCGCGACGCACCACGACTCGCAGCCCTGGCCGCCGAACTGGGCGTCGAACACCGTCCGTTCGCCCTCGACGACGCCACCACAGTCGACGCCGCGCTACACGGGGTCTCCGCCCTACTCAACTGCGCCGGGCCCTTCATGCGAACCGCCCTGCCGCTGATGGCCGCCGCCATCCGGTCCAGCGTTCACTACCTCGACACCGCAGCCGAATTGGACAGCTACCACCTGGCCGAGACGCTCGCCGAGAAAGCCCACGCTTCTGGTGTCATGCTGCTCCCGGGCAGCGGCGGCAGCGTCGCCATGCTCGGCTGCCTTACCGGCCACGCAACCCGACGGGTCACCGACCCACAGCGGGTGCGCGTCGCATTGCACGTCGCCGGGTCCATGTCACGGGGGTCGGCCATCAGCGCCGCAGAGAACCTGAGCGCTGAATGCCTCGAACGCGCCGGGGGCGTGCTGGTCACCCGCGACCCGCGCGAGACATGGAAATTCGACTTCGGCAAGGGTCCGGTGACGTGCACCGCGGCTACCCTCCCCGACCTCCTGACGATTTGGCATGCCACGGCCATCCCCAACATCGAGACCTTCGTGCACGTCTCAGGGGCCGCCTTCCCCACCCGCGATCTGTCGGATCTGCCCGAGGGCCCGACCCAGGAGCAACGCGAGGCGAACAGGTACCACGCAAGCGCCGAAATCACCGGGGCCGACGGGTCCACCGTGCGGTCGGTGCTCGACACCGTCAACGGCTACACGTTCACTCCGTTGGCTGCGGTAGAGGCGGCACGGCGCGTGCTTGCGGGCGAATATCGTCCCGGATTTCACACTCCCGCAGGTCTTTTCGGGACTCACTTCGCCGAAACCATCGCCGACACCACCATCCGCGACCTCTAAGCGTGCGAGCCGTCACGCATGGCGGTCGACAGCGAACCTTCGCTCTCGGGCGCGTCTGAAATTCGCTGCACAAGTGCAGCCGTGATGCAGCTGCACGTGAGAAAGTGCAAGCAGACCTGGAAACCTACAAGCCCGCCGCTACTGCTTGGCCATGTTCGCGAACCGCGACAGATGCAGCTGATGCGCGACGGTGACCGTCCGCGTCGGACCGGCGCGGTGCTTGGCGATGATGAGGTCCGCTTCGCCGCCGCGCGGGTCGTCGCTCTCGAACGCATCCGGACGATGAAGCAGCACAACCATATCCGCGTCCTGCTCGATCGAGCCCGACTCTCGCAGGTCCGACAGCTGTGGCTTTTTGTCCGTCCGCTGCTCGGGTCCGCGGTTCAGCTGGCTCATCGCCACTACCGGGACTTCCAGCTCTTTCGCCAAAAGCTTGATCTGCCGCGAGAATTCGGACACTTCCTGCTGACGTGACTCGACCTTCTTGCCCGACGTCATCAGCTGCAGGTAGTCGATGACCACAAGCCGAAGATCGGCCTTCTGCTTGAGCCGCCTGGCCTTGGCCCGGATCTCCATCATCGTCAGGTTCGGTGAATCGTCGATGTACAGCGGCGCCTCGCTGATCTCACTCATGCGCCGCGCAAGCCGCGTCCAGTCGTCATCGCTCATCCGCCCGGACCGCATGTCGGCGAGCTTGATCCGCGCCTCCGCGGACAACAGCCGCATGACGATCTCGGACTTACTCATCTCAAGGGAGAACACGATGCTCGGCAGGTGATGTTTGATCGAGCACGACCGCATGAAATCGAGTCCAAGCGTGGATTTTCCCATACCGGGACGCGCGGCGACGACGATCATCTGCCCCGGATGCAGCCCGTTGGTCAGCTCGTCGAGCTCGGTGAAGCCCGTCGGCACGCCTTTGGAGATGCCGCCCTGGGACGCGATCGCGTCGATCTCGTCCATCGTGGGCTGCAGCAGTTCTTCGAGCGGCACGAAGTCCTCGGTGGCCCGCCGCTCGGTGACGTCGTAGATCTCGGCCTGCGCCCGGTCCACGATCTCGTTCACGTCCGCGCCCTCGGCGCCGGCATAGCCGTACTGCACCACCCGGGTACCCGCCTCCACGAGCCGGCGCAGCAGCGACTTCTCGGACACGATCTCGGCATAGAACCCGGCGTTGGCCGCCGTCGGCACCGTCGAGATCAGCGTGTGCAGATAGGGCGCTCCGCCGACCCGGCGCAACAACCCCTTGCGATCCAGTTCTGCGGCCACCGTGACCGCGTCAGCCGGCTCGCCGCGGCCGTAGAGATCCAGGATCGCGTCGTAGACGAGTTGATTGGCCGGCTTGTAGAAGTCTCCGGGCCGCAGCCGCTCCAGGACGTCGGCGATGGCGTCCTTGCTCAGCAGCATGCCGCCCAGCACCGCCTGCTCGGCCGCGAGATCCTGCGGCGGCTGGCGGCCGAACTCCTCGTTCGGAGGAGGCTCCATGGACGCATGCTCGTCGGGCCGGCCCAAGTCATCGACGACAGCCACGCGGTGCCCTCACCCCTCCCCAATCGGTCTCGAACGGACGTGCGATGAGACTGTATGTCGGTGTACCGACACCGCCTCCGCGGCGCCCGCCATCGTGTCCGCGACGGCCAACGCTAGACGTTGCTACGCCAGACGCAACCGCCCCCTGTTGACAGAGTTGGGGATGGCGTGTGGATATCTCCGGTGAGCCATGTTGAGGTGCTGGGGACAACCTGTGGATCAACACTGTGATCTAGCCCGTTTCCGCAGTTGAACGGCTGTGGGAGAGGTGTTGACACTGTGGATGGTAAATCAGTCGGCGTGTCGACCTGGGTTGCCTTCCCGGGCGTGTTGCGTTTCCTTTTCGGGCCGAGCAGGTTAACACTCGGTTATGTTCGCTGCGGCACGTTTCGCCCGAACAGTTCGCCGAAACACGACAACGGCCGGGTGCGGACCTCGCGGTCCTCACCCGGCCGTTGATGCGTCGGTGACTAGCTGGCGACCACGTTCAGCGACACGGTCGCGGCCACGTCGTGGTGCAGCCGAACCGTGACGGGATGGGTGCCCACCGTCTTGATGTGCGCCTTGGGCAGCTGCACGGTCCTCTTGTCGAGGTTCGGGCCGCCGGCCTTCTTGATCGCGGCGACCACATCGGCCGCGGTGACCGAGCCGAACAGCTTGCCCGAGTCGCCCGCGGTCTTCACCGAGAGCTCGACGCCGTCGAGGCCCTCGAGTGCGGTCTTCAGTTCGTTGGCGTGCTCGAGGCTCTTGACGCTCTTGAGCTCTTGAGCTCGCCGGATGTCGTCGGCCTGGCGCTGCGCGCCGCGGCTCGCCACGATCGCCAGACCACGGGGCAGCAGGTAGTTGCGCCCGTAGCCGTCCTTCACCTCGACCGCGTCGCCAGCGGATCCGAGGTGCTCGACCTCGGCAGTCAGAATCAATTTCATCTCGATGGTCCTTATCGCGTCGACGAGCTGAACGGCAGCAACGCGACCTCGCGAGCGTTCTTCACCGCGATCGCGATATCGCGCTGGTGCTGAACGCAATTGCCGGTCACCCGACGGGCACGAATCTTGCCGCGCTCGCTGATGTAGGTGCGCAACAGCGCGGTGTCCTTGTAGTCGATGTTCTGCCCCTTCTTCGAGCAGAACACGCACTTGCGTGTCTTGACCGGCTTTTCCGGAGCCGGACGCCTCTTGGTGGAGGACTTGGCCATGTATCTAACTCTTTCTTGAAATCACTCGAATTTTGTTGTCTCAGAAGGGCGGTTCGTCGTCGGCGCCACCGAAGGACCCCGATGCGGGCGCGCTGCCCCACGGGTCGTCCTTGGGCGGCTCCGAGGGGCGGGAATTCCCGCCGCCTCCGCCGCCGAAGCCGCCACCGCCGCCACCGCTGCGGCTCGCCTTGTTCACCTTCGCGGTCGCATAGCGCAGCGACGGCCCGATCTCGTCGACCTCGACTTCGACCACCGTGCGCTTCTCGCCCTCGCGGGTCTCGAAGGACCGCTGCTTGAGCCGGCCCGTGACGATCACGCGCGACCCGCGGGTCAGGCTCTCGGCCACGTTCTCGGCGGCCTCACGCCAGATGTTGCACCGCAGGAACAGCGCCTCGCCGTCCTTCCACTCTCCGCTCTGCCGGTCGTAGATGCGCGGGGTGGACGCAACAGTGAAGTTGGCCACCGCGGCACCGGACGGCGTGAAACGCAGTTCCGGATCGGCGGTCAGGTTTCCGACGACGGTGATGGTGGTGTCACCAGCCACGAGTTCCTCCTTGGTGAGCGGACGTTGGGCGCGAGCCTACGCAGCGGCTCCGACGATCGGCACTCTTTAGTGCTTGTCGGTCCGCATCACCTTGGTCCGCAGCACGGACTCGTTGAGGTTGAGCTGACGGTCGAGCTCG